>NZ_DATFAI010000057.1:0-137021 GCF_035254685.1 Noviherbaspirillum sp. | reverse complement strand
CAGGCCGAGGAAAGAGCCGGCACGCTTGCGGGTGGCGCAGTATTCCGGCAGGTAGCGGCCTGCCTGGCGCATGAGCCACAGCGGCGTGTAGTCGGTCGGCTGGCGCAACAGGGCGCGCAGGAAGGTGTCGTTTTTCAGGGGGGCGAAGGTGGATGACATGGAAGATCTTCTGACGGCTTAAGTACTCATTCTTCCATGGCGGAAGAATGAGCAGGGAGATGATGCGAAATATGCGCGAGAGCGCAGCGAAGCCTGCGGCTTGTTGCCCGTACGCCGGTCAGTTCGAGCCTTGCGCAACGGCAGCCGTGCAATCCTGCCCGCTGGCGGGGACGGCTGCATACAGTCCGCTGCTGTAGCCAACCGCGAGGATCGCGACGAGCAGCGTGGCAAAAACCTTGGCAAGCTGTGCGAGCCTTGCAAATTCATTCTCATGCATTCTCAGTTTAGAGAGCATTTCCATTTCCCTCTGGTCGATATTCTCATTTGCGGGATTCACGGGAAAGCGGTGCTGCAATAGCGAATGCCGAAAGCGCGGCCTTCGGCTCTCCCGCGCTCCGATGCCTCAGCGTTGCACCTGGCGGGTCTCCCCGCCGTCCGGCAGCAGGCCGAGTGCTTCGTATTCCTCCAGCTTGCGATACAGGCTGGACAAGCCGATGCCCAGCTTCTGCGCTGCCGCGCGCCGGTCACCGCCGGCATCGGCGATGGCCTTGGAAATCACGGAGCTCTCGAAGCGGCGCACCTGCTCGCGCAAGCTGTCGCCGGATTCGGACAATGCAACACCATTCTTGCCGGCCGGCGCAATACGTGCAATCTGCGGCGGCAGGTCGGCGCGAGTGATGTGCCCTTCATCAGCCAGTATCAGTGCTCGATCAACCACGTTTTCCATCTCCCGTACGTTCCCGGGCCAGTCATAGGCACTCAGGATTTCCTCAACGTCCGGATCAATGGCAAGCTCGCCAGCGCTGTTCAGACGTTTTGCTCCTTTTGCCAGCAAGAATCGCACCAGCCCGGGGATATCCTGGCGGCGCTCGCGCAGCGGCGGCGTGTGGACATGGAATACGGACAGACGGAAGTACAGGTCTTCACGGAATCTGCCTTCCGCGACCATCTGCGGCAGGTCGCGGTTGGTGGCAGCGATGATGCGCACGTCGGCGCGTTTGGCCTGTTCGCCGCCGACCGGGCGCACGGTCTTTTCCTCGATCACATGCAGCAGCTTGACCTGCAGCGCCAGCGGCAGTTCGCCGATCTCGTCAAGGAAGATGGTGCCCTTGTCGGCCTCGAGGAAGAGGCCCTTGCGCGCCTTGTCCGCACCGGTGAAGGAGCCCTTGATGTGGCCGAACAGCTCGCTCTCCATCAGGTTCTCGGGAATCGCGCCGCAATTGACGGGAATGAACGGACCGTCCGCGCGCAAGCTGTTCTGGTGGATCTGGCGCGCGATCACGCCCTTGCCGGTGCCGCTTTCGCCCGTCACCAGCACGGTGCTGTCGGTAGGCGCCACCTTGGCGATCATGCGTTCCAGTTCCTTCATGGACGGCGAGGTGAAGGTGAAGCGCTCTTCACCGGATCCCATCACCAGGTTGCGCAGCACGCGGTTTTCCGAACTGAGCCGGCGCATGTCGCGCACCTTCATCAGGCGGTGCAGCACTTCCTCGTTGCGCACCGGCTTGATCATGTAGTCGGATGCGCCGGCCTTGATCGCCTCGATCGCGGTATCGACCGAGGCGTAGGCCGTCATCATGATGAAGTTGGTTTCGATGCCGGCAGCGCGGGCGCGCCGCACCAGTTCGATGCCGGTGAAGTCCGGCATCTTGATGTCGCTGATCGCAACGTCGATGTCCCCCTTCGACAGGCGCTCGAAGGCTTCCGTGCCGTTGGCGGCCTGACACACGCTGCAACCGGACTTGCTCAGGTGCGCGGCCAGGATCTGGCGGATGGCCGGCTCGTCGTCGACGACCAGCACCTCCAGGGATTTCATTAAAACGTCGTTAGGCTGTTTCATTTATCGGAAAGTAAACGAGTACACGAGTGCCCTTGCCAGGCACGGAATCGATGTCAATGCTGCCGCCATGCTTTTGCATGATGGAATAGCACAGGGACAATCCCAGGCCGGTTCCCTTGCCGGCGGGCTTGGTGGTGAAGAAGGCCTCGAACACGCGCTCAAGCACTTCCTTCTCCATGCCGGGGCCGTTGTCTTCCACCGTCATGCAGACGCGCTCGCCATCCGGCTTCGTCGTGATGACGATGGTCGGGGGCCGGTCCATCACCGGATCAAGCGCGTCCATGGCGTTGATCAGCAGGTTCATGATGACCTGCGTGACCTGGTCGGCCACACCGTAGATCGCAGGCAGGTAATGGTCGAGGTCGAGCCGCAATTCTACGCGGCGCAGTCGCTTGTCGTAACGGATCAGGCTGGCCGTGCTGCGCAGTTGCGCATTCAGGTCCAGCAGCTGCGGCTCGGCCGGTTGGGGCGACGCGAATTCGGAAATCTCGCGCGTGATCGCCGCCAGGCGCTCGGTCTGCAGCTGGATCAGGTCGGGCCGGCACGGCCGGCAGTGCTCGCTGTTGCAGGCACCGAGGCCTTCCGTGCGGCGCTCGGCCATGTCCTGTGCGATGCCGGCGATCGCCGCGATCGGGTTGCCAATCTCGTGCGCAACACCGGCCGCCAGCGCGCCGATCGCTGCCATCTTCTCCTGGTGGAAATATTTCTGGCGCTCGACGATGAGCTCCTTCTCGCGCTTGTCGAGAATGGTTGCCATGCTATTCACCGCCGTCATCAGCTGGCCGACTTCGTCGTGACGCTTGATCGGAATCGGCTCACCTCGATAGCCATTGACGATCTCCAGTGCACGGGTCTGCAGGGTGCGCAGGTCTTCCGTGAGCCGTTTGAAGAACAGGCCGCTGATCGCGCCCAGCAGCGCAAGGCCCATCATGCCCATCATCAGCGTCGTCATGGCGACCGAGTCGGTCTGCAGGCGATAGCGTTCCGACATGCGCTGCCGTGCGATTTGCGAGCGGTCGGCCAGCGCAGTGAATTCGTTCTTGGTCTTCACCAGCTCGACGATCAGCTGGGTCATGGCCGCACGGGAAGGATCCTTGTCGGCTTCGGCCAGTGCCGCATTGACGCCGGTCAGGCTGATGTCGAAGCCCGGCATGCGCTCCTTCAGCTGCGCCTGCATGGTACGCACCATCTGGTAATGCATCAGGATGCGCTGCATGCCCGCTTCGCGATCCGGCGAATCGACGTTGGCGAACACCGCCATGACGGCGTGAAAGGCGGCAGTGTCGGCCTGTTTCAGCATCGCGTCGACCTCCAGCGACTGTTGGATCTCATCGAAATCGCGCTGCAACAGGTTCTTCTGGTGAAAGGCGAAGAGCGCGATAATGACCGCATAAGTAATCAATGTGCCAAAGACCACCAGGCCCTTTGCCCTCACCGAGAACGCGAACGCGGGCCGGCGAGGGGGCTGGGCAGCCCGGGCTTCCGTGTCCGTCCCGGTGCCCGGGACCGCACCGAGCGCAGGCGCATCCGGTTGGACGCCAGGACCGCGCAGTGCGTTCATGAATTTGCGTATTGAAATCATTTGACCAGCTTGATATCCATAATGTCATTCCGTGTCCGCAGGGACCACAGGAAGGTTTTGCTCCGAATCCGCCATGATGAGCCCGCCGCTGCCCAAGTGCAAGATGGCTTGCCAAGGTGCAGGTGCCGCTTCGGCATGCAAACGCAGCAACAGCAAATGCCGCAACGAGCGGCACAAGATGCGACGGACTGCGCAGAGCCGTAGGCATTGCACGTAGCGCAGCACCAGGTCAGGTCAGGTCATGCGGTCATGTCATGCACGCATGACCGGCTTCACACGCTCCGCTTTGCATTCGCGCATTGCCAATCTGGCATCATCATGAATTTGCCGGGCCGTACTACCATGACAGCCGCTGCGCGCCGGTGTAGGCGAGGATCGTGAGGCCGAAGCCGACGACGGTCCACCATGCCGCGGTGCCGGCGGCTGGCTTGAGCAGCAGGCGAAGGCACACCGTCAGCCCAGAGGCGAGGCAGACGAACAATGCCCAGGTGACCATCGGCTCCCACATCCAGTGCCCGCCGCGCACCTCGTACAACCACACGAGTCCCAAGGCGGTTGCGACGCAGAAGACGGGGAAGCCAAGCAGCATTGCCTTGCCCGAGATGTCGTCCATGAAGCCACGTTCCGGCAGCGCGGTCATTGCGAAGCCCGTGGTCTGTCCGCGCGATTCAGCCCGCTCCCTTGCCAGATAGCCCGCGGCCATGAATGCCGCGACGGCGTACGCAGCGTAACCGACAATACTTCCGAGCACGTGCGCATACATCCAGTAGCTCTTCAGCACATGGAGGTGGTTGCCCGAGATCGCTTCGTCGTGCGCGGATAGCCAGATCTGGAACAGCACTGCCACGAGCACGATCAGCATCACGAAGGGGCCGGCGGTCCGCGCCCGATAGACACGCTCCATGACGAGATAGATGAGAACCGTCACGGCGCACAGCAAGGTCATCGTGTCGTACAGGCTGTCGAGTGGCACGTGCCCGACGCGATGCAGGAAATACGTTTCGAACCATCGCCACAGCAGAGACGTGATCGACACCGTTGCCCCGAGCAACGCCAGGCCGGAAGCCCAGCGCCCGATCGTCTCGGAAGTGCTCCAAAGCTGGCCGACGTAAAGGATCGTGGAACTGATCAGCAGCAGGTTGGCGTATCCGGACAGCCTGAAAATGAACAGGTCGTCGATCCGCGTGCCGGACGACAGGACACCCGTTTCCAGATACTCTATGCCCCCCAGCAGCACGATGCCGGCAATTGCCACGCCGATCCAGAACGATGTCGCGGATACGGCGGCAAACCCCTTGTCATTGTCGGCATCTTGCCGTTCCATGAAGTCCTCTCTCTCCTCGAAACGACCGGGAAATGGCTGTCCAAGGCTTTTTTCTCCTCCCTTCACATCGTCCATTGGTTTTTCTTGTCGATTGATATTTCGGCTACCTGCAATCCCGTTAAATCAGACGCGGCGCATGTTCAAAAGCGCTTCAAGCAAGTTTGGTTCCATGCTGCGAAAAACGGCCTGATCTGATGGTCTGAAGCCGTTGCAGCACATGGCGATGGCAGGGAACACCTGATCGGCACGATGCAATGCCCACTCCCCTCTCATCACGCCCGCTGCACCATTCCCGGGATTGGGATAAAGCAAGATCGGCTTCTCAGTTTCGGGAACGCATAGGACCACTGGAGAGAATCATGTCGCGCGTGAACCTCCGCAGGCAGAGGCACGGATGCGATCCGGAGACCGTCGCGTGCGCTCATGCAACGGCACCCGCATCGTTGCCGCAACCGCAAGCGTCCATTCTGTTCTGTCAACGCGCATGATGCCGCCGACTCAGGACGCCGCGCGTCGCCTGCCCTCGACCTCATCCGCTCGCCTTCCAGCAAATGCACTTCATCGACAGGCGTCCGATCCTTGGCACATTAATTGCTGCTCGATTGCATTCTATTAACGGCCCAGCCTCCGCAGGGCCATACAAGACCAGTTAAACCTAGGAGAGAGTATGAAGTTGAGTCTGTTATACGTCGCGCTTTTAGCCGCAATGCTGACGCTGGTGGGACAGTCCATGGCGGCAAACGGCAAGGCGGTATATGACTCGACCTGCTGGGCATGCCATGCAACGGGCGCTGCAGGGTCACCGAAGTTCGGTGACAAGGTGGCGTGGGAGCCGCGTATTCATTCCGGCATGCAGGCCTTGTATACCAGCGCATTGAAAGGCAAGAACCTGATGCCGGCACGGGGCGGCAACAGCAGCCTGACTGACGCCGATGTGATCGCAGCGGTCGACTACATGGTCTCCCAGATCAAATAAAGGCGATTCCGACAAGAGAAGCGGCACGGCGAGCACACACAGGCCCGCCTTTTCGGAAGCTGCTCCCGGATTGCGTCAGCAGCACCACAACAACAATCACTGCCGAGGGAAGGCCCGATGAGAAAGCTGATCGTCTCGAACCTGCTGTTGATCATGTTCCTCGTCGGCGCCGCGTCCGGTTTCTTTGTCGGCAATCTCGGATGGTGGGGCTTGTACGAAGGCGCGAACCACATCGACCGCCTGTACCAGGCCGGCGGTGAAAGCCTGCGGCAGGTGTCCGATACCGAGAAGATGCTGTTGCGCTCCCAGGCGCTCTTCCTCGACGCTCTCAAGAAGCAGCAACTTACCGCGGCGGACAAGGCTGTCCTCGCCAGGACGGATGCCGAGATCCGGCAGACGCTGGAGCATCTGCGGACTGCGGGCGAACATCATGACCAGTGGGACCAGGTCGCCTACCAGTATGCGCGCCTCGCGGCGAGCCGCGAACATTCGCTCACGCTGATGAGCAACGATGTGGAGCGTGCCTACCGCTTCCACACCACCGACACCCTCCCCTTGTTCAACAGCCTGCTGACGAACGTGCAGCAGGTCCTTCCGCAAGTCGCCGAATCTGCGCGCCTCGAACATGAGCAGGCGATCGGCAGCAACCGTGCGGTGCGCGACACCCTGTTCGGCATGTGCGTGCTGGCCACGATACTTTTCTGCCTGATCGGCTGGATGACGTATCGCGAATCCGCGGAACATCGCCGCAAGACCGCACAGCTTGACGAGAAGCATACGCGCTTCCGTACGCTGTTCGAAAGCAGCAACGATGGGGTCATCATGCTGGAGAACGGCCATGTGACGGAGGTGAACCGCGCAGCAATCCGCATGTTCGCCATTTCCGACATTCCGTCCGGGCAAGCGGGATCCGGACCCGACCTCGACGCGCTGCAGCCCGCGCAACAGCCGAACGGCGACGAATCTGCCCCCGGCCTTCGCGCCATGATCGAGGAGAGCATCCGCAGCGGCGCCCAGCGTTGCGAATGGCAGTTCCGCTCGCTGGATGGCAAGGAATTCCCGGCGGACCTCGCCATCGACGTCGCCCACCTCGGCGACAAGAGCGTGGTGCAGCTGACCGTGCGCGACATATCGCGGCGCAAGCAGGCGGAAACGTCGATGCGGCTCGCCAACCATGCCTTCGGCAACTCGCTCGAAGGCATCGCGATCACCGACGCCGACGGCGATATCCTCACGGTCAACAGCGCGTTCACGGCCATCACCGGATACATCCAGGAGGAAGTGATCGGGCGCAATCCACGCCTGCTCAGCTCGGGCCGCCAGACGCGCGAGTTCTACGACGAGATGTGGCGCACCATCGATGCCTGCGGCAAGTGGCAGGGCGAGGTCTGGAACATCCGCAAGAATGGCGACATCTACCCGCAGTGGCTCAACATCAGCCGCGTGACGGACGAACATGGCAATGTCACCAACTTCGTCGGAGTCTTCAGCGACATCTCCGAGCGCAAGTCAGCCGAGGAACGCATCCTGCACCAGGTCTATTACGACCAGCTGACCGACCTGCCCAACCGCGTGCTGTTCACCGACCGCCTGAACCAGGTCATGGGCATGGCCAAACGCCACCAAGAACAGCATTTCGCCGTCATGTTCCTCGACCTCGACCGCTTCAAGCTGATCAACGACAGCATGGGCCACGACGCCGGCGATCAGCTGCTGCAGCAGGTGGCGCACCGCCTGCGCGGCAGCATCCGGGAAACCGACACGGTGGCGCGCATGGGCGGCGATGAATTCACCGTCGTTCTGAGCGAAATCGCCAGCCCAAAACATGCCGCCAATGTGGCACAGAAGATCCTCGACGCATTCCGTCCGCCCTTCCGTCTCGACGGCGAGGATGTCTATGTCTCTGTCAGCATCGGCATCAGCGTTTATCCGGACGACGGCAATACCATCGAGCTACTGCTCAAGAACGCCGACATGGCAATGTACCGCGCCAAGGGATCGGGCGGCTCCTGGTATGAGCTGTACGACGAAGGCCTCGGCACGCAGGCAAGCCAGCGGCTGCTCATGGAAACGGCGCTTCACAAGGCGCTGGAACGCAACCAGATGGAACTGCAGTACCAGCCACAGTTCGACTGCGAGAGCGGCAAGCTGGTCGGTTTCGAAGCCCTGCTCCGCTGGCGCCATCCGGAGCGCGGCCTGCTCGCACCCGACGCCTTCCTCAGCATCGCGGAGGAAACAGGCCTGATCGTGCCCATCGGCGAATGGGTCTTGCGCACCGCCTGCGCCCAGGCCCAGGTATGGCGCAAGGAATTTCCAGGACACCGCCTGATGGCCGTCAACCTGTCCGGCCGTCAGTTCCAGTCCTCCGACCTCGCCGACCAGATCGCCGCCGCCCTGCGCTCGAGCGGCCTGCCGCACTTCTGTCTCGAGCTCGAGATCACGGAGACCGTGGTGATGCAGAACCTCGACGCCAGCATCGAGATCATGCACCACCTCGCCGAACTCGGTGTCCAGTTCTCGATCGACGATTTCGGTACCGGCTACTCATCGCTGGCCTACTTGAAGAAGCTGCCGATCCACAGCCTGAAGGTGGACCGCTCCTTCATCCGCGACCTGACCCCAGGGTCCGATGATGCGGCAATCGTCAGCGCGATTGTGGCAATGGCCGGCAAGCTCGGGCTGCGCGTGGTCGCGGAAGGCATCGAGACGGAGGCGCAGCTCGGGCTGCTGAAGGCCTACAAGGGAATGGTCGGACAGGGTTACCTGCTCGGCAGGCCCATGACCGCCGACAATGCCACCCGGCTGCTGACGGAGGGCCGCACCCGGCTGGCTATCGTGGCATGACGGTATATCACGGAGCATCTGCTCCGTCCTGATACTGGAAAGGAAAGAACGGATGAAACCAAGCCACTGCCCGGCAGAAGCACCAGGTACCGCCGCACCGCCTTCCGTGGTCTGTGGGAAGCAGGACTTCCTGGTGTTCCGGCTCGGCGACAGCGAGTACGGCATCACGCTGGGAAGCGTGCAGGAACTCTGCAGCATCGACAGCATTGCCAGGCTCGACAACCCGCCCGCCATGGTGACCGGCCTGCTGAACCTGGACGGGCACCAGATTCCGGTCGCCGACATGCATGCCCTGCTGCACGGCGGCGCCGACAACGGCAGGCTGGCTGACGTCATCGTCCTGCGGCACCAGGGGCGTCAGGTCGCGATTGCCGTCGACTGCGTGATCGATGTCGTCACGTTCGCAGGCAATGCGCCGGTCGATGCGCCGCCGGGTGGCGTACCGAGTGCGATCGTCAACATTTCCATCGGACGCCGGACCATGACACTGCTCGACCTGGGCAGGCTCCTGGCCGGTTTCCATCCGGATCCCGATACCCGCATAGCTGCCTGAGTGACGGAATTAATGACTGTGCATTTTTGATGAAGCATTGCCACGCTGGCCACAAGCCGCCGTGGTTCGAATGAGGGAACAACAATGAACAAGATCGACAAGCTGATGCAGCTGAACATTGCGAAGAAGCTATGGCTGCTCGCCGCCTGCGCGGCACTGGGCATGATTGTCCAGACCGCGCTTTTCCTGAAGTCAGAACGTTCGCTGATCCTGGAAGAGCGCAAGACCAGCGTGCGGCAGACGGTGGAATCGGCCTACGGCCTCCTCGAGTACTACCAGAAGCTCGCCGCGGATGGCAAGCTGAGCGAAGACGAGGCGAAGGCCCGTGCGAAGGACAGCATCAGGGCCATGCGCTACAGCGGCAAGGAGTATTTCTGGATCAACGACATGCAGCCGCGCATGGTCATGCACCCGTTCAAGCCTGAGCTCGAAGGCCAGGACCTCGCCGACAACAAGGACCCGACCGGCAAGCAGCTGTTCATCGAAATGGTGAATGTCGTGAAAGAACGCGGCGACGGCTATGTGTTCTACTCCTGGAACAAGCCCGCCAGCACCGAGCTCGGTCAGAAGGTCTCCTATGTGAAGGGCTTCGCGCCGTGGGGCTGGGTCGTCGGCTCAGGCGTCTATCTCGACAATGTCCAGGAAACCTTCATCAACCGCCTGATCAGCTTTTCAATCGGCGCGCTCGCCCTTGCCAGCGTACTGCTGGCCATCTGCCTGGTGATCGCGCGCAGCATCACCCGCCCGCTGCGCACGGCCGTGGGAATCGCGCACACCGTTGCCTCCGGCGACCTGACCAGCAGGATCGAGGTCACGACCAGCGATGAAACCGGACAGTTGCTGAGTGCGCTCAAGGAAATGAACAACGACCTGCAGACCATCGTCGGCAAGGTCCGCATGGGCACCGATACCATCGCCGCCGCCTCTTCGCAGATCGCGAGCGCCAACCTGGACCTCGCCGCACGCACCGAACAGGAAGCAGCCTCTCTGGAGGAAACGGCATCCGCCATGGAGCAGCTGACCGGTACCGTCAAGCAGAACGCCGACCATGCGCACCAGGCCAACCTGCTCGCCGTGTCCGCCTCTGAGGTCGCCGTCAAGGGCGGCGCGGTGGTGTCGGAAGTGGTCGGCACCATGGGCTCGATCAACGATTCCGCTAAGAAGATCGTCGACATCATCAGCGTCATCGACGGCATCGCATTCCAGACCAACATCCTCGCGCTCAACGCCGCCGTGGAAGCCGCGCGCGCAGGCGAGCAAGGCCGGGGCTTTGCGGTCGTCGCGTCGGAAGTGCGCCAGCTGGCGCAGCGTTCTGCATCGGCCGCGAAGGAAATCAAGGACCTGATCGCCGATTCGGTGGAGAAGATCGACACCGGCGCAAAACTGGTCGATGAGGCCGGCACGACGATGAAAGAGATCGTCACCAGCGTCAAGCGCGTGACCGACATCATGGCCGAGATCACGGCCGCCAGCGAGGAACAGAGTTCCGGCATTGAACAGGTGAACAAGGCGATCGCGCAGATGGACCAGGTCACGCAGCGCAATGCGGCGCTGGTGGAGGAAGAAGCGGCCACGGCGGACGCATTGCAGCACCAGGCGGCGGAACTCGCGCAGATCGTGAGCGTGTTCCGGCTCGAGCATGTGGCCGCGCCGGTACGCATCAAGGAAAACAAGCCGGCCGCACTGCCGGCAGCGAACGCCCGGGTGCCGCAGCTCGAGGCCCATTGAGCCGGCGCCCTGCAGGAAATTGGAACTGAAATAGCATGAATCGAATGGTTGCGGCCCTGATGGCCCAGGCGCACAGCGAAGCAAGCCTGCGCATGCGCCTGCGCGTTTTCACTGCGCTCGCCTTTGTCGGCGCGGCGCTGATTGGTAGCGCGTTTGCCGGCCTGTATCTCCACTTGCACGCGATGCACGAGCGGACCGAGGTGGAGCGGATCGCCGCCGACCAGGCATCGCTGATCGAGGGCCGGCTCAGCCGCAGCCTTTCCAGCACCTATGCCCTCGCCGCGCTGGTACGGCAATCCGGCGGCAGGATGACGGATTTTGATGCGCTGGCAACGGAAATGCTGCAGCAGTATGGCGATATTGACAGCCTGGAAATGGCAAAGGACGGCGTCATTTCGCAGGTCGCGCCTTTCGTCGGCAATGCCATCCTGATCGGGCATGACGTGCTCAAGGAAGCGGGCCACAACAGGGAAGCCATCCTCGCGCTGAAAACCCGGGCGCTGACACTGGCCGGCCCTTTCGAGCAGCGCCAGGGCGGACAAGCCGTCGTCGGCAGGTTGCCGGTATTCCTTCCCTCGGCGTCCGGCGCGGACCACTTCTGGGGATTCGCCATCGCGGTGATCAGAGTGCAGGACCTGCTCAAGCGGAGCCGCCTGTCCGCGCTTGTCGACTCCGGTTATCAGTACGAGCTGGCGCGTGCGAATCCCGTCACCGGTACGGACGAAGTGTTCGCCCGGTCGGGAGAGAATCCGCTGCGCCATCCGGTCGTGCGCGCGCTAGAGCTTCCCAACGGACGGTGGCATCTCGCCATCGCGCCCGGCGACGGCTGGGTGGAGTATCGCCTCCTGGTGACCGCCGCCTTTGCCGTGCTGCTGTTTTCCATCCTGTCCGCCTATTCAGCGCACACTACGTTCAAGCAGCCCTTGCGTCTGCGCCGCGAAGTCGCGCAGCGCACCGAGGAACTGGCCGCCGCCAACCGAGCCTTGAGCGACGAAATCGCCGAACGCCAGCATGCACAGGACGCTGCCGTGCAGACCAGCCGGCTGTATAGCGTGCTGAGCCATACCAATGCCGCCATCGTCCGGATTGCCGACCGCGATGCCTTGCTCGAGGAAATCTGCCGCGTGGCGGTCGAGCTCGGTGGCTTTCCGCTGGCGCGCATCGCACTGATCGACGCGAACACCGGAATCTGGCATTGGAAGGCGAAGTGCAGCACCGGCAACGACATGCCGGAATGCGACGACACCATCCATGCCTGCATGTCGGAAAACATCCGCTCGCTGCGCGGTGCCACGCCGAAGCTGTGCATGGCCGGCGTACAGGACGCCGGCAGAGCATCGACGGTCTGCCCCCAGGCCCTGTCGGCCGGCTACCAGTCGCATGTGTTCCTCCAGTTGCGGGTGCAGGGCCGTGCCGTAGGCATGTTCAGTCTGTACGCGTACGAGTCGGGCGTGTTCGACGCCGCGCAGCTGCGGCTGCTGGAGGAAATGACGCACGACCTCTCCTTCGCGCTGGAAAATATCGAGCGCGAAACGCAGCGCAAGAACACGGAAGCGAACCTGCGCAAGCTGTCGCGCGCGGTTGAACAAAGTGCCAACGCCGTTATGATCACCGACCGCAATGGCGTGATCGAGTACATCAATCCCTGGTTCTCACGGATCACCGGGTACCAGCCGGAGGAGATCCTCGGCAAGACGCCGCGCGTCCTGCGCTCCGGAGCAACCCATCCGGAGACGCACAAGCGCATGTGGGACACCATCCTGTCCGGCAAGGAATGGACGGGCGAGCTGCACAACACGAAGAAGAACGGCGATACCTACTGGTGCCTGGAAACCATCTCGCCGCTCAAGGATGAGAATGGCGAAGTCAGCCATTTCGTCGCGATCACCGAAGACATCAGCGAACGCAAGCAGACCGAACAGACCATCCGCCACCTGGCATTCCACGATCCGCTCACCGGCCTGCCCAACCGCCGCCTGTTCAACGACCGCCTGCATCAGGCCGCGGCGCTGCGTCACCGCGCGGACAATGCATTCGCGCTCATGCTGCTGGATCTGGACCGCTTCAAGACGGTCAACGACACGCTCGGTCACGACATTGGCGATGCGCTGCTGAAAGCCGTGGCGGCGCGCCTGCTCGCGGCGATGCGCCAGGGCGACACGCTGGCCCGCATGGGCGGCGACGAATTCGCCGTGCTCGCGCTGGCGATGTCACATCCGGAGGAAGTGGCCCGGCTGGCAGAGAAACTGGCCGAGATCCTGAAGGAGCCATTCCACCTGTACGGCCACGAACTGTATGTGACGACCAGCATGGGCGTCACGCTCTATCCGGGCGACGCCGGCGATGCGGAAGCCCTCGTCAGGAACGCCGACATCGCGCTCTATCGCGCGAAGGACATGGGGCGCAACAACTTCCAGTTCTTCACCGAGGACATGAACGCATCCATGATGCAGCGCCTGCGCCTGGAAAGCGCGATGCGCTGGGCCGTCGAGCGCAAGGAATTGATGCTGCACTACCAGCCGCAGATCGATGGCGCGACCGGCAGGATCCATGGCATCGAAGCCTTGATACGCTGGCGGCATCCGGAATTCGGCCTGGTGTCCCCGGCGCAGTTCGTGCCGCTCGCGGAAGAAAACGGCATGATCATCGAGATCGGCGAATGGGTACTGCGCGAAGCATGTGCGCAGGCCAAGCGCTGCGAACGTGAAGGCGTGCCCACGCGCGTCGCGGTCAACCTGTCGGCGCGTCAGTTCCATCAGGGCGACCTGGCCGATACCATCGCGGGCATCCTGGAAGAATTCGACCTCGCGCCTTCCCTGCTGGAAGTCGAGCTCACCGAAGGCATCCTGATGGCAGACACCACGCAGACCGTCGCGGTGCTCGAACGTCTGCATCGCATGGGCGTGCAGATCTCCATCGATGACTTCGGCACCGGATACTCGTCGCTGTCCTATCTCAAGCGTCTGCCGATCCAGGTGCTGAAGATCGACCAGTCCTTCGTGCGCGACATCCACAATGACCCGGACGACCGCGCCATTGTCATGGCCGTGATCGCGCTGGCGCACAGCATGAAGCTGAAAGTGGTGGCCGAAGGCGTCGAGACGCATGAGCAGTTCGCTTTCCTGCGCGAGTACGATTGCGACATCATGCAGGGCTACCTGTTCAGTCGGCCTGTTCCCGGCGAGGAGGTGCTGCGGCTGCTGCGCCCGGATGCCATATTGTTGGCCTGACGCAAGGGCCGTTGCTGCACGCCTGCCTATAATGGGGAACACCATTAACGACGGTGCAAGCTATGGCGCCCGACCATCCGTACTGGAGCAGCAGCGTTGCCAGCCTGATGCGGCAGCTGGACAGCCGCATGGAAGGTCTTTCCTCCGGACAGGCAAGGATACTCCTGCAGCGGCATGGCCCGAATGCCGTCGAAACCGAGGATGAATACCTCGCCCTTACCCTGCTGCTGCGGCAAGTCTCCAGCCCCCTCGTTCTCATTCTCGTCTTCGGCGCGATCGTCTCGCTGGCCCTGCAGGACTGGACCAATGCCGCCATCATCCTCGCCATCGTGGTCGGCAGCATGGCGCTCGGCTTTTCACAGGAATACCGCGCATCGCGCGCCGTGGCGCGCCTGCGGCGCAGCCTTGCGCTGACCGCCCGCGTCTTGCGCGACGGGAAGCTGCAGGCCATCCCGGCCAGCAAACTGGTGCCGGGAGACATCATCCGCCTGTCGGCCGGCAATCTGGTTCCGGCAGATGGCATGCTGATCGAAGCGACGGATTTTCTCGTGACCGAAGCCAGCCTGACCGGCGAGCCTTTTCCGGTCCAGAAGGAACCTGGCGAGGTGCCGCCGGATACGCCGGTATCCGGCCGCACCAACTGCGTTTATTCGGGCACGTCGGTGCGTAGCGGCACGGCCACGGTCCTGATCGTGGAAACCGGGCGCAGCACGGCACTCGGCGCCATCGCCACGAGCCTCAAGGCAAACACGCCGGAGACGGATTTCGTGCGCGGCATACGACAATTCGGTTTCCTGCTGGTGCGCGTCATGCTGATCACGGTGATCTTCGTGCTTGCCGTCAATCAGCTGATGCACCGGCCTCCGATCGAATCGCTGCTGTTTGCGGTTGCCCTTGCAGTCGGTCTTTCTCCCGAACTTCTCCCCGCGATCGTGAGCGTCACGCTGTCACATGGCGCACGAGCCATGGCTCGCCGTGGCGTGATCGTGCGCCGACAGGAAGCGATCGAGAACCTGGGCAGCATGGACGTGCTCTGCACGGACAAGACGGGAACGCTGACCGCCGGCGTGATCGAACTGAACGATGCGACCGATCCGGCAGGTGTCAGCGATCGTCATGTGCGCTGGCTGGCCTACCTGAATGCAGCCTTCGAGACAGGCATTGAAAACCCGCTGGACGAAGCCCTGGTCGCAGCCGGCGACAAGGAAAAAATGAACACGGACGGCCTGCGCAAGATCGACGAAATTCCCTACGACTTCATCCGCCGCCGTCTGACCATCGTGGTCGAGGAAACGCCGACGCAAGGCAAACATCTCATCATCACCAAGGGCGCGTTCACGAATGTGCTCGACATCTGTTCGAGCGTCGTCTCTCCGCACGGCGACGTCCCGCTGGACGATGAAAGACGCGCGGCGCTGCATGACTACTACGAGGGCAAGGGACGCGAGGGCTTCCGCGTGCTCGCTGTCGCGACCAGGCAGGTCGCTGCGAGGGAGGATTACGGGCATGACGACGAGAGCGCGATGTCGTTCGCCGGCTTCCTGCTGTTCTTCGATCCGCTCAAGCCGCGTGCCGCGAAAACGGTGCACGACATGGCCGCACTCGGGATCCGGGTGAAGATCATCACCGGCGACAACCGCTATGTCGCGGCGCACGTGGCTGAGGGGCTGAAGCTGGATTTCGAATCGATGCTGACCGGCGGCGAGATGGCGCGCTTGAACGACGAATCGCTGCTGTACCGCGCCGAGCGAACCGACCTGTTCGCCGAAGTCGATCCGCAGCAGAAGGAGCGTGTTGTCCGCATGCTGCAGCGCGCCGGGCATGTCGTCGGCTATATCGGCGACGGCATCAATGACGGGCCTCCACTGCATGTCGCCGATGTCGGCATCTCGGTCGACAAGGCGGTCGACGTGGCGCGCGAAGCAGCCGACATCATCCTGCTGCGGCCGGACCTCGATGTACTGTCCAACGGGGTCAAGGAAGGACGACGCACCTTCGCCAACACGCTCAAGTACATCCGCATTACGACCAGCGCCAACTTCGGCAACATGATGAGCATGGCATTCGCCACCTCGGCACTGGACTTCCTGCCGCTCAGCGCCAAACAGATCCTGCTCAACAATTTCCTTTCCGATTTTCCATCAATCGCCATCTCCACCGACAAAGTGGATCACGAGCAGATCATGCACGCGCGCCGCTGGAATGTGAATGACGTGCGGCGCTTCATGCTCATCTTCGGCCTCGTCAGTTCCGCCTTCGACCTACTGACCTTCGGCATTCTGATCAAGGTCTTTCATGCGGACGAACGGACTTTCCAGACCGCATGGTTCGTCGTCTCGCTCATGACGGAACTGATGGTCGTACTGGTTTTACGCACCGGCAAACCTGCCTGGCGCAGCCGACCAAGCCGCATGCTGCTGACCGCGACCGTCCTGGTGGTTGCACTTGCCCTGTGGATTCCCTACCTTCCGTTTGTTGCGCGCGTGTTCGGTTTCGTGCCGCTTCCCTGGCAACTGGCAGTCACGGGCATCCTCATCGTGTTGTCGTACATCGCTTGCACTGAGGCAGTCAAGCGCAGGTTCTTCAAGATGGATTGATCAATCACGGCGTTGCCGGCCGCGGGCGGATTACAATCGGCCCTGACCTCGGCGCTGCACTGCTTTCGCCCATCGTTCACCCATTTGAATTCGCCATGATGAGGATTGTGATGAAGAAATCCCTGTGCCTTGCATTGCTCTTGATCTCGTTTGCCCTGCCGCATGCCGTTGCCACCGGTTTGCCGGACCGTCATGCCGCGGAAATCCAGTATGAAGACGACGCGGCAAGCACTCAGGCGCCCCTGCCTCCCGGCGCCACATTGCGGCGCGATGTCCCCTACGGCAGCGATCCGTTGCAGCGCATGGACGTATACATTCCCGCGCAGGCCCAGAATGCCCCGGTCATCTTCATGGTGCATGGCGGCGGCTGGCGGCGCGGCGACAAGGCGTCGCGCACCGTGGTGGACAACAAGATGTCGCACTGGGTGTCGCAGGGCTACCTCTTCATCTCCGTGAACTACCGGATGCTGCCCGAGGCCGATCCTGCAGTGCAGGCGGAGGATGTGGCGAAGGCACTGGCCACGGCACAGACTCTGGCGCCGCGCTGGGGCGGCAATCCCTCCATGTTCCTGGTCATGGGGCATTCCGCCGGCGCGCACCTGGTCGCCCTGCTTTCCTCCGATCCCGCACGCGCCTACCGCGTCCGCGCACAGCCCTGGCTGGGCACCGTTGCGCTCGACAGCGCCGCGATGGACGTGCCTCGCCTGATGCAGCAGAGGCACCTGCCCCTGTACGACGAGGCATTCGGCAATGACCCGACGTACTGGCGATCGGTATCGCCGCTCCAGTCGCTCACCGCGCAGGCCATGCCGCTGCTGGCCGTCTGTTCGTCGCGCCGCCGCGAATCCTGCGAAAATGCGCGGCTGTACGCGGCCGCCGCGGAACGTCTTGGCGTGCGCGTGTCCATCCTTCCGGAAGATCTCTCTCACCGTGAAATCAACGATCAGCTTGGATTGCCCGGCTCCTATACCAGCGGCGTGGAGCAATTCATGAAATCGCTCGGCCTGCCGGTTGCCGAGGCGCAACCGATCGCTGAGGCGCAACACGCCCGCGCGCCGCTGCGGCGGCGCTTCCTGCGTCGAGAGTAGCGCTTGTTTCAACGGACTCCGCCCTCCGATCCTCACTTGAGGAATACCGCCTCTGCGACACGCCGCAATGCTTGAGGGCGGGTACCAAGCGTTAAATCGCATCTTCCCTTTTCCCGTCGCGCCCGCGCAGGCGGGTGCCCATAACCCCGCCGATTCTGCGCTTTGCGCAAACAGGCACATGGCGGATGCCCAATCTCCCTATGGGCCCCCGCCTGCGCGGGGGCGACGGGGAAAGTGTGCGGCAAACACGACCAGCAATGCCCACCCTCGAACGCATGTCGCAACAATATGGACTCGTCCTGCATGGCGCCTTCGCAGAAGCGACGGTAAGGGCTAGAGCAAAGCCCAGCACCAACGCCCGTTCTCCAAAGAAAAATGGGCTGACATAAGTCAGCCCGAATGCGGCCGAAGCCGCGGGGAGAACAACGGGCCGGGACAACCTTCTTCGGATCAGCCCCGGGATCCCGCTGCAGACAAGCTCAAGTCAATTAGTGCGACAGAACCCACTTCGCGATCGCCTTCAGGTCGCCCTGGTCCTTGGTCTCGATGATCTTGTGCTCTTCCTCGGTACCGTCTTCCAGCTTGACCTTCGGACCCGTGGTGATGTTCTTGATGATCTTGGCTTCGGCGTCAGGCTTGCCCTTCAGGTCGGCTGCAATCTTCTTGTACGACGGGCCTTTCTTGGTCTTGTCGACCGCATGGCACTTGAAGCAGCCCTGCTTCTTCATGTAGGGCTCGACGTCGGAATCGCTCAAGGCGGCGAACGCATGCGCAGACACGGACATGGCGACCACCGCGGCGGCCATTCCCACCAGTTTGCTGTTGATGATGTTGAGTTTCATGATTCCTCTCTCTAAAAAATGACTGCTTGACCAATCCGCCCGATTTGGGTCCGGGGACGGGCGCCCCGGGTTAACAATCTCAATGGGTCAGGAAGCCGTTGATCACCATGGCGAGCAGGCTCAGGCCGATCGCGATCAGGGTGAAGCCGAGGATCTTGGTGCCGATCCTCATCGGTTCCGACGGCGCATCTACCAGGTACTTCTTCAGCTCGCCCGAGCGCACCATACGATCGTACTCCAGTCTGTGCTCGTGACGGAACTCGTCCAGCGGGAAGGTACCGGTGAACATCACGGTATCCAGCGGGAACTTGTCCGGACGGAAGTGGTTGTTGAAGAAGTGGACGGTGAACAGGAACACCACCGCCAGGATTGCTTCTTCCCCGTGGAAGATCATCGCCACGTTGAACACCCAGCCCGGCAGGAAGCTTGCCGTCACGTGCGGGAACCACATCATCAGACCGGAGACGCCGATGATCGTAACACCCCAGAACGGTGCCCAGTAGTCGAATTTCTCCCAGTAGGTCCAGCGGTCGAACACCGGGCGCGGTGCCAGGCCGAAGAACCACTTGAACATGGCGATGATGTCCTTCAGGTCCTGCAGGCCCGGGATCAGCGAATCCGGCCCGAAGATCTTGAAGCTCTTCCAGTTCTTCGCCAGCTTGGCGCCGACATAGAACAGGTGCCAGATGAACACGATGCCAAAGATCGTTGCGAAGGTGCGATGGATCGTGCCGGCCACCTTGTAGCCGCCCAGCGCCTTCATCACCGCCGGCGCCCATGCGGCATCCGGGAAGAACAGCGGCATGCCGGTCAGCGTCAGCGCCATCAGGCTGAGCGCGAACGTCAGGTGGGCAATGCGCCAGGTCAGGGTGAAGCGCTGATAGTGCTTGCCCTTGAAGTCGTCAGGCATGGCTTCCATGTTCACATGCGGACGCGGCGTGCGTTGCTTGCGTTCCTTGTACTCGCGGATGAACCAGAGCAGCGTGTGGGTCCAGAAGAAGGCGAAGGTGCCGACCAGCAGGCCGATCATGAAGTTCTTCGCCAGCCAGATCTGCGGATAGTGCTTGAAATCGCCTGCGGTGCCATGCGGCTGGAAGGAGACAAATCCGGCAGTCGCCTCGGCACGGCCCTTCTTCGGCGTGTGGCATTGTTTGCAGGTCTTCAGCAGGTTCTTCTCGTTGACCTTGGAGTCCGGATCTTTCTTCGGCTGGATGCCATGGCTACCGTGGCAGTCGAAGCACTTGCCGGTATCGGCATAACCCAGAGCCGTCACCTGGCCGTGGTAAGTCGATTTGTACGACTTGTAGCGGTCCGTATGGCAGTTGCCGCAGGTCTCCGTGATCTTCAGCTTGGTCGGGTCAGCCGAGGTATTGGCGACAGCGTGCGTCGTATGGCAATCGGAGCAGACCGCAGCCTTGATATTCTTCTTTTCGAGAACTTGTTTCCCATGAATGGAATCCTTGTACTCGTCGAGTTGATCCTCGTGGCATTTCGCGCCGCAGGTCTCGGGAATGGTCAGACGATTTTCGGCGCGCCGCGTCGTTCCCGCCGGTGCGATGTCGAAGCTGTGCACGTCATGGCAGTCGTTGCAGGCGGCGTTCGGGTGGCCCGGCTCGTCCTTGTTTTCGCGCGCATGGAGCGATTTCTTGTAAGCGTCAATGTTGGCGACCACGTTGCCAAGGCGCGCTTTCTGGGTTTCCAGCCCATCCTTCTTGGCCTTGTCCCACAGCGTCTCGTGGCACTGTATGCAGTCCGGCTTCTTCGCTCCGGCCGCGATCTTGTGCTCGGCCTTGGCGTCGGTGATTTCGGTGTGGCAGTCCACGCACTGCATCGTCGAGTGCACGCCCTTCTCGAACTTCTCGTGGGTTACCGGCGCCAGTGCGCGCTTTTCGCCGTCCGCCGTCTGCACTTCGAGCTTGCCCTTCTTCCCGTCATGGCAGCCTTCGCAGGTCGCGTTATCGAGCTTGGTGGCGGCCGGCGCGGCATCCGCAGGTTTGGCGTCGTCTGCCGAAGCGGGCGCCAGGGTAAAGGCGCCGGCCAGGCAGATAACCGCTGTCAGCGCCCAGTTCTTGAGCTTCCGGATCGGCAGGGCCGTCCTCTTTCGGTTAGCGAGCGATGTGGTCATGATCTTGGAATGGATTTGATTATTCGGTACTGCAGGTGTTGCACATTACGACAATGCAACTTCCGCGCCAGCCGTGGCGCGCAAAAAGAAAGGCCCCTTGCGGGGCCATGAAAAAAACGTCGCCATGACCGCTCCACCGGCTGCCAGGAATCTGCATGCGTGACCGGTGGAGCATCATGTGGGGAGCCGGACCTTATTGGAACTTGTAGATGTAGCTGACCCCGATGAAGCTGACGTTCTGCTGCTGCTGCGCGCCGACCGTTGTGTTGTCGGCATAGGCGAACGGAACACCGTTGTTCATCCATGTCCATTCAACCAGGCGATTGCGCTGATGGATCAGGTCGAGACGGATGTCCGCGTTCTTCTGCAGCGCATACTTGCCGAAGAAGCTCAGCGTCGTCGTGCGGAACGTCACATCCGGAAGGCCGATCGCCGCTTGCGCGAGGTTGGCCGCGCTTGCAGGCGCCCCCGTTGCCGACGGTGCCGCATCGATGCCGTACTTGTTCACATCGTTCAGGTACGACAGGTTTGCGCCCACCTGCAGCTTGCTGCTCAGCTTGCCGTCCAGGCCGATGCCGACTGCGTCGTTCCGGTCGTTCAGTCCGAGCAGATAGCCGGTGCTGTGGTTGATGTGCAGCGTCTGGTCGCCATAGGAAGCGTAGCCGGTGAGCCGCCAGTTGTCGGTCAGCGCGAAGGCCATGTCGAGGCTGTAGAGCTTGAAGTCCGAATCACGCCAACCCTTGCCGCCTGCTACCGGGTTGTAGAAATTCGTGTTCTTGTCCTTGCCATTCTCCAGCGCGACCTGCACGGTCAGGCGCTCGGTCGGCATCCAGTCCGCGGACACCTTCCACTTGTCGCGCTCCAGATCCACCATGTTCATCGGCATGATGGTCGTGGCCGACAATCCCACGAGCGTCGAGGCCGGCACGGTCGCGCCATATCCCGCGCCCGCCGCCACAGCGGCAGCACTGGTTTGCAACGAAGTCCAGTCGGACCCACCACGCTTGCTGCTCGAATAGCCGATGGCGCCATTCAGCGTTTCGGACATGCTCTTGCGCAGTTCGAGGCGATAGCCCGTCTCGGAGTTGCGTGCCCGCAGTCCACCCAAGCCTGCCACGATCTCGTCGCCGGCCGGTGTCGGCACTTCGCGCTCGACCGATGCGTAGTCCGCGCCGATGGTCGCACGGTAGTTGGCCGGCAGCAGATAGCTGGCTTCCAGCTTGCCGTTGACCTTGGTGGAGGTCACATGGTTGTTGTTCCAGAACTCACCGACGTTGGTATAGCTGGCGGGAGTCGTCGCCGGCGTGACCGCGGTCGCCTCGACGTTATACAAGGCGTTCGGAGTCTTGTCGTCCTTGTTCTCGTAGCGGACATTGGCGAGCAGCGTCAGCTTGTCGATAGGACGGGTGGTGAGGCCGAACTGCGCGAGCACCGTGTCGACACGTCCGCCAAGATCGGTCATGCCGGACGGTGCGCCGGACAGGCCCATGCCAACGAAGTTGTCGTTCTGCGTCGCGTGCGTGTACGCATACTTGAAGTTCGCCTTGGTCGTCGGAGTGAACGCGTAATTACCGTCGAAGTAGATCTGGTGCGCCTGGTTGTCCGGCGCCAGCGCCATCGGCGTCTGCAGCACGCCCTGCAGGCTCATGCCGCCGCCTGCGATGATGTTCGTGCCGACCGCTGGATAACCGGGGAACGGCTGTCCAAGGCCGTTGTTGAACAGGTTCGGCACGACCGGATTCAGGCTGCCATACGAGTTCGTGTAGAACGAGCCGTAATAGCCTGCGCTCAGCATCAGCTTCTCGTCGTGGAAATTGAATTTCGCGTCGATCTGCTTGGTGTTGGATTTGATCGGCTCGGCCAGCAGCAGAACCGCGTTCTTGACGAACGCTGCCTGGCTGATTGCAGCAGTGGTCGAGCTGCCGCAGACGTAGGATGCGCAGTCGTAACCCCTGCCCCACAGCCTCGCGCCATCCTTGTCTTCGTTCTTGAACTCGGCAACGAACTGCAGCGACGGCGAGACCCACTTCTCGAAACCGAGCAAGGCATTCTTGCGCTTCGTCTTCAGGTCGACGTCGGTCCCGGTTCCGGGCGCCGCGAGGCGGTTGATGGTCGGTGTGGTCGTCCCAACACCAGTCATGCCGGTGTTGATGGTGCGCGGATAGTAGCGCTCCAGTTCGCTGTACTCGGCCTTGACCTTCCAGTTGCCTTGCACGTCGCGACGGAAGCCGAGCTCACGTGTGCTCAGGCCGAGGTTGCTGCCCTTGAACTCGGTCCAGGTGCCTGTCGCGTTGTCGCGCTTCAGGTAGTCGAAGTTGAGCAGGCCGTAGAAGTCATCGTTGCGCATGCCGTTGTACTGGCCGAACAATGCGCGGTCCTTGCTGTCGCCGGACACGCCCGCGACGCCGACGCTGACGAAGCTTTCCGGCGTGGTGAGTTCCGCCACGCTTTGGCCGTCTTCTGCCCGTGCCGGGCCGAATGCTGCTAGCAGGGCGAGAGCGATCGCAGTCTGACTCACGCCGAGATGTTGTTTCGAGATTTTCATGATGTCTGACCCTTTCTCAGCGAAGCATGAACTGCGGC
This sequence comes from Noviherbaspirillum sp., assembly GCF_035254685.1. GTDB lineage: Bacteria > Pseudomonadota > Gammaproteobacteria > Burkholderiales > Burkholderiaceae_D > Noviherbaspirillum. Next base: position 113,550 of record NZ_DATFAI010000057.1, on the reverse strand, counting down.
GTCGGGTTGGTTGCGCTCGGATTGTTGCTTCCGTGCACCTGCGTATGGCAGTTCAGGCATGACCTGGCCTGGGTTACGTTGATACCGCTCTTGCCCGCCGCATTGACTGTCGGGGCTGTAACCTGTGCGCCTGCCACTTGCGGGATGAAACCGCCGTGCGGCGTATGGCACTGATGGCACAGGAACGGCGCGCGAACCTTGAGCAGGCTCTCCGCTACGGTGCCGTGCGGGTTGTGGCAGTTGCCGCAGTCTTCATCGACCGGCGAATGGTTATGCACGAACGGGCCGCGCTTCTCCATGTGGCAGGTGTAGCAGGTCTCGTTGACGCTGTTGCGCTTCATGAGCTTCGGGCTCACCGAGCCGTGCGGCTGGTGGCAGTCGGAGCAGGCCACCTTGCCTTCGAGGATCGGGTGGTGCGAGGGGCGGCTCACCTGAGCGCGCTGCTCCTTGTGGCAGGAGAAGCAGACTTCGAATTGCGTCTTCTTGTCGAGCACCTTGTCATGGCCGGCATGGACCGTGTGGCAGGAGGAGCAGGCCACGTCGCGTGTCTGGTGCGTGCTTCCGTCCCAGTGCGAACGATTGGCGTCTTTCTTGTGGCAGCTCAGGCAGGCACCGCTGCGCTGCTCGGCGGAGTTGGTGGAATTCCGGGAGAAGGTAACGTCGGGTTTCGGCGGCTTGTCCTTGCCCTTGTAGTCGGCATGCTTGTCGCTGTCACCGTGGCACTTGGTGCAGGTTGGCGTACGCTCATCGGCAGTCGTGCCATGGCGCGTCTTGCCGATCGCCAGCAGCTTCGGTGAATCCGCTTCGTCGTGGCAGGACGTGCATTTCGCATCGCCCTTGAGCACGAGGTCCTGCGCACCCGGTTTGGCGGCATCTGCCGCGAAGGCCGGCGCGACGCCAGCCACCCCTATCGCAAACGTCACTAGCGTGACGACTTTTTTCCAGAGCTTCATCAGCTTCCTCCCCATGGTTCACTTCGCTTTCTGCAATGGCTGGCTTCCAGCGAATGCAGTTCGTCATGCTCTGTCCACGTTCGGCCATCGGCACTACAACACGCGGATTTCCACACAGTTCGAAGGGTATCTACTCAAATACTTTTTCACAATTGCGTATGTTGTAAATCAAACGATGATTGCACGGACTTTTTGAAATTTTTGACGTTGGATAATTTTTCGATGAGTAGATGTGCGGCTCGGTCGAGTGCGTTTGCTCACAACATGAGACAAATTGAAAAACAAGCGTCATGCATATCTATTTGCGATCAAGTTTTCTCTAATTCGAGAACATCATTAGCGTTGGTTCGCCATTTCCCGTTTTGGTGAAACCAGTATCGCGGCCTGCCGCTCCCTCTGCCCGACGCACATCTCCACTCACAAGCATTGCCGCCATGGCACACGAGTGAAAAAAGCCATGAGTTATATGATCGCCGCTTCTCTAATTCGAGAATCAAAACAGGGCCTTTTCTCATACATGGATCAGCTGTTGTAAGGCGTCACAAAGTTTTATTTCACATCAATGGATTCAAAATTTTTCAAATGCGTGCGTTCAATGCAATTGCATGAAGTTGTATAAATGTCGCAACGCTGCCACAAAAGAAACTCGAATCGGCCGGCTACAAAACGAAGTGAATCCGGCTGCCGAATCGAATAAAAAAAGCATTCTGTAATCGCTTGCGGCTGCGCTGGTTGGCGGAGCCTGTAGTGGGAAGTGCTTGGGTTACAGCGGATGCATGAATTGATGTGAACCAAAGGGAGAAACTGATGAAGCTCTGGAAGAAGGTCGTCACGCTAGTGACGTTTGCGATAGGAGTGGCTGGCGTCGCGCCGGCCTTCGCGGCGGATGCCGCCAAACCAGGTGCACAGGACCTCGTGCTCAAGGGCGATGCGAAATGCACGTCCTGCCACGACGAAGCCGATTCGCCGAAGCTGCTGGCGATCGGCAAGACGAAGCACGGTACGGTCGCTGACGGAAGGACGCCAACCTGCACGAAGTGCCACGGCGACAGCGACAAGCACGCGAACTACAAGGGCAAGGATAAGCCGCCGAAACCCGACATGACCTTCGACAAGGGCTCAGCGAATCCGACGGAACAGCGTAGCGAGGTCTGCCTGAGCTGCCACAAGAAGGATGCCAAGCGCTCGCACTGGGAAGGCAGTACGCACCAGACGCATGACGTGGCCTGCTCCTCCTGCCACACGGTCCATGCCGGCAAGGACAAGGCGCTGAGCAAGAAGACCCAGACTGAAGTCTGCTTCACCTGCCACAAGGAGCAACGCAGCCAGGTCAATCGCATCTCGCACCATCCGATCCTCGAAGGCAAGGTGGCCTGCTCCGACTGCCACAATCCGCACGGTTCTGTCGGTCCGAAGCTGATGAAGGGTGACAGCGTGGTCGAGACATGCTACGCCTGCCACGCCGAGAAGCGCGGCCCGTTCGTGTGGAACCATGCGCCGGTCAGCGAAGACTGCGCCATCTGCCACAACCCGCACGGCAGCAACGTGGAAAGCATGCTGAAGACACGTCCGCCCTTCCTGTGCCATCAGTGCCACACACCGCACGGCGGCAACCTCGCGCAGCTGACCAACCAGTCTCCGCGTGCGACCAGCGTCGGCCGCAACGGCATCACATACACCCAGGGACGCGGTTGCGTGAACTGCCATACAGAGGTACATGGCGGAAACAACCCGGCGAACGCACAACCCACTCCGCAGTTCATGCTGCGTTAAGAACAGGGAGAACTGGTGATGAAAACCTCTAAACAGCAATTCGGCTTGAGCCAAAAGGTACTGGTGCTCGCCATTCTTGCCGCCTTCGGTCCCGCGCATGCGGACGACAGCATCAACGAGTTCATCAAGCCCGACAGCTCGGTACGTGTCGGTGTAGGTGGCGTGTCCGGCGACAGCAAGGACCGCGCATTGTTCGGCCAGTACAACGGCCTGCGCAATGACGACTACTACGGCCTGTTCGACGTCGATATCAACAAGCGCGATGACGCGACCGGCACCTGGACGAAGTTCAGGGGCAGCAACCTTGGTCTCGATACGCGCGAACTCGGTTTCGGCCAGCAAAAGCAAGGCGACTGGAAGTACTCGATCGAGTATGGTGAACTGGTGCGCAACTATCAGAACACCGTCAACACCGGCATGACCGGCATCGGTACGGACACGCCGACGATCCGGGCCCTCGCTGCGCCCGGCACAGGTACCGACGTGGATCTGCACACCAAGCGCAAGGCCGCCACGCTGAACTTTGGAAAATGGATTTCGCCGAACCTGCAGTTCGAAGCGAACTTCAAGAACGAAGACAAGGATGGCGCACGCGTTTTCGGCCGCGGCCTCAATTGCGGCACGATCAGCGGATTCACCCACATCTTCTGCGGCCCTGGCTCCTCGGGCGGCATCCTGATGCTGCCGGAACCGATCAATTCGACCACGCGCACGGCGGAAGCACGCCTGACGTTCACCGGCGACAAGTTCCTGATCAGCGCCGCGTACAACGGCTCGTTCTATGACAATGCGTTCGGCTCCCTCCGGCCGACTCTCAGCGGCAACCTGTACAACCCGAACGGCACGGTGCTCAACACCGCGACCGGACCGGGCAGCTATGTCGCGACGTACATGACGCAGCCGATGGCGTTGGCGCCGGATAACCAGGCGCACAAGTTCTCCATCCTGGGCAATTACACGTTCACGCCGTCCACCAAGGCCACCTTCAAGTACGCCTACACCTACGCCAGGCAGGATCAGGACTTTGCCAGCTCCGGCTTGACGGGCGGGCCTGCAGGCGTGCCCAACCTCGACGGACGTGTCGACACGCAACTGGCCCAGGTTGGTGTGACCTCACGCATCACGCCGAAGCTTGGCCTGCTGGCGAACGTGCGCTACGAGGACCGCAACAACAAGACCCCGGTCGCACTCTATGGCTGGAATGCCGGCGTGACGAACAGCCAGAACTCGCTGACCAAGCTGGACGGCAAGCTCGAAGCGAATTACCGCTTCGCGCCCGGCTACAGCGGCACGCTTGGCGTGGACTACGAGACGATGGACTATGGCGTCCCGGCGGCGACCTCGCAGCCCGGCGGCTATGACATCCTGCGCGAGAAGACGAACGACCTCGCCTATCGTCTCGAACTGCGCCGCAGCCTGTCGGAGACGTTCACCGGCGCCATCGGTTACATCCACAGCAAGCGTGACGGTTCCGACTGGCGCAATGCCGACGTGCAGGGTACGCCGGTCATCTCTGCCGCAGCGGCTGCACTGCTCGGCGAAGGCGGCCGTCCTGTGACGCCGACCATGTTCCAGGACCGCAAGCGCGACAAGATCCGCCTGTCGGCCGACTGGACACCGATGGAACGTGTCTCGCTGCAGTTCATCTACGAAGATGGCAAGGACAAGTTCGACTCCCCGCATAGCGGCGAGGTGAAGGGCCTGGAAGACAGCGATGCGAAGTTCTACGGCATCGATGCTTCCTTCGCGCTGTCCGACAACTGGAAGATGAACGCCTACTGGAACCAGGGCGAAGAGTCGATGCAGGTCAACCACACCTTGTACCTCGGCTCGCTGTCGAGCAAGACCGCGGCCTTCGGCCTCGGCCTGAACGGCAAGGTCTCCAGCAAGATCGAGCTGGGCGGCAACCTGACCGTAACGGACGACAAGTACAAGTACGCGCAAGGCCTCGCCGAAGACAATCCGGCTGCAACCATCGCAACCAACCAGGCGTTCCTGAACGCGACGGGTGGCTTGCCGGATACGTCCTATCGCGCGACCACGCTGAACCTGTTCGGCAAGTATGCGCTGCAGAAGAACGCGGACATCCGTCTCGACCTGATCCATCAGCGCGCGAAGTACAACGACTGGGCCTGGGGCTACGCCGGCGTTCCGTTCTTCTACTCCGACAACACCTCGCTCAGCGCGCAGCAACAGCAAAACGTCACGTTCATCGGCGTGAGCTACATCTACAAGTTCCAGTAACACAAGCTGTTCTCCTGATGTAACCCCTTGGCCGCTGAAGATTTCTTCAGCGGCCTTTTTCTTCTCCCCCCCTGCCACGACACGCAGCATTACGACACGCTGCCCCCGCTTTCACGCGCATCGGAATCGAGCCTATTTCCCGGCCTGCACGCACTCCCGCGCATCGCTCTATAATCGCCAGCAACCGGAAGTGACAGGAGACGCGACTGCGCCTCGGTCCCTCAGCATCGAGATGCATCCGGTAACGGGGCGAATCGTTATCAATCAGGCAAAACGGAAAAATGAAGCTGAAAAAGAAAATGTTCATCGCCATGGCGGTGGTCTGCGGCATCTTTGCAGCGGCTCTGGCGGTAGCCCTGAGCGGGATGAAAGATACGGCGGAAAAATTCGACACCTTCATCACCAAAGACCAGGCTTTCCTCTCCAGCAGCAACGCACTGTATGCCCAGGGCCTGCAAATGGGTCAGGCACTGCGCAACCTCGTGCTCGATCCAGCCAATACAAAGGCATACGCGAACCTGGACGACGCTTCGCGCGGCTTCTCCGACGCCATGAATGAAGCGCGCAATCTCGCGCGCAACGACCGGGATGCCCTCCAGGTGCTGGCCACGATAGGACAGTTGCGCGAGCAGCAGGCAAAAATCCAGCAGCAGATCGTCGGCTTCGCGAAGAGTGATCCTGCCGCGGCCATCGCCGCACTGAACAAGGATGAGACGCCGCTGTGGCGCCAGATGCGTGCGGAGCTGCTGGCGCTGGCAAAGTCGAAGAATGCGGCGGTCACCGCTGCCCGCTCCCGACTGGCCGAGGAGACGCATTCCCGCCTCGTGTCCAGCCTTGCGCTCGCCGCCATCGCACTGGCCGCCGGGGCAGGCATTGCCTTCTGGCTAACCCGCAACGTGATGCTGCAGCTGGGTGGAGAACCTGATTACGCCGTGCGCGTGGCGACCACCATCGCCTCCGGCGACCTGACCGCGCAGATCAGGCTGGACGACAGGGACCAAAGCAGCCTGCTGTTTGCCATGAAGACCATGCAGGACAGCCTGGCAGCGCTGGTGGCGAACGTGCGGAGCGGAACACAATCGATTGCCACGGCATCCAGCGAGGTTGCGGCGGGCAGCCAGGACCTCTCCGCGCGCACCGAAGAACAGGCGAGTTCGCTGCAGCAGACTGCATCCTCCATGGAAGAACTGACTTCCACCGTGAAGCAGAATGCGGAGAATGCGCAACAGGCCAACCAGCTTGCGCATGTCGCCTCGGATACCGCTTCCAGAGGCGGCCAGGTGGTGGCCGATGTCGTTCGCACCATGGGCTCCATCAGCGCGTCGGCAAGCAAGATTTCCGACATCATCGGCGTCATCGACGGCATCGCTTTCCAGACCAACATCCTGGCATTGAACGCGTCAGTGGAAGCGGCACGCGCCGGCGAACAGGGCCGCGGCTTTGCGGTCGTCGCCGGTGAAGTGCGTAACCTTGCACAGCGCAGCGCGGCAGCGGCAAGGGAAATCAAGGCGCTGATCGAGGAGTCGGTCGAGCAGGTTGGCGCCGGCAGCACGCTGGTCAATGAAGCCGGTGCAACGATGGATGAAGTAGTCCGCAGCGTCACGCGTGTCACCGACATCATGGAGGAAATCACGGCCGCCAGCCGGGAACAAAGTGCCGGCATCGAGCAAGTCAACCAGGCGATGATGCAGATGGACCAGGTGACGCAGCAGAACGCCGCGCTGGTAGAGGAAGCCGCCGCGGCAGCAGAGTCGATGCAGCTCCAGGCGGCGCAACTGAATGCGATGGCCAGCGCCTTCAGGCTGGCCCAGGAATCCGCCGCGCCCGCGCTTTCGCAACAGGCGTCGCGCATCGCCCTTCCGTCCTGACACCGACGACCGCGTTGCAGGGTTCCTGTTGCATGTCAAGGGAATCGGAAATTTCCGCCGCCAGCCGCATGCGCCGTTCCGCTGGTGGACTATAACGAAATCAGGCAAACGCGGCAGTGACGGTACGAGGAACAGCATTAACGCCGCCAATACCGCCGAGACGTGTAATTCCAGACTCTTCCGGGGCATCTCCTCCCGCTCTGGAGGCGACTGCAGGTATATCGAGCATGCAGTTTTTGGGGCGCAGTTGATGCGCCCCTTTTTTATCGCCGACTGATATGTGCGCCGATGTGCCCGCCGACGCGGCCAAATTCGCGCCAAACGCCCGCAGGTTGCATTTTCTGGCGCAAGCCGATAAACCCCATCCAGACGTGACTCGATACGCCCATCGACGCTAGAATGTGCTCTGGCGGCGCAGTGCCTTGCAGCTCCGTTCAATCCTCCGGCGGCAAGGGCATGCCGGCATCGCAACGACCATCTATCCCTCATGCAGAACACGCAACAACATCTGGCCGAGCAGGACTGGAACCAGTCCCGATTGAGCGACGAAGTACGGACTCCCGCGATGAAGCTCTGGCAGTATGACCAGCCGGCGGTGGTTCTCGGCCGCTCGCAGCATGCGATGCTGACAGCGAATCCGGCGCTCTCGCAGGCCGGCATCGATATCGTCCTGCGACATGCAGGCGGCGGCGCCGTCCTCGTCGGTCCGTGGATGCTGAGTGCATCCGTCGTCTTGCCCGCTTCGCACCCGCTGGTCACGCCCAGCACGGCAAGAAGCTATCAGTGGATCGGTGATCTTTATGCGTCGGTGCTTGCGGCGGCCGGCGTGAAGACGCATGTCCTCTCCCCCGAGGAAGCGCATGCATGGAAACAGGAAAATCGTGCGTCTTCCGTCGAATGGGCCTGCTTCGGCGGCCTTTCGCCGGGCGAGCTGGTTGTCGATGACAGGAAGATCGTGGGCTTTGCGCAGGTGCGCAAGCGCAACGGCATCCTGCTGGTCGCAGGCATCCTGCTGACCAACACGGACTGGCCGCTGCTGTGCAGCGTGATGGGAAAACCGGAAGAAGATGCCGCAACCCTGGCGCGCTGCACGATCTCCTGCGCGGAGCAGCTCGGGCGTGAACTTTCGGTGACGGACCTCGCCGCATCGCTCGGTGCGGCGCTTGAAGAAGCGATCCACGCCGGCGAGTAGCCGGTACGGAACCGCCCGAATCCCCACTGGCCCCTCAAGCCCAGGGAAACGCCATCATCGGGTCAGCACCACCTTCTGGTACAGGCCGCCGAAAAAGGTTTCCTTCTTCATGTCGGAGAACGTGATGTCTTGCGGCAGGTAAGTCTGGATCTCGTTGTTCCACAGGTCGTCCGCATACGGCTCAAGGCGCTTGAGCAGCGCGCGCAACGGATGGCGAACCGGGTTCCAGTTGTCCGGCCTGTGGTAATCGACCACGATCACCTTCCCGCCCGGCTTGACCACGCGGCAGGCCTCGGCCAACGTGCGCCGGCGCACATCCTCCGGCTGCTCGTGTAAAAGGAAGAACACCAGTACGCGTTCGTAGCTGGCATCGGCGAAGCCGAGCGCCGCCGAGTCGCGCTGGATCAGGGACACCCGCATGTCCGCGGGAAGCTTGCGCTTCAGGTTCTGCAACTGGATCGGCAGCACGTCGATAACATGCAGCTTGCCATCATCAGCGATGCGTTCGCGCAGGCGCGGCGTGAGATCGCCATAGGCGCAGGCAACCTGCAATGTGGCGCCCTTCGCGTCGACGCCGATATCATCCAGCGCCGCGTCGCGCAGTGCAGAGTAATTCCCGAACAGGATCAGGTTGACCAGCCATTCGCGCTCGAAGACCCTGACCGCGTTCGGGTGCACGTACGCCCACCAGTAGATCTTTTGCAGGTAGGCCGGCACGGTGATGCGCATCGGGGTTTTGTCAAATTCAATGGGTGCAGAAAAATCAAAAGGCTGTGCCACGCCCTGTTCTGATATCAGATTATTCATTCTCCAGGTTCCTTATAGTCAGCCGACAAGAGGTGTGCGGTGCCTCGCAGGCACTCGATACAGGTCTTGCCTCCCTGTTTCGCTTCCGCGTGATTCGTCCTGGTTTCGGCCCTGCCCTTGTAGCCTCCTGCATTCGCGATAACGGAATGCGGCAGGACCCGTCTCCCTTTTCCCCGCCACGTGCGTGCATCCTGCGCGCACATCGGGTCAATCACCTGCGGTCTTCGGCAGCGGCCATTTTCCCGATTTCGAGACACGTCACAAGAATCGGGAATTGAAAACATCAGCGCAGCCACACTCCGCAGCCCCGTTTGACAGCAAAAACGCCCGCCCACAGGCGGCAGCCGTCATCAGATCATCCGTGCCCTTCTTTTGGATGTTCTGTAGGACATAGTATGCAAGCGCTGTACCAGCTTTTCTTGTGCACTGCGGGGTGGCGGGACTTCAGCCAGCCATAACGCAGAACGGCGCCGAGCCGTCGCGGAAGGCATGGTCGTGAAAGGAATACGCGGAATGTGAGTGATGCAATCCGTGATCGTGCGATCACATGCGCTGCTGATGGGGGGATGTGTGATGCGCATGCCGGGCGCGGTCCGGTGACACCGGAAGCCGCCCCGGCACGGGGGGTGTTACTTGTGCGTCGAGTTGATACGGACCTTCAGGCCTGTCGCGCCCGGCGCCACCGGATCGCTGCTGCCCTCGAGATCGCCCGGTGCGGGCGTCGCGCTACCGGACTTCGACACACGCGCGCTGACCACGACCCTCGGATAATTCGAGAGTCTCGCTTCAGGCGTCATGCTCATGCTGTCGTCGAGCACGAACTTGAAGGGCAGGTCCTTAACTTGCGCGCGTACGACGGCGAGCGGGAAGCGCGGCCCTTCGGCAGCGCGTGCGAAGATGAAGACAGCATCCGAGTCCGACGCTTTCGCACGCAGGGCGGGGTCGATATCAACGGTGCCCTCCACCTTCATGCCGCTGGCGGCCTGCGGTGCCTGAGCTGCCTGCCCCGCGCCGGACTGGGCGGCGGGCGGTAATACCAGTTGCGGCTCGCCCATCAGACCTTTGGCTTCATTGATGCTTCCCAGAACGGAACGCGCGACCTCGGAATCGCGCGGCACGACGTCCAGGATTTTTTGCCAGTACTCCGCTGCATGCGCATAGTCCTTGCGGTCGAACGCCGCACTGCCGGCAAGTGCCAGTGCCTTGACGTTCTTCGGGTCAATCGTGAGCGCCTGCTTGATCAGCTTTTCCGGTTCGCCCTGCAGGCTGCGGTCATTTGCCATGGCAAGCGCATCGGCATAATCGGTCAGCACCGAAGCGTCGTTCGGCGCCAGCTTGACGAGATGTTCATAGGCCTTGGCGGACTCCGGATAGCGGCCCATGGCGGCGTAGGTACGCGCCAGCATGTTCCAGCCTTCCGCGTTATTCGGATCGTTCTTGAGGCGGTCCGCGAGCTTGGCCACCATGCCTTCGATCTGCTCGGGCGTGAGCTGGTGCGAACTGTCGTCCGCCGCAACCAGGTTGGCCGGATTCAGCCCTGCCGGATTGCCGATGGCCATGTAGATCCCGACCGCGAGCACCGGCACGACGATAGCGACAGCCACGGCAGACCAGCGCATGCTTGCGCCGCTGGTATGGACCGAGGTATCCGGCTTGACCTCTTCGGCGACGCGGCGTTCGAGCTCGTGCCGGGCGCTTTCATAGGCAAGCGGCTCGATCAGCCCGCCCTCGAGATCTGCGTCGAGCTCGCGCAACTGGTCGCGCAGCACGGCGAGGTTGAGCTGGTCGCGCTGGACATGCTCGGTCGTCACGCGCTCCTTGCGCAGCAGCGGCATCAGCAGGAAGGCCAGCGCGGTCGCCATCAGTAGCGTGGCGCCAATCAGAAATGCGGTCATGCTTGATCCTTGGAATTGTTCGTGTCTTTCAGCAGGCTCGCGGCGCGCTTGAGGTCTTCTTCCGGCACGTTGTCAGGCGTCGCATTGCGGCGCTTGAGCTTGGCCATCAGCACGCCGATCCCGACCACCAGCAGCAGGAAGGGACCGAACCACAACAGCCAGGTCGTTTCCTTGACCGGCGGCTTGTAAAGGACGAAGTCGCCGTAGCGATCCACCATGTAATTGATGACTTCCTTGTCGGACATGCCGGCGGCGAGCTTTTCGCGCACCTGGTTCTTGAGGTCGATGGCGAGGTCGGCGTGGGAGTCGGCGATCGTCTGGTTCTGGCACACGAGGCAGCGCAACTGCTCGGTCAGGTCCAGCATCCGCTTCTCCAGCGCGGGATCGGCAGCCGCCGGCGGCGCTTCCTTTGCCTGCGCGCCGAGGGAAAGGACGAGCATCAGGAACAGAACGAATTTACGCACGCTGCAACTCCTTGATCATGGGCAGGAGCTTTTCGGCGATCGCCTGCGGCGTAATGGGACCGGTGTACTTCATCCGGATCACACCGTTCTTGTCGATCACGAAAGTCTCCGGCACGCCGTACACGCCGTAGTCGATACCGACGCGTCCGTCGTTGTCAAAACCCGAGACGGTGTAAGGATTGCCGAACTGGTTGAGCCAGCCCATGCCGTCATCACGCTTGTCCTTGTAATTGAGGCCGACGATGGGCACAACGTTGGCCTTGGCAAAGTCCATCAGCACCGGATGCTCCTCGCGGCAGGACACGCACCACGATGCCCATACATTCAGCAGCCAGACCTGCCCCTTCATGTCGGCCGGCGAGATGGTCTTGTCCGGCGCCTGGAGCTGCGTCAGCTTGAATGCCGGCGCCGGCTTGCCGATGAACGGCGACGGAATCTCGCGCGGATTGAGGCGAAGGCCGATGGCAAGAAAGACCATCAGGGCAATGAATACGCCAAGAGGAAGAAGAAATCGTTTCATGTGCTTTGTTTCGAGGGGGTTGGTTGGTCCACGGAAGACACGGAAAGCACGGAAAAGTCATGTTTCATTTTTTTGTGCTTCGTGTGGACTATCCAGGTTTTTGATTCATGCACGCTGCTTCAAGAAAATTGTTCGGTCCACAAAAAACCCAAAACACACACAAAGCTCATCGTTAACATTTCCGTGCATTCCGTGTCTTCCGTGGACAAATCCAATTCCTGATTCAAGCGCTCACCGGCTCTGCCACCGCTACTTGCTCCGCCACGCGCTTGCGCGCGGCGACACGATAGCGGCGATCCGACGCGGCCAGCAGACCGCCGAAGGCCATGATCAGGCAGCCCGCCCAGATCCAGGAGACGAAGGGCTTGTGCTGCACGCGCACGACCCAGGCGCCGTCGTTCGTTTCCTCGCCGAGCGACACGTAAAGGTCGCGCGTGAAGCCGCGGTCGATGCCGGCTTCGGTCATCGGCATGCGCTGCACCGTGTACATGCGCTTCTCCGGCATCAGCGTGGTGACCGGCTTGCCGCCATAGGTGATATCGAAAGTCGCCTGGGCCGCCACGTAGTTCGGTCCCTTGATTTCCTGCAGGTTCTTGAAGGCGAAGGTATAGCCGTTCACGGTCGTGGTATCGCCCACGCGCATGCTGACGTCCTTGGCTTCATCGAGGCCCTTGACAAGCGTGACGCCCACCACGAACACGCCGATGCCGGCGTGCGCGACCAGCATGGCCCAGTAGCTTCGCGGTTCGCGCGAAAGGCGTTTCCAAAGCGACATACCCTTCGGCGCATGGCGGGCGCGCTCAATCATGTGCGCCGCGGAGCCGAACAGGATCCAGATGGCGAAGGCAAGGCCCGCGGTCACCATCGGGGATGCTGCGAGAACCAATGCGATCGCCAGTGCCAGGCCGACCGCCACCAGCGCAACCCAGCGCAGGCGGCGCAGCAGGTCAGGCACCGAGGCTTCCTTCCAGCGCGCGAACGGGCCGATGGCCATCAGCACCAGCACCGGAATCATCAGCGGCACGAACACCGCCTCGAAGTACGGCGGCCCGACGGAAATCTTGCCGAGGTTGAGGGCATCGAGGAACAGCGGATACAAGGTGCCCAGCAGCACGGTGCCGGAGGCGACCAGCAGCAGCACGTTGTTCACCAGCAGCAACGATTCGCGCGAGACCAGTGCGAAACGGCCACCCAGCCCGACGCTCGGCGCGCGCCACGCATACAGCGTGAGCGAGCCGCCGACGACGAAGACCAGGTAGACCAGGATGAACATGCCGCGCTCGGGGTCGGTGGCGAACGCATGCACCGAGGTCAGCACGCCGGAGCGGACCAGGAAGGTGCCCAGCAACGACAAGGAGAAGGCGATGATCGCCAGCAGCACGGTCCAGTTCTTGAAGCTGCCGCGCTTTTCCGTCACGGCGAGCGAATGCACCAGTGCGGTCCCGACCAGCCACGGCATGAAGGAAGCGTTTTCCACCGGATCCCAGAACCACCAGCCGCCCCAGCCGAGTTCGTAATAGGCCCAGAAGCTGCCCATGAAAATGCCGAGCGTCAGGAACATCCAGGCAACCGCGGTCCAGGGGCGCGACCAGCGTGCCCAGGCGGCATCGAGCTGGCCGCCCATCAGCGCGGCGATCGCGAAGGCAAATGCCACCGAGAAGCCGACATAACCCATGTACAGCAGCGGCGGGTGGATGATCATGCCGAAGTCCTGCAGCAGCGGGTTCAGGTCGCGGCCATCCACCGCGCCCGGCAGCAGGCGCTCGAACGGATTGGAAGTGAACAGCAGGAAGGCGAGGAAGCCGACGCTGATCAGGCCCATCACGCCAAGTACGCGCGCCACGGTCTGATCCGGCAACTGGCGGCTGAAGCGCGACACGGCAAAGGTCCAGACGGCCAGCATCTGGATCCACAGCAGCATCGAACCTTCGTGGCCGCCCCATGCGCCGGCGATGCGGTAGTAGATCGGCAGCCTGGAGTTGGAGTTGGAAGCCACGTAGCTCACCGAGAAGTCATTGGTGACGAACGCATAGACGAGACAGCCGAACGCTGTCGTCAGCAAGAGGAACTGCGCCGCGGCGGCGGGACGCGCCAGCGACATCCAGCGCTGGTTGCCCGTGAACGACCCGACGATCGGGAGTATGCCTTGCACCAGCGCCACGCACAGCGCGAGGATGACGGCAAAATTGCCAAGTTCAGGAATCATTTATTTCGCGTCCTTTGCCATGTTGCCGGCTGCGGCTTTCTGTTTGGCCTCCTGGCCCTTCTTCATTGCATAGGCGGCATCCGGAGGCATGTAGTTTTCATCATGCTTGGCCAGCACTTCGTCCGCGACGAAGTTGCCATTCTGGTCAAGCTTGCCCTGCGCCACTACGCCCTTCCCTTCCTTGAACAGGTCGGGCAGGATGCCTTTGTAGGTGACGGGCAGTTTCTGTGCCGTATCGGTGACGATGAAGCTTACGGTGACGCCGTCGGTCTGGCGCTTGAGGCTACCGTTTTCGACCATGCCGCCGATGCGAAAGCTCCGCCCCTTGGGTGCTTCGCCGGTCAATACCTGGGTGGGCGTGAAGAAAAACACCATGTTCTGCTTGAATGCCGACAACACCAGCCATGCCGCAAGACCCAACGCGCCCAGACCTGCCGCAACCAATACCAGGCGCTTATGCCTTGTTTTCATCGTTTTCCCTCCGAGTATTCCGTATCCAGCGGCTGTATTGCCTGAGCAGGTTCTTGCGGCGCGCGCGCACCGAGAGCACTTCCGCGCCGAGCAGTGCGATAGTCATCAGCACGGAGCCCCACACATAGAGCGCGTAACCGCCCATTGCGAAAAATTCGCTCCAGCTATGCCAGTTCATGCATTCTTCTCCACGTATTCCTTCACCCAGTCGGTATGGCGCTCGCGTTCGAGCATGATGCAGCGCACGCGCAGCAGGGTCATCATGATGGCATAAGCCCAGGAGGCCAGCGCCAGGATCAGCATGCCTGCCAGCATCGTCATCGCCATGCTCGGCGCCTTGGTCATGCTGACTGAGGAGCCCTGGTGCAGGGTGTTCCACCATTGCACGGAAAAATAGATGATCGGCACGTTGACAACGCCCACCAGCGCCAGTACGGCGCCCGCCTTGTCGGCGCGGCGCACGTCATCGATCGATGCCTGCAGGGCCATGAAACCGATGTAGAGGAACAGCAGAATCAGTTCGGAAGTCAGGCGCGCATCCCAGACCCACCAGGTTCCCCAGGTCGGCTTGCCCCACAGCGCACCGGTCCAGAGGGCGAGGAAGGTGAACATCGCTCCGGTCGGGGCCAGCGCGGTCGCCATCATCGAGGACAGGCGGGTGTTGAGCACGAGTCCGACGGCGGACCAGAATGCCATCACGCAGTAGATGAACATCGACATCCAGGCGGCGGGCACGTGGATAAAGATGATGCGGTAGGCATCGCCCTGCTGGAAATCAGTCGGCGCCAGCACCAGGCCTATATACATGCCGATGATGCCGAGGACGACGGCGGCGGTCGCAAAGAAGGGAATCATTTTTCCCGCTAATGGGAAAAACGTTTGTGGTGATGCGTATTTGAAGAACCTGAACCCGCTAGCTTCCAGATTGCCGGAGAGAAGATGGTCTGACGTGGACACTTCTGCAATACTCCAATGATATTTTTTATGATACTGCTTTCGAGGTCGACGAAAGTTTAACCCCGCCGCCCTTCCCAAATTCGGGAATGCATCCTACAGCAAATCGCTCTAGCCCGCCGCACAGCTGCGTTTTCAAGCCCAAATCCATGCCTGGCCGAATTTTTCTGCAATGAAAGCAATCGCTATGCCACGAGTTTCATCCAGGTGACAGGATCGGCCACGGATATGCGGATGTTACCCGACTGTCGGTCGATATTCCGCATATTCCTGCTCGCAAGCCTGCCAGCAAAATTAGTCATTCCAGTGCAATCCTGAGCCCCGCGGCAGTCGCCCAGGGCGTTAGTGCTGCCGCGCCTGCCAAGGCACCGCCAAGCAGGAGCAAGTGCGCAGAGGCGCCGACACCAGAAGCTTCCGCCCCCACCGCGCCTGCGCCAAAAATCAACACCGGGATGTACAGCGGCAGCACCAGCAGTGACACAAGCACGCCGCCGCCGCGCACACCGAGCGTCAGCGCCGCGCCGATCGATCCGATCAGGCTGAGTGATGGCGTGCCCAGCAGCAGGCTGACGAACAGGACCACGACCGATGAAACCGGCAGGTCGAACTGGATCGCCAGCACCGGCGCCAGCAGCACCAGCGGAAAGCCGGATACCAGCCAGTGCGCAATGACCTTGCCGATCACGATCACGGTCAATGGCTCGGACGACAACACCATCTGCTCCAGCGTACCGTCGGCGAAATCCAGCGCGAACAGGCGGCCCAGTGCGAGCATGGAGGCCAGCAGCGCCCCGACCCAGAGAATGCCGGGCGCCATGGTGCGCAGCAAGGCGGGTTCAGGGCCTACGCCCAACGGGAACAAACTGGCGACGATAATGAAGAAAAACAAGGTCGTAAGGACATCGGAACGGCGACGAAAAGCGAGCAACAGGTCGCGCCGGACAACACAGAGCAGCACTTTCAGCATAGGCGCCCCTGGTTCATGTCCAGGCACAGCGAGCGCCGCGCCGAGGAGAGGTCGACTTCCTGGTGCGTGGTGTAAATGACCATGCCACCGCACGCGAGATGCTTGTCGATCGTGCCACACAGTGCCTTGACGGCGCTGACGTCGAGCGCGGTGAACGGCTCGTCGAGAATCCACAAGGGCATCGCCAGGCCGAGGCTCAGGCGGGCCAGTGCGACGCGCTTGCGCTGGCCTTGGGACAGGGCGCGCGTCGGCAGGTCCGCCGCGCGCGCAAGTCCGAGCTGGTCCAGCGCCTCGTGCGCTTCATCGCTGGTCACCGGCCGGCCCATGAGCGTTGACGAAACGACCAGGTTCTCCCACGCGGCGAGATCATCCTTCACGCCATTCGCATGGCCGAGGTAGATGAGCTTGCTGCAGAATTCATCGCGCAGGCTGCGGATATTGCGCCCGTCCCAGCGCACCTCGCCCTGTGCCGGCGCCGACAGGCCGCACAGGATGCGCAGAAGACTGGTCTTGCCGCTGCCATTGGTGCCGGCAACGCGCATCGCATCGCCAGGCTGGATTTCAAAATTGATATCGGCGAAAAGTTGCAGGTCGCCGCGGATGCAGCCGAGTTGATGGGCCTGAAGCGTCATTCGCGTCCTTTGCCGGTGCGGCGTGAAGGCTGCGCGCAAGACTGCGCCTCAAGCAGAAAACATGTGGCCATAGACAGATCAGATTAAACAGAAACGCGCCGCACAGGATCGCGCCGAATGATACGCGAAACCGCGTTTCCGGCAAGAATGCATATTATGTGCCATCTTGCGCTTGCGTGCCCGCAAAACCGTTATGTGCGAGGAAAATGAATTGACTCAGGTCACCATTAGGAGCGGTGCGCTGCGCAGGAGTTCCGGACGGGCAAAAAACCAGTCGGGCGCGAGCGGACCTGCTGACAGCGAAAGGATTTCACCGGCCGCCATCTGCCCGGCCGGCGCGCTGCGCAAACTGCGTCAGGCGGCCAGCATGCCGCCCATGCGTTCGTAATCGAGGATCCTGATGCGGCGCCCGGTCACGGCGATCAGCCCGTCCGAAGAGAAGTCGTGCAGCAAGCGCGACAGGGTTTCCGGCGTCAGGCTCAGACGCGAGGCGATCAGCGTCTTGCTGGCGATGAGTTCCACGCAGTCGCCAGCCTGGTACTGGCTCTGGCGCAGCAGATAACCTGCCAGGCGCTGCTTTGCGGTTTGCAGTGAATAGCTTTCGATATCGCGCACGAGCGTGTAGAGCTGGCGCCCCACGCAGACCATCAGCTCCTGCGCGAAGCCGAAGTTTTCGCGCGCGATTTCCATCACCTTGTCGCGCGAGGTATGCAGCAGCATCGAGTCGGTGGTGGTCTTGACGAAGGCAAGGTGCGCGCGGTCGAGCAGCATTTCGCCCAGGCCGAAGCATTTGTTCTGGCCGAGGATGGCGAGCGTCTTCTCGCTGCCGTCCTTGCGGTCGAAGCCGATCTTCACCTGTCCGTACACCACAATGTACACGCCTTTCGGCGCATCGCCCTGATTGACGACACAGGTATTGGTGGAGGCGCGGATCGGCTGGGTGGCGACAGTGATGTCATCGAGCTGCCGCTCGTCGAGCATACGGAAGAGCGAGGTATTGGCAAGAATGCGTCTCAGGTTCTGCATGGTGTCATCTCGCGGCGATCGAACACGTTCTATTCTCATTTTCAAAAACCTCGTTACTGACAATCGGAATCCGCACCACCCGAGAAGACTGCGATGGACTGCGTTCCTGCGATACCCGCCAGTCCACGGCAAGCTTCCGGCCCCGTCGCCCTCCCAGAGAGAAGCACGCATGGCCGCAACTGATCTCCCTCCCGCCGACCATGCCATACCCATCGGGTCAACGCCGCTGTGAGCGACCGTTGAAATCAAACGACCATTGCGAATATGCAAGCTTCGCGCCAGCCCGTTTGAGAGAAATCAAGATCCCCCCAAGGATAGCGTGGTCGTTACATTTTTTAATGATCCAGATCAATTTTTCCGGAATGCCTCGATAAAAGGAAAGAAAGTGCCTTCGCGCCGCCACAAAATGCGCGCGGCGGCACGGCGGAATGCAGTCATTCCGGCGCCTGACAGACGCACCCGGACGCCTTGCCTTCGCTACTGCCTGACAGCGCAATGCCTTGCATGACGTTTCCGTTCGGCATACTCCTTGCTTTTAGCCAACCCGGGAATCGCTTCCATTCTTGTGCAGCGCGCATGGAAGGCGAAGCACCCGGCAACTTATTTTCCGCACAGGGTTTTATGAACGACATCATTTCGAAAGACATCGAAAACACCACTTACGATGAACTGACCGTCGGACAGTCGGCGCGCCTCGTGCGCACGCTGTCGCTTTCGGATATCCAGGCGTTCGCCGCCGTCTCGGGCGACTACAACCCGACGCACGTCGACGCGGAATTCGCGGTCAAGACCCTGTTCCACGGCGTAGTGGCCCACAGCATGTGGGGCGCCACCCTCATCTCCAGCCTGCTCGGCACACAATTTCCCGGCGCCGGCACGGTGTATGTCGACCAGTCGCTGCATTTCATGCTGCCGGTGCGGGTGGGCGACACGCTGACGGTCGTCGTCACCGTCACCGCGAAGGACGATCTCACCAAGCGCGTCACGCTCGACTGCAGGGTCGCCAACCAGACTGGAAAGACCGTGCTGGCCGGCACCGCGGTCGTGCTCGCACCGACCCGCAAAGTCTCGCGCCATGCCATGCCCATGCCGTGGGTGCACACCTTCGATCCGCAGGCGCGCCTCGACGCCCTGCTCTCCAGCGTGCGCCACCTTGCGCCCGTGCGCTGCGCGGTCGTGCATCCCTGCGATCCGGAGTCGCTGCGCGGCGCGCTGGACGCGGCACGCCATGGCCTGATCGAGCCCGTGCTGATCGCGCCGGAAGCGAAGCTTCGTGCGGTCGCCGACGCCACGGAACTGGATCTGGGCGGCATTGAGATCCGCCCGGTCGAGCACAGCGTCGCGGCCGCCGAACGCGCAGCGGAAATGGCGGCCAACGGCGAAGTCGAAGCACTGATGAAAGGCAGCCTGCACACCGATGAACTGATGCATGCGGTAGTGACCACGCGCGCCCTGCGCACCAAGCGCAGGCTGTCGCATGTGTTCCGCTTCGACGTGCCCATGTACGAGAAGCCGCTGCTGATATCGGACGCCGCACTCAACATCAAGCCGTCGCTGGAAGAAAAGGTCGACATCATCCAGAACGCGATCAATCTCTCGCACGCGCTCGGCAACACCCGTCCGAACGTGGCGATCCTGTCCGCGGTGGAGACCGTCAATATCAAGATGCAGTCCACGCTGGACGCGGCGGCCCTGTGCAAGATGGCGGACCGCGGCCAGATTACCGGCGGCAACCTCGACGGCCCGCTCGCCTTCGACAACGCGGTGTCGATGGAAGCGGTGCGCATCAAGGGCATCGAATCGACCGTGGCCGGCAATGCGGACATTCTGATCGTTCCTGACCTGGAGTCCGGCAACATGCTGGCCAAGCAGCTTGAATACCTGGCCGGCGCCACCACTTGCGGCGTGGTGCTCGGCGCGCGCATACCGATCGCGCTGACCAGCCGCGCTGACGGCGCCAATGCACGCGTCGCATCGGCGGCCCTGGCGATGATGCTTGCGCACCATAACCGCAAGGTGCAGCCATGAGCGACTCCCTGGACGCTATCCTCGCGGTCAATGCTGGCTCATCCTCGCTCAAGTTCGCGCTCTATCCGCAGCATGGACGGGAAATCGGCGCAGCGCGTTTTTCCGGAAACATCGAGGGGCTGGAAGCGGGCGGCGCGCCGGTCGTGAAAGTATCCGGCAAGGACGGCAGCACGATCCATACACTGGAACCCGGCGACGGTTGCCCGCACGACCGCGCGCTGACCGCGCTCGACCTGGTACTGAAGCAGCATGCCGAGGGCATCCGCATCACGGCCATTGCGCATCGCATCGTGCACGGGGGCGAGCGACTGTCCGAGTCGGTCGTGCTGAACGACGAGATGCTGGCCTACCTGACCTCGCTCTCGTCGCTTGCTCCCTTGCACCAGCCGCACAACCTGGCGGGCGTGCGGGCCTTCCGCAGGAGTTTCCCCAAGCTGCCGCAGGTCGGCTGCTTCGACACTGCCTTCCATGCGACCTTGCCGCAGACCGAGTACCTGTTTGCCTTGCCGCAGGCATTGCGCGAGATGGGCATCCGCCGCTACGGCTTTCATGGCCTCTCCTACCGCTATGTCGTCGACCGGCTGTTCGAGCACTCGCCGCGCGCGCACGGCCGCGTCGTGGTCGCCCACCTCGGTAACGGCGCGAGCGCCTGCGCGGTGCAGGACGGAAAAAGCGTCGCTACTACCATGGGCTTCTCGGCGCTCGACGGCCTGATGATGGGCACGCGCAGCGGCGAGGTAGATCCCGGCGTATTGCTGCACCTGCTGCGCGGCGGATGGAGCCCGGAACAACTGGAGCGCATGTTGTATCGCGAGTCAGGGTTGCGCGGCGTGTCCGGCATCTCGGCGGACATGCGCACGCTGCGTGCGAGCGACGTTCCGGCGGCGAAGCTTGCCATCGAGATTTTCACGCATCGCCTCGTGCGCGAGTGCGGTGCCCTCGCGTCCTGTCTTGGCGGCCTCGACGTGATTGCATTCACCGGAGGCATCGGCGAGCATGACGCGGCATTGCGGCGGGACACCTGCCAAGCACTGGCCTATCTCGGTGTGCAGATCGATGAAGTTGCCAATCGGGAGGCCACGGGCGACGCGATCCGCGCCATTCACGCGCCGGAAAGTGGCGTCGAAGTGTGGGTGGTGCCGACTGACGAAGGGCGCGTCGCTGCGCAGGATGCTGCGCGATTGACCAGCTAGACAGAATCGTTTCACGCAGGAAGGGAACGGAGCGCATCACGGTGCGCTCCGTTTTTTCTTGTCGGTCTTCTCGCTTTCACGCCATCCCGCTTCGCGAAAAAAAAGCCGCCCGGCAAAGGGCGGCGAAAGAGGAGACATCCAATGCATTCTTGACGAATAGGCCCGCCAAGAATTCCGTGATTCCATGCAGTGGCCGCGCGGGGACACAGCAATAAGCATGCAAGCCCTCGGGCGGAATTCGGGCATGCGTGCGCTCGAATCCTGCGTGGCATTCCGATGTCCTGAAACCTGTCGGGCGCATCGTTCTGCTTGCCTACTCCATAGCAAATTGCGGGCCAACAATGAAACACACCGGATATGGCTGTTCCAAATCAAAAAAAACGCCTCAGCCTGGTCGATCCGCTCCGTTTCGCTTCCCGAATTCGGGATGCTGCTCCTGATCGCGAGAACTTCGCTGATGCCTTCGTTGCTGCACCCCATACCGGCCTCGCTCCGAAGCACGACGACAGCGAAGGCTCGCGTTTTACAAGCAGGTGGTAAGCATTACAGCGTGGCGTCCGGCAAAACGAAGCCACCCATACCGAAACAGCCCGCATTACGGGCCGCAGGATCCTGCACGTGGCATTCCAGCGCCATGTCGTGACTGGCACATGCGTTGCATCGCGGTGCAGGCAATTCGGTCGTGTGACCGCCGTTCATTTCACAAGGAGACATATCATGCGAGTAGCTGATGCAATGTCACGCGATGTGCGCGTGGCCAACCCCGACCAGAGCCTGCTCGACGCGGCAAAGATGATGGCCGAAGGCGATTACGGTGTGCTGCCCGTGGGCGAGAATGACCGCCTGGTCGGCATGCTGACCGACCGCGACATCGTGGTGCGCGGCATTGCCGAGGGCAAGACCGGCGATACGAAGATCAGGGACGTGATGAGCGAGGACGTTAAGTACTGCTTCGAGGAAGACGACCTCGATGATGTAGCGCGCAACATGGGTGACCTGCAGATCCGCAGGCTTCCGGTCGTCAACCGCGACAAGCGCCTGACGGGCATCGTTTCCCTTGGGGATATCAGCACCACGTCGGGCGAGATGCAACCGGCCGGCGAAGCGCTCTCCTCCATCTCCGAGCAGGGTTCGCAGCATGCCGGCAGCCAGGCACGTCCGCATTAGGCTGCAGCTGTCAATGGTGCAATCGCCGGTTTAGGAACGCCATCAGCCCTTTCCTGTTCTTGTGCTCCGCCTCATAGGACCGGATCTTTTCGATGTCTCGGCTCGACAGCGAATCGAGCCGGTCGCGGATCTGCGGAATGGTGAGGGTCTGGTAATCCTTGATGGGCAGGCCGCGATCCGGCGACCTGCCCTGCCGGTCCTTGGCCCTTTCCTCTTTTGTCTCGCCGTACTCTGCGCGCTGCTTGTTGACGATGCGGGCAGCGACTTCTTCCTCGCGCCCCTTGTAGCGCCCTTCCTGCTGGAAGCGGCGTTCCAGTTTCTTGAACTCGCCTTCGCGCTTCTGGTTTGCTCCTGCGGGCATGGCACGCCTCCTCGAATAAGGTGACAACAGTCATGCCTTGCATATTGCGTGCCTTTGGCAAAGGCACAGGCAGGATCACTCGCGCGGGCCGGGCTTGTGCACCATGACGGGAACCTTGCTGTGGATCAGCACCTTCAGCGTTTCGCTGCCCAGCACTTGCGCCGAATCACCCCTCCAGCCGTGCGAGGCCATGAAGATCAGGTCGCAATGCGACTGCTCGGCCGCCTTGACGATGGCGAGATAGGGCTCGTCCGACTTGATCATCTTGCAGGTACACGGCACTTCTTCGGCCAGCGCGCTGTTTGCCACGAAGGAAAGATATTCGTCGCCGAATTTCTCGAACAGTGCCTGCCGCCGCTCCGGATAATGCGGATCGTGATGCACCCAGGCTTCCAGCTGGTCCTGGTGCGGCGCGGGAATGACGTAGATGCCGACCACCGTCGCCCCGGTATTCTTCGCGAACAGGATGCCGCTGTGCACGGCTTTCTGGGAAAGTTCCGACCCGTCGGTCGGCAGGAGTATGTGTTTGTACATGATGAATGCGTTCTATCCAGTTTGTCGGGCTGCCATGTAATCAGCTTAGACGCATGGCCGGTACCGGTTTGACATGCGTCAACTGTTTGCCAGAATCATCCTCCGATCTGGCGGAAGGGATCGAGTGCGAGGTCGATCAGGCGGCGCTCCCGAACCACGATCTCGGCCGTCGCCGTCATACCGTAACGCAAGGGATATTTCGTGTCCCCGACCTGGTAGTAATCCTGGTCCAGCCGGACACGTCCCTCGTAGACCGGCTGCTTATCCTGCCCCGAAGGCTTTGTCGCCGGGGAAATGAAATCGAGCCTGCCGTTAATGATGCCGTAGCGCTGGTAGGGAAAGGCGTTGAACTTCAGCTTCACCGGCAACCCTTCGCGCAGGAAGGCGCGGTCATGCTCGGCAATCTCGACCTTCAGCACCGGGCGCGCATTCTTCGGCGCGATGCCACCAAGCGGCGTGTTGGCCTGGACCTTGTCGCCGGGCTGCGTGGAAGTCACATCCGTGATCACGCCATCCACCGGCGCGAGGATCAGCAGGAAATTGTCCTTGTCAATGTTCTCGAAGCGGATCCGCGCAGCCGCGTCGGCAACCAGGCGCGCCGTCTGCACCTGGAGCCGCAGTTTCTCTTCTGCATTCGCCATTTCCTTTGCTGCCGCGTCATATTGCAGTTGCAGCTTGGTCAGTTCCTGGCCGCTGGTTTCCAGCTGCGAGCGCGCCTGCTCGAACTGCTGGCTTTGCCGCACGCTTGTTTCGCTCAGCCTGGACTGCGCGACACGCAGCGCATTTTCCGCCGCCTGCAGTGCGTTCTTCTTGCTCTCCACTTGCAGCTGCGAGACGCCACCGCCGCCGGTCATGGAAAACAGGCGCTGGTACTTGTCCGCCTCCAGCTTCGCGGCATCGCGCGCGCGGCGCGCCTCCTCCAGGTTGGTGCGCGCTTCCTGCAATTGCGCCCGCTGTTCCTCGGCCAGCTTGGACGTTCCTTCCGAGACGCGCTGCGAGTGTTGATGCTCTTCCAGTTCCATGGCCTGTTTCAGCGCGGCCACCTTGCGTTCCATGAGTGCCTTCTTTTCCGGGAACTGTTTCCATTCCCGCTCCGCATCTTCCAGCTTGAGCTGTGCTTCGAGCGCATTCTTGGCTGCCTCGATCGCGCCGCGCGCATTCAGCCGCGCCAGCGTATCGCCCTTCGACACCGGCTGACCCTCGGCGATATACAGGTTCGCCAGTTCGCCGTCGATCGGCGCATAGAAACGCCGCACTTCCGATTCCGGCGTGAGCGCGCCCTGCGCAGTCACAATGACGTCCGCGCTGCCGAAGAAGGACCACAGCAATGCGACGAAGACAAGCCCGACCATGATGTAGACCGTAGCGTGCGTGAAGCGCCACGGCTCCGCAGTCAGGATCGCAATGCCCTCGGCGCTGTGGTCTTCGAGGGCTTCGGTCAGTGGTTTGAGGTGGATGGGGTTTGCCATGGCTTCTACTCGCTGTGTTCTCCTTCCAGTGCGTCTACAAGGACTTCTACAAGTGCTTCCACAAGGGCTTCTTCATAAGTTCTTGAGTACGAGTGCGGGTATCGCTGGTTTTGCTTGCTCACCACCTTTGCCCCGTTGTCCTCGCGAAGGCGGGGACCCATAGAGACGCTCACATCCTCATGTGCCTGTTCGAGCGACGTTCCTCAGAATCGACCGGACTATGGGTCCCCGCCTTCGCGAGGACGACGGAGGCAAGGCATCCCGGAAGTGAACTTCCGGCGCCCGCCCTCAAGTACGGCTTATAACTCATCACTTGTCCTCGCTCGCGAGCAATGCCAGCTTCGCCTTCAGCAAGCCCGGCTCCAGCACGTTGCGCAACTCCAGCAAACCCTTGCGCTGCGCATCTGCTTCAGCATCGATTTCCTCGCGCATCTTTTTCCATCCGGCCGGGGCTTCCGCCTTGAGCTGGGCGTAGATACGCAGGCTTTCGTTCGCATCCGCGCGCGCTTCGGACAAGGCACGTGCCTGCGTGCGGAACCCGTCCGAGATCCGCGTTTCGAGCCGCTGCCCGCCTTCGATCGGCCCTCTCTCGCGATACTGCTGCCAGCGCGCCTGCGCCCTGCCGGCCAGTTCCCGTGCGTGGTCGAGCGCCTTGTCGCGGACACGGCCGATGTCGGGCGCTACGGCGCGCACGAAATACACATCTTCGTCCGGATCCAGACCGCTGTAGAAGGCGAGCAGGCGCTCTTCATAGCCTTTGGTGTTTCGCGACTTCTGCAAGGCAGCAAAAGCGTCGACGATCTCCTTCTTGTGCTGCAGTTCCTTCTTCGCCGCATCGCCCCATGCGCCCTCGCCCATTTTCTGCAAGCCGGCGAAGGCCTGCCCGCTGTCGCCGGCTTGCCATGCTTTTCGCACGGTCTGGTATTGCTGCACGACTTCGGCGGGCGGATAGCGATTGCCGGACATCAGCGCGCTGAATTTTTCCTGGAATGGCGGCGTGGAAAATTTCGCCTTCTCCTGCAGCGAGACCAGCCGTGCCAGGTTCCGCTCGCGCACCAGGCTCTCAGCTTCGGTGTAGCGCCGCACGTCCTGCCGCACGGCATCGAGGTTGCCCAGGCGCGGATATTTTTCCGCGTAGTCTTTCAGCACGGAGTCCAGGTTTTCCGGCTGGTCCTGTTTCAATGCATCACCGATGGCACCCTTCAGGCGATCGATGGCGGCAAGCAGTACGGCTTCATCGCTCTGCAGTTTGCGCAGGTGGCTGAGCGCTTGCGCATAGGGATCACGGAATTCCGGCACAGCGGCAGCAATCGCGGCAAACGCACGCTGGTGCGCGGGCGGGTCGTCGTCCCACTGCCTGAGCAGCCCCTTGATCCGATCCTCATCCACGTAGATGCGCACCGGCGCATCCGGCCCGCCACGCGACGCGATGAAGTTTTCCAGCCTGCCCATCCAGGCCATCTCGGCAAGCACCGGCTGCATGTCGCTGTTATGGCGGCCGCGCCGATTCATGTCTGCGAGCGCGGCGTCCGCACCGCGGAAGTTGCCGGACTTCAGCAGGGCCAGCCAGCCCGGCACGGCGGCCTTGAGCAAGGCTTCCGTGCCCATCGCCTTGATTTCGGCGTTGTCGGGGTCTTGTGCGAGGTAGGTATCGGCAGCCTCGGCCGCGTGCGCATAATCCCCGTCCGCCATCATTTCCTTCAGATCGCGCTTGCCAGACCCATTGAAATACAGGGCCGCGGCAAGGACGGCGATCAGCGCCGCCACGATGGCGCCGGCGCGTCGGACGCGCGGCGCCATTTCCTTGTGCTCGCCCCCGCTGAACGCCTCCGCCAGCCCAGACAGGAAAATCCATGCCCTGCCGCGCGGCGCATGCTTGTCGTCGCCGTCTTCCTCCTGGGGCTTCGGCGCTTCCGCATTCAGCTCATCCTCCTGCTGCGGCGCGTGATCGACGCAGAAGATATCGAGGAAGGAGTCGGCCGCCGCAACGAAGGTGGTCTTGTCGGCATCGGCCGTTGGCCGTTCCGGCGCGCGCACGGCCTGGCTCAGCCTGGTGATCGTGGGATCGGACTCTTCCTTCTGCAGGCTCACCTTGTACACGAAATGGTGACCGCCGAATGCGAGCACGTCCCCATCTTCCAGCGGCACCGCGTGCTCGTCCAGGCGTTTGCCGGCGACGAAGGTGCCGTTGGTGCTGCCGAGGTCCTCGACGAAGGGCGAGCCGCCTTTCAGGAAAATGTGCGCATGACGCCGCGAAATATAGTTCACCTGGTGCGGATAGTCGTTCTTGTAGCGGGAGAACACTTCGTCGGCCTTGCTGACCAGGAAGGGAAAACGCGTGACCACGATGGGTTGCAGCCCGAGGTCGCCGCGCTCGGGCGTCAAGGTGAGGCTGACCAGTTTCGCCGGGCGGCCGCGCATTTCCGCCCGCACCCCGAGATGCACCTTGAACGACAGCGTGCCGCCGAAGCAGATCAGGTCTCCGTTGCTCAGCCGCGTGATCTTCTGCTGCACGTTCACGCCATTGACGGTGGTGCCGTTCTTGCTGTCGAGGTCGGCGATGTACACACCGCCCTGTTCGGAAAAGATGCGCGCATGGCGGCGCGACAAGTCGGCGACGACCTCCGGCGGATAAGCATCGAACGGCGGCTCGGTGCGCCCGATGGCAAACAGATTTTCGTCTATGCGGATGCTGCCCAGCTCCGGATGGGAGACTGGCTTGAGCACGATGTCGAACTCCTGACCCGCGGCTGCTTGCGTGTCAGCGATCGTTGCCTGATTCGATGCCATAGGTTGATGTGCCTGCCCATTACCGGCTGGCGTTGCGGACGTCTTCCGGCGGCCAGCCGCCGCCGAGCGCCTTGTACAGCGTGACGGTGTCCGAGAGGATCTGCTGGTGGTTGGCCAGCAATGCCAGCTGTGCCGACAGCAGCGAGCGTTCCGTTTCAAACACCTCGAGCTGGGACACCAGCCCTTCCTTGAGCTGCGCCTCGACCTGCGCGGCAACCACCTTCAGATGATCGATCTGCTGCTGCAGTTCGGTGCGCTGCTTCTTGTGCGCATCCAGGTTCACCAGCGCATTCTCGACTTCCTCGAATGCGTCGATCACCGTCTTGCGGTACTGCTCTTCCGCCACCTTGGCTTGCGCTTCGCTCGTTTTGATGCGTGCCTTCACGCCAGGATCGAAGATCGGAATGTTGATGCTGGGAAGAAGGCCGAAGGTAAAGGACTTGAGCAGGTCGGTGAGCGCGAAGCTGGATGTACCGCCGCGCCCGGTCAGGCTGATGGACGGCAATTGCGCGAGCTTGGCCTGCCCGGTGAGGTCGTAGGATTCCAGCACGCGGTACTCGGCGGCGACAATGTCCGGCCGCCGCTTGAGCAGTTCCGCCGGAAGGCCGGCCGGCACGACCGGCAATTGCACTCTTTCCTGCAAGCGGCCATCCGGCACGCGGAACTCGCCGGCGGGCGTGCCCAGCAAGGTGGCGAGCGCATTGCCGGCAAGCTCGCGCGCCCGGCGCAACTCCAGCAGGTCGTTGGTCAGCCGGTTGATTTCGGCACGCTGCTGCAGCACGCGCGTATTCGGCAGCAAGCCGTTCTTGTACATCGCTTCATAGATGCCGAGGATCTGCTTGTTCTTCTCCAGCGTCTTCTGCTGCTGGTCGATCTGTTCGTCGAACTGCAGGATCTGGAAATACGTGGTCGACACATCCGACACCAGCTTGAGGTAGCCGGCGCGCCAGTCGGCCTCGGAGGCGCGGAATTCTGCTGTCTGCGCCTGCACGCCCTTTTCCACCTTGCCCCACACGTCCACGTCCCAGTTGACCTGCGTGCCGAGGTTGAACTGCTTCGTGAATTTCTGGCCGGTACTCTTCTCGAAGCTGGCGCCGGCGCCGGCGTCCAGCGTGGGCAAGGCGCCGGCGCGTGCTTCACCGACCTGCGAATTCGCCACCTGGATACGCGCGGCGAGGATCTTGACGTCGAAATTGCCGTGGATCGCCTTGTTCACCAGCTGATCCAGGTAGGGATCGCGGAACTCCCGCCACCAGTCGGGCGCGATGGCCTGTGCGGCCGATGCCTGCGGATTCTGCGATTGCGTCCACGACGCCTTGGCGGGCGCTTCCGGGCGCTGGTAGGCAGGCATGCTCACGTCGGCGCACCCTGCCAGCAAAGCGGCGCCCAGCCCGGTGACGATGACTTGCCTCATGACCAGCTCCTGGATTCGACAAACACATTGAACAGCCTGGGATCGATATGCCCCGCGCGGCATTCCTCCGACATCATGTCGAGCGCCGCTTCCACCGGCACCGCCTTCTTGTAGGGACGGTCTCCTGCAGTGAGCGCATCGAAGATGTCGCTGATCGTCAGGATCCGGGTCTGGATGCTGATCTGATCGCCGCGCAGCCCCATCGGATAGCCCGAACCGTCGAGCTTCTCGTGATGACCATGGGCAATCGCAGGTACACCGGAAAGATCGCGCGTCCAGGGAATCAGGATCAGGAAGGAATAAGAATCGGCCACATGCGATTCGATCTGCCGCCGTTCTTCCGGCGTCAGGCATCCCTTGCCCACGCTCAGCGCGGAGAACTCCCACTCTTCCAGCAGGGGCGCGCCCACCCCGTCCGGATCGTGCCAGGCATAGTGCAGAACCTCGCTGAGGTCGGGCGTCCCGCCGGCGGCATGAGAGATGGCGGGCTCATTGGCGCGCCGGATGCCATCGAGGAAGCTGTCGAGGCGGGCGAATTCTTCACCCAGGCTTTGCTCGATCCTCTGCTTCTCCTCGCGGAACGACGCCATGCTCAGTTCATGCAGTGCGTGCTGCTCCACCAGGTGACGGTAGGCCTGGCGCTCCAGGCAGGAACGTGCGTACTTGAAGCGTTGCTCCAGCATGCGCATGTCGGCATGGTGCAGCTTTTTTTCCTTGCGCAATACATGCTCGCGCACACCGACCTTGCCGAAGTCGTGCAACAGGGCCGCATAGCGGATTTCGCGGATCTGGTCGTTGCTGAACAACACTTTCTGCAATTCGGGCGTGTCGCAGCGGTCCACCGCCTGCGCCAGGCGCACCGCGCAATCCGCCACCCGGAATGAATGGCCGGCAGTCACCGGGTCGCGTTCTTCAATGGCCTGCACCGAGGCGCGCACGAAGCCGTCCAGCAGCTGCTCGATATCGGAATACAGCTGGAAATTCTTGAGCGCGACGGCGGTCTCCGCGCAGACCCCGGTCAGCATCTCCAGGTCCTGTTCCTTGAAAGCATAGGGATCGGACGAGGTATCGACCTGGATCAGTCCGAGGCATTCGCGCTCGAGCAGCAGCGGCACGCACATCACGCTGCGGATCGCCTGTGAAATGATGGAATGCTGGCTGCCGAAATGGCGGTCCGACAAGGTATCGACCGAGAGGATCGACTGTTTCTTTTCGAGCACCTCGCCGATGATGGTGCGCGACAGCTTGACCCTCTCGGGATCCATCGCCACGCCATCGCGCCGCGCGGCGGCGACCGGCACCGGCTCCTCGCCCTCGCTCTTGCGCAGCAGGATGAAGGCGCGTTCGGCCAGCGGGAAAAGCTCGAAGATGAAATTCATGATCTTCTCGGTCAGCGTCTCGCGGCTGGTGACCGCACCCAGCGCAATGCTCACCTGCGCCATCGCATGCAGTTTCTGCACGGTGCGCTGCACGTCACCCTGCGTCGAATCGGGCGATGATTCCAGCATGCGCGTCAGGTCGGAAGCGTCCACCGCCTTGGCGATTACGGTGGTCGTGTTTTCCCGCGCCGGCACCAGCAGGGAGTGGAACACGATGAGTGCCGAAGAGATGCTGATCTCGTCGCCATCATTCAACGGATGCCACGCGCCGGGGCGCAGCCTCTCCTCGTTGACGAACGTGCCATTGAAGGAATGCAGGTCTTCCACGAAATAGGTGTCGCCGCGACGGCGAATGCGCGCGTGCCGGCGGCTGACGGTATGCTCGGGGATGCACATGAATTTGTCCGCCGCGAGAGAATCCTGCGGCTCCCTGCCGATCACGACTTCGTCATGGATCGGGAAGACGGTCGGGATTCCCGCGCCTTCGCCCGTCACTTCGAGATACGCCGTCACCGCACCGACCGGTTCGGCCAAACTTGCTGCATTTCCCATAGCACTGCCCTTGGAGGCGATGAACAAGCCGTGCTGCGACAGCCTCTTGGCAGAATCAGCCAGACAGGATATTCACCGAGAAATTTTTGACACTGCCCTGCAATCGCGGTTCCGACCCTCGGCAACGCTCATTTGACGGTGATCGTGATCTTCTTCGAATAGATCGGCGGGTTGTGCGGAATGTGGTTCTCATCACCCATCAGCAATTGCAGGGTGTGCTTCCCGGGCGGCAGTTCCACCGTGGTTTCCGTTTCACCCGCGCCGAAATGAAGATGATTGCGGTCATTGGGGATCTGCTGGTCCATCGGCGGCAGATCGGTGTCGATCAGAAGGTGGTGATGGCCGGTGTTGGGGAACTTCACGCCCTTGGGAGCGACGCCCATGTCACGCAGCCCGAACCAGACGCGGAAGGGTTTGCCGCCGGCGATGACTTCACCATTGTTGGGCCAGCCTATATAGAGATGGGCATTCGGTGGCGCCGACGTCTCTCCTGCGAAGGCGATGCCGGTGAAGAAGAATGCAATTGCTGCAATGGCCGTAGCGAGTCTAAGCATGGTCGTGCCTCTTTCGTCTCTCATCGCACGGTGACGGTGATCTTCTTCGAATACACCGGCGGATCGTGCGGCCGGTGATCCTGGTCGCCCAGCAGCAACTGCAGCGTGTGCTTTCCTGGCGGGAGTTCGATACGCGCCTCGGTCTCGCCCGCGCCGAAGTGAAGATGGTTGCGGTCGTTCGGGATCGACTCGTCCAGCGGTGGCAGGTCGGTGTCGATCAGCAGATGATGATGGCCGACGTTCGGCATGTTCACGCCTTTCGGCGCGACCCCCATGTTGCGCAGTCCCATGCGCACCCAGAACTTGCCGCCATGAATGACCGTGCCATCCTGCGGCCAGATGAAATAGACATGCGCGTCCTTGGGGGCAGGCGTGCCGGCGCCGTAGGCTGGCGAGATGGCGGGAGGAAGAGAGACCAGGGAGACAAGAGCCACGGCCAGAGCGGAGGACATGATTGCTTTGCGCATGCTGTGCATCCTTTCGGTTTGTCCGCTTCGCGGTGCGGCTGTAAGCCGGGCCCGAATTGCTTGCTGTCAGCGCTGGAACCGGCTCATTCTGCAGTGACGGGAACGCGACAGGTTTTCAGAATTTATCAGAGGGATTCGCCACGATTTTGAAGTGCGTCATAAAGAGCCGCAGAATTATGCGCGAGAGTTCCAAGACGATTGGCAAATGAAGGTCACTCCACGTGTGGCGAAAACTCCTGATCGTTTTATTCGGAGCCTTGTGCTGCAACTGGGCCGGGGCCGATGCCCCTGACCATGAGCGCACGGCAACGCAAAGGCATCTCGCGCTCGTCATCGGGAATGGGGATTACCGCGGCGCACAGCTCGCGAATCCGGCCAATGACGCGCGTGCCATGAGCGACGCCCTGCGCCTGCTTGGCTTCGAGGTGATGCGCTACGAAAACCTGGACGCGCAGCAGATGCAATCCGTGCTTGCGGATTTCCAGCGCCGCCTCGATGCAGGCGGCACCGGCCTGTTCTATTTTTCCGGACACGGCCTGCAGGTTGCAGACAAGACATTGCTGCTGCCCGTCGATGTCGAGGACAAGGCACCGGCCACGCTGCTGAACAAAGGCGTCGACCTCAAGTCGGTGCTCGATGCCATGAGCGCGCCGCGGCCTGCCAAGCGCAACCTTGTCATCCTCGATACTTGCCTGAACAATCCCTTCAGTGCGAGCCGGACGGCAACAAGCCTTGCGCCGCAGGAAACTCTGATTGCCTATGCGACGGCGCCCGGCACGTTCGCCGGCGACACGGCGCACCATGGTCTCTTCACGTCCGCGCTGCTGCGAGCGATGCGTGATCCGGACCAGGACATGACGCAACGCTTCCATCGCGCTGTGGCGGAGGTGCGCGCGGCCAGCAACGGTCGCCAACGCCCCTGGCTGTCGCCAGCGATCTCAGAGCAATCGCGGCTGGATACTGCTCTGGCCATGGCGCCGGATGATGCGGTGACGACGATGCGCAGCCGCGGCGTGCTGCCGAAGGACAGTGCCGAACAATATGAACTGACCTTCTGGGATTCGATCAAGGACAGCAACCACATCAGCGACTACGAAGCCTACCTGCAGGCCTATCCGAACGGCCGCTTCGCCGCGCTGGCGCGCGCGCGCATCGAACGGCTGCGCAAGGCGGCTCCGAAGGCGGAAACGCCTGCGCCTCCCGCGGCGAAAACTCCCGCAGCGAAGTCCCCCGCAGAGAAACCCCGGCCCGCTCCGGCGAAAGCAGCGCCGGCACCGTCACCTGCGCCGTCATCCGCATCCTCACCTGCACCGCAGCCCTCGACTGTGAAATCGGCCGGTGCCGTGAAAGACTGCGCCACCTGTCCCGATCTGGTCGCGCTGCCGGCCGGCGAGTTCACGATGGGCAGCAATACCAGCGATCCTTCGGAGAAACCTGCGCATCGTGTCACGATCGGCACGCCCTTCGCGATCGGCAAATATGAAGTCACCGTCGCGCATTGGGATGCCTGCGCCGACGCCGGCGCTTGCCCGCGTCCCGACAACGAAAATCGGCCAAAGAACACCCCGATGCGCGACGTCAGCTGGGACGATGCCCAGCTTTATGTGAAGTGGCTCGCGAAAGTCACCGGCAAGCCATACCGCCTGCCGACGGAAGCCGAATGGGAATACGCCGCGCGCGGCGGCACCACGACGCGTTACTGGTGGGGCGACCAGATGCAGCGCGGCAAAGCCGA
Organism: Noviherbaspirillum sp.; assembly: GCF_035254685.1. Classification (GTDB taxonomy): domain Bacteria; phylum Pseudomonadota; class Gammaproteobacteria; order Burkholderiales; family Burkholderiaceae_D; genus Noviherbaspirillum. The sequence continues at coordinate 79,935 of NZ_DATFAI010000057.1, read as the reverse complement.
CTGCAAGGATTGCGGCGATCCGTGGCAGGAAAACGCGCCGACCCCGGTCGGCTCCTTCGCTCCCAATCCCTTTGGCCTGTACGACACGAGCGGCAGCGTCTGGGAATGGGTGAGCGACTGTTGGCACAACAACTACAAGGGCGCGCCGCACGACGGCAAGGCGTGGGACGAGGCGAACTGCCGCATGCGCGTGATACGCGGCGGTTCATGGCGCGAAGGCGCGAGCTACATGCCATCGACCACCCGCTTCAAATACGACGCCAGCGTGCGCCAGTCGCAGAATGGCTTCCGCGTGGCGAGGGATAACAAGTAGATCGTGCAGATCGAGGGGATGGGCCGACGGTCGGAGCGTTCAGCTACGGCACAACATCGTTTGTCCACGGAAAACACGAAAAACACGGAAAACGTCATGGAACTCTGAGTACTCTATGCGAGACATACCTCTGCGTTGTCGACAAGAGCTGTAAGCGCCTTGTTCAGATCGTCCGTCCATCGATGCGCAATCACGTCCAGACTGACAGAATCGCGCGCCACACAAATACGGTAAGCGCGCCTTGAACTCACCCAAGCACCTTTCCGTGTTTTTCGTGTTTTCCGTGGACAAAAAATAGGACGCAAGCAACAACAGCAACACGTCAACACACCTGTCGCACTCACCCTGATAAGCACTCCCGCGCTCAGCGGGCCCGCGTCGTGATCTGTACGAAATCTACGGCGATCTTGTCGCGGCCGTATTTGCCTGCGATCTTCCCCAACTGCTTTTCGACGAGACGCAGGTAGTCGGCGCGGGTTTCGCTGATCGGACGGACACCATCGAACAGGGGCGCGGGGGTGACGAGCAGGACGATCAGTTCGTTGCCGAAGGGCTTGGAGATGACCCAGTTGCCGAGGCTGCCGATGGTGGCCTTGTAGTTGGCCGGCGCCTGGTTGTCGCGTGAGCGTGGATTGGGCAGCAGGTGTGCGACGCTGCCGTCCAGCACGTAGTAATCGACATAGACGTAGGAGTCATAGCCTGGAGTCGCTATGTCGAGGACCAGCGGATCACCTTCTTTCAGTTCGGCATTCAGAGCACGGGTATGGATCGCAGTCGCGCCGCCCGCCTGCGAGGTTTTTACCCAGTATGGCCCGAGCGCGGAGATGACGCCGCACTCCGCGTCACCAACCTGCCGGACATCGAGCTTGAGATCCTTGACGCCAGGAATCCCATTCAGCGTCTCCTTGAGGCGCGCGCTGCCATAGCTCTTTGCGATGTATCCCTGCACATCGAGTGTATTGCCCTGCACCGACGGCGCCAGGGCCGAGCATGGTACGCCGGACAGGACGGGCGTCACGGCGGCAAGCGTCAGCGGCGCTTCCACTGCAGGCGCTGGCGGCGGTCCGCTGCCGCTGGCTGCCTGCGGTTCGGTGGTCGGCCCGCCCGAACTTGTCGCCGGCGGCAACGCGCTTTCTTCCGGCAGCGTCGATGCCGGTTTCCAGAAATAGTTGATACCCAGCGCGATGACGATGGCGGCCGCGAGCGTCGAACCGGCCATCGCCGCGTACCGCGCGATATGCTGCTCGCCGCTCATTCCCTGCAGGAAGCGCGCGACGGTCGGCGTCCTGGTTTCGCGTTCGAAGGACAGTGCCGCTTTCAGCGCGCGCCATTGGAAGTGCCCGAGGTTCTTCGGCCGTTGCGCGCGCATGCCGGTGTTGCGCGCCTGGGTCGCGGACATCCGGTCGAAGGGATGATGCCCGGTCAGCAGTTCGTAGGTGATGCATGCCAGTGCGTAGACGTCGTCGCGCGGATCAGGGACACGGTGCTCGATCATTTCCGGACTGGCGTAGGCCGGCGTGAGCGCACCGAGGCTGCCCGGGTCGAACACGGTGGCCTCGACCTCCTCCTCCGGCTTCTGGAAGACGCGCGCGATGCCGAAGTCGATGACCTTCACCTCGCCGGAATCGGTGAGGATGACATTGGCCGGCTTGAAGTCGCAATGCACGAAGCCGCGTTCATGCGCATAGGACAGCGCCTTGCCCATGCCCTGGATGATGCGCATCGCGTCCCTGAGCGGCATGCCGGTGAAGCCCGGCGCCCTGAGCAGCCGGCTCAGCGGCTTGCCGGACAGACATTCCATGGTCAGATACACCGTCGACCCGTCACGATCGAAGTCATACACGGCGACGATGTTGGGATGCGCCAGCGTCTGCGCTTTCCGCGCTTCGCGCTGCAGGGCGATCAGCGATTTCGGATGGCCGCGGAACTGCACGTTCAGCACCTTGATCGCGACATAAGGCTTGCGGTCGGATGCTTCCAGCTTGCGCAGGTCGAGCGCCTTGTACACCGTGCCCATGCCGCCAAAGCCGATGCATTCCTCCAGCACGAAGCGCCCATTGAGCGTGTCGCCGACGCCTTTCATGCGCGCCGGTTCCTCGTTGAGGTCACGCTCCAGGTTGCGCATCGAAGGTGAAGTCACGCGCTCGTCAAGGCGGGTCTGCATGCGCGTTTCAGTGGTGCCCGTCTTCTGCTTTTCTTCCAGCAGCCGCTCCACGCGGCGCGCCAATTCAGCATACACGTCGGGCGGCAGCTGGACGCGTGTGTGCTCGTCGTCCAGCAGCTGGAGCAGGTGCGCCGGGCTGGTGTCGTCCGATCCCAGGACGCGATCCACCTGGGCGAAGAACTCCTTGTGCGACAGCCTGCCGTTTTGAAAGGAATGAATCGCGTGTCCCAGACTAGCCATAGGTATCAACTCCCGACGTCCCGCCTTGTTCTTGTTATTCGCGCCCTGCAGATTGCCTTGTCGCGCTTCGCTTCGTCCGGCGCGAACCCAGGCGTGTACTGCTGATTACCATGATTATTCAGACAGATACGGCATCCGTAAATTCAAATCATCCGCATGACTGCCATCGATCAATGTGTTTTCCGTGGTCGAACAGGCGGCCGCATTGTGTTGGGCCGCGCCCGTCATTCCGACTGCGGAAAGCTTGCCGCTTTGGCTGGCCAATGTGCTATCAACGCTGGAATTCACGCGTATTTTCAATGACTTGCGCGCGCCTGCAGTGCCTGTGCCGCAGGCTGGCACACTCCCTGCGATAGTGGCTGTCGAGTGCAACGAAACGCTCACCAGCCAAACCCAATCATCTTTAAAGGAAGACCACCATGAAAACCCTGATCATCAAAGACCTGTCCGTCACCGAAGAACTCGACCGCGATGCCATGGCTGCCGTACACGGCGGCACCGGCATGGGTTCCCACCCCTACTACTGGGGCGGCCCATCGCTGAGCGTAAGCAAGAACGACTTCTCGTTCGACGCCCAGCAACTGCTGTCGCAATCGCAGAACACGCTGGTCAACAACGGCAACAACGTCGCCTTCTCCGACAACATCACCGCCAACGTCAAGCCGACGCAAAACGGCACCAACAAGATCAACTTCGGCTAAACCAGTCGGTGGCGGTGCAGCAAGGTCTGCGCCGCCTGCCAAAAAATGAAAGGAGAATCAGCATGTCCCATATCATGATCCGTGACCTGGCAGGTAGCCAGGAACTCGACCGCAAGGCGCTGGCGGCCATCCGCGGAGGCAATTCCTGGCTGAAAGGGCTGGGACCGGTTGCCAACGTGAACGTCAATGTCAACCAGGACATCACGCAATTGCAGAAGGTCGATGTCAATGCGCTCAACAACGTGGGCGTGATCGGCGCCGGCTTCGGGCCGCTCAAGCTCGATGTCAGCCCGACGCAGTTCGCCAACGCACAGGCGATCCTGTAAGACGAAAGCAGCGGAAGGGTTCCGCTGCTTTCTGCTTTCTGCTATTTGTTTTCCATGCCATGACTGAACACCAGCCCTGCACACCTGTCCAATCAGAAGATCCTTTCCCCCTAAACTGGTGGCCGCCTGCCCACCTTGACCCTAAGGAACAAGCCATGGCTCACATCGTTATCAAAGACCTGCCGGACAGCATGGAACTCGATCGCAAGGCAATGGTTGCGATCATCGGCGGCGCGCGCACCCGTGGCCGCCCGCAAGCGATCGGACGGACAATATTCGGCGGCACACGGATCGTCAATTTCCCGACCGGCTTTGCGCCACAGTCATCCGAGAAAGCAAGGTCGAGGTAATCGCCGCCCTTCTCTGACCGAATCTCCGTCCATATATCCGTCCATATCCCAGCACAGGCCCGCGTGATCGGGCCTGTCGTCTATTCTCCCGCTACTGGATCACGCCGCATACGATGCGCGCTCCGCCGCCGCCAAGAGGCGTCGGCTGGTCGGCGTGGTTATCGCCGCCGGTGTGGATCATCAGGGCATGCCCTTTCACGTCGCTGAGCTTGAGCCTGGGCGCGAGCACCGGGTTGCTGGCGTTGCCCGACATGTCCACGTACAGCGCCGGCAGGTCACCAAGATGTCCGTCTCCCCACGGAAAGCCATGCCGCTTGGTCGACTGCGGATCATAGTGTCCACCCGCCGCAAGTGCGGCAACCATCTTCCCGCCCTGCTCGCCCGGATCACAACTCGGGTTTTCGTGCACGTGGAAGCCGTGGATTCCGGGCGGGAGCCCGGTGAGCGCCGGCGTGAACACCGCGCCATAAGCTGACTGCGTGATCGTCACCTGTCCGACCGGCGCGCCGACACCATTCTCATCGACGAAATTCATCGGCACCGTCAGCTCGGTCAGGCCGGTGTCATTGGCCCTTGCGAGGCTTCCAAGCAGAAGCAGGGCAATGCCCGTCAACATCTTCAATCGCATTTTCATTTTTTCCTTTCTTGATGATCCAGAACGTTTCCAGGCCGCCTGCTGCACACGGGCTGATATCTCCAAACCGGGCCGCGGGGGTTCGCAAGACTGTAGCAGCCGCATTTCCCCTGCTTTTGATGAAGCTCAGCGCAAGCACAGCCTGACCTGCGGCAAGTGCTGGCGCAAGTAAGCCCGTTGTCGCAGGCCGGTGTCTCAGGCTGGCGAACAGTCGCCGAAAAATCTGTTGGACGCGATCCGGCACATCGTGCGCGAGAGGCTTGCCATCGTCTCTATTCAAAGCGTCATCGAAACGAAAATCTCCGCGTGTTTTCAATGACTTGCGCGCGCCTGCAGTGCCTGCGCCACAGGCTGGCACACTCCCTGCGATAGTGGCTGTCGAGTGCAACGAAACGCTCACCAACCAAACCCAATCATCTTTAAAGGAAGACCATCATGAAAACCCTGACCATCAAAGACCTGTCCGTCACCGAAGAACTCGACCGCGATGCCATGGCTGCCGTGCACGGCGGCACCGGCATGGGTTCCTACCCTTACTACTGGGGCGGCCCGTCGCTGAGCGTGAACAAGAACGACTTCTCCTTCGATGCCCAGCAACTGCTGTCGCAATCGCAGAACACGGAAGTCAACAACGGCAACAACGTCGCCTTCTCTGACAACATCACTGCCAACGTCAAGCCGACGCAAAACGGCACCAACAAGATCAACTTCGGCTAAACCCCTGCGGGATGGCGCGGCGCTGGCTGCGCCTCCCTGCGAGAATTAAAAAAGAATCAGCATGTCCAATATCATGATCCGTGAGCCGGACGGCGTTCCGGATGCACGGTGAATGGGCAAGAATGGCAGCAACCAGGCGATCAAAATATTTCGAATTCATATCCAGGAGACATCCCATGGCGGCAATCACCATCAAAGACCTGCGCACGGAGCGCACACTGGATCGCTCGGCAATGTCCTTCATCAAAGGCGGCGGCGCATCCTGGGTTTATGGTTGGATCAGACCCTTTGTTGCAGCCACGCCCGCCTTCGGCCCCGTGATCAATTTTTACCAGATCAATAACTTTGCCGACCAGATGATCAACCAGATCCAGGTCGTCGACGTCAAGAATACGGCGCCCAACTCGAGCATCAACATTGGCCTGGATGAGAACAGCGTGAACAACAAGCATTGATCACTGATTCCCAGAGGTACTCGTGTCGCGTGTAACCGAATTCGCATGGACCTCGTTCTCCTGCTCCCACACTGGCATGGTCCGTCAGGTCAATGAAGATGCCTGCCTCGACCAGCCCGAGCGCGGCTTGTGGGTGGTGGCGGACGGCATGGGCGGCCATACCCTCGGCGACCTGGCCAGCCGCATGGTGGTGCAATCGCTCGGCGCCATTCCGCAACAGGACACGCTGGAAGATTTCATTGTCGAGGTCCGTACGCACCTGCACGACGTGAACCGCCAACTGCGCGCAGAAGCAGCGATGCGCGACGTGCCGATCATCGGCAGCACCGTCGCCGCCCTGCTCGCCTGCGGCGGCCGTTGTGCCTGCACGTGGGCCGGCGACAGCCGGATCTACCTTTATCGCGCCAGCGAACTTCGCCAGCTCACGCGTGACCACAGCCAGGTCGAAGAGCTCAGGCAGACCGGCACCATCAGCGCCGAGGATGCCCTGCACCATCCCGCGCGCAACCTGATCACGCGCGCGATCGGCGCGGCCGACCTGCTCGACCTCGACGAGGAAATGCTGGACGTGCTCGATGGCGACATGTTCCTGCTGTGCAGCGACGGCCTGAGCAATGAGGTCAGTGCGCAGGACATGCATGACGCGCTCGTCTCCGGCAATTGTCGGCAGGCAGCGGAAACCCTGCTGGCACTCGCACTCGACCATGGCGGCAATGACAACGTCTCGGTCATCGTCGCGCGCGCGGAAGACCTCTACAGCACCGAAAAGACCGTGCTCAATCCGGCGCTCTGAAACGCCGCATCGATGCCCGCACCGGTGTAGCGGGCTCCTTTCGCAACAGCTCCTCTGAAAATCAACCCGATTGCGACGCAGATCAACGCCTGTACGCATGGTGCGACGATCATGGAACGACCCTCAGGGGTTCACAGCATGTACGGGCAGACAGGCACCTTCATTGCTCGCAGGACGGGCGCAGAAACTTTCCATCGATGCGAATCGGCGATCCGCGTGGCCATCCACCTGGCAACGTGCGCAGCATGGATGTGTCGGGGATTTTCCAACGCTCCGGGACATCATGGCACGCCCATGTCGGCCGCGGACGGACACGTGCAAGCGAGCCGCGCGATCGCGAGGTGGCATCCGCATCATCGACACACCCGAAAAGCCCGCGCAGGCTTCATTTTTCTGCAGACGGCACTGCATTTTCCCCTCGCACGCGACCGTGCATCCGGTTTTCGCTTGCTGGCATCAAAGCTGCTAGAAATCGCGATTGTCATACCGGCTGCGCGAATGCTTGCACGAGTCCCGCGCCGGATACGGCGCCTTCAAACACTCGTTAGGTTCACATGATGAACGAAGACAATGACAAGACCATGGTGCGCACACGAAGGATGCCGTTCAGGCCGGCGCCGGGCAGCGACTCCGAACAGAGCGTCAACGTCCTCCCGGTGGGAACGCACCTTGGCGAATTCGAAATCCTCGACCTGATCGGCGAAGGCGGCTTCGGAATCGTGTATCTGGCCTACGATCATTCGCTGGAGCGGCACGTCGCGCTGAAGGAGTACATGCCCTCCGGCCTGGCCACGCGCACCACGAGCATGGCCGTCACCGTGCGCTCCGAGCATAACGCCGCGACCTTCACGGCCGGCCTCAAGAGCTTCATCAACGAAGCGCGCATGCTGGCGCAATTCGATTCGCCCTCGCTGGTCAAGGTGCATCGCTTCTGGGAAGGCAACGGCACGGCGTACATGGTGATGCCGTTCTATGAGGGCATCACGCTCAAGCGCGCCTTGAAGGAACGCCGCATCACGCCGGGCGAACCGTGGATACGCATGCTGCTGGCGGACCTGTTCGATGCCATCGACACCATCCATCGCGCGCATTGCCTGCATCGCGACATTGCGCCTGACAATATCCTGCTGCTCAAGGATGGCCGTCCGCTGCTGCTCGACTTCGGCGCCGCGCGCCGCGTGATCGGCGACCTCACGCAATGCCTGACCGTCATCCTGAAGCCCGGCTTCGCTCCCATCGAGCAATACGCGGACATCGCGGGATTGCGCCAAGGCGCCTGGACCGACATCTACGCGCTGGCCGCCGTGGTCTACTTCCTCATCACAGGCAAGGCGCCGCCGCCGGCCGTGGCCCGCATGGTGCATGATGAACTGGTGCCGGCGCGCGAGGCTGGCAAAGGCCGTTACAGCCCGTCCTTCCTTGCCGCGCTCGACAAGGCACTGGCGGTGAAGCCGGAACACCGTTTCCGCTCGATCGACGAATTGCGCCAGGCGCTGGACATCATGGAAGCCGTGCCCCGCACGCTTCCGCGCATGACCTCGCAATGGGATACCACTGCGGTGCGCACCACGCGCATTGCGGAAGTGAAGCAGAATGTGCCGCCGCCGCAGGTGCCGAACCAAGCGGAGGAACCGGACGGGCAGACACGCTTCGGCACGCTTCCTCCCAACCGGCCTGCCACGACGCCGAGAACCCAGCCCGGCTCCAGGGCGCATGCAGCCAAGGCGCGCCCTGAATCGCGTCCTGAATCGCACCCCGAAGCGCGCCACGAAGCACGTGTCGAGCCAAAGCTGGAGCCCGCTGCGCCGCCCCACCGGCCCGATCCGCCCATGGATCATGGCGATGGCAACTGGCAAAAGACATGGGGCGTGAATCAGGCTGCCGAGAACATGGCGTCGCGCGACAAGCCGGCATGGCTGGTGCTCGGCCTGCTGCTCACGGCGGGCATCGCTTCAGGTGTCTACCTCGGCACGCACCAGCCATGGCGCGATCTGCATGGAAGCACCGTCGCGAGCAGCAAGCCCGCCATGGAATCGTCCGGATCGAGCGATGCCACGGAGGACGAACAGCCAAGCCCTGCGACGCCCGTTCCGCTACCGACGGAAAAGCCCGCAGCTGCAGTACCTGCGCCCGCACTGCCCGCACCTGTCGAACGCGCAAGCAAGCCTCCTGTCATGGCGAAGGAGGCCGTCACTCCCAAGCCGGAACGCGCCCCAGCCTCGCAGAGCGCCCCGCGCGAGCCGTCGGAAAAGGACCTCTGGAAGGAAGCCGACGCGTTGAATACATCGCGTGCTTATGAAAAGTATCTCGACGCCTATCCGAAAGGGCCGCATGCATCCACGGCGCGCCGCAAGCTGGAGGAGAAGCAACCGAAGATCGTGTTGAATGCACCGTCCACGCAGGCTTCCGATTCCGATCAGAAGAAACCGCAGGTGGATGAGCAGCGTTCCGCAGCGCCGAAAGCCGCATCGACAGATGAAGAGGACCTCTGGAAATCGGCCGCCGGCATCGATGACGCGCCTGCCTATGAAGCCTATCTCAACGTCTATCCGGCAGGCCGTTACGCACCGCAGGCAAAGGATAGGCTGGCCAGCCTGAAGCGCGCCGAGCGCGTTGCGTCGACACCTGCCTCGCTACCGCCGCCTGCAGAGAAATCAGCGCCGATAGAGAAATCAGCGCGGACACAAGCGGAAAGCCCGCGCCCCTCCGCCGCTCCAGTGCCACGACAAGCGCCCCAGGCAGCACCCGCAGGCGAGCCGCGCACGACGGGCAAGAAGACGATCACCACCGACGACAACACCGTACTGACCGGTGATTTCACCAGTGATCCGAAAACCGGCGTGCTGTCCGGCACAGGCAAGGTGGTCTGGCCCAACGGCAACCAGTTCGAAGGCACGCTGGTGCGCGGCAAGAAGGAAGGCCGCGGCAAATTCATCTGGAACAACGGCCAGCGCTACACCGGCGACTGGGCGAGGGACATGCCCAACGGCAAAGGCACCATCACCTTCACTGACGGCAGTCGCTACGAGGGCGATGTCAGGGACGGCGTCCCGCACGGACAGGGCACCACGCACTTCAGGAGCGGCGATGTCTACAGCGGCGAATGGGTTCACGGCAAGAGCCAGGGCCACGGGCGCTACACCTGGGCCAACGGCAGCTACTGGGAAGGTGAGTTCCGCAATGACAAGCGCACGGAAAACGGCAAGCTGGTGTTCTCGGAACGCGCGCTTCAGGCAGCCAGGAGCCGTGCCTCATCAGGCGGACGGCAAGAGACGGGCCAACCGACCGCAGCAGAGCCGGCCGTGGCGGGCGGCACGGAATAAATCGATGTGGTCCGCTTTGGGCCTGCATCGGCCCACGCACCATGCTCCAGATCAAGTTTGCCCGAAACCCGGCTTGCGGACCGAAAACCTGTTCCTATACTGGAATTGCAGGCCGGCATGACTGCATCTGGAGCAAGGCCATGAAACTGCATTTCTTCAGCCCCGCGCACACGTCCCAGCGCCCTACCCCGCAACATAACGAGAATTTCAAGTACGCCACCATGTTCATCATCGGCGTGCCATCAGTTGTGTTCGGCTCGATGTATTTCGTCGACCTGGCGTTCGAACTGCTCTGGCATTGAAGCGCAGGTTAATGGTGCAGGGGTGGATGCGCGCATTCGCTGCGCAAAACCTCTTGTCCACGAAAGACACGAAAAATACAAAATCTTTATGTGTCTTTCAAGAGGCCGGCTGGGCGTCTTCGGTGCTCTTCATCATGCTCCGCGCGCTACGACGCTGCATCGGCACGCCGTCGTATCCTGCCCCATCTGCGCGCTGGTTCATGTTCCGGCACCTCCGAAATGGCCACTTGCATGGATGCCTCCAGCACTGACCGCATGATCTCGCGATTATTGGCCAAGTCATGCGATGTGCCGTGACGTGCGAACAGGCCCGCCTCCACCGCTTTGCGTACCGCCGCATCGAGCATTGCGTCAGTTATTTCCATGCCTTGCCTCCGCGCCGATCGCGATGGTCATGCGTGCTTTGCGACGTCTTTCTCCCAGTACGCATCGCAACTCGTCGATGCTTCGTCCTGCACAGTCAGCCATCGAGACGAGAATGCTGGGGCGGAGCGGAATCCGCCCGGTTCGCAATTTTTTCAGTACCTGCGGTGAGATTTTCAGCGCGCGCGACAGCATCGCATCGCCGGTAATGCCGAGCCAATCGGACAAGGCGTCGATCAGCCGGTTGGGGTCGTAGTAATGTGCTTGGCTCAATTGATTCATGGCTCGATCTTCAGATTTTGCAGGACGCAGCGCTTTTTTCGGAAGCATCACCTCTCGCATGGCGCCAGCTTGCGCAGCGATCAGGCGAGGCAGGGCATGCTCCGGTAGCGCATGTTGATCCAGTCGATTTCATCGCCTGTCTCGAGAATCACCGTTCCGAATGGACGGGGCGGGAATTCCGAGCAGACAAGTTCGTAGACTCTCCGGGCGGCATGCAGGCTGGGCGCATAGACCGCATAGGAACCGAGGATCCAGGGATGGGCAACATTGACTGCAGACATGGGAAAAACTCAACAACAAGTTCACGGACATCGGACATTATCCATTTACTCGAAGTGTTGCTCTGTTCGATAGCTGACACATGCCTGAGGGATCGTAAAAAAGCCCACCGCGACGTTGCGAAAATATCGAAACAGCGGTGCGCGCAAGGCATTTTAATGGACAGAAGGAATGACCACGCCACTGCTCAATGCATGCGGGCATCGTCGAACTCATAAGATTGATCGAGTTGTCTGCGCACGACGTCGTAGCATTCGCAGGAAGCCTTCTCCAGCCCGGGCCGGTCCAGGATCATCATGTGCCCGCGCGAATATCGGATCAGCCCTGCCTGCTGGAACGCTCCGGCCACGAGGCTGATGCTGGGCCGTTTGACACCGAGCATGTCAGCCAGGAATTCCTGCGTCAGCCCGAACTCGCTGCCACCGACACGGTCGTGCGTCATGAGCACCCAGCGCGCAAAGCGCGCTTCGATCGCATGCAGCCGGTTGCAGGCGACGGATTGCGACACCATGCCGAGGTAAGCCAGAAGATAGCGCTGCGTGATGCGCCGCAGTCCGGTATCGCCATTGATGGCGTCTGCGAACGCGCTGCGCGGCATGCAAAAGCTGTGACCTTCGATCTGGCAGATGACGGTTTCGGTCCAGCGGTCTCCGCCGGCGAGCGCCTCTATGCCACCCATTCCCTCCTTGCCGACCGTACCCACTTCAACGGCCGAGCCGTCGGACAGCAGGACAAGCACGGACAATACACTGGTGCATGGGAAATAGACGTGCGTATGCGATGCATCCCGTTCGCCGATCACATCCTTCGCCGCAAGACGCACGACTTGCAAATGCGGATCCACCTGCCAGTATTCTTCGTCATCAAGACTGTCGAGGAGAAAATTGCCGCGGCGGCGGAAGGCGTTGATATGATCGTGCATGCGCATCTCCTCGACAGGAATATCGGACGCCGCAGGGCAACAGCCCGTATTGATTTAACCGGCGGGAGAGTGCAGCTCGTAACCAAGAATACATCAGCCAATGCCGCCATGCCGGACATGCCGCAAATGTTTTTTTCGATTACCTGTCGGACACGATGCGCCCATCGACCAGCTCGACGATGCGGTCGCAGCGCTTCGCAAGATTCATGTTGTGCGTAACGAAAAGAAAGGTGGTGCCGCTTGTCGCGCCGACCTGGCGCAGCAGTTCGAATACGCTGTCGGCCGATTTCGTGTCGAGATTGCCAGTCGGCTCGTCGGCCAGCACGAGCGAAGGCTGGAGCGCCAGCGCGCGTGCAATCGCGACGCGCTGCTGCTGCCCGCCGGACATGTTGGTGGCCAGATGGTCCTTCCATTGCGCCAGGCCGACCTTGTCGAGCAGGCGCAAAGCATCGTCGCGCATGGCCGCGTTCGGCCGTCCCTGTTCGAGCAGCATCGGCATCATGACGTTTTCGACGGCGGTAAACGCGGAGATCAGGTGGTGGTACTGGAACACGAAGCCGATGCTGCGTCCACGCAGCCGTGTCAGCGCTGCCTCGTCCAACGTGGTGGTGTCCTCGCCGTTGAGGAAGAGTTTCCCGCCGCTGGGACGATCGAGCAGGCCGACGATATTGAGCAGCGTGCTCTTGCCGGAGCCGGACGGTCCGATCAACGCGCAGAATTCGCCGCGCTTCAGCGACAGATCGATGCCGTGCAGGACCTCGGTTTCTGCAGGCGTGCCGATTGCGTAGGATTTCCTGATCTGCTCCAGTCGCAGGACATCGTCAGCCACGGATCGCCTCCACCGGTTCGAGGCGCGCCGCGCGCAAGGCCGGCGTCACCGCCGCCAGCAGGCCGGTCAGCGTCGCCACCACGGCGGCCCACATGAACAGCGAAGGCTGCACGGTGACGGGAAACATGGGCGTGCCATCGGGGTTCTTCGCGACCAGGCGCCACACGGCCATCAGACCGGTCGCCATGGTCGAGCCGAGCAGCGAGCCGAGCAGGCCGACCACCGCGCCCTGGATCAGGAACACGCGCATCACCTGCCCGCGCGAGCCGCCCATCGCGCGCAGGATGCCGATTTCCTTCGAGCGCTGCACCACTGACACGACCAGCACGCTCGCGATGCCGGCGGCCACCGAGAGGCCGACGAACAGCCGGATCATCTGGCTGGAAAATTTCTGCGCATTCAGGCCGAGGAAGAACTGGTTGTTCGTCTTGATCCACGACAGTGCATCAAGGCCGGTCTGGTCGGCGATCGACTGCGCGATGTCCTCCGCCTGGAACGGATCGTTCACGGTCAGGTCGATGCTGGAGACGCCGCCGATCAGGTTGATCAGGTTCTGCGCGGTCGACAGCAGCACGTACACGTTGCGCAGGTTCGCGCCGCGGCTGCCGAGGTCGAAGATGCCGGCGATCGTGAGCGTGAGGTTGCCGCCGGATGCGGTCGCCACGCGCAGCTTGTCGCCGACTTCCACGCCGAGGTCATCGGCCAGCTGGTAGCCGATCAGGATGTCGTTGTTCGTCAGCCGGAACGTACCGCGAATGATCTTCTCCGGCAGCGGCACGATGCGCACATACTGTTCGGGATCGATGCCGATGAGCGAAATCGCCTGGTTGGCGTCGCCGCGCACCGCGAAGGCCGGCCCGGTCACGGTCGGCGAGACAGCGGCGACATCGGGCCGCGTTTTCATCTCGTCACGGATCTTCTGCCACTGGTCGATGGAACTCAGCCGCTGCGACGGCTTCTGGATCGTTGCCAGCGCGGACTGGCCCGGCGCGGTCGCGCGCAAGGGCCGCGCCACCTGTTTCGGCCGCTCAAGCACGATATGCGCCTGCGAACTCAGCACGCGGCGAAAGATATTGGCCTGCATGCCGTCGAGCAGCGCCGACATGAACACGATCACTGCCACGCCGATGGCCGCGCCGCAGATGATGAACAGCGACTGCATCCGCCCTTCGCGCAGGAAGCGGATGGCTGCGATCCATTCGAAGGGCATCAGGTCGTTCATGGCTCCGGCGTTCCATTCGGCGCGTGCACGACCGGGCGCACCCGCTCGCCGTCGCTCACGACGGCATTGGTGGCGGCGAGCAGCACATCGCCGGGCTGCACGCCTTCCAGGAATTCAAGCTTCCCGCTGCCGCGCACGCCGAGCCTGACCGGCATCCGGTGCGCCTTGCCGCCGTTGACCTTCATGACCCACGGCGCCTTGCCGCCGATATCATGCACGGCGGCGGATGCCGAAACGACCGCATTGGTCTTGCGCGCCACCTCGATGTCGACCGATACCGTCATGTCCTGACGCAGGTAGACCGGCGGATGCGGAACGTTGAGCTTGACTTCCACCGACCCGCGCTGCGGATCGACGGCCGGATTGATGTAGGCCAGTTCAGCCGCGAAGCGGTCGTCGGGATAGGCGTCGGCCGAACCGATCGCCTGCTGCCCGAGGCGCAGCGTGGAAAGGTTCTTCTCGTCGATCTGTAGCACGAGCTGTGTCTGCCCCGCCGGCGACAGCACCATCAGTATCTTTCCCGGTTGCACCACGTGGCCGCGCTCGACATTGCGTGCAATCAGCGTGCCGTCCACCGGGGCCTTGATGCTCGTGTATTCCAGCCGGGCCAGCGCCATCCGCAGGTTCGCCTGCGCCTGTTCCAGTGCGGCCATGGCCATCCGGTAGTCGCTGCCCTGCGGGCCGTTGGTTGCCACCTGCAATTGTGCCGCGCGGTACTGGCTCTGGGCCGTGTCGAGCGCACGCTGCGCATCATCGAGTTGCGCTTCACCCACGAAACCCTTGCTGTGCAGTTCCTGGGTGCGCTCATGCTGGCGGCGCGCATTGTTCAAGGCGATCTCCGCCTGGCGCAAACCCTGCTGCGCGGTCGGCAGGCCGACGTCGCGCAGTTGTTCCAGTCGCCTTTGCGCCTGTGCCACGGCGGCGCGCGCCTGCGTCACGGTGGCGCTGGCTTCGCTGTTTTCAAGCGCGATCAGGAGCTGGCCTGCCTTCACATCCTGGCCTTCGGCGACCGGAATGGCGGCGACCGTGCCGGTGACCTGGCTGCCGATCTCGACGCGCAATGGCGTTTCCACGCGGCCGCTGGCGACGACGGTCTGGACGATATCGCTGCGCGTGACGGCGTAGGCGGGCACTTCCGGGCCGAGCACCGTGTGCGCCGCAAGGAACACCAGGGCGAGCACGACAACGGAAAGCCCGAGCAAGGCGGCCCGGTGCTTGCGCCAGGATTCGGAAAGATCAAGCATGCCCAACATGCGCTCCTGCGATTGCGGCCCGTGGCCTTCACACTCCGGTGCGGTGGGACGAACTATTGCTACGCTACGACGAAATGGGGGCGGACGCGCGTATCTGGATCAAGTTGGGGCCGATTTCATGGAGCCGTGGGGCATCCGAATGCTTGCCGGCGGAGGAAGCCTTAATAGTATTTTTCGATCGCCCGCAGCGAGAGCGTGTAACTGTGGCGGATCTGTTCTTCGGGATAGCGGTGCTCGATGCCAACCGGACAACTCAGGCGCGACACGCAGGTTTCCCTGCAGCGCGAATCGGCTTGCCGGCGATAGCCGATGCACCGCGCGAGGTCGAACTGCCCGCCTTCCAGCGCATTTGCCGGACACGCGGTAATGCAGGGTTTGTCCTTGCAGGACATGCAGGAATGTTCGCCTTCCACCGAGCGCGTGGGGACAAAGGCCGTGTCCGCGAGGACGACGGCGCGGTAGGCGAACCACGTGCCCCACTTCGGGTCGATGCCGACCATGAATGGGGTCGCGTGATGCCAGCCCGCCAGTTGGCCGAGGCGCTGCAGGCCGATGGTCTGGCTTCCGGGATAAATGATGTCGTAGGTATGCTGCGGGTGCTTGTCCGCGAACCAGCGGCGCACGGTGCGCACAGTGAAATCGTCGATCGGATGCTCCGGGTCGACGTCGGACGTCTTGACCGCTTCCCAGAGACGTCTTCCGGCGTGGCCCAGGAGGATGAGTTGCCGGAAGCGGGCGTTGCTGCCGGCGCGCAACGGCGCGGCGATGTCTGCAGGCAAGGCATCCAGGTCGAACACGGCTTGCCGGTTCAGTCCGGCATGGTCCAGCAGGCTGGCGTCGAAGGCTTGAAATTGTTCCATGATGTTGCTGTCCTGAGCCAGGCGAGGAGGAGCGGCGAAGGAAGGCCGCGAACGCAACATTATGAACGAGGCCGGCCAATGCCGCTCATGGGGCGTCTTTTTTCGGAAGCCACACGCTGAAAGTCGTGCCGCTCCCGACCGCCGACCTCACCTCGACGCTGCCTTTATGCGCCTGGACGATCTCCCGCACGATATACAGACCAAGCCCGAGACTGGTCCAATCGCTTCGCCCCGCAGCCTGGTTCACGTAGCGGTGCATCGGATCGAAGATCCTCGCCTGCTCGGCTTCCGGAATCGGCTCTCCGTAGTTGTGCACGTCGATCCTGACGCCATTCTCGTCGCCTTGCGCGCGTACCGTGATATCGCCCTCGCGCCCGCCGTGCTGGAGGGCATTTCCGATCAGGTTCTGGCAGACCTGCCCGATCCTTCCCGCGTCCCAGCGGCCGGAAAGGTCTCCGCGCGACTGGACGACAATGGCGCGCTCCGGGTGGGAAAGCCGCAGTTCCTCGACCACCTGTTCGAGGATGGCAGCGAGATCGGCCGGCCTGAGTTTGATGCGCATGCCGCTACCAAGCCGGCTGCGGGTGAAGTCGAGCAGATTATCGAGGATCTGGCTCATGCGCGATGCGCTGTTGAGCATGCGCGTACCTAGCTGGCTCAAGCGCGAATCGTCTTGTGCAAGCTGGAGCAGGAGTTGCGCGCCGATGCTGAGCGATTGCAAGGGAGTCCTGAGATCGTGCCCGACCATGCCAAGAAAGATGTCGCGCGAACGGCGGACCAGCGACGCGTAATGCGCCACGGCCTCGGCGAGGATGCGATCCACTGCTTCGTCGAAGCGGCGCATGTCGTCCAGATCGTGCCGGTCGGCATTCTTGCCCTGCGAAAGCCGCAGGCGCAGCACGCTCGCCCTCAGCGCGCAATACTCGGCGACCAGGTGCTCCACATCGAAGCCGGACTTCAGCCGCGCCTCCGCATGCGCATGCACCGCGCTTCCCTCGCCCGTTGCGTTGGCGATGGGCGTCGATCCCGCAACGGCAGCGGCGATTTCCTGCAGGATTTCCTTCATCCGGTCGCGCAAATCGACAGGCTCCGGAGAGCGGCTGTGCGGCCGGATGCCGCGGGCGGAATCTTCCCACTCCCGGCAGAGCGGCTCCAGATTTTCGAGCATCAATGCGGCCAGTCTCATGTATCTCCTTGGGCTCGACCTTCTCCTGCTCCTGAGGCCGCGCATTGTATTTATTTCGAAAGGTGGCGAATGTAGCAAAACGGCCGCGCCCTGTCTGTATACTTTTATACGTACGATTTCGATCCCAGTCCATGCACAGAATCAGAGGAATCATTCATCCCTGATCTTGTCTGTCATGCATCATCCTGTTCGCGCTGGTACGCGGGATCGCTTACCCTCAAGCACACGCGCGCCGGCTTGACATTGACTCGAACGCGAAGACAGACAATGAACATCCCCGCCACTGCCGCCGAATGCCCGAACCTCCTGCTGGCGCAATTGCCGGCCAATGAATTTCAAGCTATCAGGCCGCACCTCGAATTCTTTCCGACGCCATTGAAGTCAGTGCTGTTCGAAAGGGACAAGGAGATTCGATATGCATACTTCCCGCTGTCCGGGGCGCACTCCGTGCTGGCGATCATGGAAGATGGATCGGCCGTAGAGGTAGGCACCGTTGGCTATGAAGGGCTCTCGACGGTGGATGTTCTTACCGGCAGCACGCAGGCGACCGAGACCACGATCTGCCAGATCCCCGGGGAAAGCCTGCGCATGCCCGTGGAAAAGTTCAACGACGCACTCGCTGCGTGTCCGGAACTGCGCCGCCTGTCCTACCGTTTCCTGCAAGCCTATCTTGCGCAGGTCTCGCAGTCCGTCGCGTGCAACCGCCTGCACTCCACCGAAGAGCGCTTCGCACGCTGGATTCTTCACAGTCATGATCGCGCGCGCTCCCAGACTTTCCAGCTAACACAGGAATTCCTGGCCGACATGCTTGGCGTGCATCGGCCCAGCATTTCCCTCATCGCGCGCAGCTTCCAGCAGGCCGGGCTGCTGAGGTACAACCGCGGCGTCATCACCATCATGGACCGAGCCGGCATCGAGGAAGCATGCTGCGAATGCTATGGCGTGGTACGGCGGCATCTCGCCAATTTCCTGGGCTTGGGCGGCTCCGGCCAGGTCGATCGCTAAAAGATACATTTTATTTGCATCTTTTAGCGAGCCGTTCTAAAATTACTGCACCGCAACGTTTTCAGACGGTTTATCGACCGGACGCTGGCCACGTTCAATCACATTGTTGCGAACATCGCCCAGGAGAAATCATGAACATCGACAAGTTCAAACACCAGCATGTTGAAATCCTTTCGTCCATCTCGGTTTTAAGGGCATTGGTCAAGAGCGGCATCGGCACCAATGCCGAAGAGATTGCGCGCAGGATCATTTCGATGAGCTCCACCATCAAGCTGCATCTCGCCGTCGAGGACAAGGTCCTTTATCCGGCACTGAAGAACACCGGCGATTCCACGCTGACGCGCATGGGTCAACGCTATCAGGACGAGATGACGGGCATCGCCCACTCTTACCTTGACTTCGCGCGCCGCTGGAATACGGCGCATACGCTGACGAACAAACCGGAGGAATTCCGCGCCGATGCCAACAACGTGCTGCGCGTCCTGTATGACCGGATGTGCAGGGAAAACACCGAGTTCTACCCGGCAATCGAGGCTTATTGATTTCTCGAATTCATTTCATGCGGTTATACTTCCCGCCTTTGAACCGCTTGCAATGTGAAAGAAATCATGTCCTCTATCCCCTCCTGCCCGCAATGCGCCATGGAAAACACCTACCCGGACGGCAGCAACTATGTTTGCGCCGACTGCGGGCACGAGTGGCCCATGGCGCAGACCGCCGTCGCTGATGACAGCGCCGACGCCGTGGTGAAAGACGCCAACGGCAATGTGCTGAGCGACGGCGACTCCGTCGTGCTCATCAAGGACCTGAAAGTGAAGGGATCGTCCATCACCCTGAAGATGGGCACCAAGGTCAAGAGCATCCGCCTCGTCGGCGGCGACCATGAGGTCGACTGCAAGATGGATGCAGGCAGCTTCATGCTGAAAGCGTGCTACCTGCGCAAGGCCTGAGCGGTCCGCGTGGCGGCCGGCGGCGATTGACTTGATCATGGTCGCCGTAGATACTTCCCTGCATATCAACCAGTCATGTTCCCTGCAGGAGTCTCCGTGTCCAGCCAGATCCGACGCATTGCCATCAACACCGGAGGCGGCGACGCCCCCGGCCTGAACGCCGTCATCCGCTCGGTGGTCGTTGCCGCCTCCAAGCGCGGCTGGGAATGCTACGGCATCCGCGACGGCTTCAACGGCATCCTCTGCCCGGAACGCTATCCCGAAGGCGGCGTGGTCCGTCTCACCATGGACAAGGTGCGCGGCATCGCGCATCTCGGCGGCACCATCCTCGGCACGACCAACAAGGGCAATCCGCTCAGCTTCCCCACTGCCATGCCGGACGGTACGGTCAGGGAAACCGACCGCTCCGACGAGATCCTGCAGTACTTTGCGCGCGAAGGACTGGATGCGCTCGTGTCGGTCGGCGGCGACGGCTCGCTGACCATCGCCAACGCGTTGCATCGCAAGGGACTGCGCGTAGTGGGCGTGCCCAAGACCATCGACAACGACCTCGACAAGACCTTCACCACCTTCGGCTTCGACACCGCGGTGGCCTTCGCCACCGAATGCCTCGACCGCCTGCACAGCACCGCCGAAAGCCACCAGCGCATCATGGTGGTGGAAGTGATGGGCCGCTACGCCGGCTGGATCGCCCTGCACTCCGGCATCTCCGGCGGCGCGCACAGCATCCTGATTCCGGAAATCCGCTTCGACGTGGACAAGGTCGCCGCCAAGATCCGCGGCCGCGACAAGTTGGGCCGCATGTATTCGATCGTCGTCGTGGCGGAAGGTGCCGAACCCATCGACGGACATCGCGAGGTGGTCACGCCGGCGGAAGCCGGCCATGCCGAGCGACTCGGCGGCATGGGTGAGCGCGTCGCGAAAGCGCTCGCTGAGCGCACCGGCAAGGATGCCCGCGTGGTGGTGCTCGGCCACCTTCTGCGCGGCGGCAGCCCGACCAGCTTCGACCGTTTGGCGGCCTTGCGCTTCGGTGCCGCGGCCGTGCGCGCGCTCGGCAACGGCCTGTCA
This sequence comes from Noviherbaspirillum sp., assembly GCF_035254685.1. Taxonomy (GTDB): domain Bacteria; phylum Pseudomonadota; class Gammaproteobacteria; order Burkholderiales; family Burkholderiaceae_D; genus Noviherbaspirillum. The sequence continues at coordinate 59,398 of NZ_DATFAI010000057.1, read as the reverse complement.
GGCGTCATGGTGTCGCTCGCCTTCCCCAACGTGGATTATGTCTCCCTCGAAGAAGTCGCGGGCCGCATGAAGGCGGTGCCGATGGACAGCGACACGCTGCAGACTGGGCGCGACCTGGGGATCTGCTTCGGGGATTAGTCGCCTGCCCCGCCAACTCCCGCAGCGGCAGGCACGAAGCCTCACATCCTTAATGCAGTGCGCTCTCGATATCCTTGCGCGTGATCACGCCTTCCTTGGTCAGTACCGGCTTGCCGGCAGGATCGTAGAGGATGCTGGTCGGGAAGCCGCGCGGCTTGAACTGCTTCGCCAGTTCCTCATCGCCGGCCACAACCGGATAAGTGACGTGCAGCTTTTCCACGAACTGCGCCACCCTGCGCGGACTCTGTCCGTCCACGGCCACGCCGAGGATCACGAGGTCGCCGCGCGATTTGCCGAGTGCTTCCAGTTCGGGCATCTCGCCGAGGCAAGGCGCGCACCACGTGGCCCACAAATTGACCAGCACCCACTTGCCCTGGTGCCCCGCCAGCGTGTGCGTCTTTCCCTGCATGTCCGTCAGCGAAAAACCGGATGGCGTCGCATGCGCGATGAGCGGGGCCGCAAGCAGCAGGATCAGGAAACGTTTCAGCATGGGCTTCGCATTCCGTTAGTGGTTGATCAGAACCGCCCGCTCAGGCCGAGCACGAAGGCTCGTTTCGCGGTGAGCTGCACGCCGTTGACGTCCTGGTACAGCGGGTGCTGGTAGAAGCCATAGACCTGCAGGTTACTCGCCACCGCATAGCTCAGCCCTGGGCTGAGGAACACCGCGCGGCTGCCGCTGTCGGCTGGCTCCGCTTGCGTGCCGCTGTCGCGCTGCTTCACCACGGCGTTGAGCTGCACCAGCGCGCCGAGATTGTCGCTGACGCCGTAGCGGTAGCCGACGTCCGCGCCGAACTGGGCGCCCGGCTTGAAGCCGTCATGTTCGTTCAGCGCATGCTGATATTGCGCCTGCGCGAACCACGCTGAATTCAGGTGCGGAAGCTTCTGGTGGTAGTAGGCACCGGCGATCAGGTCGGTGGTGCCGCTGCCCGGCTGCAGGCTGCGCTCTGCCACATCGCCATCTGCATTCGCCACATCGGTCCGTCCGGTCGGCAGCTTCAGGCCGAAGGTGAGGCCGGCGGTGGCGGCATTGATCGGGTCGCCGATCAACGGCAACTGGTAGCGGCCGATCACGCGCATATCCCCGAGTTCAGTGAAGTTCCATTGTTCCAGATCCTTTCCGCCCTGGTGATTGTGGATATGCGTGTGGTCGCGATCCACCAGCGGCGCAATCACGGACACGCCCCACCCCGAGGCAAAACTGCGGCTGTAGGTTGCAACGAGATTGCGGTTGTAGGTGCTGACCTCATCGTGATGGTGCGGGATCTGCCCGACCGCGATATTGTCCGTGCCGGTGCGCGGCTGGTCCTGCTTGATGAATTCATAACGCAGGTCGAAGGACGAGCCGGACTCGACCATGGCGCTTTCCGAGGTCCAGTTGGAATTCACGGTGCAAAAGGCGGCGCCGCAGCTGGCAAAGGACAAGGAGGGAATGGCGCCGGCGGCAACGGCAAGGAGCAGCAACTTCGGATTCTTCATGTGCAGGGTTTGCTTCAATGATGGATGGACCAGCTGTAGCCATGTGACGACGGCAGGCAGGAATCGAATGTATTACGGAATGGCGCCGACATGCTCGGGAGCACCTTTCCGTGTGGAACAAATCATATATTTGAGAGTGATCTTTCCGGGTGATCTGGATCAACTTTTTCGAACTGGCGCATTATGCCGCGCGCAGAAGGCCCGGCCTGTCACGCTCCAACAACGTTTGCAGAAAATAGATGCTGCGAGGACGCGTGGCGTTCCTGCGGCGGGTGGATCGATCAAGACAAAGACATTGCGGAGCGGATGGCCGCCGGCCGTGAGGCGCACCGGCTTCGATGCATTCCGTGATATCCCTTCTGCGGGTTCAATAACATTAAAACAATCACAACGTGCTATTACGCACATACCTACGTAGTTATACGCTTGTATGAACAACTAACTCGTAATACCCTCATCCCGTTGCGGTTTTCTTTGTCGGCGCAAGTCACCTTGCATCCCATCGAAACGCATCGCCAACGTGTCGGACTGGATCTGACGCAACCAAAAACCACTAGAAAAGTTAGAGGATGACATGACATACAAAATGAAGACGCTCATTGCTGCTGCATTGGTAAGCTGGTCCGTCGCGGGTATCGCAGCGGATCCGATCAAGATCGGCGTGTCAGGGCCTTTCACCGGCGGCTCTTCGCCGATGGGCGTTTCGATGCGTGACGGCGTCAAGCTGGCTGTGACCGAAATCAACAAGAACGGCGGCGTGCTCGGACGCCAGATCCAGCTGGTCGAGCGCGATGACGAAGCGAAGAACGAACGCGGCGTGCAAGTGGCGCAGGAACTGATCAACAAGGAGAAGGTCGTCGCCACCGTCGGCTTCATCAACACCGGCGTGTCGCTCGCCTCGCAACGCTTCTACCAGGAAGCGAAGATTCCCGTCATGAACAACGTCGCCACCGGCTCGCTGGTGACGCACCAGTTCGACGACCAGCCCGAGAACTACATTTTCCGTAATGCTGCGCACGACACCATCCAGTCCGCGATGATCGTCGACGAAGCGATCGGCAAGCGCAAGCTGGCCAAGGTCGCCATCCTGGCCGACTCCACCAACTACGGCCAACTTGGCCGCGAGGACCTGGAGAAGGCGCTCAACAAGAAAGGCATCAAGCCTGTCGCCGTCGAGAAGTTCAACATCAAGGACGTCGACATGACGGCGCAGCTGCTGAAGGCCAAGGCCGCCGGCGCGCAAGCCATCCTTACCTATGGCATCGGCCCTGAACTGGCGCAGATCGCCAACGGCATGGAAAAACTGAGCTGGAAGGTGCCGATGATCGGCAGCTGGACGCTTTCCATGGGCAACTTCATCGACAACGCCGGCAAGAACGGCGAAGGTGCATTGATGCCGCAAACCTTCATCCAGGAAGCCAACACGCCGAAGCGCAAGGCCTTCATCGATGCCTACGTTGCCACCTACAAGCCGGCTGGCGGACGCATCCCGTCGCCGGTGTCCGCCGCGCAGGGCTATGACTCCGTCTACCTGCTGGCCGCCGCCATCAAGCAGGCAGGCTCCACCGAAGGCCCGAAAGTGCGTGCCGCGCTGGAAAACCTGCAGGCCAAGGTCGACGGCGTCGTGACCACCTACGACAAGCCCTTCACCAAGGCCGACCATGAAGCCGTCAAGATGGGCATGCCGGTCATGGGCATGGTCAAGGCAGGGCACGTGGTGCACGCGCAGTAAGTCTCAAAGGCTCTACTCGAACTAATCACGGGAAACGCTCGTGAGAGAGCACTCCTTCCGTCAAGGGCTCAGCTTTACCTACAAATCGGCCGATGTTTGCACTTCTGTGCAAGGAGCGCGCCGTAGGGCCCCTTCTTCCTGAAAGGGGGGAAGGCTGGGATGGGGGTATGAAGGCCGATTTTTCGACTGCGACGATTCGACCTCACTACCCCCATCCTGACCTTCCCCCTGCAAGGGGGAAGGGACCTTACGAAATGTCGTTCACACCGTAGTGATACATGTCCAACATTTTGGGTAAATCCTGGCCTTGAAGGGGGAGCGCGTTTGAGTCTTCCAAGCTCCAGCTTCCAAGGCAACCATGGATATCCTTCTCCAACTCGCATTCAGCGGAATCGCGCTGGGCATGATCTATGCGGTCATCGCATTCGGTTATCAGCTCACCTTCGCGACTTCCGGCACACTCAATTTCGGCCAGGGCGAAGCGCTCATGCTTGGCGCCCTGGTCGGCCTCAGCCTCGTGGGCAACATCCACGGCGGGCCTTATCTCAACTACTGGCTGATGATTCCGCTGGTGATCCTGTTCGGCGCCTTGCAGGGCGCGGTCGTCGAACGGATCGGCGTGCGCCCGTCGATCAAGATCAAGTCGGAATTCGGCTGGATCATGTCGACCATTGCGCTCGCGATCATCTTCAAGAACGTCGCCGAAAACATCTGGGGCAAGGACGACCTGACCTTCCCTTCCCCGCTGTCCGCAGCGCCGTTCCAGGTTTTCGGCGCGAACGTGCAGCCGATGCAGGTGGTCGTCGTGATCGGCGCGCTGGCGATGATGCTGGCTGTTGAAATGTTCAACCGCAAGTCGATCTACGGCAAGGCGGTGGTCGCCACCTCCAACGACCGCGATGCCGCCGGCCTGATGGGCATTAACACCAGCATGGTGATCACTTTCTCCTACGCCCTGTCTTCCGCAACCGCGGCCTTTGCCGGCGTGCTGGTGGCGCCGCTGACGCTGACCGGCGCGACCATGGGCTCGGCGCTCGGCCTGAAGGCCTTCGCGGTGGCGATCATCGGCGGCCTCACCTCCGGCGTCGGCGTCATCGTCGGCGGCCTGATCCTGGGCGTTGCCGAGACGCTGACCGGCTTCTATATCTCGACCGGCTACAAGGAAGTACCGGGCCTGCTGCTGTTGCTGCTCGTGCTCGCCGTCAAACCCGCCGGCCTGTTCGGCAAAGCCGCGATCAAGAAGGTGTAAACATGTTCAACAAGAATCGCATCCTTGCGCTCGCCGGCATCGCCGCGCTCGCGCTGTTTCCGCAGGTCTTCCATAACCCCTACTACATCCATCTCGCGGAAACCATCCTGATCTACGCGATCCTGCTGTTCGGGCTGGACATCGTGGTCGGGTACACCGGCCAGGTGTCGCTCGGCCATGCGGCCCTGTTCGGCATCGGCTCGTACACCACGGGCGTCCTCGTCTTCAAGCTGGGCATGCCGTTTCTCGTCGCGGTGCCGGCGAGCATCGCGGTGACCGCGGTGTTCGGCGCACTGCTGGCCTTGCCGGCGCTGCGCGTGACGGGCCCGTACCTCGCCATGGTAACGCTGGCGTTCGGCACCATCGTGCAGATCCTGATCAACGAGATGACCTTCCTCACCGAAGGCCCGCTCGGCATCAAGGTACCGAAGCCTTCCTTCTTCGGCGTCAAGCTGACCGAGGTGCCGTACTTCTACGTCGTCGCTGCGCTGATGGTGCTGTCGCTGATCGTGGTCCACCGCATCCTCAAGTCGCATCTCGGCCGCGCCTTTCAGGCCTTGCGCGACAGCCCGGTGGCGTCGGACTGCATGGGCGTCTCGGTGTATCGCTACAAGGTGTATGCCTTCGTGATCAGCGCCGGGCTCGCCGGCCTGGCGGGCAGCCTGTACACCTACTCGGAAGAATACATCTCGCCGAACACCTACAACTTTGAACTCACGATCCTGTTCCTGCTGGCGGTCATCATGGGCGGACGCAAGACCCGTTCCGGCGCACTGATTGGCGCACTGATCGTGGTGATGCTGCCGAGCCTGTTGTCGGACATCGAGCTGTTCCGCAAGATCGCCGTGGCCGCCGCCGTCATCGTGACGGGCAGCTGCGCCTTCATGCTGACGAAGAAGACCCGCACTGCGCACGAGGTGCTGGTGCCGGTGGCATCGACCATCGGCATGGCCGTCTTCTCCTACCGGCTCGAGAACATCACCGACTGGCGCCTCACCATCTTCGGCCTGATGACCCTGTTCGTCGTGTATTACCTGCAGGACGGCATCGTCGGCTACCTGCGCGGCGTGGTCGAAAAGATCCGCCCGCACGCGGTGCATCGTCATGAAGAGTTCCATGAGAAAGGCGACGAGAAGCATGCATGGGCGGCACCGGGCCAAAGCGTGAGCGCGAACAGCACGCTGCTCGCGGCACGCCAGGTGCTGATGCAGTTCGGCGGCCTCAAGGCGCTCAACCAGGTCAACCTGAACGTCGTGGCCGGCTCCATCCACGGTTTGATCGGCCCCAACGGTTCCGGCAAGAGCACGATGATGAACGTGCTCACCGGTATCTACCAGCCGACCGCCGGCACCGTGGAGTTCAATGGCCGCGTGGTCTCCGGATCGACGCCGTCGGCGATCGCGCTCGGCGGCGTGGCGCGCACCTTCCAGAACGTGCAGCTGTTCGGCGAAATGACCGCGACGGAAAACGTGTTGGTCGGTCTGCATCACACCTTCCGCTCGAACATTCTCGACGTGATGCTGCACACGCGCCGCTATCGCGAGGAAGAGCGCAGTGCGCGGATCCGCGCCGCCAGCATCCTGAAGTTCGTCGGCCTGCCGGAACTGGCCAACGAGGAAGCGCGCAATCTGCCCTACGGCAAGCAGCGCCTGCTGGAAATCGGCCGCGCGCTCGGGCTCAACCCGAACCTGCTGCTGCTGGACGAACCCGCCGCCGGCCTGACCGCGCCCGACATCAAGGAACTCGTGTCGATCATCCGCAAGATCCGCGAGCATGGGATCACGCTGATCCTGATCGAACATCACATGGACGTCGTGATGTCGATCTGCGACACCGTCACGGTGCTCGACTTCGGCCAGAAGATCGCCGAAGGCAAGCCCGCCATGGTGCAGGCCGATCCGCGCGTGATCGAGGCATATCTCGGTGGCAGCGCCGAGAGCGCAGTCGCAGCTTGAGAGAGGACATCAACATGTTATCGATTCAGAATTTGCACGCCGCCTACGGCAAGGTTGAAGTCCTGCACGGCATTTCGCTGGAAGTCCCGAAGGGCAAGGTGGTAACGCTGATCGGCTCCAACGGCGCCGGCAAGACCACCACCATGCGCGCCATCTCGGGCATGCTCAAGCCGAAGCAAGGCAATGTCCGGTTCGACGGCAAGGACGTCACCGGCATGGATTCCTTCCGCATCGCCCGCGCCGGCCTCGCACATTCGCCGGAAGGCCGGCGCGTTTTTTCGACCATGAGCGTGAAGGACAACCTTCTGCTCGGCGCCTTCCCGCGCTTCACCCGCTCGCGCCCGCGCGGCGACATCAACACCGACCTGGAGAAGGCGCTGGAACTGTTCCCGCGCCTGAAGGAAAGGCAGGACCAGCTGGCCGGGACGCTCTCGGGCGGCGAACAGCAGATGCTAGCCATGGCGCGCGCCATCATGCTCAATCCGGAAGTGGTGCTGCTCGACGAACCATCAATGGGACTGGCGCCGATTCTCGTTGATGAAGTGTTCCGCATCATTTCGCGCCTGAAGGAACGCGGCGTGACGATGCTGCTGGTGGAGCAGTTCGCAGCAGCGGCGCTGAATGTGGCGGATTATGGTTATGTGCTGGAGAACGGGCGCATCTCGGTGCATGGCCCGGCAGAGAGCCTGAAGAATGATCCGGCGGTGAAGGCGGCGTATTTGGGGGGTGGGCATCAGCATTGAGGGCTGACGTTTTCCTGCGGGCTGCGCTTGCCAAGCGCACAGTAGGGTTCCTTCCCCCTCGCAGGGGGAAGGAGCGCGACGCAAATATGGCCCCGACAACTCACCCCACACTCAAATCCCTCTCTCCCCCGCCGCGCACAATATTCTTCTGCCTGAAATCCTTCGAATGAATGCCATGCTTCTTCAGCAGCATTTGCAGATGCGAACGGTTCATGTCGCAGCGCCGCGCCAGCTCCGCCACCGTCCCGCCAACCTCGCGCAATCCCTTTTCCAGGAATGCCCTTTCCGCTTCGTCGCTGGCGGCGCGCTTGGCGTCGCTCAGCGTTGCGAAGGTCGCCGAGCCGACTGCGGGAAGGACGGGCGCAACCTGTGTCGTCGGGCGGATCGCCTCCGGCAGATGCGACAAATCCGCTGTGTCGCCCGCAAGGCATGAGAGCCGGTAGATCAGGTTGCGCAGCTCGCGGATATTCCCCGGATAGGCGTAATTCAGCAGGAAGTCGCGCAGGCGCGGCGTCATCTTGATGGGCGCGCGTTTCAGCGCTTCCGCCGCCTCGTCGCCGAAATAGGCGAACAGCAAGGGAATCTCGTCCTTACGCTCACGCAACGGCGGCAGGGTGACATGGATCACGCTGAGCCGGTAGAAGAGATCTTCGCGGAAGGTGCCCTCCTCGATCAGCTGACGCAGGTTCTTGTTGGTTGCAGCAACGATGCGCGCATCGACCGTGATCACTTCGTCCGAACCCACGCGCTGTATCTCGTGCGATTGCAGCACGCGCAGCAGCTTCACTTGCCCCGGTAGCGGCAGTTCGCCGATTTCATCAAGAAAGATCGTGCCCTTGTGGGCGCTTTCGAACTTGCCCTTGCGGTCATTTGCCGCGCCGGTGAAGGCGCCCTTCTTGTGGCCGAACAGTTCCGACTCCAGCAGGTTATCGGGTATCGCGCCGCAGTTGACGGAGATGTAAGGCTTGTCGGCGCGCGAGCCGTTGGCGTGGATCACTTTCGCCATCAGCTCCTTGCCGGTTCCGCTCTCGCCGTCGATCAGCACCGGCAGGTCGGTGGGCGCGGCCTTTTCCGCGATCTCCAGCGATTCCAGCAGTTTCGGGTTGTCACCGAAGGTGCCTTCGAACACGAAGCTGCGGTCAAGCAATGCCTGCCTGCGTTCGCCGGGCGTCTGCTCCACCACGACAGGCTCGGCGGAAGCGGCCTGCACGAAGCGCTCCTTGTGCGACAGCTGCATCACTTCGTCGCGCAGGGCGCCGGATTGCCGCAGCAGCTTTTCGATGTCGGGGCGTTCCAGCTTCGATGCCCAGCGCAGCGTGGAGCGCATGATTTCGATCTTTTCAATCAGCCCCGCGTAGGACACGGCGGAGCTGGCATGTCCGAGAGGATTGTAGAGTTTCATGCCGCACTCAGTTGTTTCTGCACCAGCTGGTAGTACATGCCCTTCCTGTCCACCAGTTCTTCGTGTCGTCCCTGCTCGACAATTGCACCCTCGTACAGCACGAGGATCTTGTCGGCGCGCATGATCGTGCTGAGCCGGTGCGCGATGATGACGGCGGTGCGGCCCCGCAGGATTTCGCTCATGTTGCCGATGATGTTGCTTTCCGACTGCGTGTCCAGCGCCGAGGTGGCTTCGTCGAACACCAGCAGGCGGGGATCATGGTACAGCGCGCGGGCGATGCACAGGCGCTGGATCTGTCCACCCGACAGGCCCATGCCGCGCTCGCCGACCACCTGCTCGTAGCCCAGCGGCATCTTGCTGATGAAGGCATGCGCATCGGCCATCTTCGCCACTTCCTCGATGCGGCGCCGGTCCGGGCTTTCGTCGCCGCTCGCGATGTTCTCGGCGATGGTGCCGGAGAACACCAGGTTGGTCTGCATCACGTAGCCGACCTGCGCGCGGTAATACTCCTTGTCGATCACGCTCATGTCGTAGCCGTCGACGATGATCTTGCCTTCGCTCGGCGGATAGAAGCCCACCAGCATTTTCGCCAGAGTGGTCTTGCCCGAACCGCTGCGGCCGACGATGGCAACCAGCTCGCCCGGCTTGATGTCGAGGCTGATGTTTTCCAGCACGTAGGCCGTGTCGTTGCCGCCATAGCGGAAGTAGATGTTCTCGAGGCGTATCTCGCCCTGCAGATCGGGCAACACCACGCGCGAAGGCAAATCCTCCGGCCTCTGTTCCGGCTCCATGTCGAGCACATCGCCCAGCCGTTCCATCGCCACACCCGCATCGTTCAGCCTGCTCCACAGTCCGACCAGCCCCATCAGGGGCGCGAGCACGCTGCCCATCAGTGCATTGAATGCCATCAACTGCCCGATGGTGAGTTCACGCGCCAGCACCAGGTTCGCACCGACCCAAAGAATGGCGATGGTCGTGGCGGCGTTGAGCAATTGGCTGACGAGCGATACCCAGATGTTGAAGGTCTGCGCGCGATACTGTGTCTCGAGCGACTTGGCGTATTTCTTTTCCCACTTCAGGCGAACCGGCCGCTCGATGCCCATGCCTTTCACCGTCTCCACGCCGCCCAGCGCTTCCATCAGGTAGGCCTGCGCATCCGTCGAGGCCGCGAAGACTTCGCGCGCATAGTTTTTCACGCGCGGCGTCGCCAACACGGTCAGCGCGATGATGGGAATCACGAAAGCGATCAGCACCAGCGTCATCTTCACGTTGTACATGAACATGATGGTGAAATAGAGAAAAACCATCAGCAGGTTGAGAATGGTGGTGACAGTCGATTCCGTGAGAAAGGCGCGGATCGTGATGTTTTCCTGGAAGCGCGCGAGGATGTCGCCGGTCTTGCGCTTGGCAAAGAAGGAGAATGGCAGCGACATGGTGTGCTTGAAGAACTGCGACATCATCGCAAAGTCCATGTTGCGCACCATGAAGTTGGCAAGGAAGGAACGGATGGTCGTCATCAGTTGCGTGAACACATTGGCGATGATCAGGCCCATGATCAGCAGGTGCAGCAGGCTGAAATTCTGGTGCACGATCACGCCATCCAGGATGTTCTGGATGATCATCGGGGGCACGATGCCAAGCACCTGGATCACGAAGGTTGCGAGGAATAGGTGTGCCAGGATCTTGCGGTACGGACTCAGATAGCCGACGAAGCGTATCCAGGGAGAACGGGCGGCCGCCAGTTGCACCTGGTTCTGGCCGGGAGTGAAAACAAGACAAGTGCCGCTCCATCCGCGCTCGAATTCTTCCACGCTCATTTTCCGGAAGCCGATCGCCGGGTCTGCCACCCATACCTGCTGTTTCGAAATGCCGTACACGATGACGTAGTGGTAACCCTCCCAGTGGATGATGAACGGCAGTTCGAAACCGAGCAGCGCTTCGTAGGTGCATTGCACGCCGCGGGTGGTGAAGCCGAGCGATTCGCCGGCGCGCGCAAGGCTGTCCATGGTCGCGCCCGCCGTGGTCACATTGGCCAGTTCCCGCAATTTGCCGAGCGTCATCGGGATGCCGTAATGCTTGCACAACATGGCGAGACAGGCCGCGCCACAGTCCATTTCCTCGGCCTGCTCGACCCAGGCAAAGCGCTTGATGATCTTCTCGCCGGCTTCGGGTTTCGATTGCAGGTCGAGCACCACCGGCCGCTTGCGCCGCTCGGCCAGCTTCTTCTGGCGATGCAGTTCGCGCTCGATGATCCGCACGCGGTCTTCCAGCACCTCGCGCAGCTTCGGATTGCGTTCGAGAATGACGTGTATGGTCTTCTCGGGGATCACCAGCAAGGTGACTTCGGTGCTCGTGACGACCGATGCCATCTGTTCCTGCCGCATCAGGCATGCCTTCTCGCCGAAAATCTCGCCGTGGCGCAAGGTCGCAAGCGTGTACTCCTCACCTTCCTCGCTGCGCACGATGCGCACTTCGCCCTGACGGATGACGTACAGGCGGCGATCGTCGCGCGAATCCTGCTTGAGTATTTCCTTTCCGGCGGCGACTCGCTTCACGCCTACGCTGCGGATGAATTCCTCCAGCTCGTTCTTGTTGACCTTGCCGCGCAGATCGAACAGGCGGGTGACGAAGCCGCCGGCCGAGCTGATGGCGACATAGCTCGTCACGAACGTGTAGGCGGCGGGGTTGCGCGCCACGATGGGCTCGATCACCTCGCGCGGAATGAACAGCAGCTCGGTCTTGGCCGAGGCGCGCACGGAAGATTCATGCCGGTAATCTCGCAGCATGGCAATGTCCGCGAACACCTCGCCGACCTTACGCACGCCCATGCTGATTTCCTTGCCATGCTCTTCGGTAAACATGCGCACCGAGCCGGACTTGATGACGAACAGGCCGGTCGCCGGATCGCCGGCATTGCAAACGGTGTCGCCGAAATTGAAGAAACGCGATTCGGCATGCACCGCCAGTTGGTTGAGCTCCTCGTGCGTAAAGGGCGAAAGGATTTCCACGGAGGAGAGGAAATCGGCGAGGGGTTGGGGTTTGGGTGAGGCTTCCATGGGTGACGTGCGAAAGAGACGGCTTCAGCGAGATTGCCGCCAGGTTCCTTCCCCCTTGCAGGGGGAAGGCCAGGATGGGGGTAGAGTGTGTGAATCCACTTCTGCGGTAATTCAGCCCCACTACCCCCACCCTAACCCTCCCCCTGCAAGGGGGAAGGAACAGGCGGCGCAATTAACCGATCTGCTACCTCGCCTCGATGATATGTTCCTGCGCCCTTGCCATCAGCCATTCCTCGCGCAGCAGGCGGCGCACCTCCGCGGCGGTTTCCTCGTCCAGCATGGCCGGATGCTTGGCGTTGACCATGAAGATTTCGAAGAAGGACTTGTCCGGTGACGGGAAAGGCCCAAGCAGGTCGCCGACGGAGGCGTTGAACACCTTTGCCTCGATTTCCGTCTTGAGCGATCCGCGCAGCACCTTGCCGATCAGTCCGCCCTTCTCGCGTGTGTCGGCGATCGAATGCTCGCGCGCCATTTCCTCAAAGCTTTCCGGATCGTCGCGCAGCACGGACATCATTTCCTTGGCCTTGCCTTCCGTATCCATCACGATGTGGCTGACTTCGATACTGTCGAACTTGGGTGAATTCAGCTTGAAGTAGGCGTCGACCGCCTTGTCGCTGCAGACCTCCGCCATCATCTTTTCCTGATACAGGCTGTCGGTAACGAATTCCTCGAATTCGTCGAGGCTGATGCCGAGCGCATCCATGTAGTGGTTCATGTCGGCCGCGCGATGCAGGCCCTGCACCCGCCGGAACTGGTCCGCCCGTTCCTGTATTTCCTCCGGCGTCACGGAGACGCCCTTCTTCTTCGCCGCGCGCACCGTCAGCTTGTCCCTGACCAGTTGCTCCACGAGTCCTTCGAATTGCCCTGTGAGCTTCAATATCCTGACGAAGTCGTTCACATCGATGACTTCATCGTCGATTCGTACAATCGCTGTCATTTCGTACGCTCCTTGCTCTGATTTCGGCGACGGCCCCTGCGGATTTCTTTAGATGAGCACGAAAAGCGGCCAGTTCGAGAGGCAAGGACATGCGATTGGAGAATACGCAAAGTCTCGTTACATTCGGCCGCTGCGGCGGGCGACACCATGGATGACCGGCAAAAGATTCTGTCCGGCCGGACGCAAGAAATGGTCAGCGGGCATCCTGCATGCGTGGTATGGAAAATGCTGTGCATCGGGACGGGAACCGGATTGCCTCGCCGCGCGTCAATTTCACATCAGGCATCGCGACAGACAATGATGCGCGGCGTGGAAAAAGCCAAAAACTCCAGGGAGCATCCGCAGCACGTCTTCAGTGAGGAGACCCAGATGGCAGACACTATTGACGATCTCAACCGGCGCAAGGCCCTGCTCACCGCCACCACTGTCGTTGGCGGCATCGGCGTCGTGGCTGTCGCGGAGCCGTTTCTCTCCAGCATGCAGCCAAGCGAGGCGGCACGCGCCGCCGGCGCTCCGGTCGAAGTGGACATCAGCACCATTGCGCCGGGCAAGCTGACCACCGTCGAATGGCGCGGCAAGCCGATCTGGCTGCTCCATCGCACCGAGGCCATGGTGGCCGGCCTGACCAAGCATGACAACCTGCTGGTCGACCCCGGTTCATCACAGCCGCAGCAGCCGCAGTATGCCGTCAATCCCGCCCGCTCCATCCGCCCGCCCTTTTTCGTGGTGATCGGCATCTGCACCCACCTCGGCTGCGTGCCGGTGTTCCGCCCGGAACCGGGAGCGTCCGACCTGGGTGCCGATTGGCCCGGCGGGTTCTATTGCCCTTGCCATGGATCGAAATTCGATCTTGCGGGACGCGTCTTCAAGAATGTCCCGGCGCCGCGCAACCTCGAAGTGCCGCCCTACACCTATCTCAGCGACACCAGGCTTGTGATCGGCACGGACAAGAAATCAGGCTGAGCCGATGCAATCGCACGGTGGCATGAACGATGCGTTCCGTGCAGACCGGCGCAACCAGCGCTCCGAAGCACATCAAAGGACAGCCTGACGTGGAAACGACGCCTTCATTGCAGCAAACACCGCGCACGCCGCCGGAAATCCCGGTGGTGCCGGGCCACGAGCCGGAAATCACGCCGCCATCGCCGCCCGGCCCGGAGATCCCCGAACCGCCGCCCGATCCGAGCATTCCCCCCGGGCCCGGCGCGCCCGAAATCATTCCCGAGCACTCTCCGCCAGAAGCGCCACCCACAGAGCCTGACCGCTTCTAGAAGGTTGTCCGCCTGCAATGCTCTGCGTTCCTACTGATCGGGCGCAATGCGTTCCACGCTGCATGCAGACATGATCGAAGGCATGGAGCAGACAGGCGCGGTACCTTCTTCCATGTTCGGAGCATCGCCATGTTGCGTCGGGAATGTCCAGTCACCGCTTCAGCCGCGCCCGGCGGGCGGCGCGCGGACTTGGTGCGCGCCTTGCTCTTTGCGCTGCTGCTTTCCCTCCTCCCGCTCCCGGCAATCGCCGCACCTGCACCGGCCACCCTGCTGACCATCGACGACGCCATCGGCCCCGCGACGGCAGACTATGTCGTGCGCGGCATCGCGCGCGCCGCAAAGGACGGCAGCCAGATCGTCATTCTGAAGATGGATACGCCGGGCGGGCTGGACACCTCGATGCGCTCGATCATCAAGGCCATCCTCGCCTCGCCGGTGCCCGTCGCAACCTGGGTGGCACCGAGCGGAGCGCGCGCCGCCAGCGCGGGAACCTACATCCTGTACGCAAGCCATATCGCGGCCATGGCTCCCGGCACCAATCTCGGCGCAGCAACGCCGGTGCAGATCGGCGGACCGTCCGAGCCGGCCGGCGACGGCAAGGACAGGAAGAGCGGCAAGGCCGCGTCTTCCGACGACGCCACCACTTCGCCGATGACGCGCAAGCAGGTCAACGATGCCGCCGCCTACATCCGCGGACTGGCGCAGCTGCGGGGCCGCAATCCCGACTGGGCCGAGCGCGCCGTGCGCGAAGCGGTGAGCCTGCCGGCGGATGAGGCGCTGCGCATGCATGTCGTCGACTTTATCGCGCCGGACATCCCGGCGCTGCTCGCACACGTGGACGGCAAGACCATCAATGCCGCCGGACAGGACCGCCAACTGCACACCCGCGACGCGGCGCTCATCGACCTGCAACCCGACTGGCGCGCGAAGCTCCTCGCCACGATCACCCATCCCGGCATCGCGTTGCTGCTGATGACAATCGGCGTCTACGGTCTGCTGTTCGAATTCATGAGTCCCGGCTTCGGCGTGCCAGGCGTGGTCGGCGGCATCTGCCTGCTGCTCGCGCTATATGCGTTGCAACTGCTGCCGGTGAATTACGCAGGACTGGGGCTCATCCTGCTCGGTCTGTCCTTCATGATCGCGGAGGCATTCCTTCCCAGTTTCGGCATCATCGGGCTGGGCGGCGTTGCGGCCTTCATCGCCGGTGCGCTGATGCTGATCGACACCGAGCTGCCCGGCTATGGCATTCCTCTCTCGCTGATCGTCACCGTTGCCGTGCTGAGCGCCCTGCTGATCGTCGGCATGGTCGGTGTGGTCCTGAAGACACGGCGGCGCAAGATCGTCAGCGGACCGGTGGAAATGATCGGCGACACGGCGGAAGTGGTGGACATCACGCAGGCAGGCGCGCCCGGCGAGGGGTGGGCGCTGCTCCATGGGGAAAATTGGCACGTGGTCAGCAAGATGCCGCTGCAACGCAAGCAGAAAGTGCGCGTCGTCGCGCGCAAGGGACTGCTGCTGGAAGTCGTCCCGCTGGAAAGTCATTGAGAAGGAGATGAGCCATGTTCATTGATTTCGGATTCGGATTCGGCGGCCTGCTGTTCCTGGTCATCGTGCTGCTCGTCTCCTCGATTCGCATCCTGCGCGAATACGAGCGCGCTGTCGTGTTCCAGCTCGGCCGTTTCTGGAAGGTCAAGGGCCCGGGCCTGGTGATCATCATTCCCGCCATGCAGCAGATGGTGCGCGTCGACCTGCGCACCATCGTACTCGACGTACCGACGCAGGACGTGATCTCGCGCGATAACGTCTCGGTGAAGGTCAATGCCGTGATCTACTTCCGCGTGGTCGAACCGGACAAGGCGATCATCCAGGTCGCCAATTTCTTTGAAGCGACCAGCCAGCTCGCGCAGACGACCCTGCGCTCCGTGCTCGGCAAGCATGAACTCGACGACATGCTGGCCGAACGCGAGCGCCTGAACCTGGACATCCAGCAGGTGCTTGACGCGCAGACCGATGCCTGGGGCATCAAGGTCTCGAACGTGGAGATCAAGCACGTCGACCTCGACGAATCGATGGTGCGCGCCATCGCGCGGCAGGCAGAAGCAGAACGCGAGCGCCGCGCGAAAGTGATCCACGCCGAAGGTGAGCTGCAGGCATCGGAAAAGCTGATGCAGGCGGCCAACATCCTCGCGCAGCAGTCCGGCGCAATGCAGCTGCGCTACATGCAAACCCTGAGCAATATCGCCGGCGACAAGACATCAACGATCGTTTTTCCGATGCCAATCGAATTGATGACCAGCCTGAACGAAGCAATGCGCGGCGAGGGGCGCAAGCCTGGGTAAGGCGTTGTCCGGACAGCAAAGAACCATTGTCCACGGAAAACACAGAAAACACGGAATAATCGAAGACTTCGAATGAATCGTAAAGCATGTGGCACAACACTCAAACCGAGTTGCCATAGTGCGGAGTTCCATAGCTTTCGCAGAACGCCGGAATGCTTTTGGAATTTTTCGTGTTTTTCGTGTTTTCCGTGGACAACGGGTTTTGCGGTGCCAACCAACCATGTCTCATCATTTCTCCTGATCGACTTTTTTCCATGACAGGCTCACGACGCTTTCGCGACTGGTTGTTCGGCTGTTATGCGTGGGGCGTGTTCATCCTTGTGGTGCTGTCTTTCGGCATCGTTTTGATGGTGCTGCGCCGGCCTTCATGGGGAAGGCCGGTTGCCCGCTGTGCCACGCGCCTGATGTTCCGCCTCGCGGGGATGCCACTGTCCGCAAGGGGAATCGAGCGCTTGCCGTCTGCGCCGCATCTCCTGCTGGTCAATCACACCAGTTTTCTCGATGGCCTCGTCCTGGTCGCGCTGCTTCCGCCACGGCCGGGATATGCCTTCGTCGTGCGCCAGCAGTATCGCAGCCAGAGCCTGATCTGCCCTTTGCTGCGGGGCATCGGGGTGATCGTGCTCATGCATTCGAGGCCGGGCCGCAAGGGTTCGAACGTGAAGCGGCTGACACGGGCGTTGAAGGATGGCGAGAACGTCATCCTGTTTCCGGAAGGGATGTTTGTACCCGAACCCGGGCTGAGGCCGTTTCACTCGGGAGCATTTCTTGCCGCAGCCGGCGCGAAGGTTCCGGTCGTGGTCGCAGGCCTGCGTGGCGTGCGCAAGGCATTGCAGCCGGGGACATGGATGCCGCGACGTGGCGCGTTGCATCTGGAGATCGGACCGGTGACCATGCCCGGGGACGGGGATGTGGCAGCCGCAGAAGAGCTGCGTGAAGCGGTACGGCGTGCCATGGCGCCGTTGTCCGGCGAGGGGTTAGCCGAGGGAGGATTTCCAGTTCGGCAGCACCATCTGCCATAGCGCCTTCCAGGTGTGCCAGTCATGGCCGCCGGGAATCGACAGCACGCGCTCCTGCGGCAAAACCTGGCCCAGCAGGCCATTGGCCCGGCGGAACATGTCGCGGTTGCCGTAAGCGAGATAAATCGGCAGCGCCGGATCGTCTCTGGAAAGGTGTTGCTTGAACCAGGACCACAAGGCGCGCTGATAGTCATCCGTGCCCACTTCGCCCGGTTCCCATCGGTCAATTCCGCCAGCTGCAACGATTTCGCGAATCAGCGGCGCGCCGCCAAGGTAAGGCGCGAACAGAAGCAGGCCGGAGATGTCCGATGCATGCCGCGCAGCGTACGAGGCCGCGCCGAAGCCACCGAGTGAAATGCCGGCAAGCCATATCTCCTCATAGCCGGCCGAACGCGCGGAAGAAACCACGTCGTCCGTGATCCTGTCATGGATGGTGCGCGTAGCGTAGTAGCCGTAGTGGGCATCGATCGCGATGGCATCAGCCATGATGCCGTGCCGGCGCATGTCGTCAATGAATCCCCTGCGCTCGAAATCCTCGGCCAGGTCGTCGATGCCCGGCAGGAAAATCACGAGCCGCCGGCCTGGTTCATGGCCGAGGTACTCCATCTTTGCGAGGGTGCTGGTGTTTCCCAGCAAGGAGCTGGCACGCGACGTCAGCAATGCCGTTTTCGCAAGCAGGCTGCGCTTCAATCTTCTCAGTCGGTATCCGAGCGGCGTTGGCATGGTTGATGTTGATCCGGCAATTGACAGAAGTGAGAGGACGATCACTGCGCCATGTTCCGCCCGCACATGAATCAAGTACGGGTGGGCTGCGAAATATCAAGGCCTGCCGGCGTCTTCTTCATGGGCTGCAGGCAATAGACTTGCCGTATCTGCATGCATCATTTGCACTTCCGGCAATTTCCGGCACGATTTGCCGTCGCGGCCGGCCCGTACGCTCGCCGTTGAGTTATCTCAACGCCCTCCCTCGCTCCGGGCACAAACTTCAAGTTGGACTTTACGCATGGAGGAAAGCATGGGAGAGAAAATGGATATCGGCGAAATCTGCAACCGGATTGTGATTTTTGCCACGGAAGAAATGAGCGTGAAGGAAGCCGCGCAGTTGATGCGCGACCAGCACGTCGGCAGTCTGGTGGTGGTGCGTGAAGCCCCGATCGGCCGAGTCGTGACCGGCATCGTGACCGATCGCGACATCGCCGTCATCGCCGTGGCGCGTGATTTCGATCCGCAGTCGCTGCGCGTCGCGGACATCATGACCGCCGACCCGGTCACCGCCAAACCCGCCGACTCCGTCAACGATGCGCTGACCGTCATGCGTCAGCGCGGTATCCGGCGCCTGCCGGTGGCAACGGACGACGGCGTGCTGGTTGGCATCGTCACGCTCGACGACCTGCTGGAAATCGTCGCCGAAGAAATGCACAGCTTCGTGCAGGCCATCACGAACGCGCACAAGCGCG
The DNA here is from genome assembly GCF_035254685.1 of Noviherbaspirillum sp. Classification (GTDB taxonomy): domain Bacteria; phylum Pseudomonadota; class Gammaproteobacteria; order Burkholderiales; family Burkholderiaceae_D; genus Noviherbaspirillum. Next base: position 40,627 of record NZ_DATFAI010000057.1, on the reverse strand, counting down.
AGATGCGGGTACGCGGATAGGCGCTGAGTCTTTGCATCCACGGAAGAAACGGAAAATCCTTCTAAACTTTCCGTGTTTTCTGTGTTTTCCGTGGACAAAAGAATTTGACCTCACGCAGCGCCACTTCATGCGGCAGTTTCTGCCGCCACAAGCGATTTGCAGGGATCAGAATTGTCCACGGAAAACACAGAAAACACGGAAAGAAACCTTGTCTATCTTTCCTCATCTTCCGTGGACAATCCGGCAATCAGCAGATAGCTGTCGATCTCGTCTGCGATGGCGCTGATCAGGACTGCCATGCCTTCGGTTTCTTCTCCCTTTTTGCCTGTCTCGATGCCGTAAATCACCAGCTTCTCGGGTAGCAGGCCGAGCGTTCTTGCGAGGGCCAGCGTTTCGGCGACGCCAAGATCGTGCGACGATATCTGCCGCGCTTCGAGGTAGAGTTCGTCCGGATCGATCCTATGCACCGTGCCGGGTGGCGCCCCGGTGATGATGGCATCGATCAGGATGGCTGCCTGCACGCCGGTCAGCAGCGGCAGGAGTCCGGTGCCGGGCGAGCCGCAGCGGAAGGTCTCGACGACGCGGCGCGGGAAGCGTATCAGCGTACCGCTCTGTTCCAGCGCATCGACGGCGTCCCAGGCGATGCAGTCGGCGCCGAAGGGCGAGCCGATGCCAATGATCCTGATCGCGTTCATACCCGCCGCACCTTGAGCTTGAGGAAGTGCGTCGAGCAGGAGATGCACGGGTCGTAGTTGCGGATCACGCGTTCGCCCATGTGGCGCAATTCCGCGTCGCTGCGATGCAGACCGAAGCGTTCCAGCGTCTGCTTCAGGTCGTCCTCGATGCGTCCCTGGTTCTGGCTGGTCGGCGGTACGATGCGCACCGTCCTCATTGTGCCGTCGTCACCGGTCTCGTAGCGATGCCACAGCATTCCGCGCGGCGCTTCTGTGCAGCCATAGCCGATACCGGCGCGCGGCACGACATCGACGTACGGCGCGTCCGGTAGGACGTAGGCATCGAGGATGCGCAAGGCCTCCCATATCGCATAGCAGACTTCCGCTGCGCGGGCGACAACGCTGTGGAACAGGTTATGGCTGGGAAAGCGGACTGTGGTGGCGCCCAAGGCTTCCGTCACGATGCGCGGCAGGCAATCCTGGTTCAGATTGATGCGCGCGAGCGGGCCGACGAGATAGGGCTTGCCGTCCAGTTCGCTGAACAAGGCCGTCGAGTACGGTACTTGCCGCTCGGTGAACAGCTTGTCGACCTGGTCGATCGCGATGTCCAGGCCGTGGTCGGACACGATGCGCCCTTCATTCATCGGATACTCGGCGGGATGCCGCATCGCCACGCAGGGGAACTGCTGTTCAGCATCGGGCACCGGCAGGCTCGCGGCCCAGATGATCAATGCCTGCGCTTCAGGCAGCGCGGTGCGCAGGCGTTCGCGCAGGCTCTCCACGGCTTCCATCGTCGGCGCCTTGTAAAAACCGCCGACGCGCACGCCGACCGGATGCACGGAGCGCGCGCCCAGCAGCCGTATCAGGTCGTTCCCCAGCGCCTGCAGCGCCAGCCCGCGGCGCACTTCGAGCGGATGCTCGCGCGCCATCTCGATGACGCTGCCGTAGCCGAGGAAATCAGGCGCGGCCAGCAGCATCATGTGCAGGCAATGGCTCTCTATCCATTCGCCGCAATACATGAGCCGGCGCATGGCGCGCACCCATGGCCCGGGATCGATGCCGAAAATCCCTTCGAGCGCATGCACCGCGCTCATCTGGTAGGCCACCGGGCAGATGCCGCAGATGCGTGCGACAAGGTCAGGCACTTCATGCCAGCTCCGCCCTTCGAGGAATTTTTCGAACAGGCGCGGCGGTTCGAAGATACGCAGCCTGAGTTCTTCCAGCCGGCCTTCGCGGATTTCCATTTCGAGCGCGCCCTCGCCTTCCACCCGCGCGAGCAGCGGCACGCGTATGCTCGCGGTGCGCCCCTCAGCCATCGCCCGGATCCTCCAGCGCCGTACCGGCGCGGCGGAATGCCGGAGCGCCGTTGTTGATGGACAAATAGCGCCGCGCAATCTCTTCGCGGACCAGCCCCAGCCCCGCCAGCCGACGCGACAACGAGCGTGTGTTGACGTTTTCCGCGGGGCCGTAGCAGCCGTAGCAGTCTCGTCCGAAGGATGGACAGAGTGCGCCGCATCCGGTGCGCGTGACGGGTCCCATGCACGGCAGGTCGCGCGCCACCACCACGCAGATATTCTGGCGCCGCTTGCATTCGAGGCAGACCTTGTCTTCCTCCTCGGCGGGCATCACGCCCGACATCAGTGCCCGCAGCGCGCCCAGCACCTGCCGGCTGTTCACCGGGCAGCCCCACAGTTCCAGGTCGACCTTGACATGATCGGCAATCGGCGTCGAGGTCGCGAGTGAATCGATGTATTCCGGGCTGGCGTAGATTTCCGATATCCAGGTGCGCGCATCGGCAAGCCCGCGCAAGGCCTGCAAGCCGCCGGCTGTAGCGCAGGCGCCGATGGTGACCAGCCAGGTGCAGTTCTCGCGCACCTGGCGCACGCGTTCGAGCTCATGCGGCGTCGTGATGCTGCCTTCGACGAACGCGACATCGACGTGCTGCCCGGGCGCGATCGGCCCGGCCTCGGCGAAATGCACGATGTCCGCCATCTCCGCGAGCTGCACCAGTGTTTCGCCGAGATTGAGGAAGGCGAGCTGGCAGCCGTCGCAGGAGGTGAACTTGTGGACCGCGATGCGAGGTTTGGCTTGTGGTGCGGCAGACATCAGAACCCCTTCACGCCGAACAAGGCCTTGACTTCGGGATAGGCAAACACCGGCCCCTGCCGGCAGACGAACAGACCGCCATACTGACAATGGCCGCAATGGCCGACTGCGCACTGCATGTTGCGCTCCATGTTGACGTAGATATGATCCTCCGCGACGCCGCGTCCGGTCAGGTCGCGCACGCTGGCGTGCATCATCGCTTCCGGGCCGCACATCATGACGAAGGTTCGTTCGGCGGCAATTGCGGCATCGCGGAACACTTCGGTGACGCGGCCGACATGCCAGGGCCATACCGTCCCGCCATGGTCGGCGGACAACAGCACCTGCGTCTCGGGCAAGGTGCTCCAGTAGGCATAGCGTTCGCGCCACAGCAGGTCTTCCGCACGCTTCACACCCTGGATGATGGTGAGCTTGCCGAACAGGGTGCGCCGCATGATCACGTAGTTGATCACCGAGACGACCGGCGCGCAGCCCAGCCCGCCGGTGACGATCAGGACGTCGTGCCCCGGCACTTCCTGCAGCGGCCAGCCGCGTCCGTATGGACCGCGCAGGCCGATATGGTCGCCCGTCTTGAGTTCCGCCAGGCCGCGCGTGACACGGCCGACCACGCGGATGGTATGGCCGAGCAGACTCGGATCGTGCGGATCGGAGACGATGGAAATCGGCACCTCGCCGACGCCGTGCAGGTAAAGCATGTTGAACTGCCCAGGTGCGAAGCTGTAGGCGCTGCGCACGGCCGGATCGCAAAGGCGCAGGTTCAAGGTAAAGATCGTCGGCGATTCCTGCACGCGTTCGACCACTTCCGCCTCGGCCGGCAGATAGGGGTTCATGGCTGCTCCCGGCAGATCACCGTCGCTTCCTCGGTGATGTCGATGCCCACCGGGCACCAGGTGATGCAGCGGCCACAGCCAACGCAGCCGCTGCGCCCGAACTGGTCATGCCAGCTGCCGAGCTTGTGCGTCAGCCACTGACGGTAACGGGTGCGCGTGTCGGGACGCACGGTGAGCCCGTGGATCTGGCTATGGCCGCGCGTGAAACAGGAATCCCATTCGCGCACATGCTGCGATTGCATGCCGTCGATCTGCTGCAGATCGTGTTCGCTGTGGCAAAAGCAGGTCGGGCAGACCGAGGTGCAGTTGCCGCAGGACAGGCAGCGCTCTGCTACTTCCTCCCAGCGAGGATGGTCGAGCCGGGCGAACAGCGCATCGCGCAGGTTGCGACCGGGCAGGCTGCGGGTCATCCGCTGAGTTGCGTCGTCCGTGGCGCGCATGGCCTCGTCAATCTGTTCGCCTGAGGCCTGCACCAGCCCCATTCTGTCGAGGATCGCGCGCGCGCGTTCGCTGCCGCAGGTCACCAGGAAGCCGTCGTCCCGTTCGTCGAGCGCCATGTCGAAGCCCTGCTGTGCGCGTGGCCCATCGCCGGTCGAAGCGCAGAAACAGGTTGATGCCGGATGGGTGCAGTTCACCGCGATGAGGAACATTTCCTCGCGGCGTTTGGCGTAGTACGGATCGGTACAGGCGCCGTGCGCCTGCTGCGTGAAGTGCTGGTCCTGGATTGCCAACGCGGCAAGATCGCAGGCGCGCACGCCGAACACCGCGAGCGGCTTTTCTTGCGGCAAGTCGGCCTCGAAAGCAAGGCTGCCGTCAGCCTGACGCCGCGCGTACCACAACACTTCACTTGGCGCGAACAGCAAGGGCTTGAGGGCCTGCGGGCCGTTGGCCCACGCAAACATGCGCGGCGTACCTGTCGATTCGATGCGATACCGGCCCGGCTCCTGTACATCCTGCATGCCTGCAGGCAGTTCCGACACATCGCGCAGCGTCTCGTACACGATAGCCCCGTCCCTGACCTTCGGGCCGACGCAGCGGAAACCGGCGTCGTTCAGCGCATCGATCAATGCCTGCAATAGCACGCGGGGCATGAAAGATCGCAAAGATGGCGAAGTGCGATACGGGCCGGTTTGCGTGGTGTCCATGTTGGCGTTCGGCACACTCCAAGGTTAACCGCCGGTCAATAGCGACCGCCTGCAGGTTACCTTACCGCAGGCAGCCAGGGCCCATCATGGAGCGAGATCAAATGCGGCTGAATTGCACCGCAAACATTGTGCTTGTCTCTTGCAGGGTCGCCGATATACGGGGATCGTCTAAAAACCATGTCCACGGAAAACACGAAAAACACGGAAAGTTCCGAATCGTTTCCGTGTCTTCCGTGTTTTCCGTGGACAACGCCTTTGTCTTTGAACCAGCTCAAGACAATGCTGCGCACCGCGCGTATGGTCTTATTGCCGCACTCCATTTGCATGGCGGGCGGCCGTGACTTACTTCAGGCGATAATCATGGGCAATACCGTTTCCTCGATCATGCATCGCGTCCTCAGTCCGGCGGACATGGACGACACGGTGGAGGTAGTGGAAGCGATGATGCAGTCGCACCAGGTTTCTTCGGCGCCGATTTATGACGATACCGGCACGGTGGTCGGCATTGTCACCTCCACCGACCTGCTGCGCTTCCATGCTTCAGGCAAAGATCCGAGATCCGTGAAGGCCTGGGAAATCTGCACCTACCGGCCAATCGAAGTGCCAGCCAGTGCGACGCTGGCGGAAGTGGCAGAGACGATGCTCAGCCACAAGGTTCATCACGTGGTGGTCAAGGACAAGGCATCAATGGTCGGGATTGTGTCCTCGCTCGACTTCGTACGGCTCTTCCTCGACAAAGGAAAGCCCTGAGCCGTTATAACAAAGTTAAGCCATTAGGCTGCGACTCACCCCGTCGATGTTGCACCACATGTGTTGACGGGCATTTCCGCGGTGCTCAGGCCCGTTTGAATGTTCACGGAAAACACTGAAAGCACGGAAACTTTTGAACCTCTTTTCCGTGTTTTCTGTGTTTTCCGTGAACAAGGTTTTTCAGTCTATCAACGACCTCCTACTTCCCTCCAGCGTTCCTCCCAAGCCGCTTCTCCACTTCCAGCACATTCCGCAAGGTCTTGAGCACCGTGTCCGGATTCAGGCTGATGGAGTCGATATCGATCTCGACGAGGTATTCGGCGATGTCGGGGTAGTCGGACGGGGCCTGTCCGCAGATGCCGGAGTGGCGGCCGTTGCGGCGCGCGCCTTCCACCGTCTGCCGGATCATTTCCTTTACACCGGCGTCGCGCTCGTCGAAATCGAAGGCGACGATCTCCGAATCGCGATCCACACCGAGCACGAGCTGGGTGAGGTCGTTTGAACCGATCGAGAAGCCGTCGAACAGGCGGGCGAAGGCGTCGATCTGCAGCACGTTGTTCGGTATCTCGCACATGACGTAGATTTCCAGCCCATTCTCGCCGCGCCGCAGGCCCTGGCGCGCCATCGCATCCAGCACGGTTTCCGCTTCCTGTATGCGCCGGCAGAACGGAATCATCAGCTTCACGTTGGTCAAGCCCATGGTGTCACGTACGCGCTTCATCGCTTCGCATTCCAGCGCGAAGCCCTCGGCATAGTTCGGATGCGCGTAGCGCGCGGCGCCGCGAAAACCGATCATCGGATTCGCTTCCTGCGGTTCGAACCAGCGCCCGCCGGTCAGGCTGGCATATTCGTTGGTCTTGAAATCGGACATGCGTACGATCACCGGCCGCGGATAAAAGGCTGCAGCGATGGTGCCGACACCTTCGGAGAGCTGGCGCACGAAGTAGTCGGCCGGACGCGCAAAGTCGCGCGTGAGCAGTGCGATCTCCTCGCGCACCGCCGGATCGTCGATGCGTTCCGGATGCACCAGCGCCATCGGATGCACGCGGATGTGCTCGGCGACGATGAACTCCATCCGCGCCAGTCCTACGCCATCCACCGGAAGAAAACTGGTCTGGAAAGCGACATCCGGGTTGCCGAGATTGACCATCAGGTGCGTGCGCGGGCGCGGCAGTGAGGAAAGGTCGGTGCGTATGGTGCGGAACGGGATCTTGCCCGCATAGACATGGCCAATATCACCTTCTGCGCAAGACACTGTCACGTCCTCGCCGCTACGGATGCGTTCTGTCGCGTCATCACAGCCGACCACGGCGGGAATGCCGATCTCGCGCGCGACGATCGCTGCATGGCAGGTACGGCCGCCGCGGTTGGTGACGACCGCGGCGGCGGTTTTCATGACCGTTCCCCAGTCCGGCGTGGTGGTGTCGGCCACCAGCACTTCGCCGGGACGGAATGCGTTGAGCTGCGACACATCCGTGATCACGCGCGCCGCGCCGGCCGCGACTTTGCCGCCCACCGCACGTCCCGCAGCCAGCACCGTCCCCTTTTTCTCGAGAACATATTCCTCGAGCATGCCCTCGGCCTTGCGCGAGGCGACGGTTTCCGGCCGCGCCTGCACGATGTACAACTTGCCATCGACGCCGTCCTTGGCCCATTCGACATCCATCGGCACCGGATGCCCGGCCTTCGCGCTGTAATGCTCTTCGACGGTGATGACGGAGGCAGCCAGCTGCAGGACTTCCTCATCGCTAATGCAGAAGCGGCGCCGTTCATCCTTCGGCGTCGGCACGTTGCGCGTGGTTTCGCGGCCCGCCGTGCTCGCGTACACCATGCGGATCTTCTTCGCGCCGAGCGAGCGCCGCAGCACGGTGCGATGGCCAGACTTGAGGGTCGGCTTGAAGACGTAGAACTCGTCAGGATCGACCGTGCCCTGCACCACATTCTCACCCAGCCCGTACGCACCCGTGATAAAGACGACATCGCGGAAGCCGGATTCGGTATCGAGCGAAAAGGCGACGCCGCTCGACGACAGGTCCGAGCGCACCATCTTCATGACGCCGACCGATAGGAACACCTTGAAATGGTCGAAGCCGTTGTCGATCCGGTACCGGATCGCGCGGTCGGTGAACAGGCTGGCGAAGCAGTGGCGCACCGCGTCCAGCAGGCGCGTCTCACCGGCGATGTTGAGAAAGGTTTCATGCTGGCCGGCGAAGCTGGCCGTCGGCAGGTCTTCCGCGGTGGCGGAGCTGCGCACTGCGACGGCAAGTTCGCTGCCGTATTCCTTTTTCAACGCGGCATAGGCATCGGTAATCTGAGCGGCCAGATCCTCCGGCAATGCGGCGCGATAGACGATCTCACGCGCAAGGCGGGCGCGGCGGGCAAGGTCTTCGACGTCGTCCGCTTTCAGGCCATCCAGCGCCTCGTGCAGCGCAGGCCAGGCATTGGCGCGATCCAGGACATGACGATACGCCTCCGCCGTAATGGCGAAACCGTTCGGCACCCTGACGCCCTTCGGCGCCAGTTCGCAAACCATCTCGCCCAGCGACGCGTTCTTGCCGCCGACCAGCGGCACATCATCAATGCCGAGCTCGGCGAACCAGCGGACGAATGATGCGTGAGCGGTTGCCATGCTGCCTGCCGTTGCGCTCATCGGATTCCGGCAGGCCGCCCCTTGCACGGACGGCTACCGGACGCCGGTGTTACTGAATGGTGATCTGCTTCGTCGAGCCGCCGGCTTTTTTCGGCAGCGTCAGGCTCAGCACACCATCCTGGTATTTGGCTTCCGCCTTAGACTCATCCACGTCCTGCGGCAGGGCAAAGCTGCGATAGCACTCGCCGTAGTGGCGCTCCTTGCGCATCATGTTGCCTTCCATCTTCTCTTCTTTTTCTTCTTTCGTCTCCGCCCTGATGGAGACCGTGTTGCCATCGATCGCGACCTTGATGTCTTCCTTCTTCACGCCGGGAATATCGGCCTTGATCTGGTAGGCCTGATCGGTCTCGGCGACATCCACACGAATGCGCGGCTCGGCTTCCATGCCGCGCAGTGAAGGCATCATGGAAAACTCCTTGAAGAAATCATCCATGTTGCGCAGCGGGTCGAAACGCATCATGTCGCTGAACGGATCAAAACGGGTCAGATTTGCCATAGTGGCCTCCATAAAGAAAAAGCGTCCGGAAATTGAACAACGCTTTGCGGCGCCAAGCCGCGCATGCGCGCGCGACGAAGTGCAGCACAATGCTTCTGCTGCACTCATGATAGGTAATGGACTCTACTTCGCTATGACCGAGGTCAATCCAATTCCGGAAGCTGCAGGCCGCATCGTGCTTCGCGTGCCATGCAGCGTTGTGCGGATTGCATGAAGACAAGACAGGGCTTGCCCCCTTGCCTCTCATCGTGCCCGCTGCAGATTGCACTGAATAAATACGCGGCATTTATCTTTCCGCAAAGCAGAACCGACCGGGGATCGCACACTGGCATTTGTCGTCCAATCCATTGTCCAACACAGCAAGCCGGGACGTCACCCCTATGGAAAACACGCTCCAAGCGCGCATCGATTCCCTCACGGAAGCGATCAAGCGCCTGAGAAAAGACCTTGCACGCAGCAAGCAGGCGGAGGCCATGCTGCGCGCGAGCGAAAAGCGTTTCCGCAATTTCTTCAACGAAACGCCCATCGGCCTGGCACAATTTTCCGAGACAGGACGTTTCCTCGAAGTCAACCAGCACCTCTGCGCCATGCTCGGCTACACGCGCAATGAACTGCTGGAGCGCAGCTTCCTCGACGTCACCCATCCCGACGATCGGTCGAGGGACCAGGAATTGCGCAGGCAGGTCTTTGACGGCATGGTGCCGTCCGTGACATGGGAGAAGCGCTATCTCCGCAAGGACGGCACCATTGCGTGGGGCAGCCTGAACCTCTCCATTGTGCACAGCGGGGAAGGCGGCATGCGCTACCTGCTGGCCGCCGTCGAGAACATCAGCGAGCGCCACACGCTGCAGGAGTCGCTGGGCCGGATCGCGACCAACCTGGCGAAGACCGAAGCCGCCTCCCTCTCCGGTACATGGACCTGGGACCTGGCGGCTGCCGAGGTCAGCGCCTCGCCGGAAGTGCTGCAGCTCTTCGGATTACCGCCAGGGCAATCGCCCTGCCCCATTGCACGTTTTCTGGACATGGTACATCCCGGCGACAGGCCGGCGCTGGAGGAAGTGCTGCGCGTGGCGCGCACCGAGCAGAAGCCCTACCACGTCGAATTCCGCGTCCGCACGAAAGATGGGCACGAACGCCTGGTGCTGGGAAGCGGCGACATCTTCAGCCGCGATGCGACAGGGCAACCGCTGACCATCGTCGGCATGGTCCAGGACGTCAGCCTGCGCAAGCAGGCCGAACACGCGCTCGAGGAAAGCGAAAGGCTGTTCCGGCAACTGTTCGACAACGCCGCTGACGGCATCTTCATTGCCAACACGGAGGGCCGGTACACCGACGTCAACATGAGCGCCTGTCGCATGCTCGGCTACAACCGCGACGAGCTCGTCGGAAAACGCATTGGCGACTTGATTCCCGAAAAGGACAAGCAACGCCTGGCTGAAGCCAGGGAGTACTTCCTGCAGAACAGCGAACATGCCCAGGTCGCGAATTGGGAATTGCGCAACAAGGCCGGCGTGTTCATCCCCGTCGAGATCAACGCGCGCATCCTGCCCGATGGGCGCTGGATGGCGGTCGTGCGCGACATCAGCGAACGCATCCACATCCAGCGGGAACTGGAGCGCTACGCCGAAGAGCTGCAGGACCTGTATGACCACGCGCCCTGCGGCTATCACACACTCGACGCGAACGGCGTCTATGTACAGGTCAACAAGACCGAGCTCGACTGGACTGGCTATACGGCCGAGGAGCTGGTCGGCAGGAAAAGGATCACCGAGATGCTCACCGAGGAGAGCAGGAAAAAATTCAGCGAGAACTTCCCGAAGTTCATTGATCCGGGCAAGGTGCGCGAGCTTGAGCTGGAATTCATCCGCAAGGACGGCAGCATCCTGCCGGTCATGCTCAGCACCTCCATTGCATTCGATATCAGCGGCGACGTTGCCAGCAGCCGCGCCACGCTGTTCGACATGACCGAGCTGGCGGAAGCGCAGAAGAAACTGCGCCAGGCGGCCACCGTGTTCGAGCACACCAGTGATGCCATCCTCATCACCGATGCGGGCGGCACGATCGTCGCGGTGAACAAATCCTTCACGCGCATCACCGGCTACCAGCCGGAGGAAGTGATCGGGAAGAATCCGCGCCTGCTGAAATCGGACCGGCAGGACGACACGTTCTACCGCAACCTCTGGGCCAGCCTTGACGAAACCGGCGTCTGGCAGGGCGAGATCTGGGACCGCCGCAAGTCGGGTGAACTGTTCCCCGCATGGGAAACCATCACCGCGGTCCGCGACGACAGCGGCCGCATCACCGATTACATTTCGGTTTTCTCGGACATCACGACCATCAAGGCGACCGAGGACAAGCTGACGCGGCTGGCCTACCACGATCCGCTCACCGGCCTGCCGAACCGGCTGCTGTTCAACGACCGGATTTCGCAGGCGCTGGCGCATGCCCGGCGCCACCGCACGCGCGCGGCATTGCTCCTGCTCGACCTCGACCGCTTCAAGCTGATCAACGACACGCTGGGCCACGCCGCCGGAGACCAGCTCCTGCAGATCGTGGCGGCGCGCCTGCAGGTCGCGATCCGCGAGGAAGACACCGTCGCGCGGCTCGGTGGCGACGAGTTCGCCATCATCCTGCCGCAGCTGGACGATATCGAGGATGCGGCGATGCTCGCGCAGAAACTTACCCGGCTCGTCGCCCAACCGCTGGAACTATCCAACCAGCTGCTCACGATATCCACCAGCGTGGGCATCAGCATCTATCCGGATGACGCACTCGACCCCGAGACGCTGTCCAAGTCCGCCGACATGGCCTTGTACGGCGCCAAGGACAAGGGACGCAATGGCTACGAATTCTATTCGCCCGAAATGACGCGCACCGCCACCGAGACGCTCTTGATCGATCGCGACCTGCGCAAGGCGCTCACGATGAATGAGCTGGAGCTGCTCTATCAGCCGCAAGTCTGCCTCGCCACCGGATGCATCGTCGGCGTCGAAGCGCTGATACGCTGGAACCGCCCGCAGCACGGGCAGCAAGCGCCTTCGCGCTTCATTCCGATCGCCGAGGAAACCGACCTGATCGAATCGATCGGTGACTGGGTGTTCGATACGGCCTGCGCACAGATGCGGCGCTGGCGCACGGCGGGCGCAGCGCCCGTCCGTCTCGCCATCAACCTGTCGGTGCGCCAGATCAAGCGTCCACAGCTGATCGAAGAAATACGCAACAAACTGCACGCGCATCGGCTCGACGGCGATATCCGCCTCGACCTCGAGGTCACGGAATCCGCCCTGCAGACCGAGCCGCATACGGTGGAGGCGCTGAAGGAACTGAAGGCATTGGGGCTGAAGATCGTGATCGATGATTTCGGCACCGGCTATTCGTCGCTCAATTCGCTGAAACACCTGCCGGGGGACATTCTGAAGATCGACCGTTCCTTCATCCATGGCATTCCGGGCGATTCCGGCGACAAGGCAATTGCCAGTGCCATCGTCGCCATGGGCCACAGCCTCGGCATGCGGGTCGTCGCGGAGGGCGTGGAGACGCCGGAGCAGCTGAAGTTCGTGATGGACCAGCATTGCGACGATGTGCAGGGCTTCCTGCTCTACCCGCCGCTGCCGGTCGAGGAATGCGGGCGCTACCTGCTGGCAGGCTTGCCCATTGATCTTTCTCAAAGCAGACTTCGGCCCGCGCACTAAATTGAAAGTGCGGCAGCTCGGGGGAAGACGTGGCGCGTACACCAAGTGTCAGGCACTCGATGTAATAGTGCAGTTCTTCATGAACCGGGTCTGCCGCCTCGCATTTTACGAGATCATTAAGGCGTGGCATTCGCCGCGTGACCGTTTCCCCTCCGACATGACGTTCTGCGCACCGGCGCAGTCTTGTGCTGCGTGCAGCATTTTCCCATTGCAACTGCACTGGTGATGAACCGTTCCTTCGACGCCGATCTGCGCAGTGTCAGCCATGCAAGCCTGGCAAGAATCTTCGATACTGTCGCCAATGCCATATTCATCACCGATGAAGCAGGCCGCATCGTCTGGGTCAATGCCGCCTTCAGCAGGATGAGCGCCTATTCCCCGCAGGAATTGATCGGCCGCACACCCGCGATCCTGCATGCCGGCATGCAGGACAAGGCCTTTTATACGCGGCTCTGGGAGACCATTCTCGCAGGCCATGTCTGGCAAGGCGAAGTCGTCGAGCGCCGCAAGGACGGCTCTTCCTATACCGTGGATGAAGTGATTGCGCCGCTCTTCAACGAGGACGGTGTGGTGAGCCACTTCATCGCCATCCAGCACGAAACCGGCGCGAGGAAGAAAGGCGACGATACCGATCATTACCTGGCCTACCACGACGCATTGACAGGACTGCCGAACCGCCTGTTCTTCCTCAGCATCCTGCAACTCGTCGTGGCACATGCGGAGCGCGCGCACCAGATGCTGGCGGTACTGTTTCTTGACCTTGACGGATTTGCATCGGTCAACGAGCAGTTGGGCCACCGTGCGGGCGACCACCTGCTGGCCATCGTCGCCGAGCGCCTGCGCGCTGCCGTGCACAGGCAAGACACGGTGGCGCGTTTTGGCGGCAACGCATTCACCGTCGTGCTGACGGAAATACAAGACAGGGATGCCGTGGCGGCACTGTCAGCCGCGCTGATGGAGGCGGTAGCCCGCCCCGCCATGCTCGATGGGCGCAAAATCGAACTCGGCGCGAGCATCGGCGTCTCAGTCTATCCGGACGACGGCGCAGATGCGAAGACCTTGCTCGGTCGCGCCGATCAGGCCATGCAGGAAGCAAAACGGCAAGGCGGGCATGCCTTCCGTTTTTACCGCTCCATCTGAAAGCGGCGGCGATTCTGCTGCTCTCGATTTTTCGGACAAAGGCCTCGAAAATTCCGGCTTGATCCCCATATCGCACACAGGGATAACACACTTCCAGTTGTCTTTTTGGCTCTTCCGGCTGCTATGCGACGCATCATGCGCATCCACGATCAATGACCCGGACGAACCGCATTTTTCGCAGGAGTAACAAGCAGCAGTGACTTCCAGAACCGACACATCCGACATCGCACGCGAGCGTTACCGCGAAGACTTCAAGGCCCTGCTGGACCTGGGCAAGCAGCGCGGCTATCTCACGCACGCTGAAATCATCGACCACCTGCCGGAAAGCCTTGCCGAAACGGACGCGCTTGAAGGCGTCACCGCCGGCCTGACCGACCTTGGCATTGCCGTCTATGAGCAAGCCCCGGACGCCGAAACCCTGCTGTGGTCCGACAGCGCGACCGTCAGCCCGGCCGACGAGGAAGCCGAGGCGGCGATCGAGGCCGCCCTGTCCTCGACCAACGACTCCGATTTCGGCCGCAGCACCGATCCCCTGCGTCTCTACATGAGCCGCATGGGCACCGCGCGCCTGCTCACAAAGCAGAAGGAAATCGAGATTGCCCGCCGCATCGAGGATGGCCTGAAAGACATGGTTCACGCGATGTCGGCCTGCCCTGCGGTCATCCGCGAGGTCCTCGCCGCAGCAGACCGGATCGCGAAGGACGAGATGAAGATCGGCGACTTCGTGAGCGGCATCAGCGAACCGCATGCTGCCGTGGAGGATGCCGCTGCCGATGCAGACGTGGACGATGCGGATGCACTGGCAAGCCTGGACGACGAAGAGGAAGCGGCGGACGAGGAAAACACCGCGTCGGGCATGTCGCCCCGCCAGTTGCAGCATCTGAAGTTGCACGCGCTCGCGGCATTCGCCCGCATTGGCGACGCCCTGGATGCGCTGGACAAGGCGCAGGTGAAACGCGGCTACGGTTCACGCCCCTATCTTCGGGCGCAGGAAACCATCACGCATGAACTGTCCACCCTGCGCCTCGCGCCCAAGGCCATTGACCTGCTGTCGGGTTCCCTGCGCGAGCAGGTGGAACGCATGCGCCGCAGCGAAAAGGCGATCATGGAAGTCGCGATCAACAAGTGCGGCATGCCGCGCGCGCAGTTCATTTCGGTGTTTCCATCCAATGCCACCAACCTGCAGTGGGTCGATGATGAAGCGGCGGCCGGGCATGCCTACAGCACAAGGCTCACTCGCTATGCGGCCGTGGTGAAGGAACAGCAGCAGAACCTGCTGGACATCCAGCAGCATGTGGCGATTCCGCTGGCCGATCTGCGCGGGCTCTACCGGCGCATGACGGATGCGGAGTCACGCGTGCGTCGCGCCAAGAACGAGATGATCGAGGCGAACCTGCGGCTGGTGGTGTCGATCGCGAAGAAGTATGTCAATCGCGGCCTGCCCTTCCTCGACCTGATCCAGGAGGGCAATATCGGCCTGATGAAAGCGGTCGACAAATTCGAATACCGGCGTGGCTTCAAGTTCTCCACCTATGCGACATGGTGGATCCGCCAGGGCATCATGCGCTCGGTGGCCGATACAGGCCGTACCATCCGCGTGCCGGTGCACATGATGGAGATGGTGAACAAGCTCAACCGCATCTCGCGCGAAATCCGCAGCGCAACCGGCGTCGTTCCCGATCCGGCAACGCTGGCGGTCAAGATGAAGCTGCCGGAAGCCAAGGTACGCGAGATCCTGAAAGTGGTGAGGGAGCCGATATCGCTCGACGTGCCGGTCGGCGAAGAAGGCGACATGGAACTCGGCGACATGGTCGAGGACATCCACGCCCAGGCGCCGGAAGACGCCGCCGTGCAGGCATCGATGCGCGCCATCATCAAGGACATGCTCGATTCGCTCACGCCGCGCGAAGCGAAAGTCCTGCGCATGCGTTACGGCCTCGATACCTCGCGCGACCATACGCTGGAAGAAGTCGGCAAGCAGCTCGATGCCTCGCGCGAACGCGTGCGGCAGATCGAGGCAACGGCGATGAGCAAGCTGCGTCATCCATCCCGTGCGGACAAGCTGCGGAGTTTCCTGGAAGCGGATTGAAGCAGTCAGGTGAAGGCGCGGCAGGCTGTCATTTCTGCGGACGCGGGATTGACAGCCGTACCGGGATGGAAAGACGCTGAATCCCCCATCCTGGCGCTACGCCTGGCTTCAACTTTTGCTTCCCGCCTGCAAGCAATTCAAGGTCTTGCAAGGACCTGCGCCTGACGTATCGACTTTTCGCGAACGCCGACGCAAAAACCGCCTGTTGACTGAACGACATTACCTTCGTGCAGCCTTTGCGTAGCAGGCCTGCAAGCAGGTTGATCCGGCGTCAATACAACGCCGGCATCATTTAACGCACCTCCAAAGCGGGAACCCCGCGCCTTCCCGCCCTATCCCACGTCCGCGTCATCGATTCCGTGCTCACGGCTTCGCATTCCCAGTAACCGACCACGCGCCCTGCAGAGGCGCGCTCCTTCATCGCCATCAGTCATTCCTGTTTCCCCGGTTTTCTGCCAGGGAGAACAGAAGGCAGGTGAAGTGCCGGAGGCAGCAACGATTCGCGTCGTTGCATCTTTTCCAATCGTGCATCTTTTGCGAAGGAGCCTGCAGTGAGAAAAAACCTTGCCCATTGTGCCGCGACACTCTGTTTCACGGCATGCCTTGCACCGGTGGCCATGGCGAACGGCACACCCCAGCCACCTGCCACCCCGCTCCATCCGCCCCACGAGGCGAAGTACAGCTTCAGGACCATCGATGTTCCGGATGCGCTCGGCACTGCCGCCTATGGCATCAATGACGCCGGCGCGATTGTCGGCCGCTTCTTCCATCCCCAGCTGCCGGGGCAGTTCTCCATCAACCACGGATTCCTGCTGGAGAACGGGCAGTTCACGACGATCCAGTACCCGCCTGCGCCCGGCGATGATCCCGACATTGCGGAGACCGCTTACGACATCAACAACAAGGGCGTGATCGCAGGTGGCTATCGCGTCGGACACGGCTTCAACTACGCCTTCCTGCTCGAAGGCGGCACCTACACCACCCTCGCCCAGCCCGAGCCCTATATCTATGTTTCGTCCGCCAACGGGATCACCGATGCAGGCACGATCATCGGCACCTACATCTCCACGCGCATTTCCGACATTCACAGTTTCATGCTCAAGCAGGGCAACTTCACGACCATCGACGTTCCCGGCTCCATCTCAACCTATGCTTACGGCATCAATCATGCGGAAGAGGTCGTCGGCGAGTACATCAGCAGCAATACGCAACATCATGGCTATCTGTCCAGCGGCGGCGGCATCACCAACATCGACCGGCCCGGTGCGGATTCGACAACGCCTTACGGCATCAACCGTCGCGGGCAGATCGCCGGCACCTACCTCGAAGCCGGCGTGATGCACGGCTTTGTGCTGGCCAAGGGCAACTACCTCACCATCGATTATCCCGGCGCGACGAACACCGAAGTATTCGGCATCAACAGCAAGGGGGTGGTCGTGGGGGATTATCTCGATGCCGACGGCCATCGTCACGGCTTCGTCGCCACGCCGCGCCACCATGCCAAGGGATATGAGGACGGCGGCGGCAGCATGCTGATGTCGCCTTTCTGACCGCTATGATCGCTATGATCGCTGGCGTGACCGCATCCTGTTCTTGCGTCAGCTCACCACGTGAAGCAGCGCAGCGCCTAAGATGGACAAAGGAATCCTTCGAATGCTGCTGACGCCATGAAGAAGCTCCAGGTTGCGGTAATCGGCCCCGGCAGGCTGGGCAAGGCGTGCGCCGACGCGCTCATCGGCGACGCCGAACTGACGCTTGCGGGGATCGTCCTCCGTGCCGGGTCGCGCGCTGTGGTTCCGGAGCGACTGCGGCATGCTCCGGTGGTGGAGCATGTGCGCGATCTTCCCATGGTGCGCGTCGCGCTGGTCTGCGTCCCGCCCGACAGTGCGACGGGCGTCGCGCGCGAACTGCTGCAGGCACACATTCCCATCGTCGAATGCGCCCGGCTTGAGGGGCCGGCACGCGAGGCGCATTATTCCGACATCGACGCGGCGGCGCATCATTTCCGCATGCCGGCGGTGATTGGCGCGGGCTGGGATCCGGGGGTGCTGCCGCTGTTCACCAGGGCATTCGACATGCTGATCCCGCGCGGCCATGAAAGCTTCCACCATCATCCCGGCATCAGCCTCCATCACAGCGCGGCCGTTGCGCACATTCACGGCATCAAGGAAGCGCTGGCGGGCGAAATACGCAGCGTGGACGGCCGACCGCAGCGCTATGTCTACGTTGAACTGGAGAAAGGCGCCGTGCTCGGCCACGTGCGGGAAGCCATTGCCGCCGATCCGCTCTTTGCAGGCGAAGAGACGCAGGTGTTCCAGGTTGAGAACATGGCCGAACTGGAGAGCGAAGAAGGAGAAGGCGTGGTCCTTGAACGTCGCTCCACGCCCGCGGCGGGCATCCATGCGAGTCTGTTGCTGGAGGCACGATTCGATTCCATCTCTTTTGCCGCGCAGGTCATGCTGGATGGAGCGCGCAGGATTCCGTTGCTGCCGCATGGCGCACATCAGTACACCATTGGGATGTGAAGAAGACACACTGATTTTTCGGCGGCAAGGCTTGCATTTCAGCACGTCAGTCCGGCAGGAAAAAACTCCCCGTTCTGCGCTGCATCAAACCTGCCCGGCATAGTCGCCCTAAGCTGAAAATTGCCATTCAGCTCACAAGCCGGGAGATTTTTCGGACAACATTACGGATGACATAATGAAAATCCCACTTCACATCACCTTCCTGAATCTTCCTCCGTCGGACGCCATCGAGGCGGAGATTCGCAAGCGCGCGGAAAAGCTGGATCATTTTTCCGAGCATGTCATGCACTGCCAGGTCACGGTGGATTCGATCGGCAAGCACCACACCCAGGGCCTCATGTATGAAGTTCGCGTGGACCTGACCTTGCCCGGCACCGAGATTGCGGTAAGCCATGTGCATCGCCACGAGGACGTCTTCGTGGTCATCCGCGATGCCTTCGAAGCAGCGGTGCGACGGCTGCAGGACTATGTACGCGAGCAGCGCGGCGACGTCAAGACACACGAAGTGCCCTTGCACGGGCATGTGACGCAGCTGTTCGACGAAGGCTACGGCTTCATCGAAACACCGGACGGGCGGGAGTACTACTTCCAGCGCGACAACGTGGCGTATCCGGATTTCGACTCGATCGCGGTTGGCACCGAAGTGCAGTTCCTCGAGCATGTCGCCGCCGAAGGCCTGCAGGCCAAGCGGGTGACGGCCGGCCACCACATTCCGGGCATGCATTGAGCGCGTTCGCGCGATAAGGAGCATTGATGGGCAACCAATTCGATCATGTTTCCGTCCTCAAGAAGGGAAACATCTATTTCGGCGGAAAATGCATTTCACACAATCTCATTTTCCCGGACCAGACGAAGAAGACGATCGGCGTCATCATGCCGTCCATGGTGACCTTCACCACGGACACGCCGGAGATCATGGAAATCATCGACGGGAAGTGCCGCGCGCGCATCGGTGAAGAAGGCGAATGGAAGGACTATGAAAGCGGCCAGCGCTTCCAGGTGCCCGCCAGGACGACCTTCGACCTGGAAGCCTACGAACCGGTGCACTACGTTTGCCACTTCGGGAATGCCTGATTCACGCGGACGGCAGGCAGCGCAAGGATGGCGCTGCCTGCCGTCTGCCGCTCATCCGCCGCTCATCCGCCGCACACTCGCTACTCATCCGCCATTGCGCTCGATCCAGATTCGCGCATCCTCCCGGCGCACACGGGTCCCCATTTCCTCGCACAGATCCGTCATCCGTGACGCAATGTATTCGAAGTGCGCGCCGCGTGCCGGACGCACCTGGCAATCTTCGATGAAGACCGGATGAAGAATGATGCGGCGCCATGCATCCCGCGTCAGTTCCAGTTCCAGCAGCAGCTGGTGGTCGTTGCGGAAATTCTCGTCGACGTAATAATCGTCCACCAGGTCGCCCGCCGCATAAATGATCGGGCAGCCGCGGTAGATCTCGATGCCGTGAAAGACATGGGCGCTGTGGCCGAACAGGATCTTCCATCCCGATTCGATGGCGGCATGCGCCAGCGCGCGGAATCGCTGCGACGGCCGGTGCACCATGTTCGGCCCCCAGTGCAGCGAAAGAATCGGCCAGTCGACGCCGGCATGGCGCAATGCTTCGAGCGCGTCATGCAAGGCTGCCAGCACGGCGTTCTCGTCGCTGAAGTCAAGATAGGCGATACCGGGCTGGTCGGCTTGCGCTGCGAAATCCTGTTGATGGTCGCAGAAGGCCGCCATGCCGAATCGGATATCGCCGCACTCGACGATGACGGGCGCCGCCGCTTCACGTACATTCTCCCCGGCGCCGGCGAAGCGGATGCCGCCGTTGCGCAAATAATGCAGCGTGTCGCACAGGCCACGGAAATCGAAATCGAGGATGTGGTTGTTCGCCAGGCTGACCAGATCCACGCCTGCATGCAGCAATGCATCGATGGCTTGCGGCGGTGCGCCGAAGTAGAAGGCCTTCGGCTCGCCCCGCCACTGTTCATTCGAGGAAGTGATCGCGCATTCGAGGTTGACCACCGTAAGGTCGGCGGCGCGCATCAGTTCCGATACGGGACCCATCGGATAGTCGGGGCCGAAGCGCGCGATGGCCTCTTTCACCAGGCGGCCGAGCATTACGTCGCCGCCGAACATCACGCGCCTGACCGGTGCTTGCATGGATTCGGTCATCTTTCGCTCGCTCAGGTCTGTGCGGCGCGCTTTCCGCGTTCTGCATCCACCGACTTCAGCATGGCGAGACCGGCGACAAAGTAGCCGCCGGTGATCAGCATCGCGAGGCGATGGTCGCCCTGCGACAGCCAGGTGGCGAGGCCGTAGGTCAGCGGGCCGATGATGGAGGCGAGCCGCACCGCCATGCCCCACAGCCCGAAGAATTCGGCGCGTCGCGTTGCGGGGCTGAGTATGCCGACGAAGGCGCGCGCGGCCGACTGGCTTGCGCCGAGGCACAGGCCGGCGATGTTCGCCGCCAGCCAGAACAGGCCGCGGTCGTGCGCAAGCCATGCCAGCACGACCATCAGGATCCAGCCCGCGAGCGTGAGCGCGATGGTGGCGACGTGGCCGATGCGGTCCTGCACGTAGCCGAATGCGAACGCGCCCACTGCGGCGGTGATGTTCACCACGATGATCATCACCACTGCGTCCTGCGTCGAGAAGCCCATCGCCTGCTGGGCATAGATGGCGGCCAGCGCGATGACGGCCTGTATGCCCGACTGGTACACCACGATGCAGAGCAGGAAGCGACGCAGGTCGAGGTAATGGCGCGTGCGGTGCAGCGTCTGCAGCAGCCGACCGAAGGTCTGCCGCAGCAGGCCGGTGCCGGGCAGGGACTGGCGTGGCGCGCGTTCGCGCAGCAGCAGGAAGGTCGGCAGGCTGGCGATGCCGAACATCGCGGCCGTGATCAGCATGGTCACCGGCACGTATTGCCGCGCCTGTTCGCCGTGCGCGATGGCCCAGTTCACGTAAGCAAGGCAGATCCCGAGCGACAGCAGTCCGCCGAGATAGCCGAGGCTCCAGCCCCATCCGGAGACCTTGCCCTGGCTGTCGCCGCTGGCGAGCTCCGGCAGGAAGGCGGCGACGAGGTTTTCCCCGATGCCATAAAAGACACTGGACAACACCAGCAAGACGACACTCAGCGCCAGCGTCCCGGGTTCGGCCAGCGCGAGCGATGCGGTGGTGGCCACGCAGCCGACAGTGGATGCCAGCAACAGACGCTTCTTGTTGGCGCGCAAGTCGGCATAGGCGCCGAGCACCGGGCCGATCACCATCAGCAGCAGGTTCGAGACGGCCAGCGCGGCGGTCCACGCCAGCGTCGCCCAGGCCGCCCCGCCGGCGACCACCGCAACGAAGTAGGCATTGAAGATGGCCGTGATGACGACCGTGGTGTAGCTCGAATTGGCGAAGTCGTACATCGCCCAGCTCCACACTTCCCGACGCAGGACGCCGGGCGCCAGGGCGCTCTCCGCGCCCGGAGCAGCCGCTGATGTGGTCTGGTGCATGGTTTGCCGCCCGCTCTGTGGAAAGGAAAGGATACGGCCGCCCGGGATGGATGAAAAGTCTCCGCCCTCCTCCTGCTTGATCCATAACAAGGATGCGGGCCGGTGAAGATTTATGGTGAGGATGGACAGGCCTATGGCTGACGAGTTGCAGGCGCATGACCAATTCCTTTTCGCCGCTACCGTGAACGAGCGCCACCCAACAATCGAAACTCCTGCCGACGAGCAACTGCTCGCCATCGTGCAGCAGCTCGCCCGCGAAACCCATCCCGGCCATGCGCCCGCGGCCGGCCTGCACTCCTCCTTCGAGCGCGACCTCGGACTGGACAGCCTGGCGCGCGTCGAGCTGATGCAGCGCGTGGGCAACGCATTCGGCGTCGAACTGCCGGGCGAGGTGCTTTCCGAGACCGACACGCCGCGCGAGCTGCTGCGTTTGCTGGCACAGGCGCGCCCGGAGATCTCGGCAGCGGAAACCGTCAGCCTGGCTGGTCCGCGGGAAACCGGCCTTCCCGCAGAAGCGCAGACTCTGGTGGACGTGCTTGAATGGCATGTCGCCCGCCAGCCCGATGCGGTGCATATCCTGCTGCACGACGAGCAGCACCAGGAACATCCGATCCGTTATCGCGACCTGTTCGACGGTGCGTGCTCCATCGCCGCCGGCCTGCTGGAGAAAGGCGTGCAGCCGGGGCAGACCGTGGCGCTGATGCTGCCGACCGGTTTCGATTACCTGTCATGCTTTTTCGGTGTGATGCTCGCCGGCGCCATCCCGGTGCCGATCTATCCGCCGGCGCGCATGGCCCAGCTCGAAGACCACCTGCGGCGCCACGCGCGCATTCTTTCCAATGCCGGAGCTGCGCTCATCGTCACAGTGAAGCAGGCCCGGCAAGTTGCGCTCATGCTGCAGGCCGCCGTCCCGAGTCTTGCGGCGATCGTCACGCCCGCCGAATTGCAGGCAACGCCGCAAGCGCTCCGCCACCGTCCGCAGCCCGGCGATATCGCCTTCCTGCAATACACCTCGGGCAGCACCGGCGATCCCAAGGGCGTGGTGCTCACGCACGCGAACCTTCTGGCCAATGTTCGCGCCCTCGGGCAGGCCACGCAAGCCGGGCCGGAAGACGTGTTCGTCTCCTGGCTGCCGCTTTATCACGACATGGGCCTGATCGGCGCCTGGTTCGGCACCATGTACCACAGCATCCCGCTGGTGCTCATGTCGCCGCTCGCTTTTCTGGCGCGCCCGGCACTCTGGCTGCAGACCATCACACGCCATCGCGGCACCATGTCCGCCGCACCGAATTTTGCCTATGAGCTGTGCGTGCGCCACGTCAGCGACGCCAGCATCAGGGAACTCGACCTGTCGAGCTGGCGGCTTGCGCTCAACGGCGCCGAGCCGGTGAGCCCTGCCACGCTGGAAGCCTTCGCCGCACGCTTTGCGCCCTGCGGTTTGCGCAGGCAGGCCATCACGCCCGTGTATGGCCTGGCCGAGTCGTCGGTTGGGCTTGCATTCCCGCCGCTGGAACGTGGTCCGCGCATCGACCTCATCGCACGTGAATCCTTTGACCGCAAGGGCGAAGCATTGCCGGGAAGCGGCGAAGACACGCTCGCCATTCCTTCCTGCGGCCGCGCGCTGCCGGGACACGAGATTCGCGTCGTCGATGAGGCGGGCCTCGAACTGCCGGAACGGCACGTCGGCCGGCTGGAGTTCCGCGGCCCGTCCGCCACCTCCGGCTACTATCGCAATCCCGCTGCGACCGCGACGCTGTTCCATGGCGCATGGCTCGATTCCGGCGACTACGCCTACATGGCCGACGGCGAAGTCTTCATCGCCGGCCGCGTGAAAGACCTCATCAAGCGCGGCGGACGCAACCTGTATCCCTACGACCTGGAGCAGGCCGCAGGCAACATACCAGGCATCCGCAAGGGCTGCGTCGCGGTGTTCGCCAGCCCCGATCCCGCCACCGGAAGCGAACGCCTGGTCATCATGGCCGAGACGCGCGAACGCGACGAGGCGGCGCGCGCGCACTTGCACGACATCCTGAACCAGACCGCAGTGGATGTGATCGGCATGCCGGCGGATGACATCGTGCTGGTGCCGCCGCATTCGGTGCCCAAGACCTCCAGCGGAAAGATTCGCCGCCTCGCCAGCAAGGAGGCCTACGAGCGCGGCAAGGCGGAACAGCCCGCCGTCCTGCCCTGGCTGAACACGGCCCGCTTCATGGCGAACGCATTGCTGGCCGATGCCCGGGTCGCGGCACGCCGTGCCCGGACCTGGGCATACGGCGTCTACGCATGGCTGCTCTTCGCCGTACTTGCCCTTCCCTGCGGCGGCCTGATCATGCTGCTCGGGCATCCCGCCGCCGGCCGCCGCATCGGGCATTTCGGCACGCGGCTGCTGTTCCGTCTCGCGGGAGTACCGCTCTCGGCGACAGGACTCGGTGACCTGCCGCGCCAGCCCCACGTGCTGCTGGTCAACCATGCCAGCTACCTGGACGGCATCGTGCTCAGCGCTCTGCTGCCGGCCAGCCCGGGATATGCGTTTGCCGCGAAACGCGAATTCACCCGCCAAGCCGTCATGCGCCGCCTGTTGCGCGGCCTGGGCAGCATCTTCGTCGAGCGCGACGATCCCCGGCGCGGCATGGAAGACGTCGAACTGATTGCGGCAGCCTTGCGGCGCGGCGAAAACGTCATCGTCTTCCCGGAGGGAACCTTCAGCCGCGAAGCCGGCCTCAAACCCTTCCACGCCGGCGCCTTCGTCGCCGCAGCGCGTGCCGGCGCACCACTGGTCGTCGGCGGCCTGCGCGGCACCCGCATCGCACTGCGCGGCGACACCTGGTGGCCGCGCCGCTCAAGCATCGAATTCAAGCTCGGCCCGGTCCTGCCACCACCCGGCCCCGCGTGGACAGACGCAATGCATGCAAGCACCGATGCGCGCACCGCAATGGCCGCACTGTGCGGAGAGTTCGCGACCGGATAAGCCGCGTTGACTTCCGTGCAGTGCTACGTAAAACATTTTTGTCCACGGAAAACACGGAAAGCACGGAAAAAATCGATAAGAAATTTCCGTGAATTCCGTGTTTTCCGTGGACAATTTTTTTATCAGTCCGGAGACGAGACGTACATTAGTCAAGACCGTCCGCAAGAGACAAGAAGCTCTTTAAATTTTCCGTGGTAATTCATACACCAGCCGCACTTCGCCGCGCTCCTTTCCTGCGCAACGTGATGCCGTAGCGAACGAGGGCCGCTTCGAAGGCGGGGAAGTCTTTTGAGCGGGGGCGGTCCTTTCGGTAGACCTCTTTCAGGCGTTGCAGGATGCGGCCCGGGTCGTCGACGCTTTTGTTGACGAATCCGAGCACTTTCGCTGCCTGGATCGCGCGATCGGACGGCATGGGGTCTGCCTTGGGCCAGACCCCGCGCAGTTCGCGCAGGAAGATGTTCGTTGTGACTGCGCCGATGCCCTTGCCAAGCTCCATTACGCGCCGCTCCAGATCGGATTCACCGGAAGCACTGTCGTGCAGGGCGTTGAGGTTGCCCTTGTATTGCTGCATCAATGCCTCGTTGATGGCGAGCAGCTTGGTGGCCGTCTTGAAATCGTAGCGGGTGTAGCCGCCGTGGTCGAGCAGTTCGACCAGCCTGTCCCAGCCGGCGTCCAGCATCCTGCGCGGCGCAAGTGCGCTGGCGTGCGCAAACTCATGCCAGGTGCGCATTGCGACGGCTTCCGAAATCGGCGCGCCGAACAGGACCGCGGCGATGAACCACTTGTAGACTTCCGCCGGAGCGCCGCTAGCGAGATCAATGCCGAGTTCCGCGGCATAGGTGCCGCCGGTTTGCCGGATCAGTGCAGACGGGCGGATGGATTCATGGTTGCCCGTGCCGACGGCAGTGCGCGTGCCGATTGCCGCGTGTGCCGTGCGTTCCTCGCGCCGCGTCGACAGCGGTTCATCCTTGTGCATGATCATCCCTTGATGCAAACCCTCGGCTCCAGGCGAGCCACGATGCGTGCCAGGCCGGCCTCGTCGGCGGCCTCGACCACTTCGCTCACGTCCTTGTAGGCGTCAGGCGCTTCTTCCGCCACGCCGCGCATCGACGGGCTACGGATCAGGATGCCGCGCTGTTCGAGCGTGTCGGCCACATGCTTGCCACCGAAGCGGCGCAGCGCCTCGTGCCGGCTCATGCTGCGCCCTGCCCCATGGCATGCCGAACCGAATGACATCGCCATCGAGCGCGCCGTGCCGGCCAGCACATACGACGCAGTGCCCATGCTGCCGCCGATCAGCACCGGCTGGCCGTACGGCCGCAGGTGCGGCGGGAGCGACGGATGGCCTGGGCCGAAGGCGCGCGTCGCACCCTTGCGATGGACGAAGAGCTTCGTTGTCGTGCCGTCCACCTCGTGCTCTTCCATCTTGCAGGTGTTGTGCGAGACGTCATACAGCAGCGACAGCGTCGCCTGCGGAAAGACGCGGGCAAAGACGCCGCGCGTGATGTGCGTGAGGATCTGGCGATTGGCCAGCGCACAATTGATGGCGGCACGCATCGCGCCGAGGTAGCGCCGTCCGAGATCCGATTTGATCGGCGCGCAGGCCAGCTCGCGGTCCGGCAGCGTGGTGCCGTGCTGCTGCGCGACCCAGGCCATCTCGCGCAGAAATTCGGTGCCGATCTGGTGCCCCAGCCCGCGCGAGCCGCAATGCACGCTGACCACGATATCGCCCGCCTGCAAACCGAAGCCCTGCGCGATGTCCTTGTCGATGATGTCGCTCACGCGCTGCACTTCGAGGTAATGGTTACCGGAGCCGAGCGTGCCCATTTCGTCACGCTGCCGGTGCTTCGCCGCATCGGACACGGCAGCAGGATCGGCGCCTTCCATGCGGCCGGATTCCTCGATGGCGTGCAGGTCTTCCTGCGTACCGTAGCCGCGCGCCACGGCCCATTGCGCACCACCGGCCAGCATCTTGTCCATCTCTTCCGGGGTGAGCCGTATCGCACCGTGGCTGCCGACGCCGGCGGGAATCTCGCGGAACAGCGCTGCGGCCAGTGCCTCCTTGCGCGGCTCAAGGTCGCTGTCCTTCAAGCCGGTCTTGAGCAGGCGCACGCCGCAGGAGATGTCGAACCCGACGCCGCCGGCTGACACCACGCCGCCCTGGTCGGGATCGAATGCCGCCACGCCGCCGATCGGAAAGCCGTAACCCCAGTGCGCGTCGGGCATGGCATAGGCGGCCTTCACGATCCCAGGCAGCATCGCCACGTTGCAGATCTGTTCACGGACCTTTTCGTCCATTGCCTGCATCAGTGGCTCGGTGGCGAAGATGATGGCCGGGACTTGCATCGCGCCGTGCGGGGGCATCTCCCACATCGTCGCGGACTGGCGAATGAAGGATGAAATATCCATGTCAGACATCCACCACGCATTGCGCGATCCAGCGCCCGTCCTCGGACTGCTGCACCTTCAGTTCGGTGAGCGTGGCGCCCTTCGGTTCCACCGCGGGACAATGACGCTCGACATCGACCGGCTCGCCCCATGCGGTGCCGTAGAGCGTGGCGCCATCCTGCGACAGCACAAAGCGCCGGAACAGCATGCCGCGCGTGGCCATCTCGTAGATCAGCGCATTGATCCAGTCAAGGAAGAGAAAGTCGTCGTCCGGGCTGCTGCAACGGATATCGACGGCGTGCAGGGCGCGCACGCTTTCCGGTTCTGTGACGACAGAGGTCAGGGCCAGCCCGGCCTGCTCGAATGCCTGCAGCCTGGTCTTGCCGATACCGCGAATGCCGATATCCGCTCCATGGCGGAAGTGTTCCCAACCTTCAGCGGCGGCTACATCGTGCAGCATGGCATCCCCGTTCCCTGCCGGCGAATCCTGAAGAAACAGATTCAGATTAGGCGCGCCGCCCGGGGTGGCCTTGAGATCGATCAACGCGGCGGGGCTTCCCACAATCGTGCAGCGGAAACGCGATTCATTACGTTCTTCGCCGCCCGCATACGTGACAGATGAGGCTCTCCAATAGCGGCAGGAAACATTGGATGATCTGGCGCAAGGATGGCACGGCCGCTCGACTCTAGGATGGAAGCTGACAGCGCTCGCCGATGCGCCGTGCCGCATCGCCCTGCTGCTGAACGGAAGAAACGGTAGCAGATGGTCCACATAAGCCCGTGGCAGCAAGAGCGGCCCTCGACCAGGCTCCTTCCCCCTTGCAGGGGGAAGGATGGGATGGGGGTAGTGAGGTGGTGCAATCACAGTTGTTGACCCCACCTCACTCCCCCGCCCTAGCCCTCCTCCTGCAAGGAGGAGGGGGCCGCGCGGAGACGGCTTCCACCTCAAGGCTATATCTGGATGGACTCCGCGAGACGGAGACACTTCTTTCCATGACACTGACGACACGAAAATGACCACTCCCTCTGCCCTGCCGGTGGCACAGCTCTACCAGTCCTGCGACCCCGAAAAGCTGCCTTTCCTCACCACCGCCGATCTCGCCGACCTGGGCGAGATGATCGGCCAGATGCGCGCAATGGACGCGGTACGCTTCGGCGCGGGGATCCGCCATGAAGGCTACAACATCTTTGCGCTCGGTCCTTCGGGGCTCGGCAAGCGCACCATGGTGCACCAGTTTCTCGAGAAGAAGGCGAGCAGCGAGCCCGGACCGGACGACTGGTGCTATGTCAACAACTTCGCGCAGCCGCACATGCCGCGTGCGCTCCGGCTGCCGGCCGGTCGGGGCACTGCGCTGCGCGCGCAGATGGACCAGCTCATCGATTACCTGGAATCCGCCATCCCGGCGCTGTTTGAGAGCGACGAATACCGTGACAAGATCGGTGCGATCCAGGACGAATTCAGCAAGCGGCAGGAGCAGGCATTGGGCGAGCTGGAAAAGCAGGCGCACCAACAGGAAACGGTACTGCTTCGCACGCCGGGCGGTTTCGCCTTCGCGCCCACGCGCTTCCACGAGATCATGCCTCCGGACGAATACGACAAGCTGCCGGAAAAGGAGAGGAAGCAGATCGAGGAAAAGATCGCCGGCCTGCAGGAGCAACTGGAAAAAATCCTGCGCCGCCTGCCGCAATGGCACAAGGAACGCACCGAACACATCAAGCAGCTCAACCGCGACACCATCCTGTCCGCCGTCGAGCATGCGATGAATGAAGTGCGCATGGCGTTCAGCGACCTGCCGCAGGTGCTGTCCTACCTCGACGTGGTGCAGATGGACGTGATCGAACATGCGGACGATTTCCGCAAGCAGGAAGAACAGGTCGCGCCGGGCATCGCCGTGCTCACGGCGCACGAGGATTTCCGGCGCTACGAGGTGAACGTGCTGGTGTCGAACGGCAAGCACAGCGGCGCACCCATCGTCAGCGAGGACAATCCGACCTACAGCAATCTCGTCGGACGCGTCGAGCACATGTCACAGCTCGGTGCACTGGTCACCGATTTCACCCTGATCAAGGCCGGTGCACTGCATCGAGCGAATGGCGGCTACCTGCTGCTGGACGTGCGCAAGGTGCTGATGCAACCGTTCGCCTGGGAAGGCCTGAAGCGCACGCTGAAGTCGCGCGAAATCTACATCGAATCGCTGGGCCAGGCCTACAGCCTGATCAGCACTGTGTCGCTGGAGCCGGAGCCGATCCCGCTCAATGCCAAGATCGTGCTGTTCGGCGACCGCATGTTCTATTACCTGCTGCAGGAATACGATCCGGAATTCGGTGAACTGTTCAAGGTGGCTGCCGACTTCGAGGAACGCATCGAACGCAATCCGGATAACCACCTGCTTTATGCGCGCATGATCGCCACGCTGGTGCGCCAGGAATCGTTGCTGCCGTTCGACCGCGGCGCGGTGGCGCGCGTCATCGAGCATGGCGCGCGCATGGCCAGCGACAGCGAGCGGCTTTCCACCCATATGGGCAGCGTGAAGGACCTGCTGCGCGAGGCCGATTACTGGGCACGCGAGGAAGGCAGGAACGTGGTGAAGGCCGTCGACGTGCAGCACTCGATCGATACACAGATACGCCGCCAGGACCGCCTGCGCGACCGCTTGCATGAAGAGATCCTGCGCGACACGCTGATGATTAGCACCGACGGCGCGGTCGCCGGCCAGGTCAACGGCCTGACGGTGCTCGAACTCGGCGGCTTCGCCTTCGGGCAACCGATACGCATCACGGCGACAGCGCGCCTTGGCGAAGGCGAACTGATGAATATCGAACGCGAGGTCAAGCTGTCCGGCGCGATCCACTCCAAGGGTGTGCTGATCCTGTCGTCCTTCCTCGCGTCGCGCTATGCGAAGAACCAGCCGATGGCCCTGTCGGCCAGCCTGGTATTCGAACAGTCCTACGGCATGGTGGAAGGCGACAGCGCCTCCATGGCCGAACTGTGCGCGCTGCTGTCGCGCCTGGCCGACGTGCCGGTCAGACAGTCGCTCGCGATGACCGGCTCGGTCAACCAGTTCGGACAGGCGCAAGCCATTGGCGGAGTCAACGAAAAGATCGAAGGCTTCTTCGATATCTGCGCAGCGCGCGGCCTCAACGGCGAGCATGGCGTGCTGATCCCTGCTGCCAACATCAAGCATCTGATGCTGCGCCGCGACGTCGTGAACGCCGTCAACACCGGCAAGTTCCAGATCTACGCCTATGAAGACGTGGACCAGGCCATCTCCCTGCTGACCGGCGTGGAAGCCGGTGTCGCACGCGACGGCCGCTACCCGGAAGGCAGCGTCAACTACAAGGTCGCGATGCGTGTCGCGGAACTCGCCGAGCTGATGAAGGCATTCTCGAAACACGAGGGGAGCAGGTCGAAGGACGGCAAGGATGCGGGTTGATCGGTGTTAGTGGAACGTTTCGACCAAAATCTTTGGGGGTCCACGGAAAACACGGAAAGCACGGAAAGAAAAACTCTTTGTCCACGAAATACACTCGGCGTGCCCCACGAAAGACACGAAAAATTTCAGGAAATGTTCCTGACTCGCTCAGATAAGCCTGCTTGCGCAAGGATGTCATTCCCAAGAAGACGGGTGGCCACTCCAGAAACTCAGCATGGATCCCCGCTTTCGCGGGGACGACGCAAGAGAGACTTGCGATAATTGAACGGCGTGAGGTAAAAAACGTGAAGCCTTTCGTGGGACACGCCGAGTGTCTTTCTTGGACAAAGAGTTTTTCTTTCCGTGCTTTCCGTGCTTTCCGTGGACAAAAAGGTTTTCTTCCCGCGCTTCCGTGGACACTAAAGATGCCAATCAGCACCTCTCATCCCGCCTTCGCACGCAGATATGCCAGCAGGTCATTCAAGGTTCGCAGCTTCGCGTAATCCGACTCCGGGATATCCACCTTCAGCTTCTGGTGCAGGCCGATCAGGAAGTTGAGCCAGTCCATGGAATCGAGGTCGACCTGTTCGCGCAGGGGCTTGTCAACAATGAGCGCATCCGTCTCAACCTCGGGGGCAATAGTGGTGAGCGTGGACAACACGGTGGAGAGAAGTTCCTGTTGTTCCATGCTCGCCCCTTCAGAGTTGTTCCGGCCGCTGCAGCCGTTCGCGCACTTCGGCGAGGAACAGCGCGCCGAGATGTCCGTCGGAGACGCGATGATCGGCAGCGAGGCTGGCAGTCATCGCCGGCATCGTGCACAGCACGCCGTCGCTTACCCATGGCATGTCACGAATCCTGCCGAAACCCACCAGCGCCACCTGCGGCGGATAAATGATCCCGTACACCGCATCCACGCCTTGCTCGCCGAGGTTGGTCACCGTGATGGTCGGGTCGGTCATCTCGGAACTGCGCAGCGATCCGGCGCGCGCCCGCTTTACCAGGTCGCTCAGGTCCTGCATCAGCTGGTCCAGCGTCTTCTCCGCGACGTCATGAATGGCGGGCGCGATGAGGCCGCCCTGCCGCAGCGAGATCGCCACGCCGACATGAATGGCCGCTGACGGTTGGTGCGCGCCGTCGATGTAGAAGCCGTTCAGGTCCGGATACTTTTGCAAGGCCAGCGCCACCGCTTTCAACTGCAGCACGGCCATCAGCAAACGCTCCGTGATGCTGCGTTTCTCGTTGGCGGCAGCAAGCCATTGCTGCGCGTTGCGCATCGCCACGGTTTCGCTCAGGTAGTAGTGCGGAATCTCTTTCTTGGAACGGCTCATCGCCGCCGCGATGGCCTTGCGCATTTCCGTCTGCCTGTCAGGCGCGGCAGGCTGCGCCTTCCCTTCGAGCGCTTGCACGTCCTGCAAGGTGACCGTGCCATCCGGTCCGGTACCGGCCACACGATCAAGGTCGATGCCATGTTCCTCGGCGTGCTTGCGTGCCGCGGGAGAGATCCTGCGCCTTGCAGCAGAGGCGGAAGGCGCAGCAACTGGTGCTGCGCGTTCATGCCGTTGCGCGGTCTCTGGCGACTCTCCGGCCTCGAGCAGCGTGAACAGCACGCCGCCGACCGGCAGCGTTTCGCCTGGCTGTGCCAGCAGCTCGAATACCGTTCCCTCCTGCCAGCTCTCCACGTCGACCGCCGCCTTCGAGGTATCCACCACGGCGATCACCTGGCCGCGCCGCACGGTGTCGCCGGGCTTGATTTGCCATTCGAGCAGTTTTCCCTCGTCGACATCGGCGCCAAGAAACGGCAGCTTGAATTCGATCATGTCTTGCCCACCACCTGTCTTGCTGCTGCCGCGATCGTCTTCGCCTGCGGCAACGCGGCTTCCTCGAGGTGGCGCGGGTAAGGGATCGGTACCTCGGCGCTGCACACGCGTGCCGGCGGCGCGTCCAGTTCGTAGAAAACCTCTTCGGCAATGCGCGCGACGATCTCGGCCGCGAAGCTGCCAGTCCGCCAGCCTTCATCCACCACCACCACGCGATGTGTCCTGCGCACCGACGCGGCAATGGTTGCGGTATCCAGTGGACGCAGCACGCGCAGGTCGATCACTTCCGCATCGATTCCCTCCTCGGCCAGACCTTGCGCCGCCTCGAGCGCTTTCGGCAGGCAGCCGCTCCAGGCGATGATGCTCACGTCATTGCCGGCGCGCCGCACTGCGGCCGAGCGAATGTCGCACGCCGCGGGAGCGATGTCCTCTTCCATGTTGTAGAGCTGCGCATGTTCAAAAATGATGACCGGGTCGGGATCGGCCAGGGCAGGTGCGAGCATGCCGCGCGCATCGGCCACCGTTCCCGGCGCGAGCACCTTGATGCCGGGAATATGCGCATACCAGCCTTCGAGGCTGTGCGAATGCTGCGCCGCGACCTGCCGGCCGGCACCGGTGGCCATGCGGATCACGAGCGGCACATGGAACTGTCCGCCCGACATGTGGCGCATCGCGGCAGCCGTGTTAACGATCTGATCCAGCGCCAACATGCTGAAATTGACGGTCATGACCTCGACGATCGGGCGCATGCCGCCGAGCGCAGCGCCGATGCCCGCGCCGACAAACCCCAGCTCGGACAGGGGCGTGTCGCGGATGCGCTCCGGTCCGAATTCCTCCAGAAATCCTTTTGATACCGCATAGGTTCCGCCGTACTTGCCGACGTCCTCGCCCATCAGGAATACGCGCGGATCGGTAGTCAGCGCTTCGCGCAACGCCTGGCGCATGGCTTCGCGGTAGCTCATCTTCATGGCCGCGCCTCCGGCGAATAGACGTCCCGCGTCAAGGCTTCGACCGGCTCCCATTCCGATGCGTCGGCGAAGGCGATCGCCGCCTCCACTTCCTGCCAAGCCTGCCCGTCGATGGACTGCCATTCCGTATCGGTCAACATGCGTTCCTGCTTCAGGTGGGCGGCAAAGCCATCGATCGGGTCACGCTTTTTCCATTGTTCGATTTCCGCCTTGTCGCGGTACAGGTCAGGGTCGTACATCGAATGCGCGCGGAAGCGGTAGGTCTGCAATTCGAGGAAGAACGGCCCCTCGCCGGCGCGCACCTGCTGTGCGGCGTGCTGCACCGCCTCGTGCACTGCCAGCACATCCATGCCGTCGGCCTTCATCACCGGGACCTTGTAGCTGGCCGCCTTCGCGCAGAGGTCGGTCTGCGACTCGGAGCGCGCGAGTGCGGTACCCATCGCGTAGAAATTGTTCTCGCACAGGAAAAGCACCGGCAGCTTCCACAGGGCGGCGAGATTCATCGACTCATGGAAAGCGCCTTCCGCCATCGCGCCTTCACCGAAGAAGCAGGCATTCACGCGCCGGATGCCCTGCATCTTGTCCGCCAGCGCCAGGCCGACCGTGAGCGGCAGGCCGCCGCCGACGATCGCATTGCCGCCGAAGAAGCGTGCCGTGCGGTCGAACAGGTGCATGGAGCCGCCGCGCCCTCGCGAGCAGCCGTCGCGCTTGCCGAACATTTCCGCCATGATCGCGTTCATCGAAACGCCGCGGATCAGCGCATGGCCGTGTTCGCGGTATGTTGCAACAATGTTGTCACCTATATCGAGGGCATGCAGTGCACCCACCGCGACCGCTTCCTCGCCGATATACAAATGCAGGAACCCGCGGATCTTTCCGGTGCCATACAGCTCCGCCGCTTTCTCTTCCATGCGGCGGATGCGCAGCATGTCGGCGAGGAATCCCAGGCAGACCGGTTTGTCGCATGTCATGCTCATGGCTGTCCCTCGAGCGTCGAGGTGTCTCCTTCCGGCAGGCCGAGCTCGCGCGCCTTCAGCAGGCGGCGCATGATCTTGCCGCTGCGCGTGCGGGGCAACGACGGCAGGAAATCGATTTCCTTCGGCGCCACGGCCGCACCGAGACGCTTGCGGGCATGGCCGAGCAATTCCATGCGCAGCGCATCGCTCGCCTCGTAGCCGCTCTTCAACGACACGAATGCCTTGACCATTTCGCCCACGGTTTCATCCGGCTTGCCGATCACCCCTGCTTCCGCGACCGCCGGGTGTTCCATCAGGACGCTCTCGACTTCGAACGGGCCGATCAGGTGGCCGGAGGACTTGATCACGTCATCGGCGCGGCCGACGAACCAGTAGTAGCCGTCGGCATCGCGCTGCGCCAGGTCGCCCGTCAGGTAGAGTTCGCCCGCGAAGGATTTGCGATAGCGTTCCTCGTTGTTGAGATAGCCGCGGAACATCGACGGCCAGCCGCGCTTCAAGGCCAGTTCTCCCTGGGTGTCTGGCGTGTCGATGATGCGCAATTCGCCCTGCTCGCCGCGCTCGACGATGAAAGCATCGATGCCGGGAAGCGGACGTCCCATCGAGCCGGGCTTGATGTCGAAGGCCGGCGTGTTGGCGATCATGATGCCGCCGGTCTCGGTCTGCCACCAGTTGTCGTGGATCGGCAGGCCGAGCACTTCCTTGCCCCACCAGATCGCTTCCGGATTCAGCGGCTCGCCCACGCTGGCGATGAAGCGCAGTTGCGGGAATGCATATTTGCGCGGAATCTCGTCGCCGGCCTTCATCAACATGCGGATCGCGGTCGGGGCGGTATACCAGACCGTGATCTTCTGCTCCTGCAGGATGCGGTACCAACGCTCAGCATCGAAATCGGCTTCATCGACGATGGAAGTCACACCGTGCAACAGCGGCGCGATGATGCCGTAGGAGGTTCCCGTCACCCAGCCCGGGTCGGCGGTGCACCAGAAGATGTCATCCGGATGCAGGTCGAGCGCGAACCGGCCAGTAGCCCAGTGCGTGACGGCTGCGTCGTGCACGTGCACCGCGCCCTTTGGCGCGCCGGTGGTGCCGCTGGTGAAGTGCAATAGTGCCATGTCGTCGGGCTGCGTCGGCGCGACATCGAATTCGTCGCTTGCCTGTTCCATCAGCCGCTGCAGATCGGCCGTGTCGGGAATGTCGCCCGCGGTCTGTGCCAGCAAGACATGCCGCAGGCCCGGCAGCCGGTCACGGATCTTTTCCACCTTGCGGCGGTACAGCGCTTCGGTCGTCACCAGAACCCTCGCATCGCCGAGCGTCAGACGCGTCGCGATGGGTTCGGGCCCGAATGCGGAAAACAGCGGGCAGGCGACTGCGCCGTATTTCAGGCTACCCAGCACCGCTACATACAGTTCGGGAATGCGGCCGGCCAGGATGAACACGCGCTCGCCCCTGGCGACGCCAAGCTGGCCGAGCAGATTGGCGAAACGGCTCGTCAACGTCGAAAGTTCGCCATAGGTCATGTCGCGGTCGGCGTCCGCGCCCAGGAAGCGGAACGCGACACGGCCACACGCCTTGCCCGTGGCATGGCGATCCACTGCTTCGAACGCCATGTTGATGCCGCCGCCCGGCAGGCCGGCCAACTCCGCGCGCGCCCTTTCCCAGGAGAACTCGCGCCGGGTTTCAGCGTAATCCACCCAGTTCGGCGACACGCCGAAACCGGTTGCGGACTTGCGGATGACGGAGCTGCGTTCCATGCGCTCATTCCCCTCATGCCTTGCTTCAAACCATTGTCCCGCCGGGGTGTTGCGGGCTATTGATCGGCATCAAAGCGCGATATGCCCGCGGTTCGTCCCCCGGGGCGCGATGCCGCCTGCCTGCTGCGCGCCTGGAAATTGTTTGGCGGCTTTCCGGTCTTACCAGCATGTCTCTTTGCCATGGAGATCCCCACATGCAGATGCCGGGCGCCGCGCACAGTGCATCCTTCACGCTCGACCGCGCACGCTTCGACGGCGTGCTGTTCGACCTCGACGGCGTCGTCACGAAGACGGCGACGGTGCATGCGCGCGCATGGCAAGCGATGTTCGACGATTTCCTCCGCGCATGGGAAAAGCAGACCGGCCGCAAGCAGTTGCCGTTCGATGTGGTGCAGGATTACAGCCGTTACGTCGATGGTCTGCCGCGCGAGGAAGGCGTGCGGCGCTTCCTTGCCTCGCGCGGGATTTCCCTGCCGCAAGGGACGTCATCCGACCCTGCAGACGCGCAGACGATCCACGCACTGGCCACACGGAAAAACGCGCTGCTGCTTGAGCTGATCCGCAACCAGGGCGTCGAGGTGTATCCGTCGACGGTTGAACTGATCCGCGCCTTGCGCGGCTGCGGCTTGCGCACCGCCGTGGTTTCCTCCAGCGCCAACTGCCGCGAGATCCTTGCATCGGTGGGATTGCTGCCGCTGTTCGATGCACGTGTCGATGGCATCGACCTGGCGCGCGGCGAGCTGCGCGGCAAGCCCGCCCCGGATACATTTCTCGAGGCTGCACGCCGCCTTAGCGTCACACCGGGGCGGGCGGTGGTGGTGGAAGATGCTGCCGCCGGCGTGGAGGCGGGACACACCGGCGGTTTCGGAGCGGTGATCGGCGTGGACCGGCTGGGACGGCCCGAAGCGCTTGCGCACGCCGGCGCCACGGTGGTCGTGGAGGATCTGTCGCAGATCGCTGCCAGCGCGGAATGCCAACCGGACCAGGCTCAGCCATGAACGATCTTTCACCTGGCATCCAGCAGCCTGCGGCCGATCCGCTGTTCCAGCCGACCGACGATCCGCTCTGGCTGATGATCGACAACGAGTTCACGCCAGCGCGCGAACATGAATTCGAATCGATGTTCGCCGTCGCCAACGGCTACCTCGGCCAGCGCGGTTCGCTGCCGTTCGGCACCTCCCTCTCGGCGCCGGCGGTATTCATCGCCGGCGTGTTCGATGTGATCCCGCCCTCCACCCTGCCCGAACTGGTCGCCGCGCCGGGATGGACGCTGCTGTCGGCGGGAACGGCATCCGATGCGCGCACGGAGCAGGGATTTTCGCTCATGGAGCATCGCCGCATCCTCGACATGCGGCAAGGTGTCTTCCGCCGCGAGTTCCGCCTGCGTGACAAGGGCGGCGGCATCATTCGCGTGCTCTTCCTGCGCCTCGCCTCGCTCGCGGACCGGCATCTCCTGCTGCAAAGCTCGCTCTGCACCTCGGAAACGCTCGCGGGGAGACTGGTGGCGCGTTCGGGTTTCGTGCCGCCGTCCGCGGCGGCGGCGAGGACATTTTCGCGCGGCATATCCTGCCTCGATGCCCATTTCGGCCGCGTGCATGTGCTCGAAGGCAGCACGCAGGCCGGCATGCACATCGCCCTGGCCGTCGCGCCGCGGCTCGTCTCGCTGGAAACCGGCGTGGAAGCCGCGCCCGTGGCATCGTCGCCGGAAAGCATCGACAGCACCGTCGAGGCAGATATCGAAACGGGTCAGACCTGGCGCTACGACTGGGTGGAGACATGCTGCACGACGCACGAGCACGCAGCACCGGCACAGGCCGCGATCGCAAACCTGGATACCGTGCTGGCCGACGGTGTCATGCCGGCCATCCAGCGCCACGTGGAAGCCTGGCAGCGGCGCTGGGACATCGCGGACGTGCGCATCGATGGCGACGAGGATGCGCAGCGCGCGATCAGGTTCGCCTGCTATCACCTGATCTCCACCGTCAATCCGGCGGACGAGCATGTTTCCATCGGAGCCCGCGCGCTGACCGGCAACGGCTACAAGGGCCATGTGTTCTGGGACACGGAAACCTACCTGCTGCCGTTCTACACGCTCACCGATCCGGCCTCGGCGCGCGCTCTGCTGATGTACCGCTTCCACACGCTCGATGCCGCGCGCCGCAAGGCGCAACGACTGGGTTATCGCGGCGCCTTGTACGCCTGGGAATCAGCCGACACCGGCGACGATGTCACGCCGTCGTACGCGACCACGCCTGTAGGCAAGGTCATCCCCGTGGTGACCGGTGCGCAGGCCCACCACATCAGCGCCGACATCGCCTACGCCGTCTGGCAATACTGGCAGGCTACTGCCGATGACGGCTTCCTGTGCGAGGCCGGTGCCGAGATCCTGGTCGAGACGGCACGCTTCTGGGCGAGCCGCGGCCGCTTCGAGGGCGACGGCCTGTATCACATCCGCGGCGTGGTCGGGCCGGATGAATACCACGACGGGATCGATGACAATGCCTACACCAACTGGATGGCGCGCTGGAACCTGGAATGCGCAGCCAACGCCATGGACGTGCTGAAGGAACGTTATCCAGAACAATGGCGCAGCCTCGCCGGACGTCTCGGCGTCGAAGAGGGTGAAGCCGATCGATGGCGCACCATCGCCGCCGCGATATACGACGGCATCGATCCCGCGCGCGGCATGATCGAACAGTTCGCCGGCTATTTCGGGCTGGAAGACATTGACCTCGCGCCGTATGCGCAGCGCAGCCTGCCGCTGGACGTCATCCTGGGCCGGGAACGCACGCAGGGTTCCACCCTCATCAAGCAGGCCGACGTCGTGATGCTGCTCGCGCTGCTGGGTCACCGCATCGCGCCGTCCATGCAGGAAGCCTGCTACCGCTATTACGAACCGCGCACCGAGCACAGCAGCTCGCTGAGCCCCGCAATCCACGCGCTGCTCGCGGCGCGCCTCGGCGACACGGCACTCGCACTGCGCTACTTCCGGCAGGCACGCGACATCGACCTGGCGGACAACATGGGCAATGCCTCCGGCGGCGTGCATATCGCCGCGCTCGGCGGACTGTGGCAGTCGCTCGTGTTCGGATTCGCCGGACTGCGCCTGGACGACGCCGGCCTGTCGCTTGCGCCGCACTGCCCTGACAACTGGGATGTCGTTCGCTTCACCCTGCTGTGGCGCGGCCAGCGGATTGCGTTCAGTGTCACGCCAACGATGCTGGAGATTGCGCTGACCGATGGCGCTCCGGTGCCTGTCGCGGTCGGCGACTCACCGGCGGTCGCATTGCAGGCCGCCTTGACCTACCGCTGGACGTCCAGCGACGGAACATGGAAGGAGATGGCTCGTGAATGCCGTCAATGCTGAGGCGATGCATATCGTCCTGCCATTCGTGGACTCGCCCGGCTTCGGCGCTGCCCTGCCGGTGGCGCTGGTCGTGGCGAAGACCCTGCGTGCGGAACTGCGCGTCGTGACCGATGCGACGCGGATGCCGCAAGTGGACGATGCCCTGCGCCGGGCGAACCTGCCGCAGGAAGAGCGCGATGCCATCATCGTCGAACGGGCCACCGGAGACCTGGCCGACGCCACGCTGCACGCTGCGGGCGCCGCGAGACATGCCATGGTCATCCTCGCGACGCGCTTCCACGGCGAGCGCGCGGAAGAGCCCGCGCCGGACAGCGACGCGTTCGGCCATGACATCCTGGAGCGCATCACGCGTCCCGTGCTCATCGTCCCGCCCGACAGGGACATGCATGCCTGGCAATGGCGCAAGCAGTTGCTGCCGCAGGACGGCACGCCTGAATGTGCGGGTGCGCTGGCGCAGGTCATCAACCGCTCCTCGCACTTCGGCATCGAGAACCTGGTCATGCGCGTCGCCGGTGCTGATGTCGGCCAGCCGACCGAACCCGGCAGCCTCGCCACGCCGCGCTATATTGATCATCCGCAGTATGAATGGGACATCTGGGGGCAGGAGTTCCTCGATCGCATCCAGGCGATGGGGGTGCGCATCGGTGAGCAGAAGCTGACGTTACTGATGGCTTCCGGAGATCCGGGGGTCGAAACCTTGCGCACGGCAAGGGAGAAAGAGGCGGACATGATCGTGCTGCCCTGGCATTGTGCGATCGGGTCGGGGCGGGCTTTGCTGGTGAAGTCGATTCTTGAGGGGGCGGAGTGTCCGGTGTTGTTGTTGCCGCAGAGGGGGAGTGATCGGTGTAGGGGTGCTGTGGGTTAAGTATTGAGGTTTGGCTTTTTCTTCGGTGATTCAATGCGGTTGTCTCTTCGTGGGGGCTTGCCGGGGGCGGCCCGGCAGCCGCTCACTTTTCTTGTCTCGCCAAGAAAAGTAAGCAAAAGAAGGCGACCCCGCTGCCGTCGCCCGCTTCGCGGGTTCCCAAAAGAGTGCCTGCCAAAACGGGAAGCGAAACAAACTCGCCTTCGGCTCAAACAGGTTTCGCTTCTTTTTCCGTTTCGGCAGGCACTCTTTTGGCGTCGTCAGAAGGGGGATTTTCAAACCCATCCCCACCCCAACCCTCCCCTTGAAGGGGAGGGAGTGAAAAGCATTCTTTATCTTGTAGGCGAAACCGATAAAGAACAGACTTCTCCCTCCCCTTCAAGGGGAGGGTCGGGGTGGGGATGGGTTTGAATCACCCGCTCTGGCTCCGCCGAAGCAATGCAGGCGAAAGCGGATAAAGAAGCGAAATCTGTCTGAGTTCCGAGCGCAGCGAGGGCGAGTTATTTCGCTTCCCGCTTTCGCCTG
>NZ_DATFAI010000056.1:0-85653 GCF_035254685.1 Noviherbaspirillum sp. | reverse complement strand
GAGCCGGTCGCCGTCGCCGTCAAAGGCCAGGCCGATTTCGGCATCGGTCTGCTGTAGGCAGCGGATCAGGTCCTGCAGGTTTTCCGGATGGGCCGGATCGGGATGGTGATTGGGAAAGTGGCCATCGACTTCGCAGAACAGTTCGATCACCTCGCAACCCATGCGGCGGTACAGCTCGGGGGCAAAAGCGCCGGCCACGCCGTTGCCGCAATCGACCGCGATCTTCATCGGGCGTGCGGGCTTAACGTCGCTGATGATGCGTTCGAGGTAGGCCGCCCTGATGTCGTGTGTGCGGTAGCCGCCGTTGCCGCTGGCAAAATCGCCGCGGGTGATGGTGCGGTACAGGTCCTGGATGGCTTCACCGTAGATGGCTTCGCCGGCCAGCACCATCTTGAAGCCGTTGTAGTCGGGCGGGTTGTGGCTGCCGGTGACCATGATGCCGGAGGCGGCATCGAGGACATGGGTCGCGAAATAGAGCATGGGGGTGGCGACCACACCGAGGTCGATGACGTCGATGCCGGCGCGACGCAGGCCGGAAGCGAGCGCATCAGCCAGTTCGGGACCGGACAGGCGGCCGTCGCGGCCGATGACCACGCTTTGTTCGCCCTTTGTTCTGACCGCAGTGCCGAAGGCCTGGCCGATCTGGCGCGCCACGCCGATGTCCAGCGTCTTGCCCACGATACCGCGGATGTCGTATGCCTTGAAAATGCCTGGAGTAGGAGTCAACACGTTTAGGAGAAGATGACAGAGTAATTCGGAGCCGCCGCGCACGCGGCGGCTAGTGCTTGTGGCTCGGGGCTCGATGCTACTGCGTCACGACACATCGCCACACCGTTCCCGCCTCCCGCTAGAGTCAGGGTATGCACATATCTTTTTCACTTGCTCCTGAGAGCGGGGACCACGGGAGCGCACATTGTCAAACCGAACGTTCGCACCCGCCCCCGATCAGGTCAATGCGTCGCGAAGCCGTTTGCATGTCCCAGGCTGCAAGGACGAAAGAGCAGTTCCACG
Organism: Noviherbaspirillum sp.; assembly: GCF_035254685.1. Taxonomy (GTDB): domain Bacteria; phylum Pseudomonadota; class Gammaproteobacteria; order Burkholderiales; family Burkholderiaceae_D; genus Noviherbaspirillum. The sequence goes on along the minus strand of NZ_DATFAI010000056.1, from coordinate 84,642 downwards.
GCAATCTGTGACGCACCGGCACTCTGGCCTTACGATGCCTCGATCAATGGCGTATTGTCGGATGGCCGCTGCCCATAGCCCCTGCCGTAGGAGTAGCCGTAGCCGTAGCGTCCCGGCCGCACCTTGAGGTCATTGAACAACACACCCTTGGCTTCCAGCCCGGCCTGACTGAGGCGCTTGAGCGATTCGCCGATTTCGCCCGGGGTCGTCACACCGGCACGGGTCATGATGTAAATGGCGCCAGCATGCGCGCCGATGATCATCGTGTCAGCGACCGCCAGGATCGGCGGTGCATCGATCAGCACGAGGTCATAGCGCGAGGAAAGCTCCTGCAGGTGCGCACCGAAGCTTGGGCGCAGCAGCAGTTCCGACGGATGCTGCGGCAAGGTGCCGGTAGTGACGAAGTCCATGTTCTCGATCACCCCGTGGTGGACCACCTGCTCCAGGTGGCGCGCGCCGGCGATGGCATCGGACAGTCCGTCATGCCGGCCGAAGCCGAAGTACAGGTGCAGCAGTCCGTTGCGCAGGTCGGCGTCGATCAGCAGGACCTTCTTGCCGGTCGCGGCCATGATGGCGGCCAGGTTCGCCGAGACGAAGGACTTGCCCATGCCTGGGGTTGCGCCGGTGATCAGCACGATATTGTTCTTGAACTGCGGCAGCGAGTACTGCAGCGCGGTGCGGAAATTGCGCAGGCTCTCCACTGCAACGTCGCTCGACGACACGTTCGCGAGGAGCGGCACCTTCTGCTGCTTGGCATTAACCTGCTGGTACAGTTCACGCTGCTTGCGGCTGTGCGGGATCGTCGCATACACCGGAATGCCGGCGATCTGCTCGACCTGCTCCGGCGAATCGACGCCGCCCGTCAGTGCCTTGCGGATGAATGCGATCACTGCACCGAGGAACAGGCCGGCCATGATCGCGATGGCGATGATCGCCGGACGGTTCGGCTTGATCGGCTTCTCGGGCAGCATTGGCATGTCGACCAGGCGCACGTTGCTGACCTTGCCCACGGTGACCAGCTTCAGCTGCTGAGCGGTATTCAGCAAGGCGGTGTAGAGGTCGGTATTGACCTTCACTTCACGCTGCAGGCGCAGCAGGTTCTGCTCCAGCGAAGGCAGCGTCTTGATGTGATCGTTGATGGAAGAGATTTCGCCGTTGATTTCCTTCAGCTGGCTGTTGATGCCCTGCACCGCAGGATGCTCTTCGGTGTAGCGCGCTAGCAGTTCGGTCTTCTTCTGCTGCAGATCCATTTTCTTCAGCTTGGCCGCGGCCGACTGCTGCAGGCTCAGCTTGGATTCTTCACCGAGATCCACCGTGCCGTTCGCATTGCGGAAGGCGTTGTACTTCGCTTCTGCCTGTTCGAGCTGCGACTTGAGCTCGGGCAGCTGCTTGTTCAGGTAGGCCAGCGATTTTTCCGCTTCTTCGGTCTTGCGCGAAGCGTTCTGCTTCGTATATTCCTTGCCGATTTCCGTCAGCACCGCATTGATCATGTGCGGGTCGGAACCCTGCAGGTTGACGTTGATCACGCCCGACTGCTTGCCGCCCAGCTCCTCGAGCTTCATGCGGTGCTGGATGTTTTCGATGGTGGCAAGGCGCGATGCGCGCGACATCAGAAATTGCACCCCGGGCTGGCCGTCGATGCGGTCGATGCGCACTTCAATGGTCCCCTTCGGGAGTTCGAAAATCGCTGTCTCGCCGACCTTCGCCTTGAGGTCGATGCCCTGTTCCTCCTGCGTCAGGCGATACATGCCATTGCCCTCGGCCGTCACCACGAACTCGCGGTTCAGTAGCGATTCCGGAACGTTGAAGGCTGCCACATCAATCTTCTCCGCGCCCCAGGCATAGCCGCCGTAACCGAACAGGCCCGGTGTCGACAGCTTCTTGTTCTTCTTCGCGATCCATGAGCCGATGCCGGGAAAATATCGCGGTCCCGCATTGATGTACAGGCGCAGGTTGTCAATGGCGCGCGACACGACCAGCCGTGAATGAATCAGCTCCATCTCGGCCATTGCCGATGTCTTGACGTCGAACATGGAAGACAGGTCGCCAAGGATGTTCTTCGACTCCCTCTGACCTTCCTCTTCCACATGAATCAGCATGTTGGATTGAAAGACCGGCGTTGTGATGAATGCGTATGCCGTGCCAAGAATGGCCAGCACGACAGTGATGGTAACGATCAGCCACCGGCTTTCCCAAAGGACATCGAGATAGCCTGCCAGTTCGAATTCATTTTCTTCCTGACGGATCGGAGGACCGGAAAGCTTCGGTATGGATTGGTTCATCATAGGCTTTTCTGCTTTTGGTTAATACGAACATGAACGATGCGGATCGATGCATTCGCTTCTGCAAAGGCCATGCCACCGGAAGCATCTGCGCGGCCCTTGCTCATGGCCATTACGGTTTGGTCGCCGGCGTCACAGCACCAACTGCCGAGGACAGTGCTCCAGGCAGCAAAAGGCTGATGGCGCGATGCCAGTTGGCGAGCGGTGTCGCTGCCACGAAGACGACGTCCTTCGGGCTCAGCTCGAAACCTTCCGCCATGGCGAGCGCGCCGGGCGAGCGTCCGTCGAGCTGGTAGACGACCTGGTCCGTGCCGTTCCTGCGCACCACATAGATCTGGCTGCCGTCGCCGCTGGTCGGATTGATGCCGCCCGATTCGCCGAGTGCTTCGTTGAGCGTCAGGCGTCCGTTGTGCATCGGCAGGGCGCGCGGGCTGACCACTTCGCCCGACACAAAAACCTTGCTTTCGTCACGCGAACGCACGCGCACCACGTCGCCGTTGGCGAGCAGGATGCTGGCCGGGTTGACGCCGCGCTGTACCAGTTGCGGCAGGTTGATGAAGTAGTTGGTGCCACTACGGTTGACCACCACCTGGCTCTGGTCGCCGGTCGGCAGCACGCCCCCTGCGCGGTTGATCGCTTCGACCAGCGTCATTGGAATGTCATTGATCGCCTGCAGCCCAGGGTTCTTCACTTCGCCATCCACGTAAACGCGCTTGCTGCGATAGGACTGCACGCGCAAGGTCACGCGCGGCTGCTTGAGATAGCGCGACAGCTTGCTGGCGAGGAGATTGCGCGCCTGGTCCTGCGTCAGCCCGGCAACCTTGATCGGTCCCGCATACGGAAACTGGATCATGCCTTCGTGATCGACCATGAAGCCGGACGGCGGCGCGGTCGTTGCTGCGGTTGAGGCATCCGCGCCCGGCCCCACCTGGCCCCAGGCGGAAGTCGTCGCAGCATTGGAGAGCTCGGGATGGTCCCACACCACGATCGACAGGATATCGCCCGCATCGATGGTGTATGGCGTGGCTTTGCCAAGCAGCTTGCTGATGTCCTGGCTCACCTGCTTTTCGCGCAGTGCACGTTCGGTTTTCACGAGCTGGGGTGTAATCGGCTTCAACGTGGCATTTGCGGCCTCGGCGCCACTCGCGCTGTCGGAACTCGAGGAATTCAATCCGGAAGACTGATAGTGCATGCCGGGAGCGACCGATGTACAGGCAGCTGCCCACGGCACCAGGAGAACCACGCTCCATTTGTTGAGAGTAGCTTTGGAACAGAAACGCATATGATTACCCCACATGATTTGCACGACGTTGCCAAGTCAGTGTTTGGCATGTGCAGAGTTAAGTTAAGGAAGCCTGTATCGGATAGGTGCCCGAATCCGTGCATTCACGCAGACGGGCAAGGCAACCGCGGGCCGGACATGGTTCCGGAGACATGATTCCCGCTGCACGATAGAGCGGGTACGTAGGCCGCCCCATCTTTCGTTGCCGTTCGACCATTGGCGACTTATCTGATCTACAACTCTACGTATCCCCCTATTGCCTGTTTTGACGTGTATCAACGCAAAACCAGATATGAAATTCCCTGCGTCGGAAGCGTTGCAGCGACCTCAAAGACAGCAATTCAAGCAGGCGCGTGCGTGCAACATGCAGCCAGGGCGCGCGTGGCGACGATGGCTGCAGCATCAAGATAGCGGGGAGAGACGCGAGCTACATTGCGCAAAAGCACGCAATGAATTGAGCAACATTAAAGGTGAGGTGACGATCGTCGCGCAGGCTGTGCGCCCATGCTTACGCGCCGCGCAAGGTCTGCATGGGCGGCTGGTTCAGCACGTTGCGCAGCCCGGCCCATCCGCCGACGAAGGCGCATGCCGCGCCGGCCAGCAGGCCTGCGGCCCAGACGATCGGACTGAATGTCCAGTCGAAATTGAAAACCTGCCTGGCGAGTACCCAGCCGACCGCGGCGGCGCCGGTTGCGGCCAGCACACCGGACAGGCCGCCTGTCAGCGCGAATTCGATCCACTGCGATTGCGAAAGCTGGCGGCGCGTCGCCCCGAGCGCGCGCAGCAGCCCCGACTCGCGGATGCGCTCATCCTGCGACCCGACCAATGCGGCATACAGCACCAGCACGCCGGAAGCCAGCGTGAACAGGAACAGGAATTCCACTGCCGCGATCACCCGGTCCAGCACATCCTGCACCTGCCGGATCATGCTGCCCACGTCGACGACCGTCAGGTTGGGGAATTCGCGCATCAGTGAATTCACCAGCGAAGCCTTTTCCGGCGGCAGATAGAACGCCGTGATCCAGGTCTTCGGCATGTCTGCGACAAGGTGCGGATTGAGGATCACGAAGAAATTGACCTGCATCGATCCCCAGTCCAGCTTGCGCAGGCTGGTGACGGTTGCATCCACCTGCTGGCCGGCGATGTCGAAGCGCAGCCTGTCGCCCAGCTTGAGGTTCAGCGTTTTCGCCAGCCCCTCTTCCACCGAGGCCTCCGGCCGGCTGTCGTCATACCAGCGCCCCGCAACGATGCGGTTCTTCGGCGGGACGTCGCGCATTGTCGACAGGTTGAATTCGCGGTCGACCAGGCGCCTCGCGCGGTCATCCGCATAGGTCTCGCTTGTGATGACGGTATCGTTGACCTGGATGAGGCGACCGCGGATCATTGGATAGAGCAGCGGCTTGTCCACGCCCGCCTGCGCCAGCCGCTGTTCGACATCGGCCTTCTGCTCGGGCTGGATGTTGATGACGAAGCGGTTCGGCGCATCCGCCGGCGTGGAATTGCGCCACGCGTCGATCAGGTCGCCCCGGATCACGGTCAGGAGCAGCAGCGCCATCAATCCGAGCGAGAGCGCGACGATCTGCACCACGGTCGCTCCCGTACGGCGCTGCACTGCCGTCAGCGCGAAACGCCAGCCCGGATGGCGGATACCGCCGCGCGCCGTGCGCAGCAGGCGCAAACCCAGCCAGCCGCACAGCGCGAATGCCGCGAAGCTGCCGAGAAAACCGACTGCCGTCAGCAAGGCCAGCCGGGGATTGCCGGCCTGCCACAGCAGCAGCCCGACGAAGGCCAGCAAGCCAAGCGCATAGGTCGCCAGCGTGACCGGTTGCGGCGCATCCTGCTCGCGCCGGATCACGCGGTTGTGCGGCACGTTGCGCAACTGGAGGATGGGCGGGATCGCAAATCCGACGAGGAGCACGATACCAGTCGCCACGCCCTGCAGTGCAGGCATGAAGGTGGCCGGCGGCATGCTGCCGGTGACCAACCTGCCCAGGCCGCCAAGCAGGACGAAATGCGCAGCGAACCCGACCGCCGCGCCGAGCACGCTGCCGCCCAGGCCGAGCAGGAGGAATTCGGCCAGGTACATCGCAGTGACCTGGTTTTGCGTCAGGCCGAGGCAGCGCAACATCGCGCAGGCATCCAGGTGGCGCAGCATGAAGCGGCGCGCCGCCATGGCAATCGCGATGGCCGCCAGCATGGCCGACAGCAGGCCGACCAGCGACAGGAACTGTTCCGCCCGGTCCAGCGTGGCACGCATTTCCGGCCGGCCGGATTCGAGCGATTCGATGCGCACGCCGCGTACATTGTCGCGTTCAATTTGTGCCTGCAACCATCGCTGGAAGCGTGTCACCTCCCGCTGCTCGCCCGCCACCTGCAGCCGATAGCTCACGCGCGATCCGTTCTGGATCAGATGCGTGGCAGGAAGATCGGACAGGGGAAGCATCACGCGCGGCGCAAAGCTCATGAAACCGGCGCCGCGATCCGGCTCGACAGCGATGACCTGTGCGATGCGGAAGCGCTTGTCACCGAGGCGCAGCGTGTCGCCCGTCTGCACGTTCAGGCCGGCAAGCACAGCTTGGTCGACCCAGACCGTGCCCTCCGCGGGAATGTCGCGCGTCTCCACTTCCTTTCCGTCCGGCCCCGCCAGCTTGAGCGTACCGCGCAAGGGATAGCCGACGGAAACGGCCTTGACCGCCGCCAGCTGCGATATCGCCGCGTCACCCTCGCCGGTCATCGCCATGCTGGGAAAGGTGACGTTTTCAGCGAGTGCGAGACCACGTTGCCGCGCTTCCGCGTACCACGCGGCGTTGATCGGCTGGTCGGCATTGACCACGAGGTCGCCGCCGAGCAACTGGTGCGCGTCGCGGTTCAGTCCGGCCCGCATGCGATCCGTGAAAAACCCGACGGATGCCAGCGAAGCGACAGCCACGATCAGCGCCACCAGCAGGAAACGCAATTCGCCCGCGCGCCAGTCGCGCAAGGTCATCCGCAGGGCCAGGGCCAGCATCAGGTGCTCAGCCTTCGGAATAGCCATCGCAGACCGCGCCAGAGCTTGGGCAGCAGCCAGGCGGCGACGATGAAGAATGCGATGAGGAAAACGAACAGCACCCACGGATGGAAGAAGGCCGCCCACAGCCCGCCGAGCACGGCGGCATCTTCGGTGAACGACGCCGCCCAGTTGCTGAAAGGTTCGGGCGAGGTATTGATCAGCGCGCGGCTGCCGGCCTTGGTGAGATGCGCGCCAGCGGCGAAGGTGCCACCGAGGATGGCGGCAATCGTGGTCCATTCCGGCCCCATCTGCCCGAGGGCCGCCGCGCCGAGCACCGCGCCGGCCGGCACGCGGATGACGGTATGAATCGCATCCCATGCCGAATCAACGCCGGGCACCTTGTCGGCAAGGAATTCAACCACCAGCAATGCGCCGGTCACCGCCATCACCCACGGCGACTGCAATACCTGCAAGGCCGGCGGCAGCTCGATCCAGCCCAGGTGCGCGAACAGGCCGGCGATGAACAGCGTCATGTAGAGGCGAATGCCGCTGGCCCATGACAGCCCGCCGGCGAGGGCAGCGGCAGAAATCGTCTCAGGCATGTCTATCCTCCTCCGGCTTGCGATGCAGCCATGGAGGGGGAGCGTCCCGCCGGCATGAAAGTTCCGGCGGACATGCATCAACGCTCGAAGAAGGCATCCACTTCCTCCAGGTACTTCCGCTTGGTCGCGTCATCGAGGAAGGATGCAGCGAAGCTGTTGCGCGCGAGGCGCCGGGCGTGATCTTTCTCCAGCGGCAAGGACTCGAACATCTGCAGGAAGTTGTCATTGACGTAGCCGCCGAAGTAGGCCGGGTCATCCGAATTGACGGTCACGGTCAGGCCGGCATCGAGCAGTTTCAGCAGGTTATGGTCGGCCGGCTTGTCGAATACGCGCAGCTTGACGTTGGAGAGCGGGCAGACCGTGAGCGGTATCCTGTCACGCGCCAGCCTTTGCGTCAGCGCCGCGTCCTCGAGGCAGCGCACGCCGTGATCGATGCGTTCGACGTGCAGCACGTCGAGCGCGGTGCGGATGTATTCCGGCGGTCCCTCCTCGCCCGCATGCGCGACCAGGTGCAGGCCGAGTTCCTTGCAGCGCGCAAACACCCGCGCAAACTTCTCCGGCGGATGGCCGCGCTCGGAAGAATCGAGGCCGACGCCGATGAACTTGTCGCGATGCGGCAGCGACTGCTCCAGCGTGGCGAATGCCTCCTTCTCCGACAGGTGGCGCAGGAAGCACATGATCAGCCCGCCGGTCATGCCAAGCTGCCGCTGCGCATCCTGCAGTGCGCGATGGATGCCGTTGATTACCGTCTCGAACGGAACGCCGCGCTCGGTATGCGTCTGCGGATCGAAAAACATTTCGGTGTGGCGCACGTTGTCTGCATGGGCGCGTTGCAGGTAGGCCCAAGTCATGTCGTAGAAATCCTGCTCCTTCAGGAGCACGCTGGCGCCGGCGTAGTAGATGTCGAGGAAGGACTGCAGATCGGTGAATGCGTAGGCACGGCGCAATGCGTCCACGGAGGGATAACTAAGCGCCACGCCGTTGCGTTTCGCCAGCGCGAAAATCAGTTCCGGCTCGAGCGAGCCTTCGATGTGCATGTGCAGCTCGGCCTTGGGCATCTGCTGCAAGCGTGCGCGAAGTGCGGCATCCATTCATTCCCCTTTCATGTTCGTAGAATCTGGTGCGATTGTACGGCGAACAAGGGGCGTGTGTGTACCGCATCGAGAATGAGGAACGTGCGCGGAATGATTTTCCGATCTGGTGCACGCCTGACGGCGACGTCGCCGTGTTGCCGGTCGGATTGTGCAGCTCGCTACACAACGCTCCGGGCAGCTCGCACTGCATCCCGCCAGCCGGGCCCAAATCGGGGAATCATTCCGTGCACGTCCTTACATGGTCGTCCCGCGCATTGCATCCACATGCGTCTTTTCATAAATTTCCTGGCACGGGGCACACCGTTCCGCAGCGGGCTGCGCCAGCAGCCGTTCGTACGGTATTTCCGTCTCGCACGAAACGCAGTCGCCATACACGCCGTTTTCCATGCGTGCCCGCGCGGCCTCGATGCTGCGCAGCTCCATCAGGTCGCGTGTCACCGCGGCATTGCCCAGGTCCACCGCCAGGTTGGCAAACGATGAATCTCCCGGGTCGGGCACTTCGGTCGCCACGTCCAGGAATTCATCCTTTTCGTCAACGTCGCGATGCAGCTCGGCACGCAGTGCCTGTTCGCGTTCTTCCAGCAGGTGCTTCAAATGAGCGAGTTGCTCCTCGGTCAGGTTTGACATGGTGGTTCTTTCATCGTTGTGCATCAAGAAAAGCCGCCATCCACGGGATCACGGCCGGTGCGGGCAAGGCATCCTCTCAGACAGCCGGCCTCTGGCGCATCCGCCACAAGGCCGTCAGCGCAATTCCTGCTCCGAGCATGAGCGACATCACCGTCTTCGGATGCGTCGCGGCCTTGGTGTAGAGACTGGATTCGAACACATTGGCGCGATAGCCCGGCCTTTCCAGCAAGTCCGGCCCGGGTCCGTACAGGCTGTTCCGGGCGCGATTGCGCGCGGGCATGTCGGACTTCAGCTGCCTGAACAGAATGCTGCGGCGGTACCGATCCAGCATGCGCGGCGCATGATGCGCCGTCGACGACATCAGCTTCGCGGCGGCACCCACGAAGATGTCGCGTTCGACATGCTCGGCGGCATGCAGGATGGCCTCAGCGACGACTTCCGGCGCATAGACCGGCGGTGGCAGTCGGGGCTCGACTTCCAGGTAATTTTTCGCATGCTCGACGAACAGGGTGTCCACTGCAGCCGGCTTGATCAGCGTCACCGCGACCGGTGCGTGCTCCGCCTCCAGCTCCAGCCGCAGCGAATCGGTGAAGCCTTTCACCGCATGCTTGGAAGCGGAATAGATCCCCTGCAAGGGCATGGCGCAATCGGATTCTTCGCTGCCGATATTGATCAGTGCGCCGCCACGCTGCTTCAAATGCTCGGCGGCGACCAGGGAGCCATAGACCACTCCCCAGAAATTGGTCTGAAACAGGCGCCGCTGGTCATCGAGTGAAACTTCCTCGTTGCGCCCAAAGATCGCGACACCGGCGTTGTTCACCCATGTATCGAAACCGCCGAAGCGCTGGATCGCCGCTTGCGCCACCTTGCGCACATCCTCTTCAATGCCAACGTCGGCCACGACGTGGATCGCTTCGCATCCTTTTTTCGATAGCTCGAAGGCGAGCTGCCTGAGCGCATCCTCGTTGCGCGCCACAAGGACGATCTTCGCCCCGCGTGCAGCAGCCCGGCGCGCCGTGCTCAATCCGATGCCGCTGGTCGCGCCGGTGATCACGATCACTTGCTCCGAGACATTCTTGAGATGAATCCCCATCTGGAAGCTCCTTTCCACGTTTCTTCCCAGCGAAAACCATGCCCGTCGCGGAAACGCGTTGCCCCGCAGTACAAGCCTTGCCCGGTGATGATCAAGCTGAAATTTTTACCCGCCCGATGCGCGTTTTTGCATGAAGGCGTCCATGGCGTCCCGCCGCGATGGCCGCCCTTGCCCCTCAAGCCTGCCAATGCCGCTTTCATGCCCGGCTGCGGAAAGCGCTGCCTCGTGCGAGCTAGGCGCCCGGAAACAAGAGCCCCTGCGCGTATCAGAACAAGCGTATTCTCATATCCGCAGGAAAACCATGTCTGCGATCAAGCTTCCCATTTCGGCAAGCGGGAAAGGCATGTCGCGGAACTGCGCAACGTCGGTGTCATCGAAAAGCTGTTCACCGGCCTAGCGAAGCTTGGGGGAAAATGGACTCGAACAGGCCGCAGCCACGACAACACCAGGAACATGCGAGGCGTACGATGAGCTATCCCACCAATCAATTTGGCGTACCGCAATATCCCGACAATGATGCGCGCCGGCTCTTCGTCCTTCTTTCCGCCATCGACCTGCTCGAACGGCCGACCGTATCCGCCATCGCAGACCTGACCAGCCATGACAAGGAAACCGTCGATGCGGATATCCAGCGGCTGCGCGAGCAATTTGGCGTCGTGCTGCACAAGGTCGGCGAGATTTACCGGATCGAATCCTGGGGCGAGGTGCTCAAGCAAGATGGCGTCAAGCGCTACCTGAAAGCCTGATCGCCACCGCGGAACGTTTGCAGACAGAAAAACGGGGATCGGTGTACACTCCCGCCTTTTTTGTCAGTCTGGCAAGTCAATCGAGCCAGCGTTCTGCGGAGCAACAATAATTGAGAAAGGTCCTTCACGGGCTGCGCGCCTATCTGCCCGGCCGCACCGCCGTTCGCGGTACCGAACGTTTGCGTGCCTGCTGCGGCGCGATGCTCGCCGTCATCCTGACCGGCGCTACGAGCCGCCTGCTTCTCGGGCCGGGCGCGACCACCGCGCTGGTCGCACCGATGGGCGCATCGGCCGTGCTGCTGTTCGCGCTTCCCGCGAGCCCGCTGGCGCAGCCATGGTCGATCATCGGCGGCAATATCATCTCGGCGGCGGTCGGCGTGGCCTGTGCCCATGCCATCAACGACCCGCTGATCGCCGCTGCCCTCGCGCTGCCGCTGGCCATCGCCGCGATGTTCGCATTGCGCTGCCTGCATCCGCCGGGCGGCGCGATGGCGCTGACCGCCGTGCTCGGCGGGCCGGCAGTCCACGCGGCGGGCTTTGCTTTCGTGCTGTCTCCGGTTGGGCTCAACTCACTCCTGATGACACTGGTCGCACTGATTTTCAACAACGCCACGCGCCATCGCTATCCCCATCTCGCGCATCCCGATCACAGCAACACGCACGGCACCCGGGACGCCTTGCCCCGCGACCGCCTCGGCTTCACTCCAGCCGACCTGGACGACGTGCTGAAGCAATACAACGAAGTGCTCGACATCAGCCGCGACGATCTCGAATCCCTGTTCCTGCAGACGGAAATGCATGCCTATCGCCGGCGCTTCGGTGAAATCACGTGCGCCGACATCATGTCGCGCGATGTGGTGACGGTGGAGTCCGGCACCGCACTGGAGGAAGCGTGGTCGCTGCTGCGCAAGCACAAGGTGAAGGCACTGCCCGTAGTCGACAGCGCGCGTTGCCTCATCGGCATCGTGACTTTCGTCGATTTCATGAAGCACGCCAACCTCGACGTGTATCACGGCTTCGACGTCAAGCTGCGCCAGTTCATCCGGCGCAGCGCGCACAGGTTCTCCAACAAGCCGGAAGTGGTCGGCCAGATCATGACAAGGACGCCGCGCACCGCGCGCGCAGACATGCATATCGTGAACCTGGTGCCGCTGCTGTCCGACGTCGGCCTGCATCACATTCCCATCGTCGATGGCGAGCGGCGGCTTGCCGGCATGGTCACACAGTCCGACCTGATCGCCGCGCTTTATCGCGGCAGGCTGGCCGACACCGCGCAGGCGGCCTGACGGGAAAAGCGATGCAGCGGGCACGGAGTTATCGCAAGGCAATTCCTGCGAAACCTTCCCGCCCCTTGTCGCGCATCAAGATTGGAATGGCGCGAACAAATAGGATGGTATGCACCACCTGTGCCGTGCCGGCTTAGCTCAATTGGTAGAGCAGTTGAATCGTAATCATCAGGTAGGAGGTTCGAATCCTTCAGCCGGCACCACTCTCTCAAGCGTCTATACTGGAATCAGATCCCGCGGCGAATTCTGCGTCGAACCGCATCGCTGCGACAGGGTCGAACAGAAAGTTCTCACCAGGAGCTTGTCATGAAACGGAAGACCAAACCCTCACCGGGTGCGGCTGCCCACGGGCTTCCACAGAAGCCCGCACAGAAGCCCGTTTATACCGTGCATAGCCCGTTTATCGGCAATCCTTACGCCGGCAAACCGCTGGACGGCAGCCAGTACCTTGATGTCATCGAAGAGCAGGAATACGCAGACCGCCGTCCGACGCCGGAAGAACAGAAGCCGCGTTTCTCGGACGACCATCACGAACAGGCAGACAAGAAGTAATACCGCCGACATCGACTAAATAAATGAATCCCGGTCGCATGCGCTGCGTGCACGCGATTCTTCAGATGCCGCGCCGACCTCAATCGGCTTCGCGCACCAGGCGCATGCCGACCAGCGTATAACGCGTCTGCGGCGTGTTCCAGTTGCGGAACGACGCGCGCGCATAGAACGACCACGTGTGCCAGGAACCGCCGCGCCGCACGCGCACGGAACCCGACTCCGGCCCTTGCGGATCATCCACCGGCGACCTGGCGTAATAATTGTCGTCGTGCCAGTCCGCGCACCACTCCCAGGCATTGCCGAGCATGTCGTACAGGCCGAATGCATTTGGCGCAAAACTGCCGACCGGCGCGGTGAATTCGAAGCCGTCATGCGCTTTCAGCGCGTACACATCCCACTTCGGCCAGTCCTTCTTCGTGTCGACATCGAAGGTATTGGCGATCTTAACCAGTGATTGCGGATCATCGCCGCTGTAGTAGCGCGTGCGTGTTCCAGCGCGCGCGGCGTACTCCCATTCGGCTTCGGTCGGGAGGCGATAATGTTTTCCCTCGCGCGTGCTCAGCCATTTCGCCATGGCGACGGCATCATTCCAGGTCACGTTCACGACCGGGTGGTCGTCTCCTTGTGGGAAGCCGGGATTGCGCCAGGAGTACTTTGGGTCGCGCCCCTCGAAGGCATCGCCGCGCTTCGTCTTGGAGGGATCGTAATCACGGTTGAAGCCATACCCACCCGTGCCGTCCGCTTCCGATTCCGGCTTGTAGCCCGACTCTTGCAGGAAGCGCCGGAACTGCCCGACCGTCACCTCGTACTGCCCCATGTAAAACGCTTTCGTGATGCGCACCTTGTGCACCGGCGCTTCATCCGAAAGAAGCGTGAAGCGATGCGGATCATACTGGGGATAAGCTTTGGCAAGCGCTTGCGGCGACTCGTCGCTGCCCATCATGAATTCGCCGGCCGGCACCAGGACAAACTTCATGTCGAGCGAATTCTCGATGGCCTGCCTCGCATCGTCCGCCTGTGCGGAGGACATCAGCAGCGTGGTGAGGAAGAAAAGTGCGGTGCGTGCGGCGGAAAAGAAATGCATCGATCGGCCCCGGCGAAGTAGTGAGCGGCGCGCTCATAGAAGGCACCCTGCTTCGCCGGTTGACGCATCCGTCAGGACTGGAGGCGAATCATGCGCCCGCATCGCTTTCCCTTCCATCGGCAGCCTCGCGGATGGAAGGGAAAGTGCGGGACGATCTTACCATCGATCCGCGTCCGGAAATGCATGGCGCCGGACGCGCTTGTTCAGCGAACGATGTCGCGTTTCAAACGTGAAGCGACTGCATGCACGCCACCGCCATTGATGACGTTGCCGTACCCCATGCCGAGCAGTTGCTGGCGCGCCGAGGCCGAGCGCGCCCCGCTCTGGCAATACACCACGATCGGAGCCGCCTTGTCCTGCGCCACTTTGCCGATGCCCTGCGCGATGGCCTGCAGCGGCAGGAGAACGGCGCCCTCGACATGCCCTGCCGCATACTCGGCCGGCGAGCGCACGTCGATCAGCGTCGCGTCGTCCGGCAACTCCTCCGCCGGACCGCCAGCGACCATTGATACAAACTTTTCCAGAATTCCCATGTTTCTCCTGTATGAAATTATTGATCGAGCCGCTGGATGCCAAGCGACTTGAGAATGTACTTCTCGTAGATCGGCTCCGAGGTGCCGTTCTTCATCTTGTACATGAAGTATTTTTCATAAGCGACCTTGGCCACGTGCACCCACTTGCCGCGCTTCATCCAGTTGACGTTGCGCGGCGGGATCTGCGGCAAGGCGACGAACGCAATGCCTGTCTCGCCCATGTCAGCCAAACAGATCGCGTTCCAACTTCCCTTTGCGGTCGCAGGTTCGCCGGCAAGGTCGGCAGCGATGTTGTGCACGATGGCCGTCACCATGGTTTCGATCATGTAGCCGGTCTTCGGCGCGCCTGTCGGGACCGGCGTCGCTTCCACCGGCGGGATCGCGATGCACACGCCCGCCGCAAAAATATTGCGGTACTTCTTGCTGCGCTGGTATTCGTCCACCATCACGAAGCCGCGCGGATTGCACAAGCCCTCGACCCCGGCAACCGCATCGACGCCACGGAAGGCCGGCAGCATCATGCTGAACTTGAACGGCAGCTCATGCTCCTTCTTGACCGCGCCGTGCTCGTCAAGTTCAGTGACGAACATCTTCCCCGGCTCCACGCGCGTGACCTTGGCGTTGGTGATCCACTTGATATCGTTGTGGCGCAATTCGCTTTCCAGCATCGACTTGGAATCGCCGACACCGCCCAGGCCGAGGTGTCCGATATACGGCTCGCTGGTGACGAAGGTGATCGGCACCTTGTTGCGCAATTTGCGCCGGCGCAGGTCCGTATTGAAGACGAAGGAAAACTCGTAGGCCGGACCAAAGCATGAAGCACCCGGCATCGCGCCGATGATGGCAGGCCCAGGATCCTTCAGGAATGCCTCGTAGTCTGCATATGCCTTCTCGGAGTGATTCAGCGTGCAGATCGAATGCGTACTGCCGGACGGCCCCGAGCCGGGCACCTCGTCGAACGCCAGCTTCGGGCCGGTGGTAATGACCAGAAAATCGTATGCCACGCGATTGCCGTCGGCCAGCAGCAGGCTGTTCTTGTCCGCGTCAATCGTGGTGACCGGCTGCGCGATGAAGTCGATGCCTTTCTTTTCGAGGTAGGGCCGGATCGGGAATGTCACCGTCTTGCGGTCGCGCCAGCCGACGGTCAGCCAGGGATTCGATGGAATGAACTGAAAATAATCGACTGCGTTGATCACTGTGATGCGGTGGCTGCGGTCGAGCTTGTTGCGAAGCTCGTAGGCTGCCGGCATGCCGCCGATGCCCGCGCCGAGAATAACGATATGTGCCATATTTGTCTCCTGATGTCAGCGATGTGAATGATGCCAATCCCGTCCGTCGGCCTGCCGCATGTTGTCCCTGCTGCCGTCCGCCTTCGTTCGTCAGCCGTTTTGCGGCCTTCCGGTTCCGGCGGACCAGCTGGCACCTGGCGCTCGTTTCAGCACGTGCCATGCCGATCAGTTTAATATATTATGTAACTAGATAATTACATACGCAACCATGCAATTAGTCAATAGACGACCTGAAAAAAAGCCCGGCACGCAAATGCCACCCGTTCGCGCGGAACGCGTTCGTACGGAACCCATCAGCAAGTGGATGATCGTGAGGAGCGCGACGCTTCTGCCTCGCACCCGTATGTCCAGCCAGGCACGATGAGCGCGCTGATTCTTGGCATCATCGTCGGCGTGGTCCTGGCCCTGACCGGCGCGGGAGGCGGCATTCTCGCCGTCCCATTGCTGATATTCGGCGCGCGCCTCGGCGTCGCCGAAGCCGGCCCGATCGGACTCCTTGCGGTGGGAATGGCCGCCACGCTGGGTGCGCTGCTCGGACTTCGGGCAGGCACGGTGCGCTATCGCGCCGCGCTGCTGGTCGCATGCGCCGGCATGCTCTTTTCTCCGGCGGGAATCTGGCTGGCGCAGCGCACGGACAACCGCTGGCTCGGTGTCCTGTTCGCCCTCATCATGCTGTATGTTGCCGTACGAACCTACAGGCAGGTCCGTCAGGCAGGAAAGCACGCCAGCCATACCGAGGCATTGCACGCGCCACCGCCCTGCGTCCGTTACCGGGAAAGCGGACGTTTCATCTGGACGCTCCCCTGCGCACGCGCCCTCGCCCTTTCCGGAACGCTCGCCGGGCTGCTGTCCGGCCTGCTCGGCGTCGGCGGCGGCTTCGTGATGGTGCCGGCGCTGCGGCGCTATACGGATTTAGGAATGGAATCGATCATCCCGACTTCGCTCGCCGTCATCGCCCTGGTATCGGCCATGGGAGTGGCTTCCAGCGCCATCGCGGGCCAGCTGAACTGGGGGATTGCGCTGCCTTTCTCCCTCGGCAGCCTGGGTGGAATGATCGCCGGCCGCTTCATCGCCGGCCGGCTCGCGGGACCGCAAATGCAGAAAGGCTTCGCCATGGTGTCGGCGCTTGTAGCGGTCGGGATGATCGTGAAGGCGTTCGCGTAAATCGACGGGCGGCGCGGCGAATGCGTCTGATGCGGAAACGGTGACAGCATCGCTGAAAATTCGCGACGCAAAAAAAACGGGTTAGTGCTTGAACACTAACCCGTTTTGAATGCTTGATTGCTCAAGCAACGTTCTGGTGCGGCTGGCAGGAATCGAACCCACGACCCCTTGGTTCGTAGCCAAGTACTCTATCCAGCTGAGCTACAGCCGCGTAAAACGAAATTATAGCACCCGTTCAACAAGAATTGGAAGCCCTTTCATTCAGGATTTTTTCGACCGTATCCACGGGACCGGAATCGGGGCATCCATCACCTTCCCCTGTTGCGCAGACGAGTCGTTGCTTGCATCGCGCACCGCGAATTCTCCCGTTCGCCTGGGGTTAATGCTTCCTGCGAGAAAACTTATGCTAGAGTCGATCACGCAATAATTCTCGCACGCCAACGCTCATCCCGGCGTCTCTCGTATCGAAGGACATGAACATGGAACGACCACTGCACCCTGCGCTCCGCATGGAGACGTCGGTCGCCGCCTTCATCGTTCCGACGTCCAGCACGGCCTCCTCACTCCATCCGGCATCCGGTGTTTCCAAAGGTTTCCTTTCGGCGACGGCACGAGAATTGCTTTCAGGAATGGCATGTATGCAAGGACAGGATTACCATATCGGCAAGCCGAACCCTGCCGGCCGCCTGAACTCCTGGCCGAGGGCTTCGCACGTGCAGGGAATGCGCGCCTGAATTTGCCCTGCACACTTCGGCCCCTTGGGCCGGATTGCGGCAAGAATGATGAGACACACCGGGAAAGAATCAGCAAGATGATGCAAGCGGAATGGCTGCCGATCGTGATGCAAGGCTCGTTCAGCGAGATCTATGTCATCGACTGCAGCAGCTTGCGCTACGTGGAAACCAACCACGCGGCGCGCAAGAACCTTCAATATACAGCTACCGAGCTGGCCGCAATGACGCCGCTCGGCATCGCACAGAGCCTCTCGAAAGAGGTGCTTGAGAACATTCTCTTCCCGCTGCGCTGCGGCCGCGCAAACCGCGCCGCGCTGGAAACCGTCCACACGCGCAAGGACGGGTCGAGCTATCCGATCGAGTTCCGCCTGTTCCATTGCGCCTCCGCCACGAGGCCGGTCTATATCGCGATCGGCAACGACGTCAGCGCGCGGCACGCCTCCGCCAAGGCGCTGCGCGTGAGCGAAGCGCGCCTGCGCACCATCATCTCCAACACGCCCGGGCTGTTCTTCCAGTTCCTGAAGCGACCGGACGGCAGCACGTCCTTCCCGTATCTCAGTGACGGATGCCGCTCGCTGCTCGGGGTGACGGCGGAACGCCTGCGCGCCGACTCGGCGCTGTTCCTCGACCTGATCGTGCCCGAAGACCGTCCGTCGTATCTCGCATCGATGGAAGCCTCCGCCGCCGAGATGAAGGAGCTGAACTGGGAAGGCCGCATCTGGATCGAGAAGTGGAAAGACATCAAATGGATCAACCTCCGCTCCACGCCGCGCGCCCTGCCGGGCGAAGGCGTGCAGTGGGAGGGCATCATGACCAACATCACGCAGAGCAAGTTGGAAGAAGCCGAGGTCAAGCGCTCGCGCGCGCAGCTCGCTGAACTCTCGGCGCACGTCGAGACGGTCAAGGAAAAGGAACGCACGCGCATCGCGCGCGAAATCCACGACGACCTCGGCGGCAACCTGACCGCGATCAAGATGGCACTGGCGCTGGTGAAAAAGCGCCTGCCCGCGGAAGACATCGCACTGGGCGACAAGGCCAACTACGTCGACGCGCTGGTGGATCGCACCATCGAAGCAGTGCATCGCATTTCGATGGATCTGCGCCCCAGCATTCTCGATTTCGGGATCGTCGCAGCGGCAGGTTGGCAAGCCAAGGAATTCGAGAAGCAGTTCGGCATTGCGTGCGAATTCTCATCGAACAAGAAAGAAATCGATCTTCATCCAGATCAAGCCACGGCGCTTTTTCGCATTTTTCAGGAAGCGCTTACCAATATCGGGAAACACGCGAATGCCAGCCGGGTAACAGTCCGGCTGGCGCGCACCAACCGCAACGTTCGCCTGGTAGTTACGGACAACGGCTGCGGCATCGCAACCAAGGACCGTCTGAAGCCGAAGTCATTCGGCATCCGCGGCATGGTGGAGCGAGCAAATGCGCTAGGGGGGAATCTGTCGGTCAGCAACGCTCCCGAGGGAGGGACCGAAGTAGCGCTCAAGATTCCATTATCGGAATGACCATCTGAAAGTAGCATTATGACAGCAAGCGAAACAATAAGAATCCTGATTGCCGACGACCACGCGATCGTGCGCGAGGGATTGCGGCAGATCCTCGCGGATACCGGGGACATGGTCGTCGCCGGCGACGCCGAAAACGGCCATGACGCCATCAAGCTCGCCCGCAACGGCGACTCCGATGTGCTCCTGCTCGACATATCGATGCCGGACAAGAGCGGCATCGAGGTCCTCAAACAGGTGAAGAAGGATGCGCCCAAGCTGGCGGTGCTGATGCTGTCCATGCATCGCGAGGACCAGTATGCGATCCGCTCGCTCAAGGCCGGCGCCTCCGGCTATCTGAACAAGCAGAGTGCTCCCGCGGAGCTGGTTGACGCCATTCGCCAGGTTGCCGCCGGCCGCAAGTACATCAGTCAGGCGCTCGCGCAGGAACTCGCCAACCAGGTCGGCGACGAGAACCGCGAAGTGCCGCCGCACGAAACGCTGTCCGATCGCGAATACCAGACGCTGATCATGATCGCGTCCGGCAAGACAGTCAGCGACATTGCGGCCGACCTGACGCTGTCGGTCAAGACAATCAGCATGTACCGCTCGCGCCTGCTGCAGAAAATGAAGATGCGCCACAACGCGGAACTGACGCACTACGCGATCAAGAACCACCTGGTGGAATGATCCCCATCCCCTGCCCAGGGGATGGAATGCCACGCAGCGTTGGCAAATGCATATCGATCAGTCGGCGCGCCGCTTCCAGCGCCGCGCCGGCCAGCAGCACTTTACACTCCACACCGAAAACCAAGAGTAGGTTGGTTTTCAATCTCCTAATTTCTCTATCGCTGGTGCTTCAAGAAGGATAGTATTGCTCCTTGCCCCGGGCCACACACACCGCGCCCCGCAGAACGCACCCATGCAAGAAAAAACACAAAAACCGGAACAGCAAAGTCCCGCTGACGTCGCGCGCGAAGCGTTTCGACGCCTGGCGACGCGCCGCATTGCCCCTACGCCGGATGCCTACCGCGAGATCTACGACGAGATCCTCGGCAAGAGCAAGCAGTCGAGCGCAGAAAAGATCCTGGCGGAGTTCGTCGCCAACCTCGCCAACGCCACCGAAGACATCGCGCCCCTTTCCGCGACGATGAAGCGCGCACTCGACGACCGCGACTGGCAGGAATGCGGAAAGCAGCTCACCGGTCTGCTGGAGAAGCATGTCAGGCTGTCAACCGAACTCACCGCCGCGACCGTCAAGGCCGCTGCCGCGAAAACGCCGGAGAAGCCGACCGCGCCCCGCCCTGCTTCCGGCATATCGCTGGTGGACGAGGAGCCGGCGACAGCAGCACGATCGCGCGCCATTCCATTGGTCGATGACCCGCTACCGGCCAGGCGCAGCACATCCATCCCTCTGGTCGACGATGCCAGCGCGCCTCACGCCACGACAAAGCCCGCCGCGCCTCCACCCGCAGCTTCATCACCAATGGATGAAAGCCGCCAGATGCAAATGCTGCGCGAACTGCTTACGCGCACGTTGTCACTGGCCGTCGGCTCCCTGCTGCGCGGCACGCCTGCCCTGCAGGAAGAATCCGAGCGGCTGGCCGAAGCGGTGAAGGATGCGCACACCGAACAGGCGCTCATGGACATCAGCACGCGCCTCAAGCAGCTCTGCTTCAAGGTCGAGCTCAAGAGCGAGGATATGGCCGAAGAGCACGAACTGCTGCTGCGCCTGTTCAAGCTGCTGCTGGAAAACGTCAGCGAACTGCTCGAAGATGACTCCTGGCTCAGCGGCCAGATCAGCAGCGTGCAGGAATTGCTCGCGGGGCCGATCACGCACAGCGCCCTGATGGACGCCACGCGCAGCCTCAAGGAAGTGATCTACAAGCAGAGCATGCTCAAGCACAGCCTGGCCGAAGCCAAGGTCACGGTGAAGAACATGATGATGACCTTCGTCGATCGCCTCGGCGCAGTCGCCACCAGCGCAGGCAATTTCCACCAGAAGATCGACCAGTATTCGCAAAAGATCAGCCAGGCCAAGGGCATCATCGAACTCAACAGCATCCTCAAGGATGTCATGCGCGATACGAAGCTCGCTCAGGAAGAAGCCTTGCGCTCGCGCGACGAGATGATGGCCGCACGCCACGAAGTTCAGAACGCGGAAACGCGCATCCAGGATCTAGAATCAAAGCTCGTGCAGATGAGCGAACTGGTGCGCGAAGACCAGCTGACCGGCAGTCTCAACCGGCGCGGCCTCGATGATGTGCTGGAGCGAGAAATGTCACGCGCCGACCGCCGCAAGTCCCCGCTCTGCATCGCCATGCTCGACCTGGACGACTTCAAACGCCTTAATGACACGCACGGCCACAGCGCCGGTGACCAGGCGCTGATCCACCTGGTGAAGGTGGTCAAGGACACCCTGCGCACGCTGGACGTCATCGCCCGTTTCGGCGGCGAGGAATTCATGATCGTGCTGCCGGAAACCTCGCTGCAGGACGCGATGCAGACCGTCACGCGTGTGCAGCGGGAACTGACCAAGCAGATTTTCATGTATGACAACCAGCGGCTGCTGATTACCTTCAGTGCCGGCGTGGCGCTGCGTGCGCCGGGTGAGGATCAAGAATCGATGATCAAGCGGGCGGATGAGGCTTTGTACAAGGCGAAGAAGGCGGGGAAGAATCGGGTGGTGGCGGCCGAGTGATCAAATCGGCCAAACTTCCGGCCTGCAGCCTTGCTCAGCATTTTCTGGGAAAGCGCCATGGAGATGCCGGACAGGCTTTTCCCGCTGCGTGTGCGCAGGCCACCGCAAAAAGCGGGTGAATAACGGCAGCGTTTCGACAAACTTTAGCCCTGCTTCTTTTTCATCGTCCGCCCATTGCCGCTCCTCGCAGGCAGGGAAGCCCGAACAGCTTGGTTTTCCGGCATTTTCCGGCCAGCCGCTCCCCTTTTCCTCCGGTATTTTTATTTCAAGGCTCAAGGTTTTTCGTGGATGTCCGAAACAGAGCTTAGCCGGCCAGGTTTCGGCGAGACCAGAAAAGGATTAAGCGAAAAGAAAGCCTAAACTTTTTCCGATCTTGTCCGATAAAGGGATCATAAGCGGTTCGCGTCAGGGAAATTTCGAACGCAAACCAAGGTGAAATCGAACAAGCCGGTGACCATCGGACCATTACAGGAGAAACAAAATGGCTTCAATTATCAACACCAACCTGGCGTCCTTGAATGCGCAGCATAACCTGAACAAGTCGTCGAATTCGCTGAATTCGGCATTGCAGCGCTTGTCCTCCGGTTTGCGCATCAACAGCGCGAAGGACGACTCCGCCGGCCTGGCCATTTCGGAGCGCATGAATGCGCAGATCGGCGGCCTGGACCAGGCTTCGCGTAACGCCAACGACGCAATCTCGCTTGCGCAAACGGCTGAAGGCGCCTTGTCCTCCATCGGCGACAACCTGCAGCGTCTGCGTACCCTGGCGGTGCAGGCAGCCAACGGTTCCAACAGTGATGCCGACCGCGCTTCGATCCAGAACGAAGTGTCGCAGCTCGTGTCCGAAATCGGCCGCGTATCCAGCTCGACCCAATTCAACGGCATCAATCTGCTCGACGGCTCGTTCAGCGGCCAGACCTTCCAGGTCGGCGCCAATTCTGGCCAGACCATTTCCGTTTCGATGGACAGCGCGCAGATCACGAAGCTCGGTGCAACACAATCCGCTTCGCTGAGCGCATCCAACAACGGCACGGCACTGTCCGGCGGCGACATGATCCTGAATGGCGTGTCGATCCGCGCTTCGTCCGCTACCGACGATACGGCATCGACGACCGGTGGTGCCGCCAGCGCAATCGCCAAGGCAGCCGCAGTCAACGCATCGTCCGCGCAAACTGGCGTTACCGCAACGGTCAACGCCAACATCGCACAAGGCGCTTCCCATACGGCGACAGCTGGTACTGGCACACTGACCGTCAACGGTGTGACGACCGCAACGGTTACGATGGCCGGCGCCGATGGCACGATCGATCGCGCAGCCGTCGTGAAGGCCATTAATGACATTTCCGGCCAGACCGGTGTGACAGCTGTGGACACAGGCCTTTCTGCCAACGGCATCAAATTGATGGCAGCGGACGGCCGCAATATTAATGTTGTGCTCAACTCCGCAAGCGGTGCATTTACCTCGAGCACCACCGGCGTAACGACAGGCACGTCCTACGGCACATACACGCTCAGCTCCAACAAGGCAATTGTAGTCACCGATACGACTGGCATCGCGAATGCAGGTTTGAATGCCGGTACGTACTCGACGCAAACCGCCTATGCGTCCACAACAACCGGACAAGCTGCCGCGTTCAGTGCGGGTGATATCAAGATCAATGGCGTGCTGGTCGGCGCTTCCCTGTCGAGCTACGACACGTCATCGACCGCTGGCAACACCTTCAGCGCGATTTCCAAGGTTGCCGCCATTAATGCGATTTCCTCGCAGACCGGTGTGACGGCAACGGCCAATGCCAATAATGCAACCGGCGCAGCAATGACCTCCAGCGATGGTGTCGGTACGATTACCATCAACGGTCAAACCACGGCATCGATCACGCTGACTGGCACGGCTTCGTCCGATCGCACTGCGGTTGTCACTGCGATCAATGCGATTTCCGGCCGCACCGGTGTGATCGCAGTTGATGGCGGCACCTCCGCAAACGGCGTCAAGCTGGTGGCTGCAGATGGTCGCAACATCGTGGCTGCGCTCAATTCCACAAGCGGTACGGCATTTACCTCCGCCACTACCGGCGTGGTCGCAACGACAACCTACGGCACCTTCAGCCTCAGTTCGTCCAAGTCGTTCACCGTTGCTGAAGGCACGACCGGCAACACCTTGTCCTCGCGGGGCATGCTGGCAGCCGGCACCTACGGCGCAGGACGCACCGGACAGGCACTGTCAACCGTCGACGTATCGACCGCAAAAGGCGCCAATGACGCGATCGTGGCGATCGACAATGCGATCAGCTCGGTCAACTCGAGCCGTGCGAACCTCGGTGCGATCCAAAACCGCTTCCTGTCGACGGTGTCCTCGCTGCAGAACGTTTCGGAAAACCTGACTGCAGCACGCAGCCGGATCACCGACGCGGACTTCGCGGCTGAAACCGCCAACCTGACCCGCGGCCAGATCCTGCAACAAGCCGGTACGGCGATGCTCGCGCAAGCGAACAGCCTCCCGAACGGCGTGCTGGCCCTGCTCCGCGGCTAACAGACAGCGCAGTAACGGCGTAACGATCCCGGCCGGAAGTTTCGGCCGGGATTTTTCCTAGAACGCCCGTGAAAATGCCGGCCGCCCGATGCGATGGGTACGACGATATTTTCACAGACGCTCTGAAGATGGCACGTGTGCCAGGCTTTTCGACGGACCGGAAGAAGTTCGACATGACGTCGGCGTCCCTGCGGTACGGCCGTCGGTCGAATACACCTCCGACACACCGGCGACCGCGCTGCATCGCGTGCCGGCCAACCGCGGAACAACCGGGCGAATTTCGCCCTTTTTTGCCCTTGCGCGCTGCCATCCCGGAGATATGATGGCGTAGTATCGGCAAAAGTGCGCCGCGAATCCAAGGAGAGTTGCATGGCAACCATTTCATCCCCTGGCATAGGTTCCAATCTCGACGTCAACGGCATCGTCGCCAAGCTGATGTCGGTCGACAGCCAGCCGTTGACCGTGCTGCAGAAGAAGGAAGCGAGCTATCAGGCCAAGCTCTCGGCATACGGCACCCTCAAAGGCGCCTTGTCGTCCTTCCAGAATGCCGTGACATCACTGGCGTCACCGTCGACGTTCCAGACCTTGAACGCGATCTCTTCCGACAGTTCCGTGTTCACGGCCAGTGCCAGCAGTTCGGCGGTTGCAGGCAATTATTCAGTCTCGGTAGGCACGCTGGCGCAGGCGCAGTCGCTATCCTCCGCCGCACAATCCAGCACGACGTCTTCCATCGGCACCGGCACCTCGACCACGCTCACGTTCCAGTTCGGCACGATCAGCGGCGGAACCCTGACGAACGGCGTCTACGCCGGCGCCAGCTTTAGCCAGGACGCGACGCAAGCCACCGGCACCGTGGTGATCGACAGCACGAACAACTCGCTCCAGGGCATCCGCGACGCCATCAATGCCGCGCACATCGGCGTGACTGCCTCGATCGTAAATGACGGCAACGCCACATCGCCCTATCACCTCGTGCTTGCATCCAGCAATACCGGGCTGTCCAAGAGCATGAAGATCACTTCTAGCGGGGGCGATGCGTCGATCACGAACCTGCTGGGCTACGACCCCACCGGTACGCAAAACCTCACCCAGGCAACCGCGGCACAGAACGCTTCGCTGACAGTGAACGGGATCTCGATCACGAGCGCGTCCAACACCGTGACCGACGCGATTTCCGGCGTCACGCTGAATCTCGCCAAGGCCAACTCCAGCGCCAATCTGGCACTGTCGAACAACACGTCCGCGGTAACAACGGCCGTAATCGGCTTTGTCGGTGCTTACAACGATCTCAATTCCACGCTCGACAAATTGACGAGCTACGACGCCACGACCAAGACAGGTGGCCTTCTGCTGGGCGACAGCGCGACGCAGGCGATCCAGACGCGCCTGCGTTCCACGTTGGGTGCCGCACTTTCCGGCCTTGGCAACAACACCATCACCAACCTGTCGCAGATCGGCGTTGCATACCAGAAGGACGGCTCGCTGACGGTCGACAACGCCAAGCTGCAAAGCGCGCTGTCCAGCAATTTCGGCGACTTCGCGCAGTTGTTCTCGGCTTATGGCAAAACGACTGACAGTCTGGTGAGCTACGTGAGCTCGGGCAGCAATTCCCAGCCTGGCAGCTATGCCGTCTCGGTCACAAGCCTAGCGACGCAAGGCAACGTCGCGGGCTCGAACAAGGCGACGCAAGCCCGCCAGACGGGATCCGTTGCCGCCAATACCACGATCACGGCAGGTGTCAACGATACGATCACGCTGCCGGTCGATGGTGGCGCCCCAATTACGGCCACACTGACGGCCGGCTCCTATACGGCCGCGACGCTCGCAGCCGAAGTCCAGACACAGATCAACAATGCGCTGACAACCGCAGGCCAGAGCAGCCGGGTGACGGTCACGGAAAGCAGTGGAACGATTAGTCTCACTTCGAACAGTTTTGGTTCGGCATCGAGCATCGGCTCCGTCACCGGTAACGGAGCAACAGACCTGCTTGGCGGCGCGCCCACCAATTCGACTGTCGCCATCATCAAGACCGGCGTCAACGATCAATTGACGATGACGTTGAATGGGGTCACGGCAACCGTGACGCTGGCCGCGGGCACCTATACTTCCGACACGCTGGCCGCGCAAATCCAGGCGGCGGTTAACGGCACGCCAGCGTTTTCGCTCTCCGGCGCCAGCGTCAGCGTCAAACAGAGCGGCGATGTCCTGACCATCACGTCAAGCAAATACGGCTCCTCCTCCGCAGTCAGCGTCAGCGGCGGCAATGGCATCACGAACCTGTTTGGATCGGCTCCGACCGCAACAGCCGGTCTCGATGTCGCGGGCACCATCAACGGCATTGCGGCCAGGGGCTCTGGCCAGAGTCTCATCGGCACGACGGGCCTGCAGGGCAAGGTGGCAGGATCGGACAAAGGCACGCAGGCCCAACGGATCGGTTCGGCCGCCGCGGGCTTGACGATCACCGCCGGCGTGAACGATACGATTACGCTGGCTGTCGACGGCGCGGCGCCGATCACGGCTACTCTCACTGCTGGAAGCTACACCTCCGACACACTGGCGGCGGAAGTTCAAACGCAGATCAACAATGCATTAACAACCGCAGGACAATCGGGACAAGTCACGGTGGGTCAGAGCGGCGGCATCATCAGCATCACATCGAACACGTTCGGCGCCGCGTCCGCAGTCGGTGGCGTCAGCGGCAATGGCGTGAGCAATCTGCTCGGTGCTACACAGACCAACAGCACGGTGACGACGATTTCAACCGGCGTCAACGACCAGTTGACGCTTTCCGTGGACGGGGTCACCGCCACGGTGACCCTGGCTGCGGGGACATATTCAGCAAGCGCTCTCGCATCGCAGATACAGTCCGCCATCAACACCAAGGATACCTTCTCTACAGCGGGCAAATCAGTATCGGTCACGCAAAGCGGCGACGTGTTCACGATCACGTCGAACGGCAGCGGCACCGGTTCCACCGTGCATATTTCCGGCGGCAGCGCCAGCACCAATATTTTTGGAGCCGCCCCGACCGAGACCGCCGGCAGCGCAAGCAGTAATTCCGCCGGTGACCTGAACGTCCAGATCCTTGGTGGCTCCGCCGGCTCGCGCGGAACCTTGAATTATTCGCGCGGCTACGGCTACAACCTGAGTCAGCTGCTAGACAGTTTCCTGTCGAGCACAGGGCCGATCGCCAGCAGCACCGACAGCGCGAACAAGAGCATCGCCGACCTTCAAAAGCAGGCCGATGAACTGAACGTCCGTCTGACCGCGACCGAGAAGCATTACCGTGCGCAGTTCACCGCGCTCGATCAACTGGTCGGTCAAATGACTACGACGAGTAGCTTCCTGACGCAGCAATTGGCTAGTCTGTCTAAATTGAGTTCCCAATGACCATTACCAGGGCCGCATGGCTCGGCCGTTACGAAGAGATGCAGCGTATTTCCCAAAACATGCTGGACGCCGCTCGAAAAGGCGAATGGGACAGGCTGGTTCAACTCGAGCAGTCGCGGGCTGGAGTTGAAAAAGATCTGCGACAGGGAGACCAGTCCGCATGGGATGGAAAGCATGCGGCAAGAAAGGCCGAACTGATTCGCAGCATTCTCGACGCCGATAACGAAACGCGCCGGCTGACTCAAGCCTGGATGGCCGAGATGCAGAAATCCCTCAAAAGCATCAGCACAGGCAAAAAACTGAAGCAGGCATACGAACAAGCCTAGTGGTCCTTCACACCTCTCGATTTGCCGCTTTTGCCACGGCGATCGGCGGCGAGTGTCTGGCGGAAACCGTAAATTGGGGCGTGACGGACCGTTAGCATCAGTTTGTCCGCTTTTGTGTGCGCCTAGATCTCGCGGCTTGCGCACACTCACGCCCCACTCAGTCAACAGTCAGATCGCCTCCTGCCACTCTTCCCACATCGCACGGTAAGCCGTTTCCAGATGCTGCCGGCTCCGGTTCGTGTCGAAGAGCGCGCATTCATGCACGTGGCGGTCCAGTTTCGTACGCAATTCCTGAAGCTGCACCGGATTGCTTGCCAGGGTTAACGCGATTGTTTCGTATTGCTCAAGGTTTTCCGCCACCAATTCACCCAGGCCTGCAGCCGCGACCAGGCTGCTTGCCACCCGCCCGGCGAAAGCAGAGCCAAGGCAGGTCACCACCGGTAATCCCATCCACAAAGCGTCGCTTGCTGTTGTATGCGCGTTGACCGGCAGGGTATCGACAAACAGGTCTGCCAGCCGATGACGCGCCAGATGCGCATCTGGTTTCGCCCGCTGCGCAAACACAACACGTGCAGGATCAACTCCGTGCGCGCGAGCTTCTTTGCGCAGATTGCTTGCTGCCAGATCGTTGTCATGCAATAGCCACAATACACTTCCTTCAACGTCTCGCAGCAATCGCATCCAGATTGCAAAGACATCCGGCGTGATCTTGTAATTATTGTTGAAGCAACAAAAAACAAAGCCTTCGTCCGGCAACCCGAACTCGCCACGCGTCAGCTTGATCTGTGCAGCCGCCCTTTTTGTGTCGTTGACCTGATAGCAATCGGGAAGATGGACGATTTTCTCCGTGAAATAGGGTTGCTGATCGAGCGGCAGCACCGTCTTGTCCGCGATGATGTAGTCTATGAATCCCGCTCCCATCGTACCGGGATAGCCGAGGTAGCTGACCTGAATCGGCGCCGGCCGATGCGCAAGAATGCCAAACCGCGCATCCTGCGTATATCCCTTCAAGTCGACTGCGATATCTACTTCCAGCTCACGCAACAGTCTGGCCACCTCTGCGTCGCTTGTCGTCCGCACATCGAAAAATCGATCGAACGCTGCCGCGATCCGGGCCCGGATCGGCGACTGGTCGTCGGGGCCGAAAGATATGCCGATGGTTTCAAAGCGCGTCGAGTCGTGCAGTTCAAAAAGCTCGGCCATCAAGTAGGACGTAGCATGCTCATGGAAGTCGGCGGAAAGATAGGCGACTTTGATCCGTTCGTGAGAATAGCGTTCCCCGTTCCAGAGCGGCAAAGGCAGATCGGGAAGACAATCGCGCAGATACTTTTTTGCGCATGCCAGCTGGTCAGCAGGCGAATTTGACAAACCAAGGAAATGGAACGGCATCAGCACATCACTGCCAGTGTAAAGCCGCTCACGCAGCTGTGGCGCATAGTGGTCCAATGCGTCCCAGTCACAGGCATTCAATGCGCAGTTTGCGCGCATGCCAAATGCATACCGATGCGCAGGATCGATATCGAGTATCCGTTGATAGCACGCCGCCGCCTCATCGTAACGCCTGAGACACTGGAGCGCTGCACCAAGGTTATTCCAGGCATTGACGCTATTCGGCGCGATCTCAAGTGCGGCGTGATAACATGCGACCGCATCGTCGATCCGTTTCAGGTGTTGCATCACGATGCCGAGATTGTAGAGTGCCTCTGTGTAATCTGGCTGAATTGCGAGCGCTGTGCGATAACTTTCCACCGCCGCATCGAATTGCCTCAACTCGCACAATGCATTGCCCAGATTGTTGTGCGCGGGAGCATAGGTTGAGCGAATTTGCAGCGCTTTGCGAAAGCATGCGGCGGCCCCCTCGAAGCGGCGCAGCCCGTGCAGCGAAAGCCCTCGATTGTTCAGTACAATTTCGTCCGCCGGCTTGAGCTTGATCGCACGATCGTAACTGTCCAATGCTTCCGCATGGCGCCCAAGCTCCCGCAATGCGTTTCCGCGATTGCCGAGCGCCTCGGGGAAGTCCGGCGTGATACGCAACGCCCGGTCGAAGCTCTCGAGCGCCTGCGCATGCCGTTTCAGATCAAGCAATGCACTGCCGCAGTTGTACTGGGCTGCGACGAAATCCGGCTTGAGTTCGATCGCTCTCGCGTAGCGGCAAAGCGCCTCTTCCAGCCGGCCAAGCGCCAGCAGCGCATTCCCCAGGTTGCAGTACGCAAAGGGGTCCTCAGGACTTGCGGCGATCGCGCTCTCGATCAATTCGACGGCCGCACTACAGTCTCCGCGTTCATGCGCGATCAACCCCAGGTAGTGAAGCGCATCGCCATTGCGTGCGTCGACCTGCAGAACCTGGGTGCAAATGCTCTCTGCTTCCGAAAGCCGCCCCGCCTGAAGATGGCTGACGATCGATTGGACCGCAGCCGGTACCGACAAACCTGCCACAGGGCCTGTAGCCGTGCTGGTCAGTTCCTTCTGCAGGCAACACTGCTTGTATTTCTTCTTGCTTCCGCATGGACAAGGATCGTTGCGCCCTATTTTGCTTACGTTCATTTCGATGTGCGCCGCCCATTCATGTCATGGAAAATCGTGCCTTTATCAGCGCCATGCCGCGCTCACTCTGCGCATCCAGGAATCCCAAGGCCTCGATTTCCTCGAACACCGGGAGAGATTCCTGTCCAGTAAAGAACGTCGAGAATGCGCGTAAATGTTCGCGCTGCGCGAGGATCATCGCCACGACCCATTCGTTCATCCGGTTGCACGGATTAATCTGCGCAAAGGCGTCCGTGAGTGCGAGGAAAGGCTCGTCGCACCTACGGTCCATCCCTGAGTTCAACAGTTCGCAAACCTTGTTCAGCAGGCGTACCGCTGCTTCACGTCTGCCAAGATCCGTCAGTATCCTGCAGAACGTCAGCAACCGCGGCAAATTAGCACTTTCCTTCAATAAATCGGTCATGATGTCGGCAGCAGACTGGAGACAGGCCAGCCGCTCGGCTGTGGACCGATCCGCCATTTTTGTCATGGCATATAAATTCAATGCAATCCAATAGATCTCCCAGTGCTTGTCCTTTGCCTGCGCGTTACTCCAGCCGGCAACCGTGTCAACCGCATAGGGCAAGTCCCTGATATGCGCTTCCCAATATCGGGGCTCGATGCCTGGCAAATTACCCATCGCAGGACATTGACGAACCAGAACCCCTTGCTGCTCCAGCATTGCAGCTCTATCCGGCTTACAGGCAAACAGGTTCAGGGAATAAGCATCCAGTTCCTCCAACGAATCACACGGCACCAGCAGATTAAGGCCCGGGACAAGTCGATAGATCCCAAAGCCATGCATATTGAGCCATTCAGTCACCGTGAAATCAAAATCCGCCCCAGCCTTGATTCCAAACATGAGCAACGGTGAATTTACCGAGAAAAACCGTGTGCTGCTGGCAAACAAATCCCGCTTGCATACTTCCGCGGCCACTCGTACAAATGCAATGTCATCGAGACCATGCAAATCCATTTCGACGTCGAGCGAGAAGTTCTGCGCGACTATCGCAACGTTCATGCTGTTCTCAAGGCGATTGCGCAGGCGTGACTTCATGAGCAGATTAGTCGCAGCAGATGTAGTCGTTCTCGCCCAAAGGAAACCGCCGGGAATTCGACGCGTTATTGGAATTGCATATGCGCCCACGCCGGCGCCGACATCGACGACACGCATGCCAGGCTGCGCAATGCTCAGCACGAATTCATACTCACGATCAAACCAGGCTTGCGATTCCTTCAACACATAGGTGGCAAGTTCGTCCAGTGGACCGCTTACAGCAATCTCTGCACCGTCGGTCAAGGGTACATATTGGGCCTTATCCTCGTTACCCTTCACCTTGCTTTCGAGAGCGTCCGCAGCCAGTGCAAGTGCGGTATCCCAGTCGCCAAGCGATGTCTGTCCAATCAGTTTCATTGTCGGATGCCAAGGCATCCTGTCGGTACCTAGAGACTCGAATGCTTTCCCGTAAAAGTCGAGGCGATATACGACCACGCCTAGCGCACCGGCGATCTCGGCAACCGCAGTACCGGCAGTAATGACCAGGTCCATGGCTGCGGTAAGTGCGGCCGAATCATCGATCGCGTTGCGCAGGTCGATATCCGGGAAATTGGTAATAGTTACCCCAAACTTCTCCTCGGCCTCACGCAGTTCTGCCGAACATTCATCATATTGAAGATTAATGAAGCGCACCCCAGGCACCCGGAAGATAGGGTCCCACTGGGTAAGTTTGCTGTATTGCTTGAGACGCTCACCCTTTAAAAGACCGCTGCGCCAGCATATGCCGATCTTCAGTTCCGGCCCCAAGGCAGACAGTCGAGCGCGCCAGTATTCGACCCGCTGCGGATCCGGGTTCAGATATTGAGGCGCCTTCGGAAAACTTTCCACAGTCGGCCGGATAAATCGTGGAAGACTACCCGCGGCTATCTGTACGTCAATATTCGGCACTGTCGCAAGCCAACCGACGTGGTCCCGAGCCGAACCACGTACGGTCGCCGCAGGAAAGGAGCGAGCAAACAATGTTGCCAGACGCGGCGCACACTCAATCACGCAATGCCTGGCCTTTGCAATGATGTCCGGGAAACATGAAGCGAAGAGAATCTCGTCACCCAACCCTTGCTCGGCATAAATCAGAATCGTTTTATCCTCCAGCGAGGATCCGTCCCACTCGGGGAAAAATGGGAATCGCCTGGTCGCCATTCCCATTTCGAATCGCCGTTCATGCGCTTCCCAGCCTCGATTCAATATGCCCTGCCGGAGGAACAAGAATGCCAGATTCCACTGGGGAGTGACATCTTCCGGATTCAACCTTATCGCTTGCTCATATCTTGCGAGCGCATCACCCAGCAACCCCATCTCTTCGAGAACCGCTCCCAGATTGTTCAATGCGCTGGCATAGTCTGCTTTCAGCGATAACGCTCGCTCAAGGCAGGTTCGCGCGTCCTCGTGCCGCCCCCAGATCTTGTAGATGATGCCAAGGTCGCAATAAGCGAATTCGTTATCAGGCTTTAATTGAAGGCCTCGCAAGAAACATTCGGCCGCCTCTGCAAAACGGTCCTTCTCCGATAACACCAGCCCAAGATAGTAATGCGCGTTTGCCAGGCCGGGATTCAATTGCAGCGCCCTTCTCAAGTGGGTTTCAGCCGAGTCCAACTGGCCCAGTTGTTTCAACACGCCGCCAATATTGCTGTGTGCATCCGCGTAATCTGGCCGAACTTCCAAGGCCTTCTCGAAACATGCCTGGGACTCGCTCAATTGCCCGATTTCGCTCAGAGTCTGCCCCAGATTATTCAATGCTTCCGGATGATCCGGCGTGATGACCAGGGCTCGTTTCAGATATTTGACTGCGTCGTCCCATTTTCCTTGCTGGCTGCAAACTGTCCCCAGCAAATACAGTGTCTCTATATCGGATGGCATTATTTTCATCGCCTCACGATACAGCCTCTCTGCCTCGATGAGCTTCCCGGCGTTATGCGCGGCAAAAGCCTTATGAAAAACAAGGTCGGCTTTGCTTGTGTTATTTTTCTTGGAATAGTTCATCAGCTTTCCTTTCGATTTTTCCGTGAGAGCCCGGCTTTCTTTAAGCGATGCCCTTGGGTCATCGGTTTGTTCCGCAACAGCACATGCCACCATTGATCATCGGTTTGGCAATCAAAGGAAATGGGCGTCGGGCAGGTCGCCCCGTTTCGCGCATTACGTTGGCGCGAGTAGAGCGGAAACATTGAAAATGCATCGGGCAGCGTGCTTCAGCATTGCGGCATGAAAAGAGCCGGCTCGACCTGAAGCATCCGCAGTGCCGCCAAAAACACGAAACACTGGCAGATGGACTTCTCTGAGGCGGCGCCAGCTGAACCCGCTTGAAGGCACGCGTGGATTAAAGAGGCCAATTCCTTGAATCAGCTTACCTGGTGCCTCAAACTCCACTTTCCATCCCTGCATTCCCATAAGTGCGGCGAGCGAAATTTATCGACTGTCGAAAAGAATTCTTCCTCCGAGATATCAATGTAATCAAGAAATTCCTTGAAATACTTCTGCGGGAATTCCTGGTCGTATTTATGAACGAGATGCACCCCTTCTTCTCTGGTGATCTTCCCGTTGCGAATCTCCTGGGCTGCGTCATAAGTGGCGCGACCAATACCGAATTTGATTAGGGTTGTGTAGTAGTGGAACATGTCGATCTTGTCGTCAATGCTGCTGTACTTGGAGTATGTCCCTTCAGTCCGTTCGCTATTAGACTGGAATCCTGTATTGTCGACTGCATAGTAATAGCATTCCTGGGGATCCCATTTCAGGTAATAGCCAAGATAATGCACCTCGACTCCCTTGCTTTCGAGATAATCGGCGCTCGGCGGGATGTAAGGCGCAAAGTCGTTCAGCGTAAATTGACCTTCCGCGATAATGTCTTTAATTGACTTGCCGCCCAGGATCATCTCTGTACTCTTTCCGACTGAAAAAAACTTGCGGTCCATTGTCGGGGTGTAGTTCTCGTCGGTGTTATTACCGTACTCAGCCTGATTCTCTCCGTACATGACGAGCTTGACACCGAACTTAGCTGCCATCAGCGGACCAATAATGCGCTGGCCGACAATGAACGGCTGAAATGGATGCAGCAAATTCAGGAATGCCTGCCGGGTCAGGTAGCGATGCAAGCGCCCATTAGGCGTGAAGAGGATATTGTCGAGCCCTCCAACGTGCATCCAGTTTTCGAAATTCTTCCATCCGATTTCAGTGTATTTATGCGGTGCCCATGTGACGGTGAGCGGGTTCATCCCGTACTTGTACTTCAGGACATGCGCAGTGTAGGCACTGTCCTTTCCGCCACTGCCTGGCACAACGATGTCATAGCCGCCGTCGTTGCGGCGATGTTTATCCAGCAGTTCAATCAGGGCCCGCTCACGCTTCTCCCAATCGATTTGCTTCTCTTTCACTTCGTGGTATCGGCATGCGTCGCATACGCCTTCCTCGTCGAAGCCGATCGTCGCTTTCTTTTCACTCGGCGTATGCTTGAACTCGACAGTCGAGTTCGGGCGCTGATTGGAAATGACACAGTGCTTGCAAAAAATGACGGTCTCGGGAAGACCAAAATAGGCGGTACTCATACTTCCATCACCTTTCGCCCAACAAAAAGGAATTCCGTTGCCGGCAAGGCTTCAGTCTCTACCAGAATGCGATCCATTTCTTTCAAAAACCGGGCCACGCGCACATTCGTTTCTTCGTCAAACCGAAGTCCGCCAATAAACTCATGAAAAAAAGAATATCTCCACTCAAAGCGAATCTGCTGGAATGCACCGCTTAGTTCCGGGTACATTTCAGCGAAACCTGCTTCATTGTCGTTGATCGATTGCGTCTTCTCTCCGTCTTCACTTTCATATCTCAGGAGGTTGTATATCCTACCCACCTCATGCAGCAACTGGCCTCGATCGACCACGAGTTCCTGATGTTTGTAAAAATTTTTATTAAGAGAAAGTATCGAGCTCAGTAAATGCATGAATGCAGCATGCGCCGGCGTGACTCTGTCTCTTGCCGGCTCATGGGCAATGACCAGTCCATGCTGCCTCAGGAGATCTTTTGCTTTCTTGAGAGTGGCGGACTGATCCTGGAAATGATGGAGCGCCCCGAGAAACACCACGACATCAAACGACTCTTTTTCCAGCTTTGGCAGGGAATGGAAGTCTCCTGCCATGTACTCCAAAGAACCGCGTCGTGCAATCCACGGATCTTCATCCGCAAATTTCGAAGCGATCTCGACACAACGTTCCGAAATGTCCAGGCCCACAACATGAAATCCGGCGCGGGAAAGCTCCAGGCTGAGATAACCGGGTCCACACCCAACCTCCAGCACGCGGATTTCATCCGGTTTCCTGTTCAGGCCTTCAAGAATAGCGTCACGGATCACCTCAAACTGCTCATAGAAATCGATCTTGACGTATGCCGGATGGCGCCACGAGTTGTTATAAAAATATTCGCATGGCTTTGACAGTCTGAGGTCTGGGATGTGGCCGTTTGCAATTCGCTCTTCTATTTGTCGATCGAATGCGCTGGCCTCCTGCTGCAGACGTTCTTGTCCCTCATTCTCGGTCTTCATGTCCCTAGGCCCTAACAGTAAGAGATAAAGTTTTTTAATAATCGCAGCCCTGACGGGCCGCTTTTCTCGGGATGAAACTGTGTACCCCACACATTACCGCATTGCACGACGGCTACTATCTCTTGCCCAAGGTATTCTGCCGTGCCCATCACATGTTCAACCGGAACCCCAATGGCGGCGTAACTATGAACGAAATAGAACCGCAATTCGTCCTCGCATAAACCGGCAAATAGCTTATCGCTTCCGTGTTTCGTGGCGCGTACCCTGGACCATGCAATATGCGGCAATCGACCTTCATCCGGCCGGATCGGGATACGATCCACTGTACCTGCGATAACGCCGAGTCCTTTAGTCAAGGCAAACTCGGTACCTTGCTCGAACAATAGCTGCATGCCGAGACAGATGCCGAGGACGGGCCTCCCGCTGTCAATAAACCTGCGAATCTGTTCACCGAGACCTGCCTCCACCAATCTTTCCATCGCATGGGGAAATGCCCCGACGCCAGGAATTAGCAGGCCGTCCGCCTGCAAGATATTCGTTTCATTGCGGGACACCTGCGGATTGGCTCCGACAGCGCTTAGTGCGTTGCTGACGCTACGCACGTTGCCAAGACCATAATCGAGTACGACAATGTTCTTCATTTCTGACATTTCGCACTTGCCTCGTCGACGAACCGCCGCAAATCGCTGACCGTGGCAGTCTTGTAGTGAAGAACTGAAGCAAAGCACAAGCCGCTCGGCTCGGTTTCGCATAGCAGGTCGTTCAAGTGTTTTTGCTGACCATATCCGCCGCTCACGATCACAGGAATCGTGACTGCTTCATTCACTGCTCGCGCAAGGGGAATATCGAAACCCGATCTGGTTCCCTCCTGATCGACTGAAGTCACCAGAAGTTCGCCCGCTCCAAGATTTTGCAGGCGCACAACCCAGTCGAGCACGGACAGGCCGGTCTTCTCTCTCCCGGTTTCCATGTAGGCCTCCCATCCGTTCACCGTGCGCTTGGCCTGCACAGACGCGACGACGCATTGGCTTCCATAACGCCTTGCCACGTCTTCGATTAACCGCGGATCGCGAACCGCAGCGGTATTGATCGCCACCTTGTCGGCGCCGGCATCCAGCGCTTCTTCAACATCGGCAATGCTGCGCAGGCCACCACCGATGGTAATTGGCACGAACACTTCTTTCGAAGCATTGCGAATTACCGAAAACAAGTTGTTTCGGTCGTACAGGCTGGCCACACAATCGACAAATACTATTTCATCAATTCCTGCGTCATAGTACGCCTTGGCCAACTGATTGGGATTGCCGACCTTGCGCAGACCCTCCAGGTGAATGCCCTTGATGACAAATTCATTCTTGACATCGAGACGCGCAATTATCCTCATGACATGACTCGATCCACAAAATACTTCTGTGTCTCGCGCTCCCAAAAAAGCTGGTTGCTGACAATGGCATGAAAGGACTCGGCGCTATCGCCGTTCCCAAACAGGGTACGTGCGCGTCTCGGTGTGGACCAGCTCTGTTCGATCGCCCGCGCGATCGCTTCTGGATCAACGGCCACATCAATCACTGAATCGCATTTCACCCGGTTGTACTGCCGCGAGCCGACATTAATAGTCGGCACGCCAAAGTGAGGAGCCTCCCGCACCCCAGCGCTCGAATTACCCAAAATAAAATCCGCATGCTTCAACAGGGTGAGAAAGTATTCGAAGCGCATCGAGGGATAGATTCTGATCCGCGGGAGATTGTGCATGCGGACGTACTCTCGCAGAATGATATCCGTGCCGGAGTCGTTGTTCGGATAGATTACGATGTAATTCTGGCCCGACGCGATTACCTGGTCCACGACGATCCTGATCTGTCGCTGCAGATCATCCACTTCCGAGGTAACCGGATGGAAGATTAAAATTCCGTAATTGCCAAAATTGAACTCGTAGTGTTTTCTCACCTGTCCGATCGTCGGTAGCGTGTTGGAGCTCATGATGTCAATGTCGGGAGAGCCTATCACGTGAATTGCATCTTCTCTCTCCCCTAACTGAGTGAGACGCACTTTCGCCCGTTCATTTGCGACGAAATGGATATTCGACAACTTGGTGACCGCATGGCGAATCAATTCATCGACTGTACCGGAAACCTCGCCGCCTTCGATATGCCCCACAAGGATATTGCTTAACGCCCCCACTGACGCGCCGGCGAGCGTTTCGACGCGATCACCGTGCACTACCAGCATGTCAGGAGAAATTTCCTTCACATAGTCAGATAGTCCGACAATTGTCTTCGCCAGGACATGGTCCATACTGTCGCTGGCATTCTGGTTGACGTACTTGTAAATGTTCCGGAAACCCGTTTTTTCCACTTCCTCGCATGTATAGCCGTACTTCGACAGCATATGCATGCCGGTGACAAAAACATGGACTTCAAAATCGTCATCGTTCTGCAACCTGCTCATCAGTGATTTCAGCTTGCCAAAGTCTGCGCGTGTTCCGGTCAGAAACACGATCTTGCGCTTTTTTTTTTGCATGATCACCTCAGGTCGACATCGCTTCTTTTTATCTGGGTTCCGCGATGAATTGGCGCTATCGCGACCTTTCCGAGCAAGGTCTCATAATCAGTTACCGAGAAATCCCCGCCGCCAGGGCGCTTGACCCAGATATTCTTCTCACATAGCGTTTGGCCTAGCTCGATGTCTTCGATGGCCACAACAGACGCAAACGCAAACGCAATCGTCGGACCTTCCGCCTCGACCGGCCCCTTCTCTCCGCCACGCGCGGAAAAAATGATTCTGGAGCCCTCTATCAACTCGGCCAAGGCCTTTCCATCCATGGAGCATACGATATCGGGGCCAGGCCGATCCCTGCTGTCCGTGAAGTGACGCTCCAGTATCGAGGCGCCAAGAGCAACCGCTCCCAAGCAGCAGTAGTTAGAGGTAGTATGATCAGATAATCCAATTACGGCATCCGGAAATGCCTCCTTTAGCCGGTGCATTGCTCCGAGCCGAACCAGTTCCGGAGGCGTCGGATAGACATTGGTGCAGTGAAGCAGCGCGAACGGAAGACGGGCCTTGCGAAGAATTTCCACGGTCGGCCTTACCGTCTCTACGGAATTCATCCCGGTGCTGATGATGACAGGTTTGCCGAAGCGGGCAATATACTTGACGAGCGGGTAGTTATTGCACTCGCCAGAACCGATCTTGAAGGCCGGGACGTCGAACTTGACCAAACGATCGACCGCTGCGCGTGAAAATGGCGTGCTGATGAAAATCGCACCGCGCCGATGAACATGGTCCATCAGAAGCTTCTCGTGCTGCTCCGAGAGCGCGCAGCGCTTCATGATTTCGTAAATCGAAACCGTGGCGTTTCCAGGAATGACGGCATTCGCTTCGTCGGACATCTCGTCTTCGACGATATGCGTCTGGTGCTTGATGATTTCGGCTCCGGCATTGATAGCAGCATCGGCCATCGCAATTGCCGTTTCTACTGAGCCTTCATGGTTGATGCCGATCTCGGCAATCACAACTGGCGGGCGATCGTCACCGATCCAGCGATCGGAAATCTGGAATTCAGCCATTTCTCTCTTTCAGAATGTATTCTATGTGTCTGACATCTTCTTCCGTGTCAATGTCGATACTCTCATCCTGGCTCATCATGAACGGAACACTTCCGTTCGAAGGGAATCCTCCCTTGCTTAGGAACTCCGAGGAACGAAATACATAAATCGCGCCATTCGGCATATACGCCTTCGGCAAATCCTGGCGGCGCTGATTCGACATTGCCTCGTCAAAAATAGACTTTAACCGCCCATGATCATCGAGGGAGAACGACTTGAATGGCGACTTCGCCATCTCCACCACACTCATGAGCGAGTGAGCTTGCTGCATCATCATTTGCAGCAAAGCCGCATCAATGTGAATGCCGGAACGCAGCGGAGACGTGGGCTGCAGATAAACGATATATGGGTCCTGCCCGACAAGATGCGGTTGCAATGCATCGAGAAAATGCTTGACCACGCCGACAGCCGAAGCCGTATCACTGCTCAGTTCGGACGGCCTGCGCATGGGTTTTACGCCATTGTTTTCGCCATACGCTAGGATTTCGTCGTCGTCCGACGATAAATAAGTGGCGTCAATATATCGGGAACTCAATGCGGCTTGAATAGTAAAACCGACCAACGGTTTCCCGCCGATCATTCTCAGGTTCTTGCGCAGCACCCCCTTGGAGCCGCCTCGCGCAGGTATCAAGCCGATCACTACGTGGTTATTAATTGCCATGGTTTAGAAATATCTATGCGCGTCGTTCTAGGCAAAGAATATCTTTCCCCTCTCCCTAAATCGAGTATAGCGTTGCTCTTACCGCTGCAAAACCGCAATAAAGACATGCTTTACAACGCAATCCCTTCGAATAATGCGGCTGGCGCTCGCGCGGAATGCCGAACGGTTCCGGAAAGACCGCTTCCCGCAGAGGGCCTAAATTTTTCCGCATTTCAGCCGTTAAAAAGATTAATGGCAGAGAAGCATTTGAGATCGGCCTGTGCTTCCGGCCATGCTGGACAATGTTTTTTTAATAACAAACCGGCCTTGCGCCGGCCTCCTTCTTCTATAGAGGAGCACATCATGGATATCCAACCTGTCAAGGCCAACCCGCCCCCCATGCCGCCCGCGGACCGGGCAGCGCCAGCGGTAGCCAATGTTCCCGCAGAGCCGGCGGCTCCTGTGCAAGTGGCAAATGCCGTTCAGCAGCCGGCAGCGATTCCGAGCATGGCGCAAGTGGCCCAAGCCATCAAGAGTATTAACAAGACCTTGCAAGAACAGGCCCAGGGAGTGGAGTTTTCAATGGATTCGGACAGCCACCGGACGATCATCAAGATCGTCGATCAGAAGACCAAGGAAGTTCTGCGCCAGATTCCATCGGAGGAAGCACTGGAAATCGCAAAGGCGCTCGATGGCGTTCAGCAAGGACTGCTTATTCGACAGAAGGCATGATCCGCCGCGAAATAAGCACCTGAATCACCTTCTAAAGTTTAGTTTGACATTTCCGCTACTGGGATAAAGTGCTGTCTGGCAGGCGAAGTACTCCACGGCGTCGGCTAGTGTCGCGCGAAATTTCACAGGTCTTCAAAATTCGAAACCGTCCGATTCAACAGCAAGTTGCGCCATATGGCCAAGATTTCCCTCCCGCTTGCGTGAATGCCCGCGAGTGATTTGTCAAAGTGAAATAGGAGAAACCAAGATGTTCGGGTCATCATTAGGCGGTGCCAACGCCTATGCCAGGGTCGGAATCGAAACCGGCGTTGCTGCGGCGAGCCCCCACAAGCTGATCGTCATGCTGTTCGAAGGCGCGATGGTCGCGGTGGCATCCAGCATTCAGCACATGCAGTCCGGCGACATTGCGAAGAAAGGCGAAGCCATTTCAAAGGCAATCTCCATCATCGACAACGGCCTGCGCGCCAGCCTCGACAAAAAGGTCGGTGGCGAGATCGCATTGAACCTCGATGCTCTGTATGAATACATGAGCAACCGACTTCTGACCGCCAACCTGAAGAAC
This sequence comes from Noviherbaspirillum sp., assembly GCF_035254685.1. Classification (GTDB taxonomy): domain Bacteria; phylum Pseudomonadota; class Gammaproteobacteria; order Burkholderiales; family Burkholderiaceae_D; genus Noviherbaspirillum. The sequence goes on along the minus strand of NZ_DATFAI010000056.1, from coordinate 43,204 downwards.
CAGCCGAAAGTGCTGGAAGAGGTGTACCAGTTACTGAAAGGCCTGAAAGACGCATGGGAGTCGATTGCCCCGAAGGCAGACATTCAGGTCCAGGCTCAACAGACACAACCGGCACAATCCATGCCGAAAACACAAGCCTACGACGCCCTCGCCCCGCAGACGTCCCGCCTAGTGAAAGCCTGATAAAATGGACAACCAAGAAATCCTCGCCTTGTACGAAACCGTTGCCGACATCACTGATCAGATGCTGGCGGCTGCGCGTACCGGGAACTGGGAGCAACTGGCTGCATTGGAGTCGCGTTGTTCCAGCCAGGTCGAGATCATCAAGCAGAATGATCAGCCTCGCCAGCCGCTGACGCCTTCCGCGCGTGAAAAGAAAACGCGCATCATCAAGAAGATCCTTGAGGACGACCGCCAGATCCGTGACATCACCGAGCCGTGGATGGCCCAGTTGTCTGCGATCCTGAAAAGCGCGGGCACCGAGCGCAAACTCTCGAAGGCCTACGGCGCGAACCAGGCCGGGTAGCGGCCATGCTTCCTCGGGCCGACCTCACTACCACCCGGCCCGCGGCCTCGCTGGAGGCCCCTACGCCTGTCACCTCCGCGACGGATTCGCGCCAGGAGATCTTTCGCAGGCTCACCCAGATTTCCATCGGCAAGGAACTGCAGGCCACCGTCGATGCCATGTTCGACGATGGCACTTTTCTGGTAAAGGTAGCTGATACCACCGCACGCATGGCTCTGCCGACAGGTACCCGCGTCGGCGATACGCTGGACATGGTGTTCGTGGCGCGCGAGCCGCGTCCGACTTTCCTGCTGATGCAGCAAGGCAGTACGACAGCTTCCCTTAGCACGACGGCGCGACTGGTGGACCATCTGCTACAGACGGCGGAGCAGAACGGCGCACCAACCGCCCTCCTCGGTCGCACGCCGATCATTACAACGCCAACGGAGGCGGCCGATCCGAAGGCCGTCGCCATCAGTCTCTTTCATGCCGTCGATGCCAGCGGCCTGTTTTACGAATCGCATCTGCATGAGTGGATCAGCGGCAGCCGCACGCAAGCGGAGATGGCGGCTGAACCGCAAGCCCGTTTCGAGCGCTCTTCTGCGCCAGCGGTACAGCGCGCGCCCGATGCCGGCCCGCTCAATATCGACCTGACAAAACTCGCCGCAGCCCTGCGCGAACCCGGAAGCAGTGCACAGGCGCTGCTGGAGCTGGTGCGCGACGCACAGCCCCAGCCGGTCAGCGCGGCGGCGACGGATGCCGATATCCTCTCGCGCCTGCCGGAGGAGTTGCCGGCGATTGACCGGGATGCGTCGCGCATCATCAATCTACAGCTCAATACGCTGGAGCAGCACCAAGTGCGCTGGCAGGGCGAGCTGTGGCCGGGGCAGCCGATGGAATGGGAGATCCAGGAGGACAAGCACGATGGCGGCTCGCAGGCCGGACCACAGCCTTCGTGGACCAGCACAATGCGCTTCGAGCTGCCGCATCTTGGCGAGATTTCGGCGACCGTGCGGCTGGTCGGTTCGCGCGCGCATGTGCAGGTGAGTACGGCCAGCGACGAAGCGGCTTCATCCCTGCGCCAGCAAAGTGCAAGCCTGGCAGACGCGCTGGAGGCGGCAGGTGCGCCGCTGGATTCGTTTTCGGTGAAACGCAATGAATCCGCCTAAGCACGGCCCCAATCCTGCCCAGAACGCGGTCGCGCTGGCATATCAGACCGGCGACCTCGCGCCGAAGGTAGTGGCCAAGGGGCGTGGGCTGATCGCGGAAGAAATCATCGCCCGCGCACGCGAGCATGGCGTGTTCGTGCACGAGTCGAAGGAACTGGTCGGCCTGCTGATGCAGGTTGACCTGGATCGCCATATTCCCCCTGCGCTTTATCGAGTAGTGGCAGAATTGCTCGCGTGGCTTTACCATATCGACGCGAACAAAAACAATCATCGCGACAAGGGGAACCTTCCCCTTCCCGGAGAGACTGCGCATACGAAATAGGGATCAATGGCTTTCAACAAGAAGTTCGGAGCGGAGGATGTCAGCCCGTACCAGGTGCATTCCCGCCGCGAGATCATCGCCTTGCTGCGCGCCATGCAGGAGCGCAACCAGCTCGTGAGCATGCAGGTCGACGGCGGCGCGGACGCGGTCGTCACCTCGGTGCTTGCCGTGGACGAGGCCGGCGGACTGGTCGTGATCGACCGCGCGCCGACCAATCTGCTCAACCAGCGCTTGCTGGAGAGCGACAACGTTTCGTTCGAGACGGTACTGGATAACATCCGCATCCTGTTTTTCACGGACAAGGTTGGGGAGTGCCTGTACGAGAACCTTCCCGCGCTGTACATCAAGATTCCTGCTACCCTCGTTCGGCTTCAGCGGCGCGAACATTACCGCGTGCCGACGCCGGTCGCCCATCCGCTGCGCTGCACGATCCTCATCCCGCCAGATGACACGGGCACCGGCGGCACCACCATTGTCGTGACGCTCAAGGACATCAGCGGCGGCGGCATTGCGGTCGTGGATGAAAAGAAGCTGCTGGATAACACCATCGGCCGCGTGTACCACGCGTGCCGCATCGACCTCCCCGGCGGAAGCCCGGTCGTGGTCGATCTGCAGGTGCGCAATTCGCACGAATACACACTGGCCAGCGGCAAGAGCATCCGCAAGCTGGGATGCATGTTCGTCGATCCGCCCCGCCCGACTATGGCGGCGGTGCAGCGCTACATCACCAAGCTGGAACGAGAGAGGAATGCGAGAGCGACGGGGATGGGGTGAAGGTTAATAGGCCGTTCTGATGCATTCGCGTGATGCGCATGGCATTCCCCGCATCGAGCCCATCACGTACTTATTTTTGTCCACGGAAAACGCTCGGCGCGCCCCACAAAAAACACGAAAATTTTTGAAGTTTTTCGTGGGTTTCGTGGGACGCGCCGAGCGTTTTTGGTGGACATTTATCCTGCGCTGCACGTCACCTGCACGTATTCCTTGCAGCGTCCGTCAGACCTGCATGTTCATGATGTCGTGGTAGGCCGATACGAGCTTGTTGCGCACCTGGACCGTTGCCTGGAATGCGATGCTCGCCTTCTGCGAATTGATCATGACGTCCGACAGGCTGACGCTGTCGTCACCGAGCACGAAGCGCTTGGCCATGTCTTCCGATTTCTGCTGGGCGCTGTTGACCTGGTCCAGCGATGACTTCAGGGCAGCGGCGAAATCGACCTTGGGGGCGGACTCGCCGAGCACCGGCGCTTCGATGCCTTGCTCGGGACGCGTCGCGGCAGCCTTCAGCTGCGAGATCATCGCCTGGATCCTGTTTGCATCGATCATTCCGGTTTTCATGTGCACTCCCTGCAATTCATCGCCATTCGCTGCTGCGGCCTTATGCCAGTCAGTCGCAATGGCGCGCACGACGCACCCTGCGGCTCTTTATCCATTGAATTCGTCTGGACGGACCACCAGGCTGATTTACCCTTGCGTCGTCCCCGCAAGCGCGGAGATCCATGCTGAGTCTCCGCATTGGCCTCCCTATGGGTCCCCGCCTGCGCGGAGACGACGCAAGAAAAATAACGCTGGCTGTACGGAATCAGCCGCTGCGGACGCCTTTTTCCACGGCGCTAAGGTATCACGCAAATCCGCGGGTATTGGGCAAGATAAACGGGAAAAATCGCGTTCTGTTCGAAAGATCAAATTTGCATAACAGGCCGAAAATCCTGCACTAAGGCTTAGACCACGATTCATCACCCATCTTTGGACAGAACATGAAAAACAGCACCTTTGGCGGCATCGCCCCGGAAGGCGGATCATGGCGGTAGCAGGTGAAAACGCCGTCGCTCCTGCCCCATCGGGCATTGTCGGCTTCGCGCAGACGCCGGGAGGACGGAATTTTTTCCTCATGCTTGGCGTTGCGGCAGTGGCCGGCGTCATGGCAGGCATATGGCTGTGGAGCCAGCAGCCTGACTATCGCGTACTGTTCTCGAATTTCTCCGACCGCGACGGCGGTGCCATCGTCTCGTCCCTGCAACAGATGAACGTGCCGTACAAGTTCGCCGAGGGTGGCGGCGCCATCCTGGTGCCCTCCAACCAGGTGCACGATGTGCGCCTCAAACTCGCGTCGCAGGGATTGCCCAAGGGCGGCAACGTCGGTTTCGAGCTGATGGAAAACCAGAAGCTGGGCGTGTCGCAGTTTCTCGAACAGGTGAATTTCCAGCGCGCGCTGGAAGGTGAGCTGGCACGTTCGATCCAGTCGCTGTCCGCAGTGCAGGCAGCGCGGGTGCACCTGGCACTGCCGAAAGCCTCGGTATTCATTCGCGACCAGCAAAAGCCGACCGCGTCCGTGCTGCTCAACCTGCACCCCGGCCGGACACTGGATGAACAGCAGGTCAGCGGCATCGTGCACCTCGTAGCCAGTAGCGTGCCGGACCTGCCTACCAAGAACGTCACTATCGTCGACCAGAACGGCAACCTGCTGTCGGAAACACGCGCGCCGGGCAGCAACGGGCTTGATGCAAGCCAGCTGAAGTATGTGCAGGAACTGCAGCAAAGCATCGTCAAGCGCATTGAATCGATCCTGACGCCGATCCTTGGCGCAAACAATGTACGCGCGGAGGCGACGGCGGACATTGATTTCTCGCACACCGAACAGGCCGCCGAGAGCTACAAGCCGAACCAGGCGCCGAACACTTCCGCCATCCGCAGCCAGCAGCTGAGCGAAACGCAGAGCTCGACGCCGACGACTGCGTCCGGCGTACCCGGCGCACTCACCAACCAGCCTCCCGCCCCGTCCACGGCGCCACTTACTGCACCAGCCGCGCCTGCGGCAGGCAATGGTGCCGGTGCCGCCGCCGGCGCATCGAGTGCGGCGCCCGCCAATGCGCACAAGGACATGACGGTCAATTATGAAGTTGACAAGACTGTGCGCTACACGCAACAGCCGATGGGCGGCATCCAGCGCTTGTCAGTCGCGGTGGTGGTGAATTACAAGCGGGAAGTCGGCAAGGATGGCAAAGTGTCGATGAAGCCCTTGAGCGATGCCGAGAAGGCACAGATTACGGACCTCGTGAAGGAAGCCATGGGCTTCAACAAGGATCGTGGCGACTCGCTCAACGTGGTGAATAGTCCGTTCGCGGGCGCAGAGAAGGAAGTGATTCCCGAGACGCCGATCTGGAAGCGTCCGGAAACGCTGAATTACGCCATGGGTGCAGGCAAATACATCGCCGCTGCCGCAATCCTGGCCTATCTTTTCTTCGCGGTGCTCAAGCCATTGCTGCGCAAGATCGCCAAGACTTTCGAGCCGCCCGAGCCGCCACCTGAAGTCGTGGCGCGGATCGAACATGAAGTGGAACCAATGGGAAGCAAGGCGAGCACCTACCAGGACAACCTGGAAGCAGCCAAGCAACTGGCAAAGAATGACCCGAAGATGGTCGCAAACGTCGTAAAGGCATGGGTGGGAAATGAGTGAAGACGGCGTCATGAAAGGAGCAATCCTGATGCTGGCACTGGGCGAGGAGGAAGCCGCCGAGGTGATGAAGTACCTCGGGCCTCGCGAAGTGCAGAAACTGGGCGCGGCGATGTCGACCATGAAGGCGGTCGCCAGCGAACAGCTTGAAAAAGTGCTCGATGATTTTCGGGCGGAGACCGAGCAGAACACCTCCTTCGGTCTCGATTCGGACGAGTACATCCGCACCGTCCTGACCAAGGCACTTGGTGAAGACAAGGCCTCTTCCCTGCTCAACCGCATCCTCGGCACGCGCGATGCGAGCGGCATTGAAAGTCTGAAGTGGATGGATGCGCAGTCGGTGGCAGACCTCGTGCGCAACGAACATCCGCAGATCATCGCCACCATCCTCGTCCATCTCGAGCGCTATCACGCGTCTGAAGTCCTGACCTTCTTTTCGGAGCGCCTGCGCAACGACGTAGTGCTGCGTATCGCCACGCTCGACGGCGTGCAACCGGCCGCGCTGCGCGAACTGAACGAAGTCCTGACCAAGCTCCTGACCGGCAATGAGAGCCTGAAGAAAAAACCGATCGGCGGCGTTCGCTCCGCGGCGGAAATCCTCAACTTCCTGTCCGGCGAAGTCGAAACGTCCGTGATGGACAGCCTGAAGAACTACGACAGCGACATGGCGCAGAAGATCATGGACGAGATGTTCGTGTTCGAGAACATCATCGACATCGACGATCGCGGCATCCAGATCCTGCTGCGCGAAGTGCAGTCCGAATCGCTCATCGTCGCGCTCAAGGGTGCCAACCAGGAGCTGCGCGAGAAGATCTTCAAGAACATGTCGCAACGCGCCGCCGAGATGATGCGCGAAGACCTCGATTCCAAGGGCCCGGTCCGCCTGTCGGAAGTGGAAGCGCAGCAGAAGGAAATCCTGCAGATCGTGCGCCGTCTTGCGGACGAAGGACAGATCATCCTTGGTGCCAAGGGTGAGGATGCCTATATCTAGTGTCAAGATGACTTCGATAGGTTTTGTAGGTTGGGTTGAGCGCAGCGAAGCCCGACATCGCGCGGCCCATGCAATCAGATTTGCTGGGTTTCTTTCGTCAACCCAGGCTACGAGGTATAACAGTTTTGTAGGTTGGGTTGAGCGCAGCGAAACCCGACATCGCGCCACCCTTGCAATCAACTTTGCCGGGTTTCCTTCGTCAACCCAGCCGACGAGAGGTAGCCGGATGAACTGCCCGTTGCGCGAGTCCGATCTCATCTTGTCCGCGCCATCAATCTACGCTGAATGCGAGACTTGAACATGAGCTCCAACGCCATACCCAAAGAACAGTTATCCGCTTATCAGCGCTGGGAACTGGCCTCGTTCGGGGACGATCGCCCGAGCGCAATGCAAAATACGCAGGCCAACGCGAAGCTCGTCGCGGAACAGCTTGCCAAACAGCGCGAGGAAGCGCGCCTCCAGGGCTACGAGGAAGGTTTTGCGCAGGGCCAGGCGGCCGGCCTCGCATCCGGGCAGGCCGAGGCAGCGCGCGAACTCACGGCGCTGCGGCAGCTTGCCGATAACTTCGCGGCTGAAGTTTCGCGCGCCAGCGAGAACGTTGCCGATGACATGCTGAACCTGTCACTCGACGTGGCAAAGGCGATGCTGAAGACGGCATTGAAAATCAGGCCCGAACTAGTGCTCGCCATCGTCGGCGAAGCCATCCGCTATCTGCCCAGCCTGCAACAGCCTGCCCTCCTGGTACTGCATCCACAGGATGCGGAAATCGTACGAAGCCACATGGCCGACGAGCTGGGCAAAGCTGGCTGGCGCATCGCTGAAGACATCCAGATGGAGCGCGGTGGCTGCCGTGTCGAAACGGCGAGCAACCAGATCGAGGCCACGCCCGCTATACGCTGGCAACGCATTACCGACGCGCTGGGCAAGCAATCGGACTGGCTGGAATGACAAGCGCCCACACCACGCGCTGGCAATCCTATTTGCGCGACTGCCGGTCGCTGGTATCGATCCCGGAGCCGATGCAGGTGTCCGGCCGCGTGACGCGTGTGGCAGGCCTCGTCATGGAAGCCGTCGGCTTGCGTCTCGCCGTCGGCAGCGCCTGCACCGTTCCCCTTCCCAGCGGCGCGCGCATCGAAGCAGAAGTGGTCGGCTTTGAAAATGACAGGCTGTTCCTCATGCCGCAGAGCGATGTGGAAGGCATCGTACCCGGCACGCGCGTCTTCCCGGTTGAAGTCGTGCAGAGCCTGCCGCGCCCCGGCACCGTCGATCATCCTCGGCGCCGGCCGAGCGACCGTGGACGCCATCTGCCTGTGGGCGAGGAACTGCTCGGCCGAGTGCTTGACGGCGCCGGCCGACCGCTGGACAGTCTCGGCCCGCTCAATACCGTGCACGCCGCGCCGCTTAATGTGCGCGCGGCCAATCCGCTGACACGCGCGCCGATCACGGACATTCTCGATGTCGGCGTGCGCGCCATCAACAGCATGCTCACGGTCGGTCGCGGGCAACGCATGGGCCTGTTCGCCGGCTCCGGCGTCGGCAAGAGCGTGCTGCTCGGCATGATGGCGCGCTACACCGGCGCGGACGTGATCGTGGTCGGCCTGATCGGCGAACGCGGACGGGAAGTGAAAGAATTCATCGAGCAGATCCTTGGCACGGCCGGACTGGCGCGCTCCGTCGTAGTCGCCGCGCCGGCCGACACGCCGCCGCTCATGCGACTGCAAGGTGCGGCCTACGCGCACTCGATCGCCGAATACTTCCGCGACCAGGGCAAGAGCGTGCTGCTGATCATGGATTCGCTCACGCGTTACGCCATGGCGCAGCGCGAAATCGCACTGGCGATCGGCGAACCGCCGGCGACCAAGGGCTATCCGCCGTCCGTGTTTGCCAAACTGCCAACACTGGTGGAGCGCGCCGGCAACGGCCGCGTCGGCGGCGGCTCCATCACCGCCTTCTATACCGTGCTGACCGAAGGCGATGACCAGCAGGATCCGATCGCCGATTCGGCGCGCGCGATCCTGGATGGTCACATCGTCCTCAACCGTACGCTGGCGGACGCCGGCCATTACCCGGCGATCGATGTCGAACAGTCAATTAGCCGCGCGATGCACAACATCACCAGCGACGACCACCAGCGCCTGACGCGCCAGCTGAAGCAGTTGTATTCCCGCTACCAGCGCAATCGCGACCTCATCAGTGTCGGCGCCTACAGCCCCGGCTCCGATCCGGTGCTCGACCAGGCCATCGCGCTGCATCCGAGGATCGAAGCCTTCCTGCAGCAAGGGATCATGGAGCGGTCGGGCATTCAGGAGAGCTTGGGGCAACTTGCCGCGCTATTCAATGGATAGGCTGGAAAAACCCCGACCTATAATGAATCATGGCATCACCTTCCGCACTCGATACGCTTATCGAACTGGCAACGAACCAGACCGACGACGCCGCCAAGCGTCTCGGTCAGGCGATTCGCGCGTGTGAGGACACCGAGCAGAAACTTGCCATGCTGCTGCAATATCGCGAGGACTATGAAGCGCGACTGAAAGCAGGCATGGCAGCCGGCATGAGCGCCGCGGGGTATCGCAATTTCCAGCTCTTCCTGGAGAAGCTCGATACCGCGATCGCCGGCCAGCAGCAGATCGTGAATGCGGCGAAGCAGCGCATCACCAGCGAGCGTTCCACATGGCAGTCGTGCGAGCGCAAGCGCATCTCCTACGACACGCTCGCAACGCGCGTAGAGCAGGCGGAGTTGCGCAAGGAGAGCAGGCGTGACCAGAAGTTGATGGACGAATACGCAACCCGGCAGGCAAATTACAAACGGTAGGCAGACATGCAGACATCCCAGGTCACGAATCCGGTCAACATGCTGACCAACCCCGCGCCGCCGACGAAGCAGCCGGAATCCGGCTCGTCTTCCCAGCCCTTTGGCCAAGTGTTGTCGCGCGAAGTGGCGAACCGCCACGAGGCCGCTACGGCACCGGCACGCTCCGACTCGGGATCGGGCAATACGGCCGCTGCCGCAAATGCTTCGAAGAGCGATCCGAAACAGGCGAACGACGCCAAGGCAACCGATGACGACAGCACGGCCGCTGACGCGGCCGCTGCCGACGAGTCCGCGAACGCCACGACGCTGCCCGATGAAATGCTCGCCCTTGTCGCGAACTTTGCGCAAATGGCAAAGCCGGCCGCGAAGGCCGACGGCAAGGTGGCAGGCTCTGCAAAAGATGTCGCAGCCGCGACCGATTCTGCACCCGCACTGGCTACTGTTGCGGCTGCGGGCACGCAAGGTGCTGCATCGTCCATTGATGCCATGATGTCTGGGCAGGCGACCGACGCCGCGCAACGTCTTGCCACCATCGACAAGCCCGGCTCCGCCAAACATGACACTTCCCTCTCCTCAGTAACGGACAAGGCTGGACACACGCGTGCTCGACCGGAGCATGGTGCCGCAAAAGCGGGTGATCATGCGTCGATTCCCGCTGCGACCGAAACCGCAGGCAGCGGAAAGGATGCGGTACGCGGTACCACGGCAGCGACCGCCGCAGCAGCGGCAGCGGACTTCAAGAGCGAGATGAAGGAATCGCTAGCCACGATCACGAACGGCATCCAGCAGATCCAGGCGGCCGCCGTCCAGCCGCCCCAGCCGGTGGCGATCCAGGCAGCGGAACAGCTGTCGCCGCGTGTCGGAACCCCGGCATGGGACCAGGCGCTGGGTCAGAAGATTGTCTGGATGGTCGCGGGCGATCAGCAGAGCGCTTCACTCACTCTCAACCCGCCGGACCTAGGACCGCTGCAGGTCGTGCTCAACGTCACGAATTCGCAGGCGGATGCCACCTTCATCGCCGCACAGCCGGAAGTGCGCCAGGCATTGGAGGCGGCCATGCCGAAACTGCGCGACATGCTCGGCGAGGCCGGCATCCAGCTCGGCCAGGCAACGGTCAACAGCGGCTCGGCGAATCAGCAGAACACGCCTGGCCAGCATCATGCGCAGTCCTCGCACCACATCGACCAGGCAGACACCCGCGGCGACACGGCGGTCCGCACTAGCCGCGTGCAACCCGCGGTTTCCCGACAGGGGATGGTGGATACCTTCGTGTAAGCGATGGCGTAGGAAGAGTTTTGCCGTGGTCCGCGCGCCGCGCGGAAGCGCGGATTTGCATTGACTTCATCCCTCTTTTCGAAGCATCCTGACGATAGTTTTTCCGGATAATCTGTAACCAGTCGGACAGAGGACAAAGATGGCAACAGCCCAGAAAGCAAACCCGAAAGTCGTGCCCATCGCCGAAGGATCGGCGGAGGCCGACGCAGGCGCCCCCAAGAAATCAAAGAAGAAGCTTTTCCTCCTGCTCGGGATTGCGCTGCTCCTGCTTGGCGGCGGCGCTGGCGCGGCCTGGTACTTCATGGGTTCGAAGTCGGAGTCGGCGGCGGAGGCGCACAAGGCCGAGCCGCCCAAGCCGCCGGTCTTCGTGAACATGGATCCGTTTACGGTGAACCTGCAGCATGAAAACGGCGACCAGTACCTGCAGGTCGCGTTCACCTTGCAAGTCGCAGACGAGGCGCAGGTGGAACTGCTCAAGCTCTACACGCCGCTGGTGCGAAGCCGCATCCTGCTGCTGCTGTCCACCAAGAAGCCGTCGGAACTCGCGACCGAGGAAGGCAAGAAGAAACTGCAGGATGAAATCATCGCCAAGGTGAAGCAGCCATTCACGCCGCAAAGCCCGCCGCAAGCGGTCACGGGTGTGTTCTTCACCTCCTTCGTCATTCAGTAACACCAAGCTTATGGCAGACAATTTCCTTTCCCAGGAAGAAGTCGATGCCCTGCTGAAGGGCGTCACCGGCGACCAGGACGAAAGCGCCGCGCCGGAAGACGATTCGGGGATACGTCCGTACAACCTGGCCACGCAGGAGCGCATCGTCCGTGGCCGGATGCCGACGCTGGAAATCATCAATGAGCGCTTCGCGCGCCTGCTGCGCATCGGCCTGTTCAACTTCCTGCATCGCAGCGCCGAAGTCTCGATCGGCCCGGTGCGCGTGCACAAGTACAGCGAATTCATCCGCAACCTGGTGGTGCCGACCAACCTCAACCTGGTCCACATGAAGCCGCTGCGCGGCACGGCGTTGATGGTGTTCGACCCGAACCTCGTGTTCCTGCTGGTGGACAACCTGTTTGGCGGTGACGGACGCTTCCACACGCGCGTCGAAGGCCGCGACTTCACGCAGACCGAGCAGCGCATCATCCAGCGCATCCTCGGCATCGTGTTCGAGACCTATGCGAAGTCATGGGAGCCGGTCTATCCGGTCGAGTTCGAATACGTGCGCTCCGAGATGAACACGCAGTTCGCGAATATCGCAACCCCGAATGAAGTGGTGGTCGCCACGACGTTCACCATCGAACTCGGTCCGGTCAGCGGCGAGATGCATTTCTGCACGCCCTACTCGATGATCGAGCCGATCCGCGACATCCTGACCAGCAGCCTGCAAGGCGAAACGCTGGAGATGGACAAGCGCTGGGTGCGCCTGATGACGCAGCAGATCCAGACCGCGGAAGTGCAGCTGGTTGCCGACCTCGGCACCGCGCGCTCGACGCTGGGCGACATTCTGAACATGAAGGTGGGCGACATCATTCCTATCGCGATCACGGACACGATCGCCGCCAAGGTGGACGGCGTGCCGGTGATGGAATGCAGTTATGGAAAATTCAACGGTCAGTATGCCTTGCGCGTGGAGAAGCTCCTGACCTACAGCACCAACGATTTCACGCAAGGAGAAGACCATGGCTGACGAAAACGATTCCCAGGCGACAGCCGACGACGATTGGGGTGCGGCTTTCGCCGAGCAGGCGGCGGCCGAACAGGCGGCGGTGCAGAAGCAGCAGGCCGCTGCAGCGATGTTCCAGGATTTTTCCGGCGGCAGCGTCAAGACCGGCACGCACAATGACATCGACTTCATTCTCGATATTCCGGTGCAGCTCACCGTGGAGCTGGGGCGTACAAAGATCGCCATCAAGAACCTGCTGCAACTCGCGCAGGGCTCGGTGGTGGAACTCGACGGCCTGGCCGGCGAACCGATGGACGTGCTCGTCAACGGCTGCCTGATCGCGCAGGGCGAGGTCGTGGTGGTGAACGACAAGTTCGGCATCCGCCTCACCGACATCATCACGCCGTCCGAACGAATCCGAAAACTGAACAAATGATGCGTCTGAGCCTCCTCCCGGCATTGCTGCTCGCCGCGCCAGTCCATGCCGCCGAACAGTCGCCCGCTTCAGCCAGCGGCCTGCTGCAGGTGTCACTTGGATTGGCCGTCGTCCTTGCGCTGATGGCCGGCGCGGCGTGGATTCTCAAACGCATCGGCGTGGCCGGCGCCGGCGGCAACAATGTCGTGAAAGTCGTCGGCGGCGTGAGCGTCGGCAATCGCGAGCGCGTCATCGTAGTGGAAGTGGCCGACCAATGGATCGTGGTAGGCGTCGCCCCTGGTCGAGTGAATGCACTGTCCACCCTGCCGCGCCAGGACATCTCCGCTGCACCGGCAGACATGCCGGGCACCACCAGCTTCGCCGCGTGGCTCAAGCAAACCGTAGAAAAACGCAATGGGCATCAATAACAGTTTTCACCGCAGCCTTGCGTCTCCCGTAGCAAAGACATTCATACGACTGCTCCCCCTGGCCCTGGCCGCCCTGCCGCTTGCTGCATCCGCGCAGGTTGGTCTGCCGGCGTTCACCAGCACGCCCGGCCCTGGCGGCGCGCAAACCTACTCGCTCAGCCTGCAGACCCTGATCCTGCTCACCGGCCTGTCGCTGCTGCCGGCGGTGCTGCTGATGATGACCAGCTTCACACGCATCATCATCGTGCTCTCGCTGCTGCGCCAGGCGCTCGGCACACAGACCGCGCCGCCCAACCAGGTGCTGATCGGCCTCTCGCTCTTCCTGACCCTGTTCGTGATGGGTCCGGTGTTCGACAAGATCTACACCGATGCCTACCAGCCGCTCTCGGAAAACAAGATCACCATGTCGCAGGCGATGGAGCGCGGCGCCGTGCCGCTGAAGAGCTTCATGATGAAGCAGACGCGCCAGGCCGACCTTGCGCTGTACGTCAAGCTGTCCAACACGCCGCAATTGAACGGGCCGGAGGACGTGTCCCTGCGCGTGCTGATCCCGGCATTCATCACCAGCGAACTGAAGACAGCCTTCCAGATCAGCTTTGCCATCTTCATTCCCTTTTTGATCATCGACATGGTGGTTGCCAGTATCCTGATGTCGATGGGCATGATGATGATGTCGCCTGCGATCGTGTCGCTCCCCTTCAAGCTGATGCTGTTCGTGCTGGTGGATGGCTGGCAGTTGCTGATCGGCTCGCTGGCGCAAAGTTTCTATTGAGGATGAACCATGACACCGGAAAGCGTGATGACCATCGGCCGCCAGGCCATTGAAGTGACCCTGATGGTGTCGGCACCGATGCTTCTGGTGGCGCTGGTGGTCGGCCTGATCGTCAGCATCTTCCAGGCGGCCACGCAGATCAATGAAATGACGCTGTCGTTCATTCCCAAGCTGATCGGTGTGTTCGTCGCCCTGATCGTGGCCGGGCCATGGATGCTGTCCATCATGCTCGATTTCATGCGGCAGATGTTTTCCAGCATTCCGGGCATGGTGGGGTGAGCGGCGCTGCGTCCGTCATTGAGCGCGGAATACACTACGGCCTTCCTGCATGATCACCTTCAGCAGCGCCGAGCTCTACGCCCTGATCACGTCATTCATCTGGCCGTTGACTCGCATACTCGGATTGATCACGACAGCTCCCCTCTACGGCAACGCCAGCGTGCCTGTCACGGTGAAGATTGGAATCGGCGTGATGCTGTCGCTGGTGATCGCGCCGATCATACCGCCGATACCCGCGATGGATCCGATGTCGCTTCCCGGCCTGTTGATCCTCGCCCAGCAGCTCATCATCGGGCTGGCGATGGGCTTCAGCATGCGGATCGTCTTTTCCACCGTGGAACTGGGCGGCGAAGTAGCCGGCTTGACCATGGGCTTCGGTTTCGCGACCTTTTTTGACCCGCAAACCCGTGGACGCTCGTCGGCCATCAGCCAGTTCCTTGCGCTGTTGATGCTGATGCTTTTCCTGGCGACCAATACGCACCTGCTTCTGCTCTCGACTCTGGCGGAGAGTTTCACGACGTTGCCGATCTCGGCGACGCCGCTCGGCGGCAAGAGTCTGAAGCAAGTCGTGGATTGGGGAAGCTTGATATTCAGCGCCGGCCTGCAATTGTCCCTGCCGATCATCGCCGCACTGCTGATCACGAACATCGCCTTGGGCATTCTTACCCGCGCCGCGCCGCAACTGAACCTGTTCGGCATCGGGTTTCCGATCACGCTGGGCGTGGGCTTCATCATCATCGGCCTTGTACTGCCCTATCTGGCAACGCCGATTGACCGCTTGTTCAATGAAAGCGTGGAATTCATCCGGCAAATTGCCAGACCGTGACAACCGGATCATGCCCGTTCGCCGAAGCGAATCGGTACAGACCGTCAACCATTGATGTAGTTGAACAGCGACATGCCCGCCACCTTGGCGAACGATTGCTGGGCAGCCTGCAAGGCATTCTGCTGTTTCATCAGGTTCGAAATGCCCTGAACGTAATCCAGATCCTGCAGTTGGGATAGCGATTGCGTGTACTGCACATCCATGTCGTCGCCCATGTTATCCAGGGAATCGATTTCCTTCAGACTCGCGCCGACCGACGCACGCGCGGTCAGAACATGATCCAGCGCATTGTCGACATTTCCGTTCGCGACGCTCAATCCATACGCCAGGTTGTTGCGGCTGGTGGTATCCGAGGCTGGGGTCTGCAAGGCTGTGATCAGGTTTTTCAGCGTGGTGAAGATGCTTTGCTTTCCGTTGGGCTGTACAGTGAACGAGTCATTATTGTTCGGTGTGCCGCTGACGGAGAATTGCAAACCGTCAAAGATGATCGGTTGGCCGCTCGTGTAAGCATTGCCCGTGGAAAGCGTCACCGGCGTGCTCTGGTCGGTCGTATCAACCACGTTGTACGTCGTCGTCGGCCCGGTGACAGTGAAGTTGATGCTGTAGCTATGTCCGGCTTTTACCTTCGAGGCATCAAGGACCGTCCCCGTGGAGATGGTGCCGTTGCCGCCGTTACCGGAGCTCGCGGATGCGAACAGGCCAGTGCTGTTGATTTGCTCGAACAAGGCATTACCATTGTCTGCGACCTCGATCTGGCGTCCCGAAGCCACCTGCATCTGGCGCGATCCCTGGTCGCCCGCGTACTGCGCGCCGGTCGCGCTCGACGTAAACGGCTGCGTCGATGTCATGTAACCGGAAAAAAGATAGTTTCCCGCCCCATCCTTGCTGTTGGCGAAGCCGACCAGCTCGTCGAGAGTCCCCTGCAATTCGGTCGCAATGTAACCTCGCTGGGTATCGTCGAGCGCGCCGCCACCTGCTTCGACGATTCGCACCTTCACGTCCTGCAGCAACGACGTCACATTCTGCAAGGCGCCTTCCGTCGCCGAGAGCGAGTCCTTGGCATTGCGCCGATTGACGGCATATTGGGAATTGATTGCCTGCGAATTCGTCACATCCAGTGCGCGCGCCGATGCCACGGGATCGTCCGCGGGCGTGAGTATCCTGCGGCCGGTCGATACCTGTTGCTGCGTATTCGCCAAGCTCGTCTGCAACTCGCCCATGCGGGCCGTGCCCTTATCGAAAATAGTGGAAGTACTGATACGCATGTTTTCCGACTCCCGGGCTTACTGGCCCAACGTTAACAGCAGGTCAAACAACTGGCCCGCGGTCTGCATGACTTTTGCCGCCGCCTGATAGGCTTGCTGGTAGCGCATCATGTTCGCGGCTTCCTCATCCAGGTTGACGCCGGATTCGGACTGCTGGGCCTCGACCGACTGCGCCAGTAGCTTGTCCGCGGAACTGCTGGTGACCTCCAGTTCCTTGGTCTTGTTGCCGACTTGCGCAACCATGGAAGTATAGGCAGTCTGATAGGTGTTGCCGCCAGCCAGCGTCTTCGCGGTTTGAAGCGATGCCAGTTGCAGCGCGTTGCGATTGTCGCCTACGCCGCTGCTGTTCGGGCTGATCGTGAACTGGTCGCCATCGGCCGGTGCGCCCGAGATGGTAAAGCTGACGCCGCCGAAACTGATCGTATCGCCGTCCTTGTACGGAACCGATGCCGCCGGAGATGCGCCGGCGACAACCTGTTTGGTTCCGTCCGCATGGACGATCGTGACGTCTTCATAGGCGGGGAATCCGGTGAACGAACCGCTTGCAAAGGTAAGCGTGGTCGACGTCGGCGAATTGAACGTGAAGGTACCGTTGGCCGTGGTCGGGAAAGTCACCGGAACGCCATCAATGCTGAGCGAATCGCCCGTCGCGAACGGGATATTCGTTGAACCGGGGGGATAAACCGTCGTCGTCGCGCCGCTCTTTACCGTGATCGGTGCCGTCGAGGGCGTCATGCTGGTAATCTGGCCCGCCGTCGCATCATAGGTAAGCTTCACACCCGAGGGCAGCAATCCCGTGGAATTCACGGTACCTGCGCTGATCTTGCCGCTTCCAGTGTTGGCGCTGCCCACCGCGGCCCGCATTGGCGTCGCCGCAGCGATCTGCGCTATGTCGTTAACCTTCACGCTGAATCCCGTTGCGGCCGCTACTGTCGGTTGCACCAGGAACTCGTCGCCACTGGCCATGGTGCCGGTCGGATTGGCGAAGGTGATGCCGTCGATGGTTTGCGGGAAGCCCGCGAATTTCGTCGTCTGGCCGTCGGAGACACGCGTCACGAGGTAGTCGACGCCGGGGCCGCCAGTGCCGTTGATGCGTTGCACACGGTAGTTGCTAGTGGTCAGCTGGCTTGCGTCGACGATGGTTGCCGTCACCGTTGCTGCACTCGTGTTGGCGCTGCTGGCGTTGACGACAGGCGCCCCTGCCGTAAAGAACGCACCACCCAGTGCACCGTTCTTGTCCTGCCCTAATTCATGTTGCGCATTGAACGACATCGCCATGCCGATCGCCATCTGCCCAAGCGAATTTCGTGCGGGAGTCAGCGAATTATTTCGAAAGTCCAGCAAGCCACCCAGATTGCCCCCAGGGAGACTCGAATCGGCCAGGATGCTCGTCTTGCCGTTCGACGTGTATGCCACCTGGATCTTGCTCGGATCCGTCAACGATGCCGCCGGCGAAAGACTGAACACCTGCGTGCCAACCGTCAGTGCCTGGCCATTGCCGATAAAGACGTTGTAGCTGTTGCCCTGCTTGACGACGGAGACGTTGATTTCCTTGCTCAGCTCGGAAATGATCTGGTCGCGCTGGTCGAGCAGATCGTTCGCCGGCTTGTTTTCGCCCGATGTTCCCTGCGCCTTTTCGATCGAGTCGTTGAGGGATGCGATCTGCTGCGCGTAACTGTTGATGAGCTTGACGCTCGTCGTGATCTGGTCGTTCACACCCTGGCTCAATTGATCGAGCCGATCACCGACGGACTGAAAACGCGCAGCCAGCGCATTCGCCGATGACAACATCGCCTGGCGCGAAGCGTCGGAGCTCGGATTGGAAGCCACGTCCTGCACGCCATTGAAGAAATCCTGCACAGCCGATGCCACGCCTGCGGTCGGATCCGCCAGCATATTGTCGATCTGCTGGATCTGCGAGTAGTAGGTCGACAGGGCGCTCGAAGAAACCTGCGCCGACACAACCTGGTTGCTCAGGTACTCGTTATAGACGCGCTTGACGGTGGTGACTTCGGTCCCCTTGCCGACGAAGCCGGAACCGATATCCTGCCCGCCCGCCGTGCTTTGCACGATGACCTGCCGGCTGTAGCCGGGCGTATTGACGTTGGCGATATTGTGGCCGGTCGTCTGCAGGCCGATCTGCGCGGCATTCAGCGCGCTTTGGCCAACCCCAAGGATGCTCGTGCCCATGATATGTTCTTTTCCACCGGTCTATCGATAACTTCATCAACGGCAGCGTGCGCCCAAACTTGAGCGTGCGGCCAATGATCTTTGTCAATTCATTGTCATGTCGACAATGAATGCGTGATGATGCGTGTCAGTTTTGCCGCATAGTTCGGATCGGTCGCATAACCCGCCCGCTGCAGGCCCTGCGCGAATCCCTCCACGTCCTGGCCACTGGCCAGCACACCCTGATAGCGCGGGTTGCTGCGCAGGAGATTGGCGTAGTCGCGGAATGCATCTGCGTAGGAATCGTAGGCGCGGAATTTCTCCACCTTGGTCTGCGGTTCGCCGTTGACGTACTCGGTCGTTGTCGCTTCGACCACTTTTCCCTTCCAGCCGCCGGTCGCTTTGATGCCGAACAGGTTGTGGCTGCTGCTGCCGTCGGCGTTGATGATCTCGCGCCGGCCCCAGCCGCTTTCCAGCGCAGCCTGGCCGAGCATGAACTTGGCTGGTATGCCGGTGGCGCGGCTGGCCTCTTCCGCATGCGGTTCGAGGCGTTCGCGGAATTCCTTGATGTTGGCCGGTTGCGAGGATGGTGTGCGCATGGTGCCGGACACCGCGCCCGCTGCCGAAGGCGTTGAACCATCCGCGCCCGAAGCGGACATGTTGCCAACCTTGCCAGACAGTTGCCGGAACAAGGCATCAGCCAGTCCGATGCCACGGCTTGCCATGGTCTGGCTGAGCTGCTGGTCGAGCATGCCGGTGTACATGCGCGTCTGTTCGTTGTCGAACATGCCGTCTTGTGGCGTCGCCTCGCGCATGCTCTTGAGCATCATGTTCATGAACAGTGCTTCGAACTGCGTGGCGGCCGTCTTCAGCGCCTCCGGCGAATTTGCCTTCGCTGCCTGGCGCAGCTCGTTCATGTCCTTGACATCGATCGCGAGCTTGCCGGTAAGGCCGGTGGGGTTGATCATGGCGTCACCTGCATCAGATGATCTCCAGGTCGGCGCGCAGCGAACCGGCCGCCTTCATCGCCTGCAGGATCGCCAGTAGATCCTGCGGCGTGGCCCCAATGGCATTCAATGCCTTGACCACGTCAGCCAGCGAGGTGCCGCTCTTGAGCAGCAGGACCTGGCCTGGTTCTTTCTGGATGTCGATCTGCGAGGTCTGCGTCGCCACCGTCTGGCCGTTCGAGAATGGCGCGGGCTGGCTGATCACCGGCTGCGAGTTGATCACTACCGACAGGTTGCCGTGCGATACCGCGCAGCTGTCGAGGGTGACGGCCTGGTTCATCACGACCGACCCGGTACGCGCATTCAGGATCACCTTGGCGGCCATCTGCGCCGGCGTGATGCTGAGACTTTCGAGCGCGCCGAGGAACGCGACCCGCTCATCGCTGCCGAGCGGCGCGCGCACGCGGATCACGCGCCCGTCCTGCGCGGATGCCGTGTCCGGTCCGAAGCGCCGGTTCACTGTATCGACCACGCGGCTGGCGGTGGAGAAGTCGGTGTCGTTCAGTTCGAGATACACCGCATCGCCGCTACCGAGCATCGTCGGTACGGCGCGTTCAACGGTGGCACCCGCGGAGATACGCCCCACGCTGAGATGGTTCACCTGTGTCTTGCTGCCGTTGGCCGATGCGCCGACACCGCCGACCAGCACGTTGCCTTGCGCGATACCGTAGATCTGTCCGTCCGCGCCCTTGAGCGGCGTCATCAGGAGCGTGCCGCCGCGCAGGCTCTTGGCATTGCCCATGGAAGACACCGTGACGTCCAGCGTCTGCCCCGGTTGCGCGAATGCCGGCAAGGATGCGGTGACCACCACCGCGGCCACATTTTTCAATTGCAGGCTGGAAGTCGGCGGCAGGTTTACGCCCAGGCCTTGCAGCATGCTCACCACGCTCTGTACGGTGAAGGGCGTTTGCGTGGTCTGGTCGCCGCTGCCGTCGAGGCCGACCACCAGGCCGTAACCGATCAGCTGGTTTTGCCGCACGCCCTGGATCGACGCGAGGTCCTTGAGCCGTTCCGCATGGGCAGGAGCCATGCCGAAAGCGCAGCATGCCATCAGCGCGACCACCAGCGGCCGTGCGATGTTCAGCGAAATGAGATCGAGGTATTTCATTTGCATTCCTTCACGCGCATCACATCGGCAGGATGCTCAGGAAGAAGCGGGTAAGCTGGGACATGACTTCGGCCTTGTCGATGCGGCTGTTGGTGCGGTATTCGAAACGCGCGTCAGCCACCTGCGTCGAAGACACGATATTGCCGTTACCGATGGTGTCCGGGTTCACGACGCCGGAAAAGCGCACGTACTCCACGCCCTTGTCGAACGCAATCTGCTTCTCGCCCGACACCACGAGGTTGCCGTTGGAGAGCACCTGCGCCACCGTGACCGTGATGGTGCCGTTGAAAGAGTTGCTGGAACTGACCGAGCCCTTGTCCTCGAACTTGTTGGATGTGCTGGTCGAAATCGATGCCTTCGCGGTCGTCGTGGCCGGAATACCGAACAGCGTCGGCGCAGCGAAACTCGTGCTTCCCGTCTTGCTCGCCGTATCGTCTGCCGATTTGGCAGCGCTGGTACGTTCGTTGATGGCGATCGTGAGGACATCGCCCACGAGGCGCGCCCGGCGATCCTCGAACATCGGCCGGTAGGACGAGGTCTGGAAGATCGCGCCGTTGGAGGGCGCAACGGCCGCAGGCGGTTGCGGCCTGATGCTGCTTGGATGCTGAATGATGGTATCCGGCACCGACGCGCAGCCGGCCAGGACCACCGCCAGCAATGCCCCAGATACGATCGAAGAAATGCGCTTCATGTCAGCCTCACCACAGAATTCGATCAGCCCGCATCACACCTGTGACAGGCGCTGCAGCATCTGGTCGGATGTTTGAATCGCCTTGCTGTTGATTTCATACGCGCGCTGGGTCTGGATCATGCTCACCAGTTCTTCCACCACGTTGACGTTCGAGGTTTCCACGTAGCCCTGCGCAAGGGTGCCCGCACCGTTGCTGCCCGGGGTATTGGTATTTGGGCTGCCCGACGCAGCGGTCTCCATGTACAGGTTCTCGCCTTTGGCTTCCAGGCCGGCCGGGTTGATGAAGGTCGCCAGCTGGAGCGCGCCGATCTGCACAGGCGCGTTCACGCCGGGCTGCGTCACCGAGATGGTGCCGTCGCGGCCGATGCTCATCGTGATGGCGTTGGATGGGATGGTCACCGCAGGCTGGATGGGATAACCACTGGCTGTCACCAATTGACCCTGACTGTCGATACTGAAGGAACCGTCGCGCGTATAGGCAGTCGTGCCGTCGGGCAGCAGCACCTGGAAAAAGCCCTGGCCCTGGACGGCGACGTCCTTCTCATTGTTGGTCTGCTGCAGGTTGCCTTGTGTGAAGACGCGTTCGGCCGACACGGGACGCACGCCGGTGCCGATCTGCAGGCCTGTCGGCAGCTGCGTCTGCTGCGAGGATTGCGCGCCGGGCTGGCGCACGGTCTGGTACAGCAGATCCTCGAACACCGCGCGCGAGCGCTTGAAGCCGGCCGTATTGACGTTGGCCAGGTTGTTGGCGATGACGTCCATCTGCGTCTGCTGCGCATCCAGACCGGTTTTTGAAATCCACAGGGAACGAATCATATTTTTCTCCGAAAACCACTTTCATCGCCGACGCAGTCCATGTCGGCACGTTACATCATTTTGAATCTTTACCTGCTGCGTCAAACATCATCACCACACGGTCCCCTTACAGGAGTAAGGAGCAGTTCCGCGACAACTTGTGACGCGGTTTTACTAGCCGGTCAACGACATGAGCTGACTGGCTTTCGAGTCATTGCTTTCCACATTCTTCATCAGGCTCATGTGCATCTCGAACTGCCGGGCGAGACTGATCATGTTCACCATCGCATCGACGACGCTGACATTGCTGCCTTCCAGCGATCCGCCGATTACCGGCACGTTCGCATCCGCATCCGCCGCCTCGCCGGTCCGCATCCGGAACAGCCCGTCGTCGCCGCGCACGATGGCGTCCTCCGGCGGATTGACCAGCTTGATGCGCCCCAGCGTAATCGCCGATCCCGCTTTACCGACGGTAGAGATCGCGGATACCGTTCCGTCCTTGCCAACCGAGACAGTCACATCGGGAGGAATCGAAATCGGCCCGCCATCGCCCATCACATTGATGCCGCTCTGCGTTTGCAGCACGCCGTTGTCGCTGATCTTGAAGCTACCGTTGCGCGTATAGGCTTCGGTGCCATCCTCGAGCTGCAGCGCAATCCATCCCTTTCCCTGTACGGCGACATCGAGGTCGCGCCCGGTGTTCTGGATCGGCCCCGGCGTGAAGTCCGTCCCGGCTGTCGCATCGACAACGAAGGCACGCGTGGGCAGTCCTTCGCCAAGCACCGGCACGGCGCGGAAGGCATCCAGCTGCGCGCGAAAGCCTGTCGTGGTCGCATTGGCCAGGTTGTGCGACACCGTGGCCTGCTGCTCCATGATGTGCTTCGCGCCGGTCATGGCGGTATATATCAGGCGGTCCATCCATTCCCTCCATCGTCGCAGGCAGCGCCCGCGCTTTCATCCATCATCAGCGCAGGTTCACCAGTGTCTGCAGGATCTGGTCCTGCGTCTTGATGGTCTGTGCATTGGCCTGGAATACGCGCTGCGCCGTGATCATGTTCACCAGTTCGGCCGTCATGTCCACGTTCGAGTCTTCCGTCGCAGAGGACTGGATCAGGCCGAGGCTGCCAGAGTCAGGCGTACCGACCAGCGCTTCACCGGAGCCGGCGGTTTCCGCCCACTGGTTGTTGCCGAGCGGCTGCAGGCCGTTCGGGTTGCGGAAGTTCGCCAGCACCACTTGGCCCAGTGTGGATGTCTTGCCGTTGGTGTAGCGGCCGGTAATGATTCCGTCGTTGCCGATACCAAAGCCGGACAGGCGGCCGGAGGCGTAGCCGTCCTGGCTCAGCGAGTTCACGCTGAAGGTTGATCCGAACTGCGTACTGCCGGTCAGGTTCAGATTAAAGGAGAAGGGCGACGTCGCACCATTCGTCGCCGGCAAGGTCAAAGTGATCGGCGAAGGCGATGGCGCCACTGTTTTGATCTGACCTGAAAAGTCAAAGGTGACAGATGCCACAAATCCAGCAGGAGGGGTCGTCGCCGGGGGTACAGGTGGATTTACAGATTGTGCGGTAGCACAATCTGCGTAAACATCCCATTTGTCGGCAGCCGTCTTCACATAATAGGTCTGGACCACATGCGGGTTGCCCTGCGTGTCGTAGACAGTCGCCGATGTACCATTGTGATAGGTTGTCGGGTCGGAAGCGTTGAATGGCGTCACCGTGGGATCAATAGGCGTGACACGGGCATCCAGATTCAGTTGCCCATCGATTTCCGTGGTCTGTTTCGGCGGCAGATCGGCTGTCGTGATCTGCAGGTCGGTCGGACTGCCGGTTGCCACCTTGCCTTTCGAATCGACCCCATAGCCCGTCAGGTGCCCGCCACTAGGACTCACGATATAACCGTTCTTGTCGAGCTGGAACTGGCCATTGCGCGCATAGCTGACGGCACCACCATTGGTGAGACGGAAAAAGCCGCCGCCGTTGATTGCCATGTCGAGCGCATTATTGGATGCGGTGACATTGCCCTGGCTGAATTGCTGCGCAATGGTTGAAACACGTGTACCAATGCCCGCCGTACCCAGTCCGGAGGTGCCGCTCAACGAATTCGCATAGACATCAGCAAACTCTGTTGTCGCGGCCTTGAAGCCGACAGTATTGGCGTTCGCGATATTGTTGCCGATCGTTTCCAGCTGCTTCGACGCGCCGTTGAGACCGCTCAGGCCTTGTTGAAAACTCATTTTTCTCTCCCTGCTTTCCGGGTTAAGGCAATCGGTTTAAAGGATTTGACGGATGTCGCCGAGGTTCACGCTGCCGACACCAGACACGTTCAAACTCACGCCCTGCGCGCCGGTCGACACACTCGAGACCTGGCCGAAGGACAGCGCGGTGGCAGTCGTACGCTGCCCACCTCGCAACGCGGTGACTTCGAAACTGTATTTGCCGTTGGCCGCCGCAGCGCCACTATCGGTTGCGCCGTCCCATGTGATCGGGAGGACCCCGGCCGACTGCGCGCCGAGATCCGCAGTGTGGACCACATTCCCAGCCGAATCGCGAATGGTGACCTTGACGTCGTCAGCCGGGTCGGTCAGCTGTGCGCCGAACACTGCGCTGCCATTGGCAAGATTGACCGTCGAGCCGGGCACCAGCACGCCGTGCCCGATCATGTCTGCAGACTGGAGCGACTGACTGGCCTGATAGCTTCCCTGCAGCGCCTGCAACGTCGCGTTGAGCTTGTCGATGCCAGTGACGGTCGACAACTGCGCGAGCTGGCTGGTGACCTGGGCATTGTCCAACGGATTCAGCGGATCCTGTGTCTTCATCTGCGTCACGAGCAGCGTCATGAAGCGGTCCTGCGCTTCCTGCGCCGTCGACGTCGTGGTGCTACGTGTGCCGTTCATCGTCGCCATCAGGTCGGAAGAGACGGTGTTATTGGTTTGTACGGTGCTCATTCAACTCTCCCTGTTTACTGACCGAGCGTCAGCGTCTTCAGCAACATGGTCTTGGCCGCGTTCATGGTTTCCACGTTGGTCTGATAGGAACGCGACGCGGAAATCATGTTGACCATCTCTTCCACCACGTTGACGTTCGGCATGGCGACGTAACCATTCTCGTCGGCCATCGGATGCTTGGGGTCGTACACCATCTTCGGCGGCGACTTATCTTCCACCACCTGCTGCACCTGGACGCCGCTGGCAGAGGGATCGGCGGTCGGCGCAGCCTGGAACACCACCTGCTTCGAGCGGTACACCTGCCCGGTCGAACTGCTGGCGCTGTCGGCGTTGGCGATATTGCTGGCCACTGTATTGAGGCGCTGTCCCTGTGCGCTCATGGCGGAACCGGCGACGTTGAAGATATTGAAAAGCGACATGATTATTGCCCCTGGATGGCAGCAAGCAGGTTTTTCAGCTGCATGCCGACGAAAGTGACGCCTGCTTCGTAACGCAGCGCGTTATCGGTGAACTGGTTGCGCTCCATGTCCATGTCGACCGTGTTGCCGTCGACGCTCCCCTGACGCACGCCGCGATACAGGAGCGGCGTTCCCGATGGCGTGACGCTTGCCGCCATTCCGCCGAGATGTGTCGGAGAGGTCGTAGCCAAGGGAGCCGGCGCTGTTGCGGCACCAGTCATGGCCTGCTTCAGCGCGCTGTTGAAATCGATATCGCGCGCCTTGTAATTGGGCGTATCCGCATTAGCGATGTTCGATGCCAGCACCTGCTGGCGTTCGGCTCGCAGCTTCAGCGCCGTCTGCTGGAACTGCAACGCCTCGTCGAGTTTTCCGATCATGACCACCTCCGGAAATCATCGGTTGAATAATTGACAACTCGCGCCGATGACAGATTGCGAAGTTAGATTAATGTAGCCTCGATCATACGAACGCCCCTGTCACGCCCATCGGCAGAGAAGGCTCTGAAAATCTCGGCTTTTCGCCCTTTTGATTTACAGTCTGGTCAGTAACATTGAGCCTGAATCCAAAGCTCTGCCAGTCATGAGACATTCCTTCCATGCTTTGCTCGCCGCACTCTGCCTGCTGGCCAACGTCGCGGCAGCGCAGGCGCCCGCCTCCCAGCAGGATGTGGCAGTGTTGCGCCAAAGCGTGCAGCAATTCCTGCGCATACAAACCACCGGCCTGCCCGGCCAGATCAACGTCAGCGTCGGTCAAATTGACACGCGAACCTATCTCCCTGCATGCGCCGCACCGGAACCCTTCCTGCCTCCCGGCAGCCGGCTCTGGGGCAAGACGACAGTCGGCATCCGCTGCTCCGTGCCCTCGCCTTGGACCATTTACGTTCCCGCGAGCGTGCAGGTGATTTCGGAATATCTCGTGACAGCGACACCAGTCGCGCAAGGGCAGATGATCAGCGGAAGTGAAATCGCGAAGGTCAGGGGCGACCTGACGGCGCTGCCACCGGGGATCATTACTGATTTGTCGCAGGCCGTCGGCAGGACTGCAGCAGTGTCACTCGCCGCAGGCATCCCGCTGCGAAGCGATGCGTTGAGGGCCCAGCAGGCAATCCAGCAGGGGCAAACCGTGCGACTGGTATCGAGCGGCCCCGGTTTCCGCGTTTCGGCAGAGGCACGTGCGCTGAACAATGCGGCGGAAGGTCAGGTAGCGCAGGCGCGCACGGCGTCAGGACAAGTCGTCAGCGGAGTGGCAAGGACCGGCGGCGTGGTAGAAGTGACTTATTGAAGCAAGGTATTTTCCTGAAATCGGGATTCGATGCTAAAGTTTCGGAAGAATGCGTCGATAAACAACATGACAAGATGCGACAATCCGTCAGAAGACAATATCCAGACCAGACGTATCCAAACGCTAAACAGACAAGGAAAATGCCGTGAAAATCGATGACTCCCTCAAGAAAACCTCGGGCTTGAGCGTCGGATCGGCGCAGGCTCGCTCAGGAAAGAGTGCCGAAAAGACTGGCGGCGTCAGCAGCGCACCAGTTCCGACGGACACAGTCCATATCTCGTCGAAACTGGAATCGCTCGCGCAGGCAGGCGGTAACGGCGTCTTCGACGCCGGTAAAGTCGAAGAAATCAAGGCCGCCATCGCCAACGGCACATTCAAGGTCGACCCGGAAAAGGTCGCGAACGGACTGCTGGACACGGTGAGCGACCTGATCCACGCACGCAAGGCTTGACAAGATGCAAACTCCAGGCAAGAACCCGGCAGAAGATCTCGGCGACGAGATCAAGGAAAGCAATGTGCTGCTGCAACTGCTCAAGGATGAGCAGGAAGTCCTCATCCGCGCCGATGTCAAGGAACTTGCCCGGCTGACTGAAGAAAAGAACAAGTCCGTTGCGCGCATGGGCGAGCTGGCGCAACGCCGCCATCGGGTACTTGCCGCGGCTGGGTTTGAAGCCAGCGAGGCTGGCATGAAGACATGGCTGAAGACTGCCGGACCTGCCATCGCACGGACGTGGACCAATCTGCTCGAACTCGCACAGCAGGCAAAGGAACTGAACCGCATCAACGGCCTGCTGATCGGCAAGCACATGGCGCGCACCCAGGCGGCGCTGAACGTGCTGCACGGCGCCCCGCAAGGCGGGAACATGTACGGCCCGAACGGCCAGTCCACCGGACAGGGCGGCAGCCGCAAGCTGGTCATCGGCTGACAAGCCGCAACCCATGCATGCCGGCGCAGCCGCCGGCAGCGCAATCCTTATCCCCTACTTCTTCACCGGCGCTGGTACCTGCAGCGGCACTTCCGTAGTTGGGTCCGGCATGCTGGACAGAATGACCACTTCCACCCGCCGGTTGCGCGTGCGGCCTTCCGTTGTTTCGTTCGATCCGACCGGCATGGTCGGCCCGTAACCCACTGCGCTCAAACGCTTCTCGGCAATGCCGTTTTCGATGAACAGACGCACCACGCTGGAGGCCCGCACCGCCGACAGCTCCCAGTTCGACGGAAACAAAGCGGTACGGATCGGCACGCTGTCGGTATGCCCTTCGACCTGGATTGAATGGTCATCATCCTTGAGCACGCGCGCTACGGCCTTGAGCGCCTGGCTGCTCGATTCGGAAAGCCGGGCATCGCCAGGCGCGAACAGCACACTGGCATTGATCTCGACGCTCACGCCACGGCCGGACTGGGTGACGCGCACCTTCCCCTGCTCCACCAGCGGCGCCATGACCTTGAGAAGGTCTCGCGCAACGCCGGTCAGGTGCTCACGCTCCTTGCGCAAGGCCTCGCTGGTGCGCGGCCGGATGGGAGGCAGTCCGCGCGGCATCGCTGGCGGCGGCACCGGCGGCTCCACCCTGATCGGTGCGATCTGCAAACCTCCGAAGGCATTGACCAGTGAATTCGACAGCACGCGGTACTTGCCCTCGTTGACCGACGACAGTGCGTACATCACGACGAAAAACGCGAATAGCAAAGTGATGAAATCGGCATACGAGACGAGCCAGCGATCGTGATTGTCGCTCTCGTCCTCGTATTTTCTGCGCGCCATGATGACGCCTACTTATAGGCAAGGTGGCGTTCTTCCACCACTCGCGCGTTGTCGCCGTTGGCGATGCTGCAAAACACATCAGTCAGCATTTCGCGCCGCCGCACTTCGTCGCCGATGATGGTCTTGAGCTTGTTGGCGACAGGAAGAAAAACCAGGTTGGCGAAACCGACGCCGTAAATGGTGGCGACGAATGCCACCGCGATGCCACCGCCGAGCTTGCCGGGGTCGGTCAGGTTTTCCATCACGTGGATCAGGCCCAATACCGCGCCAAGAATGCCGATGGTCGGCGAATACCCGCCGGCCGATTCCCAGATCTTCGCCCCCTGCCGCTCGCGGCGCTCGTAAGTGCTGACGTCGACGTCGAGGATCTCGCGGATTTTGTAAGGGTCGACGCCATCGATGATCAGGCGCAGCCCCTTGGCGGTGAATTCATCCTTGATATCGTCCAGAAAACGCTCGAGGGTGAGCAAGCCTTCGCGCCGTGCGGTTGCGCTCCACAGCGTGATGTCATGCACCAGCGTGAGGGTCTTGTCTTCCGGCGGGATGACGATCCAGCGTGCCATGGCAACCCCGCGCACGAAGCTGCGCGTGCCGCTCTGCAGCAGCACGGCGCCGACGGTGCCGATGACAACGATGGTGAACGCCGCCGGCTGCACCAGCGAATCGATATGCCCGCCTTCGAGCAGCTGGCCGGCCAGGATGCCCGCCAGCGCGAGCGCGAGGCCGCCTAGGCTAGCCCAGTCCATGCCTGCTCCCTGAGCCGCGCACGCATGCGGGCAATCGCCTGGCTGTGCAACTGGCATACGCGCGATTCCGACACACCCATCACTGCACCGATCTCTTTCAGGTTCATCTCCTGTTCGTAATAGAGGCCCATCAGGATCTTCTCCCGCTCGGGCAGGGCTTCGATCGCGCGAATGACCGCCTGGCGGAAGCCGGTATTCATCAGCGCCTTGAGCGGATCGCTCGCCTCATCGACGCAGTAACGATCAAGGAAGTGCTCGTTCTCGTCCTTGTCGTGGAAATCCTCGTAGTACACCAGCTGGTGGCCGCTGCCCTCGGACAGCATTTCCTGGTATTCCTCCAGGGAGACCTTCAGCTCCTTGGCAATTTCCGTTTCCTTCGGCGTGCGGCCGAGCCGCTGCGCCAGCTTGTTCATTGCCTCTTCGATCTTTCGCATGTTCTGCCGGATACCGCGCGGCAGCCAGTCGCTGTTACGCAGCTCGTCGAGCATTGCGCCGCGAATGCGCTGCACCGCATATGTCTCGAACTGCGCGCCGTGCGTTTCCTCATAGCGGCCGATGGCATCGAGCAAGCCGATCATGCCTGCCTGGATCAGGTCGTCCACTTCGACGCTCGGCGGAAGCTTAGCCTTCATCTGGTGCGCCAGCTTCTTCACGAGCGGTACGTGCGCCTCCAGCAGATGGTTCTTGTCGGTTTTTCCGCTAACGGTATACATAGTGTCCTATCCGGTTGCATGGCGCGACCGGGAGTTGCTTTCCCACCATGTTATCCCGCTGCAGCTACTTCAGACAATACAACCCGTCCCGCCAGCTTCCTGAATGCGACCGATGCGCCCGCCAGCGGGAACGCATCGACCACGGCACGCCCGAGGTGCATGGCACGTTTCAGGTGCTCGTCGGCCGGCACGGAGCCCATGGAGTTGAGCTTGACAGCCAGATAACGTTTGGCGACCTGCGCCATGTTCTCGAACACGACCTGTGCTTCCTTTTCACTGGCGCCGGTGACGAGCAGGCTGAACGGGCGCCGTCCGAGGCGGCCGTTCAGCCGTTTGATGATCGCATAGGCATTCGTAATGGAAGCGGGATTGTTCGCCACCTGCACCACGATTTCGCTACTGGTCAGTGCCGGGATCAAAAAATTGTCATCCTTGCCCAACTCGGCATCCACCACCATGATGTCAGCGCGCTTGGCAAGCACGCCATAGGCATCTTGCAGCCGCCGTACCTGATCCGCGTCCACGTCGGCCGCCTTGGTCGGACCATGCCGCAGAGCCGCCACACCAAAGCCTTGCGGCATAGGTTGAATGGCATCGTCGAGAGAACGCTCACGGCGCGCGACCTGCACCAGGCTCGCGCACTTCGTGGCATTCAAACGCGATGCGATTCCTTCCTGCCCGATACAGGCGTCCAGCAGCAGCACATCCCTGCCAGCCTGCGTCAACGATGCGCCCAGGTTCACCAGCATCGCCCCTTTCTCTTCCGCAGACGCCGCCGACAGGAAAGTGAACACGCGCGGCTTCGGGCCGGCGAGCATGCGACGCAGGCCCTCTGCCTGGTCAAAATCAAAACTAGCCAAGGGTCACCTCGCGCAAACTTTTGTCATTCATGGCATGGGCGGTCGTCGCAATCAGCAGCGGCAGTTCCTCATCCTGGTACTGGAACGGCGCCGTCTCACGCTTGAGCTTGAACGCGCGGTCCACCAGGTAGTGCTGGTTCGGCACGTGCAGGTCTTCCGGCACGCGCTGGCCGTTGGCCACGTAGTACAGGCTGAGTTTCTGGCGGATCATGACGTCGAGTACATTGCCGACCGTCGCCGCTTCGTCCAGCTTGGTCATGATGCAACCGGCGAGGCCGTCGCCCTTGTAGGAGCGCACCACTTCGTTGAGCGTTTCGCCGGTGGAAGTCGCCGACAGGCAGAGCAGCCGCTTCACCTTGCAGTCGGTGCCCGACAGCATCGCGATCTGCTCGGCCACCATCTTGTCGCGCTGCCCCATGCCGACTGTGTCGATCAGCACGGTGTGCTTGTTCTTCAATTCGTCGAGCGCGATGCGCAGGTCGGTTTCATCCTTCACCGAATGCACCATCACACCCAGGATCTTGCCGTAGATGCGCAGCTGCTCGTAACCGCCGATACGATAGCCGTCGGTCGTGATCAGCGCGAGCTTGCCGGCGCCATGGCGCATGACGCAGCGTGCCGCGAGCTTTGCCGTGGTGGTCGTCTTGCCCACGCCGGTCGGGCCGACCAGCGCATAGACACCGCCCTTTTCCAGTATCTCGTTCTCGTTGCCCACCACGTTCAGATTACGCGCCAGCACGGACTTCACCCAGTTCAGTCCGTTCTCCGGCTTTTCTCCGGACGGCAGTTTCTGCGTCAGGTAGCGCGCGAGGCTGGCGCTGAATCCGGCGGAAAGCAGCTCACGCATCACGACCGCCTTGATCGGCTCGCGCTTCTGCTGGCTGCTCCATGCGATCTCGGCCAGCTGCGATTCGAGCATGCCGCGCATCGAGCGCAGTTCGGACATCACTTCGTTCAGTTCGGGCGCAATCTTCTCTTTTGGCTGCGTGGCCCCGCGACTTGCAGCGAGCGCATCGGCCAGGTTCGAGGCCTGGTCGCTGTCGATCGGACGTCCCGCCCCGAACGGGGATGGCGCCGCAGGCGCAGCATCGCTCAAGCGTTTCGCGCCAAGCGCTGCCAGCGTGGACTCGGACACCACCGGCTTTTCGATCACCGGCTCGGCGAGCGCCGACATGTCTTCGGGCGCGAGCGCCAGGATCTCGACCATGCCGTTGATGGTGCGGTTGGAGAGGATCACCGCGTCCGGGCCTAGCGCGTCGCGCACCAGGCGCCATGCTTCGCGCGAAGTCTTGGCGGAGAATTTTCTTACGTTCATGCGTGGCCTCCAACTAGGCTGGTGACTCTAATCGTTTTGGAATCGGGAAGTTCGGCGTGCGACAGGACCTTGAGCTGCGGCAGCGCGCGGCGCAGGAAACGCGCGAGCAATGCGCGCAGCGGGCCGGGCACCAGCAGCACCGGCGTCAGCCCCATCTGTTCCTGCTGGCGCGTAGCCTGCTCGGCCTGTGTAACGATCGTATCCGCGAGGCCCGGCTCGATGCCGGCGCCATCCGGTCCGCCGGACTGCATCGCCTGCATCAGGATGCGCTCCAGCCGGCTGTCGAGCGTGATGACGGAAAGCTCGTTGGCCCCCGGGAAAATCTGCTGCACGATGGCACGGCCGAGCGCGATGCGCACCAGTGCCGTGAGTTCGTTCGGATCCTGGACCTGGCCCGCATATTCGGCCAGGGTCTCGATGATGGTATGCATGTCGCGGATGTGCACGCCTTCCACCAGCAGGTTCTGCAAGACCTTCTGCAGCGTCGAGAGCGGGATGAGCTTCGGCACGAGCTCTTCCACCAGCTTCGGCGATTCCTTGCCGAGATGATCGAGCAATTGCTGCACTTCATGGCGCCCAAGCAGTTCCGACGCATGCGTCGTGATCACATGGTTCAGGTGGGTGGCGATGACCGTGCCTGCATCCACCACGGTGTAACCCATGGCCTGCGCCTGGTCGCGCAGGCCGCTGTCGACCCAGGTCGCCGGCAGGCCGAATGCCGGATCAGACGTGGGCGTGCCCGGCAGGATGCCGCTCACCATGCCCGGATTGATCGCGAGGTATTGGCCGACATACGCTTCGCCGCTGCCCACTTCCACGCCCTTGAGCGTGATGCGGTAGGCGGTCGGCTTGAGTTCGAGATTGTCGCGGATATGCACCGACGGCGACAGGAAGCCGACTTCCTGCGCGAACTTCTTGCGGATACCCTTGATGCGGCGCAGCAGCTCGCCATTCTGCCCCTTGTCGACCAGCGGAATCAGGCGATAGCCGACTTCCAGCCCAAGCGTGTCGACGGGGACGACGTCCTGCCAGGTTGCCTCTTCCACTTCCGGCGCCGACACCGCGACTTCCGGCACCGGGGGCGGCAGTTCGGCAACTTGCTGCGCCTTCTTCTTGAGCAGGTAGGCGCCGCCGGCCAGCGCGCCACCCAGCATGAGGAAGGCGATGTGCGGCATGCCGGGAATGATGCCCATGCCGCCGACGATGCCGCCGGTGATGTACAGCACTTCCGGCTTGGCGAAGAGCTGATTGATCAGTTGTCCGCCAATGTCGTGCTCGCTGGCCACGCGCGACACCACGACGCCGGCAGCGGTCGAAATGATCAGCGAAGGAATCTGCGCCACCAGGCCGTCGCCGATGGCCAGCAGCGTGTAGTTCTTCAGCGCCATGCCGAAGTCGAGGTCATGCTGCACCATGCCGACGATCAGGCCGCCGAAGATGTTGATGACAGTGACCATGATGCCGGCGACCGCATCGCCGCGCACGTATTTGCTGGCGCCGTCCATCGCACCGTAGAACTCCGCTTCCTGCCCGACTTCCTGGCGGCGGCGACGCGCTTCCGCTTCGCCGATCAGGCCGGCGTTGAGGTCGGCGTCGATCGCCATCTGCTTGCCTGGCATCGCATCCAGGGCGAAGCGCGCGCCGACTTCAGCGATACGGCCGGCACCCTTCGTCACGACGACGAAGTTGATGATGGTGAGGATGATGAACACGACGATACCGACGGTGTAATTGCCGCCGATCAGGAAGTGGCCGAACGCTTCGATCACTTTGCCGGCCGCATCCGGGCCGGTGTGGCCTTCAGTCAGCACCACGCGCGTCGATGCGACGTTGAGCGACAGGCGCAGCATGGTGCTGACCAGCAGCACCGTCGGGAACACCATGAAGTCCAGCGGCTTGACCGTGTACAGGCTGGTCAGCAGCACGATGATCGACAGCGCGATGTTGAAGCTGAAGAACATGTCCAGCACGAATGCCGGCAGCGGCAGCACCATCATCGCCAGCATCATGATGATCAGGATCGGCGCCGCGAGCGCCTTGCCCGACGGGCCTGTCAGCCATGAAGGTAGGGTCAGGTTATTCATTGCATCAATCCGTTATCGGGCCGTGCGGCGTTCAGCGGATCCAGCTCCGGCGGCACCTCCAGATGGCCGGGCGCTTCCGGACGGACGCCGCCATGCTTGCCATAGGCGCGCAACTGGAACACGTAGGCGAGCACCTCGGCCACGGCGGTGTAGAGCGCGGCCGGGATCTCGTCGCCCAGCTCGGCATGGCGATACAGGGCACGCGCCAGCGGCGGCGCTTCCAGCAGGGCGACCTTGTGCTCCGCCGCGATCTCGCGGATCTTCGCCGCGATCTCGTCCGCGCCCTTGGCCACCACCACCGGGGCGCGCATCTTGCCTTCGGTGTACTTCAGGGCCACCGCAAAGTGTGTCGGGTTGGTCACCACGACATCGGCATTCGGCACTTCCGCCATCATGCGGCGCTTGGCCATCTCGCGCTGCATCTGGCGGATGCGCGCCTTGACCTGCGGATCGCCGTCCGATTCCTTCGCTTCCTGGCGCACTTCTTCGCGCGTCATCTTGAGCTTGTTGGCGTACTGCCACATCTGGTACGGCGCATCGATCAGCGCGATCAGGACCAGGCTGGCAACGATGGCGATGAAGCTGGTCAGCAGCAGGTGCGCCAGATGGGCTCCGCCCGTTGCCACCGGCTCGACGCTCAGCGAGAGCATGGATTCAACCTGCGAACGCACGACCAGCCAGGCAACGCTACCGACCAGGATTGTCTTGCCGATCGCCTTCAGCAGTTCCACCAGCGCGCGCGTGGAAAACATGTTACCCAGGCCGCTCAGCGGATTCATGCGCGAAAAATTGGGTTGCAGCGCCTTGGTGGTGAACAGCCAGCCGCCGATCAGCAGGGGCGAACCAAGCGCGACCAGAATGAGGATGCCGGCCAAAGGCGCCAGGCCGATCACCACGTCGCCGAGGCTGAAGCCCAGGCGCATCATCAAGAGGTTGAAGTCAAATGCCTGCTCGCGTTCGAAACTCAGGCCGGAAGCGAGCATGTGGTTGAGACGGCGGACGATGCCCTTGCCCGAGAACCAGAACGCGAGGCCAGCGGCGAGCAGGATCGTGCAGGTGGCAAGCTCCCGTGAACGGGGAACGTCGCCTTCCTCACGCGCCTGTTCCAGTCTCCTGGGCGACGCTGGTTCTGTTCGTTCGAGATCGCTGTCTTCGGCCATCGCCGACTCCTGTTTCGCCCCGCGCAAAATGCGCGATTACACTGGGGGCTATTAAGGTAGGATTATTGGCGATCCAACAGGATGACGATCGCGGGAACAGGCGAGGAAACCCCCCGCTATTCGACTGTGCGAAGGGTTGTGCGAAGGGTTGTTCGACGAGCGGCGGGGATGTGGCGAGTGCTACAGCTTCAGGCTTTGCGCCCAGGCCAGGGCAGACATCTGGGCCTCGTTGACCTGCTTCGCGCTGAGGCACAGGGACGTCGCCATCGATTCCAGTTCGGGGCTGTTCAATTCGCAGGCCTCGGCCAGGGCGAGGAACGGGCCGTAAATGCCCTCCCGGGACAACAATGCCTGCGTGACCGATTCGGACAACTGGATCTTCTCCAGCACATCTTCCATCGGTACGCCGAGCAGTTTGTCGAGCAGCGAAAACATGCCGGCCACGAACAGGTTTTCGGCTTCATGCTTCGGTAGGAAAGCCTGCCCCAGCAGCTCCGAGAAACGCCCGCGGATCACAGCTGCCTGCATCAGCACGGGCGAATAACCGGTAGTGGTCGCCGTCGCGAGCAGCAAGGCCAGCCAGCGGTACAGCGGCGAATAGCCGAGCATCGTGACCGCATGCTTCAATGACTGGATCTCGCAGCCGAGCCCGAAACCAGCCGAGTTGATATACCGCAGCAGCTTGTACGAGATGGCTGCGTCGCGCTTGAGCACGTTCTCCAGCTGCTTGATGTCCGCATTCTTGCGCACCATGTCCATCAGCTGCAGGATCATTGCCTGCGCCGGGTTCAGGTCGCGCGAATAACTGTTGGGCCGCGTGGTCAGGTGCAGATGGCCGACGAACGAGCACAAGCCAAGCTGAGCGCAGGTATCGTAAGCCTGCCAACTGTCGACGTGCCGCGCGATCATGCGCATCGATGTCGGATGGAGCGTGCGATGGAGCCGCACCTGCGCCACGAAGTCGGGAACATTGATCGGCGCCTCGAAATAGGAAACATGCGAAAGCAGGCCCTTGTCGACCGCAGCCAGATCCGCCTCGCGCAGAGAAATGCCGCAGCCGAAGGCACGCGCCGACTGGACGGCCGCAATAGCCTCGGCGGACGCGACGTCCGCGCCGCGTACCGAGAACACGGTGCCTTTCGGTGGCAACGCACAGAGTGCCTCATGCCCGAGCAGCCCGGGCTTCGCCTGGATGAACAGGAGCTGATCGCCCAGCAAGGCGCCGGACTCAGTGTCGTTCAGCTGATCGGCAACGAAGCGCGCCAGCTCAACCACTTCCGCATCACTGGGATTGCCGCCGTTTGCAGCGGTGTTATGCCAGGAAAGCTCATAGCCGAGGACACGCTCCTGCGCATTGACCAAGGGTTCACGGACGATGAAGTAATCTTCTTGCATTTGTGCTATCTGGTGGGTGGCCTGACGCTTATGGTGCCAGGCCTGGCAAGCAATCAGAAACCCAGGCTCTCCAGCAGGTCGTCAACCTGTCCCTGGTTCGCGACGACGTCGGCATTGTTGGTGGGGTTGATCTGCGGACCGTTCAGCAAACCCTGCCCTGCGTCGCGCCGCACTTCCGGTGGGGCATAATCAATGAGCAACTGGACAAGCTGCTGCTCGATGCCGTGCGCAAGCTCGGTTACCTTTTTGATAACCTGGCCGGTCAGGTCCTGGAAATCCTGTGCCATCATGATGTCCATCAGCTGCTGCCTGGTCGCATTCGCGTTGCTGCGCGATTCGCCCAGCCAGGTGATGGTGCGCTCGGCCATGTCGCGGTATTGCTGCTCGGTGCATGGGGACTGGATAAGGGATTGCCATTCTTGCGCGAGGCTGTCGGCGCCGGTGGCGATCTGTTCCTGCAGGGGGCTGGCGGTTTCGGTGGCGGTCAGCACGCGTTGCGCGGCCTGCTCGATCATCTTCGCCACGTAATCGAGCCGGTCCCGGGCATCCGGAATATCGTGCGCCGCTTTGGCGATCAGCTCGTCGAAGCCCAATCCCCGCAGGTTTTCATGCAACAGTCGCGTCATCTGGCCGACGCGAGCGAGCATTTCTTCCTGGCTGGAATCGATCGAACCCGACTGGCTGACCGCCTTGTTCAAATCAGGCCCCTACTTTTTCGAGCTTCTCAAAAATCTTGCTCAGTTTCTCGTCGAGCGTGGCGGCGGTAAAAGGCTTCACCACGTAGCCGTTTGCACCGGCCTGTGCGGCAGCGATGATGTTTTCCTTCTTCGCCTCCGCCGTCACCATCAGTACGGGCAGCTTGGACAATGCCGCGTCGGCACGGATTTGCTGGAGCATGGTCAGTCCGTCCATCACCGGCATGTTCCAGTCGGAGATCACGAAATCGAACTGTTCGCTTCTCAGTTTCGAAAGCGCCATGGCACCATCTTCCGCTTCGTCGACGTTTGTGTAGCCCAATTCTTTCAGCAGATTGCGAACGATACGACGCATCGTCGAGAAATCGTCAACCACCAGGAATTTGGTATTTGGACCAGCCATGTAATGCTCCGTTGATTCTATAAGACGTTATAGATCGGCCACTCAGTTGCGGAATTGAACGGCGTACTAAGTATAATCCTTCCCCTGTTCATTTTGCACCAAAAGAACGCCATCAGTGGTGCACCATGTACAGGCAGCATAAGGCCGATGTGATCGTTCTGACAAGATGCTTACACGCGCAGCGCGCGACTGCTGTGTGCGGCCAGATAGCCCAGCACCATGCCCGGCAGCGCATGCAGCGAACCGACCTCATGCGTCGCGCCGATCGCAATCGCCTCGCGCGGCATGCCGAACACGACGCAGCTGGCTTCGTCCTGCGCGAAGTTGTAGGCGCCGGCCTCGCGCATCGCGAGCATGCCCGCCGCGCCATCTTTCCCCATTCCCGTCAGAATCACGCCGACTGCATTTTTCCCCGCGAAGCGCGCCGCTGAGTCGAACAGCACATCGACCGAAGGACGGTGCCGGTTGACTGGCGGCCCCTGGTCGAGCTGCGTGACATAGTTCGCACCGCTGCGCGCAAGCTGCAGATGCGAGTGTCCGGGCGCGATGAATGCATGCCCCGGCAGAACCCGCTCGCCGCCTTCCGCTTCCTTTACGGTGATCTTGCACAGGCTGTCGAGGCGCTTGGCGAATGAACGTGTGAATCCCTCGGGCATATGCTGCGTGATCAGGATGCCGGGACAGTCGGAAGGCATCTGCACCAGGAAGTCCTTGATCGCCTCCGTTCCGCCGGTCGATGCGCCGATGATGATGAGCTTTTCGCTACTGGTCAGCGGGTTGCGGATCAGCGGCAGCCCTTCAGCCGGCGCCCTGTGCGGATCGGCGTGCGCAATGGTGCGCGGCTTGACGCGCGCCTTGGCCGCTGCCCGAATCTTGTCCGTGATCAGTTCGGCATATTCCAGCATGCCGCTCTGGATCGAGAGCTTCGGCTTCGTGACGAAATCGACCGCGCCAAGCTCCAGCGCGCGCAAGGTGATTTCCGATCCACGCTCGGTCAGGGAGGACACCATCACGACAGGCATCGGCCGCAGGCGCATCAGCTTCTCGAGGAAGTCCAGACCGTCCATGCGCGGCATTTCCACGTCCAGCGTGAGGACGTCGGGATTGGTCTTCTTGATCAGTTCGCGCGCGACGATCGGGTCCGGCGCCACGCCGACGACTTCCATGTCCGGCTGCTGGCGAATGATTTCATTCATCACGCTGCGGATCAGCGCGGAATCATCGACAATCAAGACTTTAATTTTCATGACACATGCTTTCCATTGCGGGCGTTATCTCCTGTACCGGAATCCTGCAAGCTGCCTTGCAATCAGCCGAACAGTTCGATATCGCCAACCACCGGAGTCGTCTGGAGCCGGCTTGCGTAATCCTGTTCCCGATTCACCAGCGTATTGTTATTCAGTTGCCTGAGCTTCTTGACCAGCACTTTCCCGGAGCGTGGGAAAAAGTAAACCTTGCGCGGGTAGATGTCGTTCAGGTCCTCCGCGACCACCTTGATATTCTCGGCGCGCAGGTAGTGGCGCACGAACTGCGCATTGCGCTCGCCGACATTGATCGCGACAAATCCGCGCAGAACGTTGCCGCCGCCGAACACCTTGGCTTCCAGGTTTTCGCGCCGCGCGCCGGCCTTGAGCAGGTCGTTGATCAGCACTTCCATGGCATAGGTGCCATAACGCATCGAGGCAGAGACGGGGCTGTCAACGTCCCCGCCGCTGTCGGGCAGCATGAAGTGGTTCATTCCTCCAATGCCCGTGACCCGGTCCCGGATGCATGCCGACACGCATGACCCTAGCACTGTCACGATCATCATGTCCTTACAGGTGAAGTAATACTCGCCGGGAAGAATCTTGGCGGCGTCACAATCGAAGGTTCGATCGTAATAGACGTTGGTCGCAAAATGCTCTTCGATTCCGTAGCTCATAAATTATTTCTCAATCGAACGCGCGACCAAACGATGCGCTCCGGCTCGGCCCGGGTCCAGTTCGTAGACCGTCTTGCCTCGCAGCTTGAATGCATCGGATACATACAAAAAATTCTCGGAATGGCCTGCGAACAGCAGTGCGTTCGGCTTCATCAGCGGCGCGAACCGCGCAAGGATTTTACCCTGCGTCGGCTTGTCGAAATAGATCATGACATTGCGGCAGAAGATGGCGTCGAACGGACCGGAAACAGGCCAGTCGTCTGACAGCAGGTTGAGCTGCTTGAACGTCACCATCTGGCGCAGTTCAGGCCGCACCCGCACCAACCCTTCCTGCGCACCCTTTCCGCGCAAGAAAAACCGCCGGGCACGCTCGGGCTCCATCTTGTCGAGCCGTTCCAGCGCGTAGATGCCGTTGGATGCGGTCGTGAGTACGTTGGTATCGATGTCCGTCGCGATCACATGCGCCTGCGGAGTCATCGTGCCGAGCGCCTCACACAAGGTCATCGCAATCGAATAGGGTTCTTCACCCGTGGAACTTGCGGCGCACCAGATCGTGATTGGTTCCGAAAGCTTGCGAACATGCTCTGCCAGGATCGGGAAGTGATGCGCCTCGCGGAAGAAGGAGGTCAGGTTGGTCGTGAGGGCATTCGTGAAAGCTTCCCACTCCTCGCTGTCAGGCCGGTTTTCCAGGCTGTCGAGATAGGCTCCGAATGATCGGATGCCGGTGGCGCGCAGCCTGCGCGCAAGGCGGCTGTACACCATTTCATGCTTGCTGTCGGCGAGCGCGATACCGGCCCGCCTGTAGATGAGCGCGCGCACGCGCTCGAAATCACGGGCCGTGAACTCGAATTCCTTGATCGTTTCCGGCCTGGCCTGTCGCGCCGACGTGTCCGCGCCGGGCTTCTTTGCACTGTCGATCGTTTTCAACAAACTCGTCAAACCTGTTCCTCGTTCGTCTGTCGTTGTTGGTCAACCCTGTTTGCGCGGAAGCCGTGCACGCGCGGCGCTGCCGCCTGAAATCAGTGTCTTTGCCTCCGGCCTGGTCACCCTTGCAGAAACCGGCGCTGCCGCCTTGGCCTCTGCGGCCGGACCGGTGGATTCGGCACTGGAGCGATAGCCGACGCGAAACCCGCCCCAATGGCGTCCGTTCACGTAGATCGGCACGGAGAGGTCATGCATCACCTCGCCGGTATCGCGCTTGTAGGTCTGCAGCAGGAAGGGCTTGGCATTCGTTCCGCAGCGCGCGCCGGTGCGGTCATTGAAGATGCGCTTGGTGCGGTTGTTCACCAGGTCAGCCTCGTAGTTGCCGGTCAGCGGTCTGGAAAACTTCCTGTTATGCGTCGGGAAATAACCATTGTTGTCGACCGCGCCCGCATAGATCAGTTGCGGCATCGATTCCAGGATCCGCTCCTGGATCGCGGGCAGCACCCGGTCGGTGAAGTTGTCGAATGCCGTGGTGTGCTTCGGCGGATTGGTATTGGGGATCGGCTTGTAGGTACGGTCGAACAGGAGCGCCTCGCTGATCTGGCCGGTCGCGATTGACTGTTCAAACAGCTTTCCGACTTCCTTCGCCGCCTGCTCGGCGACAGCACGAATGGCATCATGCGAGGTGCGCGCATTGGAGTGCGACAACGCGTCGAACAACAGTTCTCCGCGCTCCGTCAACATCAACGCAGAGTCCGCCGCGCGCGGCAATTCCTCTTCCGTGGCCAGCATGCCGTCGCGGATGCGCGATATCGCGTCGGCGATCAGCTGGGTGGTCTCCACGTGTTCCTGCGATGCGGCGGAAATCAGCAGCACTTCGTTTTCCGATGTGCCGGCAGAGCGCTCGATACTGTTCAGCAGCGCGTGCACCTTCTCCACGTTTGACGCCGCCTCCATCACCTTCCCGGTCAGGGCCGTCATGCCGGCGGCGGCGCGTTCGGCCTCCTCGTTGATCTCGCGCACCATCACGCCGATGTCGTCGGTGGCGGATTTCGTGCGTTGCGCCAGCTGCCGCACTTCACCGGCCACGACAGCAAAGCCGCGACCATGCTCTCCGGCGCGGGCAGCTTCGATTGCCGCATTCAGGGCAAGCAGATTGGTGCGTGCGGCAATTTCGTTGATCACCTCGGTAATCACATGGATACGGCGCGACTTTTCCTGCAGCTCGCTCATCATTTCCGAAGCGGTCTGGGCATCCTGACGGGCATTATTGATGCGGCGCAGACCTTCATCGACTTCAGCGCGCCCGGCCACGCTTTCGGTGCGCACGTTGGCTGCGACCTTCGAGGCGCGCTGCGCATTGGCCGCGATCTGCTCGGTGGTCTGGGCGGTCTGTGCAGCCTTG
Organism: Noviherbaspirillum sp.; assembly: GCF_035254685.1. GTDB lineage: Bacteria > Pseudomonadota > Gammaproteobacteria > Burkholderiales > Burkholderiaceae_D > Noviherbaspirillum. The sequence continues at coordinate 1,193 of NZ_DATFAI010000056.1, read as the reverse complement.
TCGACAATTTCTTCGGTCGTCTGCAGGTCGGCATCCACCTTTTTCTTGATGAGATCGACGAAGTAGGAGGTCTCTGCGGCACCGATCATGATGTGGTCGAGTTCGGCGCCCATTTGCTCAATGGCGTGCGACAAGCCGTTACCGCCGCTGCGGCGCATTACCAATGCAACAACACCCGTCACACCCGACGCCACGGCGGCAAGCCCGACGGAGCCAGGCACGCCGCCCATAATCCAGTCAACCATGGCCGCCGCCAGTGTTCCGGCAATCAGGGCGACAAGCCACGCCACGGCTAATCGCAAAGATTTCGGTTTACTTGTCTTCATTTGGCCTCCTCTTTATCCTGGTCCCGCCCCAGCTTGCGAGAGCACGGCCGCATTACGGCTGGTCCATTTCATTTAACAACTTACCCCCAATTGGACTTGAGGCGCTCCGGCATGCCCGACGAGTCAAGCCACCACCGATTATGCGTATTAGCCATTATGGGCAATTGCGGAAACAAAGCGCAATTACCGCGTCATTTGAAACAACAAAAAGGCGCGCCAGGGCGCGCCTCCGCATATCTTTCGCCCACTTGCTCGTACAGCGCTACGGCGCGGTCTCAGAATTCCTCCCAATCGTCGTTCGACCCCACAGGCAGGCTCGGCTTGGGCTTGTCGATGACGGGAGCCGCGGCAGGCGACGGCGTGGAACGCTTCAGGACCATCGCTTTCACCGGCGCGGCGGCCCGCACTACAGGTTTCGCCTCGACAGCCGGCAGCTGCATGAAGTCGCCGCCATGCAGCTTGAATACCGCTACCGCCTGGGCCAGCGTGGTCGCCTGCATCTGCATGCTCTCCGCCGTGGCGGCTGCCTCTTCCACCAGCGCTGCATTCTGCTGCGTCATCTGATCCATCTGATTGATGGCAAGGTTGACCTGCTCGATGCCGGCGCTCTGCTCCTGGCTCGCCGCACTGATCTCGTTCATGATGTCGGCCACATGCTTGACCGAGGTGACGATCTCGTCCATCGTCTTGCCCGCCTCGTCCACCAGCTTGCTGCCCGCATCCACCTTCTCCACCGAGTCGCCGATCAATGCCTTGATCTCTTTGGCCGCGCCTGCCGAACGTTGCGCCAGGTTGCGCACCTCGGCCGCCACCACGGCGAATCCACGGCCCTGCTCGCCGGCACGTGCGGCTTCCACTGCTGCATTC
>NZ_DATFAI010000055.1:0-4780 GCF_035254685.1 Noviherbaspirillum sp. | reverse complement strand
GTACGCCTTGGCATGCGCTTCCTTGTACGCGCGGTTGACGGGCCAGTCGCGGATCAGTTCCGACTCGGACTCGAAGTGGTGCAATGCATAGCGCCGCAAGTCGTCGAAAGCATTCCTCAGCTCGCCGTCTTCCGCGCCGCTCGCGCGCAGGCCGCTCAGGACATTGATCTTGTCGATCAGAATCCGGTGCTGCGCATCGATCTCTTCCAGCCCGGTGGCAAACTGTTCGCTCCACGCCAGGGCTACCGTACCGTTCGTTTTCATTTGCTGTTTTTCTTCTTGTTCAATTCCTGTTGTCCCGTATGCCGCCATCGACCGGCCTGACCTGGCGCGCCCATACATGGCCGGTGCTGACGTCGAACACGATCTGCCGGTGTCCCACCCCGAACAGGCTTTCGGAAACCAGTTTGATCTTGTGCGCCCGCAGCAGCACGCGCGCCGCCTCGCCGTTGCGCTCGCCGATCTTGAGCACGTCATTCCTGGTCTGGCCGGGAAACATGTCGCCGCCACCGAAAATCTTGGCATGGCACTGTTCCGCTTCCACGCCGGCGCGCTTCAGGTCGCGCAGCATCAGTGCCATCGCATCCTCGCCATAGCGCCCGTCCAGCGAGGTGCGCGGCCTGCCGCCGTTTGCCAGGATGAAATGCGACATGGCGCCCACGCGCAGGCCGGGATGCCACAGGGTGATTGACACGCAGGAGCCGAGCAGCGTGCGCATGCGACAGGACGCATCACCCACGAAATAGTCGCCGGGCTGCAGGAAGACCTCGACCTTGGAGGACGTGCGCGTCAACATGGCCTCAGCGCTTTCGATAGACGGAAGGCATCACGCTTTCGACCGCATCGGTGACGTCGTTCAGCGACTCGGAATGGCCGATGATGAATAGTCCGCCCTGCCTCAGCTGCGCCAGGATCCGGGCCACGACCTGCCGTTTTGTCTCGCTGCCGAAATAGATCATGACGTTGCGCAGGAAGATGACATCGAACGCAGCCATTTGCGGCAAGGGTGCGTTCAGATTGACCTGCGCGAACTGCACGCGGCTGCGGAGTGTACGATCGATCAGCAGGCTGCCTTTCTGGTTGTCGATGCCCTTGAGGCAATACTGCTTCAGATAAGCCTGCGGGATCTGCGTGGCGCGTTCCATCGGATAATGCCCGGCGCGCGCCTTCTCCAATACGCGCGTGCTGATATCCGAGCCGAACACTTCCCACGGCGCGCCCTCCATGCAATCGGCCAGCACCATGGCGATGCTGTAGGCCTCTTCGCCGGTCGAGCTCGCGGCGCTCCACACGCGCACGGGCCGCAGGTGGTCGCGTGCGGCGCGGGCAAATTCCCGCAGCAGGTCGAAATGCTTCGCTTCGCGGAAGAAATAGGTTTCATTGGTGGTCAGCAGGTCGACCGCCACCTGGGCTTCTTCCGATGCGCTGCCGTGTTCGAGAAGGCGAAAGTATGCGCCGTAGCTGTCGACCTGATAATGGGCCAGCCGCTTCGCAAGCCGCCCGGCCACCAGCGCTTTCTTGGCGGGCGACAGGTTGATGCCTGCCGCCTCGTAAATGAAGCGCTGGAATTGCCTGAACTCCTGGTCGGTGAGGCTGTTCGTGTTCATGTTGGCCTGCCTTGCATCCGGCGTGTTATTGCATCGCCTTTCTATGCGGCCACGGCTGTGCTGTTGCCGATCAGCGATTGCGCCATGGCATTCACGTTCGCCAGCGCGGCGATATCGTCGAGCGACAGGATCTGCCCGAGGTTGAGCAGGATCACGAACTTGCCGTTGACCTTGCCCATGCCCTCGATGAAGTCCGTGCGGATCTTGGCACCGAAGGCAGGAGGCGGCTCGATATCCGTCGCTGCAATATCGAGCACCGCGTTGACCGCATCGACCACCACGCCGACCACCTGCTGCTCTCCACCGTTCTCGATCTCCACGATCACGATACAGGTGCGCTTGGTGACCGTCGTCGTTGCCTTGCCGAAGCGGGCCGACAAGTCCAGCACCGGCACCACCGCGCCGCGCAAATTGATCACCCCGCGGACGCATTCCGGCATCATCGGCACTTCGGTCAAGCCGCCGTACTCGATGATCTCCTTCACGGCAAGGATGCCGATGGCGAACATCTCGCCGCCCAGCATGAAGGTCAGGTATTGCGACTGTTCAAGAGCTTGAGCAATTGCCGGCAGGTTGCCGGCAACCACCTTCTTTTCAACTAGCGCACTCATCGCCATCCTCCGTCAGAAGCGGGTGAATTGCGATTCATCCATCTTGCCATCGCCAACAAGCGCAAGCGTGGTGTTCGCCGGCTTCGTTTCCGCATGTAGAGAAGCGGAAGCCTTGCCGACGCGGGCCGACTTGCGTGCAGCAGAAATCACAGCGCTTGCCTGCTTGCCGCTGTCGAGCTTGAAGAAACTCATCGTGTGCTGGAGCTGCTCCGCCTGACCGCTCATCTCCTCGGCGGTCGCCGCAAGCTCTTCGGAACTGGAGGCATTCTGCTGCGTCACCTGGCTCAATTGCGTCATCGCGGTATTGATCTGGCCGACGCCGGACGACTGTTCCTCCGAAGCCGCCGTGATTTCCTGCACCAGGTCGGAGGTCTTCTTGATGTTCGGCACCATCTCGTCCAGCAGGTGGCCGGCCTTCTCCGCCAGCTCCACGCTGCTGGTCGCGACTTCGCTGATTTCCTGCGCCGCCACCTGGCTGCGTTCGGCCAGCTTGCGTACTTCCGCCGCCACCACGGCAAATCCCTTGCCGTGTTCGCCGGCACGCGCCGCTTCGATCGCAGCATTCAGCGCCAGCAGATTGGTCTGGTAGGCGATGTCGTCGATGATCACGATCTTCTTCGCGATCTGGTTCATGGCCGCTGCGGTTTCCTTGACCGCCGCGCCGCCTTCGGTGGCTTCCTGCGCGGCCTTGGTCGCCATGCCGTCGGTGACCTTGGAGTTCTCGGTGTTCTGCGCGATGGACGCGGTCATCTGCTCGACGGAGGCGCTGGTCTCTTCCACGCTCGCCGCCTGTTCGCTCGCGGCCTGCGACAGCGACTGGGCCGTTGCCGACACCTGTTCGGAGGCGCTGGAGATGTTGTCGGTTGCGCTGCATACTTCACTGATGATTTCTGACAGCTTGTCCACCATGGATTTCATGGCAAACAACAGGCTTGAATCATCCCTGGCTTTCGTTCGGATCTGCAGCGACAAGTTACCCGCCGCAACTTCGCGCGCAATTTCCGCCGCATAGGCCGGCTCACCACCAAGCTGGCGCAGCAGGCCCGCAACGACCAGTGTCGACAGCAGGATAGCGAGCACTGTCGCAGCAGCTGACATGATGACGATCGTGTTTCGCGCATCGCGATAAGCGGCGTCCGATTCACGCCCTGCTTCCTGCATCAGTTCGCCCTGATACCCGATCAGCTTGTCCAGCGCCTCGATATACGCAAGCTGTGTGGGCCGCAACTCGGTCAGCAGCAGGCTCTTGGCCTCATCCTTTTTTCCGCTACCTGCGAGCGAGATGAAATCGTCCTGGTGCACCTTGTACTTGCTGCGTGCGTCAAGCATGGCTTTCAGCAATTCCCTGCCCTTGGGCGAGGTGATGCTTTTTTCAAGCTGGTCAATGCGCTTGTTGATATTCGATTTCGCATTTTCGATCGTCGTCAATTCCTTCCTGACCGTTTCGTTGTCCGTAAAGATCACAACATTCCGCATCGATCGGGCAATCTGGTTCAGGTCGCCAATCAACTCGTAACTCTTGACGACCTTCGGATAGCGGTCGTCGACGATCTTTTTCGTGCTCTCGTCGAGCTGGCCGAGACGGGAGATTCCCACGAATGCGGTGGCGAGCAACAGCACGATGACGACACCAAAGCACAGGCCGAGACGGACCCCGATTCTCATATTGTTTAACATGTGACTTCTCCCTTTATCAGTAATACGCATTTTTTACTGTCGTTCGCCGGCCGATTTCTGTTTTTTCGGCCAATGTCCGTACTCGTGCCGGCTTCTCCCTGGTGCGACAAATCTCACGCTGCCAACCGCTGTCTTTCCCTGGCGTCGATCGCGTTCAACAGTGCCGGCACATCGACGATGAGCGCCACCTCTCCGCTGCCGAGAATGCTGGATCCGCTGATACATTTCACCTGATTGAACATCTTTGCCAGAGGCTTGATCACCGTCTGGAATTCCCCGAGCAGGGTGTCGACCACCAGCCCGGCCTTCTGTCCTGCGTAATTGACCACCACGATGCTCTCGCGCCGTACAGGCGCACCACCGACCTCGAACAGTTCCCGCAGCCGGATGAACGGCAGCACCTCGCCGCGCAGGTTGGTGTAGTCATGGCCCGGCTCGCAGGCGAACTCGATGCATTCCTCGATCATGTCGAGCGGGATGACGAAGGTCGATCCGCCCAGCCCGACCAGGAAGCCGTTGATGATGGCCAGCGTCAGCGGCAGCCGCACGATGACGGTGGTGCCCGCGCCTTCTTCGCTCTGTACGTCCACGGTGCCGCGCAAGGCGGTGATGTTGCGCTTGACCACATCCATGCCCACGCCGCGTCCCGACAGGTTGGTCACCTTCTCCGCGGTGGAGAAGCCGGGCTCGAAGATCAGGTTGAAGATTTCGGCATCGCTCAGGCTGCGTCCCGGCTCCACCAGCCCGCGCTCGATCGCTCTGGCCAGGATCTTGTCGCGCTTCAAGCCGCCGCCGTCGTCGCTCACCTCGATGACGATGCTGCCCGAGTCGTGGTAGGCGTTGAGGCGCACCGTGCCCTGCGCCGGCTTGCCGCGTGCCGTGCGC
>NZ_DATFAI010000054.1:0-40396 GCF_035254685.1 Noviherbaspirillum sp. | reverse complement strand
GGGAGATCTGCACGTCCGGTTCGATGAGGAGGGTGTGGAAACGGGGTGATGGCAGACGCTACTAGGGCACCGCATAGCGAAAGCAGCGGCCAACAGACAAGCCGAGCCTAAGACTACCGCGCCACATCCTTACTCTACCGTTTTGGTCTATGCCGGCGGATATCCGGGCTGACCGCTTTGAGTCCATTTCCAGACGGCCTGGCCTTGACCACATATCACGGGACGCGACCCAAACAGGGCATAGCCGACTGCCGAAAGCAGTCATTCGCCAGCAAATTGTGGAGCCCAAAAGTGTCAACGAGACCAATGGCGATTCAAATCGTCCTGTTTTTCGAGATACAGCATCAGGTAAATCTGTCTTTTACCGCGCCGTATCCTATGGAACTATGGAGATGCGGTTTAGATAACGCCGTATCTCAAGATCTGAAGGAGGTTTCCATGCAAGTACATTTCACGACGACCGAGTTCGTATTGACCCCGTCACTTCGGGACCATCTCGCACGCCGCCTGCGTTTTGCATTCGTATCGCTTCAAAACAGGATTCAATCTATCTCTGTGCGCCTGCGGGATTTGAACGGGCCAAGGGGTGGGCGTGACATGTTATGTCAGGTTGCCGTGGTCATTCCTGGCCGTCCGACGGTGTTAATCAAGGACGTACAGGAAGATATGTACGCAGCGATCGATAGCGCATTCAAGCGAGCGGCCTACAGGACGACTCAGATCGTAATGCGTCAACGCAATGTCCTGCGCAAGATTCGTAGGCACGCGAATCGAAGCCCATCTCAGCTTGATCAACAACGGGAGAACGAAGAATAATTGTCTGCAGGGCGGCATCAGCGTTTGATGCGGTCTTGCAGTAACGGGCGCTGCGCTATTGCTAACTTCCCACTCTATTTCTTCGCCTACCCCCATAGCTGGGGGCAGGCGCAATATCTTTCTCTATTGTTCCTGTCACGTTCTGTTTGCTTATACCGTTGAGCGTTTGTCCTGAGCGTCCGTATCTGATCGCACTGCTTTGGCGGTTTCACAGTAAAATTTCAGCCGCAAATTACCGAGAACGACCCATTGCCGACATTTCAGCCTGAGGTCCCGTCCCCGAAGCGGCCTCACATGAAACCTGGATTGCGCGGTAGATAACGTGTCCAGTCGCCGAAGTCGCGTGTTGACATGAGCACCATCGGCAGTGCGAATCGCATGCCTTGGCTGGCCGCGATCGCCAGTGCATTGTTTGTCCCTGGAACGAACACGGAGATCTGCTTGGCATGGCCCGCGCCGGCTATCAACAGCGCCGCCCTGAATGCATCAGGCATCGCATGCGCATGCATGACTGCTAGAGGGCCGATGTGGCCCGTTGCGGCAATGTACGCGTAGCCGGCGCACTCGCCGCCATCTTCCAGGAACACGCCTTCCGTCCTGGGATCACCCAGCAAGTACCGGTGATGCTTCTCTCTCGAGACACCCAAGGTTGCGACGTCGAGCTGCCGCAGCATCTTGTAATCGTCGGCAGTACCCCGGATAGGCGTCGCTCGCAGCGCGGAGCCCTGCGCGTGACGCATCAATGATTCACGCTCGGCACTGCATAAATGGATCGGCACGCGCGGAAACAAACCATGTCGCACGTACAATCCCTGAGACACGACGTTGAAGGCGAAGGTGATCAAACTCTGTTCGGTCGCACCGGCCTTGCTCGCATGCAGCATAGTGCGATCCAGTAGCTCGTTGCCAATGCCCTGTCCCTGCCGGCCGGGTGCAACGAACAGTTCCGCCAGGAACCAGAGTCGGCCGCAAACCCAACTCAGGGCGAAGCCGACAATCTCACTATCCTCCTCGGCCAGCCACACGCCGCGAGGATCGTCTTGAAGGCAGAACGCCTGGAAATCTGGAGACCGCGACGCGGCGATTGGTCCGAAACCGTGGCGGACGGTCAGATCGTTGATGCTGCGGACAACGAGTTCTTCAGCGCCTGCCAGTTCATGAGCACATACAGGTCGAACAACGAGCGACATGGGCACCTCCGCAGTAACAACACAGAGAAGTATGGCAAGAGGCTATCACAGGGCCAACCGCCCAATCAATGACTGGGCTCCGTCTGCTTCTGGCCGGACCCAGACGGTTGTTCTTCCACCTCCAGCGTCCGCTCTCCTTCGCATCGCAGACAAACACGTCCTCCATCGCGAGGATACGCAATGGAGGGCGGTGAACGTCGAATCACCCGTTGAAATTTCTCTCGCACGCTAGGGGTCAGTCGCGGCAACGATGGCTGAGCGAAAGAATCACGTCAGCACCGGCGTCGCTAATCCCATCGATTTGTTTGGTCCGCATGTCGCAGTTACTGTGACGCCCCATGGCGTGCAGTCCAGCCACTCCTGCACCCGGACCTCATGCGTACGATGCATCCGAACCTCATGTGGCCGATCGCATCCTGCCCAGTCTGGCGTTCAGCCGCGTCGCGCGGCTTCGATCGCAGCGATGTCGATCTTTCCCATTTTCATCATTGCTTCAAATGCGCGCTTGGCCACGGCCGGATCAGGATCGGTGACGGCAGCCGTCAGCGCACGCGGTGTGATCTGCCACGACACCCCCCACTTGTCCCTGCACCAGCCGCACACATTTTCCTCACCGCCATTTCCGACAATCGCGTTCCACAAGCGATCCGTTTCGGCCTGGTCGTCAGTCGCTACCTGGAATGAAAATGCCTCGTTGTGCTTGACCGATGGCCCGCCGTTCAGGCCCATGCAAGGGACGCCCATCACCGTGAAATCGACCATCAGCACATCGCCCTGCTTGCCTGCCGGATAGTCGCCGGGTGCGCGATGAACCGCTTTCACCTCGCTGTCCGGAAATGTTTTCGCATAGAATGTCGCGGCGTCGAGTGCGGTACCGTCGTACCAAAGACAAATGGTGTTCTTGCTGATCATCATGGCCCTCCTGAGCTGGAACAGAGAGATGCATTCAGGCCGCGCAAGCGGTTGAAGTCATCCTAACAGAGGAAAGCGCGAACTGCAGGATGCCAGCCAGTCGCCAGCTGCGACGAGGGAAATCCGCCCCTGGCAGACCGGGGAGAAAAATCAGCGGTAATCAGCGGTACATCGACTCGATCAATTCCTTGTACTTCTCATTGACCAGCTTCCGCTTCAACTTCATTGTCGGCGTCAATTCTTCATCCTCCGCGGTCAGCTTCTGCTCGATCAGGCGAAACTTCTTGATCTGCTCCACCCGCGCAAATTTCGCATTCACCTTCTCGATCTCCCGCTGGATCAGTTCCTGCACCGGTTCGCTGCGGCATAGGCTGGCATAGCTGGAAAACGGAATGGCATTGTCCTGCGCGAACTTCTCGACATTTTCATGATCGATCATCACCAGGCAGGTGAGATAGGGCCGCCGGTCGCCGATCACGACGGCGTCCGTGATATACGGCGAAAACTTGAGCTGGTTTTCCCACTCCGATGGCGTGATGTTCTTGCCGCCGGCGGTGATGATGATGTCCTTCATCCGGTCGGTGATCTTGACGAATCCCTCTGCGTCGATCTCGCCGACGTCGCCTGTGTACAGCCAGCCGTCGCGCACGGTCTCGGCGGTTTTCTCCGGCTGGTTCAGGTAGCCCATGAACACATGCGGGCCGCGTATCATCAGCTCGCCTTCCGGCGACACCTTTACATCGGCCCAGTCCGGCGCACGTCCCACCGTGCCCGGTTTGATGCGCCCGGCCGGCATCACCGTCGTCATGCAGGAGCATTCGGTCTGCCCCCACAGCTCGCGCATTTCGACGCCCAGCGCAAGATACCAGCGCACCAGTTCCGGCGAGATCGGTGCGGCACCCGTGATCAGGTAATGCGCACGATGAATGCCTATCAGCTTGCGCACATTGGTCAGCACAAGAAAGCGTGCAAGGCCGTGCAGCAACGCCAGACCAGCGGAAGGCCTGCGCCCGGCCAGGCGTAGCTCGGAGACGCGCGTACCGATGGCAATTGCCTTCTCGTACGCCCAGCGCTCCAGCGGCGTCGCTTCGGCGACCTTGATCGTTACCGTCGAATAAAATTTTTCCCAGATGCGCGGCACGGCAGCAAAGATCGTCGGTGCGATCTCGCGCACGTTTTCCGGAACGGTATCGGGATTCTCGACGAAGTTCATGCGTGTGCCGGTGAGCATGGAAAAATAGCAGCCCATGACCCGCTCGCCGACATGGCACATCGGCAGGAAAGCCATGCGTTCATCGTCCTCGCCCTGCGGCATGTAATCCGCATAGCCGCGCACCGCCGCAATCACATTGGCATGGCTGAGCATGGCGCCCTTGGGCTTGCCGGTCGTGCCCGAGGTGTAAATCAGTATCGCGAGGTCCTCGGGGCGCCGCGCAATCAGGCGCTCCTCCCAGAAGCCCGGATGCTTCATGTCGAATTCGCGCCCGATCTCGCGCAGCCGGTCCAGGCTGATTACCTGCGGGTCGTCCAGGTCGCGCAGGCCTTCCATGTCGAACACAATGATCGTGCGCACGCCGGGCATGCGCGACCGCACTTCGAGCGCCTTGTCGAGCTGCTCGTCATCCTCGACAAACAGGAAACTCGAGCTGGAATCGTTCACCAAGTATTCCACCTGCGCCGCCGCGTCGGTCGGATAAATGCCGGAGGAGACGCCACCTGCGCCCAGCACGCCAAGGTCCGCAAAGAGCCATTCCTTGACGGTGTTGGCAAGGATCGACGCCGTGTCCCCCGGCGCAAATCCGAGCGCGGCCAGCCCCATGCCAATTTCGCGCGCCACCTGTCCCGCCTCGCGCCACGTCACGCTCTTCCAGATGCCAAATTCCTTCTCGCGCAGCAAGATCTTGTCGGCGCGAATTCGGACGCCGTTCCAGAACATGCAGGGAATGGTGTCGCCGGGAAGGAGGTGCGGCGCAGGCGATGCGACAATGGGCCGCTGGCCATGCAAGGGCGTAGCGGCAACGTGTTCGATGCCTGCCTTTTTCCGGTCAAGGGTCTGAGCGCTCACTTGTGTCATGCCTCCTTGTTTCGGCGGGTCAGCGCCAGGTTTTCTTCTTCTTCCAACGCCGTGTGCCGCGCACGCCGCTATCCTTCTGGCCCAGATAGAATTCACGGATGTCCTGATGCTGCAGCAGCCGCTCGCAGCTGTCTTCCATGACGATGCGGCCGACTTCCAGCACATAGCCGTAATCAGCGGTATGCAAGGCGACGTTGGCGTTCTGCTCCACCAGCAGGATGGTGGTGCCGCGCTCGCGATTGATGCGCCGGATGATGCTGAAAATTTCTTGGGTGAGCCGGGGCGAGAGTCCGAGGCTGGGTTCGTCCAGCAGCATGATTTTCGGCCGTGCCATCAGCGCGCGGCTGATGGCCAGCATCTGCTGCTGGCCGCCCGACAGCTGTCCGGCATCCTGTTTCGCGCGCTCCTTGAGAATCGGGAAATAGTCGTAGACCGTTTCGAGGTCGCGCGCCACTTCGTCGCGATCCGTGCGCGTATAGGCGCCCATCATCAGGTTGTCATGCACCGACAGCAGCGGAAAGACCTCGCGCCCCTCGGGCACATGGCCGATGCCGCGCCGCACGATCCAGTCCGGCCGGTGGTTGTGAATCGGCTCGCCCTGGAAGGTGACCGACCCCTTTTGCGGATCGATGATGCCGGAAATAGTTTTCAGGATAGTGGTCTTGCCTGCGCCGTTTGCGCCCAGCACCGTGACGATGCTGCCCTCTTTCACACTGAGCGAGACGCCGCGAATGGCCATGACCGGGCCGTAGCTCGATTCGATGTTGTTCAGTTGCAGGATGGGTGCGTCGCTCATTGGACACCTTCCACAGTTCCGAGATAGGCCGACACCACGGAGGGATGTGCCTGCACTTCCTTCGGCGTCCCCGTTGCCAGCACTTCACCCTGGTTGACGGCGAGCACCCGGTCGGAGACGCGTGACACCAGGCTCATGTCGTGCTCTATCATCAGCACCGTGATGCCCAGTTCACGCTTGATGTCCTCGATCCAGAATGCCATGTCGTCCGTCTCCTCGACGTTCAATCCGGACGAGGGCTCGTCGAGCAGGAGCAGCTTGGGCTCGGTGCATAGTGCGCGTCCGACTTCGACCACCTTGCGTACGCCGTAAGGAAGATTCTTTACGAGACTGTCGCGATGATGCTGCAGGTCGAGCAGGTCGATCACCCGCTCCACCGCATCGCGGTGCGCGATCTCGGCACGACGTACCTTCGGCAGGAACAACACCTCCTCCCACAGCTTGGTGGTGCGGTGCGTGTGCCGCCCGACCAGCAGGTTTTGCAGCACCGTCGCGTGCTCGAACAATTCAATGTTCTGGAAGGTGCGCGCGATGCCCAGCCGCGCCACCTTGTGCGCACTCTCCCGCGTCAGGTCGCGCCCGTCGAACCGGATGCGGCCCTGGCTTGCGCGGTAGATCAGACTGATCAGATTGAAGATCGTGGTCTTGCCGGCGCCATTCGGCCCGATGATGGTGAAGACCTCACCCTTGTCGACGGTGAAGCTCACGTCATTCACCGCGCGCACGCCACCGAACTGGATGCCGATGTTCTGTACTTCAAAGTAGGCCATGGTCGCTCGCTGGTTCAGGGCACTAGTTAAGCCGCTCGGATTTCATGTAAGTCTTTTGGCGGCTGAACATGGCGCGCCGGTAGAACGGAAACAGTTCGAAGTAGGTGCGGATCTTCACCCATCGGCCATGCAATCCTTCCGGTTCAAACAGAATGAAGCCGATCAGCACGATGCCGAATATCGTCGGCTGCAATCCTGTCTGCTGCGCTATCGCCGGGGGAAGGTAATCCTTGAACGCCGAAATCGCTTCGGGCAGGGCGATGATGAAGATGGCACCGAGGATGGCGCCATGCAGCGATCCCAGCCCGCCGATCACGATCATCATCAGCAGCTCGACCGACATCTGGATGCCGAACTGCTCCGGGCTAATGAAGCGCAGCTTGTGGGCATACAACACGCCCGCGACACCGGTGATGGCCGCCGACAGCGCGAAGGCCGTGGTCTTGTATTTGGCGAGATTGATGCCCATGCTCTGCGCCGAGATCTGCGAATCGCGGATCGCGACGAAGGCACGGCCGGTTGGACTGCGCAGCAGGTTCAGCGTGCCCAGCAGGATGAGCACCAGTATGGCCAGGCTCAGATAGTAGAACTTCGTCCCGCTGTCGATGGCAAGGCCGGGCAGCTGGATATGTCCGAGCTGCAGGCCGTTGCTGCCGCCGGTGACGCTCTCCCAGCGCGTGAGTGCTTCTTCCACGATAAAACCGAATGCCAGCGTGGCGATCGCGAGATAGATGCCTTTCACGCGCAGCGCCGGCAGGCCGACGATGATGCCGATCAGTCCGGACGCAATGAAAGCCGCCGGCAGGGACACCAGGAAAGGCGCGCCCCACTTCGCAAACACTGCCTCCGTATAAGCGCCGACGGCGAGGAAGGCGGCGTGCCCGATTGAAATCTGGCCGGTATAGCCGGACAGGAGCATCAGCCCGACCGACACCACGGCGTAGATGAAAATCAGGGTGAGCTGCGAGATGTAGTAGCTGTCGAGCCAGAGCGGCGCGATGAGCACGATCGCCGCCAGCAATGCATACCATGTGACATCGATCGGCAGTTCGAACAGGCGAATGTCCTGGCGATAATCGGTCTTGAACGGGAAGCGCATGGTCTATACCTTTTTCGTCAGACGTTCGCCGAACAGGCCATTCGGCTTGATGACAAGCACCGCCAATACGACGATATAGGCCGCGATGTCCTTGAAACCCTCCGGCAGGAAAAACCCTGAGAACGATTCCACCAGCCCGATGATCAATCCTCCCGCAATGGCTCCGGGCACGCTGCCGAATCCTCCGAGAACCGCCGCCGGGAAGGCCTTGAGGCCGATGAAGCCCATGTTGGCATGCACGAAGGTGATCGGCGCCAGCAGGATGCCGGCAAAGCCAGCCACGCCGGCACTGATGCCCCAGATCATGGTGTTGATGCGTCCCACGGGAATGCCCATGTAGTAGGCCGCGAGCTGGTTCTGCGAGCAGGCCTGCATCGCCACACCGACGCGCGTGAAGCGGAAGAACGCATACAGCACCGCGCACAGCACGGCGGTCATCACGATCACGGCAAGCTGCTCGCCGGAGAGTACGACACCGCCCATGCGGACCACCGAGCCGGTGAATGGCGACTTGAGCGTGAACGTATCGGTGCCCCATCCCGGAATCATGGTGACAACGCCGCGCGATACATAGCCCAGACCGATGGTGACCATCACGATCGAGAACGCTGACTGCCCCAACATCGGCCGCAGGATGACGCGTTCCAGCAATCCACCCATCGCGGCCATGGCAAGTACGGAGAGAACAATGGACAGCCAGTACGGCAGTCCAAGCAGGGTGGTGAAGGTCAGGCCGGCAAAACCGCCGAGCATCATGAGCTCGCCCTGCGCGAAGTTCACAACTTCGGTCGCCTTGTAGATGAGGACAAAACCGAGCGCGATCAGGCCGTAGACACAGCCCATCGCGATACCGCCAACGGATAGTTGCAGCAGTTCGCCGAGCACTCTCTCCTCCTTGACGCGTGAATGGTCCTGTCGGGCAGGCTTTGAGGCTAGCTTAGCGGCAGCGCTGCGGCAGATCTTGTGTCAACTGGCTGCCTGCGTCTTGACGCACTGCAATGCCATCGCGGTCAGGCGCAGCCAGTTTGCGCAAGACCTTGCGGAAAACGGCAGGCTAGACTTTTTCGTCCGGAACAGCTGGCCTCGCAACGATGACCTCCAACGAATTCCTCGCATCCCGTCTTCGCGCCATCATCGGCCGCCTCGTTCCAGGCGCGGGCGATCTGGCCGAGCTGCGCGCGTTGCCGGGCGGCGCGAGCCAGGAAACCTGGGCATTCGACGCCGTGACACCTGGCGGTCGCGTGCCGCTCATTCTGCGCCGCGCGCCTCCGGGCTCGGTCAAGCCCGCGGAGGCGGTCGGCCTGGAGATTGAAGCGCCGCTGCTGGAGCAACTGTTTCTCGCGGGCGCGCCGGTGCCTCGCGTGGCCGGCGTCCTGCGCCCGCAAGACGGCATAGGCGAAGGCTACGTGATGGAGCGCATCCAGGGCGAGGCCAATTCACGGCGGATTCTGCGCGAGCCGCGCTACGCGAACGCGCGTTCCCGGCTGGCATGGCAATGCGGAGAGGCGCTGGCACGCGTCCACCGCATTCGCCGCGAAGAACTGCCGTCGCTGCCGCTGGTCCACGCGCACGACGCCGTCGCCTACTATCGCGAACGGCATGACCTGGTCGGCACGCCGCGCCCCGTGTTCGAACTGGCGTTTCAATGGCTGCGCAATCATTTGCCGGATCGCGCGACCAGCACGGTGCTGGTGCACGGCGATTTTCGCAACGGCAACATCATGATCGATGAGCATGGCCTGCGCGCCGTGCTCGACTGGGAGATCGCGCACCTGGGCGACCCAATGGAAGACCTCGGCTGGATGTGCGTCAATTCCTGGCGCTACGGACGCGAGCTGCCGGTGGGCGGTTTCGGCACGCGCGAACAACTGTTCGCCGGTTATGAAGCCGGCGGCGGGCAGGTTGACCCGGCGCGCGTGCGGTTCTGGGAAGTGATGGGGACGCTCAAGTGGGGCGTGATCTGCGAATCGATGGCGGTGTCCTACCAGAGCGGTGATGTACGCACCGTGGAGCGGGCGGCGGTGGGACGTCGCGCCTCCGAAGCGGAGATCGATCTGCTGTGCCTGATGCAGCAAGGAGAAGCATGATGCGTGAACAGCCAACCTCGATCCAGCTCATCCAGTCCGTTGTCGATTTCCTGCGCGACGACCTCATGCCGAAACTCGATGGCCTCACCGCCTTCCATGCGCGTGTCGCGGTCAGCGTGCTCGAGATTGCCCAGCGCGAGCTGGAAACAGGGCCGCGCGCCGACGCGGCGGAGCTTGCCGGCCTGCGCGCGCTGCTCGACATGGATGGCACACCTGAAGAATTGAACAAGGAGCTGTGCGAACGAATCGCGCGCGGCGAGATGTCGGCCGATACGCCCGGCCTGGTGCAGCACCTGTTCGCCTGTGCGATGGACAAGCTGGCCGTCGACCAGCCCGGTTATTCGACCTTTGTACGCTTAAAAGAGCAACAACAGCAGAAGTAAGTTTTTCTAAACAAGGAGAGCGCGAGATGGCAGTGGTGAATGGAGAATCGCACTGGGTTCCGGCCGAGGAGGAATCGGCCGCGTTGCGGGAGATGACCGTCGGCGACCTGCTCGATGAGGCCGCGCAACGCTGGCCGCAGCGCGAAGCGCTCGTCTATGCTGCCTACGAGGATCGCGGCCTCAACCTGCGGTGGTCGTTCACTGAATTGCGCGAGCGCAGCCGACGCGTGGCGCGTGCACTGATTGCCTCCGACATCGGCCATGGCGATCGCGTCGCGGTATGGGCAACCAATTTGCCGGAATGGCTGCTGCTCGAATTCGGCGCGGCGTACTGCGGCGCGGTGCTGGTTCCCATCAACCCGCTGCTGCGCACGTCTGAAGTATCGTACATCCTGCGCACCGCCGGTGTCAGTGTCTGCTTTGCCTTGCCGGAAAACCGTGGCGCCTCGCTGTGGTCGCTGCTGGACGAAGCCGCGCGCACAGCGCCCACCTTGCGCCTGCGCGTGGCCTTCGGCCAGTCGCCCGATGCGCTTGGCGTCAGCTGGGAAGACTGGCTGTCGCGTGCCGATGCGGTGTCCGAGGACATGCTGGAGCAGCGCCGCCTGCAGGTGACGCCGCACGATAGCGTACAGATCCAGTTCACCTCCGGCACCACAGGTTCCCCGAAGGGCGCCGAGCTGTCCCATCTCGGCGTGGTGAATGACGGGCGGCTATTCGCACAGCGCGCCGGCCTGAGCGAAGGCGGTCGCAACGTCAATCCGATGCCCTTGTTCCACTGCGGCGGCTGCGTGATTGCAACGCTCGGCGCGCTTGCCACCGGCTCGACGCATTATCCGATCGTGACCTTCGAAGCGGAGCGTGTGGCCCGCACCGTTGCCAACGAACGCGCGACCGTCTTGAGCGCCGTACCCACCATGATGATTGCCGTGGAAGAAGCGGCGCAGCGCGAAGGACTGGACATCTCCGGACTGCAGCGCGTAATCACGGGCGGTTCGACCGTTCCGCTCGAATTGCTGCAACACTGGAATCGCAAGTTCGGCACGCGCTTTTCCATCACTTACGGTCTGACCGAGGCCTCGCCCATCATTACCCAGAGTTCGCCTTTCGATCCGGATGAACTGCAGATGGGCAGTTGCGGACAAGCGCTGCCGGCAGTGGAAATGGACGTGGTGGACGCCGACGGCAAGCGCGTGCCGCTCGGGGAACAGGGTGAAGTACGCACGCGTGGATGGCTGGTGATGAAAAGCTATTTCGGCAATCCCGCCGCGACACGCGAGACGCTCTCGGCCGACGGCTGGCTGCGCACCGGCGACCTGGGCCGCATGGACAGCAACGGCTATCTCTGGATCAGCGGACGCGCCAAGGACATGATCATTCGCGGCGGCGAAAACGTCTATCCCCGCGAGATCGAGGATGCGCTCATCACACTGGACGAGATCGTGGATGCGAATGTGATCGGTGTGCCCGATGAACGCTACGGCGAGGAGATCTGTGCCTATGTACGGCTCAAGCCTGGCGCCAGCCTTACGGTCGAGGAATTGCGCGAGCGTTTGAATGACCGGATTGCACGTTTCAAGATTCCGAAGTACCTGCGTGTTGTCGAACAGTTCCCGCTGACGCCTTCCGGCAAGGTGCAGAAGTTCAGGTTGCGCCAAATGTTCGCCGAGGAAACCGCATGATGGATAAAGGATGGTAGGTGGGTAGGATAGTAGGGTGGGTAGAACGAAGCGAAACCCGCCAGCGCCTCGACTGCCGTTGGCGCAGCATCAAGGCTCTTCCCAACGCTGAAGGCACGCGGCGCAACCTGCGTCGTCATCCGTACTCCCGGCCGGCGCATTTGCGCCACGTGGTTCAAACGCCCCGGCCGAAGATAACTGCACCGCTATTTGATGATATCGGTCACATTCACCCAGCGCCCGCCCTTGATCTGCTGCACGCGCATGCCTGCCACGCCGAGGTGGTTGGTCTTCGAATACTTGAAGTCCGCACCGAAGATATCGCGCGGGAAGGTCATCGATTGCAGCGTGTCGAGGAAGGTATCCAGCGTCAGGTTGGGTCCCGTCTTTTCCGCTGTCTGCACGAACAGGTTCATGCCGATGTAGCCCCACACCGAGTAGGTGTCAGGATCATCGCCGAACTTGGCCTTGTAGCGTGCCACCCAATCGCGAATGGCCGGCGACGGATCATCCGCATAAGGAAGGCTGAACTGCGAAATCGCATACAGGCCTTCAACCGCATCGCCGCCAAGCTTGTGCGCGACGGCGGAATTGGTTGCGGTCGTCCCGAGGAAATCCGCCTTCCAGCCAATCTTTTTCGCTTCGGTCATGATGGCGACCGGCTCACGCACGACGGCGCCGAGCACGACCAGTTCGCAATTGGCACTGCGCAGCTTCGCGACCTGCGAGGAAAAATCCGTGGCGCCGCGCTTGTACGAGGTCTTTTCGGTCGGCTGCATGTTCAGCGCTTTCAGACCTGCCTCATAACCTTTCAGCACATCCTGGCCAAAGTCATCGTCCTGGTACAGCGCACAGATCCGCTTGTAGCCCTTCTCCTTGACGAGGTAGCGCAATCCAATCACGACCTGGTCGATATAGGGCGGCGCGTAGCCGTATTTCAGCTTGTGCAGCGGCTCGTACATCTGTTGGCCCGCGCTGAGCGCAAACAGGTTGGGCACATTATTTTCGATCAGCACCGGAATGGCGGCCATATTCGTTGGCGTGCCGACGGTGGAAATCATGGCGAAGATCTTGTCCTTCTGCACCAGCTTCTGCGCGCCGAGCAAGGCCTTCTTCGGATCATAGCCGTGGTCCTCCACCACGAGCCTCAGCTTGCGGCCGTGAATGCCGCCGGCAGCATTGGCCTCGTCCACACGCATCTGCAAGCCGTTGCGCCCGTTCTTGCCGAAATTGGCAATCGGCCCGCTCAGGTCCTGCAGCGAACCGACCACGATCTCGTTCTTTGTGACGCCCTGGGTCTGCGCATGGCCAATTCCGGCAAGGCCGAAGCCGGCGGCAGCAATCGCAAGGGCTCGCACGATTTTTCGTTGGTGCATCATCTCCTCCTTTGAATGGCGAGTGGTTAATGTATACACGGAACACACGTCAGCCAGTGGATGCGGTGCAGTGCTTCACCGGCCCAGAAAATTCGGCGGGCGCTTTTCGAGGAAGGCCGCAACGCCTTCCATTCCATCATGAGAGCGCCCGGAAGCGATCATGTATTCACGCTCGATATCCAGATGCTCCGCAAGCGATCGGCTCGATGCGCCGGCAATGAGCCGCTTGATGCGCCCGAGCGAGAGCGTGGCACCCGCAGCGAGTTGGCTGGCCAGCGTCCTTGCCTCGACGGGCAGGCGCTCGTCCGGATATACCGCATCGACGAGGCCACAGGATAGGCATTCACCGGCGGTCAGGACACGATTCAGAAACAGGATTTGCCGCGCGCACGTCGCTCCCGCGCGTTGCACAAGGAACCACGAGGCACCGAGATCCGGCGTGAGGCCGATCGCGGAATAGCCGCCACGCAACTTCATCGATTCGGCTGCAAGCACCAGGTCCGCGCACAGTGCAATGCTCAGCCCGCCGCCGCCGACGGAACCATTGACCGCGCTGATAATGGGAACAGGAAGACTGGCCAGCTTGAGCATTGCGTCATGTAGCGGCGGCAGGTCGCGTTCCATGTTTTGCGCGAGCGCTTCTCCCGCTGCCTTCATGCCGTCGATGTCGCCGCCAAGGCAGAATTTCGTGCCTGCGCCTGTGATGAGCACGGCACGGACGCGCGGCTCGGAGGCAAGCCGGTCAATGGCACGCATCAATCCATCCGCGAGCGCGGCGTCAATGGCGTTGCCGTGTTCCGGCCGGTTGAGAATGATGGTTCCCACCGCATCTTCCAACTGAAGCAGTACTTCATCAGCCATTGTCGCCTCGGGATGGTATGAATCCAGTCCGACAGTAGCAGAGGGGAGGAAGCTCAGTCTTGCGTCAATTGGCTGCGCCGGGATGCGCCACATGGATCGAAGCCAGCCGTGCTTCCACCTCGCGCGTACTTCCCAACACGACCTGGCACAGCCGCGCGCCGCCATCGATATCAATTTCCGCGCCATTGATGTAGGCCGCATCGTCCGAGCAAAGGAAGGCGACCAGCGCCGCGACTTCATCGGGCTTGCCGGGGCGGCGCGCCGGCGTCAGGCTCATCGTGTAATCCATGATGAGTTGCGGCAAGTGGGTAGCGACAACGGGCGTCTCAATCAGGCCTGGAAGAACGGCGTTGCAGGTGATCCCATGCGCCGCATATTCGAGCGTGACGTTGCGCGTGAGGCCAAGCAAGCCGGCTTTCGATGCAGAATAGCCGGCCTGCCGGTGCAATCCTCCCCGCCCCGCGAGCGACGAGATATTCACGATGCGGCCCCATTTCTGCTCCACCATGCGTGGCAGGACCGCGCGTGTCAGGTTGAACGGCCCGCTCAGGTTGACGGCGAGTTCGCGCTCCCATTGTTCATCCGCCATGCGGTCGATGGGAGCGATGTTCGCCGTCAGTGCGGCATTGTTCACCAGGCATGACACCGGGCCGAGCGCGTCGTTCACCTCGGCGACGGCTTCCCTTGCCTGCCTGGCGTCCGCGACATCGGCCAGCACGGTCATTGCCTTGCCGCCCTGGCCCTTGATGATCTCGGCGGTCTCGTTCACGGCGTCAGTGATATCGAGCAACGCTAGATCGGCACCTTCGCCGGCAAGGCGAAGCGCAATGCTCCTGCCGATGCCGCCCGCCGCGCCGGTGAGCAGCGCAACTCTTCCTTTTAATCGCATGGTGTGTCTCCTCCTTGTTGCGCACGCCTTCGGTCAAATGATCCGGCGTTCCTTGAGCTCGTCGATGACGGCGGGATCAATTCCCCAGTCGTGCAGGATTGCTTCGCTGTCAGCACCGGGTTTCGCCGGGGCCGACGGTGTGGCGGGTGCGCTTTTGCTGAAGCGTGGTGCGGGCGCGGGCTGGGTGACGCCGTTCACCTTGATGAAAGTCTCCCTTGCCCGATTGTGCGGGTGTTCCGGCGCCTCGTCCCAATCGAGCACCGGCGCGAAGCACACGTCGGTTCCCTCCATCAATGCGCACCATTCGGCGCGCGTCCGGGTCTTGAAGACATCCGAGAGGCGGTATTTGAGCATGGGCCAGCGATGGGCATCGCGCTGCTGCTCGAAAGCGGGATCGTCGATGCCGCACAACTGGATCAGATTTGCGTAGAACTTCGGCTCGATGGCGCCGATGGAGATGTACTTGCCGTCAGCGCAGGCATAGGTGTTGTAGAAATGCGCGCCTCCGTCGAGCAGGTTCTCGCCACGCAGGTTGTTGAGCGAGCCATCTGCCTTGAATCCATACATCATCGCCGAGAGCAGCGCTGCGCCATCCGTCGTCGCTGCATCCACCACCTGCCCCTTGCCGCTGCGCGCGGCGTCGAGCAAGGCACACAAGACGCCGAATGCGAGCAGCATGCCGCCGCCGCCGAAGTCGCCGATGTAATTCAGGGGAACGACGGGCGGCTCGTCCGATCGGCCTATCGCATGCAGCGCACCGGACAAGGCGATGTAATTGATGTCATGCCCCGCCGCGTGGGCCAGGGGACCGTCCTGCCCCCATCCGGTCATGCGGCCATAGACGAGCCTCGGATTGCGCGCATGGCACACCTCCGGGCCGAGGCCAAGGCGCTCCATCACGCCGGGACGAAAACCTTCGACCAGCGCATCGGCCTGCGTGATCAGCCGCAGGAGCGTTTCCGCGCCGGCCGGCTTCTTCAGGTCGATGGCCAGCGAGCGCCGGCCGCGCGCGGTGACGTCAAACCGGCAATCCTCCGGCGCCACGGGAGACGACGCCCCAAGGCGATCAATGCGGATGACTTCCGCTCCCATATCGGCAAGCATCATGGCGCAAAACGGGGCCGCGCCGGTGCCGACCATCTCCACCACTCTCAACCCCTTCAGCGGTCCTGCCATCCTGTCCCCCGATTCAGAGCGCGATTGTGATGACGGATTATTCCCGAGTACGACAACCGGAGCATCGTCCGAAGCGACGAAATCAGCGCTGCCTGCACTTGCACAATTGCAGCTTGCCCGCGAGCAAGGAAGGAATCGAAACCGGGCGGCCGGTTTCACGCGCGATGAGCACCAGCACGTTGTCCGCGACCGCCAGGCAGGCACCGCCGCTGAACACGCCTACCCGTAGATGCACCGAGGATCGCCCGATGGCCGAAACGCCGGAGGCAAGAAAGACTTCGCTGTCCGGCGGACGATGACTGGCCACTTCGATCTTCACGTGTGCAACGAGAATGCCGAGCGGCCCCTTCCGAAGATCGATACCGCATTCCTGCATGACCTCGGTGATCATCTGGGAGCGTGCCTGTTCCACGTAGCGCGCCAGTGCGGTATCGCTGACACAGGCATCGGCATCCATGTCGCCGAAACGCGATGACAAGGACACCACGCTCGGATAAGCCTGCATATCCATTCCCTCCGTCAGCATGGCGCCGGCTCCCCGGCAAGTCCAAATTCCAGCAGGCGCGCGCGCACATGCGAAGGCAGGCCGCGCCACTCACCGGCGTGCCATGCGCCCGTGCGGCACTCCTGCAGCCCTACGCAGGCGCCGTCCTGGAACATGCCCACTGCGAGAGTGTAATCCCGCTCGTTCACCGCGATCAGGCTGACGCCGCAGGTGACCGGCGCGGGATAATGCGTCACCGCAAGGAAGTCGGTTTCAATCCCCGCTGTGCGCAAGGTATCCGTCTGCGCGAGCCACGCATCCCTGCCGAACAAGGAGAGGTGCAGCCGGCTGCGTGCCTCTGCATGCATGGACAGGACCGCAACATTGTTGACATGCCGCTCCGTATCAACATCCGCATAACGGGTTGGTATCTCTGCCTTGAATTGATAGAACGCGAGCTCGCGCCGCCACTGCTTGCTTCTCATGCCGCACCTGATGAAAGAATTACATTGCATTGAATGGAGGCCGGCCAACACCGGCGCGGCCCACGTGCACATGGTAATTGGCGCCCGTTTGGCAGGCATCGTCGGATCAGACGATTGATGCGGCGTGCATTCACCGTTAACCTTGCAGCTTCGACAGAAAGGAAACCAGGATGAAGGTGAGCGAAGCCATCACAACGCGCCGTTCCGTGCGCGGATTTCTCGACAAGCCGGTGCCGCCCGACCTCATTCGCCGCGTGCTCCGGACGGCGAGCCGCGCTCCCTCCGGCGGCAACCTGCAGCCCTGGCACGTCCACGTCGTCAGTGGCGAATCCATGGCCCGGCTCATGCAGATCATGCAACAGCGGGTGCTGGACCAACCCGACGGCGAAGCGACCGAATACGACATTTATCCGAAGAGCCTGATGTCGCCCTATCGCGAGCGACGCTACAAGGTCGGCGAAGACCTGTATGCGTGCCTCGGCATTGCGCGCGAAGACAAGGCCGGGCGCAAGCGCCAGTTCGCGCGCAACTTCGCCTTGTTCGGCGCGCCCATGGGGCTGTTCTGCAGCATCGATCGCCGCATGGGAAGGCCGCAGTGGGTCGATCTGGGAATGTTCCTGCAAACCGTGATGCTGCTGCTGCGCGAGGAAGGCCTGGACAGCTGCCCGCAGGAGGCCTGGTCGCTCTATCCGCAGACGATGGGAGACTTCCTGAAGCTGCCGGAACACATGATGCTGTTCTGCGGCCTGGCGATCGGCTATGCGGACCCGGATGCGCCGGCGAACCGCCTGTCCACCACCCGCGCGGAACTCGACGAATTCGTGGAGTTCATGGACTGACGACGCCGGTCACACCAGTGTCTGTTCGGGCAGGTTGCTCGCGGCCCAGGAATACAGCGCGATGAAGGCTAGCACGTCGAAGGTCGTCCCGAAGCACATGTAGAGAAGCGGCATGAACAACACGGAGCCGTGTTGCAGCAGGAAACCGTGCACCACTGCCTTGTGCGGAATCATCACCACGAAATAGCCGAAAATGATCGCGGTGTACCACGTCTTCTTCAGCAGGTTTGCATTGAACACGTAGTAGCCGGCACCAAGCATGAAGGGAATGGCCAGCATGACGCGGTAGCCGTTGTTGACGACGCCGGCGACATGGTCATGCGCGGTGAAGGAAAAGGACGCAGGGAAGAACCAGATGGCCGCGGTTGCCGACAGCTGGATGCCGCACAGGATCCGCACCAGGTAGCGGAGCGGCATTTTCTCGCGCTGCAGCCGGTAAGACAAAGCCCATCCCGCGACCGAGACTGCCGCCGTCGCCAGCATCAGCGTCGTGCCGGGCAGGCCAAATGCATCGCCCGGGGCGAGCGGCGCAAAGGCGATGTCGGCATCAGGCGGATGAGGCGCGACCGACCTGAGCGGGACGCCCAGGTACGCCAGCCAGAAGTCCATCACGGCGCGCCACAGCGCCATCAGCTCCGCCTTGAACCCGACCAGCAAAATCCAGAGCAGGATCGGCAAGCCGATGGCGTAGGCCAGGTTGCCCGGCGTGAGCGCGATACGCCCGATGGAGCGATGCAGCGCTTTGCGGCCATGACGCGCCCGTGCGTCCCTGAGCGCCTGGCGCGCTCGCGAGAATGCCGCATCGCGTTTTTCCGGCTTGAGCATGCCACCTCGCCCGCAGATCAATCGAATTCATGGAACAGGTTTGCAGCCACACCGGTACGACGGTAAATCGGATTGTGGTAACGCTCGGCGCGCAGCATGACGCCCGAGTGGCGAGTGAACCAGTGCCGCCATGCGAGGCTCCGTTCACCGCTGTTGAAGCCCACGATACTGCTCGCGGGGCCGATCGCCTGATACCCTTCGCTGCCCCAGGCGACTCTGGCAACGACCAGGTTGGCGCCACTGCGGCCGTAGGTCGCCGCCACGAATTTCTGGGTGGAGTCGACGGCGCCGGGTGCGCTGCGGTTGAAGCGCACGCCCCCTTCGACGACCCATGGTGCGTCGAAATAATAGATGAGCCCGGCGGTCAGGCTGCGATCGATGTGGTGGTCAGGCGCCCGGTAATAGCCCGCGCCGAGCGAAGTGACCAGCTGCCGCGACGGGAGCCACTTCTTGTTGATGAAGGCATCGACGCGATAGCGCGGCAGGAAGAACGCGCCATCGCCAGCGCCGACGGCCAGGCTGCCGTACCAGTCGGGATTGATGGTCCATGTATCCATCACGCCCGCGTACTTGCCATCGGTATCGAAATGGCGCTGCGCCGACAGCTCGCCGCGCAACAGGTGCGCACCGCGCTGCACGCCACCGCGCAGCGTGAAGTCGCGCCAGTCGCCGAATCCATTGCTGAGGTTCGCCTTCAGGGCTTCTGCTTCGATGAAGCCTGTGGACGCGGCCGCCGGTGCAGCCGGAATGACGGGTGTGTTTTCTTCGGCCAGGCCGGGCACCAGCCAGAGCCATGCCGACGCGCCGAGCACCCATGCTTTGATGTTCATCGCTGCTCCCTTGCTCACGATGGATTCTGCGGCATGGCGCCCTCGTCGCTGCCGAGAATGTTTGCAATGCGCTGTCCAGAATGACCATCGCCGAAGGGGCTGGAGTCCAGCTGCATGCTTTGGTATAGGGTAGCATCAGTCAGCAACGCGTGCGCATGCGCATGCGCAACGATACTCGCAATGTCCGTCCCGACCAGCACCGCGCCACCCGCGTCCACCAGTTCCTGCCGCTCGGTGCTCTCGCGCGCCACCAGCACCGGCTTGGCAAAGGCAGACGCTTCCTCCTGGATGCCGCCCGAGTCGGTCAATGTGAAGACGCAGCGGCTGAGCAGATCGATCAGGGAAGGATAGTCGGCCGGCTCCGTCAGGCAGAGCCGCGCGCGAACATCTTCGTCGATGGCTTCCAGCGCTGAACGGATATCCTTGCGCACTGCCGGGTTGGGATGCACCGGCCATACCGCCACGACCTCGGGATGCTGTCGCAGCAGTTCGCTGACCGCCTGCGCGATGCGCCGGATCGGCTGGCCCCAGTTTTCGCGCCGATGCGCCGTCACGAGGAGCAGTTTCCTGTCCTGCATCGCGTCAAGAAAACTGCCGAGGTCGGGCGCGTGCAGTGCAGGGTCAGCGGCGCTGTCGCCCGCCAGCCTGTCCCGCGCCATGAGTGCCGCATCGATCACCGTGTTGCCGACTTCGTAGATGTGCTGGGCAGGAATGTGCTCCTGCAGCAGGTTGCGGCGTGCCTGCGGCGTCGGCGGGAAATGCCAGTAGGCGAGACGACCGATCAGCTCCCGGTTCTTCTCTTCCGGGAAGGGTTCGCGCTGCCATGTGCGCAGGCCGGCCTCGACGTGAGCAACGGGCAAGTCGTGGTAATAGGCGACGAGCGCGCCGACCATGGCCGTGGAGGTATCGCCTTGTACCACCACCGCATCGGCGCGATGCGTGTTCAGGACATCTTCCATCGCGTCGAGCAGGGACGTGGTGAGGTGCGCAAGCGACGGCGATTTGCGGTGCAGGTCAATGCTGACGTCGGGGGGCATGCCGAAGAAATCATACAGGCCCTGTGCCATGCTGTCGTGCTGGCCGGAATGCACGACGCATACCTGCTCTCCCTGTTGCGTCAGCGCCTTGAAGACCGGCGCCATCTTGATGATTTCCGGGCGCGTGCCGATGAACATCATGAACGTCCGTCTTTGCATCTTTCGCTCCCGTCTGTTTCCTTCTTCGCCACTACATTCATGCGTGCCGCGGCATTCTTCTAGCGGCATGACGCCCGCGGACTTGCAGCCTGCACATGCCGCGCCTGCAGGATCTGGAGCACCGTCTCGTCTGTCACCGTCCAGTGCTCCGAATGCCGGAACGGCATTGCTTCCCGCAGCCAGCATCGCGCACTGGGCAGGTCGTCCTGCCGCAACGCGATCAGCGCGATCAGGCCCCACGCGAAGTCATGCCTGATCTGCGCCAGCCATTCCTTGCGGTGCTGTTTCATCCACTCCTTGTAGTACGGACGAGGAGAGGCCGGCAGGTCCGGGTAGCCAAACAGCAGCGGAAAGATCTGTGCCACGCTGTCGGGATAAAAGTGCGGTGCGGCCAACGCCTGCTCTGGCTGCGTCGACACCAGAAAGCGTTTTCCCTTCGCGTCCCAGAACACTCTGTGGATGGCCTGAGCGAGACGCTGCGCCTCGCCCTCGCTGCGTGCGTCGCGGCGGCTCGACTGCGCGGCCCACACCTCGAGGTTGTCCATGAACAGGCCTTGCTGATAGATCGCCGATACCAGGTAAATGCCGCGTCGCGCATCAAACAGGCGCGCCAGCACGTCGGCACTTTTCTTGTAGCTGGTGCGCAGCACGACGTCGGAAGCAAGCGCAGCCGGATCCGACTCAAGCAGTTGCATCCACATGGCCTGCAGGGCATCGTCGGCATCCGCGGCCTTGCAGCCGACCCATGCCGGGCCGGCCCGGCAATAGCGGTCGAACGTGCCATCCAGCTTCTGCCGGCTTACCAGCCATCGGATCCACTTCTCGCGATACGGCGTGATGTCCAGCCCGTTTTGCTGCGCCAGCAGCAAGGCCTGCACGACGAAGTAAGGATCGACGATATCTCCGCCGCGCAAGATGAGGATGGGGCCGGACGGTTCGGCATAGCCCGACAAGTCCAGCGTCGCGGCCGCGGCGGGCGGCTGCGTGAACAGCGACCATCCCAGCATGGCCACGATGACGGCATGGGACAGGAGAGCCTTCATGCTTCCACCAGTCCCGCGCGGCGGGCCCACAGCGTTCCGTGAACGACGGCGCCGATGCGTGCGAGGATGACGGGCGCGGTGATGGTCGTCAGGGCATCGGGCGAACCGATGCGCGCACCGGCACCGAGGTGCACGCGCGCCTCCGACACCACCGGACCCTCGACATGCGCACCGGCCTGGATGTCGATGTCCTGTTCGGAAACCAGCGCGCCGTCGACGAAAGCGCCCCGCCCCGCAATGATGCCGCGGCGAGCCTTGAGATTGCCGACAACTGCCGCCCTGTCGCCAATGCGGAGCAGGCCGGACACGATCAGCGCTCCCTTGAAAAAGCGGCCCGCTGGCAGCACGCAGTCGCCGCTGACCAGCCAGGTATCTGCAGCGCGCCGGATCGCACCGGGAAACCTGGCGACCACGAAATCATCCGCAGACAGACGGCCCATCATCGCATCCTTCATCGCCCCCGGCATCGGTGGACCGAAACGAATGGCCGGTGCGGACACGCGGCTGAAACCGGAACCGGGGCCGAATTCAACCGAGGTATCCGATGACAGCCGGTCCAGCGCGATGCTCGCGGGCCCCAGCCGCACGGCACCCCGCGCATGCGCCCATGCGACGATCTCGCTCTCGTTGCCGAGTTCGAGCGCGCCTTCGCACATCAGTGCATTGAAGCAGCTGCCGGCCGGCAGGGACAGGTCGCCTTCCGCCAGCACCGGCTGCATGCAGTGGACGGGTTGCGCAATGCGTGTGCCGGCGGACAGGAGGATCGGCCTTGTGAGCGTCGACCATGGCACGTTGCTGCAATCGGGTGTTGCGCGCAAGAGCGATTGTTCCTGGTGCTCTTCCTTGCCGGGTGCCGACAGTGCCCGCTGCAGGAAACGGTCGCGGAGATACAGGATGTCGCTGGTCGGGTCATGCGGAATGGGCAGTGGAGCGCAATCGGTCGGATACTGCCACTCCTGCCATGCGGGTACGAATGGCAATAACAGCAAGGCCACGGCAAGAATGGCGAAGGCAAAAAAGACAAGTAGGGTCATCGCGACGGTTCCGGTTGTGAAGGTGCACCTTGGCGGTAGCGCACCGTCTTGTCCCAGATCATCTCACGCTTCATCAGCGAATCGACAAACAGGCGCCACGATGCGTAAGAGATGGAAAACAGGCTGACGAAGAAGCCGAGCAGGTTGAATGGCAGCAGCCGCAGGCGGCGGCGGTTTCCGTCCAGGATCACGGCAATCACGATTTCATAAAACGCGGCGAAGTTTCCCTGCGTCCCGTAGGCGACGAAAACGCTGGCCGGAATCAGGTCCACCAGCGGCGATGTGCGGTTGGCGAAATACAGGACAAGGGTCAATGCCCATCCGGCGAGCAGCAGCAAGGGCATGGCAAAGACAAACAGCAGCAAGGCGCCGTCGATGCGCTCGCGCAGGCTCAGCTGCCTGCTCGTCAGGAAGCGCAGTCCATGCCGCACCAGCACCTGGTTGTGGCCTTTCGACCAGCGCATCACCTGCTTGAGGCGTACAGACCACTCTTCGGGCACTTCCTCGTAGCATTCGGAGCGGTTGCTGTACACCACCTTCCATCCATTGCAGAGCAGGCGATAGGTCATGTCGGTGTCTTCCGCCAGTGTGTCGTCGCGAAAGCCGCCTATTGATTCGACTGCGGACAACCGGATCCCGCCGACCGTGCCTCCATACTGCGGCACCAGGCCGAGGTTCATGCGCGCCTGCTGGTCGACCTGGTATCCGCCGGAGCGTTCAAGGTCAAGCAGGCGCGTAAGCAGATTGCTGCCGGCATTGAGTGGCACCACGCGGCCCATCACTGCGCCGATCTCTGCGTCGAAGAACGGAGCGACCAGCTGCTTGAGCAGGCCGCGCCCCGGCACGTAGTCGGCATCAAAGATGATGATGACATCACCCTCTGCGAAGGCCAGTGCATCCTTCAGTGCCGCGGCCTTGCCGGCCTTGCCGTCGGTGCGGTGAAATGGGGAAATGCGCCCGGGGTGACGGGCAACATAGCTGTCAATGATTTCCCTGGTCTGGTCAGTGGAGCGGTCGTTGACCGGAATGATCTTGAGCCGGTTCGGCGGGTAATTCGTTTCCAGCAACGCCTCGATGCATCCTGCAATCACCTTCTCTTCATTGTGCGCGGCGATGAACACCGTGATCATCGGCCATTGCGCGCAATCGATGTCGATATAGGGATGGCGCTGCCGCCCGAGCAGGCGGCTCAGGGTGAACAGCAGGTGGCGCAGCGCGTAGATGCAGATGATCAGGACGATGACGGACAGAAGGTTCGCCATGACTTCGACCACGCCGGGCAACGTGGCCGACAGGATTTCGTCGAGCTTGCCGCTCCACTCCGCGGGAGGACCGTACGGCAGCAATGCCAGCATGGCGGCCCGCTTGCCGGCGATCGGCCTTTGCGCTCTTGCCGGGCTGCGGCAAAGATCCTCGATGCTTTTCATGGCAGGGTTCTGATCGTTGTGCAGTCGGCAGCCCTGCTGCCCGGGCCGGGGCAGCAGGAATCGCGGTGAAGGAAACTTATCGCGGAATGCTCATGAATACCAGCGAGGTTCCTCCGGTTGCACGTACGATCCAGTCGTCACCGCCATCTGCGACCACCGCCTGGCCGGAGAGCACCAAAGGAGACGAATAGGCGCTCTTCGGCAGCTGCCAGGACATAGTGGCGAGGCTGACCGGATGCGAGGCATTGAACTGGCGCATGCCGAGCGTGGATTTTTCGGTCCACGTTACCTGGTTGCGCGCGGTCATGAAATTCGCCAGTTCAGCCATGGTGTACCACTGGAAGTTCTTGCCGCTCGATTTCGACTTGGCGTAATCCAGCATGGATTTCAGGACGCTGAAGGAATCCACTGCGCCCGGCGGATGCATGTAGATCAGGCGGCTCGTCCTGGTCTGGATGTTGAAGTCGATGAGCTGCTCGTACCAGTTCAACACGTCCGCGTCCGCCACGCCGAAGTCCTGGAACTCTTCGAAGGTCGCGTAGATCCCGAAAGGCATGACCGGGAAGGCCCACATGTTCGGCGTTGTCATCACGCCGTCTCGATAGTCGCGTGTCGGGCCCATGCCGGTGTCGCCGCCGTAGTAATAGCCGATGGTATTGCGCTCTTGCAGCCATCTCAGCGCCCATTTCGGGTTGTTGCCTTCTGGCGAGGAATATTCGATGACGCGGCCCTGGCCGATCACGGCCTGGATGGCATTCCTGTTCAGGTCCAGCAAGTCCTGGAATGTATGCACGCCATCGGCGGTCAATGCGAACTGGTTGTCCTCGGTCGCGTTGAGCCCGTAGTAGTCGTGGATCCATCCGCCGTGGCTTCCCACCTGGTGTCCCTGCTTCACAAAGTCACGCAGGAATTGCTGTGCCTCGGTGTTCTGCGGAAGATTAAAGCCGAGTGCGTCGCCGAAGTTGACGACATCGGGGCCGGCTGTCATGTGGATAGAGAACGGGCCACCCTTCCAGACGTTGTTCGCCTTGAGGAAGCGCATCGGTTCCATCGCCTCCTGCGCATCGAGGTGCCAGTTGAGTGTCATGCCGGGACGTGCGTTGGGTGTCCTGGCGAGGCGCGGCTGGTTGAGCATCTCGCGTGCGAAGACCGACATGAAACCGTGCATCAGCATGCCGTCGGTGGCGCCCTTAAGGTAGGTCAGCGGCGTATTCACGAACAGCACGCGTCCGCCTGCAGTACCGTATGCCGAGATGCCGGCAACCAGTCCGTGATAGGGCGAGGAGGCGATCATGTCGCCTGCATAACTGCCGCGCGTGACGAAACTTGGATAGGTCAGGAAGCCATAGACATAGCCGGAAATGGCTTCCAGGGTATCCGTTGTCGCGGCCAGCGTAGCCAGGGACGTGGTGCTCTGCACCTTGGGACCCTGGACTGCGGTGGAGAAGCGAATCGTCTTGTTGGGGAATGTCGTCTTCGAAGTCTTCGTCCTGTCGACGAAGGCAAGGCCCAGTTGCTGGCTGTGGTCATAACCCTTGAGCCCGCCCGGATTGCTGTTGCTCACGGGGAGGAACAGCGCCTGCGCGGTACTCGTGATGCTTGCTCCGTAGGGCATGCTCTTTCCCGGCGGCACGCTGATGCGCCTGAGCTGGCTTTCCATACCGGTGATGGGACCAAGGCCGGTGGTGCGATCGCCGAGTTCCGCATAGAGGCAATAATCAACGCCGGCCAGGGGACCGAAGCGTGATCCTCCGGAAAGCGGATAGAAGCCGGCGCCGTCCAGCACGCCGAAGTCGAACACCAGCATGACGTTTCCGCCGGCGTTCACATAGGTGTACACCGTGTTCACCAGAGCGTCACTGGCCTGGCTGTGCACCTGGTCGGGCAGGATCACGCCGCGATAGGCTGGCGTTCCGCCTGCCGAGGCCATGAGCATGAACTGGGAATCGGTGATGAGATCAACCCTGAAACCCTCTTCGCGCGCAGCGTCCAGCCAGGATGCGACACGCGAATCAGACGCGCTGACACCATCGGGTACGAGCAAGGCAATCGGTGCGTTTTGCGCCAGCGCGGCACCGGCACCAAGCGCCAGCAGGAGCGGCAGGCCGATGGCGACCAGCCGGGAGGTCAGCCACGCAAGCAATCGATGCGTAAGACTTTGGGAAGCAAGCGAGACAGACAATCCATACTTCAGAGCGAATTTTTTCACAGGACCCTCCGTGGCAGAATGTTGTCATTGAGTCCAGTCTAGGATTTGCCTCAGCGCCGTTGTGTGCTCTAGATCAAGCGCCCCTTCAGCCCTTGCAATCGGTCATTGATTTCTTGATCTGGAATAGTTTTTGGGGCTTGTCGCTTCTTTCCTGCAATGACCTTGCCTCCTGATGCGCAGGGCTGATGAGCTTGCGCGGTTGACCCGCGCTCGTTCCGCGGGCCTCTTCACGCATCTGGTCACGCGTACAGAAATTGTTCTCGGTTTCTGGTAAGAAAAATGCCTGGATTCATTGTTTGGATGCACGATAAATGCAGTTTCCACTTGTACGCTAGAATCTATCCACGGCCCACGGTCCGTGCCATCCGAACGGTCTTTTGCTTTCTCGTTCCTCCAGGTCTTCATTCAATGTTCGAGTCCGAAAACCTTGCCCGACCGTTTCTCTCCACGAAACTGAATCCGCCGACGACGACGGCAACGCAGGTTCCACGAGCCGGAATCTGCGACATGGTCCGCAACTCGACTTCGGTAAAACTGATTCTTGTCCGCGCACCGGCCGGATTCGGCAAGACCACCGCCATGGTGCAGTGCCGGGCGCTGCTGGAAGAGAATCAGGTCGACACCGCCTGGATGACGCTCGACAGCGGCGACAACGACGCATCGCGTTTTCTCGCCTGCCTGTCCGCGGCCCTTGCCGCCATGATGCCGGATCGGGCGGCGGCGCTCGATGCCGCCGCGACGGAGTCAGGCAGATCTCCCGGCGATGTCGCGCTCGACATCATGGCGCGGCTGGAAGAGCATGCTTCGCCGTTTGCCTTGTTCCTCGATGACTTCGAAACGGTGCAGGAGCCGACCGTGCTGCGCCTGGTACGCGAGATCCTTGACCATCTGCCGCGGCGCGGACAACTGGTGATCGGTTCGAGGGGACTGCCGGACCTTGGCCTCGGACGACTGCGCGCACGCGGACAACTGCTGGAAATCGACGCAAGCCAGTTGCGCTTCACCATCAACGAAACCACGGAATTCTTCACGCAGCGCCGACGGCTTGCCTTGCACGAGGACGAGCTCTCGCAATTGCACAGCAAGACGGAAGGCTGGATTGCTGCGCTGTGGCTGGCGTCGGTCGCGCTTGAAAGGCGCGAGGGACGCGCCGAATTCATTGCCCGCTTCTCCGGTTCCAACCAGGCCGTCGCCGAGTATCTGGCCGAAGACGTGCTGGCGCACCAGCCGCCGAAGGTCAGGCACTTCCTTCTCCAGACCAGCATCCTGCGCCACCTCAGCGAGCCGCTATGCGATGCCCTGCTGGGCGGGAACGGCAACGGTGCGATCCTCCGGCGGCTGGAAGAGGCAAATCTCTTCCTGACACCGATCGAGGGCCAGGAACGAACCTATCGTTATCACAGCTTGTTCGCCGGCTTCCTGCGCGAGCAGCTTGCGCGCGAGATGCCGGACGAAGTCGTGCGCCTGCACCGGGCTGCCTCGCAGTGGTATCACGCGCAAGGCCGCCCCATTCCGGCCATCGACCATGCGATCGAAGGCGGCAACTTCGAGCAAGCGGTGCAGATGCTGATGCAGCATGCCGAAAACCTGCTGGAGGCCGGCCGAATGCGGCTCCTGTCGCGCTGGTTCGCCGTCATCCCCGAGCACACCATCCGCTCCTGTGAATTGCTGCAGGTCGTGCATATCTGGGCCTTATGCTTTACCCGCGGCCCGTGGGACGCGATGGCATTGCTGGAGCGCTCGGGCTGTTCACGCACCGAAGATCCGAAAGTCCTGGCCCACGTGCTCGCGCTGCGGCCGATGATCCTGGCCATCATGGACAAAACCGAAGAGGCCTACCGTGTCGGGTGCGACGCGCTGGCCAGGCTGCCGGTCGCCCAGTCCTTCACCGACAGCATCCTGTCCAATGAAATGGCCTTCATCTTTGCAGTCATGGGGGAATACCAGGAATCGCACAAGCTGCTCGATGCGGCGCGACACCGTCAGGGCGGCGAAGCGGCCTACTTCAACCGGATGTATTCCGAATCGGTGGAAGGCATCATCGATCTACAGGAAGGCCGGCTGCGCCAGGCGACCGCACGCTTTCGCATTGCCGTCAGCGCCACGCATGCCGTGTCCTATCGCCATACAGGGGGCAACGCCTGGGCCGGCGTACTCTATGCGGGCACGCTGTATGAAATGAACGACCTTGAACAGGCCGAGCACTTGCTGCAGGTATACGTGCCGCTTGCCAGGGATGTCGGCCTGGTGGACCACATGATCGTCGGCTACACCATGCTCTCGCGCATCGCCTTCCAGCATGGCGACGTGGACCAGGCGTTCCATTGCCTGACCGAACTGGAATATCTCGGGCATCATCGCCAGCTGCCGCGCGTGGTCAGCAGCGCCAAGCTGGAACGCGCCCGCCTGCTGACGATACAGGGCAACTTCCACGCGGCCAGGGAAGAGCTCGACCGCGCGAACAATCGCGAGGTGTGGGAGCGCGTGCGGCGCCTGCGCCTGCCCGCGCACGATACGCACAACATTGATATCGGCGAATGGCGCTGGCAGATCTTTGCCGGAGTAGCGAACAAGGCATTGCCGCGCCTCGAAGCAGCGCTTGCCGATGCCGAACAGTCCCGGCGTCACCGCAGGGCGCTGAAGCTGGGCGTGCTGCTCAGCCTCGCCCTCAAGCAGACCGGTGACCAGCCGCGCGCGACCGCGACCATGACACAGGTGCTCAAGACAGCCGGCGCCGAGGGTTACATTCGGCTGCTGGTGGATGAATCGGAGCGTGCCGGCATGCTGGTGCGCCAAGTCGACGACGCATTGCGCGCGGACAGTGCCGAACGCAGCGATCCGATCTTCAGCGCCTATCTCCAGAAGCTGCTGCAGGCGTTCGGCCCCGCCCTGGCAGCGGAACCGGAGTCCGCGGCACCCACCGCCATGACAGATCTGGTGGAACCGCTGACCACCAAGGAGATCCGCATCCTGTCGCTGCTAGCGGAAGGCTACTCCAACAGCGCGCTCGCCGAGAAGCTCTTTGTCTCCGACAGCACGGTGCGCACGCACCTGCGCAACATCAACGCCAAGCTCAATGCGCAAAATCGCACCCAGGCTGTGGCGCTGGCACGCCGCATCGGCGTGATACGCTGATTCCTGATAAAAAAAACGAATAAAGAACCGTAGGGTGGGTAGAGCAAAGCGAAACCCGCCAGTGCCCCGACTGCCGTCATAACCAGTTTCTCGTCACGCAAGATCACCGCCTTACACGTCCGCACCGGACGCGGTAAACGTCGGCATCCACCGCCCCTCACCGTCCTTCTCAAAGATCAGCGACACCGGCAACCCAATCCGCAAGCGTTCATGGGCAACGCCGCGCAAGGGCGCTGCCACGCGCACGCCCTCCGGCAAATCGACCGTGGCAACCACGTACGGCACCTGTTCGGCAAAGCCCGGTATCACCGTCTGATGCGTGATCGTCCAGCTATGCACCACGCCCTTGCCACCGATCTCGTGCCATCCCGCCTCCATGGAATGACAAGCGGGACACATCGGCTGCGGGTAATGCCTGAACTTGCCGCATTGCACGCATTGCTGGATCACGAGGCGTTTTTCCTGCAGCGCTTCCCAGTAGGGGCGCGTCTCGATTGAATGGCGGTCCATCTTATCCCCTGCGCATGATGGCGATCGCGCCATCGCCCATGTCACCATATCCCGTCACCAGACCGATTTGCGCGTCGGGCACCTGGTTGATGCCGCCGTCACCACGCAACTGCCGCGCGAGTTCGACGACGTGATTCATGCCGACCATGTGCGCCTGCGACAGCAACCCACCGTGCGTGTTCACCGGCAACCGACCGTGCAGCGAAATGCCGCCGTCGCGTACGAACTGGCCGCCCTCGCCCTTCGCGCAGAAGCCCATGTCTTCCAACTGGCACAGGACGATATAGGTGAAGCAGTCATAGATCTCTGCCACGTCGATGTCCGCATGCGCAATGCCCGCCGCCGCGAAGGCGCGGCCCGCAGCCTTTGCAATACCGAGCTGCGTGAGATCCGGCCGCTGCGTGATGGCGACCGGCGAATCCGGATGTCCTTCGGCAGTCGCCATGATCGTAATAGGCCTGTGGCGCAAGTCTCGCGCGGGACCGATCGCGCTGACGACAACCGCCGCGGCGCCATGGCTTTCAAGGCTGCAGTCCAGCAAGTGGAACGGATCGGAGATCATGCGCGAGGACTGGTGTTCTTCGATGCTGATTGGCTTGCGCATGATCGCGTTCGGATTGTTGACAGCATGGCTGCGGATGGCAACTGCGATCTCCGCGAAATCGCGGCTGCTCGTGCCATACAGCTCCATGTGCCGCCGCGCCATCTGCGCGTAGAGCTGCACGGGAGCGAAGGCGCCCAAGGGCATTTCGAATTCGGCGACGGTGCGAAATTGCGGCGCCTGCGCGAGGCGCATGCTGATATTGCCGGCCCTGCCGTCGCGCCCCACGCTCAGCAGCACATGGCGGCAGATACCGGCCGCGATGACAGCCTGCGCCAGCTGTAGCGAGGCGACGGCGCTCGCGCCTCCCATCGGCACCGTCGCGGAAAAGCGCAGATCCTTGATGCCGAAATTCATGATGAAGTCTTCCGCCAGCGCGGAGCCGTTCGACATCGGGATCACCCCGTCGATATCGCCTGGCTCAAGACCGGCGTCGCGCACGGCAGCGAGTCCGGCTTCGAGCTGCAGCGCCAGGCTGCTACGATCGGCGATGCCGCGGCCGTAGACGGTTTCACCGATACCGGTCACCGCGGCTGTTTCCTTGAGCGTGATCATGGCTCGGCACCCTGGCTTGCCGTTGCAGGCTTCAAGCGTTCTTCCAGCTCGTGCCGTTTCACTTTTCCGGTCGTGCTGCGCGGCAGCTCATCGGCACTGATGAAGTGCACTTCTTTCGGCAGTTTGTAGGAGGCGATCCTGCCCCGGCACAGTGCGACCACGTCCTCGGCCGCAAGCGACGCGTCCGCCTTGACCACAAAGGCCACCGGCACCTCGCCCCAACGGCTGTCAGGTTTGCGCACCACCACCGCATCGAGCACCTTCTCGCTGGCGAGCAGCACGCGCTCGATTTCCGCCGGATAGATGTTCTCGCCGCCGGACTTGATCAGGTACTTGCGGCGGTCGACGAAATCGAGCGTGCCATCGGGATTGCGCACGAAGACGTCGCCCATGTGAAACCAGCCGTTGCGAAAATCCTTCGCATTCGCTTCCGGATTGCCCCAATAGCCGCTGAACAGGCTGGGCCCGCGAAACGCGAGCTCTCCCGGCATGCCGTCCGGCACTTCGTTGTCGTCGGCGTCGACCAACCGGATCGTGCAAAAGGAATTCTGGATTTTCGACAGTCGCTCCGGGATCACGCCGACCGGGATATCGCCGCGACTCGCAGGCGCGCCACCCGTTTCCGTCGAGCCGAAGGAATTGCGGTACGGCGCCCGATAGAGCCTGGTGATTTTTGCGATCTGGTCGAGCGGCACCAGGTCGGCCATGCAGCCGATGACGCGCGCTCCCTGCGGCCTGAGCCCGGTCCGGTTCAGTTCGTCGATGACGCGATCGATCATGCCGGGCATCAGCGTCAGATGGCCGATCTGCTCCCGCGCCGTCACCGCAACCAACTTCGCAACGTCGAGCCCGTCCATCACAATCACCTTGCCGCCGTGCGTGAGCGTGCCGAATACGGGATCGGTGGAGACCATGTGAAACAGCGGCGCCCAGGCAATGAAGGTATCGCCGGGCTGCACCGGGCTGTCTATCCGGGTGATCATGGCGCGCGCCACCATCGCACGCTGGCTGATCAGCGCGCCCTTAGGCAGGCCGGTGGTGCCGCTCGTGTAAAGGATGACCAGCCCGTCTTCCGGGTCCAGGTGATCTCGCGCCGGCTCATCATTGCGCGCGGCAGCCAGGATGTATTCATAGGCATCACCCAACTCCAGGACGATGCCAACACCATGGTTGATACGCACTGCATGCGCCGTGAAACGCGGCGAGGCGAACAGGATCTTCGGCGATACGAGCCGGATGCAATACTCGAGTTCGCCATCCGCCTGCCGCCAGTTCTGGCAGGCGAGTATCGCGCCCAGCTTCGCCGCTGCCAGCTCCAGTTCAATGTATTCGCCGCGGTTTTCCGAGAGGATGGCAATGCGGTCGCCACGACAAATGCCCCTTGCCTGAAGCGCATTCGCAAGCCTGTTCACCCTGTCGTCCAGCTGGTCGTAGGTCCAGCGCTTGTCGCCGTCTTCGATGGCGATGCTCTCCCTGCTGAGCCGGACCTGCTGCGCAAAGAGATCGGCGATTGTCAGGCCACCGGCACTTCGCGACAGCGGCAGGTTTATTCCGTTATCCACATTTGTCTCCGTGTTTCCATGCGCTTTGCTCAGACGGGCTCGGCAGGCCGAAACAAGGGCGGCCGTCGTTCCATGTTGGCGTGCACTGCTTCCATCTGGTTCGGGCGTCCCATCACGCGCTCCGCTTCCGTCGACTCGGCGAGCAGCACCGCGGCAGGATCGTGATTCGGCATGTTCAGCAGACGCTTGGCTGCGCGAATGGCATCGGGGCTTTGCGCCGCAATCGTGCGGGCGAGTTCCACGGCGGCGGCATGTGGATCGGCATGAGTGCGCGTTGCCATACCGAGGTGGACGGCTTCCTCACCCGAGAACTGGCGCCCGGTATAGGTGAGTTCACGGACGATATCGGGACGTGCGAGTTCGCGCATCAGCAGAATGCCCGCCATGTCAGGCACGATGCCCCACTTGATTTCCATGACGGAGAAGCGCGCGTCGGGCGCAACGATACGCACGTCGGCGCCAAGCGCAATCTGCAGGCCGCCGCCGAACGCTACGCCGTGCACGGCAGCGATAACGGGAACGGGCATGTCGCGCCAGATGGTGACAACCCGTTGCGCCGCGTTCGCGATGCCGTGCGTGCGCGCAGTCAGCCGGGCCGAGAACGGGCCATCCGGGTCGCTACCCAAGGTTTCGCCATTGCCCAGGCGCTCAAATGTCTGCATGTCCAGTCCGGCGCAGAATGCGCGTCCCTCGCCGGAAAGGACGACAGCACGCACATCCTTGTCGCGCGCCAGGGCCTCACCCACATCGAGCAGCGCCACGAACATGTCGGGATCAAGCGCATTCATCTTGTCCGGCCGGTTCAGGCGGACATCAGCGATGCCGTCACGCAGGGTCAGTGCTACACGTTCATTCATTTGCTCGCTCCTCGCAAGGCCGGCTTAGGGCATGCGCCTTCCATGAACTCGATGACAGTATCGCGAGACACGATCGTAGGGTGGATTGAGCGAAGCGATACCGGTCAATGCCTCGCCTGCCGATCATGCAGCATGAACGCACTTGCCAACGCGGTCATGTTTCCCCCTGCCCCCCCTCCGTCCCTATCTGGATAATCTACAAGCCCGCGATCCATTCAGGTTCGATGGTTTGCGATTGCCATACTGTCAACCCTTCCGCACCGGTATCGGCGCGCTTCGCTTGATGCCTGGTCGTTTTGCGACCTGTCCGCTGCGTATTGTCTTTGCGCGTTGACGGTGGGGCTTCGTCGAAATCGACGATTTTTGACGCAGCCGCAGAAAGAGCTCCGGCAGCCACTTGACACAAGACTGCAGCACCATCCGCGCGCCACAATACCGGGGCGAACTTGTGCCCGCCAGCGGCCGGTCAGTGCGGGCAATAACATCCCACTCTAAGGAGACCAATGTGAAATCCGTATTCCGCAGCCTCGTCCAGGCCAACATCATCGCCCTTGCATTCGCGGCACCCATGGCAATGGCCGATACCGTGCGCATCGCCGTCATCGACCCGCTGTCCGGCCCCTTTGCCGCCTTGGGTGAAAACCAGCTCCACAGCTGGGAAATGATGGCGGACATCGCCAACAAGGGTAAGTGGGCCGGCGAGCATACGCTGGAATTCGTGGCGTTCGACAACAAGGCCAGCCCGCAGGAAAGCCTGAACCAGCTCAAGCGTGCGATCGATCAGGGCTTCCGCTACGTTGCCCAGGCCAATGGCTCCGGCGCGGCGCTCGCCCTGGTGGATGCGATCAACAAGCACAATGAACGCAATCCCGGCAAGGAGGTCGTGTACATCAACCACGGCGCGGTCGATCCGGATCTCACCAACAGCAAGTGCAGCTTCTGGCACTTCAGCTTCGATTCGAACTCCGACATGAAGATGCAGGCCCTGGTCAATTACATGTCCGAGGACAAGAAGATCAAGAAGGTCTACATCATCGGTCAGGACTACGCGTTCGGCCGCTCCGTCAGCCGTACCGCGAAGGAATATCTGGGCAAGAAGCGCCCTGACGTGCAGATCGTCGGCGACGACCTGCATCCGATCGGCCAGGTGAAGGATTTCGCGCCGTACGCCGCGAAGATCAAGGCATCCGGCGCGGATACCGTCATCACGGGCAACTGGGGCGCTGATCTCACGCTCCTGATCAAGGCGGCCAAGGACGCCGGCATTACCGCAAACTTCTACACCTACTACGCCGGCCTGAAAGGCGCGCCGACTGCGATGGGCTCCTCCGGTGAAGGCAAGGTGAAATACGTCGGCGTGTGGAACGTCAACAATGAAAGCTATGCCGGCAAGGAGATCGTCGAAGCATTCAAGGCGAAATACAACGACGACTATACCTGGATGATGACCCACTCCGCAGTGACGATGCTGACCAAGGCCATCAAGGAAGCGAAGTCGACCGACCCGGTCAAGGTTGCCTTCAAGCTGGAAGGCATGAAGGTGAAGAGCCTCAACGGCGACGTCATGATGCGCGCAGCCGACCATCAATTGCAGCAGCCCTTGTATATCGCAACCTGGTCGAAGGTCAACGGCAAGGATGTGAAATTCGATCAGGAAGGCACCGGCTACGGATGGAAGACCGACCGCAAGATCGCTTCCGATATCGCGACGCAGCCGACCACCTGCCAGATGAAGCGCCCGGGCGCATAAGCGCTTGCCAGCTTCACGGCGAGATGCGCGGGGCACGCGTCCCGCGCATCTCGCGCGCCATCCGGTTGATCAGATTCCAGTAAAGGGACTTGCATGCCTCACCCCGCGCCCGTCACGTTCAACGCGACCGACTCTCCCGACACACAACACCCGTGGACGCAACTCTACCCCCCGGAAGACGTGAAGCAGCCCTTTGCGCCGCGCTTCAACGACGGGCTGTCGCTGTTTCTTCATGCGGTGCATGCGGCCGGCGACAAGCCGGCAATCCATTTCTTCGACCGCAGCATGACCTATGCGGAACTCGATCGCCTCTCGGACAGTTTCGCGCGTTATCTTGCTGCGCAAGGTGTCGGCAAAGGTGATCGCGTTGCGCTCTATCTGCAGAACGTCCCGCAGTTCCTGATCACTTTGCTCGCGGCGTGGAAGATCGGCGCCATTGGCGTCACCATTAATCCAATGAACCGCGCACGGGAGTTGCGCGTGCTGCTGCAAGACAGTGGCGCACGCGTGCTGGTGGCGCACCGCGACCTGTACGAGGAGATCGCCCGCGACGTGCTGCGCGACTTCCCTTTCACGCTGTGTGTGACCACCTCGGCGCGCGACTTCCAGGCGCGCAATGATGCGCGCCTCTATACGATGCAGGAACCGGCGCACTGCGAAGGCACGGTGGACCTGTCCACCATTCTTGCGGCCGAGAACGGCACAGGAACCCTTCGCACTGTGACCTCCCCCGAGGATCCCGCGATCATCGTCTACACCTCCGGCACAACCGGCATTCCAAAAGGCGCCGTGATTTCGCATGGCAATTTTGCCTTCGATGCCGAACTATGGCCGATATGGATGGACTTGCGCGTGGGCGGCCCGGTACTGGGCATCGCGCCGCTGTTCCACATCACAGGACTGGTCGGACATATCGG
Organism: Noviherbaspirillum sp.; assembly: GCF_035254685.1. GTDB lineage: Bacteria > Pseudomonadota > Gammaproteobacteria > Burkholderiales > Burkholderiaceae_D > Noviherbaspirillum. The sequence goes on along the minus strand of NZ_DATFAI010000054.1, from coordinate 4,032 downwards.
CGCGGCATTTGCCGCGTGCGCGCCGCTCATCCTGTCGTTGCGGTTCCATCCCGCGGTCATGGCCGACGCCGCGCAGGAGCACCGGGCGGAATTCGCGGTGGGCGCCATTACCGCCTTCATCGCGCTGATGAATTCACCCGAGGTGAAGCCAGAGCAGTTGCGCACGCTGAAAAAAATCTACACTGGAGGCGCGCCGGTGCCCGCCAGCGTTGTCGAAGAATTCACGAAAAAGTTCGGCACCTATGTACGCAGCACCTACGGTCTGACGGAGAGCACTTCGCTCACCGTGGCCGTGCCTCGCACGCGAGAGACACCCGTCGACAAGAACGGCGCCTGTGCGATCGGCGTCCCGGTATTTGGCACCGACATCTACATTGCCGACGACGAGGGCCATCGATTGCCTGCGGGACAGGTCGGCGAAATTCTGATCCGCGGACCGCAAGTCATTTCCGGCTACTGGCAACGGGAAGATGCGACACGCGAAGCGTTCTACAACGGCTACCTGCGCACGGGCGACGTGGCCTACATGGATGAGCAAGGCTGGATTTTCATCGTCGACCGCAAGAAGGACATGATCAACGCCTCCGGCTACAAGGTATGGCCGAAGGAAGTCGAGGACGTCATCTACACGCACCCCGCCATCCGCGAAGCGGCCGTGGTCGGCGTGAAGGACGATTACCGAGGCGAGACGGTGAAAGCGGTGGTCAGCCTGAAGCCCGGGCAGACGCTGGACAAGTCGGAGCTGATTGCATACTGCAAGGAGCGGATGGCGGCGTACAAGTATCCGCGCCAGATCGAGATCCTGGATGAGCTGCCCAAGACCGTCACGGGGAAGATCTTGCGGCGGGAACTGCGTTAGTTTCGAAGTGCTATGGCTTCGATGCCTTCGCCGTTGCGGCCCGCCCCGCAGCCTCCAGGGGCGGCTTGACGCTCTCCAGTGCGCCGCCGCCGTCACAGGGAATGAGCGCGCCGGAAATGTAGGCGGCATACGGTGAGCCCAGGAACAGTGCGAGGTTGGCGATATCGTCCAGTGTGCCGAATCGCTTGAGCGGCACAGCGTCCAGCGCGCGCGCCCTTTCCGTTTCATCGTTGGCCATCAGTCTTCTGAATCCCTCGGTTCCCTCGATAGGGCCGGGTGAAATCGAATTGATCCGGATACCGTCGCCGCCCCATTCGAGCGCGAGGTTGCGCGTGAGCTGGTCGACGCCGGCCTTCGCTGCACCGGCATGCGCCTGGTAGCGCATCGGAATAAAAGATTGCGGCGCGGTGATGTTGATGACGGATGCGCCCGGCCTGCGCAGGTGTGCATAGGCCTGACGCAGAACGTGAAAGGTGCCGACCAGATCGATGTCGATCACGACCCTGAAGCCGTTGGACGACATGTCTTTCGCTTCGCATAGGAAGTTGCCGGCGGCGCCGGAGACGAGTACATCCACCGGCCCATGCTGCGCCACTGCCTGCTCGAACGCCCCGCCCACGGCATCAAAGTCGCGCACATCGGCGCACACGCCGAATACCCGGCCTCCGAAGGAAGTCAGCTGCGCCCGGGCTGCGTCGACGTTCTCCTGCTTGCGGCTTGCCACCGTCACGTCCGCGCCCTGCCGCGCAAACGCTTGCGCGATGCCAAAATTGATGCCGGTGGTTCCGCCAAACACAACCACGTGCTTGCCGCTAAAGTCAAAATCGATTTGCATTATTCCAGTCTCGCGATCGGGTACTCATGGAACGGTTTGCCCTCACAAGGCGGACATCAATTGTTCTTCGGGAATGTTCCCATGAACTTGGAAATGATCTGCATCATCACTTCGTCGGCGCCGCCGCCGATGGACGGGAGGCGATGGTCGCGGTATGCGCGGGAAACGGGGCTTTCCCACACATAGCCCATGCCGCCCCAGAATTGCAGGCAGCCATCCGTGACCTCGCGCATCAGGCGCCCCGCCTTGAGCTTGGCCATCGAGGCGAGCTCGGTTGCGTCGCCGCGGTCCACCACGACATCGACAGCGCGATAGCAGAGCGAGCGCAGGGCTTCGACTTCGGTCTTGTACTCGGCCAGCTTGAACTGTACCCATTGATTGTCGAGAATCGTACGCCCGAATGCCTTGCGCTCGCGCGCATATTCGATGGTCTTGTCGATGATGCGCAGCAGCGCACCGCCGGCATTCAATGCGCCCCACAGGCGTTCGACCTGGAATTGTTCCATCTGATAGATGAAGCCCTTCCCTTCTTCGCCGATGCGATAACGTTGCGGCACGCGCACTTCATCGAAGAACAGTTGCGCCGTGTCCGAAGCATTCATGCCGATCTTGCGAATTTTCTTCGCGACCTCGACACCCTTTGTCTTCATCGGCACGACGATCAATGACTTGTTGCGATGCGGTGCGCCTTCCGACGTATTGGCGAGCACCACGCAGAAGTCGGCCTGCGTACCGTTGGTGGTCCACATCTTGCCGCCGTTGATGACATAGTCGTCACCATCCTTGCGCGCCGTGGTCTTGACCGATGCCACGTCCGAGCCGCTGCCCACTTCCGATACGCCAAGACAGGCAACCATGTCGCCAGAAATCGCCGGTGCAAGGAATTCCCTGCGCAATGCATCCGAGCCGCGCTCTGCGAGTGCCGGTGTTGCCATGTCGGTCTGCACGCCGATCGCCATCGGAATGCCGGCGCAATCGATCTCACCCAAGGTCTCCGCCAGCACGGCACCGTAGGAAAGGTCCAGTCCCATGCCGCCGAATTCCACCGGCTTGTTCAGCCCGAGCAGTCCAAGCTTGCCCATCTTCTTGAACACCTCGTGCGCCGGGAAAATTTCCGCCTTTTCCCATTCATCCACGTGGGGATTGATTTCCTGCGCGATGAAACGCTGGATGGTGCGACGGATCTCTTCATGCTCCTGCGTCAGCTTCATGGACTTCCTCCTCGGTATGACTGGCGATGACTTGTGATGGTTATGGGCGTGCGACAGCGAACTGCATCGGTTGCACCTGGCGGACCTGCGCCTCGCGGCAGATCGACAGCACATAGGACAGCACGGCGCGGGTGTCGCGCGGATCGATCACGCCGTCATCGAGCAACTGCGCGCTGGTGCTGAAGACATCCATCTGGCCGTCGAAGTTGTCCACGATCTTGCGCTGCAGCGCATCGAGCGCGGCCTGGTCCACCTCCGCGCCCTTGCGCTTCATGGCCGCCTCGGTGACGATCGCCATGGTCTTCGCCGCCTGCTCGCCGCCCATCACCGCCGTCTTCGCATTCGGCCACGAGAAGCAGAAGCGCGGATGGAAGCCGCGTCCGCACATGCCGTAATTGCCCGCGCCGAAGGATGCGCCGCAATAAATCGTGACCTGCGGCACGGTGGCATTGGTAACGGCCTGGATCATCTTCGAGCCGTGCTTGATCATGCCGGCTTCCTCGTAGTGGCGCCCCACCATGAAACCGGTCGTGTTGTTCAGGTACAGCAAGGGGATCTGCGCCTGGCAGCAGGCCTGGATGAAGTGCGTGGCCTTGGTCGCGCCGGCGGGGTCGATCGGGCCGTTGTTAGTGATGATGCCCAGCGGATGGCCATCGACCCGGGCGTGGCCGCAGACGGTGGACGATCCGTACAAGGGGCTGAATTCGAGGAAGTCGGAATCGTCGACGATGCGCGCGATCACTTCCTTCATGTCCACCGGACGCTTGTAGTCCATCGGCATGATGCCGAGCAATTCCTCGGCGTCGTAGCGCGGCGGCTTGACATTGGCCGGGTGCTCTTGCGGCACATGCCGGTTCCATTCCAGCTTGGCCATGATCTCGCGTGCAATGCGCAGGGCGTCGCGGTCGTCTTCGGCCAGGTAGTCGCCCAGCCCGGAGATGCTGGTGTGCATTTCCGCGCCGCCCAGTTCTTCCTCGGTGGCGATTTCGCCGGTGGCGGCTTTCAGCAGCGGCGGGCCGGCCAGGAAGGCGCGCGAGCGGCCGCGCACCATGATGATGTAATCCGACAAGCCGGTCTGGTAGGCGCCGCCTGCCGTGGACGAACCGTGCGTGACGGTGACCACCGGC
>NZ_DATFAI010000053.1:0-22103 GCF_035254685.1 Noviherbaspirillum sp. | reverse complement strand
GTGGCCGGGGCAGTCGACGTGCGCATAGTGGCGGTTGGCGGTCTCATATTCGACGTGCGCGGTGTTGATCGTGATGCCGCGCGCCTTTTCTTCCGGCGCCGCGTCGATTTCGTCATATTTCTTCGCCTCGCCGCCAAACTTGGCCGACAACACGGTCGCAATCGCTGCAGTCAGCGTGGTCTTGCCATGGTCAACGTGCCCAATCGTGCCCACATTCACGTGCGGTTTGGTCCGCTCAAACTTGCCTTTTGCCATTTTAGACTCCTAACGATTTGATGAGAATGTCTAGGCACGCGCCTGACTGTCTTGCCATTTCTAGAAACTGGTGCCCTTGACGTGGATTGAACACGTGGCCTCTCCCTTACCAAGGGAGTGCTCTACCACTGAGCTACAAGGGCATTTCCGTCGTCCGCATCAAAAAACTGCGTCCAACCAAAACTGGAGCGGGTGAAGGGAATCGAACCCTCGTCGTAAGCTTGGAAGGCTTCTGCTCTACCATTGAGCTACACCCGCAAGGACCTCTTCAGCCGCACAATTCCCGCGTTTTAACTGGTGGAGGGGGCTGGATTCGAACCAGCGTACTCGTAAGAGGGCAGATTTACAGTCTGCTGCCATTAACCACTCGGCCACCCCTCCGCAGGGAACCCCAAACTATAGTAGCAAGGTCCTTGCTTGTCAACCCAAAATTGCATTTGGGCTGCATTTTTTTGGTGCCCGCCTGCCGAACGCCTCCGGTGAAGGGGCTTTAGTGCACAGTCGGCAGGCTTCAATAGCATTAGACCTAAAATCGTGTTTCGCGTGCCGCGGTGAGAAAGTCGTCAAGAATTGGTGTGCAGTCAAGCAATTCCGCACTCCGGGCGCGGTGGAATTCAGGGTGCCATTGCAGTCCCATGACGAAGCGCGCCTTGCGGTAGCGGACGGCTTCGACAATGTTGTCCGGTCCGGACACCGCCTCGACGACCAGATCGCGCCCGAGGTCCTTGACTGCCTGATGATGGATCGAGTTGACCAACGCTTCCGGCTTGGCTGGAAACAGGGAACCGAGAAGTGAACCTTTGGGGAACTGGATGACGTGATAGTGACTGTCGTACAGCTCGCTGACATGCTTGATCGCAGTGGGGACGTCGGAGGCGATGTCCTGATACAGGGTTCCGCCAAACGCAACGTTGATCAATTGACAACCACGGCAAATGCCAAGCACGGGCTTGCCGGCCTCGACAAATTCATGCAGGAGTTCGAGCTCATACATGTCGCGCGCCCGGTCGCCGATCCATTCCGGACGCGTGGCATTTTCTGCGTAAGTCTGCGGCGAGACATCGGCACCGCCTTGCAGGACCAGACCGTCCAGATGCTTGGCATAATCCCGCAAGCGAATATTGCTTGGATGCAACATGCTATTGTTGTTGACCGTCGGAATCATGAAAACCATCACGTCGCGCGACATGACCCACTGGGCGATTGATTCCTCAAGGTATTGTAAGGTCTTGCTGCGCAAGCCTTTGGCGCCCATCTCAGGATGGAAGATTCGCGCGGAAACGCCGATCTTCAGGGTGCGCTTCGTCAGGCGGTGAAGGATCCGGTCGGACAAGGCGCGCATGCGAGCGCCAATGATCTTTTGCGTCTGCGCCCAGGGCGATTCATGTGAGCGCAAGCGGGGGAAAGTTTCGCTATCGGTTCCGGCCGCATTGGTGCCGGCGCCTATGGAAGTCGGTTCGGGAGGTCGGGCGTTCGGGTTGTTCTGTTCGGGCATAAGATCGGTCACACTACTATTTCCGTCCGGAGGATCATGTCTGCTTGATCACGCTCCATGATGAACGGCTGCGTCAGGACAATTAGCGATTGCCTGCAGACAGCGCGGGAATATTGATTCTGACCCATTAGTTTCTCGGCGGTTCAATCGCATGGGTCCGCAATGTTCACGATCCTCGCCGGGCAAAGCGACGACATACGCAAGATCGGCGTACGTAATAAAATTGCACACCATTGAAAACCGCTTTCCCGTTCGCCAACTATGATAACGATTTTTCATAACCCCCGGTGTTCCAAATCACGCGAAGCGCTGGCGCTGGTCGAGGACTACGCAGCACGCCGGCAGGAACCGGTCGACGTCGTGGAGTACCTGAAGACGCCGCCGACGGAACAGCAGCTTGCAACCCTGCTTGGCCAGCTGCATGCCAGCGCGCGCGACATCGTGCGTAGCAATGAAGAGGAATATGAAGCCCTCGGACTGGCGCAAGCCGACGATGCAGCCTTGCTGAAGGCAGTTGCCGCACAGCCGAAGTTGCTGCAGCGACCCATCGTCGTTTACAAAGGGCGCGCCGTAATCGGCAGGCCGCCGGAGCGCGTGCGGGAATTACTGGGCGCAGACTGAAGACGGTGAGCGGTTTCAGCTCTCGGCCGTCGGTACCGCGCCATGCTTTCTCAGCATGCCCCTGTATAGGTCGGCCAGCGGCACAAGGCGCGGGTTGCTCGGTTCGAGGCGCCTGGCCGATTCGATGTAACCGCGCGCCTGCTCGGCCAGGCGCGCATCCCAGCCTACATTCTCGAGGTACTTGAGCACGGCCAGGGCAGCGTTGAATACCACTTGCGGGTTTTCCGGCAGCTTGTGGGCTGCGGCGGTCATGAGTTCGACGGCGCCTTCGAAGTCTCCCTGCCGCGCCTTCTCGGCGCCGCCCGAGACCAGATCGATCACCTGGCGGCGCGCCTCCTTGACGACGGTCTGCGCCAGCTCCCCGCGGCCTGCCTGCTCGAAGACTTGGATCGCCTTGGTCAATGCCGCATCGTCGGCAGCATTGCTCATGACGTCGCGCATCACCTCGGATGCGCCGTCGTCGAGATGATGGTCGAGGCAGTTCTTCGCCAGTTCCATTTTCATTTCGTTGGATATGCCGTGGATGTCGCGGCAGGCTGCGACTGCCGTCGTCAGCTCCTCGGCGGCCCGCTCGGTATTGCCCAGCTCCGCTTGCAGCAGCGCCGATGACAATGCGCGGCAGGCGGGCGTCTTGTCCACGCCGGCAAATGATTTCTCGAGGTCGCGGATGACGGTTGCCGCCTGTTGTGTATCGCTCTTCTTCACCAGCGTGCGCACAAGGCGCACATGGTCTTCGGGATCGCGGAATTCGGAATACTTTGCCTTGGCAACGACACGCTGGAAGGATTTCTCGGCGGTTTCCATATCGCCGGTTTCCAGCGCAACTTCGCCAAGCTTGCGGAGGCGGCGCACGGCGTGCGGCGAGATGGCAACAGCATCGGCCAGCACCGCTTTGGCCTGATCCGGCTGGTCCATCGCTTCATGCGTTTTCGCCAGCCAGTCATAGGCATCCATGTAACGGCTGCTCTCGTCGACAAGGGCAGCCAGCAGTTGCTCGGCTTCGCCGAACCTTTCCTGCATGAAGAGCGTCTTCGCAAGGCCGAGGCGCGCCCAGGCGACCGCCTTGGTGGCGAGCAGTTCCTCGTAGATCTTCTCCGCTTCCTTCGATTCACCCAGCGTGACATGCAGTTCGGCGCGCAGGCGCCGAAAATCGATCGCATACTTCGGATACTTGCCTTCGCCAATGCGGCAGAGCTCAATGGCTTCATGCAGATTGCCATGCTCCATCAGGTGGTAGACCGGCAGGAAAGCAGTTCGTTTTTCGAGCGCACGTGCAATTCGCTCGAGCAGCGTGTCGGCAGTGAATGGCTTGAGTACGTAATCGGTCGGCGCCAGCTCGGCCGCGCTGACGACCTTTTCATACAGGCGCTCGGCCGTCACGATGATGAAGATGGTCCACAGCGGGATCAGCTTGTTGTGCCGCAGGTCTTCCAGCAATTGCTGTCCGTCCTGCCCCTCGCCGAGATCGTATTCGCAAAGGATGATGTCGTAAGCTTTGTTCTTGAGCGGGCGGATCGCCGTGCCGGAGCTTACCGCATGGTCGATCTTCGTGATGCCGCACAGGTTGAGCATGTTGTGAAAACTGGCGCGCATGCCCGAATGCGGCTCGATGATCAGTGCGGTCAGACTGCGAAGCGATGCCATTCCAGAAGTCCCGTATGCAACGCCGCCCATCCCTGGGGCTGGCTTTCAAGCCGAGAACATACCACTGTCGCGCCGAAAAGCAAACCCGCAAGGGCTTGCTCCGCCTTCGGATCTAACGGGCAGGCGCTTCGCTCGGACGCATGCGCCAGGCGGACACCACCGCGCTCGCGCACAGCGCCGCCACGAACATGAAGGTTTCATTGAAGGCCTCCACCTGGCCGCCGCCCGGAGCGCCCTGGTGCGCAGCAAGGCGCCACTCGAGCAGGATGCCGACAACGCTCACGCCGATCGCACCCCCTAGCTGGCGCATGAAGTTGATCGAGCTGGCGCCCTGCGCGATCAGGCCGACTTCGACGCCTCGCATCGATCCGATGCTGAGCGAGGGCATGACGAAGCCAAGCCCCAGCCGGCCGATGATGGCCCACGCCATCAGGGTGAAATAGCCGGTGGCGCGGGAACCTGCGGCCATTAGTGCAAAGGATAGCGCCAGCAGGCACAGCCCGACGGACACCAGGACGTTCGGCGGGAACTGGTCCGACAGCTTGCCGGCGACGATGATCGTCACGGCCAGCACGATCCCGGCGGGCAACAGGAGGAGCCCGGCTTCCGAGGGCGCATAACGCAGCGCCATCTGCATGTACACCGGGACCAGATAAGTCGAGCCATACAGGCCTGCGCCGTAGATGAATGCCACTACCGCGCCCATCGCAAACTGGCGATAGCGGAACAAACTCATGTTCATCAAGCCGTGCTGCACGCTGCGCTGGTAGAACACAAATCCCACGATGCAGGCTGCGGAGGCCAGCAGCAGTCCGGAGGCCGCGAGCAATCCGTGATGCAGATTCACCAGTCCGTTGAGCAGGCACGTGGTGCCAGCGCCGGCGAGCATCAGGCCTTTCCAGTCGAGCGGCCTGGCATTGGCGGTGATGGTCGAATTGACGGCGAGAAGACGGCGCACCATCAGCAGGACGAGGAAGCAGAACGGCACGACGGCGAAGAAGATCGAACGCCAGCCGAAGTGTTCGACAAGAACGCCGCCGACGCTCGGCCCGATCGCGGGTGCAAGCACGACACCAAAACCGAAGATGCCCATGGCCTTGCCTTGTTCCCGCGCATCGAAGGAACGCAGGATGACGATGGACGGGATCGGCTGCATGATGCCGGCCGCCATGCCTTCCGCCACGCGCATGGACAGCAGCATCGGATAGTTGATGCTGAAGCCGCCCAGAACGCCGCCCACCAGCAGCAGGAAGATCGCCCCGGCGTAGGTCTTGCGCAGGCCGTAACGCAGCAGCAGCCATGGCGTGGTCAGCATGGACAGCGTCATCGCCAGCATGAAACCGGCTGACACCCATTGGGCGCGTTCCTGGCCGAGCCCGAAGTGCCGGCTCAGGTCAGGAACGGCAACGTTGACGATGGTAGAGGACAGGACCGACGCCATGGTGCCGATCATGACGGTCAGCAGGACCAGCCATTTGTAGCGGGTGCCGTAGCGGCTGCGCAATTGTTCGAGAGTGGGCTGCATGATGGATGAATGTCATCGATGGAGGCATCGATGCGAATGATTGTTCAGCTGAGTACTTCCGCAAGCACGAATGCGATGAGCGACAGCACAAGCGTCGAGCCAAACGGCAAACAGAAGTTCAGCGAGCGCACGCGAAAGCGGACGTCGCCGGGAAGGCGTCCGACGCCGAGCCTGTCGAACACCGGCAACAGCGGGTAGAACACGAACAGGCCGACAAATATCGCGGCAACCCAGCGGATCATGGCTTTCCTCTTGATAGCAGTGGAACGGTGAGTGTACCAAGAGTCGGCCCGTGCCTTGCGGCGGTGCCCGCTCCTTCCTGCTGCGTCCGCCATCCGCGCGAAGGCCGCGGTGCATGGAAATTTCATCGCCCACACTTTGCTGGCAGCGCATTGAATATTAAGGAATTTCGCCGAACGGCCGGGCGCGGCTGCACATAAAAAATGTACTTCGACCTGTGGCGCCATCATCTGCATCCTCACCTGATTTGCTGCGCAAGTCCTTGATTTGGCAGGAGGATTTCCGCCTCCGGCGCGACTGGCACGGCCAATGCTAAGTACAGGGTAAACGCAAAACAGAGCCGGAAAAATGGACACGAAAGCCAAAATCCTGATCGTCGATGATGAAGACATCGTCCGCATGAGTTACGAGAGGATTTTTGCGGGAACGAACTGCGATGTGGAAGCAGCGTCCAGCGGAATCCAGGCGGTTGAACTGCTGCAAAGGCAACGGGATCCGTTCGATGTCGTGCTGCTCGACCTGCGCATGCCCGGCATGGACGGCATGACGGTCCTCAAGGCCATCAAGCAGCGCTGGCCCGAGAGCGAAGTGATCGTCATTACCGGGTATCCGACGATCGATTCCGCGAAGGAGGCCGTGACGCTTGGCGCCTACGACTACCTGACCAAGCCGGTGGGACCGGAACAGGTGATCGATGCGACCGTCGGCGCCATGCAGCACAAGCGCTGGGCCCTGCGTCCCGATGCCGGCTCCGGGCGGATGGAGTGAATGAATATGAAGTTCCAGGCTGTTTTCAGCAATGTCGCTGGTCAGCCGATTTTTTCGAGGGGGATATCATGAGTGCGCAACGTAAAGTGCTGGTTGTCGATGACGACCCGGTGGTTGGCAAGAGTTTCAACCGTGTTCTTTCCGATAAAGGCTACATCGTGATCACTGCCGAGAACGGCTACGACGCGCTGATGAAGCTGCAGGAGGAAAAATATGACGTTGTCTTCACCGACATCAAGATGCCTGGCATGAACGGTCTTGAAGTCGCCGAACGCGTCAAGCAAAATCAACCGTGGACGCCGGTAGTGATCGTGACCGGCTACGGCACCAAGGCCAATGAGGAAAGGGCCAAGGCGGTCGGCGTGTCCGAGTTCCTGCGCAAGCCCCTGTCGCCGGAGATGATCGAAGAGACGACAGTGCGCGCGCTGCACCTCGCGGAAGCGCCGCAGGCCGCGCCACCACAGGAAGAGCCCGCCGCAGTCCCGCAGGCGCAGCCGGCCGCAGCCAAGAAACCGAACGTGCTGAAGAACATGCTGCTGTTCCTGTCGGCACCGTTCGTCGGCCTGGTCTACGCGATCCTGCTGCCCTTCGTCGGTATCGGCATGCTGGCCTGGGTGGCTGGGCAGGCCGTGATGAAGCAACCCAAGGCGGTTGCCGCAGCGCGCGCCGTGATGTTCGGAGCGAAGTTGATCGCAGCGCCGTTCATCGGCCTGGCCTACATCGTCCTGTTCCCGTTCGCGGGTCTCGCGATGCTGGCGTGGATTGGTGGAAAGGCGCTGGTCACCCGGCGCGTTGAAGAGTGAGGCTTCTGGTGCGGGCGGCGCTGGACGAGGACATCCCCCTCACCCGGCGCCGCCGGTACACATTGGGACACTTTCGTTCAAAGGGGAATCACCATGACCCGCTCCCGGACACTGAGCGCCGCAGCAAGGCCGCCCTATCATCGTGCGAGCTTCATCCTGGCGATGATGGCGGCAATCGCATTATTCATCATGAGCATGGCGGTTCATGCCGCCGATGACAAGGACAAGGACAATGGCCTTTCCGACGAGGACATGGCCTGCCTGAAGTGCCATTCGAAACCGGGCCAGGAAAAGACGCTCGGCAATGGCGAAAAACTCTCGCTGTTCATCGGAACCAAGGCCTTCGCCGAGTCGGCGCACCACAAGGAAGGTTGCGAAGGATGCCACTCCGAGATCGACGAGAAGACCCATGGCAAGGAAAAGACGAGCATCGCCAGCAAGCGCGCGCAAGCGCTGTCGATGATGGATGCCTGCCGCGACTGCCACAAGAAGACATTCAAGCAGTACGAAGACAGCGTGCACGCCGCGCTGGTCCAGGACGGCAGCGAAAAGGCGCCGTTGTGCTCGGATTGCCATAATCCGCATACGACGCGCACGGCCAAGAGCGCACCGGCGGCCAGCAGCGCGGTGATCTGCCAGAAATGCCACGAGAAGATCGACAAGGCCTTCACGGCGAGCGTGCACGGACAATCGGCGGGCGACGACGAACTGGCCTGCGCCGACTGCCACCGCACGCACAACGTGAAGGCTGCCTCGCTGGGCAACAACATGAAGAAGGAATGCATTTCCTGCCATCGCGACACAGCATCGACGCACAGCAAGTGGCTGCCGAACACCGAGCGTCACCTGGAAGCCATCTCCTGCCCGGCCTGCCATTCGCCCGGAGCGAAACGTCGCGTCAACCTCCGGCTGTATGACGGCATGACGCAGCAGCAGGCCTCCGACAAGGTCGGCGTGCCGCAATTCATAAAGCTGGCCGGCTCCCCGGATGCGAACAGCAGTCTCGATGCACGCGCCCTGTGGAGCATGCTGCAGGAATTCAACAGCAACGGCGGCCCGACCAAGACGGTGTTGCGCGGCAGGCTCGAAGTCAAGACGGGCGTCGAGGCGCACCAGATGGCGAAGAAGGAGCAGGCGCTGAAGGATTGCGACACCTGCCATAGCGAAGGTGCTGAGCCCTTCCAGAGCGTGACGGTCAGCATCGCCGGTCCGGACGGCCGACCGGTACGCCGCGACGCCAGCAAGGGAATCCTGAATTCGGTCGAGTCGATCGAATCCGTCGGCGGCTTCTATGCGATCGGCAGTACGCGCATCAAGCTGCTCGACACGCTGCTGGTCCTCACCGTGGCAGCAGGCATTCTCCTGCCGGGCGCGCACCTGACGGCGAAATGGTTGTTCCGCCGTGCGCGTGCGAAACAAGAGACTGACGCAGGCCGCAGCGCCGACGAGTCTACGCCGAACTAACTGGAGATGATCATGAGCAAAGTGTACGTACACCCTCTCCCGGTCAGAATCTGGCACTGGGCGAATGCACTGTTTTTCATCCTGCTGATCGTCAGCGGTCTGCAAGTCCGCTATCTCGGCTCGATGAACCTGATGTCATTCCGCACCGCTGTAGTGATCCACAACTGGGTCGGTTTCGCGCTGATCGGAAACTTCTGCATCTGGTTGCTGTTCTACCTGTTCTCGGAACGGAACAAGGCTTACCATCCCGAGTTCAACCTGCTCAAACTGTTCCGCGAATGCTTCCGCCAGGCGCGCTATTACGGCTACGGCATGTTCCGCGGCGAGGCCAATCCGCATCACATCGACCCGTACAGCAAGTTCAATCCTCTGCAGCGCATGCTCTACCAGATCCTGATGCTGATGCTCCTGCCGCTGCAGTTCTTCACCGGCGTGCTGCTGTGGGACGTGAAGCGCTTCTCGGACATCGTGGACATGCTCGGCGGCGTGCGCGTTGTCGACACGGTGCATGTGCTGATCTTCATCTTCTTCGTGTTCTACATGTTCTTCCACCCCTACCTCGCCACGCTCGGCCACACGCCGATGGCACACATCAACGCGATGGTCACAGGCTATGAAGATGTCGAGGATGAGCATGCGGCGACTGCCGCGGAGTAAGTGAGCCGTCCACGGAAGACACGGAAAGCACGGAATTCCCTCAGGCCTTTTCCGTGCTTTCTGTGTCTTCCGTAGACAAGAAGAAGTTCACGAATGCATCACTCCGTATCTGCCCCGCGCATCTGTACACGCAGCAGTAACGGCCTACAAAGAAAACACAAAGGACACGGAAATTTTTCGTGTCTTTCGTGGGGCACGCCGAGTGTTTTTCGTGGACACCAAGAAGTTCGTGGATCAGCGAGCGCTACAATTTGTCCACGAAAAGCACGAAAAATTTTTAGCCCTTTTCCGTGTATTCAGTGTTTTCCGTGGACCACATCAAGTCGGCTCCGGCTCCCCCGGCGGGTCCTGCTCGGTGTCGCGCACGCGGATGTTGTACTTCTTCATCAGGGCCTGGAAGTTGGCGCGCTGCATGCCGGTTTCCTCCGCGCTCCGGGTGACGTTCCAGGTGTTTCTCTTCAGCGTCTCCTGCACGAAGAGCTTTTCGATGTCTTCCACCGACTTTTCCCTGACGATTTTCTTGATGCGCTTGAGGTCGTCGCTGGTGCGCGGCACTTCGACATCCGGGCGCGGCGCGCTGTCGAGGATGCTGGCGAGGTGCGCCTGGCGGATGATGTGGTCGGAGGCGAGGATGACCGCGCGATGGATGGTATTTTCGAGTTCGCGCACATTGCCCGGCCAGTCGTGATTCACCAGCAGGCTCATGGCGCCGTCCGAAAATTGTGATACCGGCTTTTCCAGCTCGCGACTGTACAGCTTGAGGAAGTGGAAGGCCAGCGCCGGAATGTCGTCGCGCCGCTCCCGCAAGGACGGGATGTGGATCGGGAAGACATTGATGCGGTAATACAGGTCTTCGCGGAAGACACCTTCTGCCACCATGCCCTTGAGGTCCTTGTTGGTGGCCGCCAGCAGGCGGACGTTGGTGGGATGCGACCGGGTATCGCCCACCGCCTTGAATTCGCGCTCCTGGATCACGCGCAGCAGCTTGGCCTGGGTCGACAGCGAGATGTTGCCGAATTCATCCAGGAAGAGCGTGCCATTGTTGGCCATGTCGAACATGCCGCGCTTGGCGGCGACGGCGCCGGTGAATGCGCCCTTCACATGGCCGAACAGTTCGCTTTCCAGCAGGTTCTCGCTCAGCGTGTTGCAGTCGACCGGCACGAATGGCTGGTCCTTGCGCAAGCTGTTGTAGTGGATCGCGCGCGCCACCATTTCCTTGCCGGTGCCGCTCTCGCCGGTGATCAGGACCGTGCAGTTGGTCGGCGCGCACTTGGCGATCAGGCGATACACGTTCTGCATCTGCGCGCTGGAACCAATGATGTTCTCGAAGCGATACCGGGAACTGACCTCGCTCTTGAGGTCGCGGTTTTCCTGCAGCAGCCGGCGGCGCTCCAGCGCACGGTCGACGATCATCTTCAGTTCGTCCGGGTCGAAGGGCTTGGACAGGTAATCGAAGGCGCCGAGCTTCATCGCGCGCACGGCAGTCTGGATCTGCGAGAGGCCGGTCATCATGATGACGTCCACGTCCGGATGCCGCTCCTTGACGTGCTGCAGCACTTCCAGCCCGTCGATTCCAGGCATCATGATGTCGAGGATGATGACGTCGTAATGATTCTCATCGACCCGGCGCAGCGCCTCCAGACCGCTCGTCACCGATTCGACCTCGTGGCGGTCGTCGCCGAGTATGCGAAGGCAGCTCCGGATGACTATTTCTTCGTCATCGACGATCAATATCCTGGCTTTCATTGCATGCTTTCCAATGGTTTGCTTTCGGCTTCGGCGACAGGTGCCCTGGCCGGAAGGTAAATGCGGAATGTGGTCCCCTCCCCGACCTTGCTCTCCACCTCGATCTCACCGCCGTGCGACTTGACGATGCCGTAGCTGACGGACAGGCCGAGGCCGGTGCCCTTGCCAACTTCCTTGGAAGTGAAGAAGGGGTCGAATATGCGTTGCATGTTGGCTTCGGGGATACCGCAGCCGTTGTCGGTGATGGCGATTTCCACCGCAGGCACAGGCGCGTCGCCGAATGCGGACAGCCGTTTTCCTGCATGCAGGCGGCTCTGGACGACAATGTGTCCACGCTCTTCGATCGCCTGCTGCGCGTTCACGAGAATGTTCATGACCACCTGCTTGATCAGGTCGGCGTCGACCAGCAGCTGCGGCAGGCCCGGATCAAGTTCCATCGCGATGTCGATCTGCTGCAGGGCGGCGGAGCGCTCGACGAACTGCACCGTTTCGCGCACGATCTGGTTCAGGTCTGCCAGTTTCTTTTCGGGCGTCTTCTCGCGTGCGAAATCGAGCAGGCGGCGGATGATGCTGGCGCAGCGCTTGGTTTCGCGGATGACGAGGTCCAGGTCCTCCGCATCCTGGCTGCCCTCGGGCATCTTCTTGCGCAACAGGGAGGTGAAGGTGAGCACGCCGGTGAGCGGATTGTTCAGTTCATGGGCAATGCCTGCCGCCAGCTTGCCGATGGAGGCGAGCTTTTCGCCGCGCGCCACTTCGGCCTCGGCGCGGCGCAATTCCTGGGTCCTTTCCTTGACCTTGTGTTCCAGGGTCTGCACCCATTCCTCCAGCTCGCCGCGCGACTTCTTGAGCGCAGCCGTCATCTGGTTGGTGTAGAGCGCGAGGCTGCCGAATTCATCATCGCCGCGCACCGGAATCGAATGGTCGAAATCCCCGGTAGCGAGCCTCCTGGCGCCGTTCTCCAGGTCGCGCAGCGGCACATAGATCAGGCGGTGCAACAGCCAGCCGACGCTGAGGGACACCAGGAAGATGAAGCCGATGGAAATCACAACCATGTTGACCATGTGCGCGCGCATGGTGCGGTCCACCTCGTCGAGCGAGTAGGTGATATCGACCACGCCCAGCACCGACTGGCTCTTCGGATGCTTGTGGCAGTCCGCCCCCGAACAGGAGGGCTCGTTGCGGATCACTTCCATGTTGCCGAGCATCTGGTGCCGGCCTTCGGTCTCGAACAGGCGCCACTTCTTGTGGTTGGGGATGTCGGACAGCGCCTTCTTGCCTTCGTGGCAGACCGTGCAGTGTTCCGCTTTCTTGTCGATGTGGTCGCCGATTTCATCCGGATAGTTGGAGTGGGCAATCATGCCGCTCTTGTCCAGCACGCGCACGCGCTTGATGCCATCCTGCTTGCCGATGTCCTCGATGATCTTGTCGACGATGTCCGGCTCGTCCAGCAGCATGGCGTAGCGCGTGCTCCTTTCGATCACCTGCGACAGCTGCGTCATGTGGCCGATCAGGATGCGCAGCTGTTCATTGCGCTCCTGCCGCACCAGCAGCAGGATGAAGAAGACCATTACCACGACCAGCACGACGGTCAGGTAGATGCTGACTTTGACTTTGAGGCTTTTCGGAAACATTCTCGCCTTACGGTGGATCGAGAAGGACGCCTTTACGAAAGCCGTGGCGCGACAAATGCTTCCTTCCTGGCAAGGACGAGGTCGTGACAACGGCACGCATCGATAAGTATTGCGACGAGGGCAATTTTTTTCAATCTCGCCCATTGAGCCATGTCAACGATGCGGGAAAAACCGGCCGTTTAAGGAAGCAATAAGTGGGGGAAGGAAGCCGCGGGGGTGTCGACGGCAACCGTTTGGGAAGGGAAGGACCGCGCTTGCCATGGCTGGCGCAGCGCGGTCTGTGATGAATGTGGCAGCGCGGGTCGCGGTCCCGCCTCAACCGCAGGCGGGCACGCTCGGTGGCGCGCTACTGGCCCACTTATAGGCTCACTTACTGGCTCATGATCCAGTTCACCAGGTTCTTGAGCTTGCCCTGGTCTTTCGTGTCGATGATCTTGTGCTGGTCTTCCGAGCCATCGTCCAGCTTGACCTTGGGCCCGGTTGTGATGCTCTTGATCAGCGCGCTCTCGGCATCCGCCTTGCCCTTGTACTTCTCTGCGATCTTCTTGTAGGACGGGCCTTTCTTGGCCTTGTCGACGGCGTGGCACTTCATGCAGCCGTTGCTCTTGGCGAGGCCGGTCGCGGCGTCCGCGTCAACGGCAGCGCTGGCGGCCGACATCGACAGTGCCAGCGAGGCTGTCAGCAATGCGCCGACGAGAGATGCACGTTTCATGGTATTCCCCTTTCCTGATGGTTGATTGCGTTGCTGTCTCCATCGTCTTGTTGGTCTTGTATCGGGACTGATGGATGTAAAGCATGCCGCATGCCAATCAGGAGAGCTGGAAACAAGTTCCTTTGCAATCAGGCGCTTAGGCAAGCCAGTGCGTGCCGGCGCTGCCGCCGTTGTCGGGCCGAAGTATATTTTTTCCATGCAGCCGCGATCCCGCAATGGCAGGGATTTCTTTTATATTCAAGGAATTAGCCAATCCGCATGGCGCTGCGGATTTCTATGCACTGCAAGGATTAATGCAACAGGCGCCCGAGCAGCACCACGGCGAAGGACAGCAGCAGCGTGGAGGCGAAGGGCAAGAAGATTTTTTTGCCGAAGAGTGTGAAGCGCACATCGCCCGGCAGGCGGCCGATGCCGAGCTTTTCGAGCCAGGGCAACAGCGACGAAAAAATGATCAGCGCGAGGAAGATGGTGAGCACCCAGCGAATCATGCGAGGCTCCGGATATCAGGTGTGGCGGTAAAAGGAACGATTGGGAACATCATAGCCTGTGACTGCGGTCGCTGCGCACGAAACTGTCCGGCAGTTCGGCGTGGCGGCCAACCACCAGCACCTTGAACAGCTCGCCCATTTCCGCGGGAGAAATCAGTTTTTGCAGGGCGTTCGCCTGCGGCAGGTAGCGCAGCGGATCCTCAGGCGAGGTACGCATGAGCAGGTCGCCGATGCCAGCCGCCAGCAGGAAGGCCGCCTGGCTGGTATAGCCGAGCATCTCCAGTCCGCCTTCGACGGCGGCATGCGCCATCGCGGTGAAATCGACGTGCGCGGTGACGTCCTGCAAACCGGGCAGGTAGAACGGGTCGGGATGGGAATGATGCCGGTAGTGGCACATCAGCGTTCCTTGCGAACGTTGCCCGAGGTAGTACTCGCGCGCCGGGAAACCATAGTCGATCAGGATCGCCGCGCCGCCACGGCCGGATTCACTCGCGCCGGCATCGATCATCGCTGCGAGCGAGCGCATGAAGCCGCTTGCAACCGGATGTACTTCCGTCAGGTAGCCAGCCGGCAATGCGTCCGCGTCGGGAATCTGCGCCACCAGCGCGCTGTCGCAGGGCCGGTCAACGAAGGTGAAACTGTCGCCGGACAGACCGACGCCGCGCTCCTGCCATGCCTGTTCGCCCTGCGCGCTCTTGATGACGAGATTGACCGGCATGGCGTCCAGCACTTCGTTGCCGAGGACGACACCGGAAAAGGCGGCAGGCATGCGTTCCAGCCAGCTCACCTGCGGGAAGTCGCGCAAGGTTTCCTGCTGGCGCGCGCGCAGTTCGCCGGACAGGTCGACAATCGTATAGCTTTCGACGGCAATGCCCATGGCGGCCAGTTCGCTCAGGATGTCGCGCGCCAGCTTGCCGGTGCCGGCGCCGAATTCCATGATCTGCGGTGCGGTCTGCGCCAACAATCCGGCAATAACATGCGCCAGCGCACCGCCAAAAAGCGGCGTGATTTCGGGCGCGGTTGTAAAATCTCCGTCTTTCCCGAGTTTGGCCGCCCCGCCGCTGTAATAACCGAGGTTCGGTGCGTACAGCAGCAGTTCCATGTAGCGTGCGAAGGAGATCCAGCCGTCATTGCGCCGGATTTCGCCGGCGATCAGGTCGTGCAGCGCGCGTGATGCGTCCAGCGCGTCGTGAGAGGGTTCGGGCAGTTGCAGTTGCATGGCCGCTATTGTAGTGAAATCGGCTCGGGGAAGGTGAACTGGATCTCACCTGAACGCGCATGGACGGATTGACAACTTCCGCAAAGACCAACACAGCTATGACAGCACAAGCACAAAAAGTTGCACTCGTGACCGGCGCTGCAAAACGCATCGGCCGCGACATTGCGCTTGCGCTTGCGCAGCGCGGCTGGGACGTGGCCGTGCATTATGGCAGCTCGGCCGAAGCGGCGCAGGCCACGGTGCGCGAGATTGAACGGCTTGGCCGCCGCGCTGCTGCCGTGCAGTGCGACCTGGCCGACGAAGCGGCCGTGAAGGCGCTGCTTCCGCATGTGGCGCAGGTTCTCGGCCCTGCCCGCTGCGTGGTCAATAATGCATCGGTCTTCGGGCACGATACCTGCGCCGACTTGGCACAGGCCTGCCTGGACCGGCACATGCACACCAACCTCGTCGCTCCGGTACTGCTGGCGCAGGCGCTTTACGATGCGACGCCCTCCGGTGCGCAGGCCGTGGTCGTGAACCTGCTCGACCAGAAACTCTTCAACCTGAATCCCGATTTCCTTTCCTACACGCTGTCGAAGGCGGCGCTGCACACCGCCACCACGATGCTGGCGCAGGCGCTGGCGCCCAAAGTGCGCGTGGTCGGCGTTGCGCCCGGCATCACGCTGGTCTCCGGCAACCAGACCGAGGAGGAATTCGCGAAGGCACACACCATGACGCCGCTGGGCCGCTCCAGCACGCCGGACGATGTCGCCTCGACGGTCTGTTTCGTCGCAGAGAATGCGGCGATCACCGGTACCACCCTGCTGGTCGATGGCGGCCAGCATTTGATCCCCCTGCAACGCGACGTGATGTTCGTTGCAAAATAACTTTTGACATTATGCTTTCCTCCCTCTCGCACCCCAGCCTTGCCGATTGCCGGCGCCTCTTCCTGCGCAACTACGAGGTCATGATCAACATCGGCGTCCATGAATTCGAAAAGAAGGGCGAGCAGCGCGTGCTGATCAATGTCGACCTGTTCATCCCGCTGGCGGAATCGACGCCGAAGGAAGACCACCTCGTTGAAGTCGTCGACTATGACTTCATGCGCGACACGATCGCGAAGCGCATGGCGCAAGGGCACATCCATCTGCAGGAAACGCTGTGCGACGACGTGGCGCACGCCATGCTCTCGCACCCGAAGGTGCGCGCGGTGCGGGTGTCGACAGAGAAGCCTGATGTCTATCCCGACTGCGATGCGGTCGGCGTGGAAGTCATCCATATCAAGGGTTAAGCAATGACAGATATCCTGAACAAGGCCGTTGCCGAAACGCACGCGGCGGACGAAGCCATCGGCGCGAAAAAGGCGGAAAAGATCGCTTACGAAAACAACAAGCTGCACAAGCGCCTGTTCCGCCTGGTCGGCCAGGCGATCGGCGACTTCAACATGATCGAGGACGGCGACAAGGTGATGGTCTGCCTGTCCGGCGGCAAGGACAGCTACGGCCTGCTCGACATCCTGATGATCATGCGCGAGCGCGCACCGATCCATTTCGACATCGTGGCGGTCAATCTCGACCAGAAACAGCCGGGCTTTCCGGAGCATGTGCTGCCCGAGTACCTGACGAAGGTCGGCGTGCCCTTCCACATCGAAAACCAGGACACCTACAGCATCGTCAAGCGCCTCATCCCCGAGGGCAAGACCACCTGCTCGCTCTGCTCGCGGCTGCGGCGCGGCATCCTGTACCGGGTGGCGAGCGAACTCGGCGCGACCAAGATCGCACTGGGCCACCATCGCGACGACATCCTGGAAACCTTTTTCCTCAACATGTTCTTCGGCTCCAAGCTGAAGGGCATGCCGCCCAAGCTGCAGTCCGATGACGGCAAGCACATCGTGATTCGGCCGCTGGCGTATGTGAAGGAAATCGACATGGAACGCTACGCGCAGGTGAAGCAGTTCCCGATCATTCCCTGCGACCTGTGCGGCAGCCAGGAAAACTTGCAGCGCAAGCAGATCAAGGCCATGCTGCGTGAGTGGGAGAAGAAGCATCCGGGGCGCGTGGAGAACATTTTCTCGGCGCTGTCGACGATTACGCCCTCGCACTTGATGGACAAGAAGATGTTCAACTTCATGGACCTGAAGGTGACGGGCGAGGCCTCGCCGGATGGGGATATCGCGTTCGATGAAGAGCCGTGCGCGCCGCCGAGCGCGAATGTGGTCCGCTTCGGCAATCTGGATGACGAGTAAACGGCTTCCGTCGTCGCATCACAAGGCGTAGGCTGGGTTGAGGCACGAAACCCAATGTTCTGAGAATGAAATGCTGGGTTTCGTGCCTCAGCCCAGCCTACGAAATCGCGCGCCCGTTTCGTCTGATCAGGTAGCCTTCGCCGCGAGCGAACGGCAATCCTCGATCCACTTCTGCGCACGCTTGAGCGCGAACGTCTTCTGCGCCGGCGTGGCGATATTCACGATCAGCGCCACCATCTGCAACGTGCCGTCGCGTGACGCGTCGAAGAATGCCTTGTGCTGTTCATAGAGGAAGTGATCGAAGCTGCGCTCGATATAAGCGCGCAACAGGCCCGACGCGACTTCCTTCGAGGGCCGCTCGGCCTGGATCTTCTTCAGGATCCTGATCAGTTCCTGCTGCCGCTGCAGGCGCTCCGCCATCCACAGTTCGTTATCCAGCGGGCGCGCGTCCGACGCTGCACGGATCTGCTGTTCCTGCTGCGCGCTGAAATCACCGAACCAGTATTCGGCCTGCTTCATGAGTTTCTTGTAACGGTACAGTTGACGGTCCTCAACGCTGCCACGCAGGGTGTCTTTACGATAACTGTCGTTGGTGGAGGCGAACTTCTTTTCAAGATGCGCGATCTGTTGCGGCTGCAGTGACAAGGCGAGATCGGTCAGGTCGGGCAGTACCCTTTCCATTGTCAGCATGGCGTATTTCTTGACCTCGGTATAGTCGGCCTGTACATCCGCCGGTGTCACCTTGTTCTGCAGGCGCTGCTGCTCCCGTGCCAGCAATTGTGCATAGGCCGGCAGCTGCGTCTTGCGGTGCCATGCGAAGAAATTGTCGATGCGCGCCTTGACCCAGGGTTTCTGGTCATCGGTGAAATCGACGTAGCCATTCATCCACCAGTACACAAAGGTATCGCCGTTGGCATAACCGAGGCGCAGCGCGCTGCAGCCCGCCAACAGCAATGCGAGCAGGAAAAGAGCCGCCCGAACGTAAAAAGCGCGATAAGGTCGCATGATAGAATTTTGCATCACTTCCACTGGTCATTCATGAACATTGTCATTCTCGCTGCCGGCATGGGAAAGCGCATGCAATCCGCGTTGCCGAAAGTCCTGCACCCCCTCGCGGGCAAGCCTTTGCTGTCGCACGTCATCGACACGGCGCGTGCCCTGTCACCCACCAGGCTGTGCGTCATTTACGGCCATGGCGGTGAAGCCGTGCCGGAATCCCTCGCCTCGCCGGATATCGTTTTCGCCAAACAGGAACCGCAACTCGGCACCGGCCACGCGGTGATGCAGGCGGTGCCGCATCTGCGCGACGATGTGCCGACGCTGATCCTGTACGGCGACGTTCCGCTGACGACAAGAAATTCGCTCCAGCAATTGTTGGACAGCGCTGGCAGCAATAAGTTGGCGGTGCTCACTGTCGAGCTGGAAAATCCGACCGGCTATGGACGTATTGTGCGCCGGCAAGGGAATATCGTGGGCATCGTGGAACAGAAGGACGCGACCGAGACAGAGCGCGCGATTCGCGAGGTCAATACCGGCATCATGGTGGCGCCGACCGCGCAGCTGAAGAAGTGGCTGACGACGCTCTCGAACGACAACGCGCAGCGCGAGTATTACCTGACTGACATCGTGGCGCGCGCGGTTGCCGACGACGTGCCGGTCGTCTCCGCGCAGCCCGCCGCGGTGTGGGAGACGCTGGGCGTCAACAGCAAGGTGCAGCTTGCGGAACTGGAACGCATCCATCAACGCAATATCGCGGATGCGCTGCTGGAGCAAGGAGTGACGCTGGCCGATCCGGCGCGCATCGATGTGCGCGGCGCGCTCACCTGCGGACGCGATGTGCAGATCGACATCAACTGCGTGTTCGAGGGCGACGTCACGCTGGAGGAAGGCGTGAGCATCGGTGCGCATTGCGTGGTCAGGAATGCCCGCATTGCGCGTGGCGCGGAGATCAAGCCGTTCTGCCATATCGACGGCGCTGTGATCGGCGCGGAATCGATCATTGGCCCATATGCGCGGCTGCGTCCCGGCACCGAGCTGGCTGAAGATGTCCATGTCGGTAACTTTGTCGAAGTGAAGAACAGCCAGGTCGCGGCGCATAGCAAGGCCAACCACCTGGCCTACCTGGGCGATGCGACGATCGGCTCGCGCGTGAACATCGGCGCGGGCACCATCACCTGCAATTACGACGGCGCGAACAAGTTCCGCACCGTGATCGAGGACGATGCCTTCATCGGCAGCGACACGCAGCTCGTGGCGCCGGTGCGCGTGGGCAAGGGGGCAAACCTTGGCGCCGGCACCACGCTGACCAGGGATGCGCCGGATGGCAAGCTCACCATCTCGCGTGCCAAGCAGATGACGATCGAGAACTGGAAGCGGCCGGTCAAGGTCAAGAAATAGGCGGCGCCGCCGCGCCGCGCCTCAGACGGCGATGCGCGTCTCGAACTTGCTGCGGTGGATAGAGAAGAAGCTGCGCACATTGCGCACGTTCGCATGCGATGCGAACAAGCGGTGCGCCAGCGCATGGTAGGCCGGCATGTCGGCCACCTGCACCACCAGCACGAAATCCGGGCCGGGCGAGACGCGATAACACTGCAGCACCGCCGCCTCGTTCGCCACCAGCGTCTCGAAGTCCTCCATCCGCTCCGCGCCCTGGTGGTCCAGCGTGATCTCGACGATCGCCGTCAGGGCCGACCCCACCTTTTCCGGCGCCACCAGCGCCACCTGCTTCTGGATCACGCCTGCGTCAATCAAACGCTTGACCCGCCGCAAGCACGTCGGCGGCGAAGCATGCACACTTGCTGCGAGGTCACTATTCGTTTGCGAGGCGTCAGCCTGCAACGCATTCAGGATGCGCCGGTCGAGTTCGTCCAGAATGATCGGTTCTTCCGCCATAAATGATATTTTTCCAGTTATTTTGAAATATTATTTCACACACTCATTGACGCGCAATATTAGTTCATATTTTGCGTTATTTAGAAAACTTATTTCGTCAAAGCTCTTCTAGGATAGAGCCGTCCAATCATTCATCAGAGGAATTTCCATGTGCGGAATCGTCGGCGCCGTCGCCCAACGCAATATCACCCCGATCCTGTTGCAAGGATTGAAACGGCTTGAATATCGTGGTTACGACTCCTGCGGCGTCGCCCTGCATGTCGACGGCACGCTGCAACGTTCGCGCAGCACCTCTCGTGTGGCTGATCTGGAAATGCAGGTCGAGAAGGCCGGCTTGTCCGGGTTCACCGGCATCGCGCACACCCGCTGGGCGACGCACGGTGCGCCCGCGTCGCACAACGCGCATCCGCATTTTTCGCGTGACCGCATCGCGCTGGTCCACAACGGCATCATCGAGAACCATGACGAGCTGCGCGCAGAACTCACCGCCGCCGGTTATGTGTTCGAGAGCCAGACCGATACCGAGGTCATCGCGCACCTGATCAACCACATGTACAACGGCGACCTGTTCGAGACGGTGCAGCAGGCGGTCAAGCGCCTGCAGGGCGCGTATGCGATCGCCGTATTCTGCCGCGACGAGCCGCATCGCGTGATTGGCGCGCGCCAGGGCTCGCCGCTGATCGTCGGCGTCGGCAAGGGCGAGAATTTCCTTGCGTCGGATGCGATGGCGCTGGCCGGCACCACCGACCAGATCATCTTCCTTGAAGAAGGCGACGTGGTCGACCTGCAGCTGAACCGCTACTGGATCGTCGATGCCAGCGGCAAGCAGGTCGAGCGCGAGGTGCGCACGGTGCACGCGCACAGCGGCGCGGCCGAACTCGGCCCCTACCGCCACTACATGCAGAAGGAAATCTTCGAACAGCCGCGCGCCGTGGGCGACACCATCGAAGGCGTGTCCGCCATCATGCCGGAACTGTTCGGCGACAAGGCCTACAACGTCTTCAAGAAAATTGATTCCGTCCTGATCCTCGCCTGCGGCACCAGCTATTACGCCGGCCTCACCGCGAAGTACTGGATCGAATCAATCGCGAAGCTACCGGTGAATGTCGAGATTGCGAGCGAATACCGCTACCGCGACAGCGTGCCGAATCCGAATGCGCTGGTGGTCACGATCTCACAGAGCGGCGAGACCGCCGATACGCTGGCCGCGCTCAAGCATGCGCGCGCATTGGACATGGTGAACAGCCTGACCATCTGCAACGTCGCCACCAGTGCCATGGTGCGTGAATGCATGCTGGCGTACATCACGCGTGCCGGTGTCGAGGTCGGCGTGGCATCGACCAAAGCCTTCACCACCCAACTGGTTGCGCTCTTCCTGCTGACGCTGGCGCTGGCACAAGTGCGCGGCCGCTTGACCGATGAGCAGGAAGCCGCGCACCTGAAGGCGCTGCGGCATTTGCCGGTGTCGATCGCTGCCGTGCTCGCGCTGGAGCCGCAAATCATCGCCTGGTCGGAAGAATTCGCGCGCAAGGAAAACGCGTTGTTCCTCGGGCGCGGCCTGCACTACCCGATCGCGCTCGAAGGCGCGCTGAAGCTGAAGGAGATTTCCTACATCCACGCCGAAGCCTATCCCGCCGGCGAACTGAAGCACGGCCCGCTCGCGCTGGTGACGCAGGAGATGCCGGTGGTGACGGTCGCGCCGAACGACACGCTGCTCGA
>NZ_DATFAI010000052.1:0-200476 GCF_035254685.1 Noviherbaspirillum sp. | reverse complement strand
CAGGCGAGTTTGTTTCGCTTCCCGCTTTGCGCCTCGCTCTTTCGGGCACCCCGAAGGGGCAGCGTCCTGGGGTCGCCTTCTTTTGCTTACTTTTCTTGGCGAAGCAAGAAAAGTGAGTGGCCCGCCGGGGCCAGTCCCGGCCAGCATGCACGGAGAACCTACCGCCCAGCATCACCGAAGAAAGCCCGCCCCGAACCTCACTCCGCCACACAAACCTGCCTCCTCACCACCGCCACCCCCGTCCGCACCACCAGCAACACCACCACAATCGACAACACCCCCAGCAACCCCATCGAACAAGCCGCAAGCAAGCGACCGCCAATATGGTCATACATCGTGATCGTAGCAATCGTAAACGCCGCCAGCGGAAAACTGTACGCCCATGAAGAAACAAAGAACGGCAGTCGCAAAAAGCGCGGCGCATTGCTGAACAAGAGCAGCGCCATGAACAGCGCGGCGTAGTACAGCACCCGCGCGAAGGCATCGAGATGCCCCGTCAACCCCATCCACGAAAGGAAGCTGACCGACGGCGGCGCCAGGAGGATGAACATGGTCGGTAACAGCTTTACCGGAAGCGGCTCGTGGAAGAACAGCCGATTCATCACGATCGTCAACAGCACGAACCAGAACACGACGCCGATGCTGAAGAAGAACCACGAAATCTCCGGCGACGCGATCTTCACGCCGGCAAGCGGCACAATGACATTACCCACCACCGGTATGAACCATGCCGGATTGACATGCTTGATGTCGTAATAGCTGTGATGCAGCCAGCTGCCAAAGGCGCGCAAGGTGAGCGCGAGATGCAGCACGACGCCCACAATCCACAACGCCGTAGCGATGAACGGCGCATCCTGCAGCCAGGCGGTGGCAAGCAGCAGCACGTCGATCGAGATGGCCGGCAGGAAGTTGACGCGCACCGGATGATTGGCTTCGGCGGCGGCAGCCTTCGGATATTTCATCCATTTCGCGACATACAGCACCAGCAGCAGCACGAACAGCAGCGACGCCAGCACGCGCACGCCCTGCCCGATCAGTTCGGGTGCGCCGAAGGCAACATGCGTCCTATGCCAGGCAATCGCAAGACCGGCGATGCCCATCACCATCGAAAACAGCGCGACCGGAAAATGTTCAAGGCCGCCGGCCTGCTGCATTCGAGCAGCTGAAGCCTGAACGTTTGCATTCATGATCCTGCCTCCCGAAACGTTCAGCTGCCGAGGTACGGCGCGTCGTCGCGGCGCGCTTCCTCGCGCGCCTCTTCGTTTTCGCCCCACATTGCATTGAGGATCGCGAGCAGCACCGCAAAGCCGATGCCGAGAATCCAGGCGAAGTACCACATGGTGTCGCTCCTAATAGGCTGAATGCTTGTTCTTGATGATGGTGGCCGCCGTCACCTTGCCCGCCATGACCTTGTAGGCCCAGCTGGTGTAGGCCAGCACGATCGGCACGAAGATCAGCGCGGCCCAGAACATGATCGTCAAGGTCAGGTGGCTCGACACGCTGTCCCAGACGGTAAGGCTGGAGCGCAGGTCGGACGACGAGGGCATGACGAACGGGAACATCGATACGCCGGCGGTGCCGATCACGCCGAGTTCCGCGAGGGCCGATGCGACGAATGCCGCGAGTGTCTTGCCGCCAAGGGTCAGCAGGAGCGCTGCGATGGTGCCGACATAGGCCAGCACCGGTACCAGCATGGTCAGCGGCTGCTGCCGGTAGTTGGCAAGCCAGGCGCCCGCTTCGCGCACGACCGTCTTCGACAACGGGCTGCTCGCCACGCCTGGATCAACATGCGAAGTGATCACATAACCAGGAATGCCATAGGCCACCCATACGCCCGCTGCGGAGAACGCGACCAGCAGCACCATCCCGAACAGCAGCGCGGCCTTGCGCGCCCTCTCCTGCACATCATCCTCCGTGCGATGCGCGAGATAAATCGCACCGTGGAAGGTGATCATGGCACTCGATACCACGCCGCAGAGCAGCGCGAACGGATTCAGCAGCGCGAAAAACGACCCGGTGTAATACGGCAGCATGTTTTCATCAAAGTAGAACGGCACGCCCTGCAGCAGGTTGCCGAAGGCTACACCGAAGATCAGCGGTGGCACGGCGCCGCCGGCGAACAGGCCCCAGTCCCAGGCCGTGCGCCATGTCCGATTGTCGATCTTGCTGCGATAGTCGAAGCCGACCGGCCGGAAGAACAGTGCCCAGAGCACTGCCAGCATGGCCCAGTAGAAGCCCGAGAATGCCGTGGCATATACCAGCGGCCAGGCGGCGAAGATGGCGCCGCCGCCGGTGATGAACCAGACCTGATTGCCGTCCCAGTGCGGGCCGACGGTGTTGATGATGACGCGGCGTTCGACATCGTCCTTGCCGACGAAGGGCAGCAAGGTGCCCACGCCCATGTCGTGGCCGTCCATGATGGCGAAGCCGATCAGCAAGACGCCGACCAGAAGCCACCAGATGATTTTCAGGGTCGCATAGTCAATCATGATGTCGCTCCCAGTCGTGCATCGCCGATGTAGCGTCCGGTGCCGAGGCTGCCCGGCCCCTGCCGCGCAAACCGCACCATCAGGTACACCTCCGCGATCAGCAGCAAGGTGTAGAAGCCGACGAAGCCGGCCAGCGAACCGTACAGCGATCCGACCGACAGCGTCGACACCGAGAGATGGGTCGGCAGCACGCCGTAAATGGTCCACGGTTGCCGCCCGTATTCGGCGACGAACCAGCCAAGCTCGCAGGCAATCCAGGGTAACGGGAGTGCCCACACGGCAGCCTTCAGCAGCCAGCGTTTTTCAACGAAGCGACCGTCGATCGAATACCATTCGGCCAGCACGAACAGCAGCAGCATCGCAAATGCGATTGCGACCATGAAGCGGAAGGACCAGAACATCGGCGTCACGCGCGGCACGGTTTCTTTCACCGCCTTGTCGATGATGTCCGGCGTGGCCTGGCTCACGTTCGTGACGTATTTCTTCAGCAGCAGGCCGAAGCCGAGGTCGGCCTTGTGCTGTTCGAATTTCGCCTTCGCCGCGGCGTTCTTCGGATTGGCGCGCAGTGTTTCGAGTGCCTTCACCGCCTGGATACCCGACACGATGCGCTCGCGGTTCTTCGCCTGGATCTCCTTGATGCCCGGGATCTGCTTGTCGAGCGAGCGCGTGCCGATCACGCCCATGACCCACGGAATCTGCAGCTGGAAGTCGTTCTTCATTTCCGCTTCATTCGGCACGGCGACCAGGTTGAACGGCGCCGGTGCTGGTTCGGTTTCCCACATCGCTTCGATCGCGGCCAGCTTGGTCTGTTGCGCCTCGCCGAGGGTGTAACCGGATTCATCGCCCAGCACGATCACGGAACAGGCAGAGGCCAGGCCGAATGCCGCGGCGATGCGGAAGCTGCGCTTGGC
This sequence comes from Noviherbaspirillum sp., assembly GCF_035254685.1. Lineage (GTDB taxonomy): Bacteria > Pseudomonadota > Gammaproteobacteria > Burkholderiales > Burkholderiaceae_D > Noviherbaspirillum. The sequence goes on along the minus strand of NZ_DATFAI010000052.1, from coordinate 197,076 downwards.
GAATTCGACATCCCGCCCTTTCAGCAGATACCAGGAAGAAATCGCCAGCACGAAGATGGCGCCTGTCACATAACCGGCCGATGCCGCGTGCACGAACTTCGCCTGCGCATCGGGGTTGAACAGCACGGTCCAGAAGTCGGTCAGCTCCATGCGCATGGTGACCTCATTGAAGTGGGAGCCGACCGGGTTCTGCATCCAGCCGTTCGCCACCAGGATCCACAGCGCGGACAGGTTGCTGCCGACGGCGAGCAGGATGGTCACCATCAGGTGCTTCTGGCGCGAGAGCCTGTCCCAGCCGAAGAAGAACAGGCCGATGAACGTCGATTCGAGGAAGAAAGCCATCAAGCCTTCGATGGCGAGCGGTGCGCCGAAGATATCGCCCACGTAATGCGAGTAGTACGCCCAGTTGGTGCCGAACTGGAATTCGAGCGTAATGCCGGTCGTGACGCCGAGCGCGAAGTTGATGCCGAAGAGCTTGCCCCAGAAGCGCGTCATGTCCTTGTAGACCAGCTTGCCGGTCATCACGTACACGCTCTCCATGATCACCAGGAGCCACACCATGCCGAGCGTGAGCGGGACGAACAGGAAGTGGTACATCGCCGTTGCGGCAAACTGCAGCCGCGAGAGGTCGACCAATTGTTCAGTGGCCATACTGCCCTCCTTCTTTATCTTGTTTCGCGCTATCGGCACCGATGATCGCCTGCGCGACATTTTCAGCATTGACGCTGACCCGCTCGTCGCGGACAAATGCCCACCACAAGCCGAAGAGCAGGAGCAGCTTCAGGATCAAAACAATGCAGAGGTCGCGCAGGAGGCGGCGGTCTGTCATGTCACGTCCTTCCATCAACGATCCATGATGCCTTTAATCAAGATGCATGCCAGCAGGTGCGCCGATGCAAGTGCCCTGCAAATCAGGCACTTGCCGCCGATATTGGTGATCGTGCCTTCATGCAAGCCACTGCCAGGCCGCCGCGCCTGACAGCATGGCAGCATGGCACCATGGCAACGATCCGCGCACGAGTCGCAGTCAGCGTCCTATTTCAGGATCCCGCGGCGCTGCATCGTCACGCAGGGATTGCCGCGTGCCGGCGGGAGCGGTTTGCCCTGTTCCTTGGCGCGCTGCTCCATCAGCTTCCGGTGTTCCTCTCGATAGCTTTCGCACTCGGCCACCGTCTTGAAGCTGCGCATCCTGTCGCGATGGGCGGTGCGTTCTTCCGGCGTCATGAGCGTCCATCCGGGCGTGTTGTTCTGGTTGAAGCGCATCATGCGGCCGCGCGGCCCGCGGGCGCCGGGGCCTGGGCCCGGCGGCGAAACGCTAGCGGCATTGGTGGAGGTGTCCGCCGGAGCGGGCGACTGGGAAAAGGCGGAATCGCAGAAGACCGACAACGCCAGGGCGGATAAGGACACGGCTGCGCTTACCTGCTTCATCAGATGCTTCATCACACCCTCCTTGTGAGAGTTGACGCAGTTTTATGTTAGTCACCACAACGGGGTTGGCACGTGATCAGGATCAACCAAACCGGAATACGCTGCGGCCGCGCTGCCATGGCTGTCATGGCATGACAGTGGCGCGTGGCACAGATCGCACCGGCAGCGCAGCCATCTCGAAAATATCCAGTAAAAACAAGGCGTTGCAACTTCAATCCCTGCCTTCCTCCGCGTGGCACGCATGTTGCCTAGAGGCTGGTAAGCGTATGTCCGACAAACGCCGGACCGCAACAAAAATGGGAGCATGATGAGCACCGAAGCACAACTTGAGTCCGCCTTTGACCATGATGGCGAGCGTCGCGCGCTGTTGATCGCAACCAGCATCGCCGCAGCTGTTCCGGCCGTGTCAACGTTCACCGCGCTGGTGCGCACCTTCGAGCCTTCGGAACGCGCGAAGGCCGCGGGTGCGCCGGTCGAAGTGGACATTGCCGACCTCGCACCGGGCGAAATGAAAACCGTGGAATGGCGCGGCAAGCCGGTATGGATCCTGAGACGCACGCCCGCCATGCTGGTGTCGCTGAAAGGTGTGGAAAGCCAGCTGGCCGATCCCGCCTCCGAGCGCAATCGCGATGAAATGACGCCAGAATACGCGCGCAACGCGCATCGCTCGATCAAGCCCGAATTCCTTGTTGCGATCGGCATCTGCACGCACCTCGGCTGCTCGCCGACTGCAAAGTTCGATCATGGCCCGCAACCCTCGCTGCCGGACGACTGGAACGGCGGCTTCTTCTGCCCCTGCCATGGCTCGACCTTCGACCTGGCCGGGCGCGTCTTCAAGAACAAGCCCGCTCCTGAAAACCTGCAGATCCCGCGGCACATGTATGCAGGCGATACCCGCCTCGTGATCGGCAAGGACGAGCAGGGCGAAGCGTAACGACGACAGGAGAAGAGCATGCGTGCGGAAAAACTGAAAGTCATCCCGATCGCTCCTGCGCCTGCAGCCGAGCCAAAGGAAGTCGAACAGAGCCTGTACCAGCCGCGGAAGAAAATCTACCCGCGCTCGGTGAAAGGCTGGTTTGCCAACTGGCGCTGGGTCATGGTGTTCCTGACCCAGGCGATCTTTTACGGCCTGCCCTGGCTGAACTGGAACGGCCGGCAGGCAGTGCTGTTCAATCTCGAGGAGCGCAAGTTCCACATCTTCGGCCTGATCTTCTGGCCGCAGGACTTCATCTACCTGTCCGCGCTGCTGGTGGTCTCCGCGCTCTCGCTGTTTTTGTTCACCGCCATCGCCGGGCGCCTGTTCTGCGGCTATGCCTGCCCGCAAACCGTGTACACCGAGATCTTCATGTGGATCGAACGCAAGATCGAAGGCGATCGCGCCGCGCGCCTGCGGCGCGACAAGGAGCCGCTCTCGCTGCGCAAGTTCGGCCTGAAGGCGGCCAAGCATGCATCATGGATCTCGGTCGCAGGCTGGACCGGCTTCACCTTCGTCGGCTATTTCACCCCGATCCGCTCGCTGGCCCACCAGATCGTTGCGACCGGCCTCGGACCGTGGCAGACATTCTGGATCTTCTTCTACAGCTTCGCGACTTACGGCCAGGCCGGCTTCATGCGCGAGCAGGTGTGCAAGTACATGTGTCCGTACGCACGCTTCCAGAGCTCCATGTTCGACAAGGACACCCTGATCATCACCTACGATGCCGAACGCGGCGAACCGCGCGGCGCACGCGGCAAGAAGGCCGATCCGAAAGCGCTTGGACTGGGATCGTGCGTCGATTGCGGCCTGTGCGTGGAAGTGTGTCCGACCGGCATCGACATCCGCAACGGACTGCAATATGAATGCATCGCCTGCGCCGCCTGCGTCGACACCTGCAACCAGGTGATGACCAAGATGGGTTACGAAAAAGGCCTGGTGCGCTATACCACGCAATTCGCGGTCAACAACAAGCTCGACCGGCGCGGCATCTGGAAACGCGTGCTGCGCGTTCGAACGCTGATCTACGTCACGATTCTGCTGGCGATCATCTTCGGAGTCGCCCTGTCGCTGGCCTTGCGCACGCCGCTCAAGGTCGACGTCATCCGCGACCGCGGCATGCCGCGCATGCTGGATGACGGCGCGATTGAAAACGTCTACCGCCTGCAGGTGATGAACACCGACGAGCGGCCGCACCACTATGTCATCGAAGTCAGCGGCACGAAAGACATCGGGCTGTCGTCCGAAGACGAATTCGATGTGCCGGCCGCGACCACCAAGGCCGTCCCGGCGCGCGTACGCGTGATGCCGGAACCGGGACAATCGGGCTCCGTGCCGATCCGCTTCACCGTGCGCGAGGAGCATGACGCAGCGATCGCGGTGAACGAGAAGGCGGTGTTCCTGATTCCACGGTAGAAAGCGGGAAAGGCTTGATCGTCATGCACATGCAGCCACATCAAGGAACGCAGGAATCATCCGGACATATAATGCAACTCGTGATTCCCCGGCACATCGCGCTGCGCGCGGCGCTCCATCTTCGACTGATGCCATGACACAACACCAACTGGCTGCCCTCATCTACCCGCCCGAGATCGACCCGGCACCGATCCTCGAAGACGCCGCGCGCCAGCTTCACGCGCGTGGCGTCGCGGTTGCCGGCGCGATCCAGCATGCGAGCGGCCCCTGCAACATGGAACTGGAACTGCTGCCCTCCGGCTGCCGCATGGCAATTTCACAGAACCTCGGCAGCGGCTCCCTCGGCTGCCGCCTGGACGCGTCGGCGCTGGCCGAAGCGGCGTCGATCGTCAGGAAAGCCATCGACAATGGCCCCGAACTCGTTGTCTTCAACAAGTACGGCGCGCAGGAAGCGGAAGGCAAAGGCATGCACGACGAGGTGGCGCTCGCCATCACTGTTGGCATTCCGGTCGTCATTCCCGTACCGGAACGTTTCCTGCCGCAATGGTCTGCCTTCACCGGCGGCGAATTCACCGCACTGCCGTGCACGGCGCAGGCTGTGCTGTCATGGTGGGAAGCATTGGTCAAGGCGTCGCGCGACGCCGCCTGATCAGGCAATCCTCGGTTAGCCGCCCGATCCCGGATCGAGCGTATGGCTGTTGACGGCCAGGTGGGCTCTCATTGCTTCAGCTTGAAGACGCACGGGTTACGAAGGCTGCGCTTCGTAACCCGTCACGTCATCCAGCGGCTAGTCCTCGAAACACTAGCGCACGTCGGCACGCATCACTTCATCAACATGTAGATCAGGATTGATCCCTGCGCGCCGTGCCAGCCTGCAGGCTCTTGCCTTCCTTCAGGAGTGTTTCAAATGCATCGGCCGCAAGCGGCCGGCTGAAGTAGTAGCCTTGCATCTGATCACAGCCATGCAGCCACAAGTGCTCCAGCTGCTCCTCGGTTTCCACGCCTTCGGCGATCACCTTCAGCCGCAAACCATGCGCCAGCGAAATGATGGATTGCACGATGGCGGCATCGTCGGCGTCGAGCGTGATGTCGCGCACGAATGAGCGGTCGATCTTCAGCATGTCGATGGGGAAACGCTTCAGGTAAGACAGGCTGGAATAACCGGTGCCAAAATCGTCGATCGACAGATGCACTCCCAAGGCCTTGAGTTCACGCAGCACGCTGGTCGTAAACTCGACGTCGGTCATGACCAGGCTTTCCGTCAGTTCGATGTCGAGATACTGCGGCTCCAGCCCGGTTTCCTCCAGTACGGCCGCGATGGTCTGTACCAGGTCGCGCTCGGCGAACTGACGCGCCGACAGGTTGACTGCCACGCGCAGCTTGCCGAGTCCGGCGCGCTGCCAAGCGCGATTCTGCGTGCATGCAGTGCGCAACACCCACGCGCCGATCGGTACGATCAGGCCGATCTCTTCCGCCAGGCTGATGAAGCGATCCGGCGGCACCATGCCGAGTTCCGGGTGCTGCCAGCGGATCAGCGCCTCCATGCCGATCATTTCACCGGTGTACAGGTCGACCTGCGGCTGATAGTGCAAGATGAATTCGCCGCGTTCAACGGCATTGCGCAAGTCCCCTTCCAGTCGCAGCCGCTCCAATGCCTTTTCATTCATCGACGCAGTGTAGAACTGGAAGTTGTCGCGTCCGACTTCCTTGGCGCGATACATCGCAATGTCCGCATGCTTGATCAGTGTTTCCGCATCCTTGCCGTCGTTCGGATAGGAGGCGATGCCGATGCTGCAGGTCAGGAAGAATTCGTGCCCGCCGATGACAAACGGCGGCGCGATGGCATCCATCACGCGCTGGATGACACTTGTGTCGAGCACTTCGTCGGTATGCTCCGGCAGGACCAACACGAATTCGTCGCCGCCGAGGCGCGCCACCGTGTCGGAATGGCGCACGGCGGACAGCATGCGTTCCGATACCTGCTTGAGCAGCATGTCGCCCGCCTGGTGACCAAGCGTGTCGTTGACGAACTTGAAGCGGTCGAGATCGATGAACGCCACCCAGACCGACGTCCCGTAACGCGCCGCCTGCGCAAGCGCCTGGTCAAGCCGGTCGCGCAGCAGGTTGCGATTCACCAGCGCCGTGAGCGGATCGCGGCTGGCCTGGTATTCGAGCTCCGCCTCGTAGCGCTTGGTCATCGTGACGTCGTACTTGGACGCGACGAAGTGCGTGACATTGCCCTCCTCGTCGCGCACCGGAGCGATATGAATATCGGTCCAGAACATCGAACCGTCCTTGCGGTAATTGCGTATCGTCACCTGGCCGGCACGCTGCATGGCCAGGATCTCGCGCAGCTCGTCCAGCCCCGGCTGGTCGCCGTCGTCGCCATGCAGGATGCGCAAGTTTCGTCCGATGATCTCCTCCGCCGCATAGCCCGTCATGCGCTCGAAGGCCGGGTTCACATATTCGACCGGATGATCCCCCTTGGCGCTGGCGATGACGATGCCGTTGGTGCTGGCTTCGATGGCGCGCTCGCGCAAGCGGAACGCAGCCTCGGCAGCACGCTGGCCGCTGCGATGCCTCAGGAACTGAATCGCGACCGTTACCGCGCCCGCCAGTCCGGTCAGCAACTCGACCTCATCCGCATCGAAGGCGTCGGACTCGGTCGCATACACGTTCAGCACGCCAACCGCCTTGTCGTCGCGGAACATCGGCAAGGCAATCTTGGAATTGAAACCGCGGCGCAAGGCCTGTTCGCGCCACGGCGCCATGCGCGGATCCCTGACGATGTTGTTCTGGATGACCGGCCTGAGCGTGCGCAGCGCCACGCCGATAGTGCCGACACCTTCCTGTTCATGCACACCTTCGCGCAACGACTCTTCGATGCACTCCATGTAGCCCGCATGTTCGCCGGCGATGCCCGCCAGCGCGACGCTGCCGTCACCGTTCAGCAGCCCCGACCATGCCATGCGGTAGCCCTCGCGCACCACGACTTCGCAAATGCCCTTGAGCAGCGTGCTTTCATCGGTAGCCGTGGCGATCTCGGCATCGCATGCATGGATCGCGCGCAAGGCCCGGTTGCTGCGCATCAGCGACTTCTCCATCCGGCGCGCCTCCGTGATGTCGCGCCCCAGGCCGTCGATGCGGCCCGTACCCGCTTCGCCTCCGCGCACATAGCGCGCGTCATAGTGCATCCAGCGGATTTCGCCATCCGGCCGCACGATTCTGTATTGCAGCGTCGCCCAGCCGATGTCCACGATTGCGCGCGAGAACCGGACCACCTGCTTGCGGTCTTCCGGGTGCACGCACTCCAGCCACAGGCGCTGGTCGTCGTAAAAAGCCTGGGCCGGATAACCATACAGCCGCTCCACCGCCGGGCTCACATAGCTCAGCTTGCGGTCCGGCATGTCAAAGGCCCAGAGCACCTCGTCGATCGACTCCAGGATGCCGTCGAGCTGCCTTTCCTTCGAATGCAAGGAGCGGAACGCTTCGCGCTCGCGCGCTTCGGATGCCTGGCGCGCAAAGTTCTGCGCACGCATGAAGAAAAATGCAAGGAAGCTCATGAGCACGCCGGCCAATGCAGCGAGCGGCGGCAGCCAGATCTGTGAGCCCTTCAGGAAACCCGAACGTACGGTCAGGTGGAGATGCCATTCACGGCCGCCGAACGTGAGGCCGATCTCGCGGCGCATCGGAGCATGAAGGTCAATCGCGCTGCCTGTCGGCACGAATTGGTAGGGATTGCTGTCGAAGATCAATGCCGGTGCCCGCGCACCTCTCACGGCAAGCTCGTCAACTGGTCCGTCGACAATCTCGATATCCAGGTCCTCCAGCAGCTTCGGCCCGAACACGTTGCGCAGCATTTCATCCACGCGGATCGCCAGGAACACGACTCCGCGGAACGACGCGCGCCGTGCCTCCAGCGTCTGCGGCGCCGCGCCGCGATAGACCGGCGCAAAAAACACGACGCCGTCCACATCGCCGGGCGTCACGAACAGGCGGATGCGCTCGCTCGCCGTCCAGTCGCTACTATCGCGGGCACGCTCAATCGCCGCGAGCCGATGCGGCTCGCTCGACTGGTCGAAGCCGACGCCTTCGTGATTGCGGGCGAGCGGCTCGATATACTGAACCACATAGGAATCCGAGGCCTCCGGAGTAAGGGCGGGATGCAATAGTTCCGCGCGTCCCAGTCCGTCATTCGCAAAGTCCTTGCGCAGCCTGCGTCCAAATGCGGCTCGATCGTGCAATGCCACGCGCGGGCTGAACCCGATGGCCTGCACGGCGGGCATCCTGTCCTTCAGCCGGAGCTGGCTCACCTCATGCCGGAACACGGCACGCTCCAGCGCAGGCTCTTCCGACACCTCCTTCTGCATCGCGTACAGCGCTTCCGCGTAGGCATCGAGCTGGCGCTCCAGGTTGTGCTTCACGTCGCGTGCCCGTACATCAAGCTGCGATGCCATCTCCTGCTCGACCAGGCGCCGTCCCTCCCAGTACACCACCGTCGACGCAATCAGGCCCGCGATGAGGAATCCCCATGCAAGCCATCGCGCCCTTCCGCGCCGGGCGTCCGCTGTATTCTTCTGCATCGTGCGGTTCGTCACTTGGCTGGCGCGGACTGGAGGACGCGCCGTCCGATAGCGATCAGGTTCGCCAGCAGAGGCAGCGCGAGACCGAATCCGGCACCCTGGCGGTGTCGGACCATTCTGTTTCCTGTTGACATAGTGCAGGTAGCTTGTGTGACGGCGATTCGCCGTGCGGGACAGGCGGCGTGCGGGAATTTTTGTTTCGCACGCCCCGATTAACACGGAGAATAGGCGAAAAATTGCCGCAGCACAATATACAGACGCGTCTAGTGGCGATTCCGCACTGAGTTGATTTGGCTAAGAAGAACTACGCAGACACGCTGTTTTCCTTCAAAATTTGATTGCAGACAAGGCAAGTGCATTGCAGGAACGATATGGCAACGGTGGTCAAGGTACTGATCGATGTGCCGGTGATGCTGTCGGAGGTGAAGGTGGTCGTTTCAGCAAGGGCTGGTATGAAGCACGCGCTGGTTCCACGCCACCCGTTTGATCGGATTGCCCCAGGGTCTGCACGGCAGCAATCCGCAGGCCCTACCCGCCGGGAAAACGGCATTACCCGGCGACGCGGTGGCGCCAGCGGCGACGGCTCTGGCCCTGCGTCTTCTACCGCACAGGCTCCTGGTCGACCGCCACGCCGATTGCCCCGCTCAGCTCGCGGAAATTCTCTTCGACAATCGCCACGTCTTCCAACAAGCACAGCCCTGCCATGCGTGCGACCAGCTTCATGTAGGAATGCTCTGCACGGGATTCGAGCGCTTCGCAGTAATCGATAGCCCATGCAGCAAGGTGTCCGTTCAGAAACGAATGCTGGGCGGCGACCAGGCGCATTGCCTCGGCCCGCCGGTCCTGCTTCCACGCCTGGCTCTCCTCGCAGCTCAGCAAGGCCATGAACCTCAGCTCCGCGCCGATATGGTCGGGCGACGGCGCATCCGGCGCAATATTGAAAAAGCCGCAATCCGCCATGCAGGCCGCCACCTCCGCCGTCTTCGCTCCGGGAACCGTGCCTTCCCGGAAAAACGACTCGTACGGCAGGCTCTCTCCGTCCGACTTGCTCACGACGACGAGGCGGCGGGTGAATTCCACCGCTGCCTCGTCCGGTGCGCGCAAGGATTCCTCAACCGCACGGCGCAACGCATCAAGCGGGTTGTCTGCATTGGTACCAGCAAGCTCCGCCTGTAGTGCACGCAGATTCTGCGCGTTCGGCACTGTCAGGAACAACCGCGACAGCAACCAGTATCCCTGGCTGCGCACTTGTGCCAGGGCGCTAAGGTCATCGTTCTCAAGCATGTTCAATGCGGCGCGTAGACCGGGAGCTTATTGCTTTTCTGCCGATGGCATTCATAGCATTCCTTCGGGTCGACCGGGCCGGGCGAACCTTTCGCGAGGGGCTTGTCGCGCTTCACCAACAACACGTTGTCGGCGAAGGGTTCCTTGCTATGGCAATCCTCGCAATCGGTCTTGGCCTTGCGTGCGTGGATCTTGTGGAAGGACCCTTTTTCGGCCATGGAGTACTTGCCGCTTGCGGCCGGTTTTGCGGAGCCCTGCTTCGATGCCGTGTCAGCCGCGATGGCGTCGTGCAAAACTGCCGCACTCGCCATGCAAAGCAGGAAGGTCAGTACGGATTTCATGACGAAGCTCCCTCATCGAGAATGTAGTACACCTGCGGCGATGTGTTGAATTCCTTCTTCAGCTGCACCGCGCTGCCTTCCTTGATGCGCTTCGATACCTCACTGTTTGGATCGTCCAGGTCGCCAAATACACGCGCCTGTACCGGGCAGACCAGATCGCAGGTCGGCGTGTATGCCTGATCCTTGCCGATGCGATCGGCCTTGCCGTCCGCCACGGCCTTTTCAAGCTTGTGGCTGCACAAGGTGCATTTTTCGGCAGTGTTGGCCTGCTTACGATGCGTCGGGTGACGCACGTCGGCGGGCAATGCTTCTGATCCAACCGGCCCCTTCCCGGGGCGCAGCGGCTTCAGCGACCTGTTGATCTGCGGTACGCCATAGGGACAAACGGATGCGCAATAGCCGCAGCCGTTGCACTTGTCGTAGTCGATGATCACGGCGCCGAACGCATTTGTGCTGATCGCCTTCCTGCCGATATGGTCACAGGCTGCCTTGCAAGCGGGATGCTCGCAGTGCATGCAGCCCATCGGTGTATAGATCTTCTTCACCTGGGGATAGGTGCCAACCTCATATTCCATCATTGCGCTCCATGGCGCGCCCGGAGTGAAGTGATTCTCCACCGCGCAGGCCGCCACGCAAGAGCGGCAGCCCATGCACTTCCTGGTATCGATCACGCGAACGTACTTGGCCATTTTCTTCTCCCTTACGCCTTGTAGAGCTTGCACTTGGTATCGTTGAACGAGTTGTGCCCGGAGATCAGGTCGGGATGATGTTCCAGCACCTGGTTGATCGCTGTGCCGTTATGCGCGTCGGGCGCATAGCCGGGGCTCCATTGGCCATAGTGGTAGGACACGGCGATGGTGTCGGGGCGGATGCCCTGTATGACCTGCGCGGTGCCCTTGATCTTTCCGACGCGCGTTTCGATCATCACAGCATCGCCACCCTTGATGCCGAGCTTGCCGGCCGTCGCTGCATTGATCTGGACAAAGTTGGTTGCTGCATCCTTGCCAATGGCCTGGTTCAGGATCACGTTGTTGACTGTGTTGCCGGACTGGTTGCGGTACATGCGCTTGTGCGTGATGACATAGAACGGGTAGTCCTTCGCTTCGCGATGCGGCGTCGGGAACGCATGGTCCCTGGTCGGCAAGGGAGCATAAGCGATCCGCAGTTTCGCCAGCTCAAACGACGCAAGACTGTTCTTTTTGACAATGCCTTCGGCCTTGTAATACGTGTCGATCAGCTGGTCCGCGTAGAACTTCATCTTGGCCTTGCCCGGGCCCTTGAACTTGTCCTCGGCACCGGAAAGATACTTGCTCTTGACGCTCTTCCTGCTGCCGACGAAACCCTGCTCGATGGCCACCGAAAAATCCTTCTTCGCCTTGTCGGCCCAGAGGATTTCCACGCCCTCGCGCGTGGTGTAATCGCGGCCCGGCTTGAAGGTCACTTCCTTGAGCCCCCAGGACTTGTTGCATTGCTCGGCGAACTGGTCGCGGAAGCCGACCCGCTTGCTGAGTTCCCACATGATGCTGAACGCATCGTGCTGGAGGTTGTAGGGGTTCGCCATCGGCTGGCGGATCGCGATATGGCCCGTGTCGGTAGTGCCGCGCGTCGGCGCGAAATGCCAGGACTCGAGGTAGGTCTTGTCCGGCAACACGATATCGGCATACCACGCGCTTTCGCTCATTACGATATCGATCACGACGTTGTAGGTCTTCGCCAGGCCCGCAAACTGCTGCCAGGAATTCGGGATTGAGACTGGCCGGTTGGTGCCATAGAAGATCTGCATCTCCGGCTGGTACGCCAGTCCGTAGGCCTGTGGATCCTGCACCACGAGATTCGGCGTCTGCGCGATGTGGTGGTTGGAATACGGGAAGAACACGCTTTGCGCGAGGTCGGCACGGCTGGGTGGGTATTCGCACTTGCTGACGTCGAAGTACTGCGGACGTCCGTAGGCGCCGCCAAGCATCAACCCGCCCACGGCGTCGATGTTCCCGACCAGCATGTTCAGGATCAGGCCGGTGCGCCAGCCCTGCACGCCATGTTCCTTCGCCGCGAGGCCGCGGAAGGAATACAGCACGGCCGGCCGGTAGCGGAGCGTCTGCCCGTCTATCACGATGGTTTCGCCGATCCGCGCTTCCTTCGCAAAGGTCTGCGCAAGACGCGTAATCGTCGCTGCAGGCACGTCCGCCACTTCTTGCGCGTATTCCGGCGTAATGTCGGCGATGCTGTCCGCCAGCACCTGGAACGCGGTGCGGCACGGCTTGCCGTCGACGTTGTATGCGCCCTTCAAGGCCGGCTTGACACCCTGCAGATAAGGTTTGGCGCTGCCCGAGACGGTGTCCCACACCAGAGGCGTCTTGCCATCCTTGTCCTTGAGGATGGTGCCTGACGCATCGACCAATTGCGGCGCATTCGTGAAGTCGACCAGGAAAGGCTCATCGATGGTACCGGCATCGATCATCACCTTGGCCATGGCGAGGATCATCACCACGTCCTTGCCGGGACGCACCGGCACCCACTCGTGCGCCTTGCCCGCCACGCCCGATAGCCGCGGCTCGACAACGATGGTCTTGAGCCCGTTACTCTCGATACTCTGCATGGTCTGCCAGTCGAGCCAGCGCGAAGTTTGCTCGCCCTCATAGTAGTTCGCGCCGAAGTTGAGCAGCAGCTTGGAGTACTTGAGGTCCGGCAGAATGCCTCCGCCGGCCCAGGTCAATTCGTCCGCGACGTGCCGCGCCGCTTCGCAGGCGGTCGTCCGGTGCACCATGTTCGGCGTCCCGAAAGCCTTGGTCCATGCCTGGCAATACTGCTCCTGGATCAGGTATTTGCCCTGGCCATGCTGCCAGATCAGCTTGCGCGGGTCTTCCGCACGCAGCTTCTTGAGACGTTCGGCTATGGTGTTGAATGCTTCATCCCAGCTGATTTCGACCCAGCGAGGATCTTCGCCTGGCCCCTTCTTCGGATTGGTCCGGCGCAGCGGCTTTTTCAGCCGGTACGGGTCGTAGGTATTGAACATGCCCGAGGCGCCCTTCGGGCAGATACCGTGGTTGTAGAATTCGGCGCGCGCCGTATCGGGGTAGATGGTGCGAATGATGCCGTTGACGACGGTCGCCTCGATGCCGCAAAAATTCGGGCAGATCGCGCAGCCTGACTTGACCTTGCGGATCTCGACGGCAGCCTCCGCAGCACTGCCATTCTTCGCGTTTTTCGCCGCGTCGGCGATGGTGGGAAAGCTAAACGCCGAAGCGGCTGCCGCCCCGCCCAGCGCACCGACACCTTGCATGAACTTCCTGCGACTTAGTTCCATGGCCTTGTCCTCTTCGCATAGGAGAATGACATCGGTGCACTGGCTGGTGCCGCGCACGAATAACCATTACACTAACAAGGCAATTTTTCCCCAACAATGCCCGACCCGGGTATCGTTGACTCAAGTCAACTATGAAGAGTAGTTACGATAATCGGTGCCTTCGCTTCGACGCACCGCGACTTTCCGTGCATCCTTGCTGCCTGTGGTCTCCGAGACGCCCCCTGTCTACGTCCAGACCTGGTCTGTGAGAAAAGCATAGATGTGCCCGCAGCAATAGTGCCGAATATGCTCCTGACGAGTGGCGAGAATGGAGCGGTCACTTCCTGCTCAAGTCATGGGTACTCAAACTTCGTCCTACTGACGAGAATGCACGCACCTTCAATGAAGTCCCATCCCGCGCCGCCGGCACGAAGCATGATGGAAAAGCGCTGTCCAGACGATCTGCCGGCAAATTCCGGGGCCATGCCAGTCAGTTTTGCCGGTTCGCCGAACATATTATCAAGCCACAAAATAATTGTCGTTTTGGTAATTTCTGTTACCATTTAGACAATGATTTGGATGCCATAGCGTCTGCCCCTCGCCGGCCTGCGCGCTAATTGCAGTTCCGCGATCAATGCTGTTGAGTGGCCTGCCCCCAGGCACCACCCACACAGAAATTCCCCCATCACAATGAGAGGTCTCCATGAAGTTTCACCCTGTTTGCCTTGCCCTGCTTGCCGCACCCGCCTGCCTGGCGCAGACCAGCGAAGTCTTCGAACGCGAAATCGCCGTCCCTACCTGCAAGGCCCCGGCCGTCAAAGTCATGTTCACCGAATTCAAATGCAAGTCCGCCGACTGCTCATCCGGAGCCGGTCAGCAGGACCCCCGCCAGTACCGTTGGTGGGATCACCTCAGCGGTAGTGGCAGCAACGTGGCACAACCGAAGTACACTGGCGTCGGTACCGGCATGACCGACATGCTCGCCACGGCACTCACACAAACCGGCTGCTTTGAAGTGCAGGAACGCGCGGCGCTCGAAGAACTCAACAAGGAGCTTGCACTGGTCGGAAAGAAAGTCGAAGCCGAAGCGGCCGACTACATGGTCACCGGTTCGATCACCTCGCTCGGGTTCGAACAAAGTTCTACCGGCCTGGGCGGCCTGGCCTTTCTGCCCGGACCGATCCGCCTGCTGGCCGGTTCGGTCGACTACAAGAAAAGCAAGGTGCACATGAACATCGACATTCGCGTGGTCGACATCAAGAAAGCGAAGATCGTCGCTTCCAAAACCTTCCAGGCCAACAACGAACGTTCCGGTTTCGGCATGTCGGCCGCAGGCTGGGCGGGCATCGGTCTGGGCGGAAGCCATGCCAGCATCAGCGGCTCCCCCCTCGAAGAAGTCGCACGCGACCTGCTGGTGCGCGCCACTTCCTTCCTCACCGAAACTCTTGCGCAAAAGAGCATCACCGAACGGGTCGCGCTCAAGGCCACCGATGCACAGGCGAAAAAGGAATCAACTTCCGGCAATGCGGTCAACTAGGGTAACACTGCTGTTGAATGCTGGAGATTCTTGAACTGGCGGAGGCGGTGAAGTTATAACCCGTGTCCAAGCAGGTCTAAGGCGGTCCAACAACTAAATCCAAATCATTGTTTTTAAAGATATTTCTATTTTTTGTTGTCCAAAGTAGTGCAAAGCATTACGATAACAGCTAGCAGCACTTTGGGGGACAAATTGTGGGCAGCCGCTCGCTTAACCGGCTTTCAGCCGTTGGCATCAAGGCCTTAAACAAACGCGGTCACTATCATGACGGCGGCGGATTGTATCTGCGAGTCTCAGCGAGCGGCAGTAAGTCTTGGGTATTCGTTTACTCGTTCAATAAGCGTCCCCGCGAGATGGGCCTCGGATCCCTGTCTACCTTTTCATTAGCAGAAGCCCGCGAACGCGCACGCAAGTGCCGACAGCAATGCAGCGACGGCATCGACCCTATTGAGCATCGCAATGCGGAACAACAGAAAGCCCGCCAAGCCGTCGAACAACGCCGAACCTTCGAGGAGTGTGCACTCGAATATCACAAACTCCACGCGGCCAAGTGGAAGAACCGTAAGCACGCCGACCAATGGATTAATACGCTTACCGCCTATGCCTTCCCGGTGTTTGGCAAGATGGATGTATCTGAGGTTTCGAAGGCCAACATTCTCCGCGCCCTCGAACCAATATGGTCGACCAAGACGGAAACTGCCACTCGCCTTCGACAGCGTATTCGCGCCGTCCTTGAATGGGCAGCGGCACGCGACTACCGGCATGAGAACGATGCCCAAATGTGGGATCAAATAAGCCGTGCCCTTCCCAAACCGAACGAAGTAAAGACCACCTCGCACTTCGCAGCCTGTCCCTATACCGAGGTTTACGGGGTTCTCCAAGCGGTCAGGAATTCAACCGCATCCGAATCGGTAAAGAATGCTTTTGAGTTTACTGTTCTCACTGCAGCGCGGTCGGGTGAAGTGCGAAACGCCGATTGGTCAGAAATTGATTTCGACGGGAAGCGCCGAATTATCCCGGCGTCAAAGATGAAGGCGAAAAAGGAGCATCGGATTCCGCTCTCACCGCGTGCAATAGAAATTCTGAGGGCCCAAGAAGGGAAAGATCCTTTATTGATCTTCCCTAGCGAAAAAGGAAAACCATATAGCGATATGACTTTTACGATGTTATTACGTCGCTTGGGCTACGAATTCACGATGCATGGGTTCCGATCCTCGTTTCGTGATTGGGCCGCCGATAAAACATCATTTGACCGATCGGTGTGCGAAGCGGCTCTCGCCCACACCGGAGGCAGGGACGAGACAGAAGCAGCATATTTTAGAAGTGATCTTTTTGACAAACGCAAGCAGCTAATGGACAAGTGGGCAACGCACTGCACACAGAAACAAAAGAAACGGGCGGAACAAGTGCAAAACACGGAGGTGGTTTAGGAATTCACCAAATTTAAAAATATGTGAGCGGCAATCCGGACCGCTCATGCCCAAGTCGCCAAGATGTCCGAATATTAACAATAATCCACGGAGCGGAAAATGCGGGGCAAGCGGATCTTTGAGCAAGAGGGGAATAGCGTCGGCATGATTATTGAACAAATCGATCTCGACCCGGCCGACCGGGAAGAGCTCGAATTGTTAGCCGGAATGCCCCTGCCAATCGAATTCGTGTCGATGATCGAGGGCGGGCTATCCAATTTTCGAAATCTCTTTACCGAACAGTTGTCATTGCCGAAGGCAGGCGATATCAGAAAGACATTGTCTGCGCTAGCGCGGATCAAGAATGATCAAGAACTGATCGCCGCATTTCAGAATTCAGGTTCGGCCATTGCTGAAATCGAGCGACAAGTGATGATTAAGCGGTATCGCGACGGCGAGCCGCTACAAGGCCTTTCTCCAAAATCAGCGGCCGAAATTCGCGAATTGGCCCTGTTGGCGATTCAATGGCTCGATGCACAAAGCTACGGCGAGAACATCGGCGGACGCCCGTCGAAAGAATCACTCCGACTGCTAGTAATTCCGTGGGCCATGCGACTTTGGATTCTTCTTGGCAAGAAGAAATGCGCAATCTCAATTCATAGCGTTTTGAAAACTCCTTCCCCTTGTCTTCGATGGATCTGTCTGTTGATCGGGCTAGCAGAGGATGTGAACAACACCTATCCCACCGCGACGCCTGACCCTCGCGATATCGCAAGGCTCATCAAAAAAGTCGGTACAGTTTCCCCCATGTGACGAACGTCTCCCCACGGACCATACTGCCTGTGTCAGATCCGATACCAATAGGTCGTATCGGATTCATTAGCTCAATCATGGGGGACACAGCATGTTTGATCCAAAAAACTCCGCCTTCCTGAAGATGCGTGCGGTCATCGACCGTACCGGCAAGTCTCGTTCGACGATCTATTCGGAAATCAAAAAGGGATTATTCCCCTCCCCGATCCAAACCGGACCTCGGTCGGTTGCGTGGCTTTCCGACGATATCGATGAATGGATTGCGAGTTGCGTAAGGTCAACCCGTATGCCGGAATCCACAAAGGAATAATCCAATGGGTGCGCCTACGAACTCGAACAGGCCCGCGACTTTATCGCGAAAGGCGAAACCGGAATATTCCGGACTAGCTCCCTTAATGGCGATCCGGAGAAAACAATTCATGCCTGTAAATGAATTGATTTGGTTGGGCCTCGGATTTCGTCCGCCGAAGCGCAATGCCCTATCCATCGATCCCGGCCACCTACCAACGGACACGGAGTGTTTTTCTGTAGCGGGCCTAGATGTCGTGCTGCTATTTGATGGCTATCACATCAAATACTCAGTATTGCGCCTACTGTGCGGCTCCCTATACGCGGCAAGGCCGAAGCGGCTGCAAGTAATTGATCGCGACTACGGGAAGGTTGCCTATCTAAAGCTAGGGGGAACAAATGGATACGTTTCTCAGCAATGAATTTGAAATTGAAGTCGAGAGTGCGCAAGCAAGAGCTGCCCGCGCGACGCTTGAACGTGCACCCGGTTTTTCATCGCTGATGCCATATCGTGCGCTTAACATTTCCGAACTAATACAGACCCCGTTAAAGCCTCGTGAACGCATGTTGGCCCCGTGGCTACTGACTCAAAGCCTAGCTATGCTTTACGCATGGCGTGGCGTCGGCAAAACGCATGTTGCGCTTGGTATCGGATACGCGGTAGCGAGCGGCGGCATATTCTTGGGTTGGAAAGCAACTGAGCCAAGGCGGGTCCTTTATCTTGATGGAGAAATGCCGGGTATAACGATGCAATCCCGTCTCAAAACCCTAATTGTCAACAATCCTGTCATTGATTTTGATCCTGACAATTTCAAGCTTCTAACGCCTGATTTACAGGACGGCGCCATGCCTGACCTCGCGACGCTTCAGGGTCAGGACGCCATATACCCGCTGACCGAACATGCCGATCTAATCATCGTCGATAACCTATCTACCCTTGCAAGATCAGGCTGCCGTGAAAACGATGCAGAGTATTGGAACGAAATCGGAGAATGGGCTCAGATGATGCGGCGAGAGGGTCGTTCTGTTCTGTTCATTCATCACAGCGGCAAAGGCGGAGCGCAGAGAGGAACGTCAAAGAAAGAGGATATTCTCGATACCGTCATCAACTTAAAAAGACCGGCCGACTATGTTCCGGATGAGGGCGCGAAATTCGAGGTCCACTTTGAGAAGGCACGGGAGTTGTTCGGCGAAGACGTGGAACCGTTCGAGGCCAAACTAGTTACTGATGCGAACGGCAACCAAACATGGGCAACTACCAAACTTACGCAGTCGACTTTTGAACGCGTCGTTGCACTTGCCAATGAAGGTTTGAGTCAATCAGAAATTGGAATTGAACTCAACATCCACAAATCGAGCGTATCTCGCCATCTACACAAGGCGCATGAACTTGGCCTTGCAAAAGGAGCGTCGAAATGAGCCACGAACAAAAAAGTTGCATGGTTGCGTCACCTAGGGAACGCAACCATGCAACTCAAGCGTTTGATGCAACTTGCTATGCAACTGCACATGCTCAAACCCCTCGAAAACACCTTTCTATACGGGAGTTGCGGGCGCAACTAGTAGCGCAACAGCACTGCAACCAAGCGGGCTTAGTTCGTGTCACAGGCGCGCAAATAGTTGCAGACGATCAGAACGAACACGAAAAAGCAGCGCTTATTACCGAGTTTATGACCGTCGATGGAATGGGAATTGCGGAGGCTACTTTACTAGCAGCCACCTCCGTTCCGCGTCGCCCGACCGAAGAATGGTTGGCAATGATAAAAGAACTTGATGTTCTTATCGGGGAATTCTGCACTCGGTCCGGATTCTCAGAAGCACAATACGAGCGAATCATGAATCAACGCTACAAGCAAAGCCTGCTAAGTATTCCAACCACGCTCGTGTGGTTCAGACGGGAGGTTACGGCAATGCATAAGACGAGCAATGACTGCACGGGAGATAGCTAAATAAAGTTACCACCGGGGGGGAGAAAAGTTTGGCGAATTTTGTATGGGACCGTCGCCCCAACCAAATTTTTTTATTTCAGATTCCCAACCATTTTTTCAGGGGGATACATGAGCGAATTTTCATCCGTCGGACATGCGAAGCGTGGTCGAAAGTCAAACCACCAAGTTGTAGCGCCATTGTCAGTTACTCCCGCTCCTCCTCTGCATCTATCAAGCCGCGCACAGGACGAGTGGAATCGTATTGTTCCTGCGGCAATGGCAATCGGGACCTTCACACATGCCGATCTTCGTGCAATGGAATTGCTGTGCGATGCGTTAGCGACAATTGCCGAGTTGTCTGATGCCGTACGCGACGAAGGTTATACGTTACCGACCGCTGACGGGGGTCGCAAAGGCAATCCATTGCTTCGCGCAATTAGCGAGCAACGCAGCCATGCAATGAAGCTACTAGCAAGCTTTGGCCTTACACCTCTTGGTCGCATGTCCGTTGACGTAAAGCCTGAGCGAAGCCAAGACAATCCGTTCCTCGCTTTAATGCTTAAGTCGTCAAGAGGCGATAGCTAATCTGCTGTTTTTTGAAATTCACCATTTTCATGTCACAAACTCTCAAAAGAAAAATTATGCCTAGACGCGAAATAGGTTTTCAATTGCGATGTTATTGCAATTAGATTGCTTGCTTTAGCGCCTCGAAATGCAATGTATCTTTCTCAAGATGCTGCATGAGCTCAGTCACGACGTTTTCTATGTCACAGATCAGATCTGTATTCTTAGACAATCGCTCAATGTCGGCGAGATGGCTGAAATAATGAAGCACTTTCATAATTCGGCCCGATTTTTCGGCCCCAAACAAAGCTATTGCTCGCTCGTCAATTCTCGACTTGGAGTCCATCGGAATTTTTGCATAAGTATAGAGTTCGAGAAAGCGCCGTACCGCATTTGGTATCGACATTAGAGTTGGGAGGTCAGTCTTGTCTCGGCTTTGGTGGAAAGCATATATTATGCTGAAAAGATAGTGATATTCTGACGAATATTTCTCAATTGCCCGAGGAAGATTTACGAACGTCGACTCGTGAGGCGACAAGCGTCGAACGTGAAAAAACCGAGTTTGCTTGTTACGCGGTAGCCCTTTCAGTAGCGAGAAAAACTCAAAATTATGCGTAGAGACAAAAAGCTGTTTGTATTTTGCTTTCCAAAAATTATTCTGTGACGGGTCTTGAAAAAAAAATACGTCTCGAATCAGCGCATTCACTTGAAAAATATGATTACTGTCGAGGCTTGAAATTGGGTCATCAATAAACACAATTGTGTCCGACGGATTCTCCACTTCCTTCAGCTTCGTCAAGAAGAAGGCAAACGCAATCGCTGTTTTCTCCCCTTCACTCAGATTTTTTGCGTCTTGATCACCTCGCATTAGCTTGAATCGATCAACACCTGATTCCTGCACCACTTCAATTTGAATCGACTTGCTTCCGAGAAGATTTGAGATACGCTCGTTTATTTCTTCTCGCCCCTTCTGCGCTAAATTAATTTTCGCTTCAAGCGTCGCGACTTCTTCTTTGATTCGAATCCCAAGTGCTCGATAGCGCCCCAAGTGCCGGTCGCAGCGTGCGATTTCCTTCCAACGCAACTCTAACTTGTGTTGAAGATAGAATTCTGTCGCGAAATGGAGTTTTAATTTTTGAACCGCCTCCCGCTTTTTCTCAGAAAAATCCGTACTGACGGCATTCGATTTTTCCACAAGATCGTTTACCCGATTTATCGCCGCAAGTAGGTCGTGTTCTCTTTCGACAAAAATATCGGGCACCATATGAGCAACAAAAGGTGATGCCAATTTTTTTCGAAGTACATCGCCTAACTTTTCTAACTCATCGTTGTAGGCCTTTTGGGCTATAACGATCGATTGGTTTGCACCGATCAGCTCATCTCGGAACTGTGGATACAGTTGTGCCGGTTTAATTTCACTTAGATTTAACTTTCCTTCTTCAACTTCTCGCCTCAAGCTATCGATCTGCTTTTTGTGGTCTTTCAGATCCTTTGAGAAATGTGCATGAAACCTCTGCAAACGTTCCTCAGAAATCTTATTTCCGCAAAACTCACAGGTGTCCGAATGTTCATGGAGCTTGAGACCGCTTTCGACCCAATCGGCCACCATCGGGTTTTGCTGCAAGTATTCGATAGTCGATGAAAATGCCGGTGTCTTTTCTACTAGCATCCTTACGCGCGACGAAAGCAGGTCAAGACCAACTGAAGTGCGAAGCGTTGAGACCGGGTCAAGCTTGTCACTTTCTGAGGTGAGAGCGAGTTTTAGAAGGGAAGGAACAGCTGCAGAGTCTACTTTGTACTGATCGAGTTTATCCGGGAAATGCGTGAGAATACTATTCAAATGCGCCGCTGTGAAAGCCTCAACAAGGGCGAGATCAGTTTTGATTTTTCTCGCTGTTTCCGTTGTTTCATTGCCGATAGCGGTCTTAATCGCGACCATGCGCTCCTGCTTTTGCTTGTACCCACTGCGACACTGCGCCACTTTCTGTTGAAGCTCAGCGCTTTTTTTCTTGGCATCGATTGAATCTTCGCCAAGAAGAAGAATGGGATTGAACGCCGCTCCGTTCCATGAAAGATTTTTCTCGATGAAATCGGAATTAAACACACGGACGGTTCGATTTAGAGAAGTTACATTCTGTTCAGTAACTACAGTGGAGGCTTGGTCAACGATCGAAAACTTAACGTTCGGAAAGTCGGAATTTACTTGTCGCTTCTCCAAAATTTGGAAAAGTCGAGAAAGCGTTGTTTTTCCGGAATAATTCCAACCATAAATGATATTGACTTCCGAAAACGCGTCAATTTCCTGCGATCCCGTGTAATTCCGAAAGACCCCTAGGTTTCTTATTCTTTGAATTTGTCTTAGCATTTCTCCCCCAACACCGCGCCCCCTCGGCAAAATTGCTAATTAGCAAAACTTTGAGAGTAGCGAACACCAAGATTGGTGTCTAGTAGGCAACAAATACTTCTTGATGTGAATGCAGAAAAAGGAAGGACAGCACGATAGTATTGCCTATCGTTGGCGCTGATAACCCGCGTATAGGGCAAAGACCGGATTTGTATTATCTATGCTCCTGACGAGCGGCGAGAATGGAGCGGTCACTTCCTGCTCAAGTCAGGGACACGCAAACTTCGTCATACTGACGAGGTGTGCAGTCGCTCAAGTACCTGACAGCAAAATTTTGAAATGGGGATATTTTGGGGGACAGAAGAGGCAATCGGCGGAAAAACCGCATGAATGCTCAGTGGGTGGCGGAGGCGGTGAGATTCGAACTCACGGAAGGGTTCCCCCTTCGCTGGTTTTCAAGACCAGTGCCTTAAACCACTCGGCCACACCTCCGGTCACGGGATTATCACACAAGCGGCAGCGGTACGACTCCTGGATGCGGGCGCATCCACCCTCTGCCCGTTTTGTGCAGTGCGCATTATACCCAAGTCGGGCGCGATTGCCCTCTCACTGCGCGCAAATTAATTCAGGAACATCTGTTGCAGGTCGTTCAGAAAGCGGCGCCCCAGCTCCGTCGGCTTGATGATCTTGTAGTCGCGATAGAGCAAGCCTTTCGCTTCCGCTGCGTTGAGCGCCTTTTCGATCACGTTCAGCGTCAGCCCAGTGCGTTCGGCGAACAGGTTGGCTTCGAAGCCATTGGTCAGCCTCAGGGCATTGAGCATGAATTCAAACCCAAGGTCGTTCCGCCCGACTTCAAATTCTTCCTGCGCCGGCCGCCCGGCCTGGACGTGCTCCATGTAGGCCTTCGGCTGTTTGTAGCGCATCTGCCGCACGATCCGGTGCGGAAACGAAATCTTCGAATGCGCGCCGGCGCCGATGCCGAGGTAATCCCCGAACTGCCAGTAATTCAGGTTGTGCCGCGCCTGCCTGCCCGGCTGCGCGTAGGCTGATACCTCGTAGTGCTCGTACCCGGCAGCAACGGTCAGTTCCTCGATCATGTCCTGCATCTCGGCGCTGGCGTCGTCGTCCGGTACGACGGGTGGATGCTTGGCGAAATAGGTGTTCGGCTCCAGCGTGAGGTGGTAGAGTGACAGGTGCGGCGGTGTGAAACCGATTGCGGCCTGCACATCCCGGCGTGCCTCTTCCAGCGTCTGCGACGGCAGCGCGTACATCAGGTCGAGGTTGAAGTTGTCGAAATTCGCCTGCGCGATCTCGACGGCCTTGCGCGCTTCATTGTCGTCATGGATGCGGCCGAGCGCCTGCAGGTGGCGTATGTTGAAACTCTGGATGCCAATCGAAAGGCGGTTCACGCCGCTCTCGCGGTAGGACTTGAACTTGTCGGCCTCGAAGGTGCCCGGATTCGCCTCCATCGTGATCTCGACTGCGCCGTCAAGCGGCAGCAGGGTGCGGATGTCGGACAGCAGCCGGTCGAGGCCGGCGGCCGACATGAGGCTCGGCGTGCCGCCCCCGATGAATATCGTGTAGATTCGGCGGCCCCAGATGAGCGGCATCGCCTGTTCGAGGTCGGCGCGCAGCGCGGCGAGGTAATCTTCCTCCGGGAAGCCACCCGTCACTTCATGTGAATTGAAATCGCAGTACGGGCACTTGCGCACGCACCACGGGAAATGCACATACAGCGCCAAGGGTGGCAAGGCGCCCAGATGCAGCATGCCGGGTTTCAGGAAGGCGGAAGCAACGTCTGTGGATGCGGCCGGCGCGTCCTTCGTGCTGCTTGCGCCGTTCCCCGGCGTAACGGGTTTGATCGGAATCATCGTAATTTTTCAACCAATGCGCGCAAGGCTTGCCCGCGATGCGACAGCCGGTTCTTCTCCTCGGCCGAGAGCTCGGCGACGGTCTTGCCCTGCGCAGGCAACCAGAAATACGGGTCGTAGCCGAAGCCGCCCTGCCCGCGCGGCTCGGCAATGATTTCGCCGTCCCAGCGGCCTTCGGCAATCACCGGCCGCGGATCATCGGCGTGGCGCACGAACACCAGCACGCAGTAATAGTAGGCCGACTTGTCCTGGTGCGCGGCGAGGTCCGCCACGAGCTTTTCGTTGTTGCGCGCATCGGATTTCGGCTCACCGGCATAACGCGCCGAGATTACACCTGGCGCGCCGCCAAGCGCATTCGCACACACGCCGGAATCGTCCGCCAGCGCAGGCAAGCCGGTGATGCGCGCGGCATGGCGCGCCTTGGCCAGCGCGTTCTCCACGAAAGT
The DNA here is from genome assembly GCF_035254685.1 of Noviherbaspirillum sp. Classification (GTDB taxonomy): domain Bacteria; phylum Pseudomonadota; class Gammaproteobacteria; order Burkholderiales; family Burkholderiaceae_D; genus Noviherbaspirillum. The sequence continues at coordinate 172,568 of NZ_DATFAI010000052.1, read as the reverse complement.
CAGGTGCGGCTCCTCTGCTTCAGGCACATTGAATTCACCCTGTGCATGAATTTCAAAACCAATAGGCGCCAGCATCTCGCCGAATTCCTTCAGCTTGCCGGCATTGTTCGATGCGAGAACGAGACGTTGAGTCATGCGAGTTCATTGAAAAGAAGGATGTCCACGAAAGACACGAAAAGCACGAAAATTTGCAAGGGCTTCGACATACGCCACGACAGGATTTTTGTGCCTTATGCGTCTATTGGGCCACGGGATTTTTGTTCAATATGAATGTCCACGGAAAACACGAAAAACACGGAAAATTCTCATAGTGTAGGTCCAAGACATTGATGAGTTTTCGTGTTTTTCGTGTTTTCCGTGGACAAAATGGTCTTGCAGTTCAGCTCACCAAACCCAAGGTCGTCTTCTGCAGGCTGATCAGTTCGAAGATACCTTGTTGCGCGAGGTCGAGCAGTCTGTTCATGGTGGCGCGGTCGAATGCCGCCCCTTCGGCGGTGCCTTGTACTTCGACAAAGTGGCCGGCATCGGTCATCACCACGTTCATATCGGTATCGCAGCCGGAATCTTCAAGGTAGTCGAGGTCAAGCACCGGCACACCGCGATAGACGCCGACGGAAATGGCTGCGACAAAATGCTTGAGCGGAATCGCGGTGACGATGTTGTCGCGCACCAGTTTGCTGAAGGCATCATGGGCGGCGACCATGGCGCCGGTGATGGCGGCGGTGCGAGTGCCACCGTCGGCCTGGATCACGTCGCAATCGAGGTGCAGAGTGCGCTCGCCAAAGGCTTCGAGGTCGAATGCGGCGCGCAGCGAGCGGCCAATCAGGCGCTGGATTTCCTGCGTGCGGCCAGACTGCTTGCCCTTGGCCGCTTCGCGGTCCATACGGGAGTGCGTGGAGCGCGGCAGCATGCCGTACTCTGCGGTCAGCCAACCCTGCCCTTTTCCTTTCAGGAACGGCGGGACTTTCTCTTCGATGCTCGCGGTGCAGATCACCTTGGTATCGCCAAACTCCACCAGCACCGAGCCTTCGGCGTGCTTGGTGTAATGACGCGTCAGACGGACAGGACGCAGGGCATCGGCGGGACGCCCGCTCGGACGGATTTCAGACTGCATGGATTAGCCTTGATTTTTGGAAGTTACTCGGGAAGTTTTTTCGATGGCGCCACGGATCTCTTCGATCGCCTTCTCGATTTCGGTGTCGTTGAAGACATCGGCGCCCTCGAGATCGGCATGGCGCGGCGCCTGGATGGTCGTCGTCACGCTGCCGATCGGCAAGGTATGGGTCATGATCGTGTTGGGCGACTCCTGCAACGTGGTCGCCCCCTCCCACATCATCGCCAGCGCGGTCACGTTGTCACTGCTCTTGCCCGCAATACCGGTTGCGGTGGCGAGCAGTTCCGGCACGGCGCGTACCACGGTGTTCGTTGCCAGAGTGTCCGCCAGGACGTGGTCCGGCAGCACCGACCATAAACCATCAGAACAGAGCAGAATCACGTCACCCGGTTGCAGGCTGGCGCGACGCGACAGCTCGACGATGGGCATGTTCGGCGCGCCGAGGCAATTGAACAACTTGTTGCGCTCCGGGTGTGTGTCGCGCTCCGAAGGATCGACCTTGCCCTGTGCGATCAGGGTTTCGATGCGCGAATGGTCGCGCGTCCGCGCCAGGATCTGCCCACGCCGCATCCAGTACAGGCGAGAATCGCCGCAATGCGCCCAAAAGGCGTTGTTATGCTGGACGAGGCAGGCGACGATCGTGGTACGCGGCGTTTCCGGCAGGTTGTTGATCGCGCGATAACGATGGATCTCGCGATGCGCGGCGAAGAAGCTCTCTTCGAGAAATTTCTCCGGCTTCTTCACATAAGGATTTGCATTCTGCTGGAACAGCGAGCCGATGGTCTGCAGTGCAATCGTCGCCGCCATTTCGCCCTGGATGTGGCCACCCATGCCGTCGGCCAGCACCAGCAGCAGCGCATCTCGCGTGAAGCTGTAGCCCATGCGGTCCTGGTTGTTCCTGCGGCCGCCGATATGGCTTTCTTGATAGACGGAAAATCGCATTCGCTAGCCGTTTCAACGAGTATTAACGGTGTTCTGCTGGAGTGTGGTGTTGCCGGAATGCGACTGTTTGCCAATGCCGCTGAACAGGCCGCGCAGCTTGCTGGCCATCTTTTCCACCAGGTCTGCTTCCTTCTTCTCCGGCACCGGTTCTCGCAGGGCCTTCTGCAGCGCAAACACGCTTTGGGGTCGCTCCAGCGGCTCGATGCGCAGCGCCCAGCGGATCACCTGGATCAGTTCGCGCGAATACATGCCTTCGAGCTTGCGGAAATGATCATCCATCTTGTCATTGGCCTTGCGCTGGTCGGCCGGCTGCGGCGGCGCGCCAACCATGCAGGCAAACATCGAGGCGCCGATGCTGTAAATGTCCGTCCATGGACCGAGGTTGCCGTTCTTTGCATACAGTTCCGGCGGCGCGAAGCCGGGCGTGTACATCGGGTACAGCTTCGGCATGTCAGTCTTGAGCGTCTGCCGTGCGGCGCCGAAATCGAGCAAGATCGGCGTACCGTCCATGCGCAGGTAAATGTTGGCCGGTTTCAGGTCGAGGTGCAGCAGCTTGTTGGCATGCACCTCGCGCAGGCCATTCATCACCTGGTTGAACATTTTGCGGATGAACCGTTCCGACACTAGAGGCCGCTCGCCCTTGTCTCGCCGCCGCAAGATATGATCCTGCAAGGAACGTCCAGACTCATAGGCCATGACCATGTATACGGTGTCGTTGGCACGGAAGAAATTGATGACGCTGACCACGTTCGGGTGGGAAATGCGGGCAAGCGCCCTGCCTTCCTCGAAAAAGCACTTCAAGCCGATTCGAAAGACCGGCAGGTTTTCTGCCGAAATCGCGGGAACCAGTTCGCCCGGCTGGCGCAACACCAGCGAGCTGGGGAGGTATTCCTTGATCGCAACGGCGTTGCCATCCTCATCGTACGCCAGATAGACAATACTGAACCCGCCGGACGCAATCTTCTTTACAATGCGGTATCCAGCGATTTCGAGTCCGTCCGGCAATGGTGCATTGTTTTGCGCGGCCATTTTGTCCTTAGCAGTGATACAAAGAAATGCACAGGCATTCTTTCCGGATTGTCTTGAGAAATCAGTGATTTGTAAAGCAAAAGGACTGAACCTTGAGTATAAGCAGCATGACCGGATACGCGGTCGCCACGCGCGAAACTGCTGCCGGAACCATTACCGTGGAGCTGAAAAGCGTCAACTCCCGCTTCCTGGACCTGCAATTTCGCATCAATGACGAATTGCGCGCCGTTGAACCCGCGTTGCGTGAAGCCATCATGGCACGGGTCCAACGCGGAAAGGTAGAGTGTCGCCTCAGTTTCGGACGCAAGGTAGCTTCCGGAAGTGCGCTCAATCTCAACCCGCCGCTGCTGACCGGGTTGGCGCAATTGCAACATCAGGTGCGCCAGCACTTCCCGAACGCGCCGGTCATGTCGGTCAACGAAGTGCTACGCTGGCCCGGCGTCATCGAGGAGCCCGAGATCACACAGGAGACCTTGCAGGCGGACATCCAGTCCGTCCTGGCGGTTGCGCTTGACGCCTTTGTTGAAACACGCACCCGCGAAGGCGCCGCCCTGCAGGCAATGCTGCTGACACGCATCGATGACATGGAAGCCATCGTCGAACGGATCACTCCGCTCATTCCGCAGGCGATCGCGCAGTTCCAGCAGAAAGCGACGGAACGCATGCGGGAAGCGCTCGGCCTGGCCACGCAAAACGGCACTACGCCGCCGCAGAATGTTTCTACGGACGACGCGCTGGAACGCATCCGCCAGGAAGTGACGCTGTATGGCATTCGCATCGACGTGGCGGAAGAATTGTCGCGCCTGTCCGCACACTTGGCCGAGACCCGCCAGATCCTGAAAAAAGGCGGCCAGGTCGGCAAGCGGCTCGATTTCATGATGCAGGAACTCAACCGGGAAGCCAATACGGTCGGCTCCAAGGCTGCGATCAAGGACTTGTCCGATGCCTCGATGGCAATGAAGCTGCTGATTGAACAGATGCGCGAACAAGTTCAGAATTTGGAGTAAGCCTTGACAGACAAACTCATGCCCGAAGCGCCCACTTCTGCCGGAAGCCTGTTCATGGTGGTCGCGCCCTCCGGCGCCGGCAAATCCACCCTCGTCAACGCTCTGCTGGCGCAGGAACCGGCCATCAAATTATCGATTTCCTTCACGACGCGCGCACCGCGGTCGGCGGAACAACATGGCCGCGAATATTACTTCACCACAGTCGAAGATTTTCTGAAACGGCGCGAAGCCGGGGAATTTTTGGAATCCGCTGAAGTCCACGGTAACTATTACGGAACCTCGCGACTCCTGATCGAGGAACAGATGAAGGCCGGCACCGACGTCCTGCTGGAAATTGACTGGCAAGGCGCGCAGCAGGTCAGGAAGCAATTCCCGCACGCGGTCGGCATCTTCATCCTGCCGCCTTCGATTGCTGCCCTGGAGGAGCGATTGAAGAAGCGCGGACAAGACGAGCCGAACGTGATCACGCGCCGGATTCTGGCTGCCGGCGGCGAAATCGCCCACGCGTCGGAGTTCGAATATGTTATTATTAATCAAGAGTTTGCGACCGCTTTGTCTGAATTGACTGCCATTGTCAAAGCGACCCGGTGTCGCTTCAACCAGCAAGCTGCACGCAACGCGTCCCTGTTCGCCCAGCTCGGCATCCATGCCAGTTTGAGCTGATATCGTCTTTTTCAGGAGTATCCATGGCCCGTATCACTATCGAAGATTGTCTCAAGCAAATCCCGAATCGTTTCCAGCTGACCCTCGCTGCCACCTATCGCGCCCGTCAACTGCTCCAAGGCCACACACCGAAGGTCGAAGCCAAGGACAAACCGACCGTCATCGCGTTGCGCGAGATTGCATCTGGCAAGGTCGGGCTGGAAATGCTGAAGAAAGTCCCAAGTTAAGTCACACCAAATGCCATGCGGCTGATATGCTTGAAGTATGAACCTGACACCTGCAGATTCAACAGTATCAGTCGCTTCCGCTAGCCGGGCGACACAGGATCGCCCGACCTCAAAAAACGTCGACCAGCCCTCCAAGCCCGAGAGCGGCGCCCCTCAGACCGCCAGCGTCGCCACGGTCACCCACCTCATCAACAAACTGTCCGAGTACCTCTCGCCTTCAGACATGAAGAAGGTGAAGGAAGCGTACCGGTTTTCCGATGAGCGACACCTGGGCCAGATCCGCAAGTCTGGCGAGCCTTACATTTCCCATCCGATTGCCGTCGCGGAAATCTGTGCCGACTGGAAGCTCGACGCGCAGGCCATCATGGCCGCCCTCCTCCACGACGTCATGGAAGACACCGCCGTCAAGAAGGATGAGCTGATCGAACGCTTCGGCGCACAAGTCGCAACGCTGGTCGATGGATTGTCCAAGCTGGACAAGATCGAGTTCCAGAGCCAGATCGAGGCGCAGGCGGAAAATTTCCGCAAGATGTTGCTGGCAATGGCGCGCGACGTACGGGTCATTCTCGTCAAGCTGGCCGACCGCCTGCACAATATGCGCACCCTGGGATTCATGATCCCGGAAAAGAAGCGCCGCATCGCGCGCGAGACCATGGAAGTGTACGTGCCGATCGCGCACCGCCTTGGCCTGAACAACATCTATCGCGAGCTGCAGGATCTCTCATTCGCCCATCTCTATCCGCTGCGCTACCGTACCTTGTCGAAGGCGGTCAAGGCTGCGCGAGGCAACCGGCGCGAAGTGGTGAGCAAGATCATGGAGTCGGTCAAGAACACGCTGGCCGCCACCGGCATCCCTGCGCAGGTGTATGGCCGCGAGAAGACGCTGTATGGCATTTATCGCAAGATGCGTAACAAGCACTTGTCCTTCTCGCAGGTGCTCGATGTGTACGGTTTCCGCATCGTGGTGGACAGCTTCGCGAACTGCTATGTCGCGCTCGGCACGCTGCACGCCTTGTACAAGCCTATGCCCGGCAAGTTCAAGGATTACATTGCCATCCCCAAGCTCAACGGCTACCAGTCGCTGCACACCACGCTGATCGGCCCCTACGGCACGCCGGTCGAATTCCAGATCCGCACGCAGGAAATGCATCGCGTGGCCGAGGCTGGCGTGGCGGCCCACTGGCTCTACAAGGACGAGGAAGCCAGCCTGACCGACCTGCAGCAGCGCACGCACGCGTGGCTGCAGTCGCTGCTCGACATCCAGAAGCAGACCGGTGATTCGGCGGAATTCCTGGAGCATGTGAAGGTCGACCTGTTCCCGGATTCGGTCTATGTGTTCACGCCGAAATCGACCATCATCGCGCTGCCACGTGGCGCCACGGTCCTCGATTTCGCCTACACGATCCACACCGACATCGGCGATCAGGCAATTGCCGCGCGCATTAACCATGAGCAGGCCGCCTTGCGGACCGAGCTGCGCAACGGCGACATTGTCGAAATCATTACAGCACCCTCCTCACGCCCGAGCCCGAACTGGCTCACCTTCGTTCGCACTGGAAAGGCGCGTTCAGCGATCCGGCATCATCTGCGCACAATCAACCTCGCCGAGTCCACCGAACTTGGCAAGCGGTTGCTGGCGCAAGCGCTGGCAGCGCTGCAGATCGATCCGGTGTTGCCGGATTCCGTGCTGGAAAAACTGCAGAACGAATCGAGCGCGAAATCGCTCGACGAACTCTATGCCGATATCGGCGTCGGCAAGCGCATGGCGACGCTGGTGGCGCGCCATATCCGCGGGATGATGGAAAGTGATCCGGCCTTGTCGCTGCCGCCGGTCATCGAATCGTCGCGCAAGCTGGATCCGGTGGCGATCAATGGTAACGAAGGCGTATCCGTCCAGCTCGCTGCCTGCTGCCAGCCGATCCCGGGCGACGGCATCATAGGCCAGCTCCGACGCGACCAGGGCATCATCGTGCACGCAATCGATTGCGATGTCGCAAAGCGCCAGCATGCGAAGGAACCGGACCGCTGGATCGAGCTGGTCTGGGACAAGGAACTGACGCGCCGCTTCGACTGCCGGATCAAGGTACTGGTCGCCAATGAAAAAGGCGTGCTGGCGCGTGTTGCGGCGGAGATCGGTGAGTCCGACGCCAACATCACCTACGTCGGCATGGACGACGACAGGGAAGCGTTGATGAAGCTGCTGCGCTTCACTGTCCAGGTGGAAGACCGTATCCACCTCGCGCGCCTGATGCGCAACGTGCGACGCATCCGGGGAGTGGCCCGGATCCTGCGCGAACGCAATCAGTAGGCGTTCAACGGCCAGCAGCATTCGGCATTCTGTCGCGCATAACGCAACGCCAAACGCCACCTGCTCCCTGTCATCCCGCCGAGATCGCAGCCCCCGACTCAGGCCGCATGGTGGATGCTCTTGTGCATCCGCCGCAAACCGAGCCACACGCCCGCCGCGATCAGGGGCAGCAGCAATCCGGTCGAGATATCAGGATTGACCGGCCAGCCCACTGCTTTGGCCGCCTTGCCGATGTAGCTGAACAGCCCCGCCGTGTAGTACGAGATCGCCACCACCGACAAGCCTTCCACCGCCTGCTGCAACCGCAACTGCTGCGCGGCGCGCGCATTCATCGATTCCAGGATCTGCCGGTTCTGCTTCTCCTGCACGATGCCGACGCGCGTGCGCAGCAGGTCGTTGGTATGCGCAATGCGTTCGGCCAGCGCTTCCTGGCGGCGCGCCACGGCTTCGCAGGTATGCATGGCCGGCGTCAGTCGTCGGTCCATGAACTCGCCCACCGTCGGGAAGCCTTCGATGCGCGCTTCACGCAATTCCTCGATCCGCGCATGGACCAGCCCGAAATAGGCTTTCGAGGCGGAGAAGCGATAGCTGTTTGCGAGCGAGAGCTTTTCGACGCGCGCAGCCAAGCCGGTGATGTTGCCCAGTAGAGCCTGTTCGTCATCGGTATCGGAAAGCTGGACAGCGCTCGACGTATTGACCATGGCTTCGGTCAAGGTCGCCAGCTCGCCTTCGATGGTGTTCAGCACCGGCGTCGCGCGTTGTGCATGCGGCAGTCCGAGCAGCGCCATCATCCGGTAAGTTTCAATCTCCAGCAGACGCTGCACGAGGCGACCGGCCTGCTGTTCCTGCAGGCCCACATCGCGCACCACGAAGCGGCTGAAGCCGTCTGACTGGATCAGGAAATCGGTCCAGACTTCGCCGCCCTGCAGCACCCGGCTGCCGACCAGGTTGTTGCCTTCGAAAACGCGGCGCAGGCCATGCGCAAACACGTCGACCGGGTCGCGTGTATTGTCCAGCACCACGTGCGCCGCAACCATGATCTTGCCCTGCAGTCCCATCAGCCATTCCTGCGGAAGCTGGAATAGCGGGACATGCTCGAAAGCTTCCTCGATGGACGGATTTTCCGCATGCTGTCCGGCGAAAGTGTAGGTTGCAAACTCGGTGTGGCATTCCCACTTCAGGCGGAAGCGTCCGAAATCGTGAAAGAAGTATTTGGCATCGACGCCGGGTGCCGTCACGCCGAAGTGCTTGCACAGTTCCGAAAGCACGCCATGCTGGCGCGCCTGGTTGGAGATGTTCGGGCTTACGTCGTCGCGGGCGTAGACCGCAAGGTGCGTCAGGCTCTCGGGCGCATCAAGGCGCAGGTATGGCCGGGAATGGACTTCCGCGGCAAGCGGCACGCGCGACGCATGGTTCAGGCTGGAATAAATCATGGTGATGAAATTGTTCGTGTTATGGGAAACAGCATCGCTGCGCGCAAGATCTGCAGCGCATGGAACAGCGCATCGATGAAGCGCCGGTGATGCCGCTCGAGCCTTGCGGCACGAGAACTTGTTCAGTGTGCCGGATAACTGACTTCGAGAATCGTAAGCTCGTCTACTCCGGCGGGCGTTTTGAGCACCACCGTGTCTCCCTCGCGCGCCTTGATGAGTGCGCGCGCAACCGGCGAAATCCAGCTGATCTTGCCATTCAGGGGGTCGAGTTCATCGATGCCGACAATGGTGACCGTGAACTCTTCACCCGCCTGGTTTTCATAAGTGACCGTCGCGCCGAAGTAGATCTGGTCGCTCCCGTGATGCGCACTCGGGTCAACCACTTCGGCAACGTCCAGCCGTTTGGTCAGGAATCGGATGCGGCGATCGATTTCACGCAAGCGGCGCTTTCCGTAGATGTAATCACCGTTTTCGGAACGATCACCGTTGGACGCCGCCCAGGAAACGATGCTGACCACCTCGGGCCGCTCGACGTCGATCAGGCGTAGCAATTCGTCTTTCAGGCGCTTGTGCCCGGCAGGCGTCATGTAGTTCTTCGTTCCGGCCGGAATGGCAGGCAGGGCGCCATCGACGTCGTCATCGTCATCCGATTCTTTGACAAAAGCTTTACTCATAATGCCGTATTGTATCTGCCCTGCGCCCATCTGCGCCCATCTGCGACAAGCCGCGGCGCACACCGATCAGTTCGCGTGATTCGAAATCGCACTGCTCCACTCAAACGCCGCGAGTTGCAACTCATACAGGTCCTCGCTGGAGAGTTGCAGCTTTTTCAAGAGTGCAGGGACTTTTCGCCCTGCCTCTTCGATATGCTCGATACATTCGACCAGTTTCAGCATGTCGCCAAAAATGCCACGGCGCGCGAGAAGCGCCGCCCGAACTTCATCCGTAACATGAACGCGGGCAAGCGCGTCTTTCATCGGCAACCCAAGCAGGGTGTCCATCAAGGACATGATGCCGACTGTGAAAGCGGTATCCGCCATCTCACGGTCGACCGGGCGGACCTTTTCCGCCATCAGTTCAAGCAGTTTTCCGCGGGTGGTCGCCAGGATGAATAGCGGCGACACCACGTTGCGCGACTTGCCGAATTCCGCGTAGAGCAGGATCTGCAGCCAGCGCTGCAGCCGCGTGCTTCCCAATGCCTCCAGTGCCTGCCGCAGGGAATCGATGCGCCTGCCCTTTTCCACACTGACGAGGCGCAGCAGCATCAACCCGAGCGACGCATCGCGCTTGATGCTGCGTTCCAGCTCGCCCGTATCTGCATTCGAGATGATCTGCGCCATCAGGCGCATGATCGTCATCTGGGAAGGTGACAGCTTCTTTCCCGTCAGGACATATGGTTTCGCGAAATAATATCCCTGGAAATAATCGAAGCCGAGTTCCAGGCAGGTTTCGTACTGCGCCAGGTTCTCGACTTTTTCCGCCAGCAATTTTTTCCTGGCGCGCCTGAACTTTTCGCTCAGGCGGGAAAGGTCATCGGGACCAACGCCGCTGATGTCGACCTTGATCAACTCGACCAGGGGCAGCAGCCTCTGCACATCGTCCGAATCCGCGATCACATCGTCTAGCGCAAACACATAGCCGCTGGCCGACAGCTCCTCGATGCGTGTAATGAGGCGATCCGTCACCCGCACTGTTTCAAGGATTTCGAGGACCACGCCCTGACGTGGGAGAAACTGGATGAAGTCGCTCATCAGCACGGTGGCATCGACGTTGATGAAGGCGCTCGACGCGCCGATGACGTTCTCCATGCCAAGCTCGGATGCATGGGCGATCACGGCGGCGGTGGCCGCGACGTCATCCGTGACATTGGCGGGGCCGGCCGCGGCGTTACGGAACAGGAGTTCGTAGGCAAAGAGTTCCTGGTCGCGGGTGAGGATAGGTTGTCGTGCCAGGAAGAATTCCCGTCCGGGTTGGGAATGCGTGAAGGTGTCTATCTCCGGCGAGGTATTGGAAACAAAGTCGTCCATTACGCGGTACAGAGTCTCTTGTCGAGATGGTTCTCCGCCCGGATGAGATCCTGCCTCGGAAAGACGTCACGCCTCAGGCGGAATTAAGCGGGTTGTCCCCTTCTATGATTGACAATCGTTTCAATGATTCAAATGGCTTACATATGTTACGAGATGCCGGAGGGATCCTGCGGCATAGGGATTCAGGCACGACGAGCGCTACGCGGCGCCTCGTTCCCTGCGCCGGTCTCCAGCGTGAACCCGGCCCCGGCATCCTGTCCGAGCACCTTTACCAGGTATGGCATCAGTTCGCGCAGCATCGGCTCCAGGGTCCACGGCGGGTTGATGATAAACATGCCGCTGCTGTGCAAGCCGAAGCCATCCGGCGATGGCGAGCTGATCGACAGCGTCACATTCAGCCAGTCCTTGCACGGTAAACGCTTCAGCTTGTCGGGAAGCTGACGCGACTCCATGCGATTGAGTACGGGATACCACACTGCATACATGCCCGTCGCGAATCGCCCCAGCGCGTCGACCAGGGTTTCCTTCACGCGCCGGTAGTCGTCCTTCACTTCGTAGGGCGGGTCGATCAGGATGAGCCCGCGGCGCGACGGCGGCGGCAGCAGGGATTTCAGGCCTTCAAAGCCGTCCCCCTTCTGGATCATGACCCGCTTGCCGCGCACCGCAGGCCGGTGGCCCTGTGCGCCGCCTTGTTCTTCCAGCTTGCGGAAGTTGTCCGCGAGAATACGGCTGTCGCTCGGATGCAATTCAAACAAACGGATCCTGTCCTGCTCGCGCGCAACCTGATACGCGCAGTAAGGCGAACCGGGGTAGTAACGCATCCTGCCGTCCGGGTTCATTTCCTTGATGAGGCCAACGTAATCGGCCAGCGCGGGCGGGAGGTCCGTGCGGCTCCACAGGTGGCTGATACCGGTCTGGTATTCGGCGCTTTTGGCCGCATACCCAGTGTCAAGCGCGTAGAGACCGGCTCCGGCATGCGTATCGATGACCATGTAGGGCGCATCCTTCTGACCGAGATAACGCAGCAGCTGGATAAGCACAATGTGCTTCAGCACGTCGGCATGATTGCCTGCATGGAAGGCGTGGCGATAACTCAACATGGGAATGCCCGGGAGGAGAATGGGAAAGGGCGCCCATTGTAACAGCCGGCACCACTTCCCTTCAGCATGCCTGCATGGCGCAGGCAAAAACAGCTTCGTCGAAGCCTCGCGACAAGGAAAAGATCCAGTCGACTCGAATGTTTTAATCGGTAGTGCTATTAAGCAATATAGTGCTGCATGCAACAGCTCCGGGAATCATATCCGGGCTGGAAGCCGCTGGAGCACATCTCGACCTATCGAGGAACCTGGTATGACCCCGAGGCCGTCAATGCCTGCATTCGCCTGTTCCGCGAGAAGCGGTATTCGTTTGAAGCGCGAACCGACAGGCACTGAGCCGCCACGTCGGTCCGGCGCGCCAATCCGGAACGCCCAATAAAAAACCCGCCGTGCAATGCAGGCGGGTTTTCTGCTGCCATGCCGCCAAAGCGGCATGCGCCGTAAGGATCAGTGGAACTGCTCTTCTTCGGTCGAGCCGGTCAGGGCCTTCACGGAAGACGAACCGCCCTGGATCACGGTGGTCACGTCGTCGAAGTAGCCTGCGCCGACTTCCTGCTGGTGCGACACGAAGGTGTAACCCAGTTCGCGTGCCTTGAATTCCGGCTCCTGCACCATGTTCACGTAGTGCTTCATGCCTTCGCCGCGAGCGTACGCGTGGGCGAACTGGAAGGTGTTGAACCAGTTGACATGGATGCCGGCCAGCGTGATGAACTGATACTTGTAGCCCAGTTCGGACAGCTTGTCCTGGAATTCCGCAATCGTCTTGTCGTCCAGGTTCTTCTTCCAGTTGAAGGACGGCGAGCAGTTGTAGGACAGCAGCTTGCCAGGGCATGCAGCGTGCACGGCTTGTGCGAATTCACGGGCAAAGCCGAGGTCCGGCGTGCCGGTTTCGCACCAGACGAGGTCAGCATACGGTGCGTAGGCAACGCCGCGGCTGATAGCTTGCTCAAGGCCGTTCTTGACGCGATAGAAGCCTTCCTGGGTGCGCTCACCCGTGAGGAACGGCTTGTCGTTGGCATCATGATCCGAGGTGATCAGGTTGGCTGCTTCTGCATCGGTACGTGCCAGGACGATGGTCGGAACGCCCATGACGTCAGAGGCGAAGCGCGCAGAAACCAGCTTCTCGATCGCTTCCTGGGTCGGAACCAGCACCTTGCCGCCCATGTGACCGCACTTCTTCACTGCAGCCAGCTGGTCTTCGAAGTGCACGCCGGAAGCGCCAGCGGCAATCATGTTCTTCATCAGTTCGAAGGCGTTCAGCACGCCGCCGAAACCGGCTTCAGCGTCAGCAACGATCGGCAGGAAGTAGTCGATGAAGCCTTCATCGCCCGGGTTGATGCCGCGCGACCACTGGATTTCGTCAGCGCGCTTGAAGGTGTTGTTGATGCGGCGAACCATGGTCGGCACGGAGTCGTAGGCATACAGCGACTGGTCGGGATACATGGTTTCGGAGGTGTTGCCGTCGGCGGCGACTTGCCAGCCGGAGAGGTAGACGGCTTCCAGGCCGGCCTTGGCCTGCTGCATTGCCTGGCCTGCGGTGATCGCGCCGAAGGCGTTCACATAGCCCTTCTTCGCGCCGCCATTGATCTTCTGCCACAGCTTCTCGGCGCCGCGCTTGGCCAGGGTGTGCTCGATCGGCAAGGAGCCGCGCAGACGGACGACGTCTTCAGCGGAGTAGTTGCGCTTGATGCCTTTCCAGCGCGGGTTTTCAGCCCAGTCCTTCTTCAGTGCCTGAATTTGCTGTTCGCGAGATGCCATGGTTATTCTCCTTGGTAAAACCGGTGAAAAGAAAAAAGAAAGCTCGATGGGGAAATAATAGGCGTTTTTTTGCGAGGCAACAAGGTCTTATATAAGACATATAAGTAAAATCTTTTTCTTTTAATTCATATACTTAATGTTTGTATTTTGCGATACGAAACGTTTTTTCTTAAAATGAAACAAGATTGTGATGCTTCGCGTCGTGATTTTTCGCAATGCGAAATCCTGTTTACGGCATGTGAAATCGTCTCCTTGGATGCTCAAAAACTGCACCAGATCAATTTCCTGAGCACTCGCCAGTGAAGACCTTACGCACCTTTCCAATGCCCTGCAGGAAATCCGGCAGGAGGAAATGCGCATGCGACGAGCACACCCACCGATGCCGGACAAGTGATCCAAGGCGTGGCATAGTATCAGAGACCACAATGAAACAAGGCAGCGCCTGATCGCCGCCAACCCCATGAATACAGGCATGACCTATGCGTTGCTCGCCGCGCTGCTGTTCGGCGCCAGCACTCCTTTTGCGAAACTGCTGATCGGGCAGATCGAACCGGTCCTGCTCGCCGCCCTGCTTTATCTCGGCAGCGGCATCGGATTGAGTTTGTGGCGCTTGCTGCGTCGCTTGGCCGGCCGCAGCGCCGACAGCGGCGCCTCACTGACGGCCTCGGATCTGCCATGGCTCGCAGGGGCGGTGTTCGCGGGAGGTATCGTCGGACCCGTGCTGCTGATGACGGGCTTGCGTTATGTGAGCGGAGCCACGGCATCCCTTCTGCTGAACATGGAAGGCGTGCTGACGGCACTCATCGCCTGGTTCGTGTTCCGCGAGCACTTCGACCGACGCATTTTCATCGGCATGGTGTTCATCATTAGCGCCGGCGTCCTGCTCGCAGGCGGAAACGAATATGCGCTGGACGCGTCATGGGGTGCGCTTTGCGTCGTCGCAGCCTGCCTGTGCTGGGCGATCGACAACAATCTCACGCGCAAGGTCTCGGCGAGCGATGCCGTGCAGATCGCAGCCGTGAAGGGCCTGGTTGCAGGCATCGTCAATCTGGCATTCGCCTTGTTCTGGCTTGGACTACCGATACCCACGCCAGTCGAATTCGCCACCGCCGGTCTTATCGGCTTCTCCGGCTACGGCCTCAGCCTGGTGCTGTTCGTTCTTGCATTGCGCCACCTTGGAACGGCACGGACGGGAGCCTACTTTTCGACAGCGCCCTTCGCCGGCGCGATCATCGCATTGCTGATGCTGGGCGAACAGCCCGATCCCGTTTTCTGGATTGCGGCAGCGCTGATGGTTGTCGGCATCTGGCTGCACCTGACCGAAACGCATGAGCACATGCACAGCCACACGGCGCTATCGCACACGCATTCGCACCGCCATGACGAACACCATCAGCATGCGCACGACTTCGTCTGGGATGGCAAGGAGCCGCACACTCATCCGCATGAGCATGCGCCGCTCACGCATCGCCACCCGCATTTCCCGGACATCCACCATCGTCACCGGCATTGAGGATGTCTATTGCTGTTGCCGCTTGCAGGTATTGATACCGAACAGCGTGTAGAGCGGGCACCAGTTCATCAGCGCGGTGACCAGCGGGACAAAGCCCAGCAGGCCCCACCACCTGGCGTCGCCTTGCAGGATGAAGAACAGGCTGAACAGCACGAGTGCAAGCACCAGCCTCACAGACTTGTCTGCTTTTCCGACGTTCGGGTTCATGGAATTCTCCGTTGCTCATGGAAACGCAACCAGAATATCGCTGCGAACGCGGATTGTATGTAACCCAGGTTACAGAAGAATTTTTACCGGCTAGCGCGTGTTGGCGAGCGCGCGCAGGCGGGCCGGATCAGCTAGCGTGATCTTTCCTCGCCCCAATATCACGAGTCCCTGGTGCGCAAAATCATCCAGTACCCGACTGATCATTTCGCGCACGGTTCCGAGTTCATCGGCGAGCTGCTGATGCGTCACGGCGATCTGCGAATCACTCTCATAGGCCAGAAGCGCCGCCGCCAGCCGCACGTCGAGGCGCAGGGTGGCGATCTCCTCCACCAGCTCCATCGTATTGACGAGGCGATCTGCCAGCGCGCGAAACATGGCGTTGCGGAATGCGGCCTGCGATGCCATGCACTCTATGAACAGCGCGACCGGCATGAGGATCATTTGGGTCGAACCGAAGGTTACGCCGCTGGCCGGATAGCGGCCGCCGCCAAGCATGCAGCCGAGAGAAAGGATGCACGGCTCGGATGGCGTTACGCGGTACAGCTCGATGCGGCGGCCATTGGCGAGATCCTTGAACACCCGCACGCTGCCTGTGAGAATGATGGGCAGGCCGGCGCAATCGGAATTCTTTTCGAATACCTTTGTTCCGGGAGGCAATTCAATGACGGGCTGCCTCGATAGCTGCTGCAGCACGTCTTCAGGCAAGGACTGAAGCAGCGGCTGGGTCGACAGGCTGGCGGGGCTCATGGACTTGCTCAGGCGAGATCCTCGCTCGAGACCAGCACGCCGTCCGCATCAGCGTAAATCCAGTTGCCCGGCCTGATCGTCACGCCAGCGATCGATACGGCAATGTCACGGTCGCCCACACCCTTGCGGATGCTGCGCTGCGGATGCGTCGCCAGCGCGCGCATGCCGATGTCGCAGGAATTGATTTCGTCGGAGTCGCGGATGCAGCCGTTGACGATGATGCCCGCCCAACCGTTCTTCTCAGCCAGTACGCCCAGGTTGCCGCCGACCAGCGCGCAACGAAGGCTGCCGCCGCCATCAACCACGAGAACCCGGCCATTGCCCGGCGTCTCGAGCGTGGACCTCACCAGCACATTGTCTTCGAAGACCTTCAGCGTCGCAGCCTGGCCCGAAAACGCCTCGCGCTTGCCGAACTTCTGGAAGATCGGCGGCAGCACGGAAAGCGTTCCCGCGGCGATCTTGTCTTCGTTGGCATCGCAAATGTCGCATGTCGCAAAACTCATTGAATTCTCCCCGTCATGAAATAATCAGAATTGTAAGCGAGACGGGCAACAAAAAAGCCACCGTAACTTGCGGTGGCTTTCCTTCAAACTTGCGGTATCAGGCGGCAGCCGCAGTTTTCGCGTTTCTCGCGGTATTCGTCCCGACACCCACCGCAGTGACGATCGCCATGCTCTGGAAGATGCCGATCCCGATGAACACCCACGCAGGATGATCGGCATCCATCAGTGCGCCGAACAGTAGCGGCGCCATGGACAAGCCAATGTCGAGCCCCGAGTACACCACGCCATACACACGTCCGGTCGCATTCTTCGGCGCAGCAGCCCGGATCAGGAGATCGCGCGACGGCCCTGCGATGCCCGCACCAAAGCCGATGGCACCCATCAGCACCACGGCCATCATGGGCGGCACAACGCCGGCGGCGACCACCAGCGCAAACAGGCCAGCCGCTGTAAACGCGAAGGCGATGGTGCGTTCATGGCGCATGGTTTTCGCTGCGAGGAATCCTCCCCACACCATGCCCGCCGCCGACGCCAGCATGTAGGCTGTATAGCCCGCCGTCGCGGAAGCGAGCGACATGCCGTACAGCGCGCGCAGGCTGGAGGAGGAAAAGCTCTGGATGCCGCCGAGCGCCATCGCCGTGATGAAGAAGAACGCGAAGCACATCCACACGGCCGGCAAGCGCATGAAGTCCAGCACATGGCCGCTGCCCGCCTCCGCATGCTTCGCCGCCGACCTGTGTTCATCGGTGCGCAGAACATCGCGGTAGACAAACATCAGCAGCAGCACCGCAAACGCCACGAAGGAAGCCGAGAACAGCGCCACGCGCCAGCTGGACAGGCCGGCGATCGAGGTGAGGAAGACCGGTGCCGCGGCCCAACCGAGGTTGCCGGTGATACCATGCATGGAAAACGCATGCCCCAGGCGTGCCGTCGATACGCGCTTGTTGAGCAAGGTGTAGTCGGCCGGGTGGAACACGCTGTTGCCCATGCCGGCAAGCATGGAGCCAGCCAGCAGCATCGGATAATTCTGCGCCTGCGACAGCAGCAGCGCCGACAGCCCGAGCAGGCCGATCCCACAAAACAGCACTCGGTGTGCGCCAACGCGATCGACCACGAAACCCGCGAGCGCCTGCCCGATCGCTGACACCACGAAAAAGACGGTCATCAGCAACCCAAGCTCCGCGTATGACAGGCTGAACGCCGTCTTCAGCCACGGGAACAGTGGCGCGAGGATCAAGTGGAAGAAATGCGATATACCATGGGCGATGCCTACCAGGCCAATCACCTGGGCATCCTGGCGGAGGGAAGGAACAGCGGCTGTCGTCATTGTGCTCTCGGCTGGCTAAATCATGCGGAAAGTCTAAGCAAAACCATATCGTCTGTTTTAAGATAGAACGACAATTTTTATCGCGTTCCCGCCAAGACGTAAAACCACTCCATTGCCATGGCAATCGTACCGGTCAACCATACCCGCCCGCATCTTCCCGGCACTACGCCCACGCCAAAGCGGCCAGTACGCCTTGTCGCCCGCGACCTCGATGCATCCGAACTGCTCGCCGCGCATCGACATGCCTGGGGCCAGGTCACCTATGCGCTCGACGGCGTGGTGCGCGTAACAGTCGGCAACAGCACATGGATCGTTCCGCCGATGCGCGCCATCTGGATACCGCCGCGCGCATTGCATGAAGTTGCAACCCTGGAAAAGGCAAAACTTCGCGCGCTCTACGTCCATGCCGATATCGCCCCATTCAAGGGTGAAGAGTGTGAAGTCCTGGAAGTCTCAGCGCTGCTGCGCGAACTGATCGTTGCGTTCGCACAGGTGCAGGCAGGCGAAGCGCGCGAGTCCATGCTGGCAACGCTGATCGTCGATGAGCTGGCGCGCTCGCGCACGCAGCCGATCCGGGTGGCGCTGCCGACCGATAAGCGGCTGAAGGCGCTGTGCGAAATGCTGATTGCCGATCCCGCATCGCCGCTCACGCTGGACGAGTTCGCCGTACGGGTCGGCGCTTCCGCCCGTACGCTGGCCCGCCTGTTCGAACGGGAACTGGGCATGAGCTTCAGCCAGTGGCGCCAGCAGATGCGGCTGGCACACGCAGCGCCGCTCATCGCCCGCGGTCTGCCCTTGTCGCACGTGGCATCCGAACTTGGCTACGCCAGCCAGTCGGCATTCTCTGCGATGTTCAAGAAGACGTTCGGGCAATCACCCTCGTCCTTCTTTGCCCGCAAGGAATCGTAAGGCGCAAAAAGAAAGACCACCCGCAGGTGGCCTTCCATCCTTGCAGAGAACGTTTGCGCCTTACTTGACGGTGCCCTTTTCGAACACCAGCTCGTTGCCGCGAGTCGTCACCGCAATCGCGTCCTTCGGCCCGAACTTGCCTTCGAGGATCAGTTTCGACAACGGATTTTCGATCTGCTGCTGCACCGCGCGCTTCAGCGGACGTGCGCCATAAACAGGATCGAAACCGGCCTCGGCGATCTTCTGCAGCGCGGCGTCGGCGACTTCCAGCCGCATGTCCATCTTGGCGAGGCGTTGCTCCAGTACTTGCAGCTGGATGCGCGCGATCGCACCGATGTGTTTCTCGTCGAGCGCATGGAATACTACAATCTCGTCCACGCGGTTGACGAACTCGGGCCGGAAATGGCTCTTCACTTCCGCCATCACAGCCAGCTTCACCAGCGCCGGATCGCTGTCTTCCATCGACTGGATCTTGTGCGAACCGAGGTTGGAGGTCATCACGATCACGGTGTTCTTGAAGTCCACGGTGCGTCCCTGGCCATCAGTCATGCGCCCATCGTCCAACACTTGCAGCAGCACGTTGAACACGTCGGCATGCGCCTTCTCGATCTCGTCGAGCAGGATCACGCTGTACGGCTTGCGGCGCACGGCTTCCGTCAGGTAGCCGCCCTCTTCATATCCGACATAGCCCGGCGGCGCGCCAATCAGGCGTGCGACCGAATGCTTCTCCATGAACTCGCTCATGTCGAGCCGGATCAGTGCCTCTTCCGTGTCGAACAGGAAGGAAGCCAGCGCCTTGCACAACTCGGTCTTGCCCACACCGGTCGGGCCGAGGAACATGAATGAGCCATACGGACGGTTCGGATCGGCGAGGCCGGCACGCGAGCGACGGATCGCATCCGACACCGCCACGATCGCCTCGTCCTGGCCGACCACGCGCTTGTGCAGTTCCGCTTCCATGTGAAGCAACTTATCGCGCTCACCCTGCATCATCTTGGAAACCGGAATGCCGGTTGCGCGCGACACCACTTCGGCGATTTCGTCCGCGCCGACCTGGGTACGCACCAGCTTGCGCTGGTCGCGCTGCTTTTCCTCGTCGACATCCTTGTCGGCCTGCTTGAGCAGCGCTTCCAGCTGCGGCAGCCTGCCGTACTGCAGTTCGGACATCTTCTGCCAGTCGCCCTTGCGCTTGGCCTCTTCCATCTGCAGCTTGACCTGCTCGATCTCCTCCTTGATCGCCTGGGTGCCCTGCACCGCCGACTTCTCGGCTTTCCAGATTTCTTCCAGGTCGGCGTATTCGCGCTCAAGGCGATGGATCTCCTCCTCGATCAGGCCGAGGCGCTTCTGCGATGCTTCGTCAGTTTCCTTGCGCACCGCTTCGCGCTCGATCTTCAGCTGGATCAGCCGGCGGTCGAGCTTGTCCATCACTTCCGGCTTGGAATCGATTTCGATCTTGATCTTCGATGCGGCTTCGTCGATCAAGTCGATGGCCTTGTCTGGCAGAAAGCGATCGGTGATATAGCGGTGCGACAGCTCCGCTGCCGCGACGATTGCCGGGTCGGTGATCTCGACACCGTGGTGCACTTCATATTTCTCCTGCAGGCCGCGCAGGATTGCGATGGTAGCTTCCACGCTCGGTTCTTCCACCATGATCTTCTGGAAGCGGCGTTCCAGCGCGGCATCCTTCTCGACGTACTTGCGATACTCGTCGAGTGTGGTCGCGCCGATGCAATGTAGTTCGCCGCGGGCCAGCGCCGGCTTCAACATGTTGCCGGCATCGATCGCGCCCTCGGCCTTGCCCGCGCCGACCATGGTATGCAGCTCGTCGATGAAGACGATGGTCTGACCCTGATCCTGTGCCATTTCCTTGAGCACCGCCTTCAGGCGTTCCTCGAACTCGCCGCGGTACTTCGCGCCAGCGAGCAAGGCGGCCATATCGAGCGACAGAACGCGCTTGCCCTTCAGGCTCTCCGGCACTTCGCCGTTGACGATGCGTTGCGCGAGCCCTTCGACGATCGCAGTCTTGCCTACGCCCGGTTCGCCGATGAGCACCGGATTGTTCTTGGTGCGGCGCTGCAGTACCTGGATCGCGCGGCGGATTTCATCGTCGCGGCCAATCACCGGGTCGAGTTTGCCGGCGCGAGCACGTTCGGTCAGGTCGAGCGTATATTTCTTGAGGGCTTCGCGTTGGCCTTCGGCATCCGCCGAGTTCACGTTGCCACCACCGCGCACGGCGGTAATGGCCGCTTCGAGGGCCTTGCGCGTCAGTCCGTTTTCGCGGGCAAGCCGGCCGGCCTCCGACTTGTCTTCGGTCAGGGCGAGCAGCACCATTTCACTGGCGATGAACTGGTCGCCGCGTTTCTGCGCTTCCTTGTCGGCCAGGTTCAGCAGTGCAACGGTCTCGCGCCCGATCTGCACTTCGCCGCCGGTGCCGGACACTTTAGGCAGACGTTCCAGCGCACTTTTCAGGCCGTTCTGCAGGCCGCCGACGTTCACGCCGGCTCGCTGCAACAAGGAGCGCGCGCCGCCATCCTCCTGGTTCAGGAGGGCGATCAGAACGTGCGCCGGTTCAATGTATTGGTTATCATTGCCGACTGCCTGGCTTTGGGCATCGGCAAGAGCTTCTTGCAACTTGGTTGTCAGTTTGTCGAGACGCATGGAATCTTCTCCAGAATTCGTTTGACAGCTAGATTAGGGCGACAAACAACATTTCAAGAATGGACATTTGATTCTGTCCTCACTGGAATCAGATTGGAATGGAATTGCATCAAATTCAAGTGACTTATTCGGCGGAGGAAGACCGCCTGCTCTGCCGCGCATCGTTCAAGGGTGAGGATGAGGGCTTGCAGGAAGTGAGGGCCTGGCTGACACGTCGCCTGGTCCGCAACCTCTGGCCGGTCATTATTGATGCACTGGAAAAACAGGTCGCGCTCGACCAACCATTGGCTGCCCACGCCAGCGCGGACATCGTCGGCATGGACCACTTCGCCAGCGTCGAGGAAATCAGGGAGAGCGGCAGCTTCAACAATCCCTACGAGACCTCGATCCAGGCGTATCCACTAGGCGAAGCACCGATACTCGTGGCCGCCGTCAACTTCACCCTTAACCCCAATGAGCCGATACGGATGAATCTCGCGCCGCACGAGGGCCCGGGTTTCGAGATTGCCTTTTCGCAGACGGTGCTGCACGGCTTCTGCTCCCTGCTAAAGGATGCCGTGAAAGCTGCTGAGTGGGAATTGAACCTAAGCATGCCGGGAATGCTCATGCCGAGCGCCGGGATGGCGCTGAATTAACCCGAGATGGCGCGATAGGACGCGAAGCCGGCAAAACAGAAAGCAATCGATCCAACCAGGTGGAGCGCGCTATGGATGAGCGCCCACCCATAGTCTCCGCGTTGCAGCAGCACCATGGATTCGGCGGAGAATGAAGAGAACGTGGTCAGACCGCCGAGAAAGCCGGTGACGATGAAAAGGCGCCACTCCGGCGAGAGGTTCGGATGGGCGGCAAAGAAACCGACGCCGATCCCGATCAGGTAACCGCCACTGAAATTCGCAGCAACCGTACCCCAAGGCAATTTGGCGTGAAGGGCGTTCAGCCACAGCCCCAGTCCCCAGCGCAACCACGCCCCGAGAGCGGCGCCGACGCCAATCGCCAGCCAGCTCATCCCTGTCCGCCGCTGCTATCGCTGTTATTGGACTGGATGCCCCACTTGGCCAGCGCCTTGTCGTCGGCCACGCGGGCGTCGACCCAGCGCGCGCCCTGCGGGATTTGCTCCTTCTTCCAGAACGGCGCCTGGGTTTTCAGGTAATCCATGATGAATTCGCAGGCGGCGAATGCCTCGCCGCGATGCGCCGACGTTACCGCCGCCAGCACGATCTGGTCCAAAGGCTTGAGCGGTCCGACACGGTGGATGACCAGCGTATCGAAGATCGACCAGCGCGCCTTCGCCTGTGCCACGATGTCTTCCAGTGCCTTCTCCGTCATGCCCGGATAGTGCTCCAGCTCCATCTCGCTCACGCCGGCGCCGTCGTTCATGTCACGCACCGTGCCGACGAATGCCACCACGGCACCTACCTGCGGCTGGCCGGCCCGCAGGTCGGCGACCTCCTTGCCGAGGTCGAAATCCTGGGTTTGGATACGAATTGCCATGGCTTGCTAACCGCCTGTCACGGGCGGGAAAAACGCGACTTCGCCGCCTTCGCCGATCCGGGTGTCGGCACTCGTCATTACCTGGTTGTAGGCCATGCGCAATGCACGTCCCTCCGCGAGCGTATCGGCCCACGCGCCGCCGCGCGCGCGCAGGAAATTCCGCACGTCGCCGACAGTAACGACATCCGTAGGAAGCGTCACGCTTTCCTGTCCGGTTCCCAGGGCTTCACGCACGCTGGCAAAAAAGCGAAGCTGGATCTGCATCTTGTCTAGAAAAGCAACTCGCTGAAAGGAATGAATCGTACCGTGTCGCCCGCTGCAACCGTCTGGCCGGCGGGATTGTCCACCAGGCCATCGCCCCAGACCGTCGAGGTCAGGACCGCCGAGCTCTGGTTGCGGAACAGGTCGAGCCCGCCCGAGGCATTGATGCGTGCGCGCAGGAATTCATTGCGTCTATCCGCCTTCGGCAGGGCGAAATCGGCACGCATGCTGAAAGACCTTGGCGTGACATCAACCACACCTTGCAGGCGCAGCAGGAAGGGCCGCACGAACAGCAGGAAGGTGACGAAGCTCGATACCGGATTGCCGGGCAGGCCGATGAAGAATGCCGGCTGCTTGCCGGCGCGGTTGACTTCGCCGAAGGCCAGCGGCTTGCCGGGCTTGATCGCGATCTGCCACATGTTCAGCCGCCCTTCGGCCTCGACCGCCGGCTTGATGTGGTCTTCCTCGCCGACCGATACGCCGCCCGAGGTGATGATCAGGTCATGCTCCGCCGCCGCCTTGCGCAGGGTCTCGCGCGTGGCATCCAGCGAATCAGGCACGATGCCGTAATCGGTGATGTCGCAGCCGAGGTTTTCCAGCAGGCCACGCAAGGTGAATCGGTTGGAGTTGTAGATGGCGCCGGGTTTCAGCGACTCGCCCGGCATCGCCAGCTCGTCGCCGGTGAAGAACACTGCGACGCGCGGCCTGCGCACCACTGGCAAATTCGCGAGGCCAACCGATGCGGCCAGTCCAAGCTCCTGCGCACGCAGCCGCGTGCCAACGGCAAGAATCGTGCTGCCTGCCTGGATATCCTCGCCGGCGCGGCGGATCCATTCCCCCGGTTGCGGTGCATGCCGGATCGTGACGAAGTCGCCCTCGGCGGCCTTTTCCCCTTCGCATTGCTCCTGCATCACGACGGCATCGGCGCCCTGCGGGATCATCGCGCCGGTGAAGATGCGCGCGGCCGTTCCCGGCTGCAGCGGATCGCCGACGTGGCCAGCAGGAATGCGCTGGGATACCTTCAGCCTCGCGCTGCCGCTGGCGCAATCGGCAGCGCGTACCGCGTAGCCGTCCATCTGGGTGTTATCCATCGGCGGCACGTTGAGTTGCGAGGCCTGGGCGACGGCGAGCACGCGGCCGTTCGTCTCCAGCGTCGGCAGCGTTTCCATGTCCGTGATCGGACGCACCGCGGAGAGGAGGAAATCGAGTGCCTCGGCAGCGGTCAACATCGGTTTCTTTTCAGCCATATCAACAGGTGCCTTGATTACAGGCCAGTGTGCTTCGCAATAAAGGTCTTCATCTTCTCGACATCCGCCGGCATTACTTCGAAGCGCTGCGGCAGCGACTCGATGTTCTCGAAACCAGCCGGCCGCTCGGCATCTCGGCCGAGCGCTTCGCGGATGGTTTCATTGAACTTGGCCGGCAGTGCTGTTTCCAGCACGATCATCGGCACGCCGGCCGCCACATGTTCGCGCGCGACCTTCACGCCGTCAGCGGTGTGTGTATCGATCGTCACGCCGAATTTCGCGTGCACGTCACGGATCGTCGCAATGCGATCCTGGTGCACCGACTTGCCCGACACGAAGCCATACTGAGCGACCTTCCCGAACTCGTCGCCGTCGCTGCCCGGCTTGCCGGACAGGTCGAAGCCACCGTGCGTGTCCACCTTCCGGAACAAGGCACGCACGCGCTCCGCGTCGCGGCCGAGCAGATCGAAAATGAACCGCTCGAAGTTGGACGCCTTGCTGATGTCCATGCTCGGGCTGGTGGTGTGATGGGTCTCGGCCGACTTGCGCACGCGATAGACCCCGGTGCGGAAAAATTCGTCGAGAACATCGTTCTCATTGGTCGCCACGACCAGCCGATCAATCGGCAGCCCCATCATGCGCGCGATGTGGCCGGCACAAATATTGCCGAAGTTGCCGGAGGGGACAGTGAAGGAGACTTTCTGGTCGTTGCTGGTGGTCGCGGCGAGGTAGCCGCGGAAGTAGTAGACCACCTGCGCTACGACGCGTGCCCAGTTGATCGAGTTGACGGTGCCGATTTTTTGGCGCGTCTTGAATTCAAGGTCGTTCGAGACGGCCTTCACCATGTCCTGGCAGTCGTCGAACACGCCTTCTACGGCGATGTTGAAAATGTTCGGATCCTGCAGACTGAACATCTGCGCGGTCTGGAACGCACTCATCTTCTTGTACGGCGAGAGCATGAAGACGCGAATGCCCTTCTTGCCGCGCATCGCGTATTCCGCCGCGCTACCGGTGTCGCCGGACGTGGCGCCGAAGATGTTCAGCTCGGCATGCTGCTTTGCCAGCGCATACTCGAACAGGTTGCCGAGCAGTTGCATCGCCATGTCCTTGAAGGCCAGCGTCGGTCCGTTGGACAGGGCCTGCAAAATCAGTTTGCGGCCATCCCTGTCTTCCAGCACGCGCAGGGGCGTGATCTGCGAAGCATCTTCACCGGTACGCGCATTGCGATATACGTCCGCCGTGTAGGTCTTGTGAGCCAGCGTCTTCAGGTCTGCTTCCGGGATATCGGTCGCGAACTTCTTCAATACCTCTACCGCAAGGTCTGCGTAGGACAGCTTGCGCCACGCGTCGAGCTCCGCATTGCCGACCTTGGGATACTCGACCGGCAAATACAGACCGCCGTCCGGGGCGAGGCCGCCCAACAGGATCTGTGAAAAGGACTGCGCCGGGGCTTGACCGCGTGTAGAGACGTATTGCATAAACAATTAAAAATTTGATAATGAGAATGCTTTCTTGCCTTGCGGACCTCACCAGCCAGCCCAACAGGCGTTTAACTTCTCATTATAACTGCCGCCCTGCCGCGGAACGCCAAATTCCTCAAGCGACGTGGTGCAGTTCCCGTCGTGCCGCCTCGCGTGGCCGTGCCGGAATGTGCTTCAACATGTCGTCAACAAGCTCTCTCAGGCCGGTTTCCGCCTTCCACCCCCAGTCTGCACGGGCATAGGTGTCATCCAGGCTGTGCGGCCAGCTCTCTGCGATCGCCTGCCGATGGTCCGGCTGATAGCGGATCTCGAACTGCGGGACGCGCCGCCGGATCGCCTCGGCCAGTTCGCGCGGGCTGAAGCTTAGGCCGGCCACGTTGTAGGACGAACGGACACGGATCTGCACAGCCGGCGCATCCATCAGCTCGATAGTCGCGCGGATGGCGTCCGGCATGTAGATCATCGGCAGCGTGGTTTCCGGCGCCAGGAAGCAGGTGTATGTCTCGCCGCGTTGGGCAGCATGGAAGATGGCGATTGCATAATCCGTGGTACCGCCGCCGGGCGGGGACTTGTAGCTGATGATGCCCGGATAGCGGATGCTGCGCACATCCACGCCGAACTTCGTGAAGTAATACTCGCAAAGGCGCTCGCCCGCCTGCTTGCTGATGCCGTAGATCGTGGTCGGGTCCATCACCGACAGTTGCGGCGTGTCGACCGCCGGCGTATGCGGTCCGAAGGCAGCGATCGACGACGGCCAGAATACCTTCAGGGGCTTACCCGCCTGCCCTCGCTCACGCGCCAGCTCGAGGATGTTCAGCAGCCCGTTCATGTTGAGCGTCCACGCCTTGAGCGGCGCCTGCTCGCCTGTCACCGACAGCAGCGCCGCCAGCTGATAGACCTGGGTGATGCGATAGCTGTCGACCACCTGCGCCAAGCGACTGGTGTCGAGCACATCCACTGTTTCATAAGGAGTGGCGCCGAACAGGCTGCGCGGGCCGATGTCGGCCGCCACCACATTGCCGACGCCATGCTTCGCGACAAGCGCCTCGACCAGCTCACTTCCGATCTGCCCGTTGGCACCGATGACCAGGACTCGTTCCATTCATCTTCTCCTTCAGCTCTTCAGCAGGCCAAGTTCCTGCCCGGCCTGTTTGAATGCGGCCAGGGCGCGATCCAGCTGTTCCGTGGTGTGCGCCGCGGACAATTGCACCCGGACCCGCGCCTGGCCCATCGGCACCACTGGATAGAAGAAGCCGGTCACAAGGACACCGAGGTCGTACAGGCGCTGTGCGAATTTCTGTGCCAGCGGCGCATCGAACAGCATCACCGGCACCACAGGGTGCGTGCCCGGCTTGATGGTGAAGCCAATCTCGCTGATCGCCTTGCGGAAGTACGCGGTGCTCGCATGCAGACGGTCGCGCAATTCGGTCGAGGACGACAGGCGCTCCAGAACCGCCAGCGAAGCGCCGGCAATTGCGGGAGCAAGTGAATTGGAAAACAGGTAGGGGCGTGATTTCTGGCGCAGCGTCTGTACCACTTCGCGCCGCGCCGCTGTAAAGCCGCCCATTGCGCCGCCGAGCGCCTTGCCGAGTGTGCCGGTGATGATGTCGATTCGTCCCATCACCTTGTGATGCTCATGCGTGCCACGCCCGGTTTCGCCCATGAAGCCAGTGGCATGGCATTCGTCGATCATCACCAGGGCATCGTAGCGATCCGCAAGATCGCAAATCCTGTCGAGCTGAGCGATAGTACCGTCCATCGAAAACACGCCGTCGGTAGCGATGATCTTGTGGCGCTTGCCTTCGGCCGCCTGCAACTGCTTCTCGAGATCGGCCATGTCGTTGTGCTCATAGCGATAACGTGCTGCCTTGCAGAGCCGAATGCCGTCGATGATGGATGCGTGGTTCAGCGCATCGGAAATGATGACGTCGTTCTCGTCGAACAGCGGCTCGAACAGGCCGCCATTGGCATCGAAGGCCGCGGCATACAGGATGGCGTCCTCCATACCAAGGAATTCCGCCAGCGCCCGCTCCAGCTGCTTGTGCACGGTTTGCGTACCGCAGATGAAGCGCACCGACGATAGACCGTATCCGTATTTTTCGGTCGCTTCGATGGCAGCCTTGACGGTGGCCTCGTCGCCTGACAGGCCGAGATAATTGTTGGCGCACAGATTGATGAGCCTGCGTCCGTCGTCGCACACCACTTCCGCGCCCTGGCGCGAACTGATCACGCGCTCCGGCTTGTAGAGCCCCTGTTCGCGCAGGCTTTCCAGGTTGAGCGCCAAACCGTTGTAGAAATCCTGCCTTGCATTGCCCGAAGTCATCGTCATCTCCGCCAATAAAGATCGCACCACATGAAGGGAATCGTAGTCATGGAAACTGTTACTTTTCCCACCATCCTTCTGGTAGGATCGGAGTTCAATATTTTTGCACAAATACGATATAAAGAACTTTTGTTCGATATATTGAATATTAACAGTCTCACTAAACTTTGCAAGCGTCTTTCATGAAAAAGACCCCTAGTCCCAGTTCGCCGCCCGAAGTTGGCGCTACCCTGCAGAAAATCCGCCTGAAACGCGGTTTGACACTCGAGGACCTCTCACGTGCCGCCGGCGTATCAAAATCCATGCTTTCGCAAATCGAGCGGGAGAAGGCCAACCCGACAATTGCCGTCGCGTGGCGGCTGGCCAATGCGCTAGGCATCGGCATCGAAGAGTTGCTGGCGACAAACGCCGAAGAAACCGAGGTGATCCATGTGCTCGAACCGCATGAGACGCCAACGTTGCCCGGCACCCACTCCGGCTACGTGCTGCGCATCCTCGGGCCAATGGATTTGGCGGGGAAGTTCGAGTGGTATGAGCTGACGCTGGCGCCAGAGGGCGCACTTCGGTCCACCCCGCACGATCCCGGGACGGTCGAACATCTCACGCTGCTGAGCGGCGCAGTGGATGTGCAGGTGGACAACAGCACAAAGAAATTGAAGGCCGGCGGTACCGCGCGTTACCAGGCCGACCGACCGCATGCCATCGTCAATGCCGGCAAGGCCGAAGCGAAGGCCTTGCTCGTGGTCATCCACCGATAAGAACAGACGTAAAAAAGGCGCGCCGACCTGTCCGGTGGGCGCGCCTTTGTCGGCATTCGCACGCGGGCAGCGTCGCCCGCGCCGAAGAATGGCTTAGCTCAATTGCTCGAGGCGGATCTTGGTCACTTGGCCGACGACGGTCGGCAGTGCCTCGATCTTCGCGATCGCCGCTTCGATGTTCTTTTCCTGCGTCTGGTGCGTCAGCATGATGATGTCGGTCTCGGTCTCGCCTTCCGCCGGTTCCTTCTGCAGCATCGCATCGATGGAAATCGTCGAATCTGCGAGGATGCGCGTAACATCGGCCAGCACACCCGGCTGGTCCGCCACCTGCATGCGCAGGTAGTAACTGGTGGTGACTTCCGAGATCGGCAGGATCGGCGTGTCAGTCATTGCGTTCGGCTGGAACGCAAGATGCGGCACGCGGTGTTCCGGGTCGGCCGTTGCAAGGCGGGTGATATCAACCAGGTCGGCGATCACCGCTGATGCGGTCGGTTCCGAGCCGGCGCCCTTGCCGTAATACAGCGTCGCGCCGACGGCGTCGCCCTGCACCAGCACGGCATTCATCGCACCTTCCACATTCGCTATCAGGCGCTTGGCCGGAATCAGGGTCGGGTGCACGCGCAGCTCGATGCCTTGCGGCGTGCGCCGGGTAATGCCGAGCAGCTTGATGCGGTAGCCGAGCTGTTCGGCATAGCGGATATCGGTGGCCTGCAGCTTGGTGATGCCTTCCACGTAGGCCTTGTCGAACTGCACCGGGATGCCGAATGCAATCGCGGACATGATGGTTGCCTTGTGTGCGGCGTCGATGCCTTCAATGTCGAAGGTCGGATCGGCTTCCGCGTAGCCGAGGCGTTGCGCTTCCTTCAGCACGACGTCGAAGTCGAGGCCCTTCTCGCGCATCTCGGACAGGATGAAATTCGTGGTGCCATTAATGATGCCCGCGGCCCATTC
The DNA here is from genome assembly GCF_035254685.1 of Noviherbaspirillum sp. Taxonomy (GTDB): domain Bacteria; phylum Pseudomonadota; class Gammaproteobacteria; order Burkholderiales; family Burkholderiaceae_D; genus Noviherbaspirillum. The sequence goes on along the minus strand of NZ_DATFAI010000052.1, from coordinate 142,587 downwards.
GATGCGATTGGCGGTCAGGCCTTCGCGCAGCGCCTTGATGATCGGGATGCCACCGGCCACGGCCGCTTCGAACGCTACCATCACGCCCTTGTCCTGGGCTGCCTTGAAGATCTCGTTACCGTGTGTCGCCAGCAGCGCCTTGTTGGCGGTGACGACATGCTTGCCATTGGCGATCGCCTTCAGCACCAGTTCCTTGGCAATGCCGTAGCCGCCGATCAGTTCGATAACGATATCGATTTCCGGGTTGTTCACCACCAGGTTGGCATCGTTCACGACTTCGCATTCACCGTTGGTCAGCTCTTTCGCGCGAGCGACGTTCAGGTCGGCCACCATCGTGATCTGAATACTGCGGCCGGCGCGCCGGGTAATTTCTTCCTGGTTGCGCTTCAATACATTGAACGTGCCGGAACCGACGGTACCGATGCCTAACAAGCCTACTTTGATGGGTTTCATAGTCTTCAAAAAATAAAATGCTGCCGGAATCCGGCCTACGCCGGAACAATAAACCACTCGAATGCAGGGACTACGCGGCGATGGCGTGCCGCTTGCGATAGCTTTCCAGGAAGCGGCCAATCCTGCCGATGGCATCGGTCAGGTCGTCCGAATTGGGCAGGAACACAACGCGGAAGTGATCCGGCGCGATCCAGTTGAAGCCGGTGCCCTGCACGATCAGCACCTTTTCTTCCGCCAGCAGGTCATAAGCGAATTGCTGGTCATCCGCAATCGGATACATCTTCGGGTCAAGGCGCGGGAACATGTATAGGGCAGACTTCGGTTTCACGCAGCTCACGCCGGGAATATCGGTCAGCAGCTTGTGCGCCAGATCGCGCTGCTTCAGGAGCCGCCCGCCCGGATTGACCAGGTCGTTGATGCTTTGATAACCACCCAGCGCTGTCTGAATTGCGTACTGGCCGGGCGTGTTCGCGCACAGCCGCATCGACGCGAGCATGTTCAGGCCTTCGATGTAATCCTTCGCGGGTTTCTTATCGCCCGACACCACCATCCAGCCAGCGCGGTAGCCGCAGGAGCGGTAATTCTTCGATAGCCCGTTGAGTGTCAGGAACAGCACGTCGTCGGCCAGCGACGCGATCGAGGTATGCGTTTCCCCATCGTACAGTGTCTTGTCGTAAATCTCGTCCGCGAACACGATCAGCTGATGCTGGCGCGCGACCTCCACGATCTGCTGCAGCAATTCAACCGGATACAGGGCGCCGGTCGGATTGTTTGGATTGATCACGACGATGGCCTTGGTATTCGAGGTGATCTTCTTCTTGATGTCGTTGATGTCCGGCAGCCATCCCGACTCTTCGTCGCAAATGTAATGCACCGGTGTGCCGCCGGACAGGCTTACGGCCGCCGTCCACAACGGATAGTCCGGCGCAGGAACCAGCACTTCGTCACCCGAGTTGAGCAACGCATTCATGCCCATCACGATCAGCTCGGACGCGCCGTTGCCGATGTAGATGTCATCGATGGCGACGCCCTCGATCTTCTTTTCCTGCGTGTAATGCATGATCGCCTTGCGCGGCGCGAACATGCCCTTGGAGTCGGTATAACCTGCGGCGTTCGAGATATTGAGGATCATGTCCTGCACGATCTCGTCCGGTGCGTCGAAGCCGAACACGGCGAGGTTACCGATATTCAATTTGATGATCCGATGGCCCTCTTCCTCCATCTGCCTGGCTTTTTCCAGGACGGGGCCGCGGATGTCGTAACAAACGTCGGCAAGTTTTCTGGATTTCTGAATCAGTCGCACGCGTGCAATCCCTTGTAGTAAAGGCAAGATTTGGGATGCAATGCTGCACCGCCAAAATACCCATTTTGCCGAAAGCAACCCGTTTTATCAATGTGTGACAAGGTCTTTTAACACCAGAAACGCTACAATGCCCAATCTTTTTCCGAAGGATTGTCGGAAATTCACGCCTTTCCGCTTGTCTTAACGACCATGAAGCTCCATTCCACCACGCCCCAGCATTACCAGACTGTCACTGCCTATCACGACGACGCCGTCGAAATCAACGCGGTGCGGTTCGACTACAACCTGATCGTCATGCCGGAAGTCGCCCCGGTGCCATGGAAGGTTGCCTCTTTCGACGCGCTCACCCCCGAGGATTTCGCATCGATCGATGCGGCCAACCCCGACGTGGTGATCCTCGGCACCGGCCGGCGCCAGCGTTTCATTCACCCGCGCCTGACCACCTGCCTGACCGACCGCCGCATCGGCGTCGAATGCATGGACAGCCAGGCCGCCTGCCGCACCTATAACATTCTGATGGCCGAGGGACGCCGCGTCGCCCTGGCACTCCTTTTTGACTGATCGCGCTCAGGTGCGCCTCACATGACCGAACTGCATAAATCGAAAGCGGCCGTCTGGGCCTTGCTCCTGCTGTTTTCCATACTCTGGTTTTATTCGCTGGATATGCGCACCCTTGTGCCGACCGACGAGGGCCGCTACGCGGAAATGGCGCGCGAAATGTTCGCTACCGGTGACTGGATCACCACCCGGCTGAACGGCATCAAGTATTTCGAAAAGCCGCCCCTGCAGACCTGGATGACGGCCCTGGCCTTTCACGCCTTCGGTATTGGCGAATGGCAGGCGCGCCTTTGGACCGGGCTGTGCGGCCTGTTCGGCATCCTGCTGTCTGCCTACACCGCGCGCCGCCTGTTCGGGGAGCGCGTGGGCTTCAATACCGGCCTGGTGCTTGGCTCAAGCCTGCTCTGGGTGGGCCTCGGCCACTTCAATACGCTCGACATGGGTCTGGCCGCAATGATGAACATCGCCCTGTGCAGCCTGCTCATCGCGCAGCGCAAGGACGCGACGCCCGCCGAGAGCCGGCGATGGATGCTTGCCTGCTGGGCAGGCATGGGACTCGCCGTCCTCTCGAAAGGCCTGATCGGTCTGGTCTTGCCCGGTGCGGTGCTTGTGCTCTACACCCTGTTCGCGCGTGACTGGGCGATGTGGAAACGCCTGAATTTCGCCGGGGGCGTGCCGCTGTTCCTTGCGATCACCGCGCCCTGGTTCATCCTCGTATCAATGAAGAATCCGGAATTTCCCCATTTCTTCTTCATCCACGAACACTTCGAACGCTTTACAACCAAGGTCCATCATCGTACCGGCCCCTGGCATTATTTCATCCCCGTCCTGCTGCTCGGCATCATTCCGTGGCTCGCGATGCTCCCTCAAAGCCTGTGGCACGCCTGGCGCGAGCGCACCCCGGGCTTCCAGCCGAAGCTCATGCTGCTGATCTGGGCCGTTTTCATCTTCTTCTTTTTCAGTATCTCGAACTCGAAGCTGGTGTCCTATATCCTGCCGATTTTCCCGGCACTGGCAATCCTTATCGCCTGTTATCTCGAGGACGCATCGCGCAAGGTGCTGCTGATCAACGCAGGGCTGATTGCGCTCCTGTCGACCGTAGGCCTCGTGCTTGCGCCACGATTTGCATCACTCGCATCTTCCTCCTACGACAAGCCGCTGTTTCAGGCTTATGTTCCCTGGGCCATTGCGGCTGGCGCGGTCGGGCTCGCGGGCGGCCTGCTGGCCATTGCGTGGGCAAAACGCCGGCGCGACTGGTCGTTTGCCGCACTGGCCATTTCCAGCTTTCTCCTTGTGCTTTTGTTAATCGCGGGCCATGAGCCCTTGGGCCGTTACAAGGCCGGCACCGAGCACCTAGCGGCGATCAAGGCGGAGCTGGCGCCGGATACACCGGTCTACGCGGTCGGGCTGTATGAGCAAGCGCTGCCCTTCTACCTCGGGCGCACCTTGACGCTGGTCGAACACGCGGATGAGATGGATTTCGGCCTGCAGCAGGAACCCCAGCTCTGGATTCCGTCCTACGAAACCTTTGCCGCAAAGTGGAGCGCCGAGGCGCGGGCAGGTAAAAAGTCGCTGGCGATCGTGCGGCCTGATATGCTTGCGAAAATGCAAAAAGACAATTTGCCGATCCGGATCATTGCCCAGGACCCACGACGGGTAATTGTGACAAATGCCGTGCAAGACAAGCCAGCCTCATGACCCTTCCTACCTTCGGATTCATCCTTACCGGCATCTTCCTCAATGCGCTCGCGCAACTGCTCCTGAAAGCCGGCACCAACGCGGTCGGCGCGATCCACTTGACCGCCTCGAACTGGTTTGAGACCGGCCTGAAAGTGGCCACCCAGATGCCGATCATCGGTGGCCTTGGGTGCTACGTGCTGTCGGTCGTCGTGTGGATCATCGGCCTGTCGCGGGTGGATGTAACGATCGCATACCCGATGCTTTCGATCGGGTATATCGTCAACGCCATCGGCGCCTGGTATTTTCTCGGCGAAGCCGTTTCGATGCAGCGCATGCTCGCCATCGGCGTGATCGTCATTGGCGTCGTGCTCCTCGCGCGCAGCTGAGCAATACGATTCAACAAATAAACAATTCATTCATGACCGATACCTTTCTTCCCTTCTCGCGACCGACCATCGATGAGTCGACCATTGCAGCTGTCGCAGATGTCCTGCGCTCGGGCTGGATCACAAGCGGGCCCAAGGTCCAGGCATTCGAAGCAAAGCTTTCGGAGTATTTCGGCGGACGGCTGGTACGTACATTCAATTCCGGCACCTGCACCATGGAGATCGCATTGCGCATCGCCGGCGTCGGCCCGGGCGACGAAGTCATCACCACGCCGATATCCTGGGTCGCGACAGCCAATGTGATCCTTGAAGTCGGTGCGACTCCGGTCTTTGCGGATGTGGATCCGGTCACGCGCAACATCGACCTGGACAAGCTTGAAGCCGCGATCACCCCGCGCACGAAGGCGATTATCCCGGTTTACCTGGCCGGCCTGCCTGTCGACATGGACCGCCTGTATGCGATCGCAAAACACCATCACCTGCGGGTAGTCGAAGATGCGGCACAAGCCCTCGGATCGACCTGGCACGGCAAGCGCATCGGCGCATTCGGAGATCTCGTTTCATTCAGCTTCCAGGCCAACAAGAACATCACCACATCGGAAGGTGGCTGCCTGGTCCTGAACGATGCTGAGGAAGCTGCACTGGCGGAAAAATACCGGCTGCAGGGCGTCACCCGCAGCGGCTACGACGGCATCGAAGTCGATGTCCTCGGAGGCAAGTTCAACATGACCGATATCGCTGCGACGATCGGACTCGGACAGTTCGCCGGGATCGACACCGTCACGGCGAAGCGACGTGCGCTGGCTCGCCATTACTTTGCGGCATTCGGCGCCGACTTCGAAGCAAGGTACGGCGCACAGTTGCCGGTCGCCGATTTCGAGCAGTCGAACTGGCATATGTTCCAGATCGTGCTGCCCGAGCGCATCCGCCGAGCCGATTTCATGGCGCGCATGGCGAACTTGAATATCGGTACTGGATATCATTACCCGGCGATCCATTTGTTCAAGCTCTACCGCGAGCGCGGCTTTGCCGAAGGCATGTTTCCCATTGCGGAACGCATTGGGCGGCAGATCGTTACCTTGCCAATGTTTACCGCAATGACAGAAAACGATGTGGAACGCGTGGCCGGCGCGGTAAAATCAATCCTTCAACAAGAATAAACCAGCGATTGATGAAACCAGAACTATCCGTCGTCATTCCGGTGTACAACGAAGAGGCGGGGCTTGCGCGGCTGTTCAGCCGCCTCTACCCGGCGCTTGACACGCTGGGCATGTCCTACGAAATCGTATTCGTCAATGACGGCAGCCGCGACCACTCGGCGCAGATCCTCGCCGACCAGTTCCGCGCACGGCCTGACGTGACGCGCGTCGTACTATTCAACGGTAACTACGGCCAGCACATGGCGATCCTCGCCGGCTTCCAAGCCACGCGCGGGAACATTGTCGTCACCCTTGATGCCGACCTGCAGAATCCGCCAGAGGAGATCGGCAGCCTGATCGCGAAGATGCGCGAGGGCTACGACTACGTTGGCTCGGTGCGCCGCGAGCGGCAGGACGTCGCCTGGCGCAAGCACGCGTCACGGGCGATGAATTACCTGCGCGAAAAGCTCACCCACATCAAGATGACCGACCAGGGCAACATGCTGCGCGCCTATGGCCGCAACATCATTGATCTTGTGAACCAGTGCAACGAGGTGAATACCTTCATCCCGGCACTTGCGTACACCTTCGCCCGCAAGCCGACCGAAATCGTGGTGGAACACGAAGAGCGCACCGCCGGCGAATCGAAGTATTCGCTCTACAGCCTGATCCGCCTGAATTTCGACCTGATCACCGGCTTTTCGCTGATGCCGCTGCAGGCGTTCTCCCTGGTCGGCATTGCCCTCGCCATCCTGTCGGCGGCCCTGTTCGTCGCGCTGATCGTGCGACGCTTCGTGCTGGGATCGGAAGTGCAAGGCGTATTCACGCTCTTCGCGCTCGACTTCTTCCTGATGGGTGTGATCCTGTTCGGCATCGGATTGGTCGGCGAATACGTCGGCCGGATCTACCAGCAGGTGCGTGGCCGTCCGCGCTACGTGATCCAGGCGATCCTCGAAGAGCAGGATGAGCGCGTCAACGTGTCGTCCATCTCGAACGCGCGGGAATGAACAGCATGCGTGCCGTCGTCTTCGCCTACCACAATGTCGGTGTGCGTTGCCTCAAGGTCCTGCTCGCTCGCGGGCTCGAGGTCGCGCTTGTCGTCACCCACAAGGACAATCCGGCCGAAAAGATCTGGTTCGATTCCGTCGCCGCGCTATGCGCAGAGCAGGACATTCCTTTCGTGACGCCGGACGATCCGGCGTCACCTGATCTGATCGCGAAAGTACGCGCCGCCGAGCCGGATTTCATTTTCAGCTTCTATTACCGCCACATGCTGCCCGCGGGACTGCTGGCTTTGGCAAAGCATGGCGCCTACAACATGCATGGTTCGCTGCTGCCGAGGTATCGCGGTCGCGTACCCATCAACTGGGCCGTGCTGCATGGCGAAACCGAGACCGGAGCCACCTTGCATGAAATGACGGCCAAGCCGGACGCCGGTGCCATCGCCGCACAGGTTGCCGTGCCGATCCTGCCGGACGACACCGCGCATGAAGTGTTCGGCAAGGTCACCGTGGCCGCCGAGCAGGCGCTCTGGACCGTGCTTCCCGCCATGCTTGCCGGGCACACACCAAAGTTGCCGAACGACTTGTCGAAGGGTAGCTATTTCGGTGGGCGAAAGCCGGAGGACGGCCGGATCGACTGGTTGCAGCCGGCGCAAACCGTCTACAACCTCCATCGCGCAGTGGCGCCGCCCTACCCTGGCGCATGGACTTCGCTGGGGACACGAACGTTTATCATCGCCAAGGCACGCCTGTCGCGCCAGCAAGACCTGAATCTGCCCCACGGACTGGGGGTCAAGGACGACTGCATTTACGGCATGTGCGGCGACGGCAAGGCCATACGGATTGACGAGCTCCTGGAAAACGACAAACCGGTATCGCCTTCCGAACTGCAGCATGCGCTGGAATGCGCGCAACGCCATCCGGATACCACCATCACTCAAGAATAACCCGCCATGAAAAAAATCCTGATCCTCGGCGTCAACGGCTTCATCGGACACCATTTATCCAAACGCATCCTGGAAACCACCGACTGGCACGTGTTCGGCATGGACATGATGACCGACCGCATCACCGATCTGCTGCAAAATGATGCCTACAAGAGCCGCATGCATTTCTTCGAAGGCGACATCACGATCAACAAGGAGTGGGTCGAGTACCACGTGAAGAAGTGCGATGTGATCCTGCCGCTGGTAGCGATTGCAACGCCTTCCACCTACGTGAAGCAGCCGCTGCGCGTGTTCGAACTCGACTTCGAGGCGAACCTGCCTATCGTGCGCTCCGCCGTGAAGTACAACAAGCACCTCGTGTTCCCGTCAACCTCGGAAGTCTATGGCATGTGCCATGACGAGGAATTCGATCCCGAGGAATCCGAACTGATCTGCGGCCCCATCAACAAGCCGCGCTGGATTTACTCCTGCGCCAAGCAACTGATGGATCGTGTGATCTGGGGCTACGGCATGGAGCAAGGCCTCAACTTCACGCTCTTCCGTCCCTTCAACTGGATCGGCGCCGGACTCGATTCGATCCACACACCGAAGGAAGGAAGCTCGCGCGTCGTGACGCAATTCTTCGGTCATATCGTGCGTGGCGAAAACATTTCACTGGTCGACGGCGGCCAGCAGAAGCGCGCTTTCACTTATATTGATGACGGGATCGACGCACTCATGCGCATCATCGCCAACGAAAACGGCATTGCGAGCGGCAAGATCTACAACATCGGCAATCCGACAAACAATTACTCCATCCGCGACCTGGCCGCCATGATGCTGAAGCTGGCGGCAGAATATCCGGAGTACGCAGACTCGGCAAAGAAAGTGCAACTGGTGGAAACCACCTCGGCCGCCTATTACGGCAAGGGGTACCAGGACGTGCAAAGCCGGGTGCCGAAAATCACCAACACCTGCGAAGAGTTGAACTGGAAGCCGACCACGTCGATGCCGGACACGTTGCGCTTCATCTTCGATGCCTACCGGAGCCAGGTAGCGTCCGCCAGGGCGCTGATGGACTGATGCCCGTCATCACGCTCAAGATCGACGTTGACACCTGGCGTGGCACGCGCCAGGGCGCGCCGAATCTCGCCCGCCTGCTGAAGAAGCATGATGCGAACGCGACCTTCCTTTTCTCGCTCGGCCCGGACCACACCGGCTGGGCATTGCGTCGTGCATTCAGACCGGGCTTCTTCCAGAAAGTCGCCCGCACATCCGTAGTGGAACATTATGGATTGAAGACGCTGATGTACGGCGTTCTGCTACCGGCGCCTGATATCGGCAAGAGTTGTGCGACCGAAATGCGAGCAATCAAGTCCGCCGGCTTCGAGTGCGGCATCCACTGCTGGGACCACGTCCGCTGGCAGGACAACGTGCGCAGGCGCGGTAGCGCATGGACCGCGAAGCAAATGCAGACGGCTTTCGATCGTTTTTGCGACATCTTCGGCGAACCACCTCGCACGCATGGCGCGGCCGGATGGCAAATGAACGAGCACGCATTTGCCCAGCTCGATGCATTTGACATGGCGTATGCATCCGATGGACGCGCAATGCTGGATGAGCGCGGCGCCCTCGTCGATAACGCAGCAGGGCCCTATCGCATTCGCATCGGTGGAGAGACGCTCGCCTGCATACAATTGCCGACAACCCTGCCGACACTCGACGAAATTCTCGGCCGGAACCTCGGTGATCACGTCATCGATGCCTCCAACGCCGCCAACGCGATCCTCCGCCTGACCGAATCGCCGCGCGACCATGTCTTCACCTTGCATGCGGAGCTTGAAGGGCAAAAACTCATCCCCATCTTCGAGCAGTTGCTGAAAGGATGGCAAGCCCAGGGCTACGAACTCGCGTCGATGGCCGATTACCACCGCAAAGTGATGAATTCGTCCTTGCCGGTCTATCCGATCGACTGGGGAGAATTGCCGGGGCGCTCCGGTGAGCTGATCGTGCAACCGGTGCAGGCTTTTCAAATTCAATAAACACCCGCTAACATCGAGGCTGCAACCGGAATGATTGCAGGTGCTTCATCCTCGACGCCGGCGCTAACCATGGACCAGGAGACCAACGTGGCCGAAAGCCCATCCGCATTGAACTTGATCGTTCCCGAATTTTCCGCCGCCATGACCGGCGAGCAGACCTTCCGGCTGTCCGACTACAAGGGAAAGAAGATCGTGTTGTATTTCTACCCGAAGGACAACACGCCTGGCTGCACGACAGAAGGCATGCAGTTTCGCGACCTGCACCCTCAATTCCAGGAGGCCAATGCCGAAGTGTTCGGCGTCAGTCGCGACAGCATCCGCTCCCATGAAGGCTTCAAGGCCAAGCTGGGCATGCCCTTCGAACTGATCTCCGATCCGGACGAAACGCTATGCAACATGTTCAATGTGATGAAAATGAAAAGCATGTATGGCAAGCAGGTACGGGGCGTTGAACGTAGTACATTTGTGATTGACGGAACCGGGAAATTGGTGAAAGAATGGCGTGGAGTGAAAGTGCCTGGGCACGTTGACGAAGTCCTTGAGTTCGTAAAGGCTCTCGCATAGTTCGCTGGACCCATACGCTGAACACATTGAATTTACAAGAATTTTCATACAGAAAGCCGTTTGTGGAAGAGGTGCCAAGCCTCCCCCTCAAACGGCTTTTGTGTTTTGCGATCCCCTTTTTTCCCCGTTGTCCAACCCACCTCCTGTCTGTTTGGCCCACAGAGCGTAGTCAATTCAACACATTTTTTAGATTGAGGTCCTGATGCCACTGCCTAAATTACCGACCAAACCAGCAACATTGCTTTCCACGCAAGACTATCCGAAGGCAGAGAAAGGGAAATCGGTAAAACCTGTGATGACGCTGGTTGAAACCACACCGCACACGACCGAATCCGCGCCACAGGCGCGCTCAAAGACAAGCGAAAAAGCTCCTTCCGCAAAACGCACGGCAAAACCCAAGGCTGTCGAAACACTGATCAAGTCGAGCGCCAGCCGCATCGGCGACAAGCTTGGCGTCACCAAGATGTTCGTGCTGGACACCAACGTGCTGATGCACGATCCGACCTCTCTGTTCCGCTTCGAGGAACACGACGTCTACCTGCCGATGATGACGCTCGAGGAACTGGACAACCACAAGAAAGGCATGTCGGAAGTCGCGCGCAATGCGCGCCAGGTATCGCGCTCGCTGGATGCACTCGTTGCCGGGGTGGAAGAGCATGCGATCGAGGAAGGCATTCCACTTTCCAAGTTGGGAAACAAGGATGCCAAGGGTCGCTTGTTCTTCCAGACCAAGCTGCAGCACGTACCGCTTCCCGAAGGGCTGCCGATCGGCAAGGCCGACAACCAGATCCTTGGCGTGGTGCGCGCCCTCGAGGTGCAGAACCCGGACCGTCCCATCGTGCTGGTGTCGAAGGACATCAACATGCGCATCAAGGCACGTGCGATGGGCCTTCCCGCGGAAGAGTATTTCAACGACCATGTACTGGAAGACACCGACCTGCTCTACTCCGGCATCATGCAACTGCCGGACGACTTCTGGAACAAGCATGCCAAGGGTATGGAGTCCTGGCAGGAAAACAAACACGGTACGGGCTATACCTTCTATCGTTTGACCGGTCCGGTGGTACCTTCCATGCTGGTTAATCAATTCGTGTTCCTCGAACCGCACAACGGTGAAGCACCGTTCTACGGGCAGGTGAAGCAGATCAATGGCAAGACGGCCGTCCTGCAGACCTTGCGCGACTACACGCATGGCAAGAACAGCGTGTGGGGCATCACGGCACGCAACCGCGAGCAGAATTTTGCGCTCAACCTGCTGATGAATCCGGAATGCGATTTCGTGACCCTGCTTGGCCAGGCCGGCACCGGCAAGACCCTGCTGGCCCTGGCCGCCGGCCTTGCCCAGGTGCTGGAGACCAAGCTCTACAACGAAATCATCGTGACCCGTGTGACGGTTCCGGTCGGCGAGGACATCGGCTTCCTGCCGGGCACCGAGGAAGAAAAGATGTCGCCGTGGATGGGTGCATTCGACGACAACCTCGAAGTGCTGAACAAATCCGACTCGGACGCCGGCGAATGGGGCCGCGCAGCCACGCAGGACCTGATCCGTTCACGGATCAAGATCAAGTCGCTCAATTTCATGCGGGGACGGACCTTCGTCAACAAGTTCCTGATCATCGACGAAGCGCAGAACCTGACGCCAAAACAGGTCAAGACCCTGGTCACGCGCGCAGGCCCTGGCACCAAGATCGTCTGCCTCGGCAACATCGCACAGATCGACACACCCTACCTGACAGAAGGCTCTAGCGGCCTGACCTACGTGGTCGATCGTTTCAAGGGATGGGCACACAGCGGCCACGTGACGCTGGCGCGCGGGGAACGCTCGCGCCTCGCGGATCACGCAAGCGACGTGCTGTAACACGGTTGTTCCTTCAAACAAAAAAAGCCTGCATGTTCGTCATGCAGGCTTTTTTTATACGCCATGAGGCTTAGCAGGCTGTTAAAAGCGTAGCGAGCGAACCGAGATTGCGGGCGGGCCGCGTAGGCGCGACGAGCGCACGCGTACGAGTAGTACGCAGAGCACCGCAGGCCACAAGATCGGCCCGCGCAGTAGTTTTTCAACAGCCTGTTAGAGGATTTTCGTTCCGATCCACCATGCGATGGCCGCAACGAAGGCCGATGCCGGGATGGTGAGGATCCAGGCCCAGACGATATTGCCGGCCACGCCCCAGCGCACGGCCGACATCTTGCGCGATGAACCCACGCCCACGATGGCGCCGGTAATCGTGTGCGTCGTCGACACCGGGATGCCGAGCCAGGTCGCCAGGAACAGGGTGATCGCACCGCCAGTCTCGGCGCAGAAGCCTCCGACCGGCTTGAGCTTGGTGATCTTCTGCCCCATCGTCTTAACAATGCGCCAACCGCCGAATAGCGTGCCCAGGCCGATGGCCGTATAACACGTGATCACGACCCACCATGGCAGCGAATCCTTTGCCCCAGGGTAGCCGGATGCGATCAGCAGCATCCAGATGATACCCATGGTCTTCTGCGCATCATTGCCGCCGTGCCCGAGACTGTACATGGACGCTGAAAGCAACTGGATGCGGCGGAACCATTTATCCACGCGCCGCGGCGTCGATCCGACGAAGATCCATGACACCACTACCATCATGATCGAACCGAAAATGAACCCGAGCAGCGGCGACAGTACGATGAAGGCGATGGTCTTGACCAGGCCGGAGGCAATCAGCGAGCCGGTACCCGACTTCGCCACCGCAGCGCCGACCAGTCCGCCGATCAGCGCATGGGACGACGAGGACGGAATGCCGTAATACCACGTCACCACGTTCCAGAAAATCGCGCCGACTAGCGCGCCGAATATCACATAATGATCGACCACAATCGGGTCGATCGTACCCTTGCCGATCGTGCTCGCTACTTTCAGCTGGAAGAAGAAAATCGCAACGATGTTGAACACGGAAGCCATGGCAACTGCGGTTTGCGGCTTCAGGACTCCAGTGGATACCACCGTGGCGATTGCATTCGCCGCGTCATGGAAGCCGTTCATGAAGTCGAACAGGACCGCAAGCCCGATCAACAGGGCAAGGACATAGATACTGATGTGAAGGGTGGGCATAGAATTCTTGTTGTAATCGTTTCGGATTGCTGCAGCGACTCCCGCGCACGCAGCATCAGGCGTTCTCGAGGATGATGCCTTCGATGATGTTGGCAACGTCTTCGCAACGATCCGTCACGGTTTCCAGAATTTCGTAGATCGCCTTCAGCTTGATCAGGGTGCGTACGTCCGGCTCATCGCGGAACAGCTTGGACATTGCGGCACGCATCACGTGGTCGGCGTCCGATTCGAGACGGTCGATTTCCTCGCAGATGGACAGGATCTGGTGCGCATTGTCCATGCTGTGCAGCAGGCCGACTGCGGTTTTCATTTTCTCGGTGCATGCCAGGCACAATTCGGCCAGGCGCCTGGCTTCCGGCGTGATCGACTTGATGTCATAGAGGGAAATCGTCTGCCCGCCGTCTTCCAGCAGATCGAGGATGTCGTCCATGCTGGTGATCAGCTTGTGGATGTCATCGCGGTCGAGCGGGGTGATGAAGGTCTTGTGCAGCAGTTCCAGCGTTGCGTGCGTGACCTTGTCGGCCTGCTTTTCAACGCTTTCAATGGCATGGACGCGATGCTCCAGATCGTCGAAATTGGTCATCAGCGCCAGCATTTCCTTTGCGCCTTTCACGCAGAAATCCGCATGCTGGTTGAACAGGTCAAAAAACTTTCCCTCGGTGGGCATCAATCGTCCAAACATAATTGCTCTCTCTTTTGGTTAAAGCATTCAATCGTTCCGATTTTCAATAGCGGCCGGAAAGGCGCCCTTACTCATTGTCGAAAATCGCATTTCCGCCGGTGTAATTGTCGAATTTCGTGTATTCACCAAGGAAGGTCAGGCGCACCGTGCCGATCGGGCCGTTACGCTGTTTGCCGATAATGATTTCCGCCGTGCCCTTATCCGGGGAGTCCGGGTTGTACACCTGGTCGCGGTAAATGAACAGGATCACGTCGGCGTCCTGCTCGATGGCGCCGGATTCACGCAGGTCGGACATCACGGGACGCTTGTTGGGACGCTGCTCCAGGGAACGGTTCAACTGAGACAGCGCAATCACCGGGCAATTCAGTTCCTTGGCCAAGCCTTTCAGGTTCCGCGAAATCTCGGAAATTTCCGTCGCACGATTTTCACCGGACGAACTGCCCGACATGAGCTGCAGGTAGTCGATGATGATCAATCCGAGGCGTCCGCATTGGCGCGACAGGCGCCGTGCACGCGCACGCAATTCGATCGGGTTCAGCGCGGGCGTCTCGTCGATATAGAGCTGCGCTTCATTCATCTTCTGGATCGCGTGCGTCAGGCGCGGCCAGTCTTCGTCATTCAGCTTGCCGATCCGCAGGCGGCTCTGGTCGAGCCGGCCCACCGAGCCGAGCATACGCATGGCGAGCTGTGCGCCACCCATTTCCATGGAGAACACGGCAACCGGGAGGCCACTGTCGATGGCCACGTTCTCGCCAATATTCAGGGAGAACGCCGTCTTGCCCATCGATGGGCGTCCCGCGACGATGATGAGGTCGCCCGGTTGCAGGCCCGAGGTCATGCGGTCCAGGTCCAGGAAACCTGTCGGTACGCCGGTGATGTCGTTCTGGTTGTCGCGGTTGTACAGCTCGTCGATGCGCTCGACCACCTGGGTGAGCAGCGGCTGGATCGCGAGCCAGCCTTGGGCGCCACGCGCACCTTCTTCGGCGATTGCAAAAATCTTTGACTCGGCTTCATCAAGCAACTGCTTGACTTCCTTGCCTTGCGGATTGAGCGCCTGGGTAGAGATTTCATCCGACACCGTAATCAGCTTGCGCAGCACACCGCGGTCGCGGACGATTTCGGCATAGCGGCGGATGTTGGCTGCCGACGGCGTGTTCTGTGCCAGCGCGTTCAGGTAAGCCAGCCCGCCGACCTCTTCCGCCTTGCCGCTGGTGGTCATCGCCTCGTACACGGTGATAACGTCGGCCGGCCTCGTAGCGTTGATCAGCTTGACGATGTGCTGAAAGATGACGCGGTGGTCGTAACGATAGAAATCGTCTTCACTAACAAAGTCCGCGATGCGATCCCACGCCGAATTGTCCAGCAATAGTCCGCCCAATACGGACTGCTCTGCTTCGATGGAATGGGGTGGTACTCGAAGGGAATCCAGTTGAGGATCAGTGCGGGTATTCATGGCGCGCATTATACCTGCACACCCTGCGCTTCAGCACGGCAACACGGGGAATATTCGGCATTGCCGAAACGCCAATTCCTTGCATTTCACCAATTTACTGACGCGGCACTAGTTGCCTTGACATTGACTGCCTAGGCAGCTATATTGCCGTCTCTTGTCATGATCAGACTGACACCATGTCCCACCCCTATTCCCTGAAGAATTTCACCCCCGGCGAAAGTATCGGGTACCTGCTCAAGTGCGCCGGTAGCAAGCTGACGCTCACCGTGGATCGCGGCCTCGCCGAATTCGACATGACGCATGCCCAGCTCGGCATCATCCTGAGGCTGGCGCATGGATATGCAAAGACCGCCGCAGATCTTTCGCGCGACCAGATGACGGATACCGGCGCGATGACGCGCATGCTGGACCGGCTCGAAGAGAAAGGCTTCATCGAACGCGCGCGCAGTAGCGAAGATCGGCGCGTGGTGGAAGTTGCCCTGACCGCCAAGGGGACCCAGCTCGCGGACCAAATGACCCAAGTTGTCATCGATGCACTGAACCACCATCTGCGCGGTTTCTCCGCTGCGGAAATCGCCCAGTTCAAGGATTTCCTGCGCCGCATGGTGAGCAACGCCTGACGACAAAGCGCCCAACTCCAAACCGACGGACAAGAAGACAAATGACCAGAATTCTTCGACTGCTTCAAGCGCGCATCAACCGCCGCACAACACGGCTCGGCGTCGTTTCCATGGTTTCCCTGCTGAGCGCCTGCGCGGGATACCAACCGGTGCCGCCACAGGTCAAGCCAATCGACAGCATCGCACTGGAAACCCATGCGCCAAGCGCGCAAGACACCGATACCTGGCCGCAGGACGGGTGGTGGTCAGCTTACGGTGACGACCAGCTTGACCAACTCATGCAGCGCGCGCTGAAAAACAATCCGACGCTCGCTGCCGCGCAAGCACGCATTGCACGTGCCCAGGCCGCAGCCAATCTTGCGCGATCCACGGAATCACTGCAGGTCGGCACCGGCGTCGACGCAAGCTACGGCCGTCAGTCCGAGAACTACCTGCTGCCCAGGCCTCCCCTCGGCAAAGGCGGCGAATACATCAGTCAGGGACAGGCCGTAGTCAACTTCGGCTATGAGCTCGACCTGTGGGGCAGGAATGACGCCCTGATCCGCGCCGCGCAGGCACAGCTCAAGGCCGCCGCATTCGACCACGATGCCGCACGCCTGGCACTGACAACCTCCATCGCCCGCGCCTACGCACAACTCGCTTCACAGTACGACCTGCAGGACATCCTGCTGGCAACGCTTGAACAGCGTCGCGCCATCCGCAAACTGATCGATGAGCGGGTGGCAAACGGCCTGGACACGCGCGTTGAAGTCAAGCAGGCGGAAACCAATGAAGCGGCGCTGCGCATCGACCTGGAACA
Organism: Noviherbaspirillum sp.; assembly: GCF_035254685.1. Taxonomy (GTDB): domain Bacteria; phylum Pseudomonadota; class Gammaproteobacteria; order Burkholderiales; family Burkholderiaceae_D; genus Noviherbaspirillum. Next base: position 125,905 of record NZ_DATFAI010000052.1, on the reverse strand, counting down.
GCTCGCCACCACCATCAAGGTCACTCGCCTGCAGATCACAGCGCTGGCCGGCGACATGCCGGCTGCCGCCGATGCCATCAAGCGACCGACGATGACTGCGGTACCATTCAACATCCCGGTAAACCTGCCGATTGATCTTCTCGCACGCCGCCCAGAACTCGCCGCACAACGCGCGCGCATTACGGCCGCTCTCGGTGAAGCGGAAGCGGCAAAGGCGCAGTTCTATCCCAGTATCAATCTCAACGCGTTCATCGGTTTCCAGTCGATCGGGCTCGGCCAGCTCTTCTCCGGCGGCAGCCTGATCAACAGCGTCGGCTCCGCATTCCGCTTGCCAATCTTCGACGGCGGCAGGCTGCGGGCGAACTATGCCGGCAAGGCGAGCGATATCGATGCGGCTGTTGCGCAGTACAACCAGTCGGTCCTTGCTGCCGCGCAGGAAGTGGCGGAGCAGTTGACGCGCATTGCCGACCTGTCGCGCGAAGAAGCAGCCGCGCGCGAAGCATTGTCCGCTGCCGACGAAGCGCATCGACTGGCGACCCTGCGCTACAAGGGCGGACTGTCGCCTTATCTGACCGTGCTAACGGTTGAAACGCAACTGCTGGCGCAGCGGCGGGCGCTCGCCAATGTGAAGGCGCGCCGCGACGACCTGCAGGTCAGCCTGATCCGTGCGCTCGGCGGCGGCTTCAGCGAAACCGGCACAGCGCCGCAACTATCTGCCGGCCCGCAGGCTGGCAATCGCCACCAATGACAAAGAATTCCGAATCCAGGAGAAATTCATGAGTGCCGTACCCAATTCCCCCAGCAACACGCCCGGCTCTGCGCCGTTCACGCCATCCGAAGCACCTGCAAGCAGCAAACCGTCCGGATCGCCGAAACGCAAGAAAGTGCTGACGACAATCGCCGCCATCTTTGTTGTCGCCGGTATCGCCTATGGCAGCTATTGGACTCTGGTGTCCCGTTATTATGAAGATACCGATAACGCCTATGTGCAAGGCAACGTCGTCCAGGTTACGCCGCAGATCGCTGGCACGGTAGCGAAAATCCATGCCGACGACACGAACCTGGTCAAAGCCGGCCAGCCGCTGATCAGCCTCGACACTGCCGATGCCGATGTCGCGCTGGCGCAGGCTGAGGCGCAGCTCGCGCAGACCGTGCGCGAAGTCCGCACCCTGTTCGCCGCGCAAGCACAGGCAAAAGCCAACCTCTCGGTACGCGAGGCAGAACTGGCAAGAGCAAAGGATGACCTCGCGCGCCGCAAGGCGCTCGCGGGCTCCGGGGCCGTGTCTGCCGAAGAAATCCGGCATGCCGAAAGTGCAGTCAATACGGCTCAGGCCGCGCTTGCTGCCGCCACAGAACAGCTCGTCTCCGGACGCGCATTGACCGAAGGCACGACCGTCGCCAATCATCCGAATGTGCAGCGTGCCGCGGCACGCGTGCGCGAAGCCATGCTGGCGCAGTCACGTTCCGTGCTGTATGCGCCGGTCACGGGGCAGGTTGCCAAGCGCAGCGTGCAGGTCGGCCAGCGCATCACGCCTGGCGCACCGCTGATGGCGATCGTGCCGCTCGACCGACTCTGGGTCGATGCCAACTTCAAGGAATCGCAACTGCGCGAAATGCATGTCGGCCAACCAGTCACGCTGATCTCGGATTTGTACGGCAGCAAGGTCAAGTACGAAGGCAAGATCGTCGGCCTGGCCGCTGGCACTGGCTCGGCCTTCGCCCTGCTGCCCGCCCAGAACGCGACCGGCAACTGGATCAAGGTGGTGCAGCGGGTGCCAGTGCGCATCTCCCTCGATCCGAAGCAACTGGCGGAGCATCCGCTGCGCATCGGACTGTCAATGCGCGCGGAAGTGGACCTGCACGACCAGCAAGGCCCGCGCGTCGGTGACGCCGTCGGAACTGCCGGTGCAATGACTGCCTATGCAGCTGCGGCCGAAGAAGTCGAAGCGCAGGCAAAAGCGCACATTGATTCGGTCATTGCGGCCAACCTGAAATAAGGAAACCGGATGTCCTCCCAGACGACTTCCACACCTGCAGCCGTCGGTATGCCAACAAAGCCGCCCGCCCTGCCCCCGTTAAGCGGTCCAGCGCTCGCCCTGCTGACGATCGCGGCAGCTTTGTCAACCTTCATGGAAATCCTCGACATCACGATCGCGAACGTCTCGATTCCGACCATTGCAGGCGCACTCGGCGTGTCGTCCAGCCAGGGCACATGGATCATCAGCGCGTACTCAGTTGCCGCCGCCATCGCCGTGCCCCTGACAGGCTGGCTGGCCAAGCGTGTCGGCGAAGTAAAACTCTTTTCCATGTCGGTACTGGCATTCACGCTCATGTCGGCCTTGGCAGCGTTTTCGGTCAACCTGGAGATGCTGGTCGTGCTCCGCCTGCTGCAAGGCCTGGTTTCCGGCCCAATGGTGCCCTTGTCGCAGACGCTGCTGGTTCGCAACTTCCCGCCCGAAAAACGCGGCGCAGCGATGGGGTTGTGGGCGATGACAGTGATCCTGGCGCCGATTGCCGGTCCGCTTCTCGGCGGCTATATCAGTGACAACTTCCACTGGTCCTGGATCTTCCTGATCAATATTCCGATTGGCCTGTTCGGCGGCATCACCATCTGGACCCTGATGCGCAAGCGCGAATCGCCGACCTTCAAGCTTCCGCTCGACGTCGTCGGTCTGGTCCTGCTGGTCGTCGGCGTCGGTAGCCTGCAACTGATGCTGGAAATCGGCAAAGACTACGATTGGTTCGCATCACCGTTCATCACGGCGCTGGGCATTACCGCGGTCGTTACCCTCACCTTTTTCATTGCATGGGTGCTGACATCGTCCGACCATCCCATCGTGGAACTGCAACTGTTCGCAGACAAGAATTTCTGCTACGGCGTCATCCTGCTATCTGTCGGCTTCATGACTTACTTCGGCACCGTCGTGATCTTCCCGCTCTGGCTGCAAATGGTGATGGGTTACACGTCGGCGCAAGCCGGACTTGCAATGTCCCCGATTGGCATCTTTATGCTGATCCTGTCGCCGATCATCGCGCGTAACGTGGCGTGGCTGAACCTGCGCGTGCTGGCCACCTTCGCCTTCACCGTGATGGGCGCGGTATCGCTCTGGAACACGCAGATGTCGCTTGATGTCGGCTTCTGGGATATCGTCAATCCGCGTCTCGTGCAAGGCATCGGCATGTCATGCTTCTTCCTGCCGGTACAGACGCTGATGCTCTCGAATATCACGCCGGACCACATGGCCGGCGCAACGGGATTATCGAACTTCCTTCGCACGCTTGGTGCCGCAATGGGCACTGCGATCAGCGTGACGACGTGGGAACACCTCGCTTCCGACCATCATTCGCGCCTCGTCGAAAACGTTTCCCGCTTTTCGCCCGCCAGCAACGAGTATCTTGGCACACTCCAGGCCGGCGGCCTGTCGCCTGAACAAGGCTATGCGGTGGTCGAGCGCATGATCAACGCACAAAGCTACATGCTCGCGACCAATGAATTTTTCCTGTATTGCGGAATCGCGTTTTTCGCACTGATCGGCATGGTGTGGCTGACCAGGCCCAGGAAGAACACGGGCATCACGCTCGGGCATTGAATTTCGGTCCACGCCCAAATAAAAAAGCCGACCCTCGGGTCGGCTTTTTCATGATGCGTTTGCTGCGACTTAGGCTTGTTCGCCCAACACGGAAACGGTGACGTCCACAATAACGTCCGTATGCAGTGCCACGGAGACTTGATGGTCGCCAACGGTCTTCAGCGGGCCTTGCGGCATGCGGATCTGCGCCTTCTCGACCGGGAAGCCCTGCTTGGTCACGGCATCAGCGATGTCGGCATTGGTCACGGAACCGAACAGACGGCCGTCAACACCAGCCTTTTGGCTGATCTGGACGGTCATGCCGTTCAGCTTCTCGCCTTGCGCCTGCGCTGCAGCCAACTTCTCGGCTGCTACTTTTTCCAGATCGGCGCGCTTGGCTTCGAATTCGGCCACGGCGGCTGCGGTAGCGCGACGTGCCTTGCGTTGCGGGATCAGGAAGTTACGTGCGTAACCGTCCTTGACCTTGACCACTTCACCCAGGTTGCCCAGATTGACGACTTTTTCCAACAGAATGACTTGCATGTTTTTCTCCTATTCTTCAGTCGCAATCAGGCGTTGTGCAGATCGGTGTACGGCAGCAACGCAAGGTAGCGCGCGCGCTTGATCGCGGTATCAACCTGACGCTGGTAGTGCGCCTTGGTGCCGGTCAGGCGGGCCGGCATGATCTTGCCGTTTTCCTGAACAAAATCCTTCAGGGTGTCAATGTCCTTGTAATCCACTTGCTCAACGCCAGCGGCGGTGAAGCGGCAGAATTTCTTGCGCTTGAACAGCGGGTTTTGCTGCTGGCGCTTTTGCTTGAGTTTGCTCTTGTCGAATTTTTTACCGAATGCCATGTTTGGCTCCTGTATCTAGTGATCTGGTGTATAGGTCTCGAAATCCATGACGTGGAACACGAGGCCTTTGCTGTTGCGGCTCTTGCGTGCAAGGAATCCGGTGAATCTAAATGCCACTCCCAATTCCGCCTGGTTGAACCTTCCTGAAATTTCGCCTGCTGCAATAGCGGCAATTTCAAATTCGACCTGGCGCGGGATGCCTGCTTCAACCTGTTCGGATCCGTGAGCCAGCCTGGCTGACACAATCGGAATGCCTGCCGGCGTGTAACGCATGACGTCCCGCTCGGCAATGCTTGCAACTAGCTGAAGCTGATTCACACTCCCCGGCAGCTGCAATTACGCAGCGGTCGCCTCTGCACGCTGGCTCTTGGCAGCGTCTTCCTTCTGTACGGCCTTCATCATCGGCGACGGCGCGGTCTCGGCCTTCTTCATCTTCACGGTGAGATGGCGCAGGACGGCGTCGTTGAATTTGAAGCCGGTTTCCAGTTCAGCCAGGGTTTCGTTGTCGCACTCAATATTGATGCAGACATAGTGCGCCTTGGCCAGCTTCTGGATCATGTAAGCCATCTGGCGACGACCCCAGTCTTCGACACGGTGGACCTTGCCGTTGCGCGCGGTGACGATGCCCTTGTAGCGCTCGATCATTGCGGGCACTTGCTCGCTTTGATCCGGATGGACGATAAATACGATTTCATAATGACGCATGTAATCTCCTTGTGGACTTGAGAAATGCCCACCCCGGCGTCAAGACGGGTGTGGGAAGAGGAAAGCCAGAAATAATAACGCGATTACAAAGAAAATTCAATGCATTCAAGCTCTTAAGCCGCCTTCCCAGCACTTTTATTCATTTTGGCGGCGAATACGCTTGCATTTCGATATGAGCTGTATAAAAATACAGCCTGTCTTTATGCACAGCGCTTGCCAGCGTTCGCTATCCGCCATGATCAAACTGACCGCACGCCAGGAACAGATTCTGAACCTGATCAGGGAAGCCATTGAAAACACCGGTTTCCCCCCGACCCGTGCTGAAATTGCCGCGGAACTCGGTTTTCGTTCAGCCAATGCTGCAGAGGAACATTTGCAGGCGCTGGCACGCAAGGGTGCGATCGAAATCTCCCCCGGCACGTCGCGCGGCATCCGCTTGCGCGAGCTCGGTTCAGGAATCGGGCTGACGAAATCCAACTCCGGACAAATGTCCCTGCCCCATCCATCGCTGATGCAATTGAGCCTGCCACTGGTCGGCCGGGTGGCTGCCGGTTCACCGATTCTTGCCCAGGAACATATCGAAGCGACTTACAGCGTTGATCCATCACTGTTCTCCGCGAAGCCCGACTTCCTGCTGAAGGTGCGCGGGCTTTCGATGCGGGACGTCGGAATCCTTGACGGTGACCTGCTTGCGGTCAAGAAAGTCGATAGCGCAAAGAACGGCCAGATCGTCGTTGCCCGGCTTGGTGACGATGTCACCGTCAAGCGCTACAAGAAGACGGGATCAGTCATTGAACTGCTGCCCGAGAACCCGGACTTCGAGCCGATCCGTGTCGATTCAGCGCAGGAATTCGCCTTGGAAGGATTGGCAGTCGGTCTGTTGCGGGCGTGGGCTTGAAGGATTGATAACCTCAACATTCCCGCACCTGTAGCAACATAGCCAAGAGGTAGTTCACCAGCAGATTTGAGATGTCCCTCCCGGCACGGGAGGCTCACCGTCCCAGTTTCAGTAAAATCTGCCGTGCAATCCCGCGCAGAATATTGACTTCTTCAGTTTCCAGTTGCGTTCTTGAAAACAGGCGCTTGAACCGTGGCATCAGCTTCTTGGGGTTGTCAGGATCAAGGAAGTCGATTGCCACCAGGGCTTGCTCCAAGTGTGCGTACATTCCCTCGATCTGGGCAAGACTGGCAGCCTCTCCCTGGAAACCAATCACCGTCGGCGGAATGGCGTCTCCCGTGCTCGCAAGCCGGGCTTCATAGGCGAGCACTTGCGCGGCCTGCGCCAGGTTCAAGGACGAATAATCCGGATTGGCCGGGATGTTGATCAGGGCGTTGCACCGCTCGATGATCTCGTTCGGCAAACCATACCGTTCGCTGCCGAACACCAATGCCGCATTCAGGCTGTCACCCGCCATGAGATGGGCGGCCAGAGTCCGAGGCGTCAGCACGGGTGGCGAGTATTCCCGCAGCCGGGCACTCAAGGCAGCTGCAAAATTACAGCCGTCCAGCGCTTCCTCGAACGATCCGACGATTCTGGCCGCTCCAAGTACATCCAGGGCACCGCTGGCAAAAGCAATTGCCTCCTCCTGCTGGAGAACATCCGGAAAACGCGGATTGACCAGCACGAGTTGCGAAAAGCCCATGGTTTTCATCGCGCGTGCGACGGCGCCAACATTGCCTGGATGGCTGGTTTCCACCAACACGAAACGCAAGCGCGCGAAAAGAGAAGTACTTGTTCCTGGCTGGTTCATTTAAAATAGCGGCATTGCGCGGTAATGGATTGCTTGGAATTGCCCGGCCGGATTGCCGCATCGTTCATTAATTCAATTCAATGTGGTTCCGGACGCGGTATGCGACGGTACCGCAATTTTAACGGAACCCTCCTATGCATCCCATGCTGAACACGGCGGTGAAGGCTGCCCGTCGCGCCGCCTCCATCATCAACCGCGCTTCCTTCGACATCGACCGAGTCAAGGTCACGCAGAAGAGCCATAACGATTTCGTTACCGAAGTCGACCAGGCTGCCGAACAAGCAATTATCGAAGTCCTGAAAACCGCCTATCCAGACCATGCGATTCTGGCGGAGGAATCCGGCGCATCATCCAATCTGCACGACGAAAACGACAACGTCTGGATCATCGATCCGATCGACGGCACGACCAATTTTATCCATGGCTTTCCCCAGTATTGCGTATCGATTGCGCTCCAGCAGCGCGGCCAGATCACGCAGGCAGTTGTCTACGACCCGACCCGCAACGATTTGTTTACAGCGACCAAGGGCGCGGGTGCCTACCTGAACGAGAAGCGCATTCGCGTCAGCCGTCGCGACAAAATGGCCGACGCATTGATCGGTACGGGATTCCCGTTCCGCGGCACCGACGACCTGGATGAATACATGAAAATGTTCAAGCTGCTGTCCGAAAGATGCGCCGGCCTGCGGCGTCCAGGCTCAGCTGCGCTAGACCTCGCCTATGTCGCGGCAGGCCGCTACGATGGCTTCTTTGAAAAAGGCCTGCAGCCATGGGATATGGCTGCCGGTTCACTGCTCATCACGGAGGCTGGCGGCATCGTTTCCAATTTCTCCGGCGAATCCGATTATCTGTACAACGGCAACGTGATTGCAGGCACACCGAAAGTCTTTGCCCAGATGGTGAACCTTCTCTCGCCCTTTGCAAAATAATCTCCTTGATCCGGCGCAGCCAGAGCGGGTACTGCAATCGCGCAACCCGCCTGGCGCGCAACGCCATTTCCCGGGCCGCGGATTCCCAGCCTGCCCTTGACCGACGCTTTCCACTGCCCGAAACGGCAGGCAAATCTTTTTTACTGAGTGTTCATGTCTTTTTCCGAACTCGGCTTGTCCGAAGAAATCATCCGAGCTGTTACTGAACAGGGTTACAGCGCCCCGACTCCCATTCAATCCCAGGCCATACCCGCCGTCCTGAAAGGCGGTGACCTGCTGGCCGGTGCACAGACCGGCACCGGCAAGACAGCAGGATTTACCTTGCCAATCCTGCAACGCCTCGCGCAGCGCAAACATCTCACCGGAGGCGCGCGCCAGCCTATCCGCGCGCTGATCCTGACGCCAACCCGCGAGCTTGCTGCGCAAGTCGAGGAAAGCGTCCGGATCTACGGCAAGTACCTGAAGCTGAATTCGGCCGTCATTTTTGGCGGCGTCGGAATCCATCCGCAGATCAAGCAGCTGGAGCGGGGTGTTGATATTCTTGTCGCCACGCCGGGACGCTTGCTCGACCATATGCAGCAGGGAACGATCGACCTGAAGCAGATCGAGATCCTGGTACTGGACGAGGCTGATCGCATGCTGGACATGGGTTTCATCCGCGACATCCGCCGCGTACTCGCCGCACTTCCCACGCAGCGCCAAAACCTGCTGTTCTCCGCCACCTTCTCCGACGAAATCAAGGCACTGGCCGACAGCCTGTTGAATGCGCCGGCGATGATTGAAGTCGCACGGCGCAACTCCACGGTCAACGTGATTGCGCAGAAAATCCACCCGGTGGACCGCAACCGCAAGCATCCCCTGCTGAGCCACCTTATCAGCTCGCGGCAGTGGTCGCAGGTGCTGGTGTTCACCCGCACCAAGCATGGTGCCAACAAGCTGGTCGAGCAACTGAGCAAGGACGGCATTACAGCACTCGCCATTCATGGCAACAAGAGCCAGTCAGCACGCACCCGCGCGCTTTCCGAATTCAAGAACGGCAGCCTGCAGGTGCTGGTGGCGACGGACATTGCCGCACGCGGCATCGACATCGACCAGTTGCCGCATGTCGTGAATTACGACCTGCCAAATGTGCCGGAAGATTATGTACACCGGATTGGGCGTACCGGTCGCGCCGGCGCCACCGGCGAAGCCGTTTCGCTCGTCTGTGTGGACGAACACGACATGCTCAAGGGGATCGAAAAACTGATCAAGCGGAGTATCCCCCAGGAGGTCATTCCTGGCTTCGAGCCCGATCCGAATGCGCGCCCGCAGCCGATCCAGCTGCGCAGCGGCAATGCCGGCGGGCGGAACCAGGGCAGGCGTGACAAGCCCGCTGGCAAAACAGCCGGCAACGGCAATGCACGCACGCCGGCTCCGCAGAAAAGCAGCGCACAGCCCGCAGCGGGCAAGAAGCCGCGTGCCCAGATCCCCGCCCTCCAGCGCCGTCCTGCCGAACGCCGCAAGGACGCCGCGTAAAGGTCCAGAACGGCCATCTAACCAGCATGGCAAATGCGATGATGGGTAGCACGTACTAATCCGGCCTGCCGCTTTCGTGCAGGCCTTCGTTTTTGCGCCGTACGAACGTGTGATATAACATCAACCTGCATGCGCTGCTTGATGTTGTGCATTCGTTAGTTGGTTCGATCAGGTTGATGGCGGCCATACATCCGGTGGTCATTCCTTTACCTTTGTCGATCCCCTCGTGAAAAAATGATTCGCGTCGGACGCTGCCATACGTCCGCCATCGAAGCCCCCTGCGACCGTGCTAGCCCTTCTCCTTAAAGCCAAACTTCGCCTGCAGCGTCTGCTGGAGCTGTCAGAGGCGCCGGCCATGCTCCCCTGGGCGGCGGTGGTTGGCTTTGTCGGCGCGCTGGCAACGATCATCTTCCGCGACGCATTGCGCGGCCTGCAATGGCTCTTTCTCGGCCGCAGCGGTTCCTTTGTCGAGATCGCGGAAGCCCTGCCATGGCAGGCCCGCGTTGTGCTGCCGGCCCTGGGCGGCATCCTCGCGGGCATCTTCCTCGTCGCCGCAAAGCGGCGCACATCGGGAGGCACCTCGGACTACATGGAATCGATCGCCCTGGGCGAAGGCCATGTCTCCGTGTCGCAGACCATCCTGCGCAGCCTCTCCTCGCTGTGCACCATCGCCTCCGGTGGATCGATCGGCCGCGAAGGGTCGATGGTGCAACTGGCCGCATTGAGCGCGTCGCTGACTGGTCGCGTAACCCATCTTGATCCGTCCCGCTTGCGCCTGCTCGTGGCATGCGGTGCAGCGGCCGGCATTACGGCGGCTTACAACGCGCCGATCGCGAGTGCATTTTTCATCACCGAAATTGTGCTGGGCGTGATTGCCATGGACAGTCTCGGGCCAGTGATGGTTGCGTCCGTCGTGGCAAACATCACGATGCGCAAGTTCCCCGGCTATCAGCCCACCTACGAAATGCCGGTGTTTCCGCCGATTGCCAACTTGGAAGTCCTTCTGTTCGTTGCGCTCGGCCTGCTTGCCGGCTTCTTCGCACCACAGTTCCTGCGGCTGCTCGACCTCGTCAAGCGCAAGTTCCAGAAGGCTGATTTCCCCCTCCCCGTGCGGCTCGCACTCGGAGGCCTGATCGTCGGCATCATTTCCGTCTGGGTACCACAGGTCTGGGGCAACGGCTATAGCGTGGTCAACTCCCTGCTGCACACGCACTGGGCATGGCAGGCGGTGCTGCTCGTGCTGGTTTTCAAGATCATCGCCACCGCCGCGACCGTCGGCTCCGGCGCCGTCGGCGGCATCTTCACGCCAACCCTGTTTGTCGGAGCGGCATTCGGCTTCCTGTTCGGCCAGGGCATGCACGAATTATGGCCGCACGCGGTCTCCGCTCCGTTCACGTACGCGATGGTCGGCATGGGTGCTTTTCTTGCGGCGGCGACCAGTGCGCCCCTGATGGCCATCCTCATGATTTTCGAGATGACCCTGAGCTACCAGGTCATGTTGCCCCTGATGCTGTCCTGCGTCGTCTCCTACTTCATCGCGCGCAGCATCGGAGGTACAACGATGTACGAAATCACCTCCAGGCGCGAAGAAGCCGAGCGGGCCCGTCTGCGCCTGCGCGCAACGCGCATGCAGGATTTCATCAAGCCTGCGCAGACCGTCCTTCCGCTCGATGCGCCACTTCAGGATCTGACGCGGCTGTTCCTTCAGTACCCGGTGAAGTATGTCTATATCGTCGATGACGCGAACCGCTATCAAGGGGTGGTCGCCCTGCAGGATCTCGCCACCATCCTGCCTGACGCGGATGCGGCCGGTTCAAGAAAGGCGAAGGATTTCCTGCGAAGCGAATTCCTGGCGGTCATCACGCCGGACATGTCGCTAAGCGACGCGCTGCAGCGATTCCTGACGCACCAGGGCGAACGGCTGCCGGTAGTGCGGGATCTGAAAGACCCCGTTCTGCTCGGCGTGGTGTACAAGACTTCCCTGCTCGATACCTACTTCCGGTTGAACCGTTGAAGCATAGTGCTTCGATTCCCCGCGGAGTGCCACAGGGTAGAATGTCTGGCTTGTTGCAAGGACGAGGATCCGCATCTTGCCGGCCTATGGCATGCGACGCAAACAACAATAATTACCTGATTGACTACCGATATTCACCCGATTCAGCTTGCGCTTCATGAACGACCTCGAAAAGCATACTCCCATGATGCAGCAATATCTACGCATCAAGGCAGACTATCCCGACACGCTCGTCTTCTACCGGATGGGCGATTTCTACGAGCTGTTTTTCGACGATGCGGAGAAAGCCGCGCGCATGCTCGGCATCACCCTTACGCAACGCGGCGCATCCAACGGCGCGCCGATCAAGATGGCGGGCGTGCCCTTCCACTCAGTCGAACAATACCTGGCGAAACTGATCAAGCTGGGCGAATCAGTCGCGATCTGTGAACAGATCGGAGACCCGGCCACCAGTAAGGGGCCTGTCGAACGAAAGGTCCTTCGCGTCGTCACGCCCGGCACCCTCACCGACTCCGACCTGCTGCCGGAAAAATCCGATCGCCCGTTGCTGGCGCTATGCATCGTCACGCAGCGCAAGACCATTACCGTCGGACTTGCATGGCTGTCAATGGCCAGCGGTGCGCTCAACCTGATGGAATTCGCCGGCGACACGAAATCCTTCGAAAGCCGCCTGAAACAGGAACTGGAGCGTATTGCGCCCGCAGAGATCCTGGTGGCGGATGATGCGGGAATCCCGGCGTTGCAAGGTGTGGCAGGCAAATTCACTTCCGTGCCACCCTGGCATTTCGATGCCGTATCGGGCAAGAAGGCGCTGCTCGAACAGCTCGCCGTCGCCACCCTCGCCGGATTCGGCGCCGACAGTCTGACCGCGTCAATCGGCGCGGTGGGCGCACTGCTGCGATACGCGCAGTCGACCCAAGGTAAGGGCCTGCAGCATGTGCGCACGCTGACTGTCGAATCGGAAAACGAATTCATCGGACTGGATGCTGCCACACGCCGCAATCTCGAGCTGACCGAAACGATACGCGGTCAGGACGGCTCGTCCGCATCCCCCACCCTGTTCTCGCAACTCGACCACTGCCGCACGGCCATGGGTTCGCGCCTGCTGCGCCACTGGCTACACCATGCCAGGCGCGACCAGAACGTCGCCAAGGCGCGCCATGCCGCGCTCAATGCGCTGATGCGTGCGGATGCCTCCTCAGGGCTCTCGGCGACCCTGGCCGCAGTACCTGACATCGAACGCATCACTACGCGGATTGCACTGCTCTCGGCACGCCCGCGCGACTTGGCCGGTCTGCGCACCGGCCTCCAGCAGTTGCCCTCGCTGCGCGCCTATGTGGCCATGTGCAACAAGGATGCTGATGCGCCCTTGCTGAGATCGATCCAGGATGCCCTCGCAACGCCATCCGAATGCCTGGACCTGATTGAGCGCGGCATCGCGCTCGAACCGGCGGCGATGGTGCGCGACGGCGGGGTCATCGCGCGCGGATTCGATGCCGAGCTGGACGAACTGCGGGCACTGTCGGAAAACGCCGGCCAGTTCCTGGTCGATCTCGAAACCCGCGAGCGTGCACGTACCGGCATTGCCAATCTCCGCGTGGAATACAACAAGGTGCATGGCTTCTACATTGAAGTCACCCACGGGCAGACCGACAAGGTGCCGGATGACTACCGCCGCCGCCAGACCCTGAAGAACGCGGAACGCTACATCACGCCAGAACTGAAAGCCTTCGAAGACAAGGCGCTGTCGGCCCAGGAACGCGCGCTCGCGCGGGAAAAATGCCTGTACGACAAATTGCTGGACGACATGGCCCCGCATATCGGTACACTGCAAGGCATCGCCCATGCGCTGGCCGAGCTGGACACGCTGGTAGCGCTGGCTGACCATGCCATGCGCAACAACTGGTGCGCACCTCAACTCGTTCCTGAACCGACCATCCTGATCGAGCAAGGCCGCCATCCGGTTGTTGAGAACCAGATCGAACGCTTCATCGCTAACGACTGTGAATTGCACAATGACCGCAAGCTGCTCCTGATCACTGGCCCGAACATGGGCGGCAAATCGACCTACATGCGGCAGGTGGCACTGATCACTTTGCTGGCCTATGTCGGCAGCTTTGTTCCGGCGACCAGCGCCGTCATCGGGCCGATCGACCGCATCTTCACGCGCATCGGCGCGGCCGATGACCTTGCCGGTGGCCGCTCGACCTTCATGGTGGAAATGACCGAGTCGGCCGCCATCCTCAATGGCGCCACCGAACACTCTCTCGTTCTCATGGATGAAGTCGGCCGCGGCACCTCGACCTTCGACGGTCTTGCCCTGGCATGGGCAATCGCGCGACATCTGCTGGAGACGACACACAGCTTCACCCTGTTCGCGACACACTATTTCGAACTCACGCAGCTTCCCGACACGCATTCCGCGGCTGCCAACGTGCATCTGTCCGCAGTCGAGCACAAGGACAGCATCGTTTTCCTGCATGCAGTACAAGCCGGCCCGGCATCACAGAGCTATGGCCTGCAAGTGGCGCAACTGGCCGGCGTGCCGCAGCCGGTCATCAAGGCGGCTCGCAAACATCTCGCCGCGCTGGAAGCGCATTCGGTTCAGGCAACGCCACAGTTTGACTTGTTTGCCGGCAGCATGGCGGACATTGACGATGCCGATGTGGAAGAACCGCAGCAGGCACCGGAGGTCACAGCAGTCATGGAAGCGCTTGCCGACACGGATCCCGATGCGCTTTCGCCGCGTGAAGCGCTGGACACACTCTATCGACTAAAGAACCTGGCCGCCGGAAAACAATGAGAAAAATGCTCTTGCTGCTGCTCTCGTGCGTCGCCCTGGCGCAACCCGCCGCGTTTGCCGTGGAACGCGAAGATTTCAGCTTTGCAGTCATCTCACCGCCATGGAAAGGCGCCACGGCGGAAACGGCGCAGCATGCAGCAATTGAAGACACGGACGCCGACAATCTTGCCTTCGTCGTCGCCAATGGCATCAAGGCGGCTGACGAGCCATGCACCGACAGGATCTATCTGCAAAGGAAGTCTCTGCTACAGAGCGCCAAGAACGGTTTGGTGGTTTCACTCGCCGCCAGCGACTGGGCCGACTGCAGGAGTGAAAACGGCAAGCCGTCCGCCATCGGGAAGCTGAACCGCCTGCGCGACCTGTTCTTCGGCGATGAGTTTTCGATCGGCGCCAGCCGGATTCCGGTGATCCGGCAATCCACCACTGCCCAGTTCCGCGGCTTTCCGGAAAACGCGCGCTGGGCAATCGGCGGGGTGATGTTCGCCACCGTGAATTTACCCCGGAACAACAATCATTATGTGTTCGATGCCGGCCGAAATGGCGAATTCGAGGACAGGCTGGTGGCCGATCGCGATTGGCTGCAACGGATTTTCATGCATGCGAAGCAGGACAGGCTGGACGGCATCGTGCTGTTCTGCGACGGCAATCCGCTTGCAAGACCTGATGGTCCGGGCCGCAAGCGCGACGGCTTTTTGGAAATACGCCGCCAGATCGGGAGCCTGGCCGCGAAATATCACGGAGAAGTGTTGATCGTGCATGGCGCAGCAACTGCGTCACTGGCTTCGCTACGCATCAACTGGCGAGACAATATCGGTGAAATCGGGGCTGCGCCCGGAGTGTTGAAGCTTGCGGTAAGCCATTCGCGTCCGCCGCTATTTTCGATAGTGACTACCGAACCGGCCCAGGCGAGGAACACTCATCATTGACGCCGGCGCGGACGCATCCGCACCGGTTTGTATTATTCACCCAAGCCTTGTAATACCTGCATCGCGACATGGGATGCGGACCGACTTACTGCAGCGGGAAACTGCGGAATTGATCACCCTCATCATCCTCCATGTCATCGTCGTGATGATGCCCATGGTCGCCATGCACATGCTGGTGCGCGATTTCCTCCTCAGAGGCATTGCGTACATCAGCAACATTAAGGTTGAAACGCAAGGCCATGCCCGCGAGCGGATGGTTTCCATCCAGGACAACCTTGTCTTCCGCGATGTCGGTCACGGTAAAGATCAGCGACTCGTCGCTTTCTTCGCCGCCGTCCGGCGTACCCTCGAACTGCATGCCGACTTCAATCGGCTCGGGAAGCCTGCTGCGCGGCTCAATTTTGATCAGGCTCGGATCGTATTCGCCGAACGCATCATCCGGCTCAACCTGGATGGTGGTTTCGAAGCCGACATCCTTGCCATCCAGCGCCTCTTCGATCTTCGGCAATGTATTCTCATAGCCACCGTGCAGATACACCATCGGCTCGCGGCTTTCCTCAATCAGATTGCCCTGCGCATCCGACAATTTGTAGTGCACCGTCACTACCGTATTTTTGGCAATCTTCATGGCCACACCTTTCAAAAAGAAGTTTCGCGATTATACCCGGCGGCACCGGCGGCTGGCTTACCAGCAATAGCCGTGCCTA
The DNA here is from genome assembly GCF_035254685.1 of Noviherbaspirillum sp. Lineage (GTDB taxonomy): Bacteria > Pseudomonadota > Gammaproteobacteria > Burkholderiales > Burkholderiaceae_D > Noviherbaspirillum. The sequence continues at coordinate 110,132 of NZ_DATFAI010000052.1, read as the reverse complement.
TATAATCGCGGAATGAACAAGCTTACTCTCCTCGGCAACATCACGCCGCAACGCTTCTTGCGCGAATACTGGCACAAGAAACCGCTCCTGATCCGCCAAGCCATCCCCGGCTTCAAGCCGCTCCTTACCCGCGAACAGCTGGCAGAACTTGCCACGCACGACGATGTGGAATCGCGTCTGATATCTCACTTCGGCGCGCACTGGGAAATGCGTTCCGGCCCCTTCACCGAACTCCCTCCCTGGGAGAAAAAAGGCTGGACCATGCTCGTGCAAGGCGTCAACCTTCACCACGACGCCGCTGACGCTCTGATGCAGCAATTCCGATTCATACCGGATGCGCGACTGGACGATCTCATGATCAGCTATGCCACGGACACCGGCGGCGTCGGCCCGCACTTCGATTCCTACGATGTTTTCCTGCTGCAGGCCCATGGTCAGCGGCGCTGGCGCATCAGCGCGCAAAAGGACTTGTCGCTGATTGAAGGCATGCCCCTGAAAATCTTGAAAAACTTCCATGTCGAGCAGGAATTCATCCTGGAGCCAGGAGATATGCTCTACCTGCCACCCCATTTCGCACATGACGGCATTGCCGTCGGCGAATGCATGACCTATTCCGTCGGCTTCCGCGCTCCCTCCTACCAGGAAATCGGCGAATCCTTCCTGCAATTCATGGCAGACTCGATCGAACTGCCTGGTCGCTACGCCGACCCCGACCTGTCACCCAGCCGGCATCCAGCCGAACTCGGCAATGCGATGCTGGAACACGTGGCTGGCGAAATTTCAAAGATCCGCTTTACGCGGGACGATATCACCATCTTTCTGGGAGAGTATCTTTCGGAACCCAAACCAAATGTATTCTTCGAATCTCCGACACGCAGTTTGTCCCTGAAACGCTTTGCACAAGCCGCTGCGCGGCAGGGTGTTTCGCTGTCACGGAAAACACGGATGTTGTATCGCGGCAAGTATGTGTTCATCAACGGCGAATCATTCACTGTCAAGCGCGAGGACAAGGCACCGCTCACCATATTGGCAAACGAGCGCAGGCTTGAAGGAAAGCTGGTCAGCACCGTCTCCAGCGATGTTCTGGAAACGTTGTGCACCTGGCACGAGGATGGATGGCTGAAACTAGGTCAAGAATAGCAATTGGACGTGTTGTCCGCTTACAAAACGCTTACTAAAAAGAAAAAGCGATGTGTCTTGTTGTAAAAAAACCCGTTATAATTGCGAGTTAGGAAGTTTTCCATGTGTGGCGATGCAGCATTTCTTGGCAAAGCCGGCGAAAACCCCTATCGAGCGATAATTACCGGTAATTATTATTCGCACTGATTTTTGATAATAATCTTTGAAGGAAAAAATCCATGAAAAAGACCCTGCTGATCGCTTCCCTGTTGGCTGTTGCTCTGGCTGCTTGCGGCAAGAAAGAAGAAGCTGCTGCTCCGGCACCGGCACCCGCTCCTGCTGCTGAAGCTCCTGCTGCTGCTCCGGCTGCTGCTGCTCCGGCTGCTTCCGAAGCTGCTCCGGCTGCTGCCGCTCCGGCTGCTTCCGAAGCTGCTCCGGCTGCTGCCGCTCCGGCTGCTTCCGAAGCTGCTCCGGCTGCTGCCAGCGCATCCGCTTCCAAGTAATCCTCGATTGCTTGAGCAAAAGCCGACCCTCGGGTCGGCTTTTTTTCGTCTTGTCATCCTCGGTAGTCTGGATACCGCCTCAGTTCGTGAGATCGATCCAACCGAAACCTTCCTCCTGACCGGCGATCATCACCTGCTCTGCAGGCATTACACTGCATAAGGCTGCCCGCGCAAGTTCCGGCGTATTGTTCTGCTGGCTCAAGTGCGCGCCCACCACTGTTTTCAAACGTTTCCTGTTGATTGCGGCAAGGATTTCTGCGCTTGTGTCGTTGGAGAGATGTCCGAAGGCGCCGCCGATCCGCTGCCGCAACGACGGCGGGTAGGCTGAATTGGCGAGCATCTGGCGGTCGTGGTTGCACTCCAGCACCAAGGCATCACACCCACCGAGCGCATCGACAAGGTGCGGCGTGGACTGGCCCGCATCGGTCAGGACGCCCAGCTTGAATTGACCATCCCTGGCAATATACTGGACGGGCTCGCGTGCATCATGCGGCACTGTATAAGGAATGAGTTCGAGATCGCCGATGGCAAGGCGTTCGCTATCCCTGCAAAAACGCAGATCGACGCCTTCACACGCTTTCCGTACTGCCTGAAAGGTCCCGAAGCTCAGCCACACGGGTAATTGATGGCGGCGGGCAAACTTGAAGACGCCGCCTACGTGATCCTGGTGCTCATGCGTCACCACGATGGCAGCGATGTCGCCGGGCGTCATCCCCAGCCGCTGCAGGCGACGCTCCGTCTCACGGATGGCAAACCCGCAATCCAGCATGACCGTGGTGCGGGTTGTGCCCGAAGTGGAGGAAACAAGCAGCGCGTTACCTTCGCTGCCACTTCCCAAACTGGCAAATTTCAACAGTCGACTTCAGTTACTTGAGTTGCTCGTTCAGCAAGGACAGGATCTTGTCTGACGTCTGCGACGTATCCGCGTGGCCTTCGCTATCAAGGACAGCAACCTGGCTTACAGCACCACTGCTCTTGACGGAAACACGATAACGCTGTGCCGACTTGTTCTTGTCATCGCTGGATCCGAATGAAAATAGCTTCGAGAAGAAACCCTTGTCGGAAGCTTTCGCCTTGTCCTGCTCGGGATCCACATAGCGAACATAATACAGTCCTTGGGTACGGTCACGATCTTCCACCGTAAATCCGACACGGTCCAGCGCCAGCCCAACCCGGCGCCATGCGCGATCGAAGCCCTCATCCACCTCGACATACTGGCCATTGGCGTTCTTGACCAGCTTAGCGCGCGGCGGCTGCACACTGGCATTGACCATGGTTTCCTTTGCCTTCACATTTTCCGCACCAAGCCGCGCCATCAGCTTTGACAGAAATTCGGCTTCAAGCCCCGGATCGGAAGGCCGCGGCGTCCACATTGTGCTGTCCTGCTGCTGACCGACCAGCACTTCCTGCATGCCGCGATGGCTGATGTAGATCTCCGTGCCGCCGTCAGCCCGGCGCTCCAGGCGCGTGCGGAACTTGTCACGCTCGCCCGTCGAGTACAGGGAATCAAGCGCCTTGCCCAAAGTGTTGCGAATAAAATCCTGCGGAATCTTCGCGCGATTCTCGGCCCAGTCAGTTTCCATCACGCCGGTTTGGGGTGACTCCGTCGCCAAGAGAAAGCCGTTGTCCTGCCAGAAATCCTTGATCTCCGGCCACAGCACTTCGGGACTCTGCTTGACGACCAGCCAGCGCTGGCTGCCCGCCCGCTCGATATGCGCATCAGCATTCGCATTGGGCGCAACCGTCGCCGTGGAGGTCGGTTTAACACCTTGCTGGAGGTTGTAGCCCGACGCGGTCGCTGTGCCGCGATTATTTTCCGGTATCGCATAACGATTCTCGCGCTGAAGCTGTGTCAGGTCCGGCGGAACCTCCAGCGAGGGCGCCTTTCCGGCACTCTTGTAATCCACGCGGTCCGGCTCCAACACCGATCCGACGGAGCTGCAGCCTGCAAGGCCGGCAAGCGCCAGCGCGAAAATAAGTCCACGTTGAGCCGTGTGTGCGTTCTTGCGAATAATCATGTCGATGCTGAAAGGGATGGAATCTGTTGTCTTGCCGAAATATAGACGGGGCTTATTGTAATACACCCGACTCGCGCAACGCGGCACGCACCGTCTCGTGGAAGCCGGCGCCAAGCGGCACTAGCGGCAGGCGGATCCCCGGCGGGATCAGGCCCATCTCGGTCATCGCCCACTTTACGGGCACCGGATTCGGCTCGACAAACAGCTTGTTATGCAGCGGCAGCAGCCTGTTGTTGATGGCAACCGCTTCCGCCACCTTGCCGCCCATCGCAGCAGCGCAGAGATCGTGCATGCCGCGCGGAGCGACGTTGGCCGTCACCGAGATGTTTCCTTTCGCGCCACAGAACATCAGGGCCATCGCGGTCGGGTCGTCGCCCGAATATACCGCGAAGGATTTCGGTGCGAGACGGATCAGGTCGCTGCCGCGTCCGATGTTGCCGGTAGCATCCTTGACGCCAATGATGCCGGGCACTTGGGCGAGGCGAACAATGGTGTCATTCGACATGTCGGCCACCGTGCGGCCCGGCACATTGTAGAGGATCACCGGCAGGTCGACCGCTTCCGCGATCTTCCTGAAATGCTGGTACATGCCTTCTTGGGTCGGACGGTTGTAGTACGGGACCACCTGCAGGGAAGCATCCGCACCGACGCGCTTCGCATATTCGGTGAGTTCGATCGCTTCAGTCGTCGAATTCCCACCGGTGCCGGCGATGACGGGAATGCGTTTGGCAGTATGTTCGACCGCGATCTTAATCAACTCGCAATGCTCTTCCACCGATACGGTCGGCGACTCGCCTGTCGTGCCGACGATAACGATGCCGTCGGTGCCTTCCGCGATATGCCAGTCGATCAGTTTGCGCAAACCCGGCAAGTCGAGACTGCCGTCTGCGTGCATGGGGGTGACGATTGCGACAATGCTGCCCTGAATCATGATGTTATTCGGTAAAGAGAGAAAACATTGATTGTAGCGGATAGCCTGCTCCCGTGGGGCAATCCCGCCGATCAATTCAGGCGCAAGCGCTGCGGATCGAGGTGCGAATCCGCGCGCGTGGCGCAGATGCGCTGAACCATCGCCGGCTTTGGCGATTCGACGTAGCCATCCTCGAAGGCGAGGATGCGCAATGCATGGCCAGGCACGCCTGCAACCAGCTCCAGCAGCTCTCCTGTCCTCAGGAGAAACAGGGGGTTGGAAGGCTTGCCAAAATGCTCATTTCCCTGCGCAAAAGTTTCGTAGATGAGTACGCCTCCAGGTGCGAGGCTGTGGAGGATGTGGGGTAAGAGCGGGCGATGCAGGTAGTTGGTCACTACGATGCCGGCGAATCTGCCGGGAGAGAATGGCCATCGCACGCCCTCCACTTCGAGATCAATCTGTTGCGTCTCGATCAATGGGCCGGCCGCGCTGCGGAGCGCTGCAGAGTCGCGATCAACTGCCACCACCGGATGGCCGAGCGAAGCCAGCAGGCGCGCATGCCTGCCGCCGCCGCACGCCAGGTCCAGCACTTCGCCATCCGGAATCAGCGCGGCAAAGCGCTGCACCCAGGGCGATGGCTGGTCGGTGAAGGCGTGCGTTTGGGAAGCGTTCTGCACTTGATGGAAGCTGCGTCTCAGCTGTAGTTGAGACCCATCGCCTCGCGCACGTCGCGCATTGTTTCCTGGGCCAGCTTGCGTGCCTTGTCGCAGCCGTCAGCGACGATCGCACGGACGAGCGAAGGATCGTCGAGATACTTCTGTGCGCGCTCGCGCATCGGCTCCTGTTCCTTCAGGATCGCGTCGATCACGGGCTGCTTGCACTCGAGGCAGCCAATACCGGCCGACTTGCAGCCTTTCACCACCCAGTCCTTGGTCTCGTTGTCGGAATAGACCTGGTGAAGCTGCCACACCGGGCACTTCTCCGGGTCGCCCGGATCGGTACGGCGCACGCGTGCCGGATCGGTGGGCATGGTGCGAATCTTCTTCGTGACCGTTTCCTTGTCCTCGCGCAGCGTGATGGCATTGCCGTAGCTCTTCGACATCTTCTGCCCGTCGAGGCCGGGCAGGCGCGATGCTTCGGTCAGGCGAGCCTGCGGCTCGACCAGGATCAGCTTGCGGCTGCCCTCGAGATAGCCAAACAGGCGCTCGCGGTCGATCATGGACAGGTTCTGCGCTTCATCGAGCATGGCCTTGGCCTGCTCCAGCGCGTCGGCATTGCCCTGCTCCTGGAATTCGGTACGCAATTCCGTGTAGATCCGCGCGCGCTTGCTCCCAAGTTTCTTGACCGCTTCCTGCGCCTTTTCTTCGAAGCCTTTTTCCTTGCCGTAGAGGTGGTTAAAGCGGCGCGCCAGTTCACGCATCATTTCGATGTGCGGAATCTGGTCTTCGCCGACCGGGACCAGGCTGGCTCGATAGATCAGCACGTCGGCGGCCTGCAGCAGCGGATAGCCGAGAAAGCCATAGGTGGCAAGGTCACGATCAGCGAGCTTTTCCTGCTGGTCCTTGTAGGTCGGAACGCGCTCCAGCCAGCCAAGCGGCGTTGCCATCGACAGCAGCAGGTGCAGTTCCGCGTGCTCGGGCACCTTGGACTGGATGAATATCGTTGCCTGCGCAGGATCGATGCCGGCGGCAAGCCAGTCGATCACCATGTCCCAGACGCTGGTTTCAATGATGCTGGGATCGTCGTAGTGCGTGGTCAATGCATGCCAGTCGGCGACGAAGAACAGGCAGGGCAATTCGGATTGCATCTTGATCCAGTTCTTGAGGGCGCCGTGATAATGGCCAAGGTGCATTGCACCAGTCGGACGCATGCCGGAAACAACACGATCGGGATACATAGTGGTTCAACTCAGAAAAATGGTCAGAGGGGAAAGAATCAATCTCAACGCAGCGTGCGCGACTGTCATCACGGGCACCATCCAGAAATACAGCACCTTGAGCATGACCAGCGCCATCACGATGAAAAAACCATAAGGCTCGATCTGCGCGAACTTGTAGGCATAGCGATGCGGCAAGATGGCAGTGAGCACGCGCCCGCCGTCAAGCGGCGGCACAGGAAACAGGTTGAATGCAAACATCACCAGGTTGCTCAGCACACCCGCCTCCGCCATGCGATTGAAGAACTCTTCTTCGACACCGGAGACCCCGAGAATGATCGCAAATATCATCCACATCAAGGCCATGACAAAGTTGGCTGCGGGGCCGGCGAGCGCGACCCACGCCATGTCGCGCTTGGGCTTGCGCAACTTGCCGAAATCGATGGGTACCGGCTTGGCATAACCGAACAGAAAGGCGCCGGCGGTCGCAACATACAACAGGATCGGAATGACAATCGTACCGAAGGGATCGACGTGCTTGAGCGGATTCAGGCTCATGCGTCCCTGCATGTAGGCAGTCGAATCGCCGAAATAGCGGGCAGCGTAGGCGTGTGCGGCTTCGTGCAGGGTAATCGCAAAGAGCACTGGCAGCGCATAGACTGCGATTGTTTGAATTAGGTCATCCATGGGGACAGATTCTATCAGAGGGTCGCTGCAGGCAATCCTGCAGGCGGGAAAAGGCTGGAACACGCGGCCTGCCGCCTGCAAGCCGCGAAAAATGCCGGAAAGAGCTGCTTACAGGCCAAACGGAGCAGGATCACCGCTGCCTTGGCGCAACAGCACGGGTTCGTCTCCGGTCAGGTCGATTACGGTCGTCGGCACCAGGCTGCAGGCGCCACCGTCGATCACGAGGTCGACCTGGCGTGCCAGTTGATCCCGCACCTCTTCCGGATCGGTCAGCGGTTCGCTTTCACCCGGGAGAATCAGCGTTGTTCCCAGCAAGGGTTGGCCAAGCTCGTCCAGCAGTGCATGAACGATCTGGTTCTCGGGCACCCGCAAGCCGATGGTCTTGCGTGATGGATGGCTCAGGCGCCGAGGCACTTCCTTGGTCGCCTCGAGGATGAAGGTGTACGCGCCGGGGGTCGCGTTCTTCAGCAGCCGGTACTGCCGGTTGTCGACGCGAGCGTACTGCGCAATCTCGCTCAGATCGCGGCACAGAAGCGTCAGATGGTGCTTGTCGTCGATGCCGCGGATGCGTCGGATGCGTTCAACGGCCGCCTTGTCATCGAGGTGGCAAACCAGCGCATAGCAGGAATCGGTCGGCAATGCGACGATGCCGCCTTGGTGGATGATCTGCGCAGCCTGCTTGATCAGGCGCAGTTGCGGATTGTCGGGATGGATTTGAAAAAACTGGCTCATAAAAGAACGGCGGGTGTCCGAAGACAACCGCCGCGTGGATTCTTGTCAGTAATCAGCGCGTGCCACGCAGCGCTGCGATACGTTCTTCGATCGGCGGGTGGGTTGCAAACAGTGCGGAGAAACCACCGCCGCCACCATTGATGCCGAAGGATTTGAAGTTTTCGGGCATGTGCTCCGGCGGTTCCAGCCCGCCGAGTCGCGCCAGCGCCTTGACCATCGGCTGCGGCGTGCCGAGCAGATGGGCTGATCCGGCATCTGCGCGGAATTCCCGATAGCGGGAGAACCAGGCGACGATGATGGATGCAAGAATGCCGAACAGGATCTCGCAGACAAATACCGTGATGGCGTAGCCGATACCGGGGCCGCGATCATCATTATTGCGGAATACTGCCTTGTCGATCATGAAGCCGACCACACGCGCCAGGAACACCACGAAGGTATTCACCACGCCCTGGATCAGCGTCAGCGTCACCATGTCGCCATTGGAGACGTGCGCGATTTCATGTCCGAGGACTGCCTCAACCTCATCGCGGTTCATACTCTCCAGCAGACCGGTCGATACGGCAACAAGTGCGGAATTCTTGAACGCGCCGGTGGCAAATGCATTCGGTTCGCCTTCGTAGACAGCGACTTCCGGCATGGCGATACCGGCCCGGTCAGCGAGCTTCCTGACGGTGTCGAGCAGCCACATTTCCGTGGACGAGGACGGGGAGTCGATGACATGCGCACCTGTCGACCACTTTGCCATCTGCTTGCTCATCAACAGTGAAATGATCGCGCCGGTGAAGCCAATCACCAGCGAATACACCATCAGCGTCCCAAGATTAAGGCCGTTCGCCGTCAGGTAGCGGTTCACCCCGAGCACGGACAGCACGACCGACATCACCAGCATGACGGCAAGATTGGTCGCCAGGAAAAGTACGATACGCTTCATTCAGCAGCCTCCAGATTCAAGCGATGCATAGATTGAGGTTGTTTGCCAGAAATTCAAGTGCCGGCAATGATGCCACAAGCGCAAACCCGAGACACCTGCTGCCGCGGCATTTCTGGCAATCACCAACGCCAATCGTGCCAGACAGGAACCACGCTGGCAGGCAACGGTGGCAAGGCGCCGAGATCGGTCTGGGATTCGCCAGGCGCGTGGAAATCGGAACCGCGGGAGGCGAGCAACCCATAACGCTTCGCGATCGTCGCAAACCGCCCGTACTCCTCTTCGGTATGGCTGCCCGTCACCACTTCCAGCCCGGCACCGCCGAGGCGCTTGAACTCCGACAGGAACACGTCCAGTTCCAGGTCATCGAAATCATAGCGGCCGGGATGCGCGACGATGGCAATACCGCCTGCACCGCGGATCCAGCCGATGGCATCCTTCAGCGCGGCCCAGCGATGCGGGACGAAGCCCGGCTTGCCATCAATCAGGAAATTGGAGAAAACCTCGCTGACGTCCTTGCATGCGCCAGTCTCGACGATATAGCGCGCAAAGTGCGTGCGCGAGATCAAATCCGGATTACCTACGTATTTGAGCGCGCCTTCAAAAGCATCCGGGATACCGACGGCAGCCAGTTGCGCCGCCATTTCGCGTGCGCGGCGCTCGCGTCCGGAACGGGTGTGCTTCAGGCCCTCGGCGAGTTCCTGATTGCGCTCATCGAATTTCAGGCCGACGATATGCACGGTCCGCGCAGCCCAGGTGACGGAAATCTCGACGCCCGTTACGTGGCGCATGCCTAGTGCGGTCGCGGCCTCGCGTGCTTCGGAAATGCCGTCGATCTCATCGTGATCGGTGAGCGCCCAGACGTCGACACCGCCCGCCCTTGCGCGAGCGGCAAGCGCAGCCGGAGCGAGCGCGCCGTCGGAAACATTGGAATGGCAGTGAAGATCGACGTTCAGCATGGAAGAGGAAATGGCAGAGACGACACTCTGGCAATTGTACGCCGACCAGCCCTTCCCTGCCGCACTGCCGGCCAGGATCAGTCGAGGAAACGATCTATCAGCGCCGCAAGGGCCTGCGGCTGGTCATGATGCAGCATGTGCCCGGCGTCATTGATGACAGCGGTCGTGACGTCTGGAATGCACCGGATGCGACGGTCGATCTCGGCGCGTGCCGTTTCCTTCGGCCCCATCCAGCGCCACGCCTGGGTATGATCGGCCTCGACCCAAAGTACGGGCGCGGTGATTGCCTGCCAGCAGGCCATGACTTCGTCGACGCGATAAAGGATCGGGTTGATCAGTTTGTGCGCGGGATCGCCAAGGATTTCCCATTCGCCGCGCGCGTTCGGTGCCGACCAGTGCGCCGCGAGAAAGGCGGCACGTTCGTCGGTCAGGCGCGGATTGGTTTTTTGCAGGCGCGCCGCCACTTCCTCCTTCGAGGCATACGCGCGCATGTGCGGGGGATTGCGCAATTCGTCGAGCCATTTCGCATAACGCCCGGGCGCTTGCTCCGATTGCGTCGCAGGCATGCCAAAACCTTCGAGGTTGATCAGCCTGCGGACCCTGTCGGGTCGCACGCCGGCATAAATGCACGCCACATTGCCGCCCATGCTGTGTCCAAGCAGGTTGACCGGCGCATCGGGCGAGTAATGATCGAGGATGGCATCGAGGTCGCCGAGATAGTCCGCAAACCAGTATGAATCCACGCCGGGATTCTTTGTCAATCCGAATCCGCGCCAGTCCGGTGCAATCACTTGCCAGTCGCGCTGCAGGCAGTCGACGACGAACTGGAAGGACGCGGATACGTCCATCCAGCCATGTACCATGAACAGTTTCGGCGCATGTTCGCTGCCCCAGTGGCGTACGTGGTACTGGAGGCCGCGCACCGGGATGAATTCGGAACGGGAAGATTTCATGTCTCGCAGGCAGGATCAAATAATGTTTTTAATATATCGGCATAATAATCAGGTTCACACCGGACCACTTAATAGCACGACCGTTCGATAATTATACTGGAGAGGCCATGACTTCTGCTGGACGCACTTCGCAACCGGATCAATACAACACGCTGTACAACGAGTTTCGCTGGCATGTTCCAAAGGAATTGAATATTGCCGACGTCTGCTGCGCGCGCTGGGCTGGCGACCCGTCGCGTATCGCCATTTACCACGAGGATGACGCAGGACATGCCGGCACACTCACCTATGCCGCGCTGCATGAACAGGCAAACCGTCTGGCCAATGTGTTACACAAGCTCGGCGTGAAGAAAGGCGACCGGGTCGCCATCATCCTGCCGCAGCGCCCGGAAACGGCGATTGCCCACATGGCATGCTATCGCCTTGGCGCAATCGCCATGCCGCTTTCCATCCTGTTCGGACCAGATGCACTGGAATACCGTTTGCAGAATAGTGAATCGGGGGTAGCCATCGTCGATCAGGCGGGCAGCCAGAACCTGCAGGAAATTCGCGCCAACTGCCCGGCGTTACAGCATGTCATCACCGTTGATTGCGATGCACCTGATGCGCTCGAATGGAATGCCGAACTGGCGAAATCCGGCAGCGATTTTGATCCGGTGCGCACACTCGCAAGCGATCCGGCGGTGTTGATCTACACCAGCGGCACGACAGGTGCCCCGAAGGGCGCCCTGATTCCGCACTCGGCCATCATCGGCAACCTGACCGGTTTCGTCGCCTCGCAAAACTGGTTCCCGCAGGACGGCGATGTGTTCTGGTCGCCGGCTGACTGGGCATGGACTGGCGGCTTGTGGGATGCGCTGATGCCGACACTGTATTTCGGCAAGCCGGTCGTCGGCTATCGTGGGCGCTTCTCGCCGGACACCGCGTTTTACCTGCTCGAAAAGTACGGCGTGACAAACACCTTCCTGTTCCCCACCGCGCTAAAGATGATGATGAAAGCCTATCCGTCACCGCGCGAGAAATTTTCGCTCAAGCTGCGCGCCATCATGAGCGCCGGTGAAGCAGTGGGCGATACGGTATTCAACTGGTGCGAATCGGCGCTCGGCGTCACGCCCAACGAGATGTTCGGCCAGACCGAAATGAACTACATCGTCGGCAACAGCGCACAGCGCTGGCCGGCGAAGCCCGGCAGCATGGGGCGGCCCTACCCCGGCCATCGCGTGGCGGTCATCGACGATGAAGGCAATCCGGTCAAACCGGGCGAAACTGGTGAGGTGGCGTTGAATCGCACCGACATCCATGGCCATCCCGATCCGATCTTCTTCATCGAATACTGGAAGAATCCGGATGCCACGCGCAGCAAATACAGCGGCGACTGGTGCCGCACGGGCGATCTTGCCTCGATCGATGAGGACGGTTATCTCTGGTACCAGGGCCGTGCGGACGACATGTTCAAGGCCGCCGGCTATCGCATCGGGCCTTCCGAAATCGAAAACTGCCTGGTGAAGCATCCCGCCGTAGCGAACGTGGCCGTGGTGCCGAAGCCCGATCCTGAACGCGGCAACATCGTGAAGGCGTATGTTGTACTGACGCCGGATGTCGAGCGCAGCAAGGAAGCCGACGAGAAGCTGATCGCTGAATTGCAACTGCATGTACGCGGCAAGCTTGCGCCTTACGAGTATCCGAAGGAAATCGAATTCATCAGTGAACTGCCGATGACGACCACCGGCAAGGTGCAGCGCCGCATCCTGCGGCTGAAGGAGCAGGAGCAAGCCGCAAGCCGGGGATGATCAGTCAAACAGGCGTGCGAGCCGGAACGAGGAACGCACGCCCAGTTGCTGAAAATTCCGCTTCAGCCACTCTTCGGCACGCCCCCGGCCTTCATCATGCAGACCATTTATGAAGGCCGGATGTGCGTTGAGCTTGCTGTGCCGTCCGAGCTGGCTCATCAGTTCCTGCGATTCGACCCTGTGCATATTGAGCTGTCGCAGCCTGCGCTCGAGTCTCCCAAAGGAAATCCAGCTTCGCCGCGCCTCGCGCTGCGCGATCATCAGGCACTGCAACTCGGTAAAGAAGGTTGAACTGAAACCCATCTCGGTCAGCCTGTGCCAGATGTCATCCGCGGTGACTGGAATCCTGTTGTGCGGCTGAGGATGCAGGAGCACCACCATGACGTCGCGGGCAGTGCACCGGTGCACCAGCGGAAGCAATGGCGGGTTGGCGGTCAGTCCGCCGTCCCAGTAGGCTTCGCCATCGATTTCCACGGCGCGGTGCAGCAGGGGCAGGCAGGCCGAGGCAAGCAGCACATCGAGCGTCAACTGCTTGTTGCGGAACAGTTTCAGGGTGCCGGTACTGACCTGGGTCGTGGCAATGAAAAGCCGTATCCTGCATTCCCTTCGCAGCCGCTCGAAATCCACCTGGCTCGCGAGAATGTCGCGCAGCGGATTGATATCGAAAGGATTGAGCTGATACGGCGAAAAAAAACGCAGCATCGGCATCAACGCCTTGAAAGCGGCGGGCAGGTCGGATTGCGCAGCGAGGTTGACCGGCGCTGCGACATCCGCCGGGATGGCGCTGAACGGGGCACTTCTGGCAATGCTGTCCCAGAAATCCTTGAGGGCCTGACGAGCGCCGTCACGACCGCCAGTAGTGAATCCATGCGCAAGAACCAATGCATTCATCGCCCCGGCACTGGCACCGCTGATGCCCTCGATGTCGATACGCGCGTCTTCCAGCAAGCGGTCGAGCACGCCCCACGTGAACGCGCCGTGCGATCCGCCTCCCTGTAATGCCAGCGTGATGAGTTTTCTTTCCATGGCATGTCCGGCAAGCACAACTACTTGCACCGCATCGGCGTTTGTACGCCCACGCATCGGCTCGAAGTTTGCTCAAGAATTTCCGCGGAAGGCAAGGCCATTCCGCGCAGGTGTTGATGCGCCGAGAACCCGCAAGACCGGCGAACGGGCTATGGCTTTTTCTCTGCGGGCGGCGTGTCCTGCTTGGAATTCTGTGCCTGCTCCGCTTTGTTCTCCAGCTTCTGTCCGAGTTGCTGCATGGTCTCGCCGGCTTTTTCGGCAGCCTTGTTAAGCTCGGTGCCGGCGCGCGCGGCAGCCTGGTCGATCTGCTGGCCGGCCTTTTCCGCCGGACCTTTCGCTTCAGAAGCAGCTTCTTTTTTCTGGCACGCCGCCAAGGCGGCAATCAATACGCCAACTGCGATCCAGGTCGCAGCGGACTTCGTTGGATTGAGCATGTGCGCAGTTCCTTCCCTCGATCAGTTCACGTCTTTTCCAAGGCGAAACCTTGGTCGTCATCAATGCAAAAAAGACAAACGGCACATGACAAAGACCCGCGATCCGGCAGCAAGGTTCCGATACGATTTCAGGCCGGAAATGTCAGCCTGTCGCAGGTGGACGATCAAGTCCTGAGCGCACGCAGCTCCGCTTCGCTAAAGCCCGCGGCTTTTCGTGCTTCCATGTTGAAGGGGCCGCGCAATGCGGGTGCGCGGTATTGCTGTGCGAGTGCGGCATAGGTAGCGAGCGGTTCGAGTTCTCGCGAAGTACACAGCCAGCCGAACCAGTGATTGCCGATGGCGACATGGCCGATCTCGTCGCGCAGGATGATGTCGAGGATGGCGGCGGCGGCAAGGTCGCCGGCCTGCGCCAGCTTGGCGCGCACCGGGGGCGATGCATCCAGCCCGCGCGCTTCCATCGTGCGCGGAACCAGGGCCATGCGCGCCAGCACATCCCCGGCCGTCTTTTCCGCCATGTCCCACAAGCTGTTATGCGCCGGGAAATGGCCGTAGGCGTAGCCGAGGAGCACCAGATGATCTGCCAGCAGGGAGAAATGTAATGCTTCTTCGGCAGCCACTTTCAGCCAGTCGGTGTAATACGCCTGCGGCATGCCGGGGAAGCGCCAGACGGCATCGAGTGCGAGGTTGATTGCATTGAACTCGATGTGCGCCAGCGCATGGATCATTGCCGCGCGTCCATCGATCGTGCGCATGGAACGATGGCTGACCGACAAGGGGGAAACAAGCTCGGGCCGTGCCGGCCGCCCCGGAATGGGGTGTTTCGGAGTGAGCTGAAGGCCGGGGTCGATATCGAGCGCTCCATCCCGCCATCTTTCGGCCAAGGTTTTGACGCCCGCAGCCTTGCGGACGGCATCCGTCTCACTCAACCAGTGCAAGGCAGCGCTGCGCAATTCTGTCATTTCGGCAACGTGAGCCGGGTCGGGCGATGGATTCATGCAAGCGGCTGTAAAATGGCAGGTCAGATTAAAAACCGATCATTCTACGGAATTCCATGGCCATCTTCCAATTGGGCGAACACATCCCTCAAATCGATTCCTCTGCTTACATTACCGACTCCGCGAACATTATCGGCAAGGTGCGCATCGAAGCTAATGCAAGCATCTGGTTCAACGTGACCATCCGTGGCGACAACGAGTTGATTACCGTCGGGGAAAACAGCAATGTGCAGGAAAGCTCGGTATTACATACCGACCCCGGCTGCCCGCTCACGATCGGCAAGAGCGTGACGGTCGGCCATCAGGCCATGCTGCACGGATGCACCGTTGGCGACGGCGCCCTGATCGGCATCCAGGCAGTCATTCTGAATGGCGCGAAGATCGGCAAGAATTGCCTGGTCGGCGCAGGCGCACTGGTGACTGAAGGCAAGGAATTTCCTGACAACTCGCTCATTATCGGTTCACCTGCAAAGGCGGTGCGGACCTTGGGTGAAGATGAGATCGCACGCCTGAAGGCCAATAATGCGACTTACGTCGAACGCGGCCAGTTGTTCAAGAAAGAACTGAAACGGATCGACCGTTGAATATTGCGGGAGTGGCCCCACCATTCCCTCTTAGATACCCCGCTCGCCATGCCGGAGGACGCGGGGAACAGGGCCAGCCCCGGGGCGGCCCTGTCATGCATAGCTCAGAATGATGGACACCTTACAACGCTTTATCTTTGAAAACACTGCGGTGCGCGGTGAACTGGTCGAGATTTCCGATACCTGGAAACAAGTGCAGGCACGCCGCGACTATCCGGCGCCGGTCAAGACGCTCCTGGGCGAGATGCTGGCAGCGGCCGCTCTCCTGTCAGCCAACCTGAAGTTCAAGGGCATGATGGTGATGCAGATGCATGGCGATGGTCCCGTCAAGCTGCTTGTGGTCGAGTGCGACTCGGATCTGCGCCTGAGGGCCACGGCGAAGCTGGGGCATGACGTCGAGATTCCGGAAGGCGCCGGACTCACGCAACTGGTCAATACCCATGGCCGCGGTCGTTTCGTCATCACGCTCGATCCCGCGGACAAGATGCCGGGACAACAGCCGTACCAGGGCATTGTGCCGCTGGATGGTGATTCTGTCGCGGTGGTGATTGAAAACTACATGCTGCGCTCCGAACAGCTGGATACCAAGCTGTGGCTGGCCGCAGACGCCAACGTGTCGCGTGGTCTGCTGCTGCAAAAGCTGCCGCAGGAAGGCGGCATCCTCGCGCATGCTGCAGAAGATGAAGCAGAGGCGTGGAACCGCACCGTGATGCTCGCATCCACGGTGCGCACGCAAGAATTGCTGTCGACCGACATCAACACGCTGATGCACCGCCTGTTCTGGGAGGAGACGATCCGCGTGTTCGAACCGCGTCATCCAAGCTTCCACTGCACGTGCACGCGCGAGAAAGTCGCCAACATGCTCAAGATGCTCGGCAAGCCCGAGGTTGATTCCGCAATTGAGGAACTTGGAAAGCTCTCAATCAACTGCGATTTCTGCGGCCAGCATTACGAGTTCGATGCAGTGGATTGCGCGCAGCTGTTTGCCATCGACAACACGAGTGACGCAATTCAGGCAGCAGGCAGCGTCAGGCATTAAGGGCCTGTCAAGCAAGAACCTGTGCATTTTGACGGCCGAAGCAGTATGCAATGCAAGGCGCTCGTTACGCCGCAATACGGCCACGGCAAGCAGCGAGTAACGCTACAGCACGCTCGCTTTGGCCAGCGAAAAGTGTAATTTATTCCTCGACCAGCCCTAAGTCAGTTCACCTTCTTCGAAGGCGGGTTGGATGAGGCGGCCGGATCGGGCGATGTGGATGGTTTGCTGTTGGCGTCGAGGATCTGAACAAAGATTTCGCCGTCCTTGATCATGCCCAGCTCATAGCGGGCGCGCTCCTCGACAGCGCCCGTTCCTTCGCGCAGGTCGTTGACCTCGGAAGCCAGTTTGGCATTGCGTGCCTTCAGGTCATCATTCTTCTTGCGCGCTGATGCGACCTGATTGTCCAGATCCCAGACGCGCAGCCAGCCGCCCTTGCCCAGCCATAGCGGGTACTGGATCAGCAGGAGCAGGACGGCAAGGCTGAGGGTGATCAGGCGCATTCCGGTATTTTCTACGAAATTGGGGGCTTGCGCCCCCAATTTTTTCGTTCAACTTACTTCAGGTTGTAAAACGCGCTACGGCCGGGGTAGCTGGCGATGTCGCCCAGGTCTTCCTCGATACGCAGCAGCTGGTTGTACTTGGCGATACGGTCGGAACGCGACATCGAACCGGTCTTGATCTGCAGTGCATTCATGCCCACGGCGATGTCGGCAATCGTCGCATCCTCGGTCTCGCCCGAGCGGTGCGAAATCACGGCAGTGTAACCGGCGCGCTTGGCCATTTCGATCGCGGCGAAGGTTTCGGTCAGGGTGCCGATCTGGTTGATCTTGATCAGGATCGAATTGGCGATGTTCTTCTGGATGCCTTCACGCAGAATCTTGGTATTCGTCACGAACAGGTCGTCGCCCACCAGCTGCACTTTCTTGCCGAGCGCATTGGTCAAGGTCGCCCAGCCTTCCCAGTCGTTTTCCGCCATGCCGTCCTCGATCGAGATGATCGGGTACTTGTCGCACCAGGTCGACAGCAGGTTGGTGAAGTCGCCCGACGACAGCACCAGGCCTTCGCCGTCCAGGTGGTACTTGCCGTCCTTGTAGAACTCGGAGGCGGCGCAATCCAGGCCCAGCGCAATCTGGGTGCCCGGCTCGTAGCCGGCCTGCTCGATGGCTTGCAGGATCAGCTTGATGGCCGCTTCATGGTTGTCGACGGAGGGCGCGAAACCGCCCTCGTCGCCCACCGCAGTGGTCAGCTTCTTGTCGTGCAGGATCTTCTTGAGCGTGTGGAACACTTCAGCGCCGTAGCGCACCGCTTCGCGGAAGCTGGGTGCGCCGACCGGGATGATCATGAACTCTTGCAGGTCGAGATTGTTGTCGGCATGTGCGCCGCCGTTGATGACGTTCATCATCGGCACCGGCATCTGCATGGCGCCGGAGCCGCCGAAGTAGCGATACAGCGGCAGGCCGGATTCTTCGGCGGCGGCCTTGGCAACGGCCATCGAGACGGCCAGCGTGGCGTTCGCGCCGAGACGTGCCTTGTTCTCGGTGCCGTCGAGGTCGATCAGGGTACGGTCGAGGAACGCTTGCTCATTGGCGTCGAGCCCCATGATCGCTTCGGAAATCTCGGTATTGATGTTCTCGCAGGCCTTGAGCACACCTTTGCCGAGATAGCGGCTCTTGTCGCCGTCGCGCAGCTCGATGGCTTCACGCGAACCGGTGGAAGCGCCCGACGGAACCGCCGCGCGGCCCATGACGCCGGACTCCAGCAGCACGTCGCACTCGACGGTCGGATTGCCGCGCGAGTCGATCACTTCGCGGCCGATGATGTCAACAATGGCACTCATTCAAATCTCCCAGATCAAAAGAAAATTCCTTGGCCGACGCACCAGAGCCTGCGATGAACAGACCCCAGGCACCGAAAAAGCTTCATTATCATGGAGGGCGTACCGCCCACACCCGAATACCGCAAAACCGATCAAGAAAAATCGGTTTCCAGGAAACCCGCCTTTTTCACCACGCGGTCCAGGTCGACCAGCGTCGCGAGCAATTCCTTCATGCGGCCGAGCGGGACCGCATTGGGGCCGTCGGATTTCGCTTCCGCAGGATTCGGGTGGGTTTCCATGAACAGGCCGGAGATGCCGACTGCGACAGCCGCACGCGCCAGCACCGGCACGAACTCGCGCTGGCCGCCTGATGACGTGCCCTGTCCGCCGGGCAATTGCACCGAATGCGTGGCATCGAACACGACCGGGCATCCGGTCTCGCGCATGATCGCGAGCGAGCGCATGTCCGACACGAGGTTGTTGTAGCCGAACGAGACGCCGCGTTCGCAGGCCATGAAGTTGTCCTGTTCAAGACCGGCTTCGCGCGCCGCCTCACGCGCCTTCTCGA
Organism: Noviherbaspirillum sp.; assembly: GCF_035254685.1. Lineage (GTDB taxonomy): Bacteria > Pseudomonadota > Gammaproteobacteria > Burkholderiales > Burkholderiaceae_D > Noviherbaspirillum. The sequence goes on along the minus strand of NZ_DATFAI010000052.1, from coordinate 91,192 downwards.
TGACATTCTTCATGTCGCCCGGTGCAAGGAACTGCCCCTTCTTGATGTTGACCGGTTTGCCCGACTGGGCGCAGGCGCGAATGAAATCAGTCTGACGGCACAGGAACGCCGGCGTCTGCAACACGTCGACGACCGCCGCTACCGGCTTGATTTCATCGATTTCGTGCAGGTCGGTCAGTACCGGCACGTCTATCTGCTTTTTCACGAGGGCCAGGATTTCCAGGCCCTTGTCCATCCCAAGGCCGCGGAAGGAAGTGCCCGACGAGCGGTTGGCCTTGTCGAAGGAAGATTTGTAGATGAAGGGAATGCCGAGTTCGGTGGTGATCTCCTTCAGGCGGCCGGCGGTATCGAGCGCCATTTGCTGCGATTCGATCACGCAGGGGCCGGCGATAAGGAAGAACGGCCGGTCGAGACCGGCTTCGAAACCGCACAGCTTCATGCCGCTTTCCTCTCGGACGACGCGCGCTTGTGCGCCAGCGCAGCCTTGATGAAGGAGATGAACAAGGGATGGCCGTCACGCGGCGTCGACTTGAATTCCGGATGGTATTGCACACCGACAAACCACGGATGCGCATTATCGCCGGAGCGCGGCAGCTCCATGATTTCGCACAGACCCTCATTCGGTGTGCGCGCCGACACAACCAGGCCCGCTTCTTCCACGCGGTCGAGGTAATGGTTATTGGCTTCGTAGCGATGACGATGACGCTCGGTCACCTTGTCGCCGTAAATCTCTGCTGCGAGTGTGCCCGACTTGACTGGGCAGGTCTGCGCGCCGAGGCGCATCGTGCCGCCGAGGTCGGAATTGGCGTCGCGCTTTTCGATCTTGCCGTCGTGGCTCTGCCACTCGGTGATGAGAGCGACCACCGGGTGTTCGGTCTCGGGGTTGAACTCGGTGGAGTTGGCATTCGCCAGCCCTGCCCTGTTGCGCGCGAATTCGATCAGCGCGACCTGCATGCCGAGGCAGATGCCGAGATACGGCACCTTATGTTCGCGCGCATACTTCGCGGCGGCGATCTTGCCTTCCACGCCACGCTTGCCGAAGCCGCCGGGAACCAGGATGGCATCGTATTTTTCGAGGCTGCCGACGCCCTTGGCTTCGATTTCCTCGGAGTCGATGTATTCGATGTTGACGCGGCTCTCGGTGTGGATGCCTGCATGGCGCAGCGCTTCCGTCAGCGACTTGTACGACTCGGTGAGGTCGACATATTTGCCGACCATGCCGATGGTGACCTCGGCCTTCGGATGTTCAAGTGCGTACACCAGCTTGTTCCACACCGAAAGGTCGGCCGGCTTCGGCGAGAGGCCGAGCTTGTCGCAAATGATCTTGTCCAGCCCCTGGTCGTACAGCATCTGCGGGATCTTGTAGATCGTGTCGGCATCCCAGACGGAAATGACGGCATCTTCCGGCACATTGGAGAACAGCGAAATCTTGGCGCGCTCGTCATCCGGAATGGGACGGTCGGCGCGACACAGCAGCGCGTCCGGCGAGATACCGATCTCGCGGAGCTTCTGCACACTGTGCTGGGTCGGCTTGGTCTTGAGTTCGCCGGCGGACGCGATGTACGGCACCAACGTCAGATGCACGAAGGCCGTCTCATTGCGGCCTGCGCGGAGGCTCAACTGACGCGCGGCTTCGAGGAACGGCAGCGATTCGATATCGCCGACGGTGCCGCCGATCTCCACCAGCGCCACGTCGAAGCCTTCGGCGCCGCGATGGATGTAATCCTGGATTTCATTGGTAATGTGCGGAATCACCTGCACCGTCTTGCCGAGATACTCGCCGCGCCGCTCCTTGCGGATCACGGATTCATAGATCTGGCCGGTAGTGAAGTTGTTGAGCTTCTTCATCTTCGCGGTGATGAAGCGCTCGTAGTGCCCCAGGTCGAGGTCGGTTTCGGCACCGTCATCGGTGACGAACACCTCGCCATGCTGGAACGGGCTCATCGTGCCGGGATCCACGTTGATATAGGGATCGAGCTTGATGAGGGTGACTTTGATGCCGCGCGATTCAAGGATCGCAGCGAGAGATGCGGCTGCAATCCCCTTGCCCAGGGATGAAACAACGCCGCCAGTGACGAATACAAACTTGGTCATTGCTGAGATGTGCCGGACGGCACGTGCGGGAAATTCAAATTATACCCCAAACCGGAATGCCCTCGCCTTGTTTCCGGATTTTTATGCCCCCTTTCACGTCCCGCATTCGGAAAAACCGAATGATCACGGTGCGTATGAAAACTGCAGCCGAAGATAATTCTGTGCGCCGATCGAATTCGCCAGTTCCCGGATTTCGTTGCTACGCCGGACGATCGACATCCGCGCGCCGAAGGCACCGCGATTCCAGGCAACACCGGCCTCCGCTTCGCCGACGAAGCGCTTCGGGTCCACGGTATGGGGATTGTTCTTTGAAAAATACCCGCCCTGCAATGTTGCGTTGTAAGCGACCGCACGCGCATCGGCACGCAAAAATCCGTAAAACGCGGGCTTCCCCGGCAAAATGTTCAATTGCCCGGCGCGAGCCACGAATCCGGTACCGACATCGGTAAAGATGTTGCCAAAGCGACCGTTCAGGCTTGGGCTGATATCCGTGTTTGCCATGGGCGACCAACGCACCGGCGCGACTTCCGCATAAAGGACCACGCCGGGTTCGTTACGCATCTGCTTGCTCCATCCCTGCGGCTGGGGTTGACGCAGGATGCGATGGAGTGTCGTCTGCGTCCAGTCGCCGCCCGCGCAGGGGCCGAGGCAGCCGAGGTCGATGCCAAATCGTGTGCGCGTGCCGTCCGCACGCGACACCTCCCTGAAAAATCCGCCGTACAGCCATCCCGCATAGGGATGATCGGGCGGGCCGACCAACTGGGGCGGCAGCTTGATATCCGAAGCCGTGTACAGTTCCTGCCCGAACCTCCAGCCGAAGGTGGTCGCAGCGCCGGCCCGTTCCATCGTCTTCGTGTACGTATAACGCATGCCGCTCGTGTAAAACCCATCGTCCCTGTTCAGCAGGAGGGAGTCATTGTCAATGTCGACGACATGCGTGCTCCGGCCTTCGGCGCTGACGGTCCGATAATCGGCGAGCAACCCGTCCAGCGTCGCGGCACCTGCCGCCTTGCAGGCGGCAAGCAGGATGCAGCAGGCAAGGTTTCTGATGTGGGTATTGTGCATGGTGATCTCAGGAACGGGTCAGTGACTTGATCATCGCATGCACGGCATTGGCGGCTACTGCAGGCGACTCCATCGGAAACAGGTGGCCGCCAGGCACCAGGGTGAAATGCCTGCCGACCAGCCGGCGCGTCGCACCCAGCCCCGCCTGGCGGCACTCCACCGAATCCGCTCCGCCAACGAAACCAACCGGAACGGGGAAGCCGCGCCGCACCATCGCGCCCATGTCATGCGGCAGCGTCCGGTATACCCTCGTCTCGATCTCGCGCGTAAAACGCAGGGTGACGCCTTCCGGATGCGGCGCCAGGCCATGTTCGACGTAGTCGCGCAAAACCTCCGGCGGCCAGATGGCGAACATCGGCTTGGACGCGTAATGCGCGTAGGCAGCCTCGGAATCCGGCCACACATTACGGCGCCGCTCCGAAAACTGCGCCGGCGAAAACTTGTTATCGACCCCAAGACGTTTTGCCACGCGCAGCAAGACAGCTCGCCAACCCGCCACGACCGGGGAATCCAGCAGCACGACACAGCGGACGAGGTCGGGCCTTGCCTTGGCCGCCATCAGGCTGAGCATGCCGCCCATCGAATGGCCCACGAGGTTGACCGGCTCGCGATGACGCGCTGCCAATGCATCGATCAGCTCCTGTGCAAGTTCAAGCCAGCCATTAGTCACGGGGTAAGCGGGATCGTGCGCGTGCATGGCCAGCGCATCGACCTCGAAATGCTTCTTCAGGTGGTCGAAAAAGACGCGATAGGTCCCCGTCGGGAAACTGTTCGCGTGTACGAAATGGATGATGGAAGAGCTCATGTCGCGGCGCAATTGCCAGCGGCCCCTGCCGCCGGATTCGAAAAATTGATCCGCATTGTAATGCGAATACGGCTGTGGATGCGTACCGCCTATTCCACGGCGTCCTGGCGATCGTACCAATACCGCGCATGCGCGTCGCGATACTCCTCCACCTTCAGGCTCCGGCCGAAGTGCAAGGTGACAGCGCCGGCATCGTCGCTGCGAATGCGCCTGATCCCCAGCTGCCGATAGCGTTCAAACACCTCGGCTTTCGGATGACGATAGCGGTTCCGATAGCCGACCTGGAATAGCGCAATCTCCGGTTTGACCACATTGAGAAAGCGCGGCGTGGACGACGTGCCGCTGCCATGGTGCGGCGCGAGCAAAACCGTGGCGGGCAGTTGTTCGCGCTCATTCTCGATCAGGTCCGCCTCCTGCCCCGCCTCGATGTCGCCCGGCAACAGGATGGATTGCGCGCCGATGGTGACCTTCAGGGTGCAACTGCGGGCGTTCGGCTTCAGGCCCGCGATCTCATAACTTTCTGCGGCGGGATGCAGCATGTCGAAGCGGACGCCGTCCCATGTCCACTGCTGCCCTGCCTCGCACCGTTCCGGATTGCGGGCATGCGCCAGTGCCGTATGGCCCGAAGGGAGGGAAGTCGATACGGAGTCGACATCGATTTCGTCGAGTATGGAAGCAGCACCACCGGAATGGTCGTTGTCACTGTGGGACACGATCATCAGATCCAGTTTCGATATGCCACGCGCCTTCAGGTAGGGAAGGATGACACGGCTTCCGCCATCCGAGTCCGTGGAATAGGCAGGGCCGGTGTCATACAGCAGACGGCGATGCGGCGTTTCCACCAGCAGCGCCATGCCCTGCCCGATGTCGAACGCCGTCACCCACATTTCCCCTTTGCGCGGATGCGCCGCGACGTTCAGGAAAATAGGGAACAGACCGACAAGCCCAAGCCAGCGCGCAGGCCATCCCGCGGGCGCGAGCAGCCACAAGGTGCCGAGCAGCGCGGCGAGGAAAGCCCACCAGGCAGGGATGGGCGCTGTCCAGACGGCGAAGGAAAACCCGCTCATCCATTGCAGCGCGAGCGCCAGCCACTCCACGAGCAAGTGTGCCAATTCCAGCACCCATGCGGTCAGTGGTGCGGGAAGCACGCTGCCCAGCAGTGCGAGCGGCGTCACCAGAAGACTCACCAGCGGAATCGCAATCGCATTTGCAACAGGACTGATCAGCGATATCTGGCCGAACAACAGCACGGTCAGCGGCACCAGTCCGAGGGTGACCACGTACTGCGTTTGCGTCGCGCCGGCCAGCATTGCCAGCCACCTCTCCCGCCCCTCCAGACCCGCAACATGCTGGTGGGCGCGCCCCACGGATGCGTACAGGATGGTGGCCACCGCACCGAAGGACAGCCAGAAACCCGGCCACAGCACCGCCCACGGATCGAGCAAGACAACGATGGCGAGCGCAGCACACAGCACATGCGAAACGCGGGTTATGCGCCCGAACCAGAGCGCCGCAGCCACGACAGCGAGCATGTAGAGCGTGCGTTGCGCCGGCACGCCGAAGCCGGCCAGCAGCACATACAGCAAGGCGGTTGCGGCACCCGTCACGGCCGCGACTTTCTGTGCCGGCAGGAGTAGCGGCAACTGCGCTTGCGTGAAGAACGACCGGCGCCACAACGCAGCCGTAAGGGCCGCAAACAGGCCGGCGACCATGGTGATATGCAAACCGGAGATCGACACCAGGTGCCCGATGCCGGTCCGGTTGAATACCTTCCAGTCCGACTGGCCGATGGCGCGCTGATCGCCGATCACGAGGGCGACAATCACGCCTGCATATTCCTTGTCCGGCAAGGCTGCCACGATACGATCGCGCAGCCACGCGCGACATCGTTCGACAACATTGCCGAAGCCGGGCACGAACGCGTCGAGGCGTTCATTCTTCAGCGAGGCGCGACGATCCGGGCGTACATAGCCGGTAGCGCGGAGGTTTTGCTCCAGCAGCCACACTTCGTAATCGAAACCGTAGGGAGGTGTGAGTTTTCAACAAATGGACATCCATTTGCGCCGTGAAATCGATTCCCTGACAGATTTCACGTGTCCATCGAAATTAAAAAAAAATGGACAAATTCATGCGAACTGTCCATCTGATCTCAGTCGAAATAGGAATCCGGATACATTGGAGGTGGCGTAAGTTGCGTAACATGAGTTCACCAGATTCACCAGTTGACTACGAGAAGGAGTGCCCCCCGGCACCGTACTAAGATCCTTCCTATGCCGCTTTCTCCACTTCTTTCGATGCTTTCGTTGTTCTCTTTTTTGGAATTGGCTTAGTCATTCCTTCACATGACTGCAGCAACCTTTCCGAATATGCCAGCGATGCTTTATCTACGCTTTCGAGATTTATGGAAAATATCCAAAGCAGTAATGCAGCGAGTGAAAACAAAATCGAGAACGTATGGGGAAATGTAAGGCCGCTTATCTTGTCTAACTGAAAATATGGGGCCTTGGCGGAAATCACGCCGGTCCAAATTAAGGCAATAATTAGGCAAGCCAGTGCTATACAGATGGCAACCGGTTTGATACCAAGGGCATTTCTGTGAAAGCCGTATGCAATGTTCTCTTTGAATAAATGGGCGTATTTTTTCGTATCCCGAGTCTGCTCCTTGAGCCAGTTCACGCCTGAACGGTATAAATTGTCGGCCTCAAGTGGGTCATTTTTCTCTTCCTCGGGAGATGGAAACTTTTTATTGATTCCAGCAGCCATAACCTGGTGATAGCGTTCCTTCGTAACCGGATCATTAATCACTTCCAAATTGGAATAGCGCAGGTAAATAAAAGTAGGCGAACCACCCCATCGCGCCCATTGTTTCTTTTGTATCGATATGCCGGCATTTCGCGCTACCCGGGCCAACCAGAACAAACAGCCGCAGCTAGCCGGTATCGTAATGAGTGCCGAGCCTAAGGTTGCCTTTTCCCCGTAGACGCATACGATCAGAACAAAGGCAGGCACCAGCGCCAGCAATGCAGGAAATAGCCTTGCCCTCAGATCGTAAGGATCGACTAATTTGTAGAATTTTTCGAAATTAATATTCATATCTGACTGTTAAACTCAAGCGGACCACATCCACAATGACGTCACTTGCGAATGACTGCACTATATCCATCAGGCCGATGTATCAATAGGACTGCGGCTTCCTTTAACTTTCCTTGCAACGAATCAGCTGTATCAATATCGATTAAAGATGGTCCAAAAGCGCCGATATGGCTATGCCAGGTGCCTAGGCACCATAGCACCCCTTTGCCAGACATTTCGTATTGCCTAATTCGTTCTGTTAATCCTTCAGTCCCCAGTATGAATTGCGCTGGAGTTCGTTTGCTGTCTCGCGGAGCTTCAATCACATCAGTGATAAATACCTCTCTTGTCAGTGCTGAAATTCTTCCGACGATGACGCCGCCGGTTTCAACCTTTTGATAACGATTGACTTCTTCCGCAATTTTCCGATGTGCCGCGTCCAGCACTCTGACTGACCATCCGCCCGTATCGGTAAGGTTCGCCAGTCTTGTTTTGCCGACTTCAAAATGGTGCCAAAGAATGGACATTCCGTCCTGAAGCACTCGCGCAACCGATAACTTTCCATCTGGCGGAACACCCTCCTGATGCATTGTCAACAAGGCCTGGCCAATACCGCTCGCAATCAGGGAAATACGAGCATCGGACATAGGCAAGGTTACAGAATTGCATCCAACGCCAATACGAAGCAGATTGGTATTGGTATTGTCTGGAACCGTCAATAATTCGGATTGCCTGAGTACTTCATATGCCATTGAGATAAGGTCAACAGTAGAAGGATTTCTTTCGCTTCCTTCTATTGACATTACCCCAATTTCTCCCAAATTCATGGCACAACCTTCGACCACCCTTGCGCTGATATCGCTGCTCGCAAGGTACTGGCGCACTACTGTAGATCCAGTTGTATTTACCACGATGCTATTGGGCGAATCTAGGGCTAGTTTCGCATTTTGATCCTGCATAGGCAGATCCTGCACTTTACCTTCATAGGTGAAGGGATGGGAGCCTGTATATTGAGCGACCAGTTGCGCAACTTGAATGGTTTTTGATTCAAGCGTCATGGCATTCAACGGATGCAGAACATGCCGTGCTGAATTATGCGCAGCGAAGTAGGTGTCATCAACGATAAGTCTTGTTTGATAACCCGCCCTTGCTGTATGCAGAATGATCTTGGATCCGAGACTTCCGCAACCGACATGAGTCACAATGAGTCCTTGATCCGTTTCCTTGAGCCCAGAGGTTCGTCTTAATAATGAAGCAGATACAGGTTCGATCATGGTGACCGTTGAGGCAGGCATCATTGAATTGGAATCGATTTCCTCAGGGATGCGTGGATCTAATCGATATGCCAGTAATTCATAGTCAGTCATCATCCCGAGTAATCGCATTGGTCGTTTGACAGCCAAGGCAATATATATGGGAAGATGTCCCCTCAAAGGTAGATCTTTTGCTGCTTGATTGAAATACTTTATGAACAGCGCCAACGCTTGTTCACATTTATATTCACGAGATCGATTCAGCAGGTCGGCATATGTACGCACCGAATCCGGACGATACTCATCGATTGCGGGGCAATTTCCATCGTAATCAGCCTCTGGCCAGCATATCGCCAGTAATGTCTTGCCTGCCGCAGTATCCCTTCGATATTCAAATTTTTCGCATATGCTACGTAGATCCATTCCGTAAAAGACGGATTTCACCCTGACGTTTTCTGCATTTCCATATGACTCCCTTTTTGAACGACTCCAGACAATGCTGGCATCATAAATTTGAAGTCCACCTCGCTTAGGCCTGTGTTTTGCTATGGCTTCCGTATCAAGCATCAGCAAATCAACATTCCTGTACCGACGCGTCGGCTCCCAGCCGTCCTTGTTTTTAACCAAGGTGTTTTCGGCTGCATCATCCAGCCAGTTGACAATCTGCTCGACCAAACGCAATACACCATCCGAATGCAGCAGCTCCAATATACTGTCACTGAAAACGCAAGGCGGAACCCTATCTCCCGCTCGATGTGCATTGATATGCGGCAGGCTGGAATTGAAATCAGGCCGCAATGTAGGAATGGGGGCCGTCTTGGGGAAATCAGCAGGGAATAAGATTTCGACTTCTTCTTCCGGTCGAACTCCAGTCGGGCTGGCGCCGTTTGCCCGCCAGGTAGAAGGAAGGTTAGTATCAAAAACTGCAGCGGCTATTGTGCTTTTGCCGTCTGCAGCCTCGCGCACTTCTACACTACGTATCCGAGGATGCGACTTGATAACTTCAATGGCATCTTGGATATAAATATTCATGGCTATCCTCAGGGTTAGCCATGGCTTAACGGCTGAGACCCAATGATACCGCCGCCTACGACTGCTCCAGCGTCGCTTGATCGCGTTTTCACTTTTTTCAGACCGCCCTCGGATACTTCAAATCGCAGCAGGTCTGGATTGGCCGATGACGGATAAGTAGCCGTGTTCCAGAATTCGCCCTTCACTTTCGTATCGTTGATGATCGATTCATATTCCTCCTTGGCGCGAATGCAAGGAGGATCATTATCGTCATCTTTTATCGCCTTAGAACTGGCCACGATCGTGGCACCTGCCAAGGCTTGGCCGATAGCATTGCGTGCGTCTTGGCTTACAACCGCTTTTCTCCGGAGTTCGCTCCAGCTATCCCAGGATAATGTATGCCACGAGCAATGGTGTGGAGTCATCAGCAAGTTATATTGCAGGACTTTGACATTCCCTTTATGGGCTTTCCACAATTTTTCCCAGATTGCGACCTCTGCATCTCCTCCTGACAAGAATTTAACGGCCTCGGGTTCCCGCCCATAGCCAATTGCATAATTCATAATTACGCTTGACTCGTTCTTGCTCAATACTTCTTCTTCGTCCTCGTCGTTCGATTTCAGCGGCGCCAAAAGAAGTGCTTTGAAATTGCTTTGCTGTTCACCACAGACCGTGCTTACGGATGATCCGGTTTTGAGGACGATGGCTGGAATGTCGTCCGTTTTGCCATCCACGTCTTCGCCCAGAATCAGGATTCGATTGCCATCTGCGCCAATTGTCTTTTTTTCTTTATGCAGGTTCACGCGTCGCCGAGCTTCTTTATTCCACGCCTGCGCGTCGTCGGATAATGTATGGTCCTTCTTGCTCGAGCGCCTAAATACCAAAGGGGAAGACCACATTTCCCGAATAATGATCTTTTTTGGATTATCTTTGTCGCAATAATCTTCAATCGGACCAACATGGAAATGCTCCTGGAATCCACGGCAATGGTCTTGATCAGGATGACTCAACACCATCACATCGACATATGGCCGATCATTAGCATCCGTCTTTAATTCTTTCCTTAATTTCGTTGCAACATCAACAATGTCATCGTTGGCTTGCCGGATATTGATGTCGAGGAGAATACGACGCTCGCTTTCCAATTTAATAAGAGTCATATCACCGTTATCAACTGGGAAGAAAATTATCTCGGGTTTCATGATATGCCTTTATCAAAAAGTTAAATTTTGGAAAGTTTCTACAGACTTAAGAAAATCGTTCTATTAAATAGTTCCTTACGGGAACTATATATAGGGGAATTTTTTCAAAAATCACTATTAGCGCCCCATTTTTTCATTCGGGAAATATTTAGCACTCCCGCCTACTGAGTGCCAATTTTAGTCAAGTATCCATTTCTTTCAAGCACAAAATTGAATAAAACCTATATATTTATACAGGTCTTTTAGTATCTAGTTTGCAACTACGGAGAGGAAACAGGGGACGCTTTAATTTGCTTGCAAAGTTAGGGGCGTATAGGCGCGAATTTCCGGGAGCACATTAACCACTCCGGATTTGGATGAGATTCTAGAACGAGGGACCGGCGCCCGGCATTATCCTCGGAGGCGGACAGCGGGTACTATTGTTGAAAGTCTTTCCACTCACAATCTAATTGTGGTGCGAAGCATAATTCAGTTTTGTTTCACATGAGCAGCACTACGTAGTGGCGGCGAATTTTACGAGGTGGAGCTGTGCTGAAGCAGAACTTAGCGTAAATGGGAGTGGTATGCCAAAGAAATCACGTAACAAGAAAGCCAAGAAGCATTCTGCGAATATTGTGACCAAAGGCAGCTTCTCATTGAGAAAGCGAAAGCGTTACACCATGAGCGAACTCTTGAAGGGGATGAATGATAAGTCCGCAGAGGAACTGAGACGTCATGGTGATGCAGTGCTATCAGGCGGGCCGGTTGGAGATGAGCTTGCTTGAAAATTTACCTCAAAAATCACAACGAACATGTCAATTTAAATTGCCGTCGTCAAAATAGCTCAATTTGCTCACATTTTCGGTCAATTTAGCGACGCGGTGAATTCCGTGTGATATTTGAAGTAAGAGGCGAAGCACAAAATGTAGTACCTAAGACTTTATCTTCCAGCCATTGTCAGATTTGATCGAATATCAAACCTAGCCGGCCCGGCTTAGACGCAGGAGCAGACGGTGGATGGGATGCGTCGAATGCCTGCGTTAGACTGATTGCTGTCGCTCGAAGGCCGAGCATCTCAGAGCGGACGCGACCCTTGCCTTCGGCGAGTCGGAGGCGAACGGGTAACATTAGAGATAACCTGTTAGCTTTCACTCGGGCCACCCTGCGGGAAGGCCGTAGATTGAACCGAGATCGATACCGGGTATTTGCACTAGCTCCTCTCCCTCGACTCGTCTTGTGGGAACTCTCTGGAGGCGCTCTGGCGGAGAAATGTTTGCCCAGGGATTCACGTACAGAGTACTTCGGCGATTCGCAAGAGTGTACGGAGTCAAGTCATTGAAGAACCACACCGCCGAGACGCGGCGATTCTGCGGGCCATGGGGGCCACGCCATGCACCGTTCGGTCGGCGGCGGAGGCCACTCCTTTCCGGTTGACCAATTACTTCGGCCCAATACTCCTCACCGTACAAGGCTTGAACTTCATCGATCTCGTCGAGATGAAAGATGTCCGCATTCACAGCGATGACGAACGGCTTTGTCAGTTCTCCGTAGCGATTCGCCTTCTTCTTCACCGCGTCGCGAAGTGGCTCCCATGCGTTCACCCACCTGGCTCCATCTCCTAAGGCCCCAATGAGCCGGGCAATCTTTCCCCGACGCTCTGCAGCAAGCGGGATTGCTCTCAGCGTCACTTCCCACGCCTCATGCGTCCACGTCATGGTCGGCATTGCATCCAAGCCGTGAGAAACCAAGCGCTCTCGAAGAGGATCCGGCTCGAGCGTACCTAGCCAAGCGTGAACGTCACGAGCAAGCATCTTTCCGGATGGTTGCGACGCGGGATCTCCTTCACTCTCCACATCAACCACGAAAGCATTATGCGGCGTCTCATTGAGGTACCCGAGTGCCGTTTCCTTCATCGCTTCGGCGGCAGGGCTTTTCCCATCTCGCTCCGACGCAAGCACCGCCTCCAGAACGAACTCGCTCCCATCGGCGTCCGTGACCAAAAAGTCGGGGCGCTTAGGTACGCCTGTACCTAGATCAGGATGAGAAGAAAGGCGGTAACCAAGCCGGATTAATGCTTCGTGAAGAAAGACCTCGAAGGTCGCTGAGCGGAAGTGGGTTTCGTTCTCCGACCGAAGACGCGCCACAAGTTCGTCACGCTCCGCTACTGGGTAGCGACTAAGCGCCTCCGAAAGAAAGGTACGAACTCGATCTATCGGCGGATGAGCCGATCGATCCAAGAAGCGAAAACTGGATTCTCCCGCGTGCTTCGGTGCGGTGTTCGTTCGTTCGATATCAGAGAATGGCATGATGGCTAACGTTCGCTAGGTCCAGCAGCCGCAAGGTGGCGAATCCGGCTTGCGGCTGCCCGCTCGCTAGAGGGATTCGGATTCATGCGCCGCCACCGATCAAGCTAGCGATCGCAGACGTGATTGACGCAATGTTTGAAACGTGCGGAAGTGCTCTCAGCAGTACAGTCACAACGGATTTCTTCGGATTTCCAGAGCGAAAAGCACTATCGACCTCATCGATGATTTCGTGGGCCTCTGCCTTCTCAGGACTTGAAAGGCTCGACTGATCGATCTCCTTTCTTAAGGCTTCAACGTATTGAATTGCCCGCGCATCAATCTGTATAGTGTTGGTCGAGTTGTCGATTGAGTTCTGGTTAATGCGTGCGTTGTTGCCAGTAATGTTATAGGTGATGCTTTGAACGGCGCTTCTTGCCTCCGGTAGGCCTAATTTATGGACCTCCATTTGGTAGTGTGCCTTGATCCCGTGAAAAGCTTCGTGAAATCCTGGATCAATCACTCTATAGGTCTCCTCCGCGCCGTTGGACATCCTGCGAATAATGAGGTCCTGCGGCTCAACTAGGATGTCATTCGCGTCCATGAAGACTTTACTTCGCTGAACGCTAGCCTTCAGTCCGGTCTTTTTGGTGCCATCGCACTTCAGCAAGTCGATTGTGTCATTCATCAAGTCGGCAAATGGCATTGCACTTCCTTTCATTGTTGTTGGTGATGATGTGCCACTGGTGGAACTTTACTGTTCAATTAACAGGACAACTGCCGCCATTACGCGAGGCGGCGAACCGCTGTGCACGGCAACGGAACGTACGCAAAGTAGTGCCAACTCGGGGATTGCCTACGATTTATAAAACCGGGAAATACGGCAGCAGAGTTGATGATAGAGCCGGAATATCGTGCCACGGAGAAATTATCAAAGCAATCCCGAATCCATGGTACTACGACAGTTTTGTTTTGACGGACTGCAGCATGTCGATTGAAATGCCTGGTCGTCCGTTCTCGCTGCACCGTTGGCGTTCACACATTCCGGCCGACCGGCAGCATAGGATAGCAAAGCAGAACTTCTTAATCTGACACTTCCTGTCAGATCAAGTCGGAACTACTACACATAAAAAGCACCCTAAATTGCGGCGCTTTTTGTATGCTACGGCCACCACCAACATCGACCTCAGGTACTTCCGTGCTGCAGCAGCCAACAGATCATTTCAGACAAATAGGGCGGTGTTTTGGAGCACGACTCCGCTTACGAGACTCATTTCCGATGAATAGGCCGCACCTTCGAACTTGAAACCTGCGAAAGTCGTTCTGTTAGGGCCTGAACATCCTCTTCCAATGAACGAACTTTCTTCTTTAGCTCATGTATTTCATATAGCCTCGCAACAAGCGATGCCATGGTCACCTCTAGATCTTTTCGGTACTGGTGCGCGGCACCTTTTATCTTATCGAGCTGCGTCTGCTTCTTGCGTTCAACCGAATTGCTAGACTGCTCAGTTGCCGCTACTGCAATAGCCTGAATTAGGGGCTGGAATACCTGTCTCGACTTCTTGATGCTGCCCTTACCTCTACCAGCTTCAAGAGCAACCGCATCGTTGGTGATCTTCGTCCCCTTCATCACCCTTAATGGCTGGCCGGCCTTGAGGCGAGCTAGGGCATCAAAGTAGTCTGCGAGCGCTTGCGTTGGTTGAGTCATTTAGATACCTCAATCCCCTGCCGGGCTTTCTCAAGAGCTCTAACCAGCACGCTCAGGTTCGCATTTTCTGTCCTATACAATAACGACGTCGGCAATAGCGTGCCCACTAGCCGCGCTTGTTCGTTCACCACTGACTCCAATCTGCTTAAATTGCCGACCATGTTGCCGCAATTGTTACTGATGCAATCCAAATTCATCCAGTCCACTGCAGGACTCTCACATTCATCGCTTCTTGTACATCCTCCAATAAGGGTTTCTCGATAATGTAATTGGCCCTTCTTAAACATACGCACAGTTTCGGCACGTGTCGATGAAGTAACGATACGGTCAGGCCCACGCAATCGCTGCGACACGAATGCCGCATGCCCTCCGAACAGCGAGTCGTTCGTAAGCAGGACATTAATGACATAGCTGATTGTTTCCGACTCGACCGTTGCCGACTGCCAATCCAAGCTAAAGTGGCCAGGGTCTGCAGTCCCGTCATCAAATATGTCTTTGGCGTATTGAGAACCACGCGAATAATAACGAGACATTTCATCTGTAATGTGCTGTAGTTGCTGGCGAAGTGAAGGCAGAGTCACTAGCCCCGAGCGCTGTGCGTATAACGCCAACGACCGGCGAAACTGATGCGTCGTCAAGGACCAAGGGCGACCCAGTTGAAATTTTTCTTCTGACCGCCAAGCTCGATGTTCATCGATTTGTTCGAGTTCGACTAGGTGCTCATCCTTGATGATCGGCTGCAGCCGTGAAAGTAGCCGGTCAAACTTGCATAGACTAAGATCTACTGGAAAAAAATGTTCGCCTGCTAAGGGCCGGCGCCTTGCCGCACCGAGAGACGTATAAGCCAATGACACGAATAAAGGACGGCTATTTATCATCGTCCTAGCCTTCCTTTTAGCTACCGCCGTTGTGCCATAGACTGCGTATATTGTCGTCGCAATTTGCTGTGCAAGATCAATAGCGCGGTGCCCCTCCTTATTTGTCACCCAACGAACGGCCTTGGGTCCCTTCGAGAGCTTAGTTGTGCATCCTTGAATGAGGCAATGGGTCCTTCCGCCAGTCGCAATGGTGTACGAGCAGTCATAAGGCAAAGAAAGAGCTTCATTGTCCCGCATCCCCGAGAACGCCTGAATAATCAGCTTGGTGACCGCCTGTACCTCTACCACCATACTTGCCAGACCTGAAATACTATCGGAAACGCCCTTGCGCTTTAAATAAGAGCGAACGCGCGGCGATGCTACGTCCGGCCACTGCGGAGAGGTCTTAGCCTGCACTAAGCCCGAACTATTGGCCCGTATCCTTTGTGCAGTGCCTCGTCTGCCGTAATAAGAGTCTTTGCCACAATCCTGTAATAGCTTCAAGCATTCGGGTGCCACGCGTTCCCATTCATCCAACTCTCCCATTAAGGATGAAAGAATTGATGAATAGATCTTAGTGGGGATCGGCGGGGTTTGTTTATCTTGTGCCTTCGCCTGGATGCTTTGCACATGGAGTACCTTCCGAAACTTGTCGCCAACGATAGTAAAACCTAACTGCGTCTCGCCTATTCGAACCAAGCGAGACAGCAAGGAGCATAGCTTTGTCACCCCTCTCCACGGACTCGAACCCTGAGAATCCACGAACGCACGTAATCGCTTTTCGTCAGAGAGTAGTTCTCCAAGGGAACATGCGATATTCTCCGCATTCAAAGCAAGCGCACGAATGAGTGATAGGAAACCCTGCAGTGATGTGATGCTAATGGGGCATTCCTCCCCGAGCCAGATCAGTGAAAATATCAACCACCGGGCATCCTTGGATATCTGATCGCGGGGCGGCGTAAGGGCGCCGGCACGCCAAAAATCAAAATTTAGTATTGAAAGCCTACCTTCGGAGTGCCATGCCGAAACATTCCATTTCATATCACCGTAGACAGATACAACGGCGCCATCTCGATTACGACTAATAATGAAATCGTCCGCCGGTCTCTGACCTAGTAGCAGATCGTAGACCTCCGGGGCGGGCACACCAAACGGAAGGTTGAGCTTCGCCTCGAATTTAGTCAATGTCATGAACAAGTCGCAGCTTAAGTAACAAATCGTATTTACTGGCCCAGTATGGGTCCAGCTCCCCCTCTTCTACTTCCTTGGTAATGCGAAGAACTAGCAAACTATCCCGGAGGCGCACTTCTTCCAGAATGAGCTCGATGCGATTAATTAATGGCTCTGAAATGGAATGAACCCCTGCTAGATGTGAAGTTCGAGCAAGGGTATACCGGCAACTCAGCAACTTGCGAACGTCAATTTCATCGGCATGTATCCTGAACTTGTCGCAGAAGAGGCACCCTGCCTCAGGACTCTCGCAATTCGGCGCAACCACGGCCTTGAGGGCGGAAACCTCTTTCGGATTGGCATGCGACGTACATGCGCCGACGGCACTTACGCTGCGATCTGCCAACACCTCACAACTGGAGATTACGATCCCATCCAGAAATGCGGACATTTCAACTTGATGTGACTCGACTGATCCAGCTGCATAGGATTTAAGGACAGTTCGTTCTGAATTTTGCAATAGTCGCGCTGTGGTTGAGAGGTCAGTTCGGGTTATCAACCAGTCGCTCTTTGCTGCCCGCCATGCTCGAGATCTAATCTGGACAAACGACGGATCAATTCGTCGCAGCATAGTGCTTATGCCTGGCATAGCGGACTTGATCCTGCCTGGCGCCCCAGCTGAATTCATCCCCAAATTGAAGAATAGCCCTTCAAACTCGGGGTGGCCTTGCAGAAGGTATTCGCGTAGCTGTAAGAAGCGCTTGAAAAGGGGCATAAATTTCAAGGGGAGTTGATAATAAACTTCCTTACCTCCTGCTCGAAATTTGATGCTCCTGAATTTTTGCCGAATGGAGCTCGATGTGTCGCCATAACTACCGAACCATTGCATGTCAACTGCCTGCGCCCAGTTCATCCCGGTCCGCGACAGGAATAAGTGAATGAAGGCATTGAGCGCAACTATCCCCATGAATCGGCGATGTCGATGGTAAGGATCGCTGTTCGCGCTATCCAATGCATTCTGCGCCAAGCTGAGAACTCCATTGGCCCTTTTTTTTCGATCAACTCTATCCGAAGCCAAGATTTCATCACGTGTAACCAGCCGACCGGAGCGGTAATCAAAGCCGCCCCTACGAAAATTCCGACCATTCGACTCCAGATTTGACGCCGGCATGCACCAAACATTACTCGGAAACACCCACATAGTGTCCTCCGGGTAGGCTAGGTGCAATGGCATCGATATTCCCAAAGGATATGGTTTCCGATCCAACACTAACCCGGATAGACCAGTGAATAGAGCTTCGCATAGCGCGAGAGTCCGCGCCTGATTCATCTCGCAAGGTGGCGCGGTGGCCGTGACTGTATTGAAATCCATGCGGAGTAAATTGATGCCCCTGCCAAGGTTCTCAATTCCGAGCAGCTCACCGAGATGAGTAATTATCCTTCTTTGCAGGGCCACACCAGCGTGCAGCGAAATCGAATGGGTTACAACACGTTCTCGAATATGTGCCGCATATGCGCGTACTGCCCGGCGCGTCGCCTCTGGATCGATAAAGTAGCTAGAGTGCCCGTTTTCATCGGCCCAGTTTACGAACATGGCGATTTTTCGAGTGGCCTCGAGCATTGTCAAAGGTCGCTTACCAAAACGCACCTCGTTCGAGATGTGAATAATGAGGGCGTGAACATGTTCAACACGTTGAGGACAAAGTGAGGACAATACGACCTTGCGACCTTCTGTAGACCTTCTGACTTTCCCGCTATTTTTTGGGGTTGATTCTCTCCGTAGAAAACATAATGCCCCGATGTCGAATGTCGCGGTATGCGCGAAACGTAAGACGACCTGTTCGGGCTTAAGAATGGCTATGTTTTCCGCAATTGGAACGTCAAAGATCGTAATCGATCTGGCAGTGCCTTGATTCAAAGTAGCCCGGCCTCCGCGGCCAAATTCCACAGATGATCATCGTGGTCATCCGTAACATGTTGAATATGATTGAGATTACCTCGAAACTGCAGGTAGAGATCGGTCGTGGCTGCGGATGAATGACCCATGCGAACTTTTACGAACTCACGCACCTGACTCAGGGTTCTCTTTTTCTGTTCTACAAGTTTGAGCTGCCTGTCAGTAAGGTTCATACCGAATGATGCACGGAGGTCGTGAAACTGGTATCGGAAGGTTGGGTTGTATTTGGTGCGAACATATGGGATGACTGCATCGCAGATGAATTTTCGAACAGACTGCCCCTTAATTGGGTGGCGTCTATCACTTGTTTCATCAAAGACGCGCATATCGTCTTTGCTGCTATACAACGGAGCGCCGTATTTGCTTAAGAATAGATACTGTTCATTCGTGTCCCCCCCAACTGCCAACGAGCGTCGGCGCTGTGCTCTGTCGCTGTTAACGTAAGTGAGCAGCATCCGAAAAAACCAAAGTGGAATGTGCAGCGACATTCTCTTGTTCATCTTTGTATCGATTCCAGTTCCAGGGCCGATTGGGCAGCGAATTTCAGACGATGGATCACCGTTCAACTGCTCAGCGGATAAGCCACGAACATGCCGAACACGAAACGTAAGGACGGTTTGAATACGAGCGCCCGTTAGCAATGCGAGTAAATGGATTAATGTCATCTCCGTATTACCCCGAACGAAAAGCGCTTCCACTAGCTGTCGCTGTTCGCTCAACGAAAGAGGACGAAGTTTGCCACCATCGTCGATCCTGCCATCATAGGGATCACTCTGTTTCGGCACTCTAATAGAAACATCCGTAGTGATTAACTGCTTCGTGAACTCGAAACCGAGGCCGCCCGTAAACTTTATGTACACATCCGACTCTTTCCACGGCGCATACGCGGGATCGAGGATGCCTTCACTCTTCATCCAGTTATAAAAGGCAACTACAGTACCCATTCGACGCTTGGCCGACGATAACGCTATCACACCGTTACAAACGGCTGTTCGCAAATGGCTGCTATAGCGATAGGTAGGCCTATTCAATTTCTGAGCAGGGAAATTTCGCCACTCAATAACCTCGTCGTCAAGGAATCTTCGATAGGCAGCAAGGTCATCTGCAATACCGCTAAAGGTTGACATTGACGGTTCGATGGCATTTTCCAGCTTGAAGAGAATGTAAATAGTGGCTTCCACCCATGGCAAGCCCGTAGCACAAAGCACAATGGGAAAGAGATTGAATCGCGAGGATTTCCACTTCGGCTTACCATCTACACGCAGACCACTGTCCGTCAGTTTCGGTCGTTCATAATAGGCCGTTTCATTCAAGCCTACCGGAAGAGAAATGCGCGCAGCGCCTTCATCAGTCGCCTCGCAAACTTCAGTGAGAGCGAAGCTAGGGAGGGTGAGCTTTCTCGCTTTTCCGGCGACGGGAAAATCGTCCTCACTCATGGGATACGAGAGTATTAGTTAAAAAAATAGTGCTCTTGAAAATTCAAGTGCACTACGGGAAACCCTGTCCATTATACGAGCAACTCTACCTTCAGGGCTCTCGAACGCTAACTCACCCTTACGTCCGGATTGGCATTGCCATGCGGCCTGCGCAGCCGCACCGTCAGTTGCCAGCGCTCGCCGGGCTGCACATCGCCGACACCCTGCAGGTCGTCGGAATGGAATGCGGAGTACCAGGACAAGGCAAGGCGCGGCGGCACTACCGGTGTTTGTCCTTCCGGACCGACGATGCGCTCGACGGCGAAATTGAAACGCACGCCCTGCTCGAAGCGATACGACAGGCTGTCGACGGTTCCGATCACGGTGACATCCCGCCCCTCCCATTCCTTCGGGAGCGAATGCGCGAGGTAATGCTGCGCGAACAGGCCGGACCATGCAAATCCGGCGAGCAGGCCGCAGGAAACGAACAAGGGGATATGCAAGGCCGTTTTCCGGATGTCGCCCATACGCAGCGCAACCAGGATCGCGAGCACCAGCATCAGGGCAAGCAGGACCGATGACGGCAAGGCAGCCTGATGCTGCAACAGGGCTGCGCCCGCGACGAAACCGATGGCGATGCTTCGCATTCCTAAGCGGCGAGTCTTGGCAGCACGTTTCGTGCGTTGGCAGAGGTGATTTGCGCGATCGACTGGGCGGCAATGCCGCGCAAGTCGGCCAGCGCCTGTCCGATACGAGGCAATTCCTCCGGGCTGTTGCGTTGATGCTGAATCCAGGTTGGAGGAATGTCCGGCGCGTCGGTTTCCAGAACGAGTGCTTCCTGCGGCAGTTCGGCGGCAAGCGCGCGAATCCGCGAGGCGCGCGAAAACGTCATGGCGCCGCCGAAGCCGAGCTTGAAGCCCAAGCCGATGAATACATCTGCCTGCTGGCGGCTGCCATTGAAAGCATGCGCGATGCCGCCAGGGACGGAGAAACGACGAAGATACTTGAGGATCGTGTCCTGCGCGCGCCGAATGTGCAGCAGCACCGGCAGCTCGAAGTCGCGCGCGATTTTCAGCTGCTCGCTGAAGAAGAATTCCTGCCTTTCACGCACCGGACCTTCGCCGAGGCCGGGGATGAAAAAATCGAGCCCGATCTCACCCACTGCCACAAAGCATGGATCATCCATTGCCTGCCGAATCATTTCGCGCAATGCAGCCAGGTCATCCTCGCTTGCCCCGGGCACATACATCGGATGAATGCCCAGCGCATAGGCGCAGTTGGCGTTCCGCCGCGCTAGTTCCTGCACGGCGGTGAAGTTGCTTCGATCCACCGTCGGGATCACGATGCGGGAAACCTGCCGGCCTGCGGCGCGCGCGGCGACCATATCCGACTCGCCCGCGAATTCGTTTGCGTCGAGATGGCAGTGCGTGTCAATCCACATAGGGATGCAGCCCATCCTCGGACAGGCGCAGCACGCGATCGCAATGCCGCGCCAGTTCGATGTCGTGGGTGACAATGATGAAAGCGGTGCCGAGCGTGCGCGACAGTTCCAGCATCAGGTCGAACGTCCGGTGCGCGGTACCGCGATCAAGGTTGCCTGTCGGCTCGTCCGCCAGCACGCAGGCCGGCTGCGTCACCAGCGCGCGCGCCAGCGCGACCCGCTGGCGCTCGCCGCCGGACAGCTCGCCCGGCACGTGCGAGACGCGATTGGCTAGGCCGACGCGCGCAAGCACCTGGCGCGCCGCTTCGCGCGCCTCGTCGCGGGCCTGCCGCCTGATCAGCAGCGGCATGGCCACGTTATCCAGTGCGGAAAATTCAGGCAAGAGGTGATGGAACTGATACACGAAGCCGAGAGACCTGTTGCGCAGGTCTCCGCGTGCCTTCTCGCTCAGGCTCGCGAAGTCCTGGCCGAGCAAGTTCACGCTGCCGGCGCTTGGCACATCCAGCCCGCCGAGCAGATGCAACAAGGTCGATTTGCCGGAGCCGGATGCGCCGACGATCGCGACCCGCTCTCCCCGTGATACGCCGAAGTCGATGCCCTTGAGGACATTGACGGAATATTTTCCCTGCGTGAAGGTCTTCGCGAGGCCGCGGCAGGACAATACGATCTGTTCCATCGTCATTCCAGCGGGGTCTGCGCGAAAGCAGGCAAGCTTTCACAATAGGCTGACAGCTTCTCCAGCTGCGGATAGCGGCCCGCCGGAAACTCGGCAGGAAGCACATATTGTGCAAAGCGCAGGACGACGGCCGTGGTCACGTTGGCCTGGGTGAGCGGCGCACCCGATACGGCCGGCGACGGCGGCAGCGCTTCCAGCATGCCGAAGGCAATGTGCATCTGCTCGGTGCAACGGACCACCCACGGCGCATAGGTAAATTCCTTCGGGCGCAGCGTCGTCTCGTAGTAAATCTGCACCGCCTTTTCAACGGCGAGCAAGGCGGTCGCACACTGCTGCTGCACCTTGCGGCGCGCTTCGCCGGACGCGGGTGTCAGCCGTTTTTCGGGCGCAACTTCGCCATCGAGGTAGTCGAGGATGAAGCTGCTTTCGACCAGCTTTTCTCCGCTATCGAGCACCAGCATCGGCACTTTCAGGAGCGGGTTGATCTGGCGCATTTCGTCCTGATTGCGAAAGACCGAGAGCGCGACATGCTCGAAGTCGAAGCCGTACAGGCGCAGGGAGACCGCCACGCGGCGGACGTAAGGGGAATCAAACAGGCCGACCAGTTTCATCGTTTTTCCTTATTCATAACGCAATGCCTCGGCCGGGCGAACGTTCGCCGCGCGCCAGCTCGGATACAGGGTGGCCAGGAAGGCGAGTACTACTGCAACGCTGCCGATGATCCAGACATCATGCCAGCGCAGGTCGGACGGCAGCTCGGTGATTAGATAGATGTCTTTCGACAGGAATTGCACGCCGAGAATGTGTTCGATGAAGGGCACGATGACATCGATGTTCAACGCCACCACTACGCCGAGCCCGACGCCGATGGCCGTGCCGAACAGGCCGACCAGACCGCCCTGGATCATGAAGATTTTCATGATCGAGCCCGGCGATGCGCCGAGGGTGCGCAGGATAGCAATATCTGCCTGCTTGTCGGTGACGGTCATGACCAGCGTCGAGACGAGGTTGAATGCCGCGACCGCAATGATCAGCGTGAGGATGATGAACATCATGTGCTTTTCGGTCTGCACGGCGGCGAACCAGGTGCGGTTCTGCTTCGACCAGTCGAGGATCAGCAGGTTGCCGCTGAGGATGTGCGACAGTTCCTGCGCCACTTCCGGCGCGCGCTGCATGTCCTTGATGCGAAGACGCAGGCCGGTCGGCGCCTCAAGCTTGAACATGCGCATTGCATCGTCAATGTGGATGAAAGCCAGCCCCGAGTCGTATTCATTGTGTCCGGCCTCGAAGATGGCGCCGACGGTAAACTGCTTCAGTCGTGGCAGCACGCCGGCCGGCGTGATCTGGCCCTGCGGCGCGACCATCGTGACCTTGTCGCCCACGTGAACATGCAGGCCGCGCGCCAGTTCCTTGCCGAGGATGATATTGAATTCGCCGGGTTGCAGGCTGGTGAAGCTGCCTTCCTTGATCTGCGAGGCAACGTCCGACACCTTCGGCTCTTCGTCCGGCAGGATGCCCCGGATCACGACGCCGCGCACGATGTCCTCGCGGATCAGCATCGCCTGCGCCGCGACATACGGTGCCGCGCCGATCACCTCTTTGTTCTGGAAGGCTTCCTTCGCCGTGGCCTTCCAGTCAGGCATGCTGCCCGACGCATCGAAGACCTCGATGTGCGAGAGGACCGACAGCATGCGGTCGCGCACTTCTTTCTGGAAGCCGTTCATGACGGACAGCACCACGATGAGCGCCGCGACGCCGAGCGCAATGCCGGCCATGGAAATCAGCGAAATGAAGGAAATGAAACTGTTTCTTCCGCCGCGGCGGCCGGCGCGCGTATAACGCATGCCCACCAGCCATTCGAACGGCATGTTTTTAGTCAGACTCAAAAGAATGCTCCTGGATGAAGTCGCCCAATTGTAGCCGCGCGCAGTCGGGTCCGGGCGGAGGGCCGTGTTTGTGGACTGATTGGCAACTTCGTTGCAGGGCGCAGTGTGCCACAGTCTTGCCGCAGGGAACAAGGCTTTCAACAATGGACCGGCCATCAGGCCGGCTCAGCGTGCGATGGCGGCGGAGCGGCGACGTCCGGCTGCACGCAACAGGACCATGAAATCGCGCACTGCCGGCCTGAGCGCACCTTCGCTCCGATGCAGCAGCCCGACCGGCTCCTCCGCGCCTTCCGTCCCGACAGTCAATGGAGCAAACCTGCGGGCCTCAAGTTCATCGTGGATCGCTCCTGCGGAGATGAACCACACCGCGTCGGACTGCAGGCAGATCGCGCGGGCAAGCGAAACGGACACGGTCTCGATGCAGTTCCGCGGCAAAGCCATGCCGTGCGACTGCAGGAAGCTTTCAGTGTTGTGCCGCGGAATCGTTCCTTTGAGCGGTACGATGAAGGGAAACGCCATGACTTCGCTGAGCGACAGCGCGCTTCGCCCGGCGAGCGGATGGCCCGCACGGACAAAGAGCCTGAGCGGTTCGACGTAGAGCAGTTCAAAGACCAGCCCCACCATCATCTGCGGGTCCGCCATGCGGCCCAGCACGCAATCCATCTCTCCCGCCTTGAGCATCTGCAGCAAGATGGCATTGGTCCCGGTCTGGACCGTGATGCGCACGTCCGGATGGTTTCGCTGGTACTCCACAAGTACGGCTGGCAAGAGATCCGGCGCCACGCTCGGCAGCACGCCGATCACGATGGACTCGGCCGCCGGTGCACCGGGCGTCTCGAGCGCATTGCCGACCGCATCCAGTGCTTCGAGTGCCGGAACTGTCCGGGCGAGGAAGATTTCGCCCTCGCGCGTAAGCTGCGCGCCGAGGCGGCTTCGCTCGAACAACCGAACGCCAACGATTTGCTCCAGTTCAACGAGTGTCTTCGATACAGCCGGCTGGCTCAGGCGCAGCCGCTCGGCGGCCTTGCGCAGGTTGCGCTCCTGCGCGACGGCAAGGAAGCAGTGCAGGTGGCGCAGGCGTATCCGGCTCTGAAAGAGGTCTTTATCCATAACCTGACGTTATCACCTGTCATTGATAAATTCAATTTACATGAATATTTTTCCCACATAAATTAGGCCAAATTAGGCCAATACAGAAAATCCCGAGGAGACGAGATGGAAAAATCGATGGAGCGGGCTGCCGAATTCCTGCAGCGCGACCGCAGCGTGCACCCTCCGGCCTATACGCCGGACTACAAGACCAGCGTGCTGCGTTCGCCGAAGAATGCGCTGATTTCGCTACAGAACTCGCTGTCCGAAATCACCGGGCCGGTATTCAGTCCGGAGGAGCTCGGCCTGCTCGACAACGACCTGATCCGCAACTACGCGAAGGATGGCCTGCCGATCGGCGAACGCATCATCGTCCACGGTTTCGTACGTGACGAACTCGGCCGTCCGGTGCGCAATGCGCTGGTGGAGGTGTGGCAGGCCAATGCCGGCGGCCGCTACCGGCACAAGAAGGATCAGTACATTGCACCGATCGATCCCAATTTCGGCGGCTGCGGGCGCATGCTGACCGACGACGACGGCTACTACTTCTACCGCACCATCAAGCCCGGTCCCTATCCCTGGCGCAATCGCGTCAACGATTGGCGCCCTTCGCACATTCATTACTCGCTGTCCGGCTCCGGCTGGGCCCAGCGCCTCATCACCCAGATGTACTTCGAGGGAGATCCGCTGATCGCCACGTGCCCCATCCTCAGGTCGATCAACAACGAGGAAGCGATACGCGGCCTGATCGCGCCGCTCGACCGCAGCGCTGCGGTGCAGTTCGACTCGCTCGCCTACCGCTTCGATATCGTCCTGCGCGGTTCACGCGCCACCTTGTTCGAAAACCCTCTGCAGGGAGCGAAATGATGCTCGATCCGCGCCATCAACTGAAGGAAACCGCATCGCAGACCGCCGGGCCGTATGTGCATATCGGGCTGGCGCCGAACCAGGCCGGCTTCGACATCTTCGACAAAAATTTCACGAATGTGCTCGCAGGTCCCGCGACCAGGGGCGAGCGAATCGCGATCGAAGGCACGGTCATCGATGGCTCGGGCACACCGCTTCGCGACGTGCTGCTGGAGATCTGGCAGGCCAACGCCGATGGACGCTACAACCATCCTGCGGATCTTCAGGGCAAGGAACTGGACAAGAGCTTTCGCGGCTGGGGCCGCGCCTGCTCGGATTTCGAGACGGGCGAATACCGCTTCGAGACCATCAAGCCGGGACCCGTGATGGGCCGCAACGGCCGCGAAATGGCGCCTCACATCAACTTCTGGATCGTGGCACGCGGCATCAACATCGGGCTGAACACGCGTATGTATTTTTCGGATGAAGCCGAACGGAATGCGAAGGACCCTGTGCTGAACCTCATCGAATGGGAAGTGCGGCGCAAGACGCTCGTCGCGCGTCGCGAGGACCGCAATGGCGATGTGGTGTATCGCTTCGACATCCGTATCCAGGGCGAAGATGAAACGGTGTTCTTCGATATCTGAGCAAAGCCGTTCGTTCCGGCCACGGCCATCGTGCCGTGCCATTGCGCTAGAAGGAGGCACATGATGCGCCAGCCGCCCATCCAGCCTGCGATCCGCGTGATCCAGCAAGAGCACGATCTGCTGAGCGCCATCATCCGTGGCATGGAGTACTTCGTGCAGATCATCGACGAGGGCGGCAAGGCGCCTGACGCGAAGGTCTTCCGCGCCATGCTGCTGTATATCAGCGACTATCCTGACCGCGTGCATCATCCGAAGGAAGACAACTACCTTTTTGCCCGCCTGCACCAGCGTACCGACAAGGTCGATGACGTACTTTCCCACCTCGAATCGGAGCACCAGCGAGGCGATCAGATGGTGTTCGAATTGCAGCACGCACTGGCGCGGCTCGAATTTCATGGCATGAAGACATTCCCGGATTTCAGGGCCCTTGTGCAGCGCTACGCGCAGTTCTACAACGGGCACATGCGCCTCGAAGAAGACGTGGTGCTGCCGGCGGCGCTGCAGTTCCTCACCGCGGCCGATTGGGACGACATCAATGCAGCCTTCCAGGCCAATGACAATCCGCTCGCAGGCACCGACGACAAGGAAGACCTGCAGAAGCTCTTTTCGCTCATCGCCAACATCGCGCCACCGCCGGTGGGCGTAGGACCGGAAGCCTGAGCGGAACGCACAAGAACAGCATCAAGGAGACAAGCATGAAAACACAGGTCGCCATCATCGGCGCCGGCCCATCCGGCCTGCTGCTCGGGCAATTGCTGCACCTGCAGGGCATCGACACAGTGATCCTGGAAGCGAAGAGTCCCGAATATGTGCTGAGCCGGATTCGGGCGGGTGTGCTGGAGCAAGGCGCGGTGGGGCTGATCCGCGAAGCAGGTGCCGGCCAGCGCATGGATCGCGAAGGCCATGTGCATGAGGGTTTCACGATTTCATTCGCCGGTCGCCGCGAGCGCATCGATCTCAAGAACCTCACCGGCGGCAAGACCGTGATGGTCTACGGACAGACCGAAGTGACGCACGACCTGATGGATGCCCGCAAGGCCAGCGGCGCCATCAGCATCTACGAAGCGCACGACGTACAGTTGCATGATTTCTACGGCCCTCGGCCGCGCGTGAGTTTCGTGAAGAACGGCGAAGCCGTGGAGCTTGAATGCGACTACATCGCCGGCTGCGACGGCTTTCACGGTGTGTCGCGCAAATCGGTGCCGCAGGACGCGATCAGGTGCTTCGAACGGGTCTATCCGTTCGGCTGGCTCGGTGTGCTGTCTTACACGCCGCCGGTCGCGCCGGAACTGATCTACGCCAACCATGAACGCGGCTTCGCGCTGTGCAGCATGCGTTCCGATAACCTGAGCCGCTACTACGTGCAGGTCACGCAGGAAGACAAGGTCGAGGGCTGGTCGGACGAACGTTTCTGGAACGAACTGCGGCGCCGCCTGCCGGAAGATGTGGCTGCCGGCCTGGCCACCGGTCCGTCCATCGAAAAGAGCATCGCGCCGCTGCGCAGTTTTGTCGCCGAGCCGATGAAGTTCGGCCGCCTGTTTCTCGTTGGTGACGCGGCGCACATCGTGCCACCGACCGGTGCCAAGGGGCTCAACCTCGCGGCGAGCGACGTGTACACCCTGTACCATTTGCTGCGCAAGGCCTTTCATGATGATCGCCTCGACATGCTCGACCGGTATTCCGAGATCTGCCTGCGCCGCATCTGGAAGGCCGAGCGTTTTTCCTGGTGGATGACGACCCTCCTGCACAAACTGTCCGACGATCCCTTCGCCCAGCGCATGCAGCTAGCGGACCTGGACTATTTCACCGGGTCGCATGCCGGTCGCACGACCATTGCGGAAAACTACGTCGGCCTGCCGTACGAGCGCATAGAATAATCGCAACTCCGCGCGCCGCGATGCCTGTCCTGTATCCGCCTGGAATTTCTTTATGTGAGCATGCAGCATGTAAACTGTTCGGTTACCGCACGAATATCTGCTGAGCGAACTTTTTCTCGGCTATGATCATTTCGAGACTGGCGAGCCCAGCCGACAAGAACGCGGGAACTCGACTTCCCCGGACACCATAGGAGACAAGACATGACACTGACAAGAATCGTGGCATCCATCGCTGCGGCCGGCGCGCTGGCGGCGATTGCGCCGGGCGCGTTCGCCGAGGACAGCATCAAGATCGGGCTGATCGCGCCCTTCTCCGGCCCGTTCGCCGATTACGGCAAGCAGATGGAAGGCGGTATCAAGGCCTACATGCAGCAGCATGGCGACAAGGTCGCTGGCAAGAAGATCGAAATCATCGTCAAGGACACCACTGGTCCAGTGCCGGAAGTGGCGAAGCGCCTCGCGCAGGAACTGGTCGTGCGCGACAAGGTGGACTTCCTCGCCGGCTTCGGCCTGACGCCGGAAGCGCTCGCGGTGGCACCGATCGCCGAGCAGGCGAAGAAGCCGATGGTCATCATGAATGCCGCCACCTCGGTCATCACCACCAAGTCGAATTACATCGCCCGCTTTTCGATGACGCTGCCGCAGGTCTCCGGACCGATGGCGACCTGGGCCATCAAGAATGGCGTGAGGAAGGTGGTCACTCTCGTGGCCGACTACGGCCCCGGCATCGATGCCGAGACTGCGTTCAAGACCAACTTCCTCGGCGGTGGCGGGCAGGTGATCGAATCGATCCGCGTGCCGTTGCGCAATCCCGAGTTCGCGCCCTTCATCCAGCGCATCAAGGACGCCAAACCTGAGGCCGTGTTCATCTTCGTCCCCGCCGGCGAACAGGGCATTGCCTTCATGAAGGGATATCGCGAACGCGGCCTGGCCGAAGCCGGCATCAAGGTGATCGCCACCGGCGACCTGACGGACGACCACGTACTGCCCGCGATGGGCGATGCGGTGCTCGGCGTCATCACCACTTTCCACTACTCTGCTGTGCACGACTCGCCTGAAAACAAGGCCTTCCTGAAGAGCTTCAAGGAAGCCAATCCTGGCGCCGGACGCCCCAACTTCATGGCCGTGGCCGCCTATGACGGCATCCACGCGATCTATGAAACCGCGAAGAAGCTGAACGGCAAGATTGACGGCGACAAGGCGATGGCCGTGCTCAAGACCATGAAGTTCACCAGCCCGCGCGGCCCGATCGCGATCGACCCCGCGACGCGCGACATCATCCAGACAGTCTATGTACGCAAGGTGGAGAAGGTGAACGGCGAGGTGTACAACGTGGAATTCGACAAGTTTGCGGATATGAAGGATACGGGGAAGTAAACCCGTTCATTGGGCTGACTGCACTCTCGTCGTACAAATCGGTAGGCTGGGATGCAATCCCAGCCATCACCAACCGATTGAACAATGCCGGCATTGCACCCCAGCCCACCAATCTTCTTATTTTTTCACGCCCCCCAGCAAATCCGCTCTCGGAAAATCCCAACCGGGAACATGCTTCGGGCACTCCTTCTGCCGGAATGCATCGAAATCGAGCGTGGTGAAATTGCCCCGCGGGCTGGATGAAAAACGCAGATCGCTGGCCGATTCTGCATCGAACATCGGCGCCCGCGCAAAGCGCAACCATGCACGGAAATGGCAATTGCACTCCTCCAGATTGCGCAGTTGCGCCAGGCTGTCATTCACCTCCTGCGCAAATGCAATACCTCGCGCACCGTTCGTAGGAATGGCTCCGTCAAGAAACCCTTCGGGGCAACCACCCACCGGCATCATCCCCGGCAGCAAACTGAACACGCCGCGACGCAATCGATACATGCCGGCCGCTTCGTTGCTCTCCACCGACACGAATGCCCAACACACTGGGTTGGTTGGAAACGAAGACAGCGACACATCGACAACACGGATTGCTGGATCCCTTGCGTGAAGTTGTGCGGTGATCTCATTGCGCGCTCGATGCGATGCGAACCCCTGCCCAGCGACGAAGCAGAGCCCCAACAGGAACGCTGCGACTAGCGCACGCCTGCCCTGCACTCCCGCTCGATGCTGCAGCACACCGAGGAACGCGGCGATCACGCACAATGCAGCGAATCCCGTCCAGGGCAGAAACGCGTGCACCGTGAAATACAGCGGCGCGCCGAGCAGCAGTACTACAAACAGAAACCGCAGCACAATGCGCTCAAGCGTCATCGCCATCGCAACGCCGAACGTGACCCAGAACACCGGCTCGAGAATGAACACCATGTCGCCGTACAGCCAGCGCGAATCGAAGGGGTGGAATGGATGGATGCCATAGGAATTCAGGTAATCCATCAGCAGGTGCAAGCCGAACCCGGCAAGCAGCGCAAGGGCGAATCCGGTGCGAGCGTTTCCGCTCTCACGCAGGAGCCTTCTTGCAGTCGGCCATAGCAGCCACATCAATCCCGCAAGCACCAAAGCCTGCGGAATTGCGTACAGCACGGTATGCGTGTGCCCGCGATGATGCAGCAGGTAGCCGAGCGGCGCGGGCAGCAGCGGCGAAAGCAGGATATCGAGGTCCGGGAAATTGCTGGCGAGCCAGCAGGCGAGCAGAAGCAGGCGGCGCCGCACACGATGAAGCGAAACATCGGCTTCACGCGGCAGGCTGCGATGAATCAGTTCGCCGGCGGCAAGGCCGACGACGGAGTGGCTGAGATTGTCCATGCCGCGATCTTACCGGCTTTCGGAAATGACATCGTGCCGCCGGACGAAGATCGCGTTCCGCCTTACAATCTCGCCCACGCATTCACAACAGGACCGGTCATGATTTTCGCAAAATATCTTCACATCCTCGGGTTCATCGTGTGGATTGGCGGCATGTTTTTCGCCTACATGGCCTTGCGACCGATAGCGGCAACGCGTCTCTCGCCCGAGCAGAGGCTACCGCTCTGGGAAGGCGTCTTCGGGAAATTCTTTCCGTGGGTCTGGGCAGCGGTGGCGCTGCTTTTGGGCAGCGGCCTGTTCATGATGGCGAAAATCGGCAAGCCGCCTCTGCATGTGATCACCATGTTCGCGAGCGGGTCGCTCATGATGGTGATTTTCGTCTACATCGTCTACGCACCCTACGACGAACTCAGGCAAATGGTGGCGGTGCGCGACTGGCCAGCGGCCGGCGCGGCGCTTGGGCAAATCCGCAAACTGATCGGCATCAACCTGATTCTTGGCCTGCTGACCGTCACGGTTGGCGCGCTGGGGCCGCTGGTCCTGTGAGCAATCTCACGCCACAGCAACCAGCCGGTTCAGCATTTCCGGATCGTTCATGAGGGACTCGCTGTCCGACTGATGCACGATCCGGCCGCGATCGAGCACAATCGCGCGTTCGGTGAGCGATAGCGCCAGCCGCGCATGCTGTTCCACCACGATGACCGACATGCCGCCATCCTGCACCAGCTTGCGGATCACGCGCATCAGTTCCTGCACGATGATCGGCGCCAGCCCTTCCATCGGTTCGTCGAGCAGCAAGAGCCTTGGATTGACCATCAGTGCGCGCGCGATGGCGAGCATCTGCTGCTCGCCGCCCGAGAGCTGGTTGCCCATGTTGGCGCGCCGCTCCTTCAGGCGCGGGAAGATGTCGTACACCTTCTGCAATGTCCATTCGCCCGGCCTCGCCACCACGGTCAGGTGCTCTTCCACCGTCAGCGACGGGAACATGAAGCGTTCCTGCGGCACCCATCCAAGGCCGGCGTGCGCGCGCTCGTGCGTCGGCATGCGTGCGATGTCGGCACCCCGCCAGCGGATCGCGCCCCCATGCATCTGCGCAAGACCCATCAAGGTCACCAGCAGGCTGGTCTTGCCCACGCCGTTGCGGCCGAGCAGCGCAAGGCTGTCGCCCTCCTGCATTGCGAACGAAATATCTTCCAGCACAACCGAGTCGCCATAACCGGCGCGCACCTTGTCCAGCACAAGCAGCTCAGCCATGCTCAGCCTCTCCCAGATAGACTTCCCGTACGCGCGCATCCGCCGCAATTTCTGCCGGCGTACCTTCGGTGAGCACCTTGCCGCCGACCAGGACTGTGATGCGCTCGGCGAAGCGGAACACCAACCCCATGTCATGTTCGATGAAAAGGATCGTGACATCGCGCGGCAAGCGCGCGATGACCTCGAACAGTTCCGCGCTCTCGGCGGAGGGAATGCCTGCCGCCGGTTCATCGAGCAGCAGCACCTTCGGCTTCGTGGCCAGCGCGAGTGCCATTTCGACCAGGCGCTGCTTGCCATAGGGCAGGTTGCGGGTGACCGTATCGGCATCGCGGTCGAGCTTGAGCGATGCGAGCAAGGCCATTGCTTCCGCGATCTCGTCATGCTGCTGCGCGACGGTCCTGGTCCACCTGAATTGCAGGCCCTTGCGCTCGCAGATGGCCAGCACTACGGATTCCAGCACGGTAAGGCCGGCGAACAGCGTGTTGATCTGGAAGGTGCGTGTCATGCCGCGCTTGACACGCTGATGCTGCGGCAATGCGGTGATGTCGTCGTCGCCGAAGAACACCTTGCCGCTGCTCGGCGCGAAAAAGCCCGTCAGCAGGTTGATGAAGGTGGTCTTGCCGGCACCGTTCGGTCCGATCAGCGCGTGCCGCGCGCCGGGCGCGAACGTAAGGCTGATGTCGCTGTTGGCGCGGAAGCCGCCCCAGTTCTTGCACAATGCCTCGGTGCGAAGCGTCATGGCGCTCATGGTTTTCCTCCCGCTGCGGGCCTGATCCTGTCGCGGATCTTTTCCAGTCCGCCCAGGATGCCGCCGCGCGCGAACAGCACGATCGCCATCAGCAACAGGCCGATCCAGAACTGCCAGTAGGCCGGGTTCAGGCCGGAAATGTAATCCTGCGCCAGCATGAAAATCGCGGCACCGACCAGCGCGCCGTACAGGCGGCCGGTACCGCCGAGCACCAGCATGATCAGCAGCTCCGCCGAGCGCGTGAAGCTCAGGCTGTCGAGGCCGACGAATTGCGTGGTCTGCGCCAGCAACGCGCCCGCGATGCCCGCCAGCGCCGCGCCGATCGTGAACGCGACCGTCAGGCGCTGATTGACGTTGGCGCCGATCGCCGGCATGCGCTGGCCGCCCTCGCGGATGCCGATCAGGCTCAAACCGAAAGGCGAATTGACCAGCCTGCGCAATAGCACAAACAGCAGGAACAGCACCGCGAAACTGTAGAAGAAGGCTGTCTTGCCGTACAGGTCGAATTCGAAGGAGCCAAAGAGCTTGCCGGCGACCATGCCCTGCAGGCCGTCCACGCCGCCGGTGATGAAGGCTGCCTTGTTGGCCGCTTCATAACACATGAAGACGATACCCAGCGTCACCATGAGGCGCGTGAGATCTTGACCACGAACGACAAGAAAGCTGACGCAGAATCCGAGAACGCCGGCGACCAGCCCTGCCGCCAGCAGGCCGCTCAATGGCTCGCTCCATCCATGCACCGACAGCAGGCCTGCGGTATAGGCGCCGAGGCCGAAGAAGGCGGCATGGCCGAGCGAGACAATGCCTGCGTAACCGAGGATGAGGTCGAGCGAGAGCGCGAACAGTCCAGTGATCATGATCTGGCTGATCAGCACGAGGTAATTCGGAAACACGAAATAGGCGGCCAGCGGCAACAGCCAGAAGACGATTTCCAAGGGCCGCCAACGGTCGTGCGGCAGCCGCGCGCTCGGTCTTGATACGGGCGGCGCGGCAAGCATGGCGGACAAGGTCGAAGGCTTCATGTGCGCCTCCCCAGCAAGCCGGAGGGAAACAGGATCAGCAGGACCACCATCAGCGCGTAAATCACGAAGGCACCGACTTCCGGCACGTAATACTTGCCGGCGACATCGAACACGCCAAGGATCAGCGCGGCAACGAGCGGCCCCTTGATGGTACCGGCGCCGCCGACCGCGACCACCAGCAGGAAGTACACCATGAACTTGATCGGGAAAGTAGGATCGAGGCCCAGCACGTCGATACCGAGCCCGCCGCCCAGCCCTGCCAGTCCAGAACCCAGCGCGAAGGTCAGGCTGAAGACGCGGCTCACGTTTATGCCGAGTCCGGCAGACGCCTGCTGGTTATCCACCGAAGCACGGATCTGCGCACCAAAACGTGTACGCTCGATCAGGGCGCCAAGCGCGAGCGTGATGATGACGACGACACCGATCAGGAAGATCCGGTATGCGCCAAGGTCAAGACCGAGCAGCGACACTTGCCCGCGCAGCCACGCGGGCAATACCACGGGTTGCTGCGTCGGGCCCCAGACCCAGGTGGCACCGGCTACGGCGACGAAGGTCAGGCCGATCGAAAACAGCACCTGGTCGAGATGGCTGGCCTTGTAGAGACGGCGATACAGGAGGCGCTCCAGCACGAAGCCGAGCGCGGCGCTGGCGAGAAAGGCCAGGGGCAATGAAAGCAGGAAGGGGACGCCCAGGCGGTTCATCAGCACGACGCTGGTATAACCGCCCAGCATCGCAAACGCGCCGTGCGCCAGGTTGACGAAATTCATCAGGCCCATGGTGACCGACAGGCCGACGCTGATCAGGAACAGCAGGCTTCCGTAGGCAATGCCGTCGAAGAGCACGCCGATGAAGTTACCTAGCATGGCAGCCCCCGGCGCCCATGCACGCGCGAACCATGCCAGTCTGCGCGGTGCGATTTGTGATGCATCTTGCTTCCTCCTTGGTCAGCCTGTCGCGATTCGTCGCGCCGCATGACAGGGCGACGTCACTTCAGGTCGTACCCTGGTCGATTTTCCCGAACACTTCCTGCGCAAGGCGGAAGGCCGCATTCGCCGCCGGCACACCGCAATAGATCGCCGCCTGCAGCAGTACCTCCTTGATTTCATCGCGGGTCACGCCGTTGTTCGCCGCTGCGCGCAGGTGGAGCGCAAGTTCTTCCTCGCGATTCAATGCCACCATCGCCATGATGGTCAGCAGGCTGCGCGTGTGGCGCGGCAAGCTCGGCCGCGTCCAGATTTCGCCCCATGCATAGCGCGTGATGAGATCCTGGAAATCGGTGGTCAGCTCACTGCGATTCGCCTCGGCGCGATCCACATGGGCATCACCGAGCACTGCGCGGCGCATTGCCATTCCATTGTCGTAGCGCTGTTTCTCGTCCATGTCAGTCCCGGCGCAGGAAATTGACCACGTTGCTTGAAAACTCCTCCGCAGCCTCCCAGTTCGAGAGATGCGCCGTGTTCAACTCGACGAAGCGCGCATCCGGAATGCTGTCGGCGACGAACTTGCCGTCCCCGGGCGGCGTCGAGGTATCGAACTTGCCGGCAATGACGAGCGTCGGCGCGGTGATGCGGCCCAGCCCTGCCCGTTCGTCCATGTCGCGCACCGCGGCGCAATTGGCAACGTAACCTTCGGGAGAAGTCCGCAGCAGCATGTCGCGCACGATGTTCACCTGTTCCGGTGCGGCGCGCTGGAAGTCGCTGGTGAACCACCTGTCGATGACTGTCGGGACGACGGCGCCGACGCCTTCCTGCTTCACTTTCTCGATGCGCGTGTTCCAGGTATCGGCGCTGCCGATCTGCGCCGCCGTGTTGCACAGAACGAGGCGGTCGATGCGCTGTGGCTGATGGATGCCGAGCCAGATGCCGGTCATGCCGCCCATCGACAGGCCGCAGAAATGCGCACGCGCGATGCCAAGGTGGTCCAGCAGCGCGACGACGTCGTTGCCGAGCTGCGAGATGGAATATGGGCCCGCCGGCGCACTCGACTCGCCATGCCCGCGCGTGTCATAACGCACTACGCGAAAATGCTCCAGCAAGGCGGGCATCTGCGGCGCCCACATCTCAAGCGTGGTGCCGAGCGAATTCGACAACACCAGCCAGGGCGCGCCTTCGCGGCCTTCGACCTGATAATGCAGGCGCACACCTGCAGCTTTCATGAATGGCATGAGGGTCTCCGTCAGTGTTTGCCTGCCTCGCGCTCGCGATGCGTGTGCAGGACGCGTTCAATGAAACTTTCTGCTTCGCCTGTATAGCCGGCCGGGTCGAGCAGCCTGTCGATATCCGCGTCCGACAACGCCGCGCGAACGGCCGTATCGTTTTTCAGCACGTCGCGCAAATGCATTCCAGTGCTGCTCGCCTGATTGCAGGCGCGCTCCATCAGCTGATGTGCCTGCATCCGGCCCAGACTGCCGCCCAGCGCCAGTGTCACCGCTTCCGCCATGAGCAGGCCGCGCGTCGCCTCGAGGTTGCGCTGCATGCGCGCCGCATCAACCGTGAGTCCCGCCGCGACGCCGTGCATCTGCTCCAGTGCGCCGGCGGCAAGCCGCATGATTTCCGGCAGCGTATCCCACTGCGCCTGCCAGCCGCCGAGCGCGCGTTCATGCTCCTGCACCATCGCGGACAGCATCGTGGAAACCAGTGCCGGGACCCGCGATGCCGCCGTCAATGCCACCGCGCAGCCGACCGGATTACGCTTGTGGGGCATCGTTGACGATCCCCCTCTGCCAGCAGCAATCGGCTCGGATACTTCGGCCACGTCGGTCTGCATGAGCAGAGAAATGTCGCGCGCCACCTTGCCCAGCGTGCCGGTCAACAGGCCCATGGCGCATGCGACTTCCGCGAAGCGGTCGCCATGCGCATGCCATGGCGTGTCGGGCAAGGCAAGTGCGAGGTCGCGGGCAAGCTCTGCCGCTACGGGCAAGCCCTTGTCGCCGAGGCTGGCGAGCGTGCCGGCAGCGCCGCCGAACTGCAGTGCAAGGGCGCGCCCGCGCAATCCGTCCAGCCGTTCGCGGTGGCGCAGCAGCGCATCGAGCCATCCAGCAACCTTCAGGCCGAAGGTAATCGGCAGCGCGTGCTGCATCCAGGTACGCCCTGCCATCTGTGTGTGGCGATGCTGCCCGGCCAGATCCGCCAGCGCGCCGGCCAGCCTGCCGAGGTCCGCATCGATCAGGCGCAGCGCCTCGCGCAACTGCAGGACCATGCCGGTGTCGATGATGTCCTGGCTGGTCGCGCCCCAATGCACGTACTTCGCCGCTTCCGCGTCGCGCGCAGCCACGAGGTCGGTCAGTTGCCTGACCAGCGGAATCGCGAGATTCCCCGCCGGCCGCGCCGCTTTCATCAACGAGGACATGTCGATCAGCGCCGCATCGCAGCAGCCGACGATCGCCGCCACGGCGGAAGCCGGTATTACACCCTGCTGCGCCTCTGCACGCGCCAACGCGGCCTCGACGTCGAGCATGCGCTGGACGGTGGCCTCATCCGAAAACACGTTCAACATGTCTTCGGAAGAAAACATCGAAGAAGTGATCCTGGAAGTCATGGCATCCGCATCCCGCTTGTTGACATGGCGCTATTTAACACCCTTTGCCCGATCCCTGCACCCATGCCGGATCAAGCCTTTTCCGCAACGGGCGGCTCGAAGGCCATGGGTACACCCGTGATCGCCTGCAACTCGTCGAAGCTCATGCCGTCGATGACCTCCCGCACCACCAGTCCATGCGGCGTCACGTCAATCACCGCGAGGTCCGTATAGATGCGATCGACGCAAGCAATGCCGGTCAGTGGATAGGTGCAATGCGGCACAATCTTGCTTTCGCCGACCCTGGTCTGGTGCTCCATCATCACATAGACATGCCGCGCGCCGATGGCCAGGTCCATGGCGCCTCCCACGGCAGGAATGGCATCGGGCGCACCGGTATGCCAATTCGCCAGGTCGCCGTCGGCCGATACCTGAAATGCGCCCAGTACGCAAATGTCGAGATGGCCGCCGCGCATCATGGCGAACGAATCGCCATGATGAAAAAAGCAGCCACCGGTCAGCAGGGTCACCGGTTGCTTGCCGGCGTTGATCAGGTCTTCGTCCTCTTCGCCGGCCGCAGGCGCCGGCCCCATGCCGAGCAGGCCGTTTTCGCTGTGCAGGAAAATGTCGCGATCGCGCGGCAAATGGTTGGCCACTAGCGTAGGCAGGCCGATGCCGAGGTTCACATAGGCGCCTTCCGGAATGTCGCGCGCTACGCGTGCGGCGATCTGCTCCCTGGTCAGGCGCTTCATGGCCGGCTCCCCGGGCGCACCACGCGATGCACGAAGATGCCCGGCGTGACGACAACTTCCGGGTCGAGCGCGCCGAGCGGCACGATCTCGCTCACCTGCGCGATCGTGCACCTGGCAGCCATCGCCATGATGGGGCCGAAGTTGCGCGCTGCCTTGCGGTAGACCAGGTTGCCCCAGCGGTCGCCGCGTAGCGCCTTGATCAGCGAGAAGTCGGCATGGATCGGCGATTCCAGCACGTAATGACGACCGTCGATCAGGCGCGTCTCCTTGCCCTCGGCCAGCAAGGTTCCGTAGCCGGTCGGCGTGAAGAAGCCGCCGATACCTGCACCCGCGGCGCGGATGCGTTCGGCAAGGTTGCCCTGCGGCGCGAGTTCCAGCTCGATCTCACCGGCGCGGTACAGCGCATCGAAGACGTGCGAATCGGATTGGCGCGGAAAGGAACAGATGATCTTGCGCACGCGTTTCGCCTTGAGCAACGCGGCCAACCCGGTATCGCCATTGCCGGCGTTGTTGTTGACGATAATCAGGTCGCGGGCGCCCTGTGCGATCAGCGCATCGATCAAGGCAGCCGGCATGCCCGCATTGCCGAAGCCGCCGATCATCACCGTCGCGCCGTCATGCACGTCCGCGACCGCCGCCTCCAGTGATTCGAATGTCTTGTCGATCACGTTGTTCCCTCTGTCTCCTCCGGCATGACATGTTGCCCGGCGCCGTCCCGGCGCGGCCTGCTGCTGTCATACACCGTCTTCTCATTGACCTTGTGCGATAAACGCACTAATGTCTGTTTATAGAACCTGAATGCAGTGTATCGACGTGAAAAACAACGCGTCAAGCGGGCAATTTCAAATGTGTTCGATGAACGAACACATTTGAAATCAGTTCCGGCACGCGCCTCGAACCCGACCGTTTCCCTGCAAGGAAGTCATGGCGACATCGAATACAAAGACATCCCGGCCGCCCAAGAACCCCGGCACCTCTGCGTCGCCGGTGAAGAAACCGCTGACCATCGCGGAAGAAATCGACGCATTGACCGATCCCAGTTTCATGACCTCGCTGGCGCGCGGCCTCGCCGTGATCCGCGCCTTCAGCGACCAGCGTCGCAGTCTTACCATTGCCCAGATCAGCCACAAGACCGGGATACCTCGCGCAGCCGTCAGGCGCTGCCTGCACACCCTCAAGCAGCTTGGCTACGCCGATTCCGATGCGAACAATTTTTCTCTCAAGCCCAAGATCCTGACGCTCGGCTACTCTTACCTGTCTTCCACGCCCCTCACGGTGTCGGCGCTGCCGTACCTCAACCAGATCAGCCGCACGCTGAACGAATCCTGCTCGCTGGCCGTGCTCGACGAAAACGAAGTGCTTTATGTTGCGCGTTCGGCAACCTCCCGCATCATGTCGGTCGCGCTGAATACGGGCAGCCGCCTGCCCGCCTATTGCACATCACTCGGACGCGTCATGCTGGCGCATATGCCGGCTGATGCGCTCGATGCCTATCTGGCAAAAATCGAGCTGAAGGCTTACACCCACCGCACCGTCGTTTCTCCGGAGCGCATCAAGGAGATACTCGAAGGTGTTCGCGAAAACGGCTACGCCATCGTCGAGGAAGAACTGGAGGTGGGCTTGCGCTCGATTGCCGTGCCGGTGCGCGGCGCATCGGGAAACGTGGTCGCAGCGCTGAACGTCGGCGCACAGGCAGCGCGCGTGACGAGCAAGCAGATGAAGGAGCAATTTCTCCCTGTGCTGCTGCGCGGCGCGCAGGAACTGGCCGTCCTTCTGCCCTGAATAGCCCTTTTGCCAATCCGGTGTCCGTGGAGCCGATCCCGCGTCTGGCTTAAAATCGCGGGCATGACTCAGATTGATATCCTCATCCCCTTCGGCTTGCCGCCGGCGGAATTGTCCGCCGACCTCTTGAAGGAACTGCAATCCCCTGCCCTCGCCATGCTGACCGCGCGTGCCAAAGCGGGCGCCTCTGCGCGCGAAGACTTTGACGACTTTACCCGGGCGTTGCCGCACGAAACCTGGCTCGCACGCCGCTTCGGCCTCGCCAGTGCAGTCGAAAGCATGGGGAGCCCGCCCGTGGCCCACGCGTGGATGCAATCGCTCGGATTGAATCCTGGCGACGGCACGTGGTTCGTCGTACAACCCATTCACCTGCATGTCGCGCAGGACCATTTGGTGCTGACCGATCCACGGCAACTGTCGTTGCCGGAGGAGGAATCCCGAACCCTGTTCGACATCGCCGCGCCCCTCGCCGAGGAAACGGGCAAGCAACTCATCTACGGCGATGCCGGCACCTGGTTCCTGCGTGCCGACGAATGGGATGCATTGCAAACGTCCAGCCCAGACGCAGCATCGAACCACAATATCGATATCTGGATGCCCAGCGGCAAAGGCGAGCGCGACTGGCGCAAGCTGCAGAACGAAATACAGATGCACTGGTTCAACCACCCGCTTAATGAGGCGCGCGAAATGCGCGGCGCGAAGCCGGTCAATTCGCTCTGGCTGTGGGGCGGCGCAACGTCCATGCCGCTAACGCACAACTACAGCGAGGCATTCAACCTGTCCGGCTGGCTGCAGGGATTGGCCCATTCCGTCACGCGCCGCGCGCATGTGCGTTCGGCAAGCGAGCTCATCGCGGCACAACACGGCAATGCTCTGCTGACGCTCGATGCATTGCAGGAACATGCATTGGCAAACGACTGGGGGCGCTGGCTCGAAGCCATGCGCGAACTTGAAAACATATGGTTCGGCCCGCTGCACGACGCACTGAAGTCCGGCGCACTCGACGCACTGACCTTGATCCTGACCAACGACAAGCGCATCGCGACTTTCACAACAACCCGGCCATCCCTGCGAAAATTCTGGGTCAAGCCATCCCTCACTGGATTGCGTCCATGACCCGCATCACCACCCGCTCCTATCCGTTCCGCACCGCGGAGCTGCTGCGCCAGCAAGGCGTGCACCCGGTGCTCGCCCGCCTGTACGCCGCGCGCGGTCTCGCCGATTCGCGCGAGCTGTCAAGCGAGCTGGCCTCGCTGATGGCGCCTGCCGGCCTGCTTCATGTCGACGCTGCGGCGTCCTATCTTGCCGACGCCATCGCCGCGCGCAAGAAACTGGTGATCGTTGCCGACTATGACTGCGATGGCGCGACTGCATGCGCGGTGGGCTTGCGCGGCCTGCGCGCGCTTGGCGCGCAAGTCGATTTCATCGTCCCCAACCGCTTCGAATACGGTTACGGTCTCACGTCCGAGATCGTCGAGCTCACCGTGCGCGAAAAATCGCCAGACATCATCGTCACCGTCGACAACGGCATCGCCAGCATCGACGGTGTCGCTGAAGCGAAGCGGCGCGGCATCGACGTGGTCGTCACCGACCACCATCTGCCCGGCGACAGATTGCCCGATGCGCGCGTCATCGTGAATCCGAACCAGCCGTCCTGTGGATTTCCGAGCAAGAACCTGGCGGGCGTCGGCGTCATGTTTTATGTACTCCTGGCCTTGCGCGCCGAGATGCGCAAGCGCGGCATTTTCGACGCGCAGACACAGCCCAAGCTCGATGCACTGCTCGACCTGGTCGCACTCGGCACGGTCGCCGACGTGGTCAAGCTCGATGCCAACAACCGCATCCTCGTCGCGCAAGGCCTCAAGCGCATGCGCGCCGGCCGCATGCATCCCGGCATTGCCGCCCTGTTTCGCGCCTCCGGACGCGAAGCGCGGCGCGC
This sequence comes from Noviherbaspirillum sp., assembly GCF_035254685.1. GTDB lineage: Bacteria > Pseudomonadota > Gammaproteobacteria > Burkholderiales > Burkholderiaceae_D > Noviherbaspirillum. The sequence continues at coordinate 49,114 of NZ_DATFAI010000052.1, read as the reverse complement.
CACGCCCTTTGACCTCGGCTTCGCACTGGGTCCGCGCCTCAATGCGGCCGGCCGGCTTGCCGACATGTCGCTCGGCATCGAATGCCTGACCACCGACGACGAAGGCCGCGCCTGGGCAATTGCCCAGCAGCTCGATGCCATCAACCGCGAGCGGCGCGACATCGAGGCCGATATGCAGGACACTGCCCTGGCCATGCTGGACAGCTTCGACCCGCGCAATAGCACCACGATCTGCGTGTTCGACGAATCCTGGCACCAGGGCGTGATCGGCATCGTTGCTTCGCGCCTGAAGGACAAGTTCTACCGCCCGACCATCACCTTCGCGCCCGGCGGCGATGGTTTGATCAAGGGCTCAGGGCGTTCGATCGCCGGCTTCCACCTGCGCGATGCGCTGGACCTGGTTTCCAAGCACGCACCAACGCTAATCCAGAAATTCGGCGGCCACGCCATGGCGGCCGGCCTGACGATCGGCGCCGACGCCTTCGAGGGTTTCGGCAAGGCCTTCGAAGCGGTCGGCAGCCAGTGGTTGACGCAAAGCCAGCTGGAGCGCGTGATCGAAACTGACGGACCGCTGGAAGATGCGTTTTTCACAACCCAGTTCATCGAGTTGATCGACGGGCAGGTATGGGGGCAAGGCTTCGCTCCGCCGGTCTTCTGCGACGAATTCCGGGTGTTGAACCAGCGCATCCTCAAGGAACGCCACCTGAAGCTGACGCTGGAGAAAAACGGCAAGCGCTACGACGCCATCTGGTTCGGCCATGTCGAGGACCTGCCCGAGCGCGCCATGGTTGCCTATCGGCTCGACGCAAACGAGTACAACGGCGTGACCCGCGTGCAGTTGATGGTTGAGCATGCTCAGCCGGCATGATTGCCGGCGGCCGTGAAGCGTAGAACGCCTTTCGGTCGGGTATAATTTAGGGTTTGATTGCAACTGGAATCGCCATGGAAGCCGAACGCCTCAATGCCCTCTCCTCGCTGCTCGCGGATCTTTCCACCCGCGCAGCCGAACTACGGAGGTATCTTTGACTTCGATGTGAAGTCGGAGAAGCTGGAACAAGTCAACGCCGAACTGGAAGACCCCAACGTCTGGAACGACCCGAAGCGGGCCCAGGACCTCGGCAAGGAAAAGAAATCGCTGGAAGCGATTGTCCTCACGCTCACCAAGATCGACACGGACCTCGCGGATACCCGCGACCTGTTCGATATGGCGCGCGAAGAGCAGGATGAAGACACCTTGCTCGCCATCGAAGGCGACGCCGAAGAACTGAAGAAACTAGTCGAAGGCATGGAATTCCGCCGGATGTTTTCCAATCCGATGGACCCCAACAATTGCTTCATCGACATCCAGGCCGGTGCCGGCGGTACCGAGGCGCAGGACTGGGCGTCCATGCTGCTGCGCCAGTACCTGCGCTATTGCGAACGCAAGGGTTTCAAAACGGAAATCCTGGAAATTTCCGAAGGTGAAGTCGCCGGCATCAAGACCGCGACGATCAAGGTTGAAGGCGAATATGCCTACGGCTTCCTGCGCACCGAAAGCGGTGTGCACCGTCTTGTGCGCAAGTCGCCGTTCGACTCTGCCAATGGTCGCCACACCTCGTTCTCCAGTGTGTTCGTCTATCCGGAAGTCGATGAGTCGATCGAGATCGAAGTCAATCCGGCCGACGTGCGTACCGATACCTTCCGCGCATCCGGCGCGGGCGGGCAGCACATCAACAAGACCGACTCGGCGGTGCGCCTGACGCACATGCCCTCCGGCATCGTGGTGCAGTGCCAGAACGACCGCAGCCAGCACCGCAACCGCGCCGAAGCGTGGGCGATGCTGAAATCGCGCCTGTACGAACTCGAACTGCGCAAGCGCATGGCCGAACAGCAGAAGATGGAAGACGCCAAGACCGATATCGGCTGGGGCCACCAGATCCGCTCCTATGTGCTCGATCAGTCGCGCATCAAGGACCTGCGCACCAACCACGAAGTCGGCAACACCAAGGCCGTGCTCGACGGCGACCTGGACGACTTCATCGCCGCATCGCTCAAGCAAGGTGTGTAACCGCTCATCGCCATCCACTAAAGACCGCTCCATGTCCACCACCAACCAAAACGAAAAAGCGACGCCTGCCCAGGACGAAAACACCATCATGGCGGAACGCCGCGCCAAACTCGCCGCGCTGCGCGAGAAAGGCGTCGCCTTCCCGAACGATTTTCGCCCCGCGCACAAGGCCGCTGACCTGCACGAACGCTACGACGGCCTGACCAACGAACAGCTTGAGGCCGAGCCGATTCCCGTCTCGGTCGCAGGTCGCATGATGCTCAAGCGCGTAATGGGCAAAGCAGCATTCGCCACCATCCAGGACGCATCCGGCCGCAACGCGGACGGCCGCATCCAGCTCTACATCACCATCGACAATGCCGGCGAAGAAGCGCATACCGCATTCAAGCACTACGATCTGGGCGACATCCTCGGCGCGGAAGGTTTGCTGTTCAAGACCAAGACTGGCGAACTGTCGCTGAAGGTGACGAAGCTGCGCCTGCTGACCAAGTCGCTGCGCCCGCTGCCCGACAAGTTCCACGGCCTGGCCGACCAGGAGATGAAGTATCGCCAGCGCTACGTCGACCTCATCATGAGCGAGGACACCCGTCGCGCATTCAAGGCGCGGACTGCCGCAATGACATCGATCCGCCGCTTCATGAGCGATAACGGCTTCATGGAAGTGGAAACGCCGATGCTGCACCCGATTCCGGGGGGCGCGGCAGCCAAGCCCTTCATCACGCATCACAATGCGCTCGACATGCAGATGTTCCTGCGCATCGCGCCCGAGCTCTACCTGAAGCGACTGGTGGTGGGCGGCTTCGAGCGCGTGTTCGAAGTGAACCGCAACTTCCGCAACGAAGGCGTTTCGCCCCGCCACAATCCCGAATTCACCATGATGGAGTTCTACGCCGCCTATGTGGATTACAAGTGGCTGATGGACTTCACCGAAGCGGTGATCCGGCAGGCCGCCATCGATGCGCACGGCACGGCAAAGCTCACCTACCAGGGCCGCGAGCTGGACCTGTCCAAGCCCTTCCACCGGCTGACGATCATCGAAGCGATCAGGAAATACGCACCGCAGTACACCGACGCGCAGCTACATGATGAAGGCTTCCTGAAGCAGGAACTGAAGAAGTTCGGCGTTGAGCCGCACATCATCTCCGGCGTCGGAGCGCTGCAACTGTCGCTGTTCGAAGAGACTGCGGAATCGCAATTGTGGGAGCCGACCTACATCATCGACTACCCGATCGAGGTTTCGCCGCTGGCACGTGCCTCCGATACGGTACCGGGCATCACGGAACGTTTCGAGCTTTTCATCACCGGACGCGAAATCGCCAACGGCTTCTCCGAGCTGAACGATCCGGAAGACCAGGCAGCACGCTTCCAGGCACAGGTGGCGGCAAAAGATGCCGGCGACGAAGAAGCGATGTACTACGACGCCGACTACATCCGCGCGCTCGAATACGGCCTGCCGCCGACCGGCGGTTGCGGCATCGGCATTGACCGCCTGATGATGCTGATCACCGACTCGCCGAATATCCGCGACGTCATCCTGTTCCCGCACTTGCGCCGGGAAGAGTAAGCAATACAGTCAATCATGATCGAACGGGGCCGGAAATGGCCCCGTTTTTATTTTTCCGCAACAAATTCCCGCCCTGCTTCATAACGCATTTTTGCTCGATATCAAGCACGTTACAAAGGCTTACACCTTACACATTAAACGTCTTTTTCGTGCCAGTGTTACCTCCGATAATCCTTTCATGCAATGGAAAGCATGTTGCCCATGAACAGGAGGTAACAATGGAAAACAACAATTCATCCAAGCGGATTCATCCACTCGTTGCTGGCGCCGCCGTTTCGGTGATGCTCGTCAGCCTGACCGGCGTCGCCGCAATGACAGGCCTGATTCCGAGCTCTTACAGCAACGCAACTACAGCAGGCGCAACGTCATCCAGTGATACCGCCGCAGTCGGCCCGGCGACAGCGATGCCCCCGGCTGCGCTCGCTGCTCCTGCGTCAGAAGCTCCCGCTCAACAGGTCGCCCCGGCACCGCAAAACCAAGGCTACGCGCCGCGCACCGCGCCACACCGCGCATCGAGCGGCACAGCCTATGCCGTTGCACAGGCACCGGTAACCTGCTCAAGCTGCGGCCGCGTGGAATCTGTGCATGTGGTCAAGCATCAGGCGAAACCGAGCGGTGTCGGAATGGTTGCCGGTGCGTTGCTCGGCGGCGTGCTGGGCAACCAGGTGGGCGGCGGCAACGGCCGCAAGGTCGCTACGGTCGCCGGCGCTGTCGGCGGCGGCTACGCGGGCAACGAAATCGAGAAGAACACGCGCGGAGCCACGACGTATCAGGTCCGCGTGCGGATGGACAACGGCACAGTCCGGACCTTCCCCTACGCCCAACAGCCTGGCTGGAACGCCGGTGACCGCGTCAGAGTAGTGAATGGCCACCTCAGCTCGCACGCATAGCAGCTTCAAGCCAGCATCGTGACGATGGCATTCAAGGCGGCAGAATTTGCCGCCTTTTGTTTTTCTGGCCACCGGGACGCCCTGGTCTCGTAGAATTCCGGATTACCACTTGCCATGTTTTTTCCAGCACCCCATACTTGTCAGACTGACACTGTCATATTGACCAGCATTGTTGAGGAAGGCAGCTCGTGGGACAACGCAATGAAAAACTGACATCTGCATGGATGCGGAAGCGCTTGGCGAAACGGCCGGACCCTGCCGCGCCCGCCCGTGTGGTCGATGCCACTCCAGCCGCCTCGGACCTGCATCTCTATCAAACCAGGATCGAGGCCGAGAATTTTGTACTCAGGCAGATGCGCACAGAGTACGAAGAACGGCTTGCACGTTATGCAGATCTCTATGACTTCGCACCGGTAGGATATTTCACGCTGGGTCGCGACGGTGTCATCCGGGAAGTCAATCTCACAGGCGCGGGCCTGCTCGGACTTGAGCGCTCCGAGCTGATCGGGCGCCGGATGGTGGAATTCGTGCCGGCAGAAACGCAGGGCACACTCGATGAATTCCTGGAGCAGGTTTTTCGTAATCCGGTGAAGGAAACGAGCGAAATCCCTTTCCTGGATGCCCGACAGCGGATGTTTTTCACGCATGTCGAAGCCAATGTGGACAACGACACCTCGCTCTGCCGCATGGTCGTCTGCGACATCAATGAACGCAAACAGGCTGAACTGGCGCTAATCGAGAGCGAGGAGCGCTTCCGCCTCATGGCCGACTCCGCCCCGGTGCTCATCTGGGTGGCCAGTCCCGAGCAGCAATATCTCTGGTTCAACCAAGTCTGGCTGAATTTTACCGGGCGCGCGCTGGAGCAGGAATTGGGAAGCGGATGGACCGAAGGGCTCCATCCCGACGACATCCAGTCATTCCTCGGCACTCAGTCCTCCGCATTCAGGGCGCGCCGCCGGTTCAGCATCGAATACCGGCTCCGCAGTCGCGACGGCGAGTATCACTATGTCCTCGCGCACGGCGTGCCACGCCATTCGCCATCAGGCCGCTTTCTCGGGTATATCGGGAGTTGCACGGACATTTCCGAGCACAAGAAGCTGGAAGAAGAGCTGAAGCACTCCCGGCAGATCCTGCGTCACCTGGTGTCCTACCAGGAGCGCGTTCGGGAGGATGAACGCAAGCGCATTGCGAGGGAAATCCATGACGACCTCGGCCAAACCCTCCTTGCGCTGCGCATTGACGTGTCCATGCTGTATGCCCGCACCAACGCCACACATCCCAAGCTGAACGAGCGCGTCAGGAACGCGCTGGGACATATCGACGCAACCATCAAGGCGGTGCGCGCTGCCATCAACAACCTGCGCCCCACGGTGCTCGATCTCGGCCTCAACGCTGCCATCGAGTGGCAAGTGAAAGATTTCCAGCAACGCAACGGCATTGAGTGTGGGTTGCACATGGAAGAAGATGTCTCGGTGGACGACAATCACGCGACTGCCCTTTTTCGCATCCTGCAGGAATCGCTCAACAACGTCGTCCGTCATGCGCAGGCCAGCCAGGTACGCATTGACCTGCACCGCGAGAACAACAAGCTGATCATGAAAATTGCGGATAACGGCATAGGGATCTACCCCGACTGCCGCCGGAAGGCCAACTCATTCGGCCTGGTGGGAATCCAGGAACGGATCAACGCACTCGGAGGGGAACTGACGATCGACACCAACCGGAACAAGGGTACGACGTTGATCGTGTCCCTGCCCTTGGCCTTGGCCCTCACGCAAGGGTGAAGCAGGCGCTATTTCGCCTCTTCAATCCACGCCATCTGGATCGCTTCAAGCACTTTCTCGCCGCCGCGGGTCGGGTCGTCATTGAAACCATCCAGTCCGCAAACCCAGTTATGCAGGTCGGTGAAGCGCACAGTCATCGGATCGACGTCCGGAAACTTGTCGTTCAGTTCTTCGGCAATGCGCGTGATGTCGGCCCATTTCATGATGATCCTCCCCGATCAATGATTTTCGCTGACCTGATTGATGGTGTATTTCGGAATTTCGATCACCAGGTCTTCCTTGTCGAGAATCGCCTGGCAGGAAAGGCGCGAGGTCGCCTCCAGGCCCCATGCCCGGTCCAGCAGGTCTTCTTCCTTTTCCTCCGCCTCGTTCAGCGACTCGAACCCCTCACGCACGATCACATGGCAGGTCGTGCAGGCACAGGATTTTTCACAGGCATGCTCGATCTCGATATCGTTCTCAAGCAGTGCGTCGCAGACCGACATGCCGGCCGGCGCTTCGATGACGGCACCGTCGGGGCAGAGAGTCGCATGGGGAAGGACAACGATTTGGGGCACTTGGATTACCTCGGTGTGTTATTGCGGTCTATGGAAGGCCCACGGAACGCGTAAAAATCTATTGTGATTTTTCCCTGTCTCCCGTGTTTTCCGTGGACCAATCTTTCTGTTATGTGATCTGGTCCAGCTTCTTGCCGGCCAGCGCGGTTCGCACGCTGCGGTCCATACGACGCGCGGCGAATTCTTCCGTGCCGCGCGCTAAAGCCGCGACGGTGGATTTGATGGCCGCATGGTCGTCGCCTCGTGCCTTTTCGCGTACCGCCTCCATTAGCGCGACCACGTTCGCCTTTTCCGCATCCGACAGCAGATCGCCGTCCGCATCCAGAGCCGACTGCGTCGCGAGCAGAATCCGCTCGGCTTCGACCTGCTCTTCGCGCAAGGCACGCAGCTTCATGTCGATGTCGGCGGAATTGTAGGAATCCTGCAGCATCCGCGCGATTTCGTCGTCGCCAAGGCCATATGACGGCTTCACTGTGATCGATGCTTCCACGCCGGAACGCTGCTCGCGTGCCGATACGGACAGCAAGCCGTCCGCGTCCACTTGGTAGGTAACGCGAATGCGGGCCGCACCTGCCGCCATCGGCGGGATGCCGCGCAATTCGAATCTCGCCAGTGAGCGGCAGTCGCTCACCAGTTCACGTTCGCCTTGCACCACATGGATCGCCATCGCGGTCTGGCCGTCCTTGAACGTAGTGAATTCCTGTGCGCGCGCGCATGGAATCGTGGAGTTGCGCGGGATGACCTTTTCAACCAGTCCGCCCATGGTTTCGATACAGAGCGACAAAGGGATCACGTCCAGCAGCAGCCAGTCGTCTCCCGCCGCGCGATTGCCTGCCAGCAGGTTCGCCTGGACGGCCGCGCCGAGCGCCACCACCTTGTCCGGATCGATGTTCGCCAGCGGAATGGTCTTGAAGAATTCGCCAACTGCCTTGCGGATATGCGGCATCCGTGTCGCGCCGCCGACCAGCACTACGCCATCGACTTCGTCGACTGTCAGGCCGGCATCGCGCAGCGCCTTGCGGCTCGGCGTGATGGTTTTTGCCACGAGATGCTGTGTGATCTGCGCAAAGGTTTCCGCGCTCAGGGTGAGGTGCACTTCCTCGCCCGAATTCAAGGCAGCGTCGATCTGCGTCTCCGCCTGCGTGGAGAGCAATTCCTTGGCTTCGCGGGCCTTCACCATCAGGATGCGCGTGTCTTTGTCGGACAGCGGCGCCAGATTTGCCTGCTCGATGATCCAGCACATCAGGCGATGATCGAAGTCGTCACCGCCGAGCGCCGAATCACCGCCGGTGGCGAGCACTTCGAAGACCCCCTTGGTCAACTTCAGAATGGAAATGTCGAAGGTGCCGCCGCCGAGGTCGTACACCGCATAAACACCCTCAGAACCGTTGTCGAGTCCGTAGGCGATGGCCGCGGCGGTGGGCTCGTTCAGCAGGCGCAGCACGTTCAGGCCTGCCAGTTTCGCGGCATCCTTGGTTGCCTGGCGCTGCGCATCATCGAAATAGGCCGGCACGGTGATCACGGCGCCGACGAGTTCGTCCCCCAGCGCGTCTTCCGCGCGCTGGCGCAGCTTGGCCAGGACTTCGGCCGAGACCTCGACCGGGCTCTTCACACCGGCAACAGTCTTGAGCTGCACCATGCCCGGCGCATCGACGAAATCGTAGGGAAGGTTTTCGGCGTAGGCAATATCCTTCAGGCCGCGTCCCATGAAGCGCTTCACGGAGACGATCGTGTTCTTCGGATCGGTGGTCTGCGCAGCCTGCGCCTTGTAGCCGATCTGCGCCTTGCCATCGGAAAGATAGCGGACGATGGACGGCAGCAGCGGCCGGCCTTCCTCGTCGTTGAGCACTTCGGGAATGCTGCTGCGCACGGTTGCGACGAGCGAATTGGTAGTGCCGAGGTCGATGCCTACTGCAAGCCGGTGCTGGTGCGGCGCAGTAGACATGCCGGGTTCAGAAATTTGGAGTAGAGCCATATTATGTTCTCAGGGATCGGAGCGGCCGGCCCGGCGCTCAACCTTCAATCTTTTCAAAAGCAGCCTGAACTTCTTCGCCGAATTTTTCGAGGAACATCAACTGCCGTACGCCACGCGCCGCTTCTTCGAAATCCTGCGCATCCAGCCGCGCACCCACATGTGCCACCTTGGCCTTGCGCACCTCGCGCAATTCCGCCTCCAGGTTTTCCAGCGCGTTGATATCCTCTTCGTGCCGCGCCTCTTCCAGCGCCTCGCGCCACTCCATCTGCTGCATCAGGAATTCGCGTGGCATCGCGGTGTTGGACTCGACCTGCAGGTCAATGCCGTTCAGTTCGCACAGATAAGCCGCGCGCCTGAACGGGCTCTTGAGTGTCTGGTACGCCTCGTTGGCACGGGTTGCCCATTGCATGGCCACGCGCTTTTCAGCGTCGGTGGCATGACTGAACTTGTCGGGATGAACGCGGTTCTGCACTTCGCGGTACGCCTTTTCCAAGGTCGTGAGATCGATGGTAAAGCCTTGCGGCAATTGGAAAAGCTCGAAGTGGTTCTGCATGGCTAAGTAAAACAAAAGCCTGTTTGTACATCAACAGGCTTGGTATGAGTTTCGCTCCCCCTTGCCGAGGGAGTCACGGCGTCAATCAGATGCGGAAGCTTTCACCGCAACCGCAAGCATCCTTCACATTCGGATTATTGAACTTGAAGCCCTCGTTCAGTCCTTCACGCTCAAAATCCAGCTCGGTGCCGTCAATGTACGGCAGACTCTTCGGATCGACGAAAACCCGCACGCCATGCGATTCGAAGACGGCATCTTCCGCCGCGTATTCGTCCACGTACTCCAGCTTGTATGCCAGTCCGGAGCAACCGCTCGTGCGCACGCCAAAGCGTACGCCGACACCCTTGCCGCGACGTTCAATGTAACGGGAAATGTGCTTCGCTGCTTTTTCTGTCAGTGTGATTGCCATAATGCTCAGTCTCTTTCACGGTTCCATCCGGCAGGTGCCGGAGTAACGATAAATCAGGCTGCTTCCTTCGATTCCGCACCGTGCTTGGTCTTGTAGTCCTGCACCGCTGCCTTGATAGCATCTTCCGCCAGGATCGAGCAGTGGATCTTCACCGGCGGCAAGGCCAGCTCTTCCGCGATCTGGGTGTTCTTGATCGACAGTGCCTCGTCGAGCGTCTTGCCCTTCACCCATTCCGTTACCAGCGAAGAGGATGCGATAGCCGAGCCGCAGCCGTAGGTCTTGAATTTCGCGTCCTCGATCACGCCATCGGCGCCGACCTTGATCTGCAACTTCATCACGTCGCCGCAGGCGGGAGCGCCGACCATGCCGGTGCCCACGGTATCGTCGCCCTTCTCGAAGGAGCCGACGTTGCGCGGGTTTTCATAATGGTCGAGAACTTTTTCCGAATATGACATTGAGATGCTCCTTTAACTTTGACAGTGCCGGGCGAGTCAGTGGGCTGCCCACTGGATCGAATTGAGATCGACCCCGTCCTTGTACATTTCCCACAACGGCGACAGCTCACGCAGCTTGGCGACCTTGGTCTTGATCAGGTTGACTGCGAAATCGATGTCCTCTTCCGTCGTGAAGCGACCGATGGTGAAACGGATCGAGCTGTGCGCCAGTTCGTCGCTGCGGCCCAGTGCGCGCAAAACGTACGAGGGCTCGAGGCTGGCCGACGTGCAAGCCGAGCCGGACGATACCGCAATATCCTTGATCGCCATGATCAGCGATTCGCCTTCGACGAAGTTGAAGCTGACGTTGAGATTGTGCGGGACGCGGTGTTCCATGTCGCCGTTGACATAGACCTCCTCCATCTCGGTCAGCCCCTTGGCGAGGCGGTCGCGCAAGGCTTTGATGCGAATGATCTCGGTATCCATCTCTTCCTTGGCAATCCGGAACGCTTCGCCCATGCCCACGATCTGGTGCGTCGGCAGAGTGCCGGAGCGCAGTCCACGCTCATGGCCACCGCCGTGCATCTGTGCCTCGATGCGCACGCGCGGCTTGCGACGCACATACAGCGCGCCGATTCCCTTCGGACCATAGGTCTTGTGCGCGGTAAAGGTCATCAGGTCGACCTTCCACTTTTCCAGGTCGATATGCACCTTGCCCGTTGCCTGCGCAGCGTCGCTGTGGAAGATGATGCCCTTGGAACGGCACAGCTCGCCGATTTCCGGGATCGGCTGGATCACGCCGATTTCATTATTAACCAGCATCACGGACACCAGGATGGTGTCCGGGCGAATCGCTTCCTGCAATTGCTCAAGCGTGATCAGGCCGTTGTCCTGCGGCTGCAGGTAGGTCGCCTCGAAACCCTGACGTTCCAGCTCACGCACCGTGTCGAGCACTGCCTTGTGCTCGGTCTTGACGGTAATGATGTGCTTGCCCTTGGTCTTGTAGAAGTGCGCGGCGCCCTTGAGCGCGAGGTTGTTGCCCTCGGTCGCACCCGAGGTCCAGATGATCTCGCGCGGATCGGCGTTGACCAGCGCCGCCACGTGCGCGCGCGCCTCTTCTACCGCCTTTTCCGCCTCCCAGCCGTACATATGGCTACGCGAGGCTGGATTGCCGAACTGCTCGCGCAGGTACGGAATCATCTTGTCGGACACACGCGGATCGATCGGGGTGGTCGCCGAATAATCCATGTAAACCGGAAAATGCGGTGCCTTGATGGTATCGATCAGTGTTTTTTCCAAGGGGGCGTTCATGCTGTAAATAACTCCAATCAAGCTGTCGCGTGGCGCGGCATCAGCACCACGTTATGTTCAGCGGTCCGCTGCCGCTGCTGGTCCACCAGGTCCTTCAGGGACACGGAATCCAGGTATTCGACCATTTTTGCATTCAATGTGGACCACAGGTCATGCGTCATGCAACGCGTGCCGTGCTCATGGCCCGGGCTGTGGCAATTTTCCTTGCCGCCGCACTGGGTCGCATCCAGCGGTTCGTCGACGGCGATAATGATATCTGCAACGGTCACATCCTCGGGACGGCGGGCAAGGGTATATCCGCCACCAGGCCCCCGCACGGAATCGACGATCTCGTGGCGGCGCAACTTGCCGAACAGTTGTTCCAGGTAGGAAAGGGAGATCTCTTGCCGCTGGCTGATCGCGGACAAGGTGACCGGGCCCTTGTCCTGGCGCAACGCCAGATCGATCATCGCAGTCACCGCAAAACGGCCTTTAGTAGTCAGACGCATGCCTCAACTCCAATATCAAACTTTATCCAAGTTTTCTCAAATATCCGGGATTCCCGAAGATTTTGGTCAAGTATATCAAAGTTGAGTGATTTCGTCAGGTATTAATGAAATTGGGATAGTTTTTCGCTGCGCCGTGGAAGTGAATATTTTGTCCATCAGATGGGCCGCGAAAGGACACGTGCTTCCGAGTGCGGCAACGCCGCTTCATTGCAGGTTTGCAATCGCCGCTATTATTTCATATTTCAATTCCGGCTGCCGGGCGCTACTGAAGCCTCAGCCGCAGGAAGAGCATGTAGGAGACGGGCTCAGCACCGGATGACAACGGCGCGCCCGTCGGAACGAAATGCTTGCTCATGAGCGCGCCGACATCAAACTTCAGCGGACCGCTGTTTTGCATATCCCTGAAATATCCCACCGTCAGCTTGTTGAACCTGGACGTCCGCTGCGAGGAACCGATGTCCTGCAACAGGTCGTCGCGCCCCACCTGTTCCAGCCGGCCGAATATCGTATGCGCTGACTGAAACCTGAGCGCAGACTCCAGCAGATAGCCGTTGATGGATTCATTGAATTTCCTCGCCGTGCGGCCCCATGCCAGCGTGGCTTGCCACTCGCCGTCGGTGAAAGGCTGTCGATAGCTTGCCGAAATGGCCGATCGTCTCAAGCTGTCGCTCGGCACAACCTGGTCCAAGCCAACCAGTGTGCCGCGACTGACCTGAAGCGTCCAGCGCTCGGAAGGACGGAAGGATAATCGCGTCGATTGCGCGTCGAGATGAAGAAGCGGCTCTGTTTTTGTCGGCTTTTGTCCGTCACTGGGATACCAGGACACGGCCGAGCCTTCGAACTCCAGGCTGCGCCAGGCATAACCGACGCTAATCACGGAGGGTCGACTGGAAACATCCAGCCACTCGCCGAGCGACGCGGGTTCGGGATGGTCGATTCCGCTGAACCGCAAGGCAAAGAAGGCGGGTGGGCCAGGTAAAGCGTCCCCGGGATGCCCCAGATACCCGAATACCGCACCATGCCCGCCGCGGGGAAAACGGAACGAGAAATTCGCCAGGCCAGGCTGCGCATCCGACCGCACGACAGTGGATGCGGCTTCCTGCCCGCCGGGATACGCATCCGCCTGACTGCCCCCGTAGCGGAGTCCCGTGCCAGGCCACCATTTCCGTATCGCGCCAGACTCGCTCCGGACGTTCAATTCTGTCCACCCCTCGCGCGTCCCGGCGACGGATGATTGCCCGCAGGCCGAGCATGTGATCAACCAGGCTGCAGATGCCATTGCCACTTGTAAAGAGGTCATGATATGGCTCTTGTTGCGCGTAGCACAGACGACAGTCATCAGTGCAAGCTTCGTACCAGGCCAACGCAGAAGACGAGTCATTCCGCGTCATCAGCGCGAAACCGCTACGTGCGCGCTCCTCGGAAAGAAATCGTGTCTGCCGAGACGGAATTCGACGGTCGATAGCGGTAACTTTTACATCAGCCTGAAAGCTTTACCGGAAAGCGCGACTCCTCGCATACCGGAAGGACCAAACACCGGACATTGCCCGACAATCGCGCACCCTATTGCGGAATCAGGTTGCCTTGGGAAATGGAGCGAACCAGGCCAGCACAGGCATCCTCAATGTAATCGAGTACCAGTTCGAAGTCCTTTGCGCTGCGATAGTAAGGATCGTGCACAATCGTCGCATTGCGACGTCCTGAAAAAGCCATGAGCAAGCCGATTTTGGATCTGTGTTCCGGCGGACAAAGGTTGTTCAGGATCTCAAGATTGTTGAAATCCATGCCGAGTATCAGGTCGAATGCGTCGAAGTCGCCAAGTACAAGATGGCGTGCACGCAAGCCGGACAGATCGTATCCACGCTTGCGTGCCGCGGTCTGGGCGCGCGGGTCGGGTGGTTCGCCGACGTGATAGTCGTGCGTACCGGCCGAGTCGACGACTACCCGGTCATGCAGCGCCGCGTCCTGCACAAGCTTGCGCATGACACCCTCGGCTGTTGGGGAACGGCAGATATTCCCCATGCAAACGAAAAGGACGCGGCTAGTCTTCATGATCGATCCCATCAATTCCGGCACGCATGGAAAGACGCAAGGAACATGGTCGGCTCTGCGCGCACATGTTGACCTCATGATCACAAATTCCCGGCTGCATATCCTGATATGACGCAACGGCGGCGCAAGTTTGCCTGCGGAAAGGACATGAGTGACGAATGCGCAAGCTGCGCAAGGCGTGCCGGGAAGGAGCAGATGCTATTCCGCGAGGAACTTCCCTGCTTGCCCAAGACGTGAGGCAGCCAAGCCTTCAGCCGGCCGAAAGACTGCCTGAAATATCCGTGCCTGGAATCAAAGTCATCGCACCTGCTGTTGCAGCAGATGCATGGGCCCGAAGAGGTCTTGCATGCCCTTGTTTCCGATGAAGGACAGGTTATAAGGATGCTCCGACACGGCGCGTGGAAAACGGGACATTACCTCAAGAGCGTTCAGTTGCTCGGCAATCTTGCCCCATAACACCAGTGCCGGCGGCGCTCCAACCTTCGCAACAGCGTGTTCGTCGAGCGCCTCCAGGACAGTGCGCAGGAACGGACGCCAGGCCTTTGCATCCTTGAGCGGCGGCACATCCGGCCGGTAGACCAGTGTCGCGTTCAGCAGCAAAAAACCGTGCCGCGTCAGATTGGCCTGCAATTCAGTGAGCGTCTGGATGAATGGAGAACCGATCGCCCTGGCGCGCAGAGAAATGTGAGCAATTGCGTCGCCGGAAGTATTCTCCGAGGTCAATAGACCATCCGCGACGAGCAGCATTTTCATGAAGTTGCGCAGGGACGTCGCCCGGTTCACTTCCTTGGACAAACCCTTTTCCGACCATAGAGACTCGACCGCGCCGTCCATGAAGCAGACCCCCGTGGCACTGCGCTCGCGCGGATAGGGGCCTTCGCCCACAAGCACATAACGCACCGCATCGAGCGGCAGCGTAAAGGCGGCAAACAGTCGCCCACCGGTGGGCAGGTAGTTGTCGGCGGCAAGCTCGGCAAGATAGCCTGGATCGGCTTCTGCAATGGCTTCCAATCCTTTCAGCAGAATCGGACGCCACGATTGATCTGCCAGCGCTAACGTGTCAAGGATGGATTCAGGAATGGACAAGGACATGGCGGATCGGAAGAAATAGCGGCATTTTACCGCTGCCCGGCACCATGCCGGCAAGGCCTTGCGCCCGGCCGACGCGGGTCTTACCCTCCTGACAAGGGCACGACGTTATCGAGGCCAGGCGCGCCGAACAGTTGCTGTTTCAGGATATGTAACTGGTCGCGCACCTGGGCAGCCTTTTCGAATTCCAAGTTCTTCGCATGCTCGACCATGAGCTTTTCGAGCCGCTTGATTTCCTTGCTGACCTGCTTCTCCGACATCGACTCATACTTCGCCTGCTCCTGCGCCACCTGCAATTCTTCACGCGCTTCCTGCGGGCTGTAGACGCCGTCGATGAGTTCGCGCACTTCCTTCTTGATGCCGGCCGGCGTGATGTTGTGCGACTTGTTGAACGCAATCTGCTTTGTGCGACGTCGGTCGGTCTCGTCAATGGCACGCCGCATCGAATCGGTGATCCGGTCTGCATACAGAATCGCCATGCCGTTGAGATTGCGCGCCGCGCGCCCAATGGTTTGAATGAGGCTGCGCTCGGAACGCAGGAAGCCTTCCTTGTCCGCATCGAGAATCGCCACCAGCGACACTTCGGGAATGTCCAGGCCTTCACGCAACAGGTTGATGCCGACCAGCACATCAAAGGTGCCAAGACGCAGGTCGCGGATGATTTCAACGCGCTCCACGGTATCGATATCGCTGTGCAGGTAGCGCACCTTGATGCCGTTATCGCCCAGGAATTCAGTCAACTGCTCCGCCATGCGCTTGGTCAGTGTGGTGACCAGCACGCGCTCGTTCTTCTTCACGCGATCGGTGATCTCCGACATCAGATCGTCCACCTGCGTACTCGCCGGGCGCACGGAGATTGCCGGGTCCACCAGGCCTGTTGGCCGAACCACCTGCTCAACCACCTGCCCCGCGTGGGTGCCTTCATATTCGGCGGGGGTCGCGGAGACGAACACCGTCTGCCGCATCTTGCTTTCGAACTCCTCGAACTTCAGCGGGCGGTTGTCCAGCGCCGACGGCAGGCGGAAGCCATAATCGACGAGATTGGTCTTGCGTGCGCGGTCGCCGTTGTACATGCCGTTGAGCTGGCCCAGCAGGACGTGCGACTCGTCGAGGAACATGAGCGCGTCTTGCGGCAGGTAATCGACCAGCGTGGGTGGCGGCTCGCCCGGCTTGGCGCCGCTCAGGTGGCGCGAATAGTTTTCGATGCCCTTGGTGAAGCCGATCTCCTGCATCATTTCGAGGTCGAAACGGGTACGCTGCTCGAGCCGCTGCTCCTCCACCAGTTTGCTCTCCTTGCGGAACCATTCGAGGCGTTCGCGCAGCTCGTCCTTGATGGTTTCAATCGCGCGCAGCACGGTGGAGCGCGGCGTGACGTAATGCGAACCAGGGTAGACAGTAAAGCGCGGGATTTTCTGGCGCACCCGGCCGGTGAGCGGATCGAACAGTTGCAGGCTGTCGATCTCGTCATCGAACATCTCGATGCGCACTGCGAGTTCCGCATGTTCTGCCGGGAAGACATCGATGGTATCGCCGCGCACGCGGAAGGTACCGCGGGCGAAATCGACCTCGTTGCGCGTGTACTGCATCTGGATCAGGCGCGCGATCACATCGCGCTGGCTGACTTTGTCCTTCGCGCGCAAGGTCAGGATCATCTGATGGTATTCGCTTGGATTACCTATACCGTAGATCGCTGAAACCGTTGCCACGATGACTACGTCGCGCCGCTCCATCAGCGACTTGGTGCAGGACAGGCGCATCTGCTCGATGTGCTCGTTGATCGAGGAATCCTTCTCGATGAACAGGTCGCGCTGCGGCACGTACGCTTCCGGCTGATAGTAATCGTAATAGCTGACGAAATACTCAACTGCATTCTGGGGGAAGAATTCGCGGAATTCGCTGTAGAGCTGGGCGGCCAGCGTCTTGTTGGGTGCGAAAACGATGGCCGGCCGCCCCAGGCGGGCGATCACGTTGGCCATGGTGTAAGTCTTGCCGGAGCCCGTCACGCCGAGAAGCGTCTGAAACGACAGCCCGTCCTCGATGCCTTCGACCAGTTTTGCAATTGCACCAGGCTGATCGCCGGCTGGCGGGAAAGGCTGATAAAGACGATAAGGCGAACCGGGGAAGGTAACGATTTTCGACTCGTCGATTGCGCTGGAAACCTGGGATAAATCTGCCATCTCGATTCGACCTTTGGTAAAATATTTAGTTGCACATCAGTCGGAGGCTTTCCGGCCTTCAAAACTGCTCACAACCCGCTGCCAGGAACGATCTTCCGCAGCCAACTTTTCATGTTATCACGATGAGCCAATCCCATCCCTCCCCCCTGTTCAGCGCCATCGACATGGCGCCGCGCGACCCGATTCTCGGCATCACGGAAGCCTATAACGCTGACAAGAATCCCAACAAGGTGAATCTCGGCGTCGGCGTTTATTACGATGACAACGGCAAGGTGCCGCTGCTCGAGTGCGTACGCAAGGCGGAAGCGCAACTGATGGAAAAGGCAAGTCCTCGCACCTATCTGCCGATCGAGGGCCTTGCGGCTTACGACAAGGCTGTGCAGGAACTGGTATTTGGTGCTGACAGCGCCATTATTCAAGAAAAGCGCGCAGTCACCGCGCAGGCCCTCGGCGGCACCGGTGCCCTGAAGCTCGGTGCGGACTTCCTGAAGCGCTTCGCGCCGAACGCGCAGGTCTGGATCAGCGATCCGAGCTGGGAAAACCACCGTGCCCTGTTCGAATCCGCCGGGTTTGTCGTCAACGCCTATCCGTACTATGACGCGGCCACCCGCGGCGTGAACTTTGACGGCATGCTGAATGCGCTGAAGACAATGCCTGCCGGCTCGATCGTCCTGCTGCACGCCTGCTGCCACAACCCAACCGGCGCCGACCTGACCGAGGCGCAATGGGCGGACGTCATCAAGGTTGTCACCGAGCGCGGCCTGATCCCCTTCCTCGACATGGCATACCAGGGCTTCGGCGATGGCATCGACGCCGACGGCAAGGTCGTGCGCCAGTTTGCGCAAGCAGGCGGCCCGCTGTTCGTCTCGAACTCCTTCTCGAAGTCCTTCTCGCTGTATGGCGAACGCGTTGGTGCCCTGAGCATCGTGGCGGCGACTGCGGACGAAGCCGCGCGCGTGCTGTCCCAGTTGAAGCGCGTCATCCGCACCAACTACTCCAACCCGCCGACTCATGGCGGCCAGGTGGTGGCAACTGCGCTGTCGACGCCGGAACTGCGCAAGCTGTGGGAAGATGAACTCGCCGGCATGCGCGTCCGCATTCGCGAAATGCGCCAGGCATTGGTGCAGAAGCTGAAGGAAAAGGCGCCCAGCCATAATTTCGACTTCGTCATCAAGCAGCGCGGCATGTTCTCTTACTCCGGCCTGACCAAGGAGCAGGTCACACGCCTGCGCGAAGACTTCTCGATCTATGCCGTTGACACTGGCCGTATCTGCGTGGCTGCGCTGAATTCGCGCAATATCGATAACGTCGTCGACGCGATCGCAAAAGTGCTGTAAGGATGCGCTCAAGTGAGTGGACCGCAACCAAGGCCCGCTTCTTTCGAGATGAATCCAGCGTAAAGTTTTGACACGGACAGAAAAATCGTCCTATAATAGCGGTTCTGTTCCCTGATAGCTCAGTCGGTAGAGCGACGGACTGTTAATCCGCAGGTCCCTGGTTCGAGTCCAGGTCGGGGAGCCAAAAAATTCGAAGGGCTTACGTGAAAACGTAAGCCCTTTTTGTTTGCGCGCGCTCCTTCGTTCTCCATGCCGTAGCAGCTTCATCTGTCCCTCTACTTCGCCTCGCTTCCCCCAAAAAATCTTGCTCTCGGAAATGCACTTGCGGCGATTATTCGTTTGATGGAGCGAAAATCCTTCTGCCTCGGATAGAAGGAGCAACCTGCGCCCCCCCCCCCCTTGCGCCATGCACTACTCCTTCCGTTTCAGCTCGTCGATGTTTCGCAACGAAAGATTCCTGGTTGCGACAAGGATCTCCCGCAGGAACAGCACGAAACTTCCGATCAGCGAAAACATGCCAAGGACAAAGCACAAGGCAATGAATTTGCCGAGTGTCAGGTTCAATGCGTCCCCGATGAACAGCGCCGCAATCACGATGCAGACCAGCAGGCCGCAAGAAGTGCTGAGGGTAATGGCGCGGTTGATCAGGTGCGCTCGTCGATACAGCGTGGTGAGCTCATCATAGGCATCGGAATGGTCTTCCCCGTGGGTGGCCGTAATGCGATTCTCGAGGACGCGTGTGCGGTCGATGATGCGCGCGAGACGGTTCGTTAACACCGTGAGCTTGGTGCCGACGCCGGTCAGCAGAAAGACGGGCGCGATGGCGAGCTGGATGATATGTCCAATGTCCCCGAGCTGTATTTCCATGATGATTTTTATCCGTAATGATTGTGACACTGCGCTCACGCTTCCGTCACGCGACGCGTGCACCGGCGCCGGTAGTCTAGCAGGCAAGCATTCCTTCCATAAGCATTTGCAGCACTCGCGGTCATCAATTTCGCGCGGCCTGCTGTGGCGGAAGCAAAAACTCCATGCCGAACAGCCTCTTGTCTCGTTGCCTGATATTCAATATTATCTGATCATCGCAGTGCAGCAAAACTGCGCGACTCAGCCTGTCGTGTGACTCGACGGCATCTGTAGGAAATAAATTCATCCGGCGCCGCTTGGCGCTCTTGCGCGGGAGGAAGAATTTCATGAAACAGACGTGGCAGCCATGCCATTCCGTCCCGCAACGGACATCGGACCCAGCGTACGCTGTGATCGCCCTCACCCTCATTCTCGCCGCATTTGTCGCTTATCTCATGTGGGAGCGTCAGCCCGGAGCAAGGCAGCCATCGCTGGACATACAGTTTGCGGCAGCGGCAGGAATCCTATCTGGCATCGCGGCATGCCTGATCGCCCGCATTGCCCTGCGCCGCTGGATATCCGCAAAGGCCGGTGTACACATTCCACAGCACATCAAGACGCGTTGGTATGAACGCGCACAGGTGATTGCCCGGTTCGGCACTTATGAAATCCATGTCATGCAAGGAACTACGCATGAAGTGCACCAGTGGTCGCAGGAAATGTTCCGGATCGTCGGACGCGATCCCGTGTGTGGACCATTGTCCACAGAGGATTACATCGATTGCCATGTGCATCCCGAGGACCGCGCGAGCGTCAGAGCACTCATGCGCAAGGCGCTGCAGGATTCCGAAAGCACCGTGGCGGAATATCGCGTACTCGCATCCGACGACTCGGTGAGATATCTCTACGATTACCTCGAATTCGTAACGACGACGGACAGGAAAAAAATTTTCATCGGGCAGGTATTCGATATCACCGAGCGCAAACTCATCGAACACGAAAGGATGGAAGCTGCGGCGCGTTACCAGGCATTTGTCGAACAGTTAGGTGGCGTACAGTACATCTGCAATCTCGATGACGGTATGACGACCATCTATATCGGCAACAGGATCAGGGACCTTCTTGGATTCACGCCTGAGGAATGGTGCGCCGATACGGTCATACGATTCCGGCAAATGCATGAAGGTGATCGCGCCCACGTGCAGCAGAAACTCGCCGCGCGCTTGTCCGACCGTAATCCGCTCAGCATTGAATACCGCATTTTCGGCAAAGATGGCACCCTGCACTGGCTGCATGATGAAGCGCAGGTGATCAATGATGTCGACGGCAAACCGATGTACCTCCAGGGTGTGATGTTCGATATCACGGATCGCAAGCAGGCCCAGCAGGAGCTTGAGCGTTCACATGACGAACTGAAGAAAATGATTTCGACGCTTGATGACCTGATGGAAGAAGAGCAGAGACGGTTGGCGAGGGAGATGCATGATGATCTTGGCCAGTTGCTCGCTGCCATGAAGATGGATCTTTCCGACCTGCAGCAGTACCTGCCCCAGACCAATGCGAAAGTACTGCGCAGGGTGGAGGGAATCAACGATCTGGTCAATACGATGGTGGCCTCGGTACGCCGCATCATCGCCGATCTGCCACCCAGAATCCTCGAAGACCTCGGGGTGGTTGATGCCGTCCGGTTGCTGGCATCGAATTTCCAAAAGCGATATGGCATCCGCTGCGATCTCCATCTGCCCGGCGATGAAATCATCATTGGCCAAAGAGTGGCGACGGCCATGTACCGCATGGTCCAGGAAGCGCTGAACAATGTCGTCAAGCACTCCAATGCAACGCAAGTGGCGGTATGCATTGAAGCAGAGGACGGCTGGATCTTGTTGGAGGTCGCCGACAACGGCAAGGGCATGGAACCTGGAGCAGAACGCAAGGCTGGTTCGTTTGGCCTTATCGGCATTCGCGAACGCACCGCGTCTCTCGACGGAACGCTGGACATTCTGAGCGAACCGGGGATTAGTATGACAGTCCGGATCACTATCCCGTTGCACGTTCATCACCTTGCAGAGCATGAATAACTTCACCGGACTCCAGGCAGTCAGCTGATGCACTTGCAGGACAGCGTTGAATTTCTGCACCGGTCTTTACGCTGAAACAGCGTGCCTCACAACCTCTTCGACGGACCCATGCACTCAAGAAAATCGAAGAATGCGTCACCGGTTCTTCGCTTGTCCTTCAGCAAGGCGCCGA
The DNA here is from genome assembly GCF_035254685.1 of Noviherbaspirillum sp. Lineage (GTDB taxonomy): Bacteria > Pseudomonadota > Gammaproteobacteria > Burkholderiales > Burkholderiaceae_D > Noviherbaspirillum. Next base: position 27,351 of record NZ_DATFAI010000052.1, on the reverse strand, counting down.
TTGTGATTTCTCAATCTGCTTTCGCTTTTGTCTGTTAATTTGGATTTACAGCGGTCATAGGCAGGTAGGCGTAAATTTCTGTCGGGCGATTCCATGCGTCCCCCTGCTTCAGGAAGACATATGCATGGCGAGCCAGGCCGCAGGATGTGCCGTCGAGGAAATGTCGCGGGATATCGGTTAGCTCAAAGCGAAGCCGCGCGACGGTCGGTACGATCGAAAACACCGATCAATTTCAGACTACCAGGACTCGACAGCGGCACCGCTTTCTGCAAATGAGCCGTCCCCGCAACGACAGCAGACAGAAGCGGATGCATGCAGGCATTTTTCGAAAACAATGCGGCCCGGAGGTCAGTGGACGCGGCAAGCAAGCTGTGCGAACCCGTACACTGGCTGCTGTTCTTCCGGCCAGGAACTCGGCAAACATCCGGATGTGTCTACGAATAACCGTCCAACAGGCTCTGGCAATAGAGAATTGTGATGACCACCCAACTGGAATACAACACAGGCACGCTGCCGAATTTCATCACGACACTTTCCCGATTCCCCGCCAGCAAAGTCGGCCCATCCTTGCTATCGATCATCCAGTCCGCAATGGATGGCGTGATCATTGTCGATGCCTCGCGCCAGATCGTGCTCGTGAATCAGAAGGTCGAACGCATGTTTGGCTACCCGGCAAAGCACCTCCTGGAAAAATCCCTCGATCTGCTCATGCCGCCGCGAATCAGTGTGGACCAGCGCCGCCGGATCGACAGACTTGTCGCAACACGTGTGCATGGTCGTCGCAGCAAGCTTGAACTGAAGGGGGTTCATTCGAATGGCGCCCAGCTTTCACTCAATGCCAGCATCTCGCGCGTCACCGTGCATGGTGAACTGTTCCTTGCGTTGATTCTGCATGATGCCCTTCCCCGCACCGAAGCCCTGACTGACAATATGCGTGGCGCCATCCGGGCATCGGACCTGCGCAGGTGGGCGGTTTCCTCCCAGCAGGTCAATGAAGCGGAAAAGCGGCGTTTCTCCAGGAAACTGTACGATGACATCGGCCAGCGCCTGAGCGTGCTCAAGCTCGACCTCGACTGGCTCGAGAACAGTCTACCCACAACCAACGAGGGGCTTCCTGCCCGTCTTGCCCAAATGCAGGGCCTGCTCGACAACGTGATCATGATGACGAAGAATATGGCATCCACGTTGCGTCCACCCTTGCTGGATGATTTCGGTCTGCTGCCTGCCGTCGAGTGGATGGCTGAAAATTTCCAGAAAAAAACATCGGTCAAATGCACGGTCGAGAGCCACGGTTTGATGGCAAAACTTGATGACCCGATCGAATCGGCGATCTTTCGGGTCATCCAGGAAGGCCTCTCGAATATCGAGCGCCATGCCCACGCAAGCCAAGCTAAAATCACGCTCGTTCGTGCCGATGACCAAGTCAATGTTATGATTCGTGACGATGGGATCGGCATGGATCCTGGCAGCGAGGGAAAGGCTGGTTGTTACGGCTTGATTGCGATGCAGGAACGGATCTTCATGTTAGGCGGTACAATCACCATCCGGAATGTCGAGCCTCAAGGGGTGGCCATCCACGCGTCCATTCCGATCGAACCGATTTTGTTACTCTGAACAATTCGCCCAAGAAAACAAGACGCCTATGATCCGAATCGTAATCGCCGACGATCACACCATTATGCGCGAGGGATTGAAGCGCATCCTCGATGGGGCAGATGACATTGAGGTTGTCGGTGAAGCAGTTGACGGCTTCGAAGCGCTCGCGCATGTCCGCAAGGGCGGATTCGATCTGCTGATGCTCGATCTGTCGATGCCCGGCCGTAGCGGAGTGGAGCTGATACGCCAGATCAAGGACGAAGTACCGAAGCTGCCAATCCTGATCCTGACCATGCATGAAGAGGAGCAGTACGCGGTGCGGGCCATTCGCGCAGGTGCGCGCGGCTACCTCACCAAGGAAAGCGCGGGCACACAATTGGTCAGCGCGATCCGCAAGGTCGCCTCCGGCAGGCCGTATATCAGCCTCGAAGTCGCCGAGCAGCTGGCAATGGACGTCATGCCGGCGAACGAGGATCTTCCGCACAAGCAGCTGTCCAATCGTGAATTCGAAGTGTTCACCCTTCTGGTCAGCGGCAAATCGATTACCGAAATCGCCGATTTTCTGCATTTGAGCGCGAAGACTGTCAGCACGCACAAGACGCGCATTCTCACCAAGATGAACATGAACTCGCTGGCCGAAATGGTCCAGTACGCCGTGCAACATCGCCTGCTCGGACCGATGAAAAACTGAAGACATCTTCATCCCTTCCGATCTCCTCTCCCGCCGCCCTGTATTCGCCCTTGAGCGAAGGCCTTCATGTATCTCCTGCCCGCACCTGCGGGCGGCGCTTTTCAGGCTCGCGCCTCCAGGAACTTGATTTCCGTCAAGAAATACCCATCAGGAAAATCTCCTTCCGGATGTAAGAATATTCCTACGCTATTTGTCCCTCCCCTACATTTCAATTCAGCCCACACCGATAGCAATTGGCTGTTGCGGTTGCGATACTGACGACTCTTGCGATGCATGCAATGAAAGCAACGCGACGCTGATTCTGGCCTTCCCATAGCATCAGGGAAATGTATCCGACGACCAAAACAGTGCTGAATTCAATGTTCGTGCGAGCCAGTTCTGGTGCCGCACGAGAAATGTCGAAATACCTGAATTAGGAGATGATCATGTTGTCCACGCAAATGCCTGAAATGAGATCCGATTCATCAGCAGCTGCCCTGCATTCATCTTCTCTTGAAGCCGGATGGCAACGCCAGGGGAAACTGTGGTCCAACCTGAAGGAACTGTGCGATGTGCTGCGCATTCCCTCCGCAGCCATTCATACCGACGAAGAACTGCTGTTCCAGCATGTGCAGTTCAAGACCGGACAACGCATCCACACGATCGGGCAACCGTTCGACACCTTGTACATCGTCCATTCCGGTTTCCTGAAAACCGTACTGATCGACGAATTCGGCAATGAGCAAGTCCTCAGCTTCCCGATGAAAGGTGACCTGTTCGGCGTCGACGGCATTCACACCAAGCGCTATGCATCGGAAGCCGTTGCCCTGTCGAACTGCGACCTGATTCTGCTGCCCTTCAAAAAACTCACTGCCCTCGGTCGCGCGCATGTCGAGTTCGAACATGCCATGTACAGCGTGATGAGCCGCGAGCTGGTCCGCGAGCAGGCGATGGTCAGCATGCTAGGTGCGCTCAGCGCCGAGGCACGCGTGGCGCGCTTCCTGGTGAACCTGTCAGAGCGTTATGCGGAGATGGGATATTCGAGCAAGCTGTTCAATCTGCGCATGACCCGCCATGAGATCGGCAGCTATCTCGGTCTCACGCTGGAGACCGTGAGCCGCACGCTCTCTGCATTCAATGAGATCGGACTGATTACGGTCGACCAGCGCTCGATCGGCATCAAGGATCCGGAAGCGCTGAAGACGTTGCGTCGCCTGCCGCCGTCCAGTTCGCGCGCAAAACAGGTTGCGTCGAAGAAGGCGCGCCCTGCTGCAGCTCCGCAATCCGGTGAGCAGCCGGACGGCGACTGGGGCGAATTCGCCACTGCATGATTCTCCCGCAGCGGCAACATGCGTTGCCGCACCACACGAAATAAGCCGACCCGTGTCGGCTTATTTTTTTCTAGTTCGCGTAATGGCTTATTTGCGCTTTCCGCCGCTTCCGCTCGGAGAAACGCCGCGTTTCTCTTCGCCGCCTACTTCCTCGGTCACGGTCGCTGCCTGTCTTGCCGTCTGCGAAGCCATGTCTGCCGCGCTCGCAGCAGCGTCCTGCGCTACACCGCTCGCGTAGCTGGCGACGTTCCCATAGTTGCCGGCGTTCTGCATTGACCTGCGCACGGCGCTCTCCGCCGTCGAACGGGCCGCCATCATGTTCTTCTTGGCGAGATCGGCGACCTCCTTGAATGCGGACTCCCAGACGGAAAACATGCTCGTCATCGGATTGAATACGGTGTCGTTCGCCTGCTCCTGCGCCGCTTCGATCGGTCCGGTGGCTGTGCTTGTCGCGTGTGAACCGACCTTCTCCAGATAATCCTGCAGCGAATGTCCGATCTCATTCTGCATCTCTGCAAAGATGCGCATGATCTCCTTCTGATAGTTCATCGCTTCATCAGGATTGCGCGTAAAAAAGCCTGACTGAAAAGTGTTGCTGACACTGCGAGGATCGCGGGCAGCGGCAATGGCCTGCACGAAATTCAGTTGTTCATTAAAGGCCCGGTGCGACGCACCGATCACGACACGATCTATCTTTTCCGTTCCGGAAAAGATAGCATCGGCGAAGCGCCGGGATGCCTCCAGCTGAGTCTGGTACATGGTGACCAATGGGCTGAAAACGTTTTGCATGATTGCTCTCCATGGGAAATGAGAAGAGAAGTACTCGTGGCTCAATACATTCCTGTTCCCGGTGCAGCCGGCGGCCCGCTGGTTTTCGCGCCATGCAGCATCTGGACGCGAGGGCGAATGCGCGCACGTATCCTGCGCTGGTCGTGCTTTCCTGTATGCGCATGGCGCTCGCGCCTCTTCCGGCAATCCGTTCCGCCTGCCATCCGATCCGTTGCGCAGGCGGCGAGCTGAAAAGAGCATGAATGATCTGACGGGATGTAGTGAGAGTGAAGCGTGTATATTCTGTTCGCATTCAACCCGCTCTTCCACCCGCTTCCAACGCTCATTGAGACACATCAAGGACACTCCCGATTGAAATACATTTCACTCGGGCGCGCTGTCAAAAGGGCCCTTTACGGCATTTGTGCAAGGAATGGGAATGACGGCCGTGTCCGGCCGTCGGAGTTGCGATCAGCACATGTGCTGGCCGCCGTTGATGGCGATGTTCGCTCCGGTGAGGAATCCCGCCTGCTCGGAACAGAGATAGGCGATCAGCGCGGCAACTTCGTCCGGCTCACCAAGCCTGCCGACCGGGATCTCCGGAAGAATCTTTTTCTCAAGAACCTCCTTCGGCACCTTCATCACCATCTTGGTACGCAGGTATCCCGGCGAAACCGTGTTGACGGTAATGCCCTTGCTGGCGACCTCCAGCGCGAGCGCCTTGGTGAAACCGTGGAGGCCGGCCTTGGCGGCGGAGTAATTGGCCTGTCCGAAAGCGCCCTTCTGGCCGTTGACCGAGGAGATGTTGATGATCCGGCCCCACTGGCTTTCGAGCATGCCGTGCAACACCGGCCTGGTCATGTTGAATGCGCTGTCGAGGTTGGTCTTGATCACTTCATGCCAGTCCTCGAACGACATCTTCTTGAGCGTCGTATCCCGGGTGATGCCGGCGTTGTTCACGAGGATGTCGATACGCCCGTGGTCGCCGACCACTTTCATCACGTTCGCTTCGCATGAAGCGAAATCGGAAACATCGACCTTGTATCCTGAAAAATCGAATCCTTGTTCCTTCTGTTCCCTGAGCCACGTCTCGGCGTGGTCGTTATGGGGAGAGTAGGTCGTAGCCACGCGATATCCCGCGGTGTGCAGCTTTCTGCAGATTGCTTCCCCCAAGCCGCCCATGCCGCCAGTGACCAGTGCTACTCGTTGTGTATCCATGATTTCCTCTCGCGTTATGTGAAGTGACATTTGCCAACGCAGTGGAATCCGTGCACATCAACGCAGCGGCGCGATTCGCCACGTTCCGATATCGAATGCCCAGCCTGGCAAACCGGATCAGAGAATAGCCAATTAAATCCGGCTGCTATTTGATTAAAAGCTACTCGCGGTCACTCTGCGCGGGAAATTGGTTCGAGCACGTGTTTCAGTTCAGAAAGCGAATGTGAAGTGGAAGAGGTGCGAATGCGACGGCAATCTCCGTGCGGGCGAACCTGGCGGATCAAGGCTTGTCTATAAAAGGACGAAGTACATTTCGCTTGCGTCGGAATCTTGCGCTTCAGTCAGGCGGCAAGCCAGCACCGCCCGCCATTGCCAGCCGGCGCCCACCAGCTTGTTCAGGCTATGAGTGAATGCAGCCCAAGGTATACATTTCATATTCGCCAGGAAAGCCGGGCTCCCTCTTCGCGCTGTTCTATTTCGAGTCCGGCGTCGACATCCACGGCTGGCATATCGAAGCGAGAAACCTCTACTTCTCGGCGGCGTTTTTCACGGTCGAACATTTCTATGCAAATCACACGCCGCGCCTCTATCGCAGCATACAGGACGACGTATATGGCCCGTGGACTATCGACTATCCGCCGACTCGCGACGAGATCCGCTGCCCGGCGCCGGAAGCCATTGCCCATGAACTGGAGCGGATGCAGTCCATGTTCGTCGAGGAATGGCTGGACTTCCGTAACGACGGTGGCACGCGAGCGGAAGAACGGGCGGACCAGCCAGACGAATCCGCACCAGAGGCTGGCGTCAAGGCACGGCGTCTGCCTCGCATGCTCAGGCAGGGCAACGCCTGGACGTACATGACCCCGGGCATAGACATGAACCTGGTGCAACTGCTGCGCAAGTACTGGCGGCTGTGCGAAAAAGTGCCCGCGCGCTGACCGCAACTGGCCGGGTTGATTCATTCATTCGACAGCCCTCCGGCGGGCAGCCGCAACCTCCCTCTAATCCCGGCGCTTGCTGCTTGCTGCAACAGTGAGCACTGTGAACCGCGCCCTGGCACCGACTTTCCCGCAACGGTCGGGCATATCAAAGGCCGAATCACGAGGTGGCGCGACGGCAACAGGTATAATATTCTCAAGCACAGAGCGAGTGGTGAGCAAAAATTCAATGCGCCGCAAGGGAAGCTGACTTCCCGCCACGTTCGGGCCGCCTTCCATGCGGCCCGATTCATTTATCCGGCCGGGCATTGTCTTTTTTGCTCAACGGAGCCCTTTTCCGGAATGCGTGCGCAAGGCCGCCGGCCGCCAACGCATTCTCCAGAAAAGCACTTCAGCAACGGTTGCAACCGATTAGCATTTATGTCAAAGACCCAAAGCAGCAAGCCGATCGAGATCAAGATTTCCACCGTCGTCGCCGTGTCCGTCATCCTGCGGACAACGGACCTCGCCCAACTGGACGAAGCGATGAAACGCATGACCGGCGGCGCTTCCGATTATTTCGATCATGAATTCGCCGTCATCGATGTCGCCGGCTGCGAAACTGGCGACAGCGTCGACTGGTCCGCGCTGACAACGCTGTTCAAAGCCTACAACCTGAACCCGGCCGCCGTGCGCGGCGCTCCACCCGAGATGGAGCCGGCGATCATCGCCTGCGGTCTGAGCATCGACACGCTGGCCAAACCGCGCCATGAAGAGACGGAGGATGTGCAGGACGCAGCGCCTGCCACTGCTCCGGTCAAGGTGGCCGAGGTCGTCTCGCCCCAGCCCGTCGCGACAGTCCCCGCGGCTATTCCCGCGATGATCGTTGACACGCCGGTGCGCGCCGGTCAGCGCATCTATGCGCGCGGCAGCGACCTGATCGTGACGGCGATCGTCAACAATGGCGCCGAACTGATCGCCGATGGCAGTATCCACGTCTATGCACCGCTGCGCGGACGCGCGCTGGCCGGGGCCAGCGGCAATGCCGAAGCCCGGATTTTTTCACTCAGCATGGAAGCCGAACTGGTGTCCATTGCCGGAATCTACCGCACCTTCGAGAGCGGCTTGCCGCAGGATCTGGCGAAAAAACCGGCGCAGGTCCGTCTTGCAGGCGATCGGATCGATGTAATATCCATTCGCGTCTAGTTTTCGACTTTTCTGAAAGGAGTTTGTTTGTGGCCAAGATCATTGTTGTAACGTCCGGCAAGGGAGGCGTGGGCAAGACCACCTCCAGCGCCAGCTTCTCATCCGGACTGGCGATGCGAGGGCACAAGACGGTAGTTATCGATTTCGACGTCGGCCTGCGCAATCTTGACCTCATCATGGGCTGCGAGCGCCGCGTGGTCTATGACTTCATCAACGTCGTCAACAATGAAGCGACCCTAAACCAGGCCCTCATCAAGGACAAGCACTGCGAGAACCTGTTCGTACTGCCCGCCTCGCAGACGCGCGACAAGGATGCGCTGACCGAAGCAGGCGTGGAACGCGTGCTGGACGAGTTGGCCGGCATGGGCTTCGAGTACATCGTCTGCGACTCCCCCGCAGGCATCGAGCACGGCGCCGTGATGGCCCTCACCTTCGCCGACGAAGCCATCGTCGTTACCAACCCCGAAGTCTCTTCCGTGCGCGACTCTGACCGCATCCTCGGCATTATCCAGGCCAAGTCGCGCCGCGCGCTCAACGGCGACACGCCGGTCAAGGAGCATCTGCTGATCACGCGCTACGTGCCCAAGCGCGTCGACGCCGGTGAAATGCTGTCCTATACCGACGTGCAGGAAATCCTGCGCATCCCGCTGATCGGCATCATCCCGGAATCGGAATCGGTGCTGCATGCCTCGAACCAGGGCAACCCGGCCATCCACATGGCGGGCAGCGATGTCGCGGAAGCCTACCAGGACGTCGTGGCGCGCTTCCTCGGCAATGAAGTTCCGCTGCGCTTCACCGCTTATGAAAAACCGGGGCTGTTCCAGAGACTGTTCAAGGGCAAGTAATATGGCGCTACTCTCATTCCTGTTCAACAGCAAGCCCAAAAGCGCAAACATGGCGAAGGAGCGCTTGCAGGTGATCATCGCGCGCGAACGCAATGGACGCGATGGCCCCGACTTCCTTCCTGCGCTGCACAAGGAACTGATCGACGTGATCTCCAAGTATGCCAAGGTCAACGCCGAAGACATCAAGATCTCGCTCGACCGCCAGGGCAACCTGGAAGTGCTGGACGTTAATGTAGTGTTGCCGGACGCGGTTCCCGGCAAGTAAGGCGAGGTGAGGAAGGACAGAAACTCGCGAAGGTAGCCCTTCGCGAGGATTGCAGGCGAATCAGTGCAGTTGATGCTTGAGGTCGGATAGTTCGCGATGTGCCTGCATGATAGCGTTGCGCAGTTCGCCATCCACATTGCTGGAAGAATGCTCGCATGCATCCTTGGCGCGATCGCCCAGTTGCTCTAGATCGTCCACACACTGGCGAATCTGGTTTTCATCCTGCGACTGCAATGTGCTCCTTGCCTGCGTCGCCCTCTGATCAAGTTGCTGGATGCAGTCCTTCAGATCCATCGGAATCGCTTGCGCCGACTGGCAGCGCTGCGCCGCCTGATGAATCGCGCTTTCAATCTGGCTGAAACGTTGCTGGATTTCGTTCGAGCGCATCATGGTTATCTCCTTTCGTTTAGCGCTGCGGCCGGCAGCTGCAGCCCAGATTGGATGAATGTCTGATAACGGAGTTCCGGCCGCCGCATTGGGAAAAGAAATCGGCCGCGACGGTCAATAGCATGGTGTAGCAGGCATAATTCCGGCCCATTACCATTTACCGGCGGCATCCGGATGCAATTCGGCCGCACGAAGTTTCACGCCTGACCGATGACAGGATAACCTTACTGTCACGACGGTCTCTGGCGAGTCGTCTACCAGTACAATCCGCCCCAACATGAACGCACCCACGAACATCTTTTCCTACCCCCGCTACCGGGCCGATTACACCACTCCGGCGCCGTACCTGCCAATGTCGCGCGCCGAAATGGATGCGCTCGGTTGGGACTCCTGCGACGTCATTCTGGTCACAGGCGATGCGTATATCGATCATCCCAGTTTCGGCATGGCACTGATCGGGCGCTTGCTGGAAAAACAAGGTTTCCGCGTCGGCATCATCAGCCAGCCCGACTGGCATTCCGCAGAGGCATTCCGCGCCCTCGGCAAGCCGAACCTGTATTTCGGTGTTACCGCGGGCAACATGGACTCGATGATCAATCGCTACACGGCGGATCGCAAGATCCGTTCGGAGGATGCATACACAGCGAATGCCGAGCCCAACAAGCGCCCGGACCGTGCGCTGGTTGTCTACGCCCAGCGTGCGCGGGAGGCTTATCCCGATACCAATATCGTTGTCGGCAGCATCGAAGCCAGCCTGCGCCGCATCGCGCATTACGATTACTGGTCGGACAAGGTGCGCCGCTCGGTCCTGCCGGACTCCAAGGCGGATCTGCTGTTGTTCGGTAATGCGGAGCGCGCGCTGGTAGCCTTGACGCATCGTCTCGCCGCCGGCGAACCCATCAGGTCGATCCGCGACCTGCGCGGCACGGCCTTCATGGCCCCGCACGGCTGGAAGCCGGCGGACGACTGGATCGAAGTCGATTCAACCCACTATGACACGCCCGGACGTGTCGATCCGCTTCCGGATCCCTACGAAACGAAGGAAAAGGAGTCGGCAGCCTGCGCCACGGAACAGAAGCCGGTGGAACAGCCTGTGCGGATCCTCAGCCGGGAGGAACGTCAGGCAGCGCTGAAGGAACAGCGTGAAAAAACCGTGATCAGGCTGCCTTCCTATGAGACGGTGAAGGATGATCCGGTCCTGTATGCGCATGCCTCGCGCATGCTGCACCTCGAATCGAATTCCGGCAATGCGCGCGCGCTCTCCCAAGCGCACGGTGAACGCGACGTCTGGCTGAATCCGCCGCCGCTGCCACTGGCGATGGACGAAATGGACGGAATTTACGGTGTGCCTTTTGCACGCGGCCCTCACCCCTCCTATGGCAATGCGCGCATCCCTGCCTGGGAAATGATCCGCTTCTCGATCAATATCATGCGCGGCTGCTTCGGCGGCTGCACCTTCTGCTCGATCACGGAGCATGAGGGGCGCATCGTCCAGAGCCGTTCGGAGAAATCCATCCTGCATGAGATCGAGCAGATTCGTGACAAGACGAAAGGCTTCACCGGCACGATTTCGGACCTGGGCGGGCCCACCGCCAACATGTACCGCCTCTCGTGCAAGGACAAGGAGATCGAGCGCACCTGCCGCCGGCTTTCCTGCGTGTACCCGAGCATCTGCGTCAACCTCAATACCGACCACAGCAAGCTGATCCAGCTGTACCGCAAGGCACGTGCAATCCCAGGCATCAAGAAGATCCTCATTAGTTCCGGCCTGCGGTATGACCTCGCCGTGCGCTCGCCGGAATACGTGAAGGAGCTGGTGACGCACCATGTCGGCGGCCTGCTGAAGATCGCGCCGGAACATTCCGAGGACGGTCCGTTGTCGAAGATGGGCAAGCCCGGCATCTCCACGTACTACAAGTTCAAGGAAATGTTCGAGCGCTATTCGAAGGAAGCGGGCAAGGACCAGTACCTGATCCCCTACTTCATCGCCGCCCACCCCGGCACGACCGACGAAGACATGCTCAACCTGGCGCTCTGGCTGAAGAACAACAACTTCCAGATCGACCAGGTGCAGACCTTTCTGCCGACGCCGATGGCGATGGCCACGGCGATGTACCACGGGCGACGCAATCCCCTGCATAAGGTTTCAGCTGATTCGGAAGTGGTCGAGACGGCGCGCGCCGGCAAGATCCGGCGGCTGCACAAGGCATTCCTGCGCTATCACGATCCCGAAAACTGGCCGATCCTGCGCGAAGCCCTGCACCGCATGGGCCGCTCCGACTTGATCGGCAACAGTGAACGCCACCTGGTGCCGCGCACCGACCCTGTCGGAACAGGAAAGCCGGCAGGCCCGCGCCGCCCGGACGGGAGCACGGCAAGGCCTGCTTCCGGATCGCTCTGGGCAAAAAAGAAAACCGGGAAGACCTGCACGTCACAGGCGCGCGCTCCGCGAGGCGACGCCCCACCAGCCCGGAAACCACGGCAAAAATAAGATATTCACTTCTGGAATATCTGTTATTGCAACAATAAAGCGGACGATAGAACGGGGCGGCTGTATAGTTCTTTCTGTCTCCTCCAACTCTTCTTGAATTGGATTCAGCCCGCAATCGCAAGATTCGCGGGCTTTTTTTCGTCATTGCAAATTGCATTGAAGCGTTGACAATACTCAACATAAAGAACGGCAATGTTGCCGAACGGACTATTGATTCCCGGCGTCATGCAGATACAATGATCCTCAGAAACCATTTCCCCTGCCCAACGAGGATGCCATGGATCAAGCAAGACAAGAAGTAGTGATTGCGCGTTCAAATACCGGCTTCAACGTCAACAAGCTGCAAGCGGTAGCGTGCATGCTGTCTTCCGCCGCCGTGAGCATCGCACTGATCTACTGGGCCATCAGATCACTCAGCTAGGCCTCGTCCGGTGACGCGATTTGATGAATCGCACTCACAGCTTTTGTACCTTCCAGCGCTCTCTTCCGCCCCTCCGGGGCAAAGCTCCATTCCCCGGTTAGTCAAACGTAACAAGGTCGTTGCTTCGTTCATTCGCCTGCGCGACGACTGACCGCTAACGTTTGAATTGCAGCTTCCTGCAAAACTCCATGAATGCATTCAGCCGCATCGTGACAACTTTTTGCCTGCTGTATACAAGATAAAACCGCCGATGCAATGCCGGCAGTGTTGTTCGCACCTCGACAAGCTGTCCGATCGCGATTAGGTCCGCAACCACATAACGCGACTGGCACGCAACGCCAATGCCGGCCGCAGCCGCACGCTTGATGGCCTCCGCATTGCTGAATTCGCCAGCCGGGCGCAGGTAGTGCAGGTGCGGCAGCAAGGCATGCTCCATCACCTCGCGCGTTCCCGAACCGGGCTCGCGCAAGATCCAGCGCGCCTCGCGCAATGCCTTGAGCGGAACCCTGCCAGGTTTTGCACCCTTGGCCTGCTTCTGCATGGCCGCCAGCGGATGAGAGGCGGCACACACGATGATGAGCTCATCGGACAGCCATGGCTCCACCTGCAGGTCTGGTTCGTGGCACGGTCCTTCGATCAGGCCGACATCGATGTCGAAGTTCGCCACCGCGCGGGCGACGTCCGCAGTATTGGCAATCATGACATGGGGCGGCGCCCTTCCATCATGCTGGGAGAATCGCCCCAGGATCGCGGGCAAGAGATAATTTCCTATCGTGGTACTGGCACCGATGCGCAGGCCGCTGGCGCCCGCAGCATCCGCGTCTGCAAACTGTTGTTCGATTGCCGCCGCGGCGTCGAGCATCTGTCTCGCCTGCGGCAGCAGCAGGCGGCCGTTGTCGTTCAGGACCAGCCGCTTGCCGACACGGTCGAACAACCTGGCGTTCAGGGCGCCTTCCAACTCATTCAGCGCAGCGCTGGCGGCGGATTGCGAGAGCGCCGCGATGCCGGCCGCTGCCGATGTGCTTCCCGAGTGGGCTACCGCAAGAAAAATCTGCAATTGTCGCAAGGTGATGCGCATGTCTTTTTCAAGCTAAATAATCGTTCAATTATACAAATATAACTTGTTTTACTGTTTGATTGTGCAGGCATACACTGCACGCATCCGGAGTTGATCCGGCCATTCACTGGATGAACATGGATGCTTTGATCCCTCTTGATGCCGCAAACGCACAGCGAAAAACGAGATTCGTACCTGCGCGCCGCGTGGCTGCACTGCTGCCCGGCCTGGCCCTCTCCGGCGTCATTGCCGCAACCGCTATATTCCTTGGCAGCTTCAATTGGGCAGAGTCGCATGGGTTCGGCGCGCTGACGATCGCCATCGTGCTCGGCGTCGCCATCGGCAACACGGCGTTCGCGCGACTCGCCGCGCCATGCGACGCAGGTCTTGCCTTTTCGCGGCAATACCTTCTTCGGCTTGGCGTCGTACTATATGGCTTGCGCCTGACTTTCCGGGACCTCGGTGACGTCGGCGTGGCGGGAATCCTGATCGACACTTGCGTGCTCTGCTCTACTTTTGCCCTCGCCACGCTGCTTGGCGTGCGCGTATTCAAACTGGACCGCAACACGGCCATGCTGATCGGCGCCGGCAGCTCGATCTGCGGCGCCGCTGCGGTGATGGCCACCGGGCCGGTTGTGCGCGCGCGGGCCGAGCAGATCGCGGTGGCGGTCGCTACCGTCGTCCTCTTCGGCACGCTCTCCATCTTTCTGTATCCATTGCTTTACCACCTCAATCTGGAATGGGGTCTTCTCGACACTTCCCCTGCTGCGTTCGGCATCTATGCCGGCTCGACCATTCACGAAGTGGCGCAGGTAGTTGCGGCGGCACGCGCCGTCACCCAGGAAGCCGCCAATACCGCGGTCATCGCCAAGATGGTCCGTGTCATGATGCTGGCGCCCTTCCTCATTTTGCTGTCGGCGTGGCTTGCGCGCACCACGTCATGTGACGTGCAGGAGCGCGGCGCCGGCCGGGCGCGCATCGTCATTCCCTGGTTTGCATTTGCATTCATCGGCGTCGTGGCGCTGCATTCGCTCTTCGCATTGCCTCCGTCAGCCGTCGCATATGCAATCAACGTCGATACGTGGCTGCTTGCCATGGCCATGGCGTCGCTTGGCGTAGGCACCCGCTTCTCCGCCCTCCTTCGGGCCGGCATCAGGCCCATGCTTCTGGGGGCGACGATCTTCGCCTGGCTGGTCGTTGGCGGAATGGCAATCAACAAGCTCGGAGCATTGCTGTTGACTTGACAATGTCATCACACCGACAACATGCAGACGACTCAGTACAGTGCGGATTCAATAATCTTTTTTTAACTTCTCCAGCAGTCACACCTGCGATTGCCACTTTCAGTTGCATTCACTTACAGCTGATACAACTTGGGTGGCTCTCGATCCGGTGCATAAACCGTAAGATGTCCTTGCATCAACTGTTTGACAACTGTCATTGGAGAAAAGAATGAAACGTACCAAGTCCATGCAACACACTGCTGTACTGAGCGCACTCTTTGCCGCTCTGCTGTCCACCGGCGCAGCGTTTGCGCAAACGGCAACGACAACCGATACGGCTTCGACGACCACAACGGCATCCACCACGCCGACCACAAGCACGACGACGGGTACAACCACGACTGCAACGACTGACACGACGTCCACCACGACTGCAACGGCCGGCGATACAACGACAAGCACGACCACGACCACGCCGACCACCACACCGACCACTACCGCAACGACCGACACCGGCACGACGACAACCACGACGGCTGGCACGACGACTGGAACCACAACGACCGGAACAACCACCGGCACCACGACAGCTGGCACGACGACCGGAACTACCACCGGCACCACCACGACGACTGCCGGCACGACCACTGGCACAACGACCGGCACGACCACCAGCACGGTTGCCAGGAAAGGTGCCACCGTCTACAAGCGTGGTGCGACGCTGCCCGACGGCGTGACCGCGAAGAAGCATGGCGCCACTGTCGTGCTGCCGCAGCAAGCCCAGGCAGGCAAGGCCAGGGCAGCGGAGAACAAGGCCGGAGCCGAAGAGCACCACGACGCGGCTTTGGCGCTGAAAGTGGAAAGGCCGGCAAAGGTCGAGAAGGTGGAGAAAGTCGAGAAAGTAGAGAAACTCGAAAAGATCGCCAAGGTGGAAAAAATTGAAAGGCCGGTAAAGATTGAACGGGTCGAGCGCCCTGAAAAAGTTGAGCGCACGCGCCGCAACTAATTAACGTTTCTCGCCGGGCAACATGTGTTGCCCGGTTTTTTTATTGGCTAGACTGATTGTTGAAAGAATGAAAAAACTGAGTATTGCGGCCGCTGCCGCACTGTTGTCGCAAGCCGCGTTCGCGGACGGCAGTTTCACCGCGAAGACCGGATTCGATTACAGCACCGGCAACTACGGCACGAACACGCGCACCGAGATTTCGTCGATCCCTCTCATCGGCAATTACGAAACCGGGAACTGGAATTTCAAGGTGACCGTGCCTTACGTGCGCATCACCGGTTCGGACAGCGTCATTGCCGGCGTCGGTGCGGTGCGCCCGACCACAACGAAAGTGCGGACGGCATCCGGCCTGGGCGATGTCACCACGGCCGCGACCTACTCGTTCATGCTTGATCCCGCCTTGCAGGCCGGCGTCGACGTCACCGGCAAGATCAAGTGGGGAACCGCCGACAGCGCCAAGGGACTCGGCACCGGCGAAAGCGATTACTGGCTGATGGTTGATCCGTACAGGAAGTTTGGCAACACCACCTGGTTCGGCGGCGTGGGTTACGGCGTGCTGGGAAGCTCCAGCACGTTGCAGCTCAAGAACGTGGTCAGTGCCAATGCGGGCCTCTCCTACAAGCTGGATGACAAAGGCAGCGCAGGCGCGGTCTTCGATTATCGGAGCAAGTCGACCGATGCCGGATTCGATCAGCGCGAGCTCACCGCTTTCTATTCGCGCAAGCTGGGCGGCGGCTACAAGATGCAGGCCTACGCGACCAAGGGATTTTCAGACGGCAGCCCGGACTGGGGCGCTGGCCTGAACGTTGGCTATAACTACTGACCGTTCGTTTGCACGTCGCGCCGGGGGCAAGCACCGGCGCTGCATCTCACGCCCTTCACGCCGCGTTTTTCTCCACCGGGTTGGCGCTTTCCTCCACCGAGGAGATCATCTGCTCGCGCAGCCATTTATGCGCGGGGCTTTGCGAATCACGTTCATGCCAGAGCATGTCCACGTTGATGTCCGGCAGTTCGAATGGGAGCTTCTTCCAGATCAGCACTTCGGCCATGCCTGTGGCGGCGATCAGGTGTATCGGCAGCACGGTGAGGAGATCGGAATTGGCGATGACTTTGCCCGCGGTGAAATACTGGTTGACGGTCAGAAGGACAGTACGCTCCCGTTCCAGGTTGGCAAGGGCATCATCGACCAGTCCGTGCGCACGACCCGAGAAGCTGACATGCAGGTGATGCGCGGCACAATAGGCGTCGAGCGTGAGTTCCTTGGCTGCCAGTGGATGGTCCTTGCGCATCACGCAGACATATTTGCCGCTGTACAGGCGCTGGTGCCGGATCTTGGATGTGATCGTGCCCTGCCCCGATGCCAACTGTCCCAGCACACCCGGAAAATACCCGATCGCGAGGTCGATCTCGCTGCGGATCAGCATGGGGCGCGGCTCGCGCGTCGTGAGGGGCACCATCTGCACCCGGATGCCGGGCGCTTCGCGCTCGATGGACCGCACGAGCGGCGGCAGGAACAGCACGGCAGTGGAATCCGCCATGGCGAGCCTGAACGTGATCTGTACCTGTGACAGGTCGAACAGGTCAGGCGCGATGGCGCTCTGCAGGGTCGAAAGGGCCTGCCGGATCGGCGGCCACAAGGTTTCCGCACGGGGCGTTGCGCGCACGCCATGGGCGGTTCGCACCAGCAATTCATCATCCAGCGCGTCGCGCAGGCGCTTGAGCGCATTCGATACTGCCGGCTGGGTCATTGCCAGGGAATTGGCCGCACGCGTGAGGTTCTGCTCAGTCATGACGGCATCAAAGACTCGCAGCAGATTCAGGTCAAGGTTCTGGAAGCTCATGGTTGATTGAATGTCTGATTGGAAAAGGACGGTGCGGATGCGAAAGGTATTCCGACCTCGCTTCTTCCGGATCGATCCCCCTTCCGGATCGATTCCCGTTTGGCAGGAAAACTGCCGGCCCAGTCTTGCAGCATACCAGCGATCACATCAGGCTTGTATCCGCCTGGCACATAGCCGCATTCGTGCGATACATCATAAACAAAAAACAAGGGAAGCATGCGGCGACCCGATCGGACCGCCTGCCAGGCTGCTCGGTGACAAGGAGTGAAATGAGAGGAGCCCGTGACGGGCGAGTGGTACGGCGCGAACCAGCACAGCGGCGAAAACCGGATGCTGCTTGCCTTAGCGGCTATTGCCAATCTTTACCGTTGGAGCTTCTTCAATCGCGCCGCGCAACGCCTGATTGGCCCGCAACAGGTCTTCGATCTGCGCCGCCGGGACCGGCCGGCTGAAGTAATAGCCCTGGATCTGGTCGCAATGATGCTTGCGCAGGAAAGCGAGTTGCTCTTCGGTCTCCACGCCTTCGGCAACCACGCGCAGGTTCATGCTGTGCGCCAGCAGAATGACCGCCCTGGCAATGGGGGCGTCGTCGTCCGCGCTGGCGATGTCGCGGATGAACGAGCGGTCGATCTTCAGGGTGTGGATCGGAAAGCGATGCAGATAACTGAGGCTCGAATAGCCGGTGCCGAAGTCGTCGATCGACAGGCTGATGCCCATGTCGTTTAGGCGCGCGAGCGTCTGCGCACCCACCTCGGCGTTCTTCATGATGACGCTTTCGGTAATCTCCAGTTCCAGTGCATCCGCCGAGCAGCCGGTGTCCTGCAGGACCTGCGATACCAGCCTGACGATATCCTGCCGAACGAACTGGCGCGCCGACAGGTTGACGGCAGTGCGGATCGCAGGCAGGCCGGCGCGTTGCCACTCCCTGCTCTGCGCGCAGGCGGTGCGCAGCACCCACTCTCCGATCGGCACGATGAGGCCGGTCTCTTCGGCCACCGGGATGAAATGATTGGGCGGGACCATGGGGCCGTCCTGCGGCTGCCAGCGCACCAGCGCCTCCACGCCGACGATCCTTCCGGTCGCGATATCCACTTGCGGCTGGTAATGCAGCACGAATTCATCCTGGTCAAGCGCCCGGCGCAGCCGCGCATCCAGTTGCAGCCGTTCCAGTACGCGGGCATTCATCTCGTGGGCATAGAACTGGAAATTGTTTCCGCCACGCTCTTTCGCCTGGTACATCGCCATGTCGGCGCTTCGCAGCAGGCCTGGGCCCTCATTGCCATCCTTCGGATACAAGCTGATGCCAATACTGCCACTCGGATAAAGTTCCTGGCCCTTGACCACGAGCGGCTCCGTCAGTGACAGCAGCGCCTGCTGCGCGAGGCGTGCCACGTCTTCCTCCTGTCCGATGTCGGCGAGGATCACCACGAACTCATCGCCGCCGAGGCGCGCCACGGTGTCGCCATTGCGTGTGTTGCGGCTGAGGCGGCGGCCGATCTCGACGATGACCTGGTCGCCGACATCGTGGCCAAGGCTGTCATTGATGTTCTTGAAGCGGTCGAGGTCGATCAGCATCACCGCCACATACCGTTGCGCGCGCTGCGCATAGACGATCGCCTGAGACAGGCGGTCCTGCAGCAAGGCACGGTTCGGCAGGTCAGTGAGCGCATCGTGGCAGGCCGAATAGCGCAGCTCCAGCTCCATGCGCTTGCGCAGGGAAATGTCCTCCACCGCCACAATGAAATAAGGCGCCACGCCGACCGCATCGGACACGAGCGACACCGAGACCGCCACCCACACATAGCTGCCGCCCTTGCGCCGGTAGCGCTTCTGTGTCGAGTAGTCGCGCAGCTCGCCAGAAAGACTGCGGCGGATCAGTTCCCGCGTCGCTTCCAAGTCGTCGTAATGCGTGAGCTCGAACACGGTCATGCCCAGCAGTTCATTTTCCGAATAGCCGGTGATCTGCAGTAGCTTCTGGTTTGCCCGCAGCCAGCGCCCTTCCACCGTCGCGTGGGCGAGGCCGACCGCGGCCTGGTTGAAGGTGGCAATGAAACGCTCTTCGCTCGCGCGCAACGCGGCCTGCGCCTGCAGCCGCTCCGTAAGATCCTTGATCAGTGCCACCATGACAAGCCGGCCGCCGGAGCGCAATGCCCGCATGTGTATTTCAACCTGCAAGTGCGTGCCGTCCTTGTGCCGGAGCTGCGACCGCGTCACCGCCTGCTGGGTGGCACTGTAGGCGATGCCATCGTAATAGGCCTCCAGCTGCGCCTGGCTGAGGCCCACGCGCGTCTGGTACGGCCCAAGCTGCAGCATCTCCTCGCGGGTGTAGCCCAGTATCTTGCAGGCAGTTTCGTTCACGTCGACGATGCGCATGCTGGCGCGGTCCACGACATAGATGGCATCGGTGGAGTGCTCCATGCCGAGCCGGAAGCGCTTCCACTCCTCTTCCGCACAGACACGCTGCGTGACATCCTGCGCCACAAGCAACCACAACGTCTCGCCTTCCAGCAAGGTTTTGGAGATATGGAATTCGATATGGCGCGATCCCACTAGTGAGGGCATCATCAGCACCAGCGCGAGCCCGCCAAACGGCTGCGTCATGCATTCCAGCAGCTGGTTGCTGCGAATGACCGTGTGCAGTGGCAGGCCCAGGGCGTTCTTCTCGGTTCCAATGCTGCACAATTCGCACATTGCCTGGTTGATCGAGCGTACGCGTTGCGCCGCATCGACCACCATCACGCCGGAAGGCATGGCGGCGATCACCTGCTCGGCAAAATTCTTGTGCTGCAGGATCGCCTGGCGGTCGATTTCGAAATAGGTTTCGAGCGCCAGCCCGATGTCCAGGAAAACGATCTTCAGCAAGGCATCGAAAGTGGGCAGGAACCGTTGCGGATCGCCGTCCAGCAGGGACCAAAGCGTGGGCGCCATGGCAGACAGGTATTTGCGGTAGGCGCCGATATACCATTTTGCATCGAGCCCGATGCGTCGGTGCACCACGCCCACGCGCACGCGGTCTTGCAGGTAGGCCTGTTCGTACGCGCCAGCGGTAAGCTGGCTGAAATAGCGGTCGTGCGCCCGCCGCAGGCGCTCCACGGCATCCGGGTCCGACAGTAGCGCGTTCAGCGGAGGAAACGCCAGCAGGTAATGGAAAAACTTTTCCGCCACGGCATGCCGCATCTCCGACAGCGGCTTGTCGATGCCGCGCAGCAGCGCGACATCTTCCTCGTCGAATTCCAGGAAAGCCTTGCGCTGAACGAGCTCGTCCTGCGTCAGGCCGATCCTGTCAGCGATGCTGCGCGCTGTGTCGTCGAGGTTCTTCATGGGTTAGAACTGTTCCCATTCGTCGTTGGTGCCCGTCCGCAGGGGCAGGGGGCGCGATCGCGCTGCCACCATGTCGCGCGCTCCGCGGTCGACCGCTCCCGGCGCTGCTTGAGCACTTCCGGGTGCAGGCCTGTTTGCCAGCGCGATGACCGATGCCCGCGCACCCGCAAGCCTGAAGACGCTGACCGCATGCGCAAGCCTGCCGGCCTGGTCCTGCATCGCCTCCGATGCCGCCGCGGCTTCTTCCACCAGGGAGGCATTTTGCTGCGTTGCCTGGTCCATTTGCGTAATAGCCTGGTTGATCTGTTCGATGCCGGAGGTCTGTTCCTGGCTGGCCGCCATGATCTCGCCCATGATGTCGGTGACGCGCTGGATGCTGTCGACAATCTGGCGCATGGTGTCGCCGGCCTGGTCGACCAGTTTTGCGCCAGCATCAACGTTCTCCACCGAGTCGCCGATCAGTGCCTTGATTTCCCGGGCGGCGGCGGCGGAGCGCTGTGCGAGGTTGCGCACTTCGGCGGCGACGACAGCGAAGCCGCGGCCCTGCTCGCCGGCACGGGCGGCTTCTACGGCAGCGTTCAGCGCAAGGATGTTGGTCTGGAAGGCGATGCCGTCGATCACACCGATGATATCCACGATCTTACGCGAGGAGGTGTTGATCGAACCCATCGTATCGACCACCTGCGCCACCACCTCGCCGCCCTTGCGCGCCACTTCGGATGCGGAAATCGCCAGCTGGTTGGCCTGGCGCGCGTTGTCCGCGTTCTGCCGCACTGTCGACGTCAGCTCCTCCATCGAGGAAGCTGTTTCCTCCAGCGAGCCGGCCTGCTGTTCCGTGCGCGCCGACAGATCCTGGTTGCCCGTCGCGATCTGGGTGGACGCGGTGGCAATCGCATCCGTGCCGGTGCGCACTTCGCTCACCACCTTGGCGAGGCTGGCGTTCATGTCTTTCAGCGCCTGCATCAGACGCCCGGTTTCATCGGTGGTTTTTACTTCGATCTCGCTCGTCAGGTCGCCGGACGCCACGGTCTGCGCGACCTGCACCGCTGCGTGCAGCGGGCGCGTGATGCTGCGTGCGACCCATCCCGCGAAGCCAATCGCCGCCAGGATCGCGACGGCGGCCAGGCCGAGCATCATCATGGCGCCTTCGTGATATTTCGCGGTCGCATCGGCGCCGCCTTTTTCCATCAGCTTGCCGCCCAGGTCGACCAGGCCCTTTATCTGCACCAGATACGCGTCCTGCGCTGGCGTGACGACGTTCAGCAGGTAAAGACCTGCATCAGTACGCTTGTCCTCATTCAGCAATTTGAGGAATTCGCCGCGTACGGCAAGGTATTTTGTGCGAGCGGCCTGCAAGGCGCCCAGGATCTCTCTTCCCTTCTTGGTCAACAGCAGTTTATCGAGCTGGTCGACATTGAAGGCAATGTCTTTCCTGATGGCTTCGCTCTTTTCCAGTTCAACCTTGATCTCTTCCGGCCTGTCGATGATCATCAGGTTGCGCAGGCTCGCTGCCTGCAAGCTCACACCCTCCAGTACCTTGTTGGCGATCATCACCCGCGGATAATAATTCGCGGCAATCAGGTTGGCGCTGTCGTCGAGCGCACTCAGGCGCGCAATTCCCAATCCCGTAATCCCGATCAGCAGCAGAATGACCATGCCGAAACCGGCCATTAGCCGCGTTCCGACTTTCAGATTTGCGAAAGACATGTTGTAAAGCCTCTTTGAACTGGACGTATTGATTGAATTATTCTGGTCTCCTCACGGCGCAGCACCTCATGGCACGCGTTGCCGGGCGTGATAAGGCGCAGCGCACGGAAAATGACGACGGACCGGACCTATACGCGGCATCATGCGACTCACGCTGCCAGCCTCTCGACCAGACCCGTGTCCGTGCCCGACATCAGCTGTTCGATATCGATCAGGATCAGCATGCGCTCCGCCAGCGTTCCGATACCGATCATGTAACCGGTATCCAGCGCCGAGCCGACTTCCGGCACGGGCTTGACCTGGCTGGGCTCCAGCGTGATCACGTCCGACACGTTGTCCACCACCATGCCGATCACCCGGCCCGCCACATTGGCGATGATCACCACCGTGACCGCGTTGTATTCCACCTGTCCAAGATTGAACTTGATGCGCAGGTCCACGATCGGCACGATCGCGCCACGCAGGTTGATCACGCCCTTCAACCAGTCCGGAGCATTGGCAATATGCGTCACGGCTTCGCAGCCCCGCAGTTCCTGCACCGTCTGGATGTTGATGCCGTATTCTTCGCCGCCCAGGTTGAAGGCGAGGAATTCGAGTGTGGACAGCAATGCTGCCTGGCGCGTCGGAAAATTCAACGTTGAATTCGTCTGCATATCGGTCTTTCGCTACGGTTCATTCTCGTGCTTCTGTCGGCCATCGCCGCAGCGCAGTGGCGTCTTCTTGCCGGCGACGTGCGTGCATCCGCAAGCACATCAGATCCGGTTGCGAATGCTTCCTGAAGAAAGATCAGAGCCTGTTCAACAACCCGACAAACAGGCTGGGCGAGCCGATCGAAGAGCTTTGTCCAGCGCACCTGCCTCGAGGGCTATTTAAAAATGTGCTTCGACGGCCTCGGAGGACGGCACTGCCTCTATCGATCCCCAGGGGCAGGCGACTTCATCCCAATGATCAAAGATACTCAAGCAAATTCAAACTTTCCATCAAGAAACTATTATGTTTTTGTAGCGGCTTCGAATACAGATGCTGTAGGTGATTCACTACAGACAAACTCCATGCGGGGCTCATCCATACTGGTGAATCACAGCGTCAGCTCCTGCATGATTTCCCTGCCGATGCCGGCGAGCGGCACGGTCTTCGCCACCCCGCCGCGCTTGATCGCTTCCTTGGGCATGCCGAACACGACGCAACTCGCTTCATCCTGCGCCAACGTACGGGCGCCGACATTGCGCATCTCCAGCAGGCCCGCGGCACCATCGTCGCCCATCCCGGTCATGATCACGCCCAGCGCGTTGGGGCCGGCGCACTTGGCAACGGAGCGGAACAGCACATCTACGGAAGGCCGGTGGCGGTTGACCAGCGGGCCATCGACGACCTCGACGAAATACTGGGCGCCCTGGCGACGCAAGAGCATGTGCTTGCCGCCCGGCGCGATCAGCGCTTGCCCCTGGATGACGCGGTCGTTATTGCGTGCCTCCCTGACCTCGATCTGGCAGATGCTGTCGAGGCGCGCGGCAAACGCCTCGGTGAATTTTTCAGGCATGTGCTGCACGACCACGATGCCCGGCGAGACGCGCGGCAAGCCCGCCAGCACTGCCTCCAGCGCCTGGGTCCCGCCGGTCGAGGTGCCGATCGCCACCACGCGTTGTGTGGTGCGCGTCATCGCGTCGCTGCCAGGCGGGGGAAGAATCACGCTGGCCGAGTGTTTTTCAACGATGACGGGCGGCGCGTGGCTCGACACAATCCGCCTGACGTTCGAACGGGCGGCGGCACGCACCGCGTTCACCAGGTCGTCGGCGTTGTCCTTCAAATACTGCTTCAAGCCAAGCTTCGGCTTGGTGATGACCGCCACCGCGCCGGCGGCCATGGCTTCGATCGTCGTTTGCGCGCCCTTCTCGGTCAGCGTCGAACAGATCACGACCGGCGTCGGGCGCTCGCCCATGATCTTCTTCAGGAAGGTGATGCCGTCCATGCGCGGCATCTCGATGTCCAGCACGATGACATCCGGCCACTCGGTCTTCATGCGCGTCATGGCAAGCAGCGGATCGGCCACCGCGCCAATCACCTCGACGTCGCGCTCGCCCTCCAGCAGTCCTGTGACGACCTGGCGCACCACGGCGGAATCGTCCACCAGCATGACCTTGATACGCTTCATCTACGTGCTCTTGCGCTTGTGGAGCGCGGCCATGATCTTGTCGTACAGATCTTTCGCGGAAAACGGTTTGACCACATAGGCATCGACGCCGAACTCCATGAAGGCGCGAATGATGTCTTCATTGTCCGCATTGCCCGAGATCATGATGAACGGGACGCGGCGGTAATTCGCGCGGGCCCGCATCCACTTGACCAGGCTGTTGCCGTCGCCGCCCGCCATCTTCCAGTCGCAGACCACGGCATCGAAGTGCTGGTCATTCAATCTGGCGATAGCCTCTTCCAGGCCGGATGCCTGTTCGACATGCACGAACGGGTTGACCCTCTCGATGCCGGAACTCATCAGGAAACGATGTACTTGTACATCGTCCACCACGAGAATGCGCAGGTCCCTGGAATAATCAATGTTCATTAGCGGCTTCATCCATCAGTTGAAAAGAAAAAATGCCTGCCGCGACGTCCCGTAATACCGGCGACAGGCGCGCGGCCTCGTCCGCAAGGTGCTCACATGCCGCCGAAAAATCCTGCGGCGACGGCGCTTTCGCCTGCGTTTCCAGCGCCACGCAAGCGGCATGCGCGGCATAGGCCGCAATGCAGCCGAGGCTGCTCTTGAGACGGTGCGCCATGTCCTTCAGGCCCTGCGCGTCCTGGCCGGACGCAAGATGCCGTATCGCGGGCAGGTCGGTATCGATCTGTTCGAGTACCAGCCTTGCCAGCATCTGCAAGTGCACGGCATCGCCGTCAACGGTGGCCAGTGCTTCATCGAGGTCGAACACCGGCGGCGTACGCGGCGCATCGGATGCTGACAGCACTTCCACCGCAGCGGTGCTTTGTACGCCACGCATTAATTCATCGATCTTGTCGAGCAGAGTGCGGCCCCGGATCGGCTTGGCAAGGTAATCGTTCATGCCGGCCTCCATGACGATGTCGCGATAGCCCGTCATCGCATGCGCCGTCAGGGCAATGATCGGCGTGTCGATGCGCAGCGCACGGATGCGCCTGACCGCCTCGAGGCCATCCATGACCGGCATCTGCACGTCCATCAGGATGAGGTCGAAGCGCACCGATTCCAGCAACTCAACCGCCTCCTTGCCGTTTTCCAGGGCAGTGACGCGATGTCCTGCCTTCTGCAGGACGGTGAGCGCGAACTTGCGGTTTACCTCGTTGTCTTCCACGAGCAGAATCTCCAGCGATGCATTCACCGGCACCGGCGCCCGTCGCAGTGCTTGCACGCCGGAAGGTGCGCCGCGCTGGGCATCTTCGTCCGCAAGGCCAAGCCACACTTCGAAGGAGAATGTACTTCCCTCGCCCGGCGTGCTTTGCACCTCGATCTGGCCGTCCATAAGGCCGACCAGCATGCGGCTGATCGCCAGGCCGAGGCCAGTCCCTCCGAACTGCCGGCTGGTCGATGCATCGGACTGCGTAAACGGCTCGAAAATCAGCTCGCTCTGCGCAGCATCGATGCCGATGCCGGTATCCCTGACGGCAAAGGCTGTCAGGATCCGGCCGCCCTCGCGCTTGCGCGGAACCACCTCCAGCGTCACGCCGCCGGTCTCCGTAAACTTGAGCGCATTGCCCGCGAGGTTGAGCAGGACCTGCGAGAGACGCAGCGGATCGCCCAGCAGCGATTCCGGCATGTCGGGATCGATGCACACGTCAAGCCACAATCCCTTCTGCTGTGCGCGCACCATGAGCGGCGCGGCCATCGTATGCAGGGTCTTGCGAAGATCGAAGGCGACCGATTCGAGCGTGAGCTTTCGGGCCTCGATCTTCGAGAAATCGAGGATATTGTTGATGATCCCCAGCAGCCCTTCCGCCGATGAATGCGCATAGGAAAGGTACTGGCGCTGTTCCGCGGTCAGGGTCGTGTCAAGCGCCAGTTCGATCATGCCCATGATGCCGTTCATCGGCGTGCGGATCTCATGGCTCATGTTGGCGAGGAATTCGGATTTGGCGCGCGTCGCCTCCGTCGCCTTGTCACGCGCCTCGATCAGGTCGCGCTCGACGCGCTTGCGTTCAGTGATGTCCGCCGTGGTCAGGATGACGCTGGAAAGGGTCTGCTCATGGCCGGGCGTAACGAAGCGCTTGACCATGATTTGCCGCATCGCGCCGTCCAGTCGAACAAGTTCGCTTTCGTGCTCGAACACAAGCTGTCCGTTGAAGACCTTCACCAGCTGCTGCGCGAAGTCGCGCATTGCCGATTCGCTCAGATAAGCGTCGAGCGTGCGAGGCAATTGCTCCATGTTGCCCGCGCCGACCAGCGCAAGCGTCGCATCGTTCGCGTTGACAACCCGGGCCAAGGCAGCGAGGCGCCTGATCTCACCCGGCTTTTCATCCAGCCATGCCTCCAGATGCTCGACGCCATTCTCCCGCAACGCAGCCAGCGCCTGCTTGATCTTCGACCAGTCCATTTCCCAGATCGGCACCGGTGCATGCCGATACAGGGTGCTGAAGCGTTCCTCGCTTTGCTTCAACGCCAGCTCGGTGCGGCGCCGCTGCTCGATCTCGTCATGCAGGCGGCGGTTCAATGCCATCACTTCGAAGGTGCGCGCGCAGACGCTGTCGTAGAAATCACCCAGCATGTCGATGAGCACGTCGTGCAGGGGATCGCCGCCGCCATCCGCCTGCCCATCCGCACCACCCGAGCGCAATGCCATCATCTGCCTGATCAACCGCGCATCTACCCCGGCGATATGCCACTTCACCAGGAAGCCCAGCAGATGGTCGACCACATCGACAAGTTGCGTTGCCACAAAGGCATCCGCCATGTTGATCAGTTCCGTGAAACTGCGGTACGCCTTGGCATGCGCTTCCTTGTACGCGCGGTTGACGGGCCAGTCGCGGATCAGTTCCGACTCGGACTCGAAGTGGTGCAATGCATAGCGCCGCAAGTCGTCGAAAGCATTCCTCAGCTCGCCGTCTTCCGCGCCGCT
>NZ_DATFAI010000051.1:0-6900 GCF_035254685.1 Noviherbaspirillum sp. | reverse complement strand
TCGTGAGGACGTGAAGGTTGTGGTGGGCGGGGCGGTGATCACGCAGGACTACGCCGATGAGATTGGTGCGGCGGGATTCGGGCGGGATGCCACAGACGCCGTACGCGCCGTGAAAGATTGCATTGGCGTCGCCGCCTGACGCGGCGTGCCGCCAACAGCACTGATCATGCGAGACCGTAGCCATGGAACTGACCGTTAAGACATTCGACAGCGAGCTGGTGATCGATGAAGTCACTCGTCTCGAGCTTGACCAGATATTGCATGACCACGGATATTTCCTGAATAAGCGATGCGGGGGCGAGGGGACATGCGGCGGCTGCAAGGTCGTTCTTGAGGAAGGAGAGGTGACGGTTGCAGGCAAGCCGATCTCCACCTCGTCCTCTCATCCCCGTAATGTGCTTGCCTGCTGCACGAAGCTGGTTGGAAATCGCTCAGTCGTTCGGATACCCTCACGTTCTTTGATCGAGATCGGCGGAGCAATAGAGCACGAGTTTTACCTGCCGCCGAACATAGCAGTGAATCCGCCGATCAGAAAGATCTGTGTTGCCGTGCCGGCAGCATCGCTGACTGATCATCGCTCCGACCAGGAGCGCATGGTTGATGAAATTCGGCGAACGAGCGGATTGGAATCTGTCAGTGTGCCCTTGAGCATGACGAAACGCTTGTGTCGGTTGCTTGGCACTGGCGCTCAGATGATAAACGTCACTCTGACGGCATTCGGAGACCATTGGAAGGTATTTGACCTTGAGGGCGGCGACAGCCTTGGGTGTTCCTACGGCATGGCAATTGATATCGGCACGACGACAGTTGTTGGCTTGCTGATCAATTTGGAAACAGGGGCCATACTTCAAAATTCCGCACGTTATAACCAACAGGTGGAAATGGCCGACGATGTTGCTTCACGCATTTCGGCAGCCAAGTCAGCGCAAAATGTAGAGCGTCTGCAACGTCTGGTCGTGCTTGATACGATCAATCCTATTATCGACAGCGTGTGCCATGCTGAAGGTATCACCCGGGACAATATCAAGTCTTTTGTCATCGCCGGTAACACAGTGATGGCTCACCTGTTACTCGGTCTTGATGTATCAAACATTGGAAAGCTGCCCTTCAATCCATGCGTCCGCTACGCAGAGATGGTGACCGCACGTCAGTTGCACATGCACGGACATCCAGATGCTCATGTTGAGGTAATCCCGGCGATAAGCGGGTATATCGGTGGTGATATTACCGCGGACATCTGCGTTGCCGAACTGGAGTCGCAACCGGACGGGACCTTGCTTGTCGATATTGGGACCAATGCCGAAATGGTGCTCAAGGATCGGAATGGCCTTATTTGCTGCGCCACGCCAGCCGGGCCTGCGTTCGAGGGCGCGGGGCTCTTACATGGCTGTCGTGCATCAAAAGGAGCAATTGCGCACGTCAAGATCGGTCCGGATCTTGAATTTACGATTGAGTGCATCGAGGACGCGCCACCCAAAGGCGTCTGCGGCTCCGCAATCATCGATTTTATTGCGGAAGGCTTTAAGCGGGGGTTGATCAACAGGGCCGGTCGTTTCGTTATTGCACGCCTCAAGGAATGCGATAGGCACGTGAAACTCGATATCGCCGGACAATCAGTGCACGCTTGCGCGCTCACCAGGCGTACCAAGACGCGGGAAGATTCGCAGATTCTAGTCACCGAGGCAGATATTGCGCAAATCTTGCAGGCGAAGGCAGCGATTTTCTCTGGCATCAAGACATTACTCGAGCAGGAGGGCCGCTCTATTGGCAATGTCAGTAGCATCCTTCTCGCCGGAGGTTTTGCACGACACAT
The DNA here is from genome assembly GCF_035254685.1 of Noviherbaspirillum sp. GTDB lineage: Bacteria > Pseudomonadota > Gammaproteobacteria > Burkholderiales > Burkholderiaceae_D > Noviherbaspirillum. Next base: position 5,087 of record NZ_DATFAI010000051.1, on the reverse strand, counting down.
AAATCTTGAGAACGCCATGTGCATCGGCATGCTACCCAGGCTGCCGACGGAGCGCTTTGTCGTGATGGGAAATAGTGCACTAGCCGGCGCATATCTATCCTTGGTCGACTATGGGCGGGCGAAAGTAATGCATGAGATACACCTGCGTCCTCGCATCGTTGAACTAAACCTCGTCGATTCATTTGAGGGTAATTTCATCGACGCGCTGTACTTGCCTGAGGCAATTGACGAAGCGCCCAATGACCAGACGCAAAGTTATATGGAGGCAGACGAAAATGTACATTGATTTCGATCGAGATGACCTCTTGACACAGGCGCATGATCGCGTGGCGAATCGCCGCGACGTCGAGCGCGTTCGCAAGGGGACGGATGCCGCGTATGAGCAGCTGTCAGAATGCCTCGCTTTGGCATTGCGCTGTGTGCAAACACTAGCAAAGCCCGCTGCTGCTGTCATCGAAGTCAATGCCGCTGAAATTTTGCACGACCTGACGCACGGCGATGAACCACTGCTGCTGACACCGCGTGTAGAACCATCGACTGCAGGAGATGTGAAAGCATGCCTGTATCTCGTGACATGCGGGTTGGATTCACGCGAGGCTATGCGTTGGCTTGAAAGCGACTACGCCGCATATCATTTTCAGAATGAAATTGCACGCGAGTTAGTCTTTGCCGTGGCGCGCCATACGCATCGAAGCGTCTGCGCTGACCATCCCGGCCATAGATTTGTCCGACACGCGATTCGCACCGAGATGCCAACGCCCCACGGTGCTGTGAGAGGCAATGGCGGCGCATCCCGTCTATGGGACCCGCGCGGAGTCGGGCGCTTGCTACAACGATTCGGGAGCGATGCTCTTGCCGTATCTACAACGAGCGCGGGCTGCCTCACGCCGCTCCACTCGCTCCTGGGTTTGATGATCGGTACGCCACTCTGTGGTGACGAGGATGCTGCATATCCTGCGCATGTCGGCGCTGAGCCAGCATGTGCATAGCTCACTGACCAACAAGAGGTGCGAAGCGGAACGACTCACCAGCAAGATAATCGCCACTACCCAAAGGTAAATCAGAAACGCAATCGTATGCAAGAGCGATATATCGATCTTTCCGATCGCTTACTCCAGTGGGCGTGACGAGTGAAGTGAAACTTTAAACACATTATCTGACGAGCAGGGCTGGCTTTTTTCAGCCCGGTTTCGAGACAAACTGCCAGGAGAATTTCGAGATGCATCAGTTCCATCCAATTGACCCACGCCTGCCTGACCTGCTGCGTAGCGGAAAACGCCTGCGTGGCGTTTTCAACGGCCTTCCATCACCCGCCATCGTCGAGATGTGCGCCTACGCCGGTTTTGACTTCATTGTTATCGACAACGAGCATGGTAGTTCTGATCTCCAGATCACTGAGCACATGCTGCGCGCGGCAAGAGCAAGCGGAATCCCGCCACTTGTGCGGTGCTTCGAGCAGGACATTGCGCGCATACTCGACATGGGTGCTAGCGGTGTGCAAATACCGATGGTTGACACCGCAAAACAGGCGGCTGACATTGTGCAGAAAATTCGCTATCCGCACCGGAGCGGCGTGAGCGGCCTGCGCGGCAGTGCGTTTAGCACGCGCGCAGCCGGCTATGGGGCATTTGGCGGGCCGGCGCACACAAAATTGAGCAACGAGCATATCGCACTTGTCGTAATGATTGAAACCCCCGAAGGCGTGGCCAATGCCGCAGAGATCGCCGCGGTGGACGGCGTTGACGCAGTTTTTGTGGGGCCTAATGATCTGGCCCATAACATGGGATACGAAAATCGATGGGGCGAGGCCGAGGTGCAGCGCGCGATCGAACATGCACTGCGTGCCGTGGCCGCGGCCGGGAAATGCCCAGGCGTACTGGCGCTTGGTGAAGACGAAGAGAATAAATACGCTGCCTGGGGAGGGCGGTATTTCGCTAGCACCACGACAGGATTAATGACACAGGCATTTCGCCAGGCAGCGCAAAGTGGCGCCCGTGGAGCTGGTTATTGACGCAGATGGCCGTGGCGTAAATCCATAGTCCACGCGTCCGCCCAGGTTCACACCTGTTGGCGTGAACCTGCAGGTAGAACAATTGGCACGGAGAAGATATTGAGCATGAGTAGAGCATCTATCATCGACGGTAAGGCATTTGCTGAGAACTTGACTCGAAAGATGGCCGAGGAGGTCGCATCAATCCGCGAAACATACGGATTGGTTCCTGGACTGGCAGTCGTGCTTGTCGGCGATGATCCGGCAAGCCAGGTATATGTACGAAACAAAGCGCGACAGACGGAAGCGGTCGGAATGCGCTCATTTGAGCATCGTCTCCCCTCTGAAACCTCACAGAAGGACTTGCTTGATCTGATAGGCCAACTCAACAAGAATCCGGTAGTTCACGGAATACTTGTGCAGTTGCCACTCCCACGTCATCTTGACAGCGCCTCCGTGATTGATTCGATCGATCCGGCGAAGGATGTGGACGGATTTCATGTCACGAACGTCGGGCGGCTCAATGCCGGTTTGCCATCGCTCATTCCCTGTACCCCGAAGGGTTGTCTGATGCTTCTGAAGAATCATCTCGGGAACCTGTCGGGGAAGCATGCGGTGATTATTGGCCGGTCCAATATCGTCGGAAAGCCGATGTCAGCGCTATTGCTGCGCGAGCATTGCACCGTGACTGTCGTTCATTCACGCACGCACGACGTGGCAAGTGAGTGTCGTCGTGCGGATATTCTCGTCGCGGCAGTTGGTCAATCTGAATTTGTCCGAGGCGATTGGATCAAGCCGGGTGCAACGGTAATCGACGTGGGCATCAACCGTGTTGCCACGACTGATGGAAGCACGCGGCTTGTTGGTGATGTCAATTTACGGGAAGCGCAGGAAATTGCTGGAGCCATTACTCCCGTCCCCGGCGGTGTCGGACCTATGACTATCGCCTGCCTGCTACAAAACACGCTTGAAGCGGCGCTATGTCAGATCGGTGTTAACAGATAAGTTCCAGAGTGACCTGGCAGCGTCGCCGAGCATGGAGCGCTGCCAGGCCGCTGCTTGCAAGTTGCAGTGAGGCGTAATACAGCCGGGCGCCGCTCACTTGGCTGGCTTCCTTGCCGATTCGCGAATTACCAGGTGCACGGGCAAAACAACGGTTTCGCACCGCGGACCGGTATCTTCATCAGCCAGTGAGCGGTGTACTAGTCTAATAGTCGCCTCGATCATGAGATCCAAGGGCTGTTCCACAGTCGTCAACAGATAGGACGGCCAGTTCGCCTGGGGTACATTGTCAAATCCGACCACGGAGACATCCTCTGGAACGCGTAACTTCAGTTCGTGGCGTAGTGTGTCCATCACTGCAAACGCCATATGGTCGCTTGCCACAAAAATTGCATCGGGATGATCGTCTGAAGAGCTGAACAGTTCCAGCGTCGCTCGGCGAGCGGTCTCGAAATCGTAGTTCCCAATGGCGCGAGCATAGACACGCATTCCGTACTCGGCGAGACCCTCGCGGAACCCGCGTTCACGTTCCATACTGGTCGAAGACTCTTCGTAACCGGTAATGTAGGCAATGCGGCGATTGCCGGCAGCGGCCATGAAACGGGCCACTTCTTGGCCGCCACTAATATTATCCGACCGAACCGAGCTTACTGCGCCCGTGTCGTCCTTCGACAGCACGCGGTTAAACAGAACTACCGGAATGTTGGCGTCAGCGCAATGTTGCGCCAGACCCGACGACAACGTCGTTGATGCCAGCACGATACCGTCGACATTATATTGCAATAGTTCGCCAATCAGGCTGTCCGAATTGTTGTTTTCAGTGATGAACAGCAGCACATGGAAGCCGTCGGCTTGCAGGCATTTGGCCAGCCTCTCCAGCGCAAGCGGATAGAACAGATTGTCAAGGTCAGAGAGGACCAGCCCAATGATGTTGGAGCGACCAGTGATGAGGCTGCGGGCATGGGCATTCGGACGGTAGCCGAGTTTGCGGGCTGCCTCAAGAACTTTTTCCCGCGTCGCTTTCGACACGCTGGCGCCTGGTGTAAAGGTGCGACTGACAGCTGATTGCGAGACACCCGCAAGGCGGGCTACATCGAACGAAGTTACCGGTGTCTTCATCTCTTTTCCATTAAGCCTGAGCTTCCTCGACACAACCGGCGACTCTCACCCCGACGCCACCTGCTTGATACGCAACGAAATCCATATGGTGTTCAAGCTGACGGCGGTGACCGACAGCAACGGCAGAAGCCGCATGCGCGTTATTCAGCAAATCGGCAAAAATTCGGCGGTTCATTGGAGTGGTCTGACAGTCTTGTCGTGTGCTGAGCGTTGAGAACTCTTATGAGTTAATTTGTGATCAAGGAGTGATAGTTCTTTCACTCGCCAGCAAAAGAGCAGTGTACCTGATATGCATGAAATGCATGACGCAGTGAACTCGCCTATTGCGCATTCCAACATGTCCGGCTAACGCGTCGCTATCCCGCGACAAGCGACTTCCCGCTACCTTCCGATTTGAGTGAACCCTGTGACTAAAACACGCAGGGCAGATCCCCTGGCGCCAAAGTAGTCGGTCTCCCGGCAACGACAATTGAGTGGTTATGCAGGATATCTGCGAAGCCATAGAAATATAACAGATCAGCAATGACCTCGCTATTGGCATGCGTATGCAACCGAATAATTCAATTAATGCCATTCCAAGAAATAGGAAATTTGGGAGATGCAAGTTGGGCAAAAACAGCTAAAAATTGGTTGACACGATATTCGAATGAGAACACAATGCATACGCATGCAACGAGGACTAGGTCTTCGCTTGACTTTGGAGTACGGCCGTTAACCCACGGGATAAGGCGAGCCTTTATTTAGTGTGCGTCAAGCTGACAGAGCTCTACAGCCTTACTGCCTTGACGCTGACACAAGTAACGGCACCGGCGCCGGTCTTGTGCTGACTGGCGACCTGGATATCTGCGAAAGGAAGAGGACGTGACTGATAGAGATGCGCTGTTCAACGCGATCTGCAAGGGCGACCGCAAGACGGTGGTGGCGATTGTTCAGGGGGCGGTTGACGCGGGAGGGGACGTGGTTTCGCTTCTGAACG
>NZ_DATFAI010000050.1:0-25012 GCF_035254685.1 Noviherbaspirillum sp. | reverse complement strand
TCGTGAGGACGTGAAGGTTGTGGTGGGCGGGGCGGTGATCACGCAGGACTACGCCGATGAGATTGGTGCGGCGGGATTCGGGCGGGATGCCACAGACGCCGTACGCGCCGTGAAAGATTGCATTGGCGTCGCCGCCTGACGTGGCGTGCCGCCAATAGCACTGATACTGCGAGGCCATAGCCATGATTCTGATAGCGAAGAATGAGCGCACGGTCCGTAACAACCGTTTAATCCTGATTACTGCACCAAGTGAGTAAAGAATGACACCAAGAGAAATATTTAAGACGGCGATGAATCACCAGCAGCCGGAACGCATGCTTGTTGATATGGGCAAGCATATCGGCTCAATCCATAAAAGGGCATACCCCGCGATCCGCAATTACCTCGGAAACGTTCCAATGAAAAACGAACGTTTGATTCTTGATCGCATGGCACAAACAGTGGTGCCGGATGAGGAGTTGTTGCAGCGCTTCGGCGTCGACTTCCGCTGGGTCGTTCCACACTACGTTCAAGTAAAAGAGCGTGAGGATGTCGACGGTTACATTGACATGTGGGGCGTCCCCTATCGTGCAACCGCCGACAAGGACCACTTCGCAGTTGACGGCGCGCCATTGAAGAAGGCTACCCTTAAGGATATCGACAAATTCCAGTGGCCGCGGGTCGATGATCCCAAGCAATTTGAAGGACTTGGCGCGCGAGCAAAGCATTTGTTCGAAAACACCGGTTATGTGATCGGTGCCGATGCGATCAAGGCCGGCCCATTGATGACAGCGCTGCAGATGCGTGGTTACGAGCAGTTCTTCATGGATCTTGTGATTGATACTGACTTTGCTGACGCGTTGCTCGAGCGGATTACCTGGACATTGAAGGAAATGTGGACCAGATATATGCGCGACGTCGGCCCATACGTACAGATTGCCTATGTGACCGATGACCTGGGAACGCAAACGTCAATGCTCATGTCGCCCCAGTTGTTCCGTGAGCGAATCAAGCCGTGGATGACACAGCTGCATAACCACATCAAGAGCCTTGCCGACGTCAAGCTAATGATGCATACGGACGGTGCGGTCTTGCCCGTCATTGAGGACATCATCGAGATGAACGTGGATATCCTCAATCCGGTGCAAACGTCGACAAAGGGCATGGAAGACACCGCACATTTGAAAGAGCGTTTTGGTGATCGCCTTTCATTTCACGGGGCAATCGACGTCCAGCAATTGTTGCCGAATGCAAGTTATGACGAGCTTCGTTGGGAAGTTGCCAAGCGAATTCATGACCTTGGGCGGAATGGCGGCTACATCATCGCGCCTTGCCACAACATTAGTCACGATACGCCCCCGGAAAACGTGGTTGCGCTGTTCGACCTGGTAAAGGAGTTTGGTCAATATCCACTCGATCTAGACGCCGAAATTGCCAAGAATAATTCTTATTTTGCGCGGTTCAAGTAACAAATCAACGGTGCGCATGCTTCCCGCATCATCACCTTAATTATTCCGCCGCACCAGAAATAACTACAAAACGCTATTTTGAAGGGGCCTTATATGGCAATGCTTGAGCATCTGAAGCCAGACTACGCACATAACATGCGAATCGTTGGACACTCCGACCAGGGAGGCCGCAGCGACGGTGTGCAGGTGATGGTCAGCGGCGGTTACGCGTATATCGGTCACGTCTTCTCCGGGGGATTCTCCGTAGTGGACGTGCGTGATCCCGCAAACCCCAAGTTTGTACGTCATGTTCCCCAGCCGTTCGGGACGTGGAGCCAGCATTTGCAAACGAATGGCGACCTGCTTCTTGTCGTTAACATGAAAGACATGCTGCGCGATGAAAATGTCAATGCTGGCGAGTATTATTCCGGCTCCATCGCGGGCAAGGTAGATGTATCGGCTTCCAATCGCGGTTACTCAGCTGGTATGCGCGTGTTCGATATTACGGACCGGGCAAATCCGCGTGAAATCGGTTTTATGCCATTAGACGGTCTTGGTGTTCATCGCATCTGGTACGAGGGTGGAAGATGGGCTTACGTGTCGGCGTTACCTCCAGGATTTACAGACGATATTTTTATTGTTGTCGATATGGCAGATCCGACAAATCCCGTTCCGGTAAGTCGTCTGTGGTTGCCTGGCATGAATGCTGCCGCGGGTGAGACGCCGAACTGGGATCCCAAGTATCGCTACGCCTTGCATCACGCTATTATCAAAGGCGACCTCGCATGCGGCGCCTGGCGTGACGGGGGCATGACTACCATCGATATCAGCGATCGCTACAACCCGAAGCTGCTTGCGCATCGAAACTTCGCGCCACCTTTTGCCGGCGGGACGCACAACACACTGCCGTTGATCGACAGAGGTCTTCTTGTCGTCGTCGAAGAGGCCGTGTTCGACAACTGCGAGGATGGCATCAAGCGGAACTGGATTTTTGATATCCGAAATCCAGCCAATCCGATCAGCATTTCGACTCTGCCGATTCCTGGTGAGATTGACTATGCAATGAAGGGCGGTCAATTTGGACCGCACAATATCCACGAGAACCGGGCAGAGAGCTTTCAAAGTTCCGAGATACTTTTCGTGACCTACCAAAATGCGGGTCTACGTGTCTACGACATTCGCGATCCGTTCCGGCCGCAAGAGATTGCCGCGCTTGTGCCACCGGCGCCGACCCGAATGATGGACTACCGTCCGAACCGGCCCAAAGTCATCGACACGACCGACGTATTTGTCGACGAGAAAGGGCTGATCTATTGCACGGATTCCAACGCGGGGCTCTACATTCTTGAAATGGACAAGCTGTAATAAGCCGATGGTTCTTTTTTGGATGGCGCGGTGCCCTGCAGCGGTAGTGTGCCTTCCGGTACGAGGTATTACATGAATACACAGATAAAGACAGTGCTCGTAGTCGGGCAGATCCATCCTGCGGGAATGGAAGTGCTCCAGGCAAATGCAAGTTTAAAGATTGAGGTGATCTCGGATCCCGGCGCACCCATCCCGGTGAGCAGCGTCGAGGCGGCGGACGCAGTACTTATTCGTTATGGTGTCATGACGGAAGCTCATATCACTAACGCCACCAAGCTCCGAGTTGTTTCACGCCATGGCGTAGGCTGTGACAATCTTCCCGTAGACGCACTCTCTGAGCGCAACATTCCCGTCACCGTCGTTGGGCCAGTCAACGCCGTTTCGGTTGCCGAGCAGGCGATGGCCATGATGTTGGCATTGTCGAAGAAATTGGTGAGTTATGACCAGTCTGTGCGCAAGGGGGCATGGGGAATCCGTGACAGCCTGGCCGCTACCGAGCTTTCTGACAAGACGCTGCTGCTTCTTGGCTTTGGGCGTATTGGGAGAGAGGTGGCAAAACGTGCACGCGCGTTTGATATGAACGTCTTGGTCTTTGACCCCATGATCTCCGCCGAGCGTGCGGCGGCAGAAGGCGTCGTCAAGGTCGAAGACTGGCGTGGCGAACTCGGGCGAGTCGATGTTCTGAGCCTGCATTTGCCGCTGACGAAGGAAACCCGCGGTATTGTCAACGACGAAGTACTCGCTGCAATGAGGTCAACGGCGATTATCTTGAATACCGCACGTGGTGGTTTGATTGACGAGCATGCGTTGCACCGGGCGCTGACAGGGCGTATGGCGCTTGGAGGCGCAGGTATCGATACATTCGAAAATGAGCCGCCGGCGCTGGATCACCCATTCATGGCGTTGCGGAATGTCATTCTTAGCCCGCATAGCGCAGCGCTGACAGAAGAAGCGGCCAGGCGAATGGGGGTGGTCGCGGCTCAAAACGTGGTAGCGGGGCTAGAAAATCGTCTTAATCCCGAACTGATCTTCAACCGCCAAGCGCTCAAGATATAGCTGATACACCGGAGCTTTTATCATACCGAGCCGTCGATGAATAACGTTAAGTCGTCAAGATGAACACTCAGATCCCTACCGAAGTTTACTTAGCCTTCCTTGGCCGAACCATTGATATCCACTGGGATAGACACGCGTTTCTGATGATCACGGCTTGGTTCGTACTGGTACCCGCTGGCGTCATTGCCATTCGGTTCTTCAAGCCGTTGCCTAAGCCTGATGGCATCGCTAGAGGAACTGGACGTTTTGACCGCAACCTGCTGTGGTGGACGATTCATTGGACGTTTCTTTATACAGCGATCGCGCTGTCGCTTGCAGGGATGACGGTGGCGCTCGTTGTCAGCAAGGGTTTCAGCGGATCATTGCATGCCGTGTTCGGGATCGGTACGGTTGTTTTCGGTTGTATGCAGATCGTGTCAGCTTGGTTTCGAGGCACGCACGGTGGCAAGCATGGCGCTCACTCCGATCCGTCGGATCCATCCACATGGCACGGCGATCACTATGACATGACGCCGAGGCGACGGTGGTTCGAGGCCTATCACAAAAATGGCGGGTATTTCACTCTGGCCCTAGCGATCGCTGCGGCAAGTACAGGAGTGCAGCAGCTGTGGATAGACGCAGTTGCCGTCTTCATCCTCGTAATATTGGGCGTACTGCTAATGATTGCCGTCGTTCTTGAGGGATGGGGATATCGGCAGGATACGTATCGCTCTGTGTACGGCAACCATCCTGATCATCCGTTCAATAAAGCGCGCAAGCATCTTTAATCGTCATGCATGTCAGGCTGGCGCGAAGCTGGCAAGTGTCACAGCAAAAGACGTATGTCGTTGGTCACAGGGCATGCATTTACTCCGGATTAAATCATGGTGTCGTCACTGCTGCAGGTTGAAAATGAAGTGGCTCCTGGTGAGCCAATGCCTTCTGCTCCGTTACAAGCAGCGCTTCCAAGGATGGCGCTCATTCCAATAGTTGAAGATCGGGTGTTCCTCAGAGGGTTAAGGACCGAGGCGCTTGTCGGAGTCTACGAGCATGAGCGGATAGTACCTCAGCCCCTTGTAATAGATCTCGAAATCGGACTGGCCAACTTCCGAAGCTGCTTTAGTGACGATCTCGCCGATGCGGTGGATTATGAAAAGGTGGCAGAAACAATCCACGGCATCGCGGGCGAGAGCAGGACGCAATTGCTGGAAGCCTTGGCTCAACGTATCGCTTCGGCAGTTCTTGCCAATTTTGATGCCAAATGGGTCCAGGTCGATATCGTTAAACCCGCTATCATCCCGGAGGCCGAAGTTGTCGGCGTGTCAATCAAACGTGCCCGGTCGTACTCTCGTCGAGAGGCACGCTGAAGTGGGATGCCGAGGCAAACAGACCGTATTGGGGTAGTCGCTTACCCTGTTAAAGGGATGCAATTAACGAAGGCATAACGCCCTTACCCCAACGCGCCTGAATTGCTTGAGTCAGCAAATCGAGGAGAATGCGCCCTTGCAGCCTGCAATTGTCTGCCGTCGTCATGATGCAACCGAGATGGCGCGAACCGCGCGAGGTGTGTGGCCGGTGTTGAGCTTTCGCTCAAGCATAGGCGCCATAGCGACCCGACACCATGATGCCCGCGACATCTCTTTCCCGTGCCATCTTGGCCGATTACAGACCGCGGGTGACCGCCACCAGGAACACGCGAGCCGAGCCCGTCCCTCCCAGCCGCAGCCAGTGCCCACGGCCGCTTTCTTTGCGCCCGGGTTCATCCGCATGCACGATGCTCGCTTGCCGCGCGTGGTCATGGGTTTCAACCCTGGTACAGGTCGACGTATCGCTGTTCTCGGCTTCGCGCCGGCTGATGGAGCCAACCAACAGATTGATGCCGGACAGGTCGACCAACCCGCACTATTCCTGAGGTCCACGCGTCCATGACGCAGTGATATGAGTAGACGGCGCAGTTGGATTAAGGCATGACTAAATTCCTTGCCAAGTGGACTCGGAGCCGCCTCCCGCTCGATAAGGACGATGCGGCTATGCATGCTGCTACCGGCCAAACCGTTGCTAACGCGCTGCGGGACACATGTGCACCTCGCACACCGCGGGTATTTGACTTCGATGAAGCGCTGGCAAGGCTCATGTTCAAACAGGCACATGTCGTGGTGTCCGCGACAAGGCAAATCGTCTTCAACCTCGAATCGGCCTGAATCGTATCTGATGCTGCGACTTATCTGCGCTGGCCTCGACCCGCCACCATCTTCCTCATGTGTTCCTTGTGTGCCGAGCTGCGCGTATGGAACCTGAATGCGCTTACACCGGGAGGAGACCGGAAAAGTTCAACAATTACAATCCATTCAAAAGGACGTAACAACATGTTTTTCGCAAACCTGAAAATTGGCACTCGGCTTGCGGTAGCCTTTGGCATGCTCATTCTGTTGATGATCGGTATCACGGGACTGGGGATTGCTCGTCTGAGCACGCTCGCCGACAGCACCAATCTGCTTGCCAAGAAATATTACCCGCGGGTAGCGCTTGTCAACAAGGTGATGGATGGGGTCAGTTTGCAAGCGGCGACATTGCGCAACCTGATGATCATCTATGACCCGGACCAGGCCTACATCGAGCAGGAAAAGAGTGAAGCGATCAGGAAAGACATTGCATCCAATGTCGATCAGCTCGACAAGTTGCTGTTGACGAAGGAAGAAAGAGAGATCATGGGTGCCTTGCAGGTGGAGCGTATGAAGTATTTAGGCGCGCGCAGCGATTACCTCAAATTGCTAGGCGAGGACAAACGTGACCAGGCCTCCCAGCATTTGCTGAAGGCTGTCACACCCGCGCAGGATCTCTACTTTTCGCGAGTGAAAAGCTTGGCAGATCTAGGTGGGAAGCTGATGGACAAAGGCAGCGCGGATGCGGACGCGCAATATCGCGAGAGTGTCATGATGATGCTTGGCCTTGCAGCCGTCACGATCCTGCTGGCGATTGCATTTTCCTGGTGGGTCGCGCGCAGCATCACGCGCCCGCTGCACGCAGCGGTCAAGGTTGCGCAGACCGTTGCAGCAGGCGACCTGACGAGCGAGATCGAGGTGGGGTCAACGGATGAAACCGGGCGCCTGATGCAAGCGCTGAAAGACATGAACGCCAGTCTCGCAAGGGTGGTGAGTGAGGTGCGCGCTGGCACCGACACGATTACCACTGCGTCGGGCGAAATCGCGACAGGCAACCAGGACTTGTCAGCGCGTACCGAGGAGCAGGCCAGTTCGCTAGAGGAGACAGCCTTGTCGATGGAAGAACTGACGTCGACGGTGCGGCAGAACGCGGATAACGCGCGTCAGGCCAACCAACTGGCGATGTGCGCGTCTGAAGTGGCATGCAAGGGCGGTGTGGTGGTCGCACAAGTGGTTGATACGATGCAATCGATTAACACCTCCTCACGCAAGATTGTCGACATCATCGGCGTGATTGACGGCATCGCCTTCCAGACCAATATACTTGCCCTAAATGCGGCCGTGGAGGCGGCACGTGCTGGCGAGCAGGGGCGCGGCTTTGCGGTCGTCGCGGCGGAAGTACGCAGTCTTGCGCAGCGCTCGGCGGCGGCGGCCAGGGAAATCAAGGAATTGATCAGCAATTCAGTGGAAAGCGTCGACGCCGGTACCAAGTTGGTCGACCAGGCGGGCATTACCATGCACGAGATCGTCGACAGCATCCGGAGGGTCACCGATATCGTGGGCGAGATCACGGCGGCCAGCCAGGAACAGTCTTCCGGCATCGAGCACATCAATCAGGCCATTACGCAAATGGACCAGACGACACAGCAGAATGCGGCCCTTGTGGAAGAAGCCGCGGCGGCATCGGAGGCGATGCAGAATCAAGCGAGCAAGCTGGCCCTTGCGGTCAGCGTTTTCAAGCTGGAGGGCCGCCAGGCATCGATTGTCGATATGCGAGCAAATCTGCCCAGTCTGCCGCTTCGTCCATCGACGGGGAGGCGGCTTCTGAATCGGTTGACTGCGGGGAAAGACCAATTACAGTAATGAAGCGCCTGCCCGAATCGACCAGAACTCATGTTGACGAGGGCACTTCTAATGCAGCCCTTTCGTCATCATTGAACTACGGGCATTACCATAACATTAATTGCCATAACATTATTTCGCATAACGCAGAACGAACGATGGACGAGTCCAGGTCGATCGAATTGAGCGATGAACAAGGCTGTGAACGGGAGCGTCGCGTGAATTCAAAAATCATCGACGCGTGTACAGCAAGGCGTCCACGCGTCGTTGCGCTGGCGGCCGATGACCTATGGAATCGTGAAATTGCCGGGCGTCATTGGATCAGCAAAAATCAGGAGATCGCATGGCGTTGGCGGTTCGTGCAGTCCGGCAGGCCAGCCATTGAGAACGGCTTGCCGCGAAGTGGATGCCGAGGGCAATCTGACGCGGCTGAGATTGTGCCGTTGGCCATGCAGACGATGCCGGAAGGCGGCGCGCGCTGAGCTCGCGCTGGGTGCGGAAAAAGCACTTCCATCACCGTGTGCCCATCCATGTTAGGGCTCGACGCTGGATCACTCAAGCTTACTTATTGCGCCTCCGCTTATACAGAGGCACTTTCGATAAAACTGGTCAACTGTGTGGTCACAGCCTCTGGATTTTCGAGCGCACTCAAATGTCCCACGCCGGGAATCATCACCAGTCGACCACGAGGGAGTTGACCTGCCATCGCGATATGCCATGCGGGCGGACACACTCTATCTTCCTCCCCGCATAGAACCAGGCTCGGCACATTGATCCTGGATATGGTGGGCATACTGTCGCGTCGGGTGTCCAGCGCACGGCAGTGGCGCACGAATGCTTCCGGACCGAGATAATGAGCCATTTCATGAATACACTGGCGAATTTCCGTATCGTTCTGCTGCCTCCCAGAGAGATAAGCTGGAATGAGTATTTCTTCCACCAAGGTATTCAGTGCACCGCGCTTGATATATTCGAGTTGCACTGCGCGCGCCGCCTTTCTTTCTGACGTATCCGCGTGAGGATTCGTATCAAGCAAGGCGAGCGCCTGAATGCGTGATGGGTCCTGACGCCACATTTCAAGCGCTACAATGCCTCCGATCGACAGACCGGCAAGAATGAACTTCGGAGGTGCATGTGCCAGCACATTACGCGCCATCTCGTCGATCGTCTGCGCAACACCATAGTGCCCGATATGGCATGCTGTCCGGCTCGATAGTGACGCGACCTGGTGCTGCCAGAGTCGCGCGTCACATAGCGTACCTGGGAGGAATACGATCGGCAGAACCACAGGACGCAATCAGACCGACGACGTCTTGAACAAATCGACCGGCCCCGGATCATCATTGCCACGCACGACCCATGCAATTGCCACTTCCTTGCCGCGATTGCGCCACGACCTGGGCACGCCGATCGGCACGGTAAATGTATCACCGCGCGAAATACTGATCGCCGGCGCGCCATCGGAACCTTGGGACATCTCGATTTCACCCTGATACATGATCCATACTTCATGGCAATGACGGCGATGAAGCATGATTTCTGCACCCGGCGCAATTTCCACTGTCCGCAATGTGAATCCATGCGGCCAAGCCATCGGTGACGTTTCGACACCGTCGCTTGCATTCGCCATGCCGATAACCGGGTATTCCTTCACGCCCTCGCAGCAAAGTCCGCCTTGTGCGCCGCCGGTTGCCATGTCCTCACGTGTCAAAATGCATGACTTCATCTCTTCGAGCGAAGGTATGGTAATACGAGCCAGCTCTTCCGGCGTTGGTGTTTGCTCGATGACAGCACCGTCCGGCACTTTTTCGCCGGCGCTGGTATCGATCAGTCGGCCACCTTCAAGCAGGATCAGACCATGTCCCTTTGCGCGTTCCAGTACATGCCCCGCCCACAGAACGCGCCCCGGATCGTCTCCGCCCAGGATGGCGAACATGAACCCGGTATCGTCCCCAATGTTTTCAAATCCACGGAACATCCTCGCCGGAAGCGAAATGACATCACCTGCTTTAAGAACGATGCTACCCGCGTCACCATGCTCACCCCAGACAAAACGCCATATGCCGGAATGAATCATGAACACTTCAGCCGTTTCATGGCTGTGGACCGAGTTCTTGCACTTGGGCGGCTGACGCGCGCCGCCGATGTTGAAGCCATGTTTTTCAGTGATATGCACATACTGTGCAGGATTCTCGGCAACTCCAGGTCCGATAATCGTGAAGTTTTCCTTCCTGTCACTGCCTGGACTCTTGGTATCGATAAATGCGGTCGTACACGGACGCAGGTCGCGATATCGAACCAGGCGGCTTTGCAGGTCGGTGGAATCTGTCATTGAAGCCATTGAATTTTTCCTTGATTAGCAAACGTAGAATCATGCCGCTCACTTGGTGATCCAGGTGACTATCGTGCTTTCGACGACAGCAATGGCGGCCACACAACAAAATCCTCTTCTTTCTGTCTCTATACCGAGGCGAGCAAACCCATCTGACACGGCTGAAGTACCTGATACTTGCCATTGACATCGGCGTGGTAGATAGTCTTAACGCAAAAGCATTTCCATACTGTTCTCTCCACATCGACGATGCTCAGGTGTTTCTGCACTGGACTCAAAACATACTTCGAGATTGCACCAGAGAACGCCACTGTGCCGGCCAGGAAACGTGCCCTTTCGCGAGACATCCTCCGATACTTCAGCGGGTTTCATAATGGACGACCACCATCGACCGGGATCACGGCTCCCGTCGTGAAAGTAAGATGGGTTAACGTCGCCAACACAGCGCGTGCGATCTCTTCTGGCGAAGCTAGGCGATTCAATGGTGTCTTCGCCACTTGTTGGCCACGCCATGTCTGATCCAGCCCTTGCACAAACTCGGTATCGATCAACCCAGGCGATACGCTCACGACCCGAATCGCGGGTGCCAAAGCGCGCGCCATCGACTTCGTGAGATTGTCCAACGCAGCCTTACTGGCGCAGTATGCGATATTGCTGCCGTTGGCGGTGACGCCAGCAATCGATGAAATGTTGACGATTATGCCGTCTCCATTCTCCGCTAACAGGGGGCGGAATGCGCGCACGCAGGCAATCGCACCCCGGACGTTGGTTGCAAAGATCTGGTCGATCAATTCATCATCAAGCGCATCGAGATCCGCATGTGCGACGAAGCGTGTGGTGCCGGCGCAGTTGACCAAAATGTCGCAGCGGCCGGCCACCACTTTTACTCTCTGGCTGGCGGCGTTGACGGCGTCAGTTGCCGTAACCGGCAGGTTTACCGCAAAATGGCCGCTTCCGGGCAAAGCGGCGACAAGTGCATTTGCAGCCTCCTCCGATCGGTGAAATCCGACCGCCACCCGCACACCCTCGGCGGCGAAGGCATGGGCAATCGCGCTTCCGAGACCGCCGGTTGCACCTGTGATAACGGCAACCTTGCCAATCAATCTTTTCACCAGAGACTCCTTAGTCGCGATCAGTTCTTCTTGAGGCGGCGCACACGAATATCAGCCTGTTCCTTATGGCCAGCGAAATGTTCAAGCGCGCACAGACGCGAGCAGTATTCACCGATCAACACGCTGGCTTCATCAGTCAGCACTCGTTGATAAGTGTGTGTCTTGATGAACTTGCCGACCCAGAGTCCGCCCGTAAAACGCCCTGACTTTTTCGTCGGCAGTGTATGATTCGTGCCAATGACCTTGTCGCCGTAGGAAACATTTGTGCGAGGGCCAAGAAACAGCGCGCCATAGTTCGTCATGTTTTGCAGGAACCAGTCGGGGTCAGCGGTCATCACCTGCACGTGCTCGGAGCAGATGCGCTCCGCCTCAGACAGCATTTCCTCGCGCGTATCGCACAGAATGATCTCACCATAATCACGCCAGGCTACACTTGCAATGTCACGTGTGGCGAGACGTGCCAGGACCGACTCGATGGCCGCCGGCAGCTCGTTGGCGATCTTCTTGCTGGTAGTGATGCAAACCGCAGGTGAATTCGGACCATGTTCAGCCTGTCCAAGCAAATCTACTGCGACAAGTTCCGCGTCGACAGTGTCGTCGCAGATGACCAGGGTCTCAGTCGGCCCTGCAAACAGGTCGATGCCGACGCGCCCGAACAATTGCCGCTTCGCTTCGGCGACATAGGCATTGCCTGGCCCGACGAGCATGTCCACCGCTGCGCAGTTCTCGGTGCCAAGCGCCATCATCGCGACGGCCTGCACCCCGCCTACAACATAGATCTCGTCCGCGCCAGCCATGGCCATTGCCGCGACGATCGCTGGTGCAGGCTTGCCCTCGTACGGTGGTGCACAGGCGATCACGCGTTTTACGCCCGCCACCTTTGCGGTCAACACGCCCATGTGGGCCGATGCCAGCAGAGGGTACTTCCCTCCAGGGACATAGCAACCAACAGAATTGACCGGGATATTTCTGTGACCAAGGATCACGCCCGGCAAAGTCTCAACTTCGACGTCGCGCAGGCTCATCAACTGAATCTGAGCGAATCTGCGGATTTGTGCCTGCGCAAATTTGATGTCCTCAATAGCTTGCGGGCTGAGTGAGTCGATGCAAGCCTGAATCTCTTCCTGCGACAAACGAAAGTTGGCGGGAGACCATTTGTCGAACTTGTCGGAATACGTGCGTACCGCCTGCTCGCCGTTTTCCTGGATATCGGCAAGAATGCCTTCGACCGTCTGCCGCACTTTCAGATCAATATCAGCCTTCTCGTCTGCCGGCTTTCCGAGTTTAGGAAATTGAATTGCCACGTTTGCCTCCAAAAAAATAAATATGTCGCCCAACCCAGGCGAAAAATTGCTCTCCATATCTCCCGTCAGGGGAGACGCGGTGAGAAAAATGAACAAAATCAGTACACCATTACTACCATCTCTTTTGCATGTGCGGCGCTCGTCTCAGGCGGCTCGGCAAGTGTTGAAATTCCGGAATGATGCCAACGCATGCCACCACATGCCGTCGCCATCGGCAACGGCATGTGGTGGCATTGGCGAACGCGTGATGATCATGTTTGCAGAGCCGTTCGTGTTGCGCTCTATCGTTATCGATAGCGCGGAATGTTGATCTATGGGCCGAGAACTCGCTCGCAGCACATGGTGAAATTCTTTGCACAATTGAGCGCTCGTTAGTGCACCCATGGCATCACTCCATGGGTGCCGCTTCTTTCATTACGCCGTTTGATTAGAAGGTATGGCGTACTCCGACATCGAATACCTTGTTTTTCGCGCCGTTCACGCCGCCAGCGTTCACGCCCGAATTTGCCTCATTGTTAACATAGGCAGCCGAGGTGTACAGGGCTGTACGCTTCGACAAGTCATAGAGATAGCCCAAGGCAACCTGGTGCGCGTCAGCGTTGGAAAGCGCCTTGTTCTCCTTGCGAATCAACGACGCCATGATCTTGCTGGAGCGAAGAGGGACTGTCAGGCCAATCATGGCATCACGAATATCGGTGCGGCCCGCACCGGTCGTCTTGTCATAGGCTGCATGAAACTTGACTATGCCGATGTCGTACGCGCCGCCGACGAACCATACCTTTGCACTATCAGCGCCGGTATTGTCTTTGGTAAGGTGATGGGAAAGCGTACCAGTCAGCGGTGATCCCGTGTAGCCGACAGAGAAGCCATACTGGCGGGACGCTGCCGCGTTGCCGGCCACTTCACCTAACGAATACAATGCGCTGCCGGTGAATTTGCTATTGCTCGGCGCGATGTAGGCGATGGCGTTATCGACGCGGAAATTGCCACTGTTGAACCATTGGCGAATGCCGGTCATGTCACCCTTCATGCCAGGGAACGGATCGACTGTTAGCTGCGCGAGGTAGACCGGAGAGTACTGACGGCCAAGTCGAACGGCACCCAGGCTACGGCTCGACAACCCGACAAATGCCTGGCGGCCAAACAGCCGACCACCCTGCGCCGCCGTGCCGTCGTCTTGATTAAAGCCGTTTTCCATGGTGAACACGGCGCTCAAGCCACCACCAAGGTCTTCCTCCCCACGGAAGCCGAGGCGGTTCCCGTTGTGGATGCCCGATTCCATTCTTGTGGCCCCGCCGGCGCCTGTAACTTCGCGACTGATGCTGGCATCAATAATGCCGTACATCGTAATATTCGATTGAGCTGCAGCCATACTGCTCATGCCAAACATCGAGACAAGAGGCGTCAGAAAGGCCAGTGCACTTAAGGATAGTTTTTTCATTTTCTTCTCCCAGTTAATTTATGCCGAATATCGGCATCGGAAGTTTCGAGTTGGATGTCACCTGATTCTTGAATTGGTTTATGCGTTAAGTTTGTGTATCTCTCCTTTCTATCGCCGCGACCGGCAATTTCAAAATAGTTGGCGTAATAGCCCCATTTGCACGACGCACGGCCGTGCAAGTACCTGGGCTTCCCGTGTTCAAACGGTGCCCGTCAACGATTCAGCGCAGTGATGAGATACGATCGATGCGCTAAAGACTTTCAGTCAGTAGTAGATGCTCAAGAGGTCGGCGAAGCTCGGTTTTCGAGGTGCCTTAGACGCGCCTCAGAAGAGGCGTCAAACAGATAGCAGTGATCGGCGCGCGCGCTTACAGCGACCGCCTGGCCGAATTTTGCCTTGAAGTTTTTTTCGGTCCGCACCACTATCATCTGCGAGCCGCTTTGTACCGTGACTTGAGTGGCGTCGCCAATCAGTTCGACGGTATATATTTCGCCATTCATATGCGCAGTGCCTGGCGTAGCAAGCGACAGATCCTCCCAGCGCACGCCCAGCACCACCGCGTCGTGCGAACCCTTGCCGACGCCGGGCACGCGTATCCCGTCGCCAACAAAATCGCCATTCTCCAGTCTGCCACGCAGCAGGTTCATGGCAGGCGATCCGATAAAGTCAGCGACGAACATATTGGCCGGATCGTTGTAAATGTTTTCCGGTGTGTCGATTTGCTGGATGACTCCCCCATACATTACGACCACTCTCGTGGCCAGTGTCATTGCCTCGATCTGATCATGCGTAACGTAAACCATCGTGGTCCCAAGCTCATACTGCAGATGCTTGATGCGCGCCCGCATGCTTATGCGAAGCTTCGCATCGAGATTGGAGAGCGGTTCATCCATAAGAAACACCTGCGGATGACGCACAATGGCTCGTGCCAGTGCGACACGCTGCCTCTGCCCTCCGGACAACTGCTTGGGTTTACGGTCCAGCAAATTTTCCAGATTTACTTTTTGCGCAGCCTCGGCAATCAGTGCTTCGTGCTTTTCATGCGGCACTTTCCGGATGCGTAATGGGTAGCTGATGTTTTCCTTGACCGTCATGTGTGGATAGAGGCCATAGTTCTGGAATACCATGGCCACATCCCGGTCGCGCGGCGGAAGATAGGTGATGTCTCGACCGCCCATGATAATTTGCCCGCTGGTGGGTTCCTCCAATCCAGCAATCATCCGCATCGTGGTCGTTTTCCCGCAGCCGCTGGGGCCAAGCAGCACCAGAAACTCGCGATCATGGATCTCAAGAGAAAGATCCTTGATGACGTGAGTGTCGTTCCAGCCCTTGCTTATATTGTTAAGTGAAATCGCTGCCATGATGCCTCCTAAATATCAGCGGACTGCGCCGCTTGTGCTGCCCTGAATAAAGTGCTTCTGAATGATCATGCCGAGAGCAAACATCGGCAACATGATCAGTACGCCCGTGGCGGAAATTAACTGCCAAAGATCACCTTCTTCCGCGGTGAACATGGCCAAGCCGACCGGCAAGGTAACTGCGTCTTTGCTCGTTACAATCAGTGCCAGCAAGAATTCGTTCCAGCAAATGATGAAACAGAAAATTGACGCAGTGATGAGTCCAGGCGCCGCCATCGGTATGACGACGTTCTTGATTACCTGTAGCCGCGTGGAGCCGTCGACAAGCGCAGCTTCTTCGGTATCGAGTGGAATCGCGTCAATGAAGCCCTTGATCATCCACACCGCATATGGCGTTACAAACGACAAGTTCACTAGAATCAGCGCGGCCCACGTGTCAAGCAGCCCCGTGTCACGAAACAGAATGAAAAATGGCAGCACAAGAATGATCGACGGCACGAATTGCGTCGCGATAATTGCCATGAAAATCGACTTCTCGTAGCGCAACCGGAAACGCGAGAAGCTATAGGCAGACAGTGTTGCAACGGGAATTGCGATGGCAATGGTTACGATGGCAACCACCGTCGAATTAAAAAACTTTTTGTGAATTTCGTAGGGCGGATTCATAATCGCCCTAAAATTTTCCAAGGTGGGTGTAAACGTCCACCCGGCTTCGAATACTTCGGCATAACTTTTAAAGCCAGCTGCGACCATCCAATAGATCGGGATGAGAATTGCGGCAGCGATGAACAATATCAGCGCGTTCTGTGTAGCGCCGAAGAGTCGGCTTTGATATCGAACGGTCATCACGTGCTCCTAGAAGCGCTTGAAAATTAAACGGATATACAAGTAAGACAGCACTAGCATGGGTAGCACCAAAAAGTACGACACCGCCGACGCATAGCCCATGTCGTAATACTTGAATCCCTGAAAATAGATGTAATGAGCCATGGTTTGCGTAGCCTGCCCTGGGCCACCGTTTGTGATCATGAACACTTGGTCGAACATCTTCAGGGAAAAGATCGCCTTCAGCACTGCGGACACCATCAAAACCGGCATGATGGACGGTAGCGTCACATCCCGAAACACTTGCCAGCCCGTCGCACCATCGATCTCTGCCGCTTCCTGCGACTCCTTCGGCACCGACGCCAAACCACCGAGCAGTAACATGGCGAGATAGGGTGCCCAGTGCCAGACGTCGCTGGCGAGCAACACGACAAACGCGAGAACTGGATCGGCCAGCCAGTCGATACTGGCCAGCGCTGGCCATACATCCTTGAAGACGGCGTGCACCAGGCCATGCTGAGGATTTACCATGAAGCGCCAGGAGACACCGACCAGCGCAGGACTCATGGAAAACGGCAAAATCAACAGTGTGCGAACCAGCACCCGTCCTCGGGTGCCGCGCGCGAGGAGCAGCGCAACGCCAAGCGCCACACCCACCGTCAAGATCACTGAGGCGGCAGTAAACACTGTTGTGACCCAGATCGAGTTCCGCAACGCGTCGTCGGCGAACGCGCGAGCGAAATTGTCGAACAGGTACGCGATGTTACCCAAGCCGTCATCGGTAAGGCTCCACAGAGGGAGCGAGACCGGTGACTTGCTTAGGTTCCATTCGCGAAATGCCAGATACAACGCGCTGAACAGCGGGCCGATCGCCGTCAAGCCAATTACCAGAAACGCTGGCAGGACCAGCAAGTATTTCAAGTGCTTATCCTGCAGGCCGCGCGGCTTGATCGGTGTCGCAACCCCTGCGTTCTGGCCATCTGCTTTCACGGAAATGTCAATGCTGTTCATACATGCACCTTCTTTACTTGTGTGCGCGTCGCAACGCTCGAGTTGCATCCTTGGCCGATGCCTTTAGGAGTTGTTCGACGTCCCCACCGGACGCTGCCTTGTTAATCGCGTTGGATAGCAGATCACCAACTTCCGGCCATTCGGCGATCATCGGCATCACATCGGCTTTAGCCAGACTTGCTGCACCAGCTACAGGTACGCCATTGTTCGCTGCGTCGACGGCTGGATCGACAAGATTGACTTTGTGGTTGACGACATTGTTAATGACCTCAACACCGGCTACGCTACGCTCAATGGCGTTTTTCTTTTCCAGATCCGGATTCGAAACCCATTTCATGAATTCCCACGCCGCTTCCTGGTGCTTGGAATATTTAGAGATAGCAAAGGGCAAGCTCGTTGCAAGCGTAACGGGTTGTGCACCTTTGTACGACGGCATGCTGGTGAAGGCTACCTGCTCAGGCTTGAGCTTCGAGGTCGTCGGATTGACAAAGCCAGAATAAGCCCACCACCAGACAGGGATCATCGCTGCTTTACCCTGCATGAAGCTGACGCGAGCGTCTTGCTCGAGTGCAGAGACCGCGCCGTCGGCACAGATCTTGTGCTCAGTATTAAGGCCGACAAAGTCCTTGGTTGCCTTGATCGCTTTAGGGCTATCCCAAGCAGGCTGCCCCTTGGCGTCGAAAATCTGCGCGCCTGCCCCCCACAGGTAGTTCACCCAGATGAACAGATTCTGACGATTGCCGTCGGCGCCGTAATAACATGCCAACGGCCCGACACCCGGCTTTGCGTTCTTGATGGCGGCGCCTGCCGCCACGACGTCGTCCCATGTCTTGGGCGCCGGCAGCTTCAACTCGTCGAAAATGTCTTTCCGGTAAAAGAACAACTGGGTATGCGAACGCATCGGAAGGCCAATCACCTTACCGCCGAAAGAGGATGCCTTTACAAAGGCCGGTGGATAGCGATCCAAATTGATGCCGTCCCGGGCGAGCAGGGGGTTGAGCGGCACCAACCAGTGTGCGTTGGCCGGACCCCACGCATCAAGATAATTGACGACGTCATAATTGCCGTCCGCAGCCACACCGACGCTTGCCATCTTCTCCTGCAAGGACTTGAACGGCACCTCGGTCCATTTGACATTAATGCCAGTCAGCTTAGTGAACTCGTCAGCGCGCAACTCGAGTCCCTTAAATTGCGGCGTTACAACCACAAGCGCCTGTACAGTGGTGCCAGCGTAGGGTTTTCCCGCCTTGAGCCCATAAGGCAGAGTGCTCTGAGCCTTTGCACTGAATGCGATCAATAGAGTCGCGATGGCCAGGATTGGTGTATTTAAGCGCCTCATGTTTTGCCTCCGTTATTTAAAGTTTAGGTACTTACTGTGGTAACAAGCATTTCTGCGGTCGTTGTTTATGTTCGCTCCGCGCTACCGGGAGCATCAATGTCGCGGACGACCTCAGGTAATACCGAGTGATCGGCACCGAACAACATAAGGTGCACCCCGCGGACACCTTGCATTTTTGATACAGCTCCGACCATCTCCCGCGCTAATTTGATTCCCTCCTCGCGCAGATTTGCAGCACCTTCAAGTCGCTTGCGAATCTCGTCCGGATAATCCACGCCTGGAATATGCGGAATCATTTCCATCGCCGGTTTCGAGATGACGACAGGAATGCCGGCGAGCACAAAGAGCTCACGATCAAGCCCTTCGTCGCAAAACCTGATCATGAACTGCTCGAATGCAGGCAAATTAAAGATGAGCTGGGTCTGCGCAAAATCCGCTCCAGCCGCAATTTTCTGCTTGAGGCGGCGAATTGGCGCATGAATCGGTCTGGTAAATGGATTGATCGCCACGCCGATAAATGGCTTCGGCGGCTCGGGCATCGTCTGGCCGGTGAAATGTATCGTTCCGGTGTCGCGAAGATGGCGCGCCTCAAAGACCATCAGCGATGAATCCATGTCGAATACCTGCTTGATCCTCGGATTTCCTGCATAGGAGTCACCGGTCAGACACAAGACATTATGAACGCCGTTTGCGTGATTGTTGATAAGCTCCGAGACAAACGAAGTCTTGGTATGATCCCGGCAGGTCGACTGGCAAATGGGATCAACGCCGGCGGACAGCAGCTCGATGCAGGTGCGTCCGGATGGCAGTGACGGCTTGCCATTCAAATATGCTGTCGCATTGACGGCATCGAACTGTTCTTTAACATAAGAGATCTCCTTGTGCAGCCGCCCAAAATCGGCGCTACGTGGCGATCTTACTTCACATGTCTTGACGAATCGGCCAGACTTGAGCGCAGCCTCGAGGCGAGAGCGAGTCGCAATCGGTTGGTAGACGCGATTCTTTGGCAGATCCGGGTAGGGAAGCGGTGTCGTCCCACCCTCATCAATCCCTTTCCACCAGTTGGCATAGGAAGAGGTGAAAAACAGCGCTGCATCGGGTGACGGGTTCAGTGGTGGAACCTCTGTACTGTCCTTTGCTGTACGTTCGTAGATGCGCATCCAGACGCATGCACGATCAGGATATACCTCGCATCGATCGCCAAGGGTCCCGCCGCACGGACCGTTACGCAGTCCCTTGGGGCAGCTCATCGGACAGATCAAGCCGGTCTGCGACAAGACGCATTGACCGCACGCGCGGCAGTCAAAGGCCACACCTTTTAGAAATGCCTCGCCGCGCGCAGCTGTGCGATATAGCAGCGACTTAATCTTACGCATATGCACACGCCTTGATCGTCTCGTCTGTACTGACAGGAGCGCCGTTTTTGAATACGATCGCGATGTCGCGCAGATACTTGGAATCAGCAAACGGATTTCCATTAAGACAAACGATGTCGGCGAGCGCACCTGGCGCCAGCATCGTGTGCCGCATTCCCCATAAGCGCCGTGGTTGCCAGGTAGCAGATGTGAGCACTGATTCCATTGGCAGACCGGCAGAGAGAAAGAAATACAGTTCGTTTATCAGTGAACGCCCATGGTGAACGCCGTGACTACCAGCATCCGATCCGGCAACTAGCGGAACACCGAGTTCGTATGCCATCCGGACGTGCCTTAGATGATCCTCTACAATATGGCGCAAATGGCCCAATGCGACGCTATCCCAGCCAACGATTTTCGGATCGTCGCGCTGAAAGCAAACTGGTGAAAACGTCGGCACCCACGCGATCTGTCGGTCACGCATGCGCTTCAGAAGCTCTTCATTAATGAAAAAGCCGTGTTCTACCGAGTCAACACCGGCTTGAACTGCCACTTCGAGTCCGGAAAGGCCGCTGCAGTGTGCGAACGTCTTTAACCCCCTGTTACGTGCCGTGTTGACAATTAGTGACAAAGCCGCTGTGTCGAACTGGGGTTCACCCTTCACCTGCCCGGTTGCAAAATCAATAATTCCCGTCTGGATGATTTTGATGTCGTCCGCGCCTTCGTCGGCAATACGATTCACCGTGGTCACGATATCCTCATCACCTGCGGCATCGTAGGCCATGAAGCTGCCATATCGCGCGGGACGTCGAATGCCCAGGCCGGCGGATCGCAAATCAGGAAAACAACGGTGCTCGCTCTTTCGGCACAGCTCGCGCGCGGCGTGGTTAATGCCATACTTGTCGCCAGCGTCACGGATCAGAGTTACGCCGTGCGCCAATGCATGTCTTAAGTTACGGGATGCGACGCCCATCATTGAATCAAATGGCGCCTTGAGGTACTCAGAACGTGCGACGAGGTCCAGTTCGCCACCATCAAGGAAGATATGTGCATGCGCCTCGACCAGTCCCGGCATTGCAAACGGTACTCGGATCATCGTGTCGGCATGCTTCTGCGATTCTGACTGAGCCAGGCAGAAATCGCGCTCAGCCATTACTGTTTTGACGATACCATTTTCAATATCAATGACGTATGGACCATCGGCATGGTATTTGATTCCGTCAAAGTAGGCCCTCGCGATAATTCGATCACACATTGCTATTTTCTCCATTCAGCGTGAATACCATGTCGTCGCCGACATGGAGGACCCTTGCCTTAGGCACGGTCCATCGATCGACTGCCAAAGGAGTGAGGAAATTCGCTGGCGAAGTGCCGAAGACGGACAAGCTCCCTTGTGTCTGGTCCACGCGTACAAATTCGACTTGCAGCCCGATGTCTCCTGCCTTATGTGTCGACAAAATGGAACTGAAAGGCGACAAGCGTGAAATACTCCAGCCTCGCTCAGATATGTGGCAGCCAAGCCTAAGGAGGCACAAATCTTACGGCACACCACACATACTGAATTATTGTCACCCGCCATCACATTAAATCCTTTGATTGCCAAATTGCAGACGTATGCATTCTGCAAGTATAGTTATTCCGTGTCAACCCCATTTTGAAATTTCAAATTAGCTGTTACGTAGAGCCAAATTGACGCGTCGCCGCAAAATATCTATGGCATTAGATATGCGGGCGTATATGCATACGCTTGCATAAATGACGTCTGGCTTCAGATGGCTTACCTCTAGAAATAGTCATTCGTCGCGCATAAAACATTGACTGTTTCAATGCTGCTTAAGGACGCACTCATCTGCCTCGGAAGGCGCCGGACTTCGCTCTGCGTGCCCATATCGAGAAGACGAGAGGCTCGGGGGGAAATGGCAGAGTATCTGGGCGCGCGGAAAATGATTCGATGGAGAGATGCAGCCATGAAACAATGAAGGCGGGGCGAAACAGAGTGCATCTGGCCAAGCGTGAATCCGCAGGAGCGCGCGCACGAGGTCATGGTGTGTGTTGCAGAATGTGCCGGACCGCGGCTGGTTCTTGATATCTAGTAAGTGGCTGGCTGAGCGCATGTTGTTGAGCATGGATGAGGTTAGCCGCAAATTTCGGATATAAAAGGCGTACAGGCGATGTACGAACTGTTGGGTGTATCGACCAGCAGCTCCTCCGATTGGATGAAATGCCGGGGGGCGACACATTAGCTCTCGGGTGACAACTGCTGGCGCTGATTCACGCGTTGCACGCGCACTTCAGGCAAGCGCACGGTTTATTGCGCATTACGGAAGGACTGAAATCGAAAAACATTCGGGCCAGCCGGGACCGGATCAGACGCTGGATGAAATCCATCGGCATTCGCACAAAAAACAAACGGCGTTGCAAGGCCGTGATCGACAGCAAACATGCGGGGGCGGTGACGCCCCACCTATCGGGCTGACCATGAAAGTACGGTTCTTCGGCAACTGGAATTCACCGGTGTACCAATCATGCAAGGACAATTCGAAGAACATCTTCCGGGCGTTCGATGATGCGATGGCACACCAGGAATGCATCCTGTTCCTGGTGCACCTTATCCAGTGTCAGTTCAGGCGCGTTTGGATCCACACGCATGATCCACTCGAGGAGCGGCGGCTTCGACAGCGGAATGATCAGTTCCTGGTTTATGGTGATGCGCGGGCATTCGTGCAAGACGGTCTGGACGAGGCGCGGACAAATGAAGTACCTGTTTTCCGCCTACGCCATTGTGATGATTGTCAATCCGCAAGGCATCGGCGGCCGGCTCATCGGCTATAGTCTTGGCCTCAGTCGCCGCCCCTTTTGACCAAGCGTCCTGTCCGTACCGGAGGGGCTGGTGCTGAAGTGACTGATCAGCACGGTGATCCCCGTCCCGACGAGTGCGTCTTGGGCGATCACGCTAGAATTACCACGGCGGTCGATGGCAAGGGCATCGATCCGGTGCACATCTTTTACGAACATTCCTGGGGGATCATGGGCATGTATGAACGGGCCCGCTATTGCGGCGGCGAACTGAAGCTTACGAGGAGCACGAACCGCAGAACCACGGCGGTGCTGACGCTTCCACTGGAGGAGTCGTATGGCTGACAAGACAATCCAGGTCCTGCTGGTTGATGACAATACGATGGTGCGTAAGGGCCTGCAACTGATCCTGAACGCCACGGGAGACATCCAGGTCACAGCCTGTGCCGAGTCGGCCACCGACGCGCTCGCCACACTGATGGAGCAGGAATTCGATGTTGCCTTGGTCGATATCGCCATGCGCGGAAATAATGGCCTGGATCTGCTGCGGGTGATTCGCGAATCGCAGCCGCAGCTTCCGATCCTTGCGCTTACCATGTACGACGAAGAGGTCTACGCAGTGCGCGCCCTGAGGCAGGGGGCGGCTGGCTACCTCACCAAGAACAGTCAGGATTCGATCCTGATCGAGGCGATCCGCAAGGTGACGGCGGGTGGGAAATTCATCAGCGCAAAACTGGCCGAGAAGCTCGTAAGCCTGATTAGCACCCAGCGTGGATTTCTGCACGAGACCTTGTCCGACCGGGAACTCGAAGTCCTGAAACTGATCGCCGCCGGCGAAAGCCTGGTTCGGATCGCCACCATACTGAATCTCAGCCCTAACACCGTCACCACCTACCGCGCCCGAGTCATGGGCAAGCTGCAGGCCAAGTCCAACAGCGACCTCACACGCTATGCGATCGATCACGGCTTGAGGCCGTAACAGGGCCTACTGACCCAGATGATGATCCAGATGATGATCCAGCTGATGGATCAAGGGCGATCGGGGCACCCACGCACAGGAAGTGTTGCATAAGGCAGCACCGAATATTCTTTTGGTTCCCGCGCATCAGGTGAATCAGGTTGCCAGCCGTGGACATCCATCTCGTTCGCATCGATTGCTGCAGCGAGATCCAGTCTTCCGATTGATCACCTCAGCAAGCCCCGCAGGTGTCTTGACGCACTGCATACACGTCGAGCGCAACCTGTTCTTGAATTTAAGCTGTATCAAGTTGCGGTTCCGGTATTGCTGCGCCCTCTCATACCGTTCGTCTATGGTGTGCCGCCAAGTTCATCTGTAGTGCTTTCACTACGTCAATGTCAAATTTGACGTGACAAACGCCCGACTGTTTCTTGACAGCAAAGACTTGTGTTGCTTCGCTACATTCATGCGCTGGGCAGTCCATTTGCGCGCCATCAATGATGCATAAAAATCAAGCAAAATTTGCAAGGGAATTGATACAGATTTTGACGCGGACTGCAGTGAAGTTGATGAAAGGCGAGGAATAAGTTGACCGATCGTTTCAGGGCCAGCAGGGCGCTGCCCATCGGCTGTGCCCTGCTGGGGCCTGCCGGAGGCATTGCCGTTCTTGTGCAGGCGGGTTGGAGCTGGGTGAATGCGGTGCTTGCCGCAGCCCTGGTCGCAGCCGGCGCATTCCTCGCATGGCGCGCCGTCCTGGAGGAGCGGATCCACCGCGACGCGCTGCAGGCCTATTTTTCCAGCCGCGATGCATTCGGCGCGTCGATCGCCCCGGTCTGGGCCGGCCAGATCGGCTCCTCCATGGCGCAGATGGAAAGCGCGGTGAGCGCGCTCACCGGACGCTTCTCGGGCATTGTCGACCGGTTGGAGCAGACGGTGCGCGTCGCGAGCGGTGCGACCGCTGCATCGATCAACAGCCAGGACAACGGCCTCGTCGCGGTGTTCGCCAGCAGTGAAACCGAGCTCGGTGCCGTGGTGTCTTCGCTCAAATCAGCCATGAGCAGCAAGGCCGCCATGCTGGACAAGGTGCGCTGCCTCGAACAGTTTGTCGACGAACTGAAGGCGATGGCGGACGACGTCAAGACCATCGCCGCACAGACCAACCTGCTGGCGCTGAACGCCGCCATCGAAGCGGCGCGCGCCGGCGAGACGGGGCGCGGCTTTGCGGTGGTCGCCAAGGAAGTGCGGAACCTGTCGACGCTCTCGGGCGACACCGGCAAGCGCATCGCCGAAAAGGTCCAGGTCATCAGCGATGCCATCCTCGGCGCCTGCCAGGTCGCGCAGGAATCGATG
>NZ_DATFAI010000049.1:0-9051 GCF_035254685.1 Noviherbaspirillum sp. | reverse complement strand
GCGCTTTTCGACCACGGTGACTTCCTGCCCGAGGTGGAAGGTGGCGCCGAAGGGCTCGATCTGCTTGAGCAGGTTGTCGGTCAGTTCCTGGCCGGTGCAGCTGGGCACGGCGGGGATGTCGTAGATGGGCTTGTCCGGATACAGCTCGACGCATTGTCCACCCACGCTGGTCAGCGAATCGATCACATGCGCCTTGATCTCCAGCAGTCCCAGTTCGAAGACCTGGAACAGGCCTACCGGACCGGCGCCGACGATCACGGCATCGGTTTCGATCGGCCCTTTACCTGTGGTGCTCGCGGTATCGGGGGCTTGGGTGGATGCATTGATGCCGTTGCTGGTTTCCATTCGACTATTGAATTCCTGTTTCATTTCAAGGTTTCTCCCGCTTTGCCACCGACGTGCCGACGCGTGCAGCCCGGATCGTCTGTTGATTGAAGAAGCCGCGCAATTTCAAGAGCGCGAGTTTTTCACGGTGGGCTGAACGCAGGCGATGAAACGATCTCATGACTTCTTCCTACGGATGCCCCGACCGGACGACTATCAAGACTCATGCCAGCCGACAAAAGCTGGCGGGGAATCGTATCGGGGGCGCGCATCAAGGGGAGATGCATGCGTCAACATACAACTTTTTTGGTTGGTACGCCGCCAAACGGCATGGATGGCAGTGTTTTGGCAGTCGCGGGATGGGCCGGCGGATTGAAGATCGATGTGACGTCACGGTCTGCGCCGGGAAGTTGGCCAGAGCCTGTTCATGAAGATGGAAACCAACAAACCGGCGTGACGCCGATACGGAAGGACGGTTTCCTGATAGGGCGCAGCATCGCCGGTTTCTCCTGCGCGTGCGCAGTCCGGGTTCAAAGTCTGCTGGAACTTAGTTGCGTAAACAAGCAAGTGCTTGGTAAATAATTTTTTTAATCGCCCGACGTCATTGATTGCGATATATCAATCAGGCGGCATCAACGACCTGATTTTTATAGTTTTTATTTGACTCACTCATGACTTGCACACTTCGATATCGCATTGACCAAGCACTTGCTTTGTGCCTGAAGCCATGGCACTCTTTTATCAAACATCAGAATAAACAGCATCAGCAAGTCAGAAAGAAGTTCCCATCAACGGAGACAATCGCGACCATGCCGGAACCAGAACCGGTGGCGCGATCTGAAGGAGAGCGAAATGACAAAAGGCGTGGTGTCGGAGCGGAAAGATGATCGTCTGCAATGCAGGGAAGCAGATGACATGATGATGTTGATTACGGTTGATCGAGTCGCCTACGTAGGTCTGCTTGGCAGGCCGCGTACGCGCGAATTCGGTGCCTTGGCGGTCTATGTGTCGCTGGGCGCACCGTTCCAGATCAAGCTGGAAGACGGCGAGTGGGAGAGCGCAGAGATGTACGTCGTCGCGCCGGAGACGCCGCATCGCATCATGACAAGCGACCGCCTGATCGGCGTCATGCTGATCGAAGCAGAGACCGTCGATATTGACCAGTTGCCGTCGTGGCTGCAGCCCACGCACCACGCAGACCAGTGCGCCCCGGCGCTGGACGCTGTCCGGCATGCCTTTACCTCCATTCGCTACAAGCAGGCAGACCTGGCCAAGGTGAAGGAAAACGTCGACCTGTTCTTTTTCGGGCAAACGCTGGAGCGGCGTCGGTTGGACCCGCGCATGGCAGCGGTCGTCGACAAGATCAATCACGAACCGTGCGGGCTGCTCGGCGCGGAAGAGTGTGCGCGCTATGTTGATTTATCGTTCTCGCGCTTCCTGCATCTGTTCAAGGAAGACGTCGGCACCACGTTCCGCAGTTTTCGCGCCTGGAAGCGCGCGCGCAGCTTCCTTCATTATGTGAACACACCGACCAGCCTGACCGATATTGCGCTCGACATCGGCTATCCCGATTCATCGCATTTCAGCCACACGGTCCGCCGCTATTGGGGCCTGACACCGAAAGACATCATTGCCGGTTCACGCAGGCTGGCCGTGATCAAGCACATGAACGAACTGAGCACGGCAGCATGACGGCGCAACGGGCAGCCACAGTACCAGCAACGGCGCGCAGCAAGCGCGCGGAGCCGGCGCCGATCCCGCGCGACCGCATACTGCATGCGGCCGCCCGCCTATTCCGCGAGCGCGGCTACAAAGGCACCACGGTACGCGACATCGCCGATGCGGTGGGCATCCTGTCCGGCAGCCTGTTCTATCACTTCCGTTCGAAAGAGGAGATGCTGCTCGATATCATGCGCGAAGCCGCCATGACCTTGTGCATCCGCGCTGAGGAAGTGCTCAAGCGGACAGCATCGCCGTCGGAGCGCCTGGAACAGTTCATTGATATCGAGCTCGAATGGATGGTGGGCGAGATCAAGAAGGACTACCTCGCCGTGCTGGTCTTTGAATGGCGCGAAGTGCCGGAAGCTGCCAAGCCCGAACTGACGCGGCTGCACAAGAGGTATCACACGCTTTGGGCGAACGTCCTGGAGGAGTACGGCCAGGCGGTGCCGATGCGCATTCCTGCGGATGCTGCGGCGCGCATCCTGCACGGCGCCCTGATGGGAGCGATGACCTGGTTCAGGAGCTCGGGACGTTACAGTGCGCAGGAGTTTCGCGACATGCTGATCAGGATTGTGCAGGCTTGACGGCCTCGGGCTTGGCGCGACATTGGACAAAGGCCCTGACAGAGCAGACCCGGCTCCGGATTACCACGATGCCCGCCGTGCGCAATGCGAGCCGTGGGGCACCATGGCTCGTACAACTGCCAATACAGGTAAATCAATGACCCGATAACGCCTGCGCAAAAATGCCTCCTTCAACTATCGAGAGTGGTTGCGACTGATCGGAGCCGCGTCTCGGAAATCTCATCCATTTGAGATTGATTTGACAATATATTCGTGTCAGCATCCTTCACGGAAAGACACAAGTCAAATATCGTCGCGTAAGGAATGCGCATATCGTCAATAGCCAATACCCCCGAACCACCCTATTACGCGGTCATTTTCACTTCGTTTCGAACAGAGGGCGATCATGGTTATGGCGAAATGGCAAAAAAAATGCTTGAGCTTGCATCGCAGCAGCCTGGATTCCTGGGCGTTGAGTCAGCTCGCGAAGACTTGGGAATAACGGTCTCCTATTGGGCAGATCTCGAATCGATCAGGGCATGGAAGGCCAATATCGAACATCGAGAAGCACAGGAGCTTGGGCGGAAAAAATGGTACGCCGCCTTCAAAACAAGAATCTGTAAAGTGGAGCGCGACTATGGAATTTAACTTATCACCCATACCCAACACGTCGCGTTTGTCAGCCTGCCGTCATCGGCGCCTTTTCCCGGAAGCGGCATCTAACCGTCCAGACGGGTTTGATCAGTTTTTGCTCGACAGCGAAAGACAGAATGCGGCCCGATAGCGGTCCGCTTAGAGCTCGTAGATGCCGAGCCCCGGTTGCGGCTTACGCCAGCATCGCGCTGCAAACCTCCGTCGCGGTGCTCCATGCTTCCCGCTGCAGCCGGCGCCCCGCTGACCGGATCGCAATACGGCTGCTCCGGTTCTCACCGACAATGCGCTCGACCAGGCCGATTTTTTCAAGTGGGAGCAGTTGCAACAGGAATCGTGAACGCGAGAGGCCGAGCTTCTGCGCGAGTTCGGGCGTCGATAGATTACCACCTCCGGCATCAAGCTCGGCGAGGAGGACAAAGTCAGCCCACGACAAGCCGTGCAAGACCCCAAGTTCTTCGGTCAGCCGTGTGCACATCGCCCCGTGTTCGCAATGCCGTTTCATGAAATCCTGCAGATTGAATTCGCTCATCACGGCGCTCCGGGCGTTGTCTCGAGTTCTTCACGATAGAACTGTTCCAGCTCCTGCATCTCCTTGGCGTAGTCGAAGTTCGGATCGTCACGCTCCTTCAGCAGGTCGACGATGTCGAACGCGAAGCGCTCGGGGCCGCTGTTGTCCCATGCGGCCTGGAGTGCCTTGTCGGGGTGCGAGCGCATACGAAGCTCGAATTGCGCACGATTGAGCGCGCCATCAACGTTGCGGCTGGAGCCTACCCGCTCCTTGCCCGTTTCCTTGTCCCGGATTGCGTAGATCCCCATGCGTGGAAATGCGTCCCGCACCTGGCGCGCGATCTGGCGCCGTGCGGAAGGGGACAGATGATGTGGATTCGATGACATGACTGATTCCTCTGATGAAGTCGGTTTTTCCGGTTGTTCGCGGCATGGCCGCAGCCAACCGCGTGTGCAAGATAAAGCGCAGGGTCAGCTTTTGTGAGCGCCTGCGCCGCTCGCTGGATCAGCAAGGCGGAGCACGTATTCCAGAACATCAGGCGGCCATGCCTTTGCCTCTGCGGCCAGCCGGTCTAGCATTCCGGCAAACAGTGCGCGGCTCGCCTCCTCGAAGCCAGGAAGGTTGCCGGCAAGGGCTGACATGACTCGGTAGGCGCGCTCCTGTGCGTGCCGTTGCTGCTCGCGTTCGGCCCCTGCCTTGCGGGCTTCATGAACGAGCTTGCGCAGGGCAACTGACGCGCCGCCAGGCTGCGAGGAAAGCCAGTCCCAATGCTCGGGAAGCAAAGTCACTTCGCGTGGGACGACGCCGAGCTTGGGCCGACCCCGCGCCCTGGCGCCCGCCTTATCAGCAGGAATCGCCGGAGTTTCTGCAGGCGTCGACTGATGTCCGGCAGCGACTGCATCATTGCTGTCACGAAGGTCGATATCAATCTGCTCGCCGGTATCGTCTTGAAACAAGAGCGGTGCAGGGTCATGCTGCGTTTGGCGCGTTGTGCGCATGGCAGCGGCAACGGCATGCAGATCTCCCGCGGCAATGCGACGGGTGCCGATGAAGGCGGTGTAGGTGAGGTTTGGATGGGCTGGCATGGCGGTCTCGATCATTGGATTGATTTTATCCGGGTATAAATACGAGGTCAATATTACCCGGATAAAAATTGTGACGCTCAGATCGTGGTGAAAACCGCGCGCATCCGGTTGACCCCTCGTCTTCAAGATGTTCCGTCGTGCTCACCTGGAACGAGTCCGGCCCCAGATTCATGAGCGTCAGACTCGGCGCCGCCAGAGGCAGACGGTCAAGTCTGCACTTCACGCGGTGTCGCGTGGCCTTTATCTGTCACGCATCCTCTCGTGGGGCAGCGCTTCGCACCGAACGAAGCAGGCAAAGCTATTGCATTCTTCAATTTGCTGCTCTTTGCAGGAGTGTTTTTGTGGCAATGGGGTTTTGGCGTCGCGGTGACGAAGTTGCAGTCTGTGCTGGGCACGGTCAACGCATATCGTGTCAGTATGTTGCTACTTGCAATTCTTTCGCTGGTCGGATATCTGGTCTTTCTGTTGACGATCCAGCGAGCAAAGATCTTTGCGATTGCCGGCATCCAGGCACGCCGAGCATAGCCGATAGCATTGCGATATATTGCACGTTAATGCCGATCCATATACAAACTCCCCTCATCGCATCCGATGCCTTCAGCACCCCAGATCAGCGTATCTGGCTGAAACTGGAGGCGCTGCAGCCGAGTGGATCGTTCAAGTTGCGCGGTGTTGGACATGCGTGTGAAGTGCACGCTGCGCGCGGTGCGCGTCGCTTGCTCTCGTCATCCGGCGGCAATGCCGGGCTCGCTGTCGCCTACGCAGGGCGGCGGCTCGGTCTTCCAGTGGTAGTCGTGGTGCCGGAATCCACGCGTGAGTGGCCGAAGATGCTAATTCGCCGACAGGGCGCGGAAGTTGTCGTTCACGGCAAGAGCTGGATGGAAGCCAATGAGTATTTGATGGCGATGCGGCTGCCGACGGATGCTTTCATCCATCCTTTCGACGACCCTCTTCTGTGGGAAGGGCATGCCAGCATGATCGTCGAAGCAGCGTCACAAGGACCCAAGCCGGACGTCGTAGTGTTATCAGTTGGCGGTGGCGGTTTGATGTGCGGCGTACTTCACGGCATGCACGCGATCGGTTGGCAAGACGTACCGCTCGTAGCGGTGGAGACAGTCGGTGCGGATTCTCTCAACGCCGCAGTGGCCGCCGGTCATTTGGTTACCTTGGACGCTATCACGAGCATAGCAACATCGCTAGGTGCGCGACGGGTGAGTGAACGCGCATTCGACTGGACGAAGCAGCACGAGGTTGTCGCGACGACCGTGACTGATGATGAGGCTGTGCGAGCCTGCCTCGACGTCGCAGACGAACATCGCCTCGTTGTCGAGCCTGCATGTGGTGCTGCCGTCGCCGCCACCACGCGTCGTAATGCCGACGTACTGCGCACCGCATCCAATGTGCTTGTTGTCCTGTGCGGCGGCGCCAGTACGAGGTACTGTGACCTGCAAGCGTTGGCTTTCCCGGGTCCGGCAACTACTTCAAGCCTTTGAGTCAGAAGGAAAAGAAACTGGTAGATATCTTGCCCAGCCTGCAGTGTGACACTGGTCAGATGTATTGCGAGACCACGTACTTCCATAGTATCCATGTGATGAGGACCCAGGCCACGGCGACGAAAAGTATGCCCCAGTTGCTGCGCGGCTTCCGTCCTTCGTCAGCCATCCACTCCGCAGCTCTAGTCCTGCATTCCGTCAGCACATCCGGCGGAATCATCCTAACTGCAATCCAGATCAGGCATGGCAACAAGATGACATCGTCCAGATAGCCCAGGACGGGAATAAAGTCAGGAATAAGATCGATTGGGCTCAACGCATATGCAACGACAAATACACAAAGAAGCTTGGCCGCCCAAGGCGTCTCGGCATGCCTGTAAGCGAACCAGAGGGTGACTCCGTCACGCTTGATGCCACGTGCCCAAACACCTACTTTTTCAGAAATACTCATTCGTTCTTACGCAACGGATTATCGGTAATAAGAAAGAAGGGAAAGCGTTGCTAAAGTTCCACCTTGCCACTTTCATATGCGGAAGCGCTCGAAAGCGCGCTCTATAACGAATGGACTGACGGCCAGAAGCAAGCCGAAAGCGAAAGCTACTGGCTTCAACGCTTCACGTCTCGAACAGCCAAGAGTATCTGGTCAAAGATCAACAAAGAAAAAAGCAGAAGCACTAGTTGTATCCGGACGAATACGTCCGGCCGGCATGCTGGAAATAAATCGAGCAATGCAGGATGGCTGCTAGGATGCCGCCTATGCGTCGGCAAGCAATTCGACCATCCCTGACGACTTGCAACACGGTCTTGATGCGGGCCGCCAAGGCAAAGAAGTTCTTTGCAATGCTCAACAGCAAAACCGATACGCCATCCTTTTCAGAGTACAAAGCGCCAGGAAGCCAGAAACACGCGCACGGAAAATCGCGCAATTCATTGAAATGTTAAGCAATTTCGAAACGCTCTATCCTTAACCTGCGTGTTGCGTGTTGCGTGTTGCGTGTTGCGTTTGGCGAAGGCGCCTAACTCTTTATACCAGGTGACAAGAAGCCGACATATCATATAGAACATTTGAAATCATGCAAAAAATGAAAAAAAGTTGCGGATTCCCTTTTGACAGTTTCCTGGGCGCTTACGTTTGCGGGCGAGGGTCCGCGCAGCATTGAGCGACACGAAATGCAGCACTCAGCCATCGCCTCCGCGTACGACACCCTGGCCCCAATCTGGCAGGACGGTCACTTCAACGAATCAGACGGGATCAATCAGCACAAGCGCGCGCTCGGCTTCCTGGGGCCTCACAGCACGCCTGGTGCGGCACTGAACGTTGGGTGCGGCTGTAGTACTCGCTTCAATGCACTGCTCCGAGACTGCGGCCTTGAGATCGAAGGTGTTGATATCTCCGATCGAATGGTGACCTTAGCGCGGGAGGCCGATCCGGCCGTTCAGGTTCATCGAGCCGACATCTGCACGTGGCAGCCACACCGGACTTACCGCTTCATCACCGCCTGGGACAGCATCTGGCACGTACAACTCGCTGAACAACGAGCTTTGATGCTGAAGCTTATGGGCCTGCTCGAGCCAGGAGGAGTGCTGCTCTTTTCTGCAGGAGGGCTTGATCGCCCAAGTGAGCACACTGACTCTGCGATGGGGCCCACGGTCTACTACAGCACGCTCGGTATTCCGGGTCTGTTGCAGGTCATTCAGGAAGCTGGTTGTGCGCTTCGGCACCTTGAGTTCGATCAGTGGCCACAGTCGCATCTTGCGGTCATCGCCCAGCGAGGTGCCTGACCTCAAACCTTAAAACTTGGCACGACTATGTCCGCTCGGCAGCGCATTGCAGCTGCTTGCACATTGACGACTTCAGATTGCAGACCCTTTGGCTCCCTGCGCTTGCAGCAACCCGGCCACGACACTTGACTTCCCGGCGGCGCAACGCCGCTTCAGCCACTTTACGCAAGACCCTCTCCCGGCTCCGGTAGTAACTTTCCCGCTGTAGCCGGAAAAGCGCTATCCGAATGCGCCATCCGCAGTTTCCTTTCCTATCGACATGGCATTGATCGAAACCAATATTTCCACCAGCAGCGACATCTTCCAGGCGAATCGCACCGGCATGCTCGCACTGCTCGGCAGGGTGCGCGAACTCGAGGAACGCACCCGCCAGGCCTCGGCCGCCTCGCGGCAGCGCTTCGAAAAGCGCGGCCAGCTCCTGCCGCGCGAGCGCCTGTCCTTGCTGCTGGACCACGGCGCCCCCTTCCTCGAGCTATGCACCCTCGCGGGCTACGGCCTTGACGTGCCCGATCCCGACAAGAGCGTGCCCGGCGGCGGCCTGGTGGCCGGCATCGGCTATGTCTCCGGCGTGCGCTGCATGGTCTGCGCCTCCGACTCCGGCATCGATGCCGGCGCCCTGCAGCCGCGCGGACTGGACAAGCAGCTGCGCGTGCAGGAACTCGCGCTGGAGAACCGGCTGCCCTATGTGCAGCTGGTCGAAAGCGCCGGCGCCAACCTGATGGCCTATCGCGTCGAGGAATTCGTGCGCGGAGGCAACCTGTTTCGCAACTTGGCGCGCTTGTCCGCCGCCGGCCTGCCGGTGGTCACCGTCACGCACGGTTCGTCCACGGCAGGCGGCGCCTACCAGACCGGCTTGTCGGATTACATCATCATGGTGCGCGGCCGCTCGCGCGCCTTCCTGGCCGGCCCGCCGCTGCTGA
>NZ_DATFAI010000048.1:0-14979 GCF_035254685.1 Noviherbaspirillum sp. | reverse complement strand
GGGCGCGGAATGTTACGACATCGAGATCGAACATGGCAGTGCAGGAATCACCGCGCATGTCAGGATCGGCAATGCCGCCTTTATGCAGTTGAAGGAGCGGCGCCGCAACATGACCGGGCGCACGGGCTGCGGCTTGTGTGGGACAGAAAGCCTGGAGCAGGTCTTGCGGCGGTTACCGCGCGTCGACACACCACGACCGCTATTGGCTAGCGGCATTCGGCGAGCACTCGCCGGTCTACGCGCGTTTCAACCGCTGAATCAGGCAACAGGCGGAATGCACGCAGCCGCGTGGTGCACACCAAACGGTGAGCTGCGTGCCGGGTTTGAAGATATCGGCAGACATAATGCGTTCGACAAGCTGATTGGTGCAATGGCAAAGTCACGTCTGGATTTCCAGAATGGCTTCGTCGTGACGACCAGCAGGGCAAGCGTCGAATTGATTCAAAAGGCGGCGACAGTGGGGATCCCGGCCATGGTGGCGATTTCGGCCCCGACCGCCTTGGCGGTCCGCACCGCAAAGGGCTGTGGCATGACCCTGGTTGCGTTCGCGCGCGGCGACGATTTTGTCGGTTACGCAAACAGCGACAACATTAGATTGGACTAGAAGAATGGATACCCAACATCTCGTGAAAATGGCCAACCAGATCGGCGATTTCTTCGAGTCATACCCGGATGCGGACGAGGCCTCCTGGGAAATCACGAATCACCTGCAAAAGTTCTGGGACCCGCGCATGCGCAGTGCCTTGCTCGAACACATCCACACGCATCGCGGTGAGGGATTGAAAGACATCGTGCTAGCGTCTATCAGGAGGCATGGAGACAAACTCGCACCAGCCTCATGATCAGCCTGCTGCTATATCGACGCAGGTGACGGGAGACGACGTAGCGGGAACCGGAAATCGTCTGAAAAGCTTGGTTTCTGGCAATAGCTTCGGAAGTGTCGTACGGCCAATATGGCTCGCGAAGAATCGGGGTTTGTCGCCCTCAACTGTCTCATCATACATAGACGGCAGCATTCAAAAAAATGCTGCGATCACAGCACGCTCGATCTGGAGACCTTGAGCAGCTATGCACGGGAATCATGGAAAAATTTCGGGACTTTGATGATACTTTGTTGAATAGCGTGGGTTTAAACCGGTACGCAATCTTTGATATCGACAAGCTTCCAGCGAAGATCGCCGCAGAGGTTCGCGCACAGAGCACCTCTGGCCTCGCTTGTCGACAGCTTATCCTGATTGGCCATGCTGGCAGAAAGTTGTGGGAATCCGTTACCGCAGAGGGAATCCGCTCGGCGCATCCCATTGACGATTTCACTGTTCGAACCGTCAGACGGTGGTTTGAACAATGCCTGCCCAAGAATACTTACAAGATTCTCTATCCCGGAACGCAGACGATCGGTCTGCAAGGACTCGGACAGCTGGCGGGCTGGCATCACGCCAGCCCCTTCATGGTCGGAATCGATCAGGCGTGGGGCACATGGTATGCGTACCGGGCACTGGTCCTGGCCGATACGGCATTTGAACCAAGCCAGCCAGTTCAGAGCGATCACCCTTGCACGACCTGCAATCACACAAGATGTGTCACCAACTGCCCGGCCGCTGCATTTGACGCCGAAAAATTCGAGCTCGCAAAGTGCATTGCCTATCGCAAGCAAGATGGATCAGGTTGCAAGGCCACCTGTCTGGCGCGTGTCAGTTGTCCCGTGGGCAGTGCTCACCGTTATTGCGACGAACAAATCCGGCATACCTATTTGGGATCCATGCGCGCCATAGAGCGCTATTACTGATGAATCGGGTAGGCGGTGCGGGACATCAGCGGAGCATCCACTCCGCCATGGTTAGCGAACTGCGCCCGTCCTCCCTGCAACCTTCATCAGTGCAACCAACAGCGGTATAGCGGCATCGGCGATACGATCGAGACTGTGCTCACGGAGTTGCGCCAGATCGACCGGTGCCGCATTAGCCAGCCCTGCCCATTGCAGCAGTGCAGTAAACGCCTGCGGGGTATCGAACACACCGTGCAGATACGTACCGAGAATCTGGTCGTCTGCCGAGCGCGCGCCCTCAGGGCGCCCCCCAATATGGAATGCAGGGTTGTCCAGCGCAGAACCAGACGTCGTTCCCATATGGATCTCGTAGCCGGAAACTGGTGCAGGCGCAAATGCACACTGCCCTTCGACCTGTGCCAGCCGTTTTTCCCGCGCAAGTTCAGTATCGATCGGCAGCAGTCCAAGTCCCTGTGACGTACCGGGAGCCCCCTCGATTCCGGAAAAATCGGTGACGGTCCGACCGAGCATCTGGTAACCCCCGCATATGCCGATCACCTTGCCGCCGTATCGCAAATGCTTATTCAACGCCTCACTCCATCCCTGCTCAAGCAACCAAGCAAGGTCGGCTCGCGTGTTCTTGCTACCAGGCAGAATGATCAAATCCGCTGCGGGAATGGGCTGACCCGGCCCGATAAAGCGCAAATCGACATCAGGATGAGCACGCAAGGCGTCGAAGTCGGTGTGGTTGCTGATGCGCGGCAGTAC
Organism: Noviherbaspirillum sp.; assembly: GCF_035254685.1. Lineage (GTDB taxonomy): Bacteria > Pseudomonadota > Gammaproteobacteria > Burkholderiales > Burkholderiaceae_D > Noviherbaspirillum. The sequence goes on along the minus strand of NZ_DATFAI010000048.1, from coordinate 12,446 downwards.
CGGCACAACCACGCGAAATCCTCCACGCGCATCTTGTGCAGACTGGATTGCATCTTCTGCATCCAGGGATAGCGCATGCAGGTAAGGCAGCACTGCCAGCACCGGCTTGCCGGTCTCGCGCTCGAGCCAGTCTAGGCCCGGCTCCAGCAAGCCGATATCGCCGCGGAAGCGATTGATGACAAAACCGATAATCCGCTTGCGCTCGCTCTCGGACAAGCAGGAGAGTGTCCCGACGATGTGGGCGAATACGCCACCACGGTCGATGTCGGCAATCAGGATCACCGGGCAATCGACCGCCTCGGCAAATCCCATGTTGGCGATGTCGCGCTCACGCAAGTTGATTTCGGCCGGGCTGCCCGCGCCTTCCACGACGACCGCCTGATAGGCGTTGCTCAGGCGTCCGTAGGATTCGAGCACGGCCTGCATTGCCGTCGTCTTGTATTGATGGTAGTCGCGCGCATTCATGTCGGCACGCACCTTGCCGTGAATGATCACCTGCGCACCGGTATCGCTGGATGGCTTGAGCAACACCGGGTTCATGTCGGTATGCGGCGCCACACCTGCCGCAAGCGCCTGCAAGGCCTGAGCGCGACCGATTTCGCCGCCGTCGACAGTGACTGCGCTGTTAAGTGCCATGTTCTGCGGCTTGAATGGCGCAACCCGGACACCTTGCCGCGCCAGTAGCCGGCACAACGCCGCGACCAGCGTACTCTTGCCTGCATCCGAAGTCGTCCCCTGCACCATCAGGGTGGAGTAGGGGAAATTCACGAGTGCACCCTGCTTTCCTGCCAACGCGCAATCAGGTTCGTAATCTGCCGTAAGCCCTCTGTGATGGCGGATGGCCCCGGCGCCAGGATGTCGGGAGACTTGATTTCAACGACCATACCGTTTTGTACCGCCGGAATCATCTCCCACCCCGGCCGCCTGCAGAGCGAATCAGGCTGAAATTTCTTGCCGCACCATGAACCGATGATGATATCCGGCGCCCGGCGCACCACCGCCATTGCATCAGCGACGACACGCTCTTTGGCACCGGGATGTTTCGCCAGATCGGCAAAGATGTCCTCCCCGCCCGCAATCTGTATCAGCTCTGATGCCCAGCCGATGCCGCTGATCAGAGGTTCATTCCATTCTTCAAAATATACCTTCGGCCGAACTGCCCATTGCGTCGCCTGCGCACGCGCAGCGTCGATCTGCGATTGGAGCTCCGCAACCAGCTTCCTGCCTTTTTCCTGCCGGTCGACCAGCACTGCCAGCGTTTGCACCATGCGCAGGATGCCCGCTACGTCGCGCTGGTTGAACAGATGCACTTCAATTCCGGCGTTTGCCAGGTCGCGGCAGATGTCTGCCTGCATATTCGAGAAACCGATCACCAGATCGGGATGGACTGCGAGAATACGTTCGATGCGCGACGAGGAGAAACCACTGATCTTTGGTTTTTCGCGTCGCGCCTGGGCAGGTCGCGTCGTGAAGCCAGAGATACCGGCAATGGAGTCCTGTGCGCCAAGCGCATACAGGGTTTCGACTGCCTCGGTACATAGGCAGGCGATGCGTTGATAGATCATGGGCGTTGTCCTCGGTGAATGCGCGCCTGTTCCAGTTTGTCACAGAGCGCAGTGGCTCCTGCGATGATGCGTGGCCCTGGTCGGTTGAGCAAATCACCATCGACCTCGAACAGGTTTTCGCGCTGCGTTGCCAATAAGGTCGGATAGTGCTTCCAGATCTCGAGGCCGCTCGCGGCGCGCTCGGGCCTGGTGCCACTAATGATGACTTCCGGGTTTTCAAGAAGCACCGCCTCGATGCCAATCTGTGGTGCGATCGATGGCAATGAACCAAAAATGTTCTTGCCGCCGCAGATGCGGATCACGTCACTGACGATATGGCGCTCGTTGAGCGTGTAGAGCGGTCGATCCCATACCTGATAGTAGACGCGCACTGCCGGCTGGCCACGATAGCGCGCGGCCAGGCTGCGGAGTTGTCTGCGCAGGTCGGTCGCGCTCTGTCGGGCCTGAATTTCGGTTCCCAGTAGCTGCCCGAGGCGCTCTATGGAATTGGGGATATCCTCAAGCTTGTGCGGTTCGCTGTAGAACAGCGGGATGCGGAGCCGGCGCAATTGCTCCAGCTGCCGCGCCGATGCATTGGAACGCCACACGACCAGCAAGTCGGGCTTGAGCGCAAGCAGATGTTCGATGTCAACCTGCAGGTTGTCGCCGATGCGCGGAATAGTGCGCGCAGCTAGCGGGTAATCGCTATAACTGACGGTGCCGACGATACGGTCGCCGCCGCCGGCGGCGAAGAGCAACTCGGTCACATGCGGCGCCAGTGCGACCACGCGCTGCGCCGGGCCTTGCAATACCACGGTCACGCCGGTATCGTCCTGCACACTGATCGCAGCACGTGCCTGCATTGCGATCGCACATGCGATCAGGAAAAAATAATGTAGTTTTGTCATATTAGACCCACTGCGAACCAATCATTCGGCGACGGTCGGTTTCCCTTGCCCGGACGCGATTACGAATATCGGTACCGTGCGCAGATCAGTGGCACCGTTCATGTCACCATTCCACACCGAGTTGCGCCGCGATGCCGGCCGCATAGGCGTGCTTGACCGACTGCATCTCGGTGACAGTGTCCGCGGCGGCGATCATCTCCGGCAACGCGCCACGCCCCGTCACCACGACGTGCTGCATCGACGGGCGGGCACGTAGGTCCGCGACGACGCGGTGGACGTCGAGGTAATGGTATTTGAGTGCAATATTGAGTTCATCGAGCACGACGAAGCCAACCGTCGGATCGGACAGGAATTGCTTTGCCTGCTCCCATGCCCGCTCCGCGCAGGCAATGTCACGCTCCCGGTCCTGGGTTTCCCAGGTGTAGCCTTCACCCATCGCGTGAAAGCTCACTTCATCCGGGAAGCGCTGTAGAAACAGCTCTTCTCCTGTCGATTTGGCACCCTTGATGAACTGCACCACACCGACCTTCATGCCATGACCAAGTGCGCGTATCGCCATGCCAAAAGCACTCGAACTCTTGCCCTTGCCGTTTCCGGTATTGACCAATAACACGCCGATGTCGCGTTTTGCGATCTCCATTTTTTGGTCAACAATTTCCTTCATGCGCTGCATGCGCGCCCTGTGCCGTTGGTTGAGGTCTGCTTCACTCATGATGCGGGTTCTCTGCGGGTGGATAAATGATATGACTGCCGGGCTGATCGAGTTCAATCGGATAACCGAGGCAGCGGGTCAGTAGCGGAGTAAGCGTGGAGTGCGAGTGGCGCTAACGGTCAACGGCTCCAGGTGTTTATCCTGATTCTCTTGTGCAAAAGCAGATATGGAGAATACCGCACAGACAGCGACAGGACGGACAAGCGGCTGGCCCGCCACGTGGACGAGCGGGACATCGGTTGAAATCATGATCGTTTCCAGAAAGCACCAACCGGCCCGCGTCCCCGTGGGTCGGATTGAAAAGAAGCGTGAGCTGGATACGAAGGCCGACAAAGCCTCAAATGACACACAGTCGATCGCGCCGCGAAGACCCCCGTCCGCACACTTCCACCTGTTCTGGCCGGTATCCGGGCTAGCAAGTCGAGTCGGTCTACCTTCCCATGCAATCTGCACAGTGGCATTGAGGGACCGACCGTCGCTATTCGTGCGACGCTTGCTTACCGTTGCGGGGGCAGCACACGTTAACTCCATGATGCGTTCATGAAGTGCCGTGTTTCCCGTTTAACCGCGCGCATGAACATGCGCGCGAGCACCAAAACGTTCGGAAATTATAGAGCGTGAAATTACGGGCGACAACATTCGTTGCTCAGATTTTTTTCAAGGCTCCTTGAGGGCACAACAAGCGAACACGATTATCTGGGGCGATGCGACCACCGTGCTCCGTCCGCCATTTACTGGCATTGGTTGGCTGCGGCAAGTATCCTATTGGCACGAGCAATGACGGGTGCATCGATCATGCGACCGTCCACCACGGCGGCGTTGCCGCCAGCTTCTGTCGCTGCGACCAGTACGCGCCTTGCCCAGGTCACCTCGTCGCCGGATGGGGTAAGTGCGGTCGTGACGGGGCCTATCTGCCGAGGATGGATCACCAACACGGCACTGAAACCGTCTCGTCGCGCCCGGCGGGAATAGGCCAACAATTCGTCGTCGGCTGCAAGTGCAGTAAAAACGCCCTCGACTGGCGGCGGAAGCCGGGCCAGACGGGACGCCAAGACAAGTTGCGCACGGTAGGGGTGAAATACGATCTCCTCTTTATCGCGTTCGTCCTGCTCCAGCCCAAGATCCACGGCCAAGTCCAGTTTGCCAAAGACCAGACGGGCGCATCCTTCGGCGCCGGCAATCGCCTTTAGCTGATCCAGCCCTTTAGCCGATTCGATGATCGGCAGAACCGGCTTCTTCGATAGAAAGTGGGCGGTTTCGAGGATCGACACCGATTCGGCCTTGGGCAGCAAAATGCCGCATACGGCGGGTGAATGACACGCCGCGAGATCGCCAACATGCCATTCGCTTTCGGCGGCGTTGACACGCACGAACACCTGGCATGGCGCGGTCTTGAGCCATCGCTCCAGATCATGTCGTGCGGCTTCCTTTTCGCATGGTGCAACTGCGTCTTCGAGGTCAACAATGATCGCGTCTGCACCGCTGTGCAGCGCTTTGTCAAACCGATCCGGCCGGTTCGCCGGTACAAAGAGAAACGTCCTGATTCGACCAATATCCATGCTTTCTCCTATACGATGCCAGCGGCACGCATCCAGTCGGGATCAAACCCGAACTCGGACAGAATGCTGTCTGTATGCTCGCCCAACCCAGGAATGGGGCCCATGCGGGGAAGATTGTTCGCATCGGACCCCGGCGGCAAAAGTGCCGGTAACATGCCACCGGGCACCTCAACATCGGCCCAACGTCCCCTTGCTGTCAACTGCGGATGCTTCCAGAGATCTGCGACCGTATTGACATGGGCATTCGCAATGTCGGCGGCATTGAGTCGCATGACTACCTCGTCGGCGGTCCAGGAAGAAAATTGCTGCTCGATCAGCCGGCGAAGTTCGTCGCGCCGGCAAGTGCGCGCAGCGTTGTCTGCATAGCGCGCATCAGAAGCAAGTTCAGGCCTCTCAAGTACCTTTTCGCAAAAGACCTTCCATTCGCGCTCATTTTGCAGGCCGAGCATGATCGTGCGGCCATCGCCTGCGACAAAAGGTCCATACGGATAAATGGTTGCGTGGGCAGCGCCGGAGCGCGGCGGAGCCTCCTGTCCGTCCAGTGCGTAGTACATCGGAAAGCCCATCCACTCCGCCATAGCGTCAATCATGGCGATCTCGATACGACGGCCCTTTCCAGTGCGCGCGCGCTGGAGTAACGCACCAAGAATGCTGGAATACGCGTACATTCCTGCTGAAATATCCGCGATAGAGATGCCACTCTTGGTCATTTCATCTGGCGTACCCGTGATGGAGAGAAATCCGCTCTCACTCTGGATGAGCAGATCGTAGGCTTTCTTTCGTGTATAGGGACCGTCATCTCCATAGCCGGAAATGTCGCAAACAATCAGCTTCTGGAACTTCGGTGCAAGCGTCTCATAATCAAGCCCGAGACGCATGGCTGCCCCCGGCGCGAGGTTCTGCACAAGTACATCAGCCTGCTGCAGCAGGGAATAGAGAACCTCCCGCGCTTCGCCTCTCTTGAGGTCGAGTGTGAGGCTCTCTTTTGAACGGTTCACCCAGACGAAATGCGAGGCAAGGCCGTTAGCACGGCGATCGTACGAGCGAGCGAAGTCGCCCACGTTCGGCCGCTCAATCTTGATGACGCGGGCTCCAAGATCCGCGAGGTGCCGCGTGGCCAGCGGCGCGGCAATGGCGTGTTCCAGCGAAATGACCGTAATTCCGTCAAGTGGCAATATAGATGACATTCTTAACTCTCAGATTCCCCTGTTGCCTGACAGGGTCAGGCAAATACACACGTTCAACCGAGGCACACTTGCAAGCACAGCGTGCCAGTGCGGCGTTACCTTGAACGGCACGAGGTCACGCCGCAGCCAGGTTGAGGCGGCTAGTTTCTTGCCGATACCTTAGGGTAGCGATAGCACGCTGCATTTCATTGTTTACAATGTTCATGCCCTCATCGAACCCCATACCTGGTTTTACCAGCATGCGTACCGGACGCGCTGCGAGCGCAAGATGCACGCAGGTGCGGGCGGAAATATCGGTTTCGTTGCATGTGCCTCCCTGATACGCCTCCATGCCATTCTTATTGCAGTAAAGGACCGACTCGACGATGTTATGGATGCTGCCCAAATCCGGTGTCTTGATCTGCACCATGTGGCAACATTGGGCATCCGTGAAGTCGACGATGTCCTGATAGGTATTGCACCATTCATCGGCCACAATACGCACGCCGGCACCAATGCGCGTCAACTGCGCCTTGATCTCGCCAAGCTCATGCATCTGCTTGTCCTTCTCCCCCGCGTCGACCGGGCCCTCAATGTAGAGATTGAACGGCTTGGCGATTTGCTCCAACCCGGCAAGGTAATCGGCAATCCGCACGGGATCATGATCAAAGATCAAGCCGACCGTGCCGTAGACGTCGATATGCAGATCAGGAAAATAATCTGGTGACGCGCGCAGCGTCCCTATGCGGCTCACAAGCCAGCGCAGGTACTCCTGCAGCTTTTCTCCCTTGTATCCAAGCTTGTCGGGCACGTTGTTGATGAGCCCATGCGGAAGTGCGTTCACCCCCTTCAAGATCATCTTGTCCACTGCGGCATAACGATCATCCCCACTTTGGCCAAACAGGGGAATCGGCTCTGCACGCACAGGAAGTCCGTATGCGTCGCAAATGACTTCGGTCTTCAGCATTCCGCCTGCGAGCGCTGCCGCGTCGAGCAAAGCCTGACTTACCCCGTACCGGATCGCGGTGTGCAGCGGCTTTCCGTCAAACTCGATGGCGTCGAAGTAGCGCGCATTTGCGACGAAATCCTCAACTGCTCGGCCTTCCAGGAGCGGCCGCAAGTGCTTGTCGAGGAATGATATGTACGTCTCCGCAAGGAAAAGCGGATCGCGGCCACCCGCTCCGGAGTACTGGACGGCAGCACAATCGCCCACCGCAACGCACCCATTCTCCAGTTCAAGCAAAACCGAAACGCACTCCCCTGCCTGCCGAATGGTGCTGAATCCCGGAGTATGAACGTTCCCGACATACATGAAACCATCCTGGCGGGCTCCTCCTTTAATGGCGGCCTGGTCATCGAAGTAGAACGACGATAAGCCGCGAACGAACATCGCGCGCGTAATTTTCATATGAATACCTTTCGATTATTCCGGCGAGCCGACCAGGCGACCTTTAGAAATTGCGTAAATGTCGTCCACCACCATCTTGAATGAGGCGGCGCGTTTTTCTTCCTTTGCCCGCTCATCGATGCGTGCACGGTGATAGCACAACACATCGTCCGGCAAGGGAACGTTGCCCGCATTGAAAACCCGAACCGCGCCGTAGCGATCGCGGATCGGCAACAGCTTTCCGAAATTACAGGCAGCGGGCGCAAAGGGGACATCGAGGACGCCTGCCTCGAAGGCGCGAATAGTGCCGGCGGCGACATCGCCGCGCCCCAGTTCGAACACTTTCGACAGTACTGCGCGGACTTCACGCTTGATCAGCTCCACTTCGTTGTCGATTTCCGTGCTGTTCGCAAGCTGCTGGTCACGTACCATGTTCACCGCTTGCTTCGTCGCTTCCAGTCCCTGGCGATTCGCCTCTTTGGTAGGGACGCCGCTGGCTTCGTGCGGGGTTTTTACGATGACTTTCGTCGCGTCCGCCAGTGACGCTAGTGCTGCTCCCCAGCAAATGACGGAATAGGCCATCGACTCATTTTCCGGGAATCCACCCATCCACTGATGGAATACAGTGCTGAGCTCATAGTTGTCATACCCGGCCGCGGAAAAATACTCTTCCCCGAGCTCCTTGAGCGAACGGATCGCCGCAATGTCCTGCACCATATTTCCCGCCTGGCCGTAACCCAGCGTAATGCACCTTGCACCCTGTTCGAGAGCCAGCAGGCCCTCGATAATCGCCACACAGTGGGAGACAAAGGGAGGCACGAGAGTCCCGGACAAGGGGCCGAACGGTTCACGGTTGATACGCACGCCTTCTTCTTCATACCTCCCAATCAGCCGGTCACAGTACTGCCAATGGCGAATGGATCGCTCCAATGGCACTTTTTTTGCGTAAGGCACGTTGTATGAAATGCCACCGCCTTCGAACGCCGTGAACCCCGACGCGAGGGTGATCTCGGCGAGCAGGCGTGCATCTGGCGTGCCATGGCGCACCTGAACTGGCTTGGAAAGCGCCTCGACGACTTGCTTACAGCCGTTGACACCATGATTCACCGCCGGAAAGCCATTCAGTAGCGAGGTTTTCGCTACCTCGGACTTGCGGATACCAACCGCGGCCTCCTCGTACCGGTTCAGCCGGGTGTACGCATCGATGGTGGTAGGCAGCAGATCGCATGCACTTTCAAGATAGGTAAGCAGATTGATGTGCTCCTTGATCAGTGCTACACCGGCGCGCGGCTGAAACAGCGTCCGCCCTGCTCTCTTTGCGTTCAGAAGTACGGATGAAAAGCGCTTTGCCTCAGGCAGCCCATGCTGATATCGCACGCCCTGTTCGAAGCTAACGTCTTTTCCGGTAGGCCACCCTTGCAGCACTCCGGCCCGTTCCTCGTCGAATATCTTGTCATCAATTCGCTTGTTGCGTAATTCCATATCCGTCTCCTCTTAAATGCTGCGTGCCAGGGATTGAATACCGGCCCGCGCAGCTGCTTCTGGATAACCTCTCGCGACATTCGCCAACAACGGGAACAGATAGTCCCGGTCACGCCAGTACTCGATCCGTTGCGGCAGCAGTACGCTTTTGCCTCTTGCATCAACCGCAAGTGCAGGTAGCGACGACTGCGGTTGGAAGTCATCCACTCTGGCCAACCAGCCACCTGAGCCGATGATCCGGGACACATGGGTCAAGTCGCGTCCGACCTGGACACGAACCATTCCGTCCGCAGTGCTCACCTCGTGGCTTCGGCCGGCATGACGTGCGCACGCGTGGGCAATGCAGTTACCGGCAAGAATGAGATCGAATGCACGGCCGCGTGTATCGGGCGGCAGGTATTCCGGCATAGCCGCAACCCGCTTGATGTGCGCATCAAATTCTTCTCGCCGATAGCCCAGCTCCTGCAATCGGTTTGCGATGTAGCCTTTGCCAGACTCCGCAGCCGCAACTGCCGATACCCGTAGCCCAAGATCGCCTTCAACCGTCCTTTTCACAACCGGTTCTGGCAGACCGCGCAAGACCGTACCTGGCGCCGGCGATTCCATATGAGACGAGTAGACGTCAGTCGTAGCCCCACCCATATCGAGCAGAACGAATTCGTCCCAACCCGGAACATGCTTTCGAATGCAGTGCGCGAACTCGTACACGGCAAGCGGTGTGGGCAAAGGCTCGACACCCGTACGCTTGATAATCGTGTCCAGTCCCTTTCCCCTGACGATCCTGGATAGAAAAATGTCGCGCATGGCGGCGCGTGCCGGATCGGGATTGGGCGAATCAATCTCCGGGAGCACATTCTCAACCGCCACAAAATCCTTGCCGCTCAGGGCCTCGGAAACGTCATCGAGGGCAGCGCGATTACCGGCGTAGACAATCGAACAGTTCAGTGCAGACTGCGCCAGCATCCGAGCGTTGGCGACGACATAATCCCGATTACCGCCATCGGTGCCGCCTGCGAACAGAAGGATGTCGGGCGGATTTTCCTCAAGTGCTGCAATATCGGAACGCGTCAAACGGTACGACAGAACTTTGGTCAGTTTGGCGCCCGCAGAATATGCCGCCACTTTGGCGGTTTCAAGCGTGATTTCCGGAACGATCCCAAGTGCCGCCACAGCCAGACCGCCCTTGGCAGAGGACGAATAGTAGAGCTGCATTTCGCCGCGCCGAAGCGCTTCCGTCGCATCCGACTGCTCCGCAAGATCATCAAGAACCGTGAAGAAGCCTTCGGCAAGATTCCATGGCGTCGTCGGAGATGTCGCGCGCCGCTGCACGTGGAGTAAAACACCGTCGGCCAGGAATGCAGCACCCTTCGTCCACGTTGAACCGATATCGATAGAGACAATCAGCATGCGACCATCGCCGCAGTGATGTCTTCACGCAGCAATTTGACGACATCGATGAGGTCAATCGTCGGTGGGAAGACACGATCAAATCCCATCTCAAGGAACATCTCCTCAATCTCACTGAACGCACGCTTGCCGATGACGAGGTTTCCCCCCACGTAGAGAACGATATTCTCCAGTCCGCGTTCGATGCAACGGCCACGGAATCCATTGCAGTCGATCTCGCCATGCCCATAGATTGACGATACAAGAATTGCTTTTGCGCCAGTCTCGATCGCAGCATCGATGAACTCATCCTGGCTGACCATCACGCCAAGGTTGACGACTTTAATGCCCTGTTCCGTCAGGACGTGGTCAATGATCTTGTTGCCGACCGCGTGGCAATCTGCACCGATCACTCCAAGTACAACCGTTGTCATCTCCATGCTCATCTCTCTTATCAATTAAGTGTCGTGTCTGATTGCCGGTGCAGGCAGAAAATTTGATACGCCTTGCTTTAATCAGACTTGCAGGACCTATGCACACACACTTGCCCGCTACATCAACGCCTGAACGCACCACCCTTCGGCCATGCTGCATTCTTCCGCAATCAGGCTGGAGCTACAAACGATTTATAGTCTCGATATTGTGCGTTTCAGTACTGATCTGGCACACTTCACAGACGCAAAGTGAGGAGATCGACGTTGAGAAGAAAAATTCCGAGCATGGAGGCGCTCATTGCATTTGAGGCGGCAGCACGCCACCTGAGCTTTACGCGCAGCGCCGAGGAGCTGGCCCTCACGCAAAGTGCTGTCGGAAGGCAAATCGCGCTACTGGAGAGCTTTATCGGCGTGCCGCTTTTCAGTCGCTTGAAGAAGCGTCTTCGTCTCACTGAGGTCGGTGAAATGTACGCGCGCAATATCCGGGAAAGCCTCGACAGGATCGAACGTGACACGCTCGCCGCAATGGCGCACCGCGGCGCTGGCGGCATTCTTGAACTCGCTGTGATTCCGACCTTTGCCACGCGCTGGCTGATCCCGCGTCTCCCTGATTTCTACAGACAGAACCCGGGGATTACGCTTAACCTGACAACGCGTTCCGAACCGTTCATGTTCACAGACACGCCGTTCGACGCCGCCATCCACTTTGGTAACCCGACGTGGCCAGGCACGGTTGCGCTTAATCTGTTCGGAGAGGAAATTACGCCGGTATGCAGCCCGTCGCTTGTGGCTGGCCGCAATGAACTATCTCCTGCCGACTTGAGCGACTTCACGCTCCTCCATCAGTCGTCACGGCCGGAAGCATGGCGTCAGTGGCTTTCTATCGCGGGCGCAGACGAGGAAGACTGCATGAGGGGCCAGCGTTATGAGCTCTTTTCAATGCTTGTCGAGGCTGCTCGGGCTGGACTCGGGATTGCATTGGTCCCACGATTTTTCGTAACGCATGAGCTGATGACGGAAGAACTTGTCGCTCCGTTCGATATTGCCCTTAAGAATGACAAGGCGTACTTCCTGGTATACCCGGAATCAAAAAGGGGGATACCTGCACTCGGCGCATTTGAACGATGGCTGCTGGAGGCCGCCAGACACTATTGCGAAGGTGGAGGCGTTCACTTGGAAGAGTAATTTGCCGCAGACGATAGGCGGCCGGCTCATCGGCTTGATCATCTCGATGAACGCCGGCAAGCATGGGCGCCATGCGCGTAGGAATCGGGCTTATCCCTTCAAACCCGTTTATCTGCGATAGGTGTGGTGCGTGAGCCGGCATGCACTGCTTCGATGCCACGGTCAGGACCGTCGACCGATTTGGTCACATCGTTAAACGAGGTGCTCGCCTCATTCATGGCAGTACTGCGGACTCGCCGGGCGAGCATGGAACGCTTCACTCAAGCCGCCAGGAATGCCTTCCATACCGTTTCGAAGGTGCGTGTGCAGGAGCGGGCCTGCACACGCTTACTAACGCTCAGCCTGATCAGGCGGCACGGCGCTGCTGAATCAACGTTTTCGCCGTCTCAACAGCAACACCGGCGTCACGACAGTAGGCATCAGCACCAACGGCCTTGCCGAAGGCCTCGTTCAGTGGCGCGCCGCCCACCAGCACGATGAAGTTGTCGCGAATGCCCTTTTCCTTCAATGTATCGATGACGACCTTCATGTAGGGCATCGTCGTCGTCAGCAGCGCCGACATGCCAAGGATGTCCGGCTTGTGCTTGTCCAGTGCCTCGAGGTAAGCCTCGACCGGAATGTTGATGCCGAGGTCGATCACTTCGAAACCAGCACCTTCCATCATCATCGCCAGCAGGTTCTTG
>NZ_DATFAI010000047.1:0-8339 GCF_035254685.1 Noviherbaspirillum sp. | reverse complement strand
ACGAGTTCGTCGTCAGGCAGCGTCGTCAGGTCCAAATCGTCGTCGTTGTCAATCGGGTCCGTCATGGTCATGTTCTCCTTCTAGGTGCGTTGCGGATGCCGATCCTGCGGCTCCGTGGTATGTGAAGGTTAGGCCTACCCGACTATAGGAACATGACTCTCAACGACGTGCGCATGCCGAATTACGCCACCGCAACTCATTTAGCCTCTCCCAAACTACTGGCAAGGCCACGTCCGTCGTGAATCGGCCTGCGCCCGTCGCACCCAGACATGCGGTGCCCGGCCGGACGTTTAGATTGGTCTGTTGCCCGCGGCCAAATGATGCCAGCGCGCGGAAGCCGGGCAAAAGTGATCATTGCGCATGGCAGCTACCCAAGTCGTGAGTGAAACGATCAATGGCTACCTGCCAATGTGTTCGAACAACGTGACCCGAGCCGCCACGTCCGGCGACGTGTTGGATGTATTGAGATTAGTTGAGATTACCGACAGGACTTTTGCAGATGACGAGACACTCCAGTTCCAGCCCCCCGGCCAACTATCTGATTGTGAATGACCGTGGCTTGACCGCAGCGGGCCTTGCCATTGTGGCCGTCACATATGGCCTCGCACGCTATTCTTTTGGTCTATTCCTGCCGGAAATTCGGCTTGAATTTGGCCTGTCTACGGAGATGATCGGCTTGATCGCAGGCTCGTCCTATCTGGGCTACCTGGTGACGACCTTCGTCGGATCATGGCTGTCCACCGTCGTTGAACCGAGGCTGCCGATCCTCCTTGGAGGAATTGCGGCGACGTTGGGCATGGGGATCATTGCCGTTGCCCAGGATCCCTGGGTCCTCGCCCTGGGCGTTTTCGTGGCCGGAACCAGTCCGGGTCTCGCTTACCCTCCCTTTTCCGATGTCATTGTCCGTCATACGGAGCCCGGCCGACAGAATTCCATCTATGCATGGATCAACTCCGGCACCGGCTTCGGTGTGGCTCTTGCCGGTCCGCTCGCCCTTTACGCGGGGGAAAACTGGCGCCTGGCCTGGATGATCTTCGCGGTTCTCGCGCTAGCAATCACTTTATGGAACATGCTCACAGTGCCTCGGCGGGGCGCCCGATCCAGCAAGACCGCGGCGGCGGTGTCGATGAGAGTCCTGCTTCACCGATCCGCAAGACCTCTCTTCGTTGCGGCCCTGCTCTTCGGGGTCGTCACGGCTGTCTACTGGACCTATGCCGTTGACCTGCTATTGGCTCTGACGGGCAATCCGCGCGATTCCATCGTGTTCTGGATCGTGCTCGGCATCTCTGGCGTCACTGGCTGTTTTGCAGGCGGACTGGTCGACCGATGGGGACTGCGAAACACGTACCGGGCGCTGACCATCGCGGTCGGAGCAGCTGTTGGGGCTCTGCCGCTCCTGATTGGAACCAGGCTCGGCATTTACCTCTCCGCGGCAAGCTTCGGCATAGGCTTCATCGTTGTGACGGCGCTGTTCGGGATTTGGAGCATGCGGATCTTTCGGGAGACGCCATCCATCGGTTTCGGCTTCACCTTCTTCCTGATTTCGCTGGGCCAGGGCATCGGTCCGGTCATCAGCGGATTTCTGATACCCGTCATCGGGCTCTCCACGCTGTTCGTGGTGGCCGGGCTGCTGTGCTGCTGGCTTGCCGTCCTCCGGTCGTCGGATTAAGCACCGCGAAGCAGGCAGCCGTGGCCGCAAGCAATTGCCGCGCGACGCCACGTCTTTGCGATATCGAAAACGCAGGCCGTGAAAGTGATTCGAACTACTTACGTATCGTTATCGGCGAGCATAAGTCGGCGCGCATGTACCAGATGGCTTGAAGATTGCGGCGCACTATGGCGATGACGGAGGGAGCAAGTTCTCGTCCTATGAAAAAACCCAATTCCAACTACATACGAGAAAGGCTTGCCCCATGCCCCCAAATCGAAACCGGACGATTGAAGCGGTCCTGTTGTTCACCGCATTCATAGCATCCACCTATGGCTTCGGGCTCTACCTGTTCCCTGCCATGGTTGAGTCTGTTCGAAAGGACATACCATTTTCCTACGGGATGATGGGTACGATTTCCGGCCTCGTGCAAGTCGGTTACATGATCTGTTCGTTGATGAGCGGATTCCTGACTGTGCGTTACGGCGCCCTGACCATGGTCCTCGGATCAATCGCGATCTGCGCACTTGCACTCGGTGGTTTGGCCGTAGCGCCGAATGTGATCACACTTACTGTACTACTAGCGATTCTCGGCGGCTGCGCGGCTGCGATATGGGTGCCGATGGTTGAAATTGCACGACAGATCGTTGCGAAACAGCATCAGGGAAAGGTACTTGGCTTGTTATCATCCGGCACCAGTTATGGTGTGTTCGTCAATAGCTTCCTGCTGACCGGCCTTCTGACGACGTCGGGATGGCGGTCAGTCTGGGTCGCGACCTGCGTTCTGGTGACCACGTTGGCTTTGACTAGTTTTATTCGGCTGCGGGGTCTCAGTGGGCGGTCGTCCACAACATCGGCCACCTCGCCGGCGACATCAATACGAACACGTCTCGCTTCCCTTCCCAAGACGCTGACCGGCGCAGTTCTAGGACTGATGTTCCTGACCGGCCTCTCGAGTGCACCGTACCAGACATACCTCTCGGCATTCGTCGGCACCGAAGCCGGATACGATCCGGAAACCGGAGCCGAAGCATGGAGGGTCATCGGAATCGTCGGAATGGCCAGTGGATTCGCCGTGGGAGCGTTGGCCGACCGCATAACGGCACGTTGGGGGCTGATAGCGACCTACTTGTTACTATCGATATCGTGTTTTACGCTTATCAAGGCGTCGGGGCGCGGCGACGCATCATTCGTCTACCTGGCGGCTGCGGCGTTTAGTATTTCCTTCTACGCAATCTGTGGCCTCATCCCGACCTATATCAGTCATGTCTTTGGAGAGGGCGCGGCGGCACTTGTCTTTGCATTCGGTAACGTCGCCATTGGACTTGGAGGAATTGCGGGAAACTTGCTGGGCGGAGTTCTTAAAGTGTCCGCGGGATCGTTCGAACCAATCTATTTCGTGACCCTCGGATCCGCACTTTGCGGCGCGGCAATCAGCGCCGCGATGCCGAGTGAGCGCAAATCCATCGCGGCAATGGCAACGGCAAACGGATCACAAGTGACCTGATCGGGACCGTGGCGTAGTGGCACGCCGAACCGACGTAACCGAACTGAAGGCGGTCAAAGTGAGACCGCTCAAGTCGATTCCGGCGTTATCCCACGACTCGCCGACGCGGCACGAGTATGTCAAGTTCGTCCGGAAGCACCTGAAACACGATAGCACGATCCACTTCGCCTATTCGACCTTGCGGACAGCGACAAAGGCGCGCATATGAAACGCAGCGTGGTCCGGATTGTAGCGGAATGGCGCACCTACTGGGCAGGCGTGTCGCGCCGCGCACCCTAGCCGCATGCAGTCGCCGTCAGGAGTAGCGCGTAGATGCGCAGCACAGCGCGAAACCAGATAGTCGGTGCCGGTGAAGGCTCCGACCGGACAGGCATCGAGGCAAGGTTGCGCGATGCAGTCAAGACAAGGCGATGCGTGCTCAGGTGCAGCGTCGAGATCGTCCGGCAACCGGTCGAACGCGAGCGCGAAGCGGTAGGCGTGCCACAGACCGAACACCGGGTGGATCGACAGGCCGAGCGGCGACGGGTGTGTCGGCTCGGCGCGCGCCGCCCAGCGCAGGAACGGATGATGCGGCGGGCCGCCGAACGGGTAGAGCGCACTTGCGCCGCAATGCGTCGCAACCGCGTCACCGATGCGTCTGCTCCAGCGGTCGAGCGGACCTGGCGCGCCGTCGCGGTACTCCGGTGAGGTCGCGAATTGCGGCCACATCGACGAGCCGACGTTGCCGACCAGTGCGAGCGTAGCAGCCGGCACTCCATCGCGTATCTGGGGTACTGCGTCGTCCCCTCTCACCGCGAACGCACCGCGAAGCGCAAGCCCATGCGCGGCGAGCTCAGTATTCAGCCGTGACAACCGCAAATCACGCACGGAGACCCTGTGGGAAGGCAGTGGCCTGCCGGACGCACTTGCATTGACCTGCGCGGCGAAGAACACACGGCAGTCGATGTCGTTCGTCACGCTGTTCTCGTGCTGCTTGCCACAAATGTGCTGTGTCGCCAGATCGAAATCGTCTTCGTGGTCAATCTGATCTGTCATGGTCGTGCTCTACTTGTTGAGTTCCTCTACACTCCTTCGCGGCGGCCCCGAAGCAATAGCCGTGACCCGCATTTCGAAGAACATGTCGCCATCGATCTCGTCCGTCACGTTATTCTCGGCACACTCGAATTCGACCTGAACCGAGGCCGCGCCGGCCTGCTGTGCAAGAGCCGCGGCCTCTGCGGCTGCCAGCTCTCGTGCGTACTCGACTGCCGCTTCGAGCTCGTGGAAATCCTTGGGTCCGTTCTCCGTAAACACTCGGAAGTGCCCCCGGACCGGTTGCGTGATCGTCAGGTGTATTCGTTGCGCCACCTCGCCAAGCACTGCCCCGACCGCGTTCGCCACCTCGGCAAAGCGCGGCATGTAGAGACCGAGCCGTAACCCGCGGGCGACTTCGGGATAGTAACTGGGTGCTGGCCCGCCCACGGCTACCAATGGTGTATCGGAAGCAAACTGTATTGAGAAAACCGGATGCCTGGACGGATCACGCCGCTGCCCCATGGCCATCTCCGTGAGCAACCGCGCAATCTTGTCGGCCTGAACAGCCGCGAGCTGGTTCTGCTCGTGCAGGCCCGCTTCCACCAGTTTCTGGCTGATGCCGTCAATGACGAGATTGAAGACCTGACGCGACGGCCCCTCCACGTCGCCATTAGGCCAACGCCCAAAACCGTACAGCCGGCGCATCTGCTTGGCCCAGATGCGCGCCCCAAGCACTGCGGCGGTGGTGCTCCAGTGACTTGAAATACCCAATACATGCGCCGCATCGGTCGGTGTGAAACCGCTATAAATCACCAACCCTTTTCGCTCCAACTTCGCCAGAGCGCGCGCGAGGTGGCGATCATTGGCGGCAGCATCCTCCATATTCACCGGCCCGCTCGCGAGTCGTTCCCACGCGTAACGTTCATCGTTGGTCAGGCTCCGGAGCAGGGCTTCGTCGTGCTGCAAGCGCAGCGCGAAGCGTAGTTGACTGCTGTTGGGCGGAGCATTGGCCTGCTCCTCCAGTGCTGGCAGGACTTCAGGATGTTCGCTTGCCAGCAAACTCAGCGGCACCACCCTGCGCGGGCCGATCGCGATGCCCTGCCCGCCGCAGAACCGCACCTCACTGTCGCCGCCGAGGCCGATCGAGTAGACACGTACCGCTTCGACCATCGGCTGCCATCCGCCGATCAACGCGCCGTCGAAGCTCAGTTCGGGCCGCCCATTTCGGACCACGGCAATATCCGTAGTCGTTCCTCCCATGTCGGCGACAATGGCGTCGCGCAAACCACTCAGCGCGCAGGCCCCAAGCACGCTCGCAGCCGGACCTGACAGCACGGTGCTGACAGGCCGCTGCAGCGCCGATTCGGCATTGATCAGCGTGCCGTCGCCCTTCACAATCATCAGCGGCGCATGAATGCCGCGGGCGGAAAGAATGGCCTCGACCGATTCGATCAGATGCTGAACGTGACCAATCATGCGCGCGTTGAGTGCGACCGTGGCGGCCCGTCGCGGCGCACCGAGTGAAGACGCGAGTTCGTGTCCGCAAGTTACCGTCTTGCTGGAGAGCTCGCGCACGATCTCGCGTACCCGGATTTCATGACGCGGATTGCGCACACTGAAACCGGCGGAGATCGCGAACGCCGAAACCTTGTCGCGCCAGTTGAGAATTGCTGCGCGCGCGGCCTCCTCATCCAGCGCTTGAACTTCATTACCCGCAGCGTCATGTCCGCCGGCAATCATGACGATCGATTCGGGCCCAAGCAGGTCCACCAGTCCGCTATTACGCACCTGCCCGTCGTCGTAGCCGATCAGTAATGCACAGACCGGCGACCCTTTGCCCTCGACGACCGAATTGGTTGTCAGTGTCGTGGACAGAGATACCAGCGAAATCGCGGACAGATGTTCGGACGGCAGGTTGTCAATCGCTCGTGCGATACCGACCGTGAGGTCGTAGCGGGTTGTCAGCTGCTTGGCGGCGGCGACAATTTCGCGTCGATCATCGACCAGTACTGCGTCAGTAAAGGTCCCGCCGGTATCAATACCCAACATCAAGCTCATTTCTGGTATCCCAAAGGAGATCAACAGGTGTCGACGAGCCGTTCGCCGCACTGTTCAGCGACGGCGAGCACGGCAAACAGCCCAACGGCATCGCCGACGCGTCCGAATGGTCCGACCGCATCGGCAGACAACGTCATCGGCGCACTGATTCCCACGCGGCCTCCATGAGGCCAGCCGGAGCGGGAAGGCCGTGCTGCCGGCTAGCAGCTTCGAGCGTGTTGTGCAGCAGGCAGGCGATCGTCATCGGACCTACTCCGCCAGGCACCGGCGTGATCGCTCCGGCCACTTTGACAGCACTGTCAAAGTCCACATCACCCACCAGGCGCCCCTTGCCGTCCACATTTTCGAGCCGATTGATGCCAACGTCGATGACCGTAGCACCGGGCTTGATCCACTCACCGGGGATCATGCGCGGTCGCCCCACGGCAGCGACGAGAATATCCGCCCGGCGGCATTCGTCAGCCAAGTCACGCGTCTTCGAATGGGCGATAGTGACCGTACAGTTTTCACGCAACAGCAGGGAAGCCATGGGTTTACCAACAATGTTCGAGCGCCCGACCACGACCGCATGCAATCCGCTCAGATTGCCGAGCTGGCGCTTGAGCAGCATCAGGCAACCCAATGGCGTACACGGGACGATACCGTTGCCGCCCGTGGCGAGGCCGCCGGCATTGAAAGGATGAAAGCCGTCGACATCTTTGTCGGGACGGATTGCATTGATCACCCGGTCGGTATCGATTTGTGGCGGCAGTGGCAGCTGCACGAGAATGCCGTGCACGCCAGGTTCCCCGTTAAGCCGCTCGATCAGTTTCAGCAGGTTGTCCTGGGGAGTGTCGTGTGGCAGCCGATACTCGAACGATTCCATCCCTGCGTCGCGCGCCTGGCGTGCCTTGCTGCCCACGTAAACCTGGCTGGCAGGATCCTCGCCCACGAGGATCACGGCCAGGCCTGGCGTGAGGCGATGTTGTTCGCGCAGGAGCGTTGCCCGATGCCCTATTTCCGCACGCAGGCGCTCGGCGAGGCGCTTTCCATCAATGATCTCAGTCATATTTAGCGGAAAACTACGGTCTTGTTACCCGTCAGAAAGACGCGATGCTCGATGTGATACCGCACGGCGCGAGCGAGAGCCATGCATTCGGTGTCGCGCCCCACAGCCACAAGGTTCTCCGGGCGATGGCTATGGTCAACCCGTTCAACGGCCTGTTCGATGATCGGTCCTTCATCAAGGTCTGAGGTCACGTAGTGGGCGGTTGCCCCGATCAGCTTGACTCCTCGATCGTGAGCCTGGTGATAGGGTTTAGCCCCCTTGAAGCCCGGGAGGAAGGAATGGTGGATGTTGATCGCGCGGCCCGACAGCTTGCGGCACAGGTCCTGGGACAGAACTTGCATGTAACGTGCGAGCACCACCAGATCCGCACCGGTCTCGGCGACGATTTCCAACAAGCGCGCCTCTTGGGATGCCTTGGTTTCTGGCGTTACCGGCAGATGGTAGAACGGGATGTTGTGCCAGTCGGCCAGGGACTTGAGGTCAGGGTGGTTTGAAACAATCGCCGGAACTTCCATCTTGAGATCGCCGGTACGCTGGCGATACAACAGATCGTCGAGGCAGTGGTCGAACTTCGAGACCATCAGCAATACTTTGGGCCGCACGAGGGTATCATGCATTTCCCATTGGAAGTCTTCCTCGGCGTGAGGAATTTGCTCGCCGAAGACACGCTTCAGATCATCGAAGGCCGGCGTCCTTCCTGGCGTCGTCGAGAAGACGACACGTACGAAGAAGCGCCCGGTCAGGATATCGTCGAACTGGGACATTTCGATGATGTAGCAGCGGCGCTCGGCAAGAAAAGTCGTAATACGTGCGACGGTGCCGATCACGCCCTTGCATGTCGCCTTGAGTATGTAAACGTTTTGTCCATCCATCATTACAGACATTGCACAACTCCTGAATTCACGGTTTTTGAAAGTTGTTGGGTGTTGGGTGTTGAAGCGATCAGGCCTCGACACGACGGCGGCGCGCCGTGCGCCGGCCTGCCGCCTCAGCGCCGTCTGCGCCTGCAGGTACTTCGCGGAACTTGCGGATCCAACGCATGCAGTCCTGGTCGTGGCCCATCA
>NZ_DATFAI010000046.1:0-3866 GCF_035254685.1 Noviherbaspirillum sp. | reverse complement strand
ACGAGTTCGTCGTCAGGCAGCGTCGTCAGGTCCAAATCGTCGTCGTTGTCAATCGGGTCCGTCATGGTCATGTTCTCCTTCTAGGTGCGTTGCGGATGCCGATCCTGCGGCTCCGTGGTATGTGAAGGTTAGGCCTACCCGCAGAATGCAACACGCCTCTCGACGACCCGTGCATGCCCAATTACGCCACACCGAAGTGTCCGTGATACTCGCGATTGATGACCTTGATCCGGGCCGTCGTGTTTCGACCTGCATTCGTCGCAATCAGACAGGTCGCGCCTACCCGGTTCCTGCTCCTGGATGAGCTGAAGTGCAGCTTCGACAAGAACATACTGAGGACTGAGGGAGGCATCGAATGGAAGATGCAGCACATCGTCGTGCGGGCGAAAGTACTACCATGGGACCGAGGCATAACTCCTGCCCCCGAGAACTGCAGTATCGCCAGCAAACCGGCGAACTGAAGATGAAAGCTCCGGCTATGGTCTCGAACGCATCTGACCTGAATTACCTCGCCGAATAGCTCAGCAATCCGTTCTGTCTCCTGCCGGCGTTTGTTCTAATTGGTTCGAAAACACAGACGGCACGGAATGTATGGCCAGCCTGACGATTGAAGACTCGGGACGTGGTTGTGCAATTAGAGCGTCCCGATGATTTTGCAGGGTGGGTAGAGCAAAATGAAAGCCGCCGGTGCCTGGTCTGCCGACAATCTAGCGTGGGCATTCTTGATGTCACTGCCATAATGCACAACCCACCCTACATCTATAGCTGGGTGACCGACCAGCTTGTGCGCTGCGCTTATGGCCGTCCTGTCGAGTCGCAAAATATAGGAGGCAAAGATACAGTCAGCGGGTGATGCGTTTGTCGCGCTCGATCAGCGCATAAGCCGAGTGGTTGTGGATAGATTCAAAATTTTCCGATTCTACGATGTAGCGCTCGATGCGGCCCTCTGCATTGAGAAGACCGGCGACATCGCGCACCAGGTCTTCGACGAATTTCGGATTCTCGTATGCGCGCTCGGTGACAAACTTCTCGTCAGTACGCTTGAGCAATCCATAGAGCTCACTCGAGCCCTGGCTCTCGATGAGCTGTACGAGTTCCTCGATCCATAGTAGACCCCGCGTCTGTGCAGTGACGGTGATGTGTGAGCGTTGGTTATGCGCGCCGTGGATGGAAATCTCCTTGGAGCAGGGACACAAGCTTGTCACGGGCACCACGACCTTCATCGTGAATACATATTCGCCTCCTTCATGCAGCTCTGCGATAAAGGTGACCTCGTAGTCCATCAGACTGCGCACGCCGGAGACCGGCGCCGTCTTGTTGATGAAATACGGGAAGCGCATCTCGATAGTGCCAGCCTCGGCATGCAGGCGCTCGATCATTTCCGACAGCATCGGTCCGATCGATTCCACCGAGATGTCCCGCTCCTTGCTGTTCAGGATCTCAACGAAGCGCGACATATGCGTGCCCTTGAAATGATGTGGCAGGCCGACATACATGCTGAATTCCGCAACTGTATGCTGCACGCCGCCGCTTTTATCGCGCACGCGCGCCGGATGACGGATCGCCTTGATGCCGACCTTGTCGATCACAAGTCGACGCTTGTCTTCGGAGCTCTGCACATCCGCAAGTACCGCAGCGTCGGTCATGCCTGCGCTTCCTCGATGGCCGGCCGGTCACGGCGTCCACGCCGCGAGCGACCGGTGGATACCGCGCTCTCGCTCACCCGGGGTTCCGGGAGCGTAACAACCGAGCGCAGCTTGGGATAAGAATGGTGCTTGTGCGGAATGGCCATCGCCTCAATGAAATACTGCTGGAAGCATGGTTCCACTGCTGTTTCAATCTTGTCGACGCGACGAACGACCACCTCGATTTCCTCGCGTCGACGCCGGTTTAGCAGCGCAATACGTGCACCGGTGCCGGCTGCGTTGCCGACCGCGGCGACATGTTCGAGCGTACAGTCAGGAATCAAGCCGAGAATCATGGCGTATTTGACATCGATGTGGCTGCCGAATGCACCGGCGAGCCTGACCCGGTCGATGGTATCGATGTGCAGCTTATCCATCAGCAAACGGATGCTGGCCGACAGTGCGGCCTTGGCAAGCTGGATTGCACGCACATCGTTCTGGGTGATCTGCAGCGTGCGCTCCTCGTTTTCAAACAGGGTATAAACAAAGGTGCGTCCACTGGCCTTCACCCGCGGGGTACGCGTGGCCAATGTGCCGTCAACTACGCCGTCCTGATCGATAATTCGGGCCAGATACATCTCAGCGATGACCTCGACGATCCCGGAGCCGCAAATTCCGGTGATGCCAATCTCCGCGATCGCCTCGGCGAAGCCCGGCTCGTCCGACCACAACTCACAGCCAATGACTCTGAATCGCGGCTCCAGTGTGTCGGGATTGATTCGCACTCTTTCAATGGCTCCCGGCGCCGCGCGTTGTCCGCAACTGATCTGCGCGCCCTCAAAGGCCGGGCCGGTCGGACAGGACGCTGCGAGCAAGCGCTCGCGGGTTCCAATCACAATTTCAGCGTTGGTGCCGATGTCGATGATTAGCGTCATCACATCGGTGGCATAGGGCATTTCGGACAAGATTACGGCAGCGGTATCTGCGCCCACGTGTCCGGCAATGCACGGCAGCCCATAGACGCGGGCACCGGGATGGATGTGGAGGTCCATTTCGGTAGCCGGCAGCCCAGCAATCGCCTCGTCGGTTGCCAGCGCGAACGGCGCACCGCCTAGCTCAATCGGATTGATACCAAACAAGAGATGATGCATGATCGGGTTGCCGACGAAAGTAGCATCGATAATCTCGGCAACGTCAATGCCTGCCGCCGCTGCAAGCTGGGTAGCAATATCGTTCAGCGAGAGGTGTACCTCGCGCGTCATCTCGCGGTCGCCGCCTGGCTTCATCATGACATAGGAGACTCGGCTCATCAGATCCTCGCCGAAGCGGATTTGCGGATTCATTCTGCCTGCCGACGCAAGGACCTCGCCGGTCTTCAGATCACACAGATGCGCAGCGATGGTTGTCGAACCAACGTCTACTGCCATACCGTAGACTTTTTCACGCATGCCGGGCCACACCGCGATGATGCGTTCGCCGTCGAGCACCGCCACGGTGACCTTCCAGTTGCCCTGGCGCAGAACGCCCTGCAGCTCTTGTACCACCCGCATGTCAACCTGAAGATCGGTCAGCCGCCAGTCGAATTCCAGCGCCTCCTTGAGACGGCGCAGGTCAGAAGATGGCAGGTGCATGTCCGGCTGCTGAACTTCGACGTAGTGCAGTGTAACCGGCGGTTCGACTTCAATGTCGAGTGCTTCTGCACTCTTACGCACGACCTGGCGATGCACCTGGCTGTCTGCAGGCACATCGATCACGACATCACCGAGCACCGTCGTCGAGCAGCTCAGGCGCCGGCCGTCAATCATCGCACCGTTGATTTTCTCCCATGCATACTCGTTCTCGCCGCGTTCACTGAGATTCTCCGCGCATGAACAGATGCCGTGCTTGGGGAACTCGCCTTCGCTAAGCACGACCTGACAGCGGCCACATGTGGCGCGTCCACCGCAAACGGAGTCGATATCAACACCGAGTGTGCGTGCGGCCTGCAATACGGACGTGCCGATCGGAAATCGGCCGCGCCTTCCGGATGGGGTAAAAACAACGAGTGCGTCCTGGCTCACCATACTCTCCTGTGTGATTTTGAAAGTTGTTGATTGTTGAGTGTTGGGTGTTGAAGCGATCAGGCCTCGACACGACGGCGGCGCGCCGTGCGCCGGCCTGCCGCCTCAGCGCCGTCTGCGCCTGCAGGTACTTCGCGGAACTTGCGGATCCAACGCATGCAGTCCTGGTCGTGGCCCATCA
>NZ_DATFAI010000045.1:0-213392 GCF_035254685.1 Noviherbaspirillum sp. | reverse complement strand
GAGCCGGTCGCCGTCGCCGTCAAAGGCCAGGCCGATTTCGGCATCGGTCTGCTGTAGGCAGCGGATCAGGTCCTGCAGGTTTTCCGGATGGGCCGGATCGGGATGGTGATTGGGAAAGTGGCCATCGACTTCGCAGAACAGCTCGATCACCTCGCAACCCATGCGACGGTACAGCTCGGGGGCAAAAGCGCCGGCCACGCCGTTGCCGCAGTCGACCGCGATCTTCATCGGGCGCGCGAGCTTGACGTCGCTGATGATGCGTTCGAGGTAGGCCGCCCTGATGTCGTGTGTGCGGTAGCCGCCGTTGCCGCTGGCAAAATCGCCGCGGGTGATGGTGCGGTACAGGTCCTGGATGGCGTCGCCGTAGATGGCTTCGCCGGCCAGCACCATCTTGAAGCCGTTGTAGTCGGGCGGATTGTGGCTGCCGGTGACCATGATGCCGGAGGCGGCGTCGAGCGCATGGGTCGCGAAATAGAGCATGGGGGTGGCGACCACACCGAGGTCGATGACGTCGATGCCGGCGCGGCGCAGGCCGGAAGCGAGCGCATCGGCCAGTTCGGGACCGGACAGGCGGCCGTCGCGGCCGATGACCACGCTTTGTTCGCCCTTTGTTCGGACCGCAGTGCCGAAGGCCTGGCCGATCTGGCGCGCCACGCCGATGTCCAGCGTCTTGCCCACGATACCGCGGATGTCGTATGCCTTGAAAATGCTCGGTGATGGTACAGACATGAAACGAAACCTCTCAATCAACAAACATCGAAACCTATTTCTTCTTGCGCAGGATCATCCACTGCGGCGCGTTGAAGCGCACGATCTGCGCATACAGCCATGTATAACCGGCGACAAAGAGCACCCCGAAGCCGACGAGCACCCATTTGTGTTGCCAGAACAAGGTCGCCGGGATGATGGCAGTCAATGACAGGAGCCAGAGATACGGAGAAGTCAGTGCGTTGCGCCGGGTCTTCGCGCGGGCGCCCTGCGCGCCCAGCGTCCAGCGTACCAGACGTTTGAACACCAGCATATGCAAATGCACGCCGTCCGGTATGCCGGGGGAAATGCCGCGCACGAATTTCTTGCGGTAAATCGAAAAGATCACTTCGAATGCGGGATAGATCATCAGCAAGGCCGCATACCATGCCGACACTTCGGGGTTGCGCGCGATGAGCAGCACGGCAAGTTCGGCCAGCATGAATCCAAGGAAGTAGGCGCCACCATCGCCGAGGAAAATGAGACCGTAAGGATAGTTCCAGACAAGGAAACCCGCCGTGGATCCTGCGAGCACCAGCGCGGCCGTGGAAACGTAGGCATCGCCGACCTGCATGGCCACGTACGCGAGCGACAGCGAAATGAAGATCGAGATAGCGCCGGCAAGGCCGTTGAAGCCATCGATGATATTGATGCCGTTTGCGATGCCGGCGACGCAAAGCACCGTAAAGAACAGCGACAGCGGCATGAACGTGAGCAAGGGATCGATGAAGGATACGTCGACCCGCACGATCGCCGCATCCAGCAGAAAGTAACCGACGACGGCGGACAGCAGCGTAAAGACAAGGCGATACATGACTGAAACATTCTTTGTCCAGTCTTCGAGGATGCCGGCGCCGAACGCCAGCACCGACGACAGCAGCAACAGGAAGATCCATTCGCCGATGGCTCTGGCCCGCAAATAGGCAAGGCCGGCACCCGCCGCCACGGCAAGGAAAATGGCCAGTCCGCCGATGCGGGGAACGGGATGGGAGTGGAATTTCTGCGCGCCTTCCAGCTCGGAATCGAGGGTCTTTTCGTGGATAGTCGCGAGCTTGATGATGAAGATGCCGACGAACAACGCCACGAAAAAACTGACTATGATGGAATGCATGTATGCTTTTTTCAGTCTCTCAAGCGATTACCGGCACGCTGGATCTTGCTTGGTTTTAAAATTGCCAACTCTCTATAATATAGGAGAAATGCTTGTCCTATAAGCGCGCAGGCGCAGGTTTTCTCCCACAATTCCGCCGGCAAGTTGACAGCAAGGAAAGAAATCTCCACCAGACAGCAGGCAATGCATGCACCACAATAAAACCATCCTCGTCACCGGCGCGGCCGGCTATATCGGCTCGCATACTTGCGTTGAACTGCTTGCCAGCGGCTATTCGGTCGTCGCCCTCGACAACCTGTGCAACAGCGCGCGCGAATCACTGGTCCGCGTGGAAAAAATCGCCGGCAGACCGCTGACCTTCGTCGAGGCCGACGTCAGGGACAGGAAGGCAATCGATTCCCTGCTGCGCCAGCATCGCATCGACGCCGCGATTCATTTCGCCGGGCTCAAGGCGGTTGGCGATTCCGTCAGACAGCCGCTTGACTACTTCGACAACAACGTCACGGGTTCCATCAACCTCCTGCAATCCTTGTCCGACGCAGGTATCCGGCATTTTCTCTTCAGCTCGTCGGCGACCGTCTAC
This sequence comes from Noviherbaspirillum sp., assembly GCF_035254685.1. Lineage (GTDB taxonomy): Bacteria > Pseudomonadota > Gammaproteobacteria > Burkholderiales > Burkholderiaceae_D > Noviherbaspirillum. The sequence continues at coordinate 210,951 of NZ_DATFAI010000045.1, read as the reverse complement.
GGCGCACCACAATCGGTCCCGATCACCGAAACGGCGCCCTTGGCTCCCGCCAATCCTTATGGCCGCTCGAAGCTGATTGTCGAGCAGATGTTGCACGACCTCGGGCAATCCGATCCATCCTGGTCAATCGGCGCGCTGCGCTACTTCAATCCGGTCGGCGCCCACCCCAGCGGGCTGATTGGCGAAGACCCGCGCGGCGTTCCGAACAATCTCATGCCTTATGTCGCGCAGGTCGCCGTCGGGCGCATGCCGCGCCTGAAAGTGTTCGGCGACGATTACCCAACGCCTGACGGCACAGGCGTGCGCGATTACATCCATGTCGTAGACCTCGCTAAAGGGCATGTGGCAGCACTGGCGGGACTGTTCGCAACCGGCGGCAGCTTTACCGTGAACCTCGGCACCGGCCGCGGCTACAGCGTGCTTGAAGTAGTGCGCGCGTTCGAAGCGGCCAGCGGCGTTGCGATCGCACACGAGATGGCACCGCGACGCCCGGGCGACATCGCCGAGTGCTATTCCGACCCGTCGCTTGCGGAATCGCTCCTCGGCTGGAAGGCACGCAAGGGCCTCGATGAAATGTGCGCAGACCACTGGCGCTGGCAGAAGACAAATCCGCTTGGCTACGCGGCTTGATACAGCCTGATTACGCGGCGCGCATCAACTGCCGCTGATCGAGCACCCGTTCATACAGTTCGACATAGGACTCGGCCATCTTCTGCGCCGTGAACAGGTTCACAAAACGTTCCCGCGCCCGCAGCCCCATCTGCTCGACCAAGGCCGGATTCGCGTCCATGCGCTGCATAGCCTTGCGCAGCGCATCCGGATCGCTTGGAGGAACAACCAGCCCGGTCAGGCCATCGATATTGACATAGCTGCTGCCCGTGCCGATCTCCGAGGAGATGAGCGGCTTGCCGTACATTGCCCCTTCCAGCAGGGTCACGCCGAATGCCTCGGAACGCAGGTGCGACGGGAAGACGACCGCCTTGCACAATTTCAGCAATGCGACCTTGTCTTCATCCGGCACGGCACCGACAAAATGCACATTCGTCAGACCGAGCTGCGCAGCCTGCTGTTTCAGGCTCGCCTCGACCGGGCCGGCACCGACGATCACGACCCGGCTGCTGCTGTTGGCGCATGCATCGAGCAGGATATGCAGGCCCTTGTAATAGCGCAACACGCCGACGAACAGGAAAAAGCCCTCCCCGACTGCGTTGCGCCAGTGGCGCATACGTTCCGGCAGCGGCTGGGGATAGCAGCTTTCGTCCAGCCCGATCGGAATGACGGTTGCCTTGCTCCGGTATTCCTGCAATATCTCGCTGCTCTGCAGGTAATTCGGCGAAGTCGGCACGATCGCATCAACGCCGGCGAAAAAATGCCGCATCAAGGGGCGGTAAGCGGGCATCAGGAGACGCTGCCGCACGATGTCCGAATGGTAGGTCAGAATCGCTGGCCTGTTGCGGCGGGACAGGAGATCAAGCACGTCACCGAACGGCCAGGGATAGTGGTAGTGGACCAGTTCGGCGCGCGCGACTTCATCGCGAAACATCCGCAAGGCATTCAGCGAGATCGGCGTGGACGCGACTTCGAGATGGGTTTGCGCGCGCACGATCTCCACGCTGCCCTCATGCAGCACGGGTTGCCTGTTTGCCTGCCAGCTCAGGGTGAATATCCGGTTCGATACGCCCATCGGCGCGGTGGCCGCCGTCAGTTGCCGGATGACCGCCTCCACGCCGCCCATGGAATCCGGGTAGTAGGTCTTGAAGACGTGGAGGATGTTCACGATTGCCAGCCTTTCACTGCCGCCCCAGGACCGTGCGATACACGGCCACCGTCTCGTCGACCGTACGCTCCCAGGTCAATCGGGCCGCGCGAACGTGGCCGGCATCGATGCACTTGTTCCTGAGGGACTCGTCACTCGCCAGTCTGTGCATCGCGTCGCGAATCGCCCCGACGTCCAGGGGATTCACTTCGAGCGCCGCGCCTTCGGATACTTCCGGCAAGGATGTGGTGTTGGCTGTCACGACAGGTACGCCCGATGCGAACGCCTCGAGCACGGGAATGCCGAAGCCTTCGTACAGCGAGGGAAACACGAAGACGCCCGCTCCGGCGTACACATGCCGCAAGCGTTCCTCATCCTTCAGGTCATTGATCCACACGATGGCCTCGCCATTTTGGACTGCCGCCCGCATCCGGTTCAATAGTTCGTCGCATTCCCACCCGGCGCGCCCGACAATCACCAGTTGCCGTTCGCGGCGCATCGCCTCGGGCAACCCGAGATAAGCCTCGACGATGCGCTCGACATTCTTCCGCGGTTGCAACGTGCCGACGAACAGGAAATAGCCCGGCCGCACGCCCAGCGCACGCAGGGTTTCGTCGATAGCGCGTTGAGGCGGGCGCTCCAGCCATTTGGCATCCACGCCGCAATGCACCACCGTGATCCGGCGCTCGTCCACGCCGTACGCTTCGACCAGTTCAGTGACGGTGAAGCGCGAGAGCGCGATCACATGATCCGCATTGCCTGCCACATTTTTCTGCACCCAGTTCTTGATGCGTCGCAGCTTCCGGCTGGCCCACTCAGGATGCGTCAAGGGGACGGCATCATGCAATGTCGCCACAACCGGACAATTCATTCTGACGATGCGATAGTCGGTCGCGTGAAAGATGTCCACCGGCATATCGCATCGAATCGCACCGCCAGTCAGAAAATCACGCATGGCCAGCATGGCGAACGAGTGCGGCATGACCTGGCCCAGCTTGAGCCTGCTGCCTGAATTTTTGCTGGGCAACGGCGGGAAAGAATATCCGGTAACCCCGCACCCGGCCGCAGGCAGTCCTCGCATCAATGCGCTGGAATAGACGCCAATCCCATCCAGGAATCCTCCTGTCAAACGCGGCTCAATCGTCGTCGTGCTCAAGCCTACCCGGATGGAACTCATGTTTCCCGGACCATCCACCGCAGCGTCTCTTCCAGCGGAATCGTCTCGAAGTCGCCGATCAGGCGGCGCAGCTTGTCGACGGACCCGACCAGTGTCTTCACCTCGGACTGCCGCACGAATGCCGGGTTGACCCGCACATCGATCTCGTAGCCAGCGATGTCACGCATCAGGTCGAGGATGTCGCGGATCGAATACGGTCGGCCACTGCAAATGTTCACCACCTCGCCGGCGCTGTCGCGCTCCAGCAGGCAACGATAGGCGTGCGCCACCATGCGCACATCGGAGAAATCGCGCTGTACATCCAGGTTGCCGAGTTCGATCATCGCTGCGCGTTGCCGGAAATGCGACACGATCTTCGGAATCAGGAAATGCGGCGCCTGCCCTACACCGGTGTAATTGAACGGCCGAGTGATGACGATCGGCAGGCGGTCGCACCAGGTCCGAACCATGTATTCCATTGCCAGCTTGCTGGTCGCGTAATGGTTCACCGGCTCAGGCGGCTGCTCTTCCGTGATCACACCCACACGGGCATTGCCGTAAATGTTGGCGCTGCTCGCTACCAGCACGCGTTGCGGCGAGAGCTTTGCATCCGCCACCGCCTGCATCAGGTTGAGCGTGCCGATGACGTTAACGCGATAGAACGCCTCCACATCCGCATGCTGCACGAAGCTGATCGCCGCGAGGTGGACCAGGTAATCCGGACGCACTGTTTCCATCACCCGGCGGCAATTGTCTGGCGAGGTGATGTCGAGGATCACCTCGTGCGGCCCGGAGGGCGCGCCCACCACGGCCCCGATCACGGTATAACCAGCCGCTTCCAGCTCCGCCCGGACATATTTGCCGGTGAAGCCGTTCGCGCCCGTCAGCAGTACACGACGCTGTTCAGTCACATATGCCTTTTCAGAAAGAGAAGCCACGCTCGTTTCTGCGCACGTCTGCCTGCACCATCATCTGGCAAAGCTGCTCAAGCGTGGTCGACGGCGCCCAGCCGAGTTTGGCCTTGGCCTTGGCGGGATCGCCGATCAGCAAATCGACTTCCGACGGACGGTAAAACTTTGGATTCACGCGCACCAGCGTCTTGCCGCTGACCGCATCCACCGCGACTTCCTGCTCGCCCTTGCCGCGCCATTCGAGCTGGTAATCGGCGGCCTTGAAGGCCATCGTGACGAAGTCACGCACCGTCTCCGTGCGGTTGGTGGCAAGCACGTAAGTGTCCGGCTCGGCTGCCTGCAGCATGCGCCACATGCCTTCCACATATTCCTTCGCAAAGCCCCAGTCACGCTTGGCATCCATGTTGCCGAGTTCCAGGACGCTGGCCTTGCCGAGGCGGATCTTGGCGACGGTATCGGTGATCTTGCGCGTGACGAACTCGCGGCCGCGCAGCGGGGATTCGTGGTTGAACAAGATGCCGCTGCAGCCAAAGATGTTGTAGGACTCGCGGTAATTGATCGTAATCCAGTGTCCATACAGCTTGGCCACGCCGTAGGGGCTGCGTGGATAGAACGGCGTTGTTTCCACCTGCGGGATAGCCTGCACCTTGCCGAACATTTCGGAAGTCGATGCCTGGTAGAAGCGCACCGCAGGATTGACGATGCGAATCGCTTCCAGGAGATTGAGCGGTCCGATGGCGGTGATTTCGGCCGTCGTCACAGGCTGGTCGAAGGACACGCCGACAAAGCTCTGCGCGGCCAGGTTGTAGACCTCGCTTGCGCCGGTCGATTGCAGCAGGCGGATGCTCGCGCTCAGGTCGGTCAGGTCGTATTCAACCAGGTGCAGGTTGGGATGCTTGTCGATACCCAGTTCCTCGATGCGCCAGAAATTGACCGAACTGGTGCGGCGATAGGTGCCGTATACCTGATAGCCCTTGCCCAGCAGGAGTTCGGCGAGATAGGCACCGTCCTGTCCGGTGATGCCGGTAATAATCGCTGTCGTTGGTTTATTCATTGTTAGCAGGAATTCTTGAAGGAATTATAAAGACTTGGCCGCCGCGTTGTGCGTAACCAGCCGATGTTGTAGCGCGTGCGAGCGTCAACGATATTGACGCAGCGCATCAAAGTTCATCGACGATTTCACCTACCCGCTTGCGGAAAAGGTGCATGCCTATCATGCAGAACAACAGGGCCAGCGCCGCCGGCATCAGCAGGTTCTCCCACTGCGGCCATTTTCCGTGCACCAATATGTCCTGGTATGCCGTGATCAGGGGCACCATCGGATTCCAGTTGATGTACGGCTTCACCATAGCCGGCAGGATCGAGGCCGGATACACCACCGGCGTGAACCAGAACCAGAACTGCAGCAGGACCGCAAATGCCTGCCCGACATCGCGGAAGAACACATTCAGTACGCCGACCGAAATACCGAGGCCGATCGAAAACACGACCTGGATCGCCAGCACCGGGAAGATAGCGAGAAAGCTGACCCCTGGAAAGGTTCCGGAAAACACCAGGAACAGGATGAACAGGCCGAAAATGATGGCGAAATTCACCCCCGCGTTGAGTACCACGATGACTGGCAGGCAGATGCGCGGAAAGCTGATCTTCTTGATCAGGTTGGCATTCTCGAGGAAAACATTCTGCGCGCGTCCGACGATTTCCGCGAACAGGCCCCAGGTGAGGACACCGGCGCAGAGATAAATGCTGTAGGCGTAGCCGTTGTCCACGCCTGGCAGCTTGGCCTTCATCACCTGCGAAAAGATCACGGTGTAGACCACGATCATCGCCAGCGGATTCAGGACGGTCCATGCCGCGCCCAACAGCGAATTACGGTAGCGCGACTGGAACTCGCGCTTGACGCTGCCGGATATGAAGCCGCGATAGCTCCATATCGAGCGCAACATGCCTACTGCCATTATTGAACCCTGCCATAAACATCTTCAAAACGGACGATGTCATCCTCGCCCAGGTAAGACCCGCATTGTACCTCTATCAACGCCAGTTCCGTATCTCCAACGTTGGTCAGGCGATGCTTGTTCCCGGCCGGGATGTAGGTCGACTGATTCGCTTCCAGCTTGATGACCTGGTCGCCGTTGACGACCTCGGCGTTGCCCGAGACCACCACCCAGTGCTCGCTGCGGTGATGATGCATCTGCAGCGACAGCGATGCGCCGGGCTTGACGGCAATGCGCTTGATCTTGAAGCCGGGCGCTTCCTGCAGCACGGTATAGGTACCCCATGGACGCACCACGGTGCGATGCACCTTGTGTGCTTCGTGCCCGCTGGCCTTGAGGCGGTTGACCACCTCTTTCACATCCTGGCTCTTCGACTTGTCGGCCACCAGCAGCGCATCGGGCGTGTCGATCACCAGCAGGTTGTCCAGGCCGATGATCGCGACGAGGCGGTCCTTGGTTTCGATATGCGTATTGCGACTGTCGATCACAATGGTCTGGCAGTTATTGCTGGTGTTGCCGTCCTCGTCGGCCGGAATCGCATCCGCCACCGCGCTCCATGCGCCAATGTCGCTCCAGTCGAAGTCGCCGGGAATGACGGCAATATTCTTTGCCTTTTCCATCACGGCATAGTCGACGGAAATGTTTTCCAGCGCCGAGAAGCTGGCCGGCAGTTCCATCTTGTCGCCGCAGACCTTGGTGCTTGCCCATACTGCGCGCGCCGCGTCCAGCAGGTTGGGGTTGTAGGCAGCAAAGGCGTCGATGATCGCGCTGGCCTTGAAGCAGAACATGCCGCTGTTCCAGACGTAATTGCCCTGCGCAAGATAACGCGCGGCCGTAGCGGCGTCCGGCTTCTCCACGAAGCGCTGCACGACCTGCGCATGCTGGCTGACCTTGTCGCCCATTTCAATGTAGCCGAACCCGGTCTCGGGGGCGTTCGGCTTGATGCCGAACAAGACCAGGAAGCCGTCCTTGGCAAGCGACTCCGCATGGCGCACAGCCGTGTAAAACGACGGCGTGTCCTTGATCAGATGGTCGGCTGGCATGACCAGCATGCAGGCGTCACTCTTCTGCTCCACCGCCCATAGCGCGGCGAGCAGAATGGCCGGCGCGGTATTGCGCCCGACGGGTTCAAGGAGGTAGGTCGGCTTGACCTCCTGGTCGGCCAGCTCATCATGTGAGAGGAAGTAGTAGTCGCGATTGGTGACGACCAGCGGCGGCGTGTTGCCCGATACTGCCAGCGCCCTTTCATGGGTCTGCGCCAGCAGGCTCTTGCCGTCGCCAATGCGCATGAACGGTTTCGGGTAGGCCTCACGCGATACCGGCCACAGCCTGGTTCCAGCACCGCCTGAGAGAATAATGGGGATCAACATGATGCTATCTCACTGTTTGAGTTGTTAGGGCGCCCTGCACAGGGCGGAGACAAGCTGTCTCGATTCCGCATTGCCGTCATCACTCCAGGCACAGGCGCAGGGCACTGCGCCATTCGGGCAAGCCGCAAAACGTGTTCATGAAACGCTCGCACGACAGCACCGAATTGGCGGGCCGCCGCGCGGGCAACGGATAGTCCCCGGTCGAGATCGGGGTCACGACCGGTTTCCGGTCTATTGACCAATGCGCAACAATAGTCTGAGCAAACCCGTGCCAGGTGGTTTGACCTTGCGCAGCAAGATGGTAAAGACCGGACTTCTCGCGCCACAGATCCTGATCCATCCCAAGAAGCTTTTTTCCGGCGCCGAGAAAAGCCACGGCATGCGCCGTTGCATCGGCAATCGTGCGGCACCAGGTGGGCGCACCATGTTGATCAGCAACAATACGCAGCTCGTCGCGTTCCTCGGCCAGGCGTCGCACCGTCAGCAGGAAATTCCTGCCGCGCAGGCCGTACACCCAGCTGGTGCGCAGGATCAGGTGCGGGATCCCGCTTGCCTGGATCGCGTGTTCGCCGGCCAGCTTGCTGCGGCCGTAGACATTGATCGGACAGGTTGGGTCTTCCTCGGTGTAGGCGCCGTTCTTGCGGCCGTCGAATACGTAATCGGTCGAATAGTGGATCATCGCCGCCCCCAGCCTGCTGGCCTCTTCCGCCATCACGCCCGGCGCCTCGCCGTTGATGCGGAACGCCATCTCCGCCTCGTCCTCGGCCTTGTCCACCGCCGTGTAGGCTGCAGGATTGACGATCAGCTGCGGGCGCACAGTTCGCACAGCTTCACGCACGCCGGCAAGGTCGGACAGATCCATCTGCGCACGGTCCAGCGCGACGATCTCGCCCAGTCCTTGCAGGCTGCGCTCCAGCTCGTAGCCGACCTGGCCGGTCCTGCCTGTCAGGAGGATCCTCATGCGAATACCTCCGCGTCAGCGAGCGGCTTGCCGTTGCGGTCTTTGTCGGAAAGTACCGGCGCCCTGTCGATGGGCCACTCGATGCCGATCGCCGGGTCGTTCCATGCGATGCAGCGCTCGTCGCCGGGCGCCCAGTAATCTGTCGTCTTGTAGAGAAACTCCGCAGCATCGCTGGTCACGACGAAACCATGCGCAAAGCCGGGCGGGATCCACATCTGCCGCCTGTTTTCTGCGGACAGGATGGCGCCAACCCATTTGCCGAATGTCGGCGAGCCTTTGCGGACGTCGACCGCCACATCGAACACCTCGCCCGCGATCACGCGCACCAGCTTCCCCTGCGGCTGCCGGATCTGGTAATGGAGGCCGCGCAGAACATTCTTCGCGGAGCGGGAATGGTTGTCCTGCACGAAGTGAAGGTTCTTCGCGCCGGTCAGTTCCATGAACTCGCGCTCGTTGAAGCTTTCGAAGAAGAAGCCGCGCGAGTCGCCGAACACCTGCGGTTCGAGGATGGCGACGTCGGGAATGGCAGTCGGTATCAGCGTCAGCATCAGAACACCTTGTCGCTGAGGATGCGCAGCAGATATTGGCCGTAACCGTTCTTGCACAGCGGGCGCGCCAGTTCTTCGAGCTGCCCGGCACTGATATAGCCCTTGCGGAACGCGATCTCCTCGGGGCAGGCCACCTTCAGGCCCTGACGTTTTTCGAGCGTGGCGATGAATTGGCCGGCATCCATCAGCGATTCATGCGTGCCGGTGTCGAGCCATGCCATGCCGCGCCCCATCACTTCGACATTCAGGTTGCCGCGCTCGAGATAGGCCCGGTTGACGTCGGTGATTTCGAGTTCGCCACGGGCGGAGGGACGAATGCCGGCCGCTATGTCGCACACCTGCCCGTCGTAAAAATAGAGTCCCGTCACCGCGTAGTTCGACTTCGGATCCTGCGGTTTTTCCACGATGCTGATGGCGCGGCGACTGCTGTCGAACTCGACCACACCATAGCGTTCCGGATCCTGCACGTGGTAGGCGAACACGGTCGCCCCTTCCGCGCGCGAGGCAGCCGTGCGCAGCTGCGCATCGAAGTCGTGGCCGTAGTAGATGTTGTCGCCAAGGATCAGCGCCGACAAGGCATTGTTGATGAATTCACGCCCGATGATGAATGCCTGCGCCAGGCCTTCGGGCGCCGCTTGAACCGCGTAGCGAATGCTGATGCCCCACTGGCTGCCGTCGCCTAGCAGTTCGGTGAAGCGCGGCGTGTCCTGCGGGGTCGAAATCAGGAGGATGTCGCGTATTCCGGCCAGCATCAACGTCGTCAGCGGATAGTAGATCATTGGCTTGTCGTACACCGGCAACAACTGCTTGGAGATCGACATCGTTACCGGGTACAGCCGCGTGCCGGAGCCGCCGGCGAGGATGATGCCCTTGCGCTGGTTGTTCATGCGCGGCTCCCCTCGCGTTGCCCGTAATTCTGCTCGACCCACTTCATGTAGTCGCCGGACTGGACGTCGCGTACCCATTCCTGGTGGTCGAGATACCAGCGCACGGTCTTTTGAATGCCGCTCTCGAAGGTTTCGGCCGGCTTCCAGCCGAGCTCGCGCTCGATCTTGCGCGCATCGATCGCATAGCGGCGATCATGCCCCGGCCGGTCTTTCACGAACTTGAGCTGGTCGCAATAGCTGCCCGCCGCCTTCGGCGCCAGCCGGTCGAGGATGTCGCACAGTGTGTGCACGACATCGAGGTTGGTCTTTTCGTTCCAGCCGCCGATGTTGTAGGTTTCACCCGGCCTGCCGTCCAGCAGCACGCGCCGGATGGCGGCGCAGTGGTCGCCTACATACAGCCAGTCCCTCACGTTCTGCCCGTCGCCGTAGATCGGCAGGTCCTTGCCGGCCAGCGCATTCGTGATCACCAATGGAATCAGCTTTTCCGGGAAATGGTAGGGGCCGTAGTTGTTGGAGCAGTTGGTGGTCAACGTCGGCAGGCCGTAGGTGTGATGGTAGGCGCGCACCAGGTGGTCGGACGCGGCCTTGGAGGCGGAATACGGGCTGTTCGGCGCATAGGCGGTCGTCTCGCTGAACGGCGCGTCGTCCGGCCCGAGCGAGCCGTACACCTCGTCGGTGGACACATGCAGGAAGCGGAAACCAGCCTGTTCAGCATCGCTCAAATCCCGTTGATACGCGCGCGCTGCTTCGAGCAGGCTGAAGGTGCCGTTGACGTTGGTCGTGATGAATTCGCCCGGACCGAGAATGGAGCGGTCAACATGGCTCTCCGCCGCAAAGTGCACGATGGCACGCGGCCGGTGCCTGTTCAGCAGGCCAGCGACCAGTGTCGTGTCGCCGATATCGCCCTTCACGAAAATGTGGCGCGAATCTTGCCTTAACAACAACAGGTTGTTCAGATTACCGGCGTAGGTCAGTTTATCCAGGTTCACGACCGGCTCGTCAGACCCCGCCAGCCAGTCCAGAACAAAGTTCGAGCCGATGAAGCCCGCCCCACCAGTTACCAAGATCATTTATACCTGCATCCAGTAAAAACGGTAAACCTATGATTTTACTCGAAATTAATTAATAAAAACTTACGATGCCAATTACATCAGGATTCGCGCCATCCATGGGTAAGGATTTGTTACGACGACTGGCATCCGGAAAAAGGTTTACCGTGCTTATATAATCTTCCTTCGCGCCGAGCATCTTGCGTAAAAGCAACCTCGCGCGGTATTTCAGTCCAGAACCTCACGTTTATGACCACTTACGCCATTGGCGATCTGCAGGGCTGCTGCCCGAAACTCAATGAACTCCTTGAACGCATCCACGCCGTCTCCCCCGATGCTCATCTGATCTTCGTCGGTGACCTCGTCAATCGCGGGCCGAATTCGCTGGAAACCCTGCGCGAAGTGATCGCCCTCGGGGAACGCGCCGAGGTTGTGCTCGGGAACCATGACTTGCACCTGCTCGCAGTGGCATGCGGCCTGCGCAAGCTGCACCGGTCGGACACCCTCGACGACATCCTGAATGCGCCCGATCGCGACGAGCTGATCGACTGGGTGCGTCGGCGTCCGCTGGCACTGCGCCACGGCGAACATCTGCTGGTCCATGCCGGTGTCGTGCCACAATGGACCGCGACCCAGACCATGGATCTCGCGGCAGAGGTGGAAGAGGTGCTGCGCGGGCCAAACTGGGTGGATTTCCTGGCGCAGATGTATGGCAACGAGCCTGCGCAATGGAGCGATTCCCTGAAAGGCGCCGACCGCATCCGCTGCATCATCAATGCACTGACCCGCATTCGCTTCTGCACCCCCGAGGGCCGCATGGACCTTGCCGTATCGAAAGGCGTCGAAACGCAATTGCCGGGCTACCTGCGCTGGTTCGAGGTGCCGGACAGAAAAACGGAAGATGCGACCGTGGTGTTCGGCCACTGGTCGACCCTGGGGTTGATCATGCGCCCGAACCTGATCAGCCTCGACACCGGTTGCCTCTGGGGTGGACAGCTCAGCGCGGTCTGCCTCGAAGACCGGCGCGTGGTGCAAGTCGAGTGCCCGCAGTTTCAGAAGCCTGGATCGATCTGATCCACCACCTTTTCGTCGGGGCCCAGTGCCAGCGCGATGGCGCGGCGCGCGGCATCCGCCAGTTCGCGGCGGTGCGAATGCATGCCTGTGTCGATGGTCGGCAGCAGGCTTAGCTGCACCGTCATGCCGCCCGCCTTCAGGACAGTCAGCATGCTCTGCATGAAAGTCATCTCGCCGACGAAATCTGCCGCCGGATGGAACTGGCCGTCCTTGCCAAGATAACGCAGCGCGTAGGGCTGCACCGGCACCTTCGCCTCGATGGCCGCCTCGAAGAGGTTGGCATGGAAAGGCAGCAGCGTGCCTTGGGGCGCCGTCGTCCCCTCCGGGAAAAAGGCGACATGCTCGCCGGCGTGAAGACTCGTCACCAGCCCCTGGTAGATCCTTCGCACCTCCCTCAGCTTGCCGCGTGCGATGAAGATGGTGCCGACCTGCTCGCACAGCCAGCCGATCAGCGGCCAGTCGCGGATATCCGACTTCGCGACGAAGCGGCAGGGATGAAAGGCATTGATGACGAAAATGTCCAGCCAGGAAATATGGTTGGCGACGATCAGCGCACGCGGCGCATCCCTCACGTCCCGGCCGTGGCTGATCTCGACATGGATGCGGCACAGGTCGAGCAGCCCGCGCGACCAGCGCCGCACATGCCGCTGCTTGTCAGCCGCATCAATCCGCGGAAAGACCAACGCGCAAATCGCCAGCCCCTTGAACAGGTGAAGCACCACCCGCAGCAGGCGAAACGCAAGCATGCGCGCAGCGGTCAGCGTTCGAAGGCGATATGCCCGCCAACGATGGTTGCCTTCACCTGGCCCGGCATTTCATAGCCGAGGAACGGCGTGTGCTTGCCTTGGCTGGCCAAGGTTTTCGCTTCCACCTTCCAGCGCGCCGCGGGATCGAACACGCAGACGTCGGCGACGCTGCCGACATTGAGGCGCCCGGAGGGCAGTCCGACCACGCGTGCAGGATCGGCGGTGATCTTGGCGATGGCCGTCGCGAGCGGCTGCTGCGACTTGTCGATGCATTCCTCGGCCCACTTCAGTGCCAGCGACAGAAGCAATTCGAGCCCGGTCGCGCCGGGTGATGCCTCGCCGAACGGCAGGAGTTTCTCGTCATCGTCGACCGGCGTATGGTCGGAGCAGATGACGTCGATCGTCCCGTCCAGCAGGCAGCGGCGGATCGCGTCGCGGTCACGCTGTGCGCGGAAAGGCGGGTTGACGCGTGCATTGGAATCGAAGAAGCCGATATCGACGTCGATCATGTGCACATGGTGCGCACCGACGTCGCAGGTGACCGGCAAGCCTTCTTTCTTCGCCGCGCGGATCAGTTCCAGTCCCGCTGCCGACGAGATGCGGCAGAGATGCACCCGCGCTCCGGTGGCGCGCACCAGTTCGAATATCGTGTGCAGGGCGATTGTTTCCGACATCACGGGCACGCCGGGCAAGCCAAGGCGCGAAGCGACCGCGCCGCTATGGGCAATGCCGCTGCGCCCCAGGTGCGGATCCTGTGGCCGCAGCCAGACGGTATAGCCGAAAGTCTGCGCATACTGCATCGCGCGCAGCAGCACGGTGGTATCGAGGATCGGCGCATCCGCCTGCGAGAAACCGATGCATCCTGCTTCCGTCAGTTCGGCCATCTCGGTCAATGCCTCGCCTTTCAGGCCGGCGGTCAGTGCGCCAAGCGGATAGACATGCGCCTGGTTCAGGCTCTTGGCGCGATACTTGAGCATTTCCACCAGGCCCGGTTCGTCGAGTACAGGATCGGTATCCGGCGGACAAACCAGGCTGGTCACGCCGCCCTGCATGGCGGCCTGCATTTCGGATTCGAGCGTGGCCTTGTATTCGTAGCCCGGCTCACGCAACCGTGCGCTCAGGTCAACCAGGCCAGGAACCACGATCATGCCGTTCGCATCGATGGTCCTGCTAGCTGTGAATCCCTCGGGTGCCTTCCCTATTGCAGCGATCTTGCCGGCAGCGATGTACAGATCCTGCTGCGCGTCGATGCCGTTGGCCGGATCAATGACGCGACCATTCTTGATATGGATTTTCATTGTTTAGTTTCCCGCCAAAATGCTCATCACCGCCATGCGCACCGCAATGCCGAATGTGACCTGCGGCAGGATCACCGCCTGCGCGCCGTCAGCCACCGCCGAATCGATCTCGACGCCGCGGTTCATCGGTCCCGGATGCATCACGATGGCATCCGGCTTTGCCAGGGCAAGGCGTTCCGGCGTCAGGCCGTAGCTCTTGAAGAACTCCTGCGCGGAAGGCAGCAGCGCACCGCTCATGCGCTCGTTCTGCAGGCGCAGCATGATGACAACATCGACGCCCCTGAGGCCTTCGTTGATGTCTGTGAACACGCGCACGCCCATCTGCTCCAGGCCGCCCGGCAGCAGGGTCTGCGGTCCGATCGCGCGCACTTCCGGCACGCCGAGCGTGGTCAGTGCGTGAATGTCGGAACGCGCCACGCGACTATGAAGGATGTCGCCGACGATCGCCACCGTCAGGTTGCTGAAATCCTTCTTGTAATGCCGGATGGTGTACATGTCGAGCAAGCCCTGCGTCGGATGCGCGTGGCGTCCGTCACCAGCATTCACCACGTGCACGTGCGGCCGCTGGGTGTCGACAAGGTGTTTGGCGATCAGGTAGGGCGCGCCCGACTGCGAATGTCGCACCACGAACATGTCGGCATGCATGGCGGCAAGGTTGTCGATGGTATCGAGCAGGGATTCGCCTTTTGTCGTGCTCGATGCGGCGATGTTCAGGTTGATCACGTCCGCCGACAGGCGCTTGGATGCGATCTCGAAGGTCGTGCGGGTGCGCGTCGAGTTCTCGAAGAACAGGTTGAACACGCTCTTGCCCCGCATCAGCGGCACCTTCTTCACTTCGCGGTCGCTGACCGAGACGAAGGAGGAAGCCGTGTCGAGGATGTGGTCGATGATGGATTTCGGCAGACCTTCAATGGTGAGAAGGTGCTGCAGTTCGCCATTCTTGTTGAGTTGGGGATTAAGCATGGTCCACCGTCAGGGAGAATCGGCCGTCGTCGGCGCGTTGCAGGACAAGTTGCTGATCGGGGGCGAGCGTCGCCGCCTCGGCAATGAAATCGGCGGCAATCGGCAGTTCGCGCCCGCCGCGGTCCACCAGCGCAGCCAGCATGATCTTCGCCGGTCGTCCATAGTCGAACAGCTCGTTGATCGCGGCGCGGGTGGTACGCCCGGTGTAGAGGACGTCGTCCACCAGCAGGACGGTCGCGCCCTCCACCTCGAACGGGATATGGGTCGGCTTCACTTCGGCGTGCAGGCCCTTCTCCGCGTAGTCATCGCGATAGAACGACACGTCGATGAAACCGAGGCGATCCTGCAGCTTCAGCTCGGCCGCCAGCCTCTCGGCCAGCCAGGCGCCGCCGGAATATATGCCGACGATCGCAACGTCCTTGGCATTCGCGAGGCCCGCTTTCACGCGCTCCGCGAGCACCTTGTATAGTGCTTCGGCATCGAAATTAGGATTCGGCATGGTCATTGAAGTATTGTTGCAAAATAATTGCGGCAGCCTCGGCGTCGATCATCTCGCCGCGCTGCTGTGAAATCACCACGGACGAATAGCGTTCGTCCACCAGCACCGTGGGCACGCCGTAGCGGCCATTCAGCTGATTCGCGAAGCGGCGGCATCGCACCGTCATTTCATGTTCGGTACCGTCAGGATGGCGCGGCAGGCCCACGATGCAGCGCGAGGGCTGCCATTCCTTCATCAGTTCGGCAATTGCTGCGAATTTCCCGTCATTGGTGGCAGCCGAAATGACTGTCAGCGGCTGCGCCTGTTTCAGCAATGTGTTGCCGACGGCGACGCCGATGCGTTTCAGGCCGAAATCGAATGCGAGGACTGTCTCAGGCATGCCCCGCATCACCCGCCAGCATGGCCGGATCGAAACCAAGCAATTTCACTGCAGCGGAAAAACGCTCTTCGATCGGCAAATCGAAAATGATCGCCGGATCGGCGCGAACCGTCAGCCAGCCATTGCGCGCGATCTCTTCTTCCAGTTGCCCGGCGCTCCATCCGGAGCAGCCCAGGCTGACGAGAATCCGCCGCGGGCCGTCACCGGCCGCGACAGCCTCCAGCACATCCTTGGACGTGGTCATTGCGATGTCGTCCGTCACCTTCATCATCGACGAGAACCCGCCGTGCGGCGAATGTAGAACGAAGCCACGTTCCACCTGCACCGGGCCGCCGAACATCACGGGCTTCTTCTCGAACGACGCGGCGATCTCAAGCTTCAGGTCGATGCGCTCGAACAGCACATCCATGGTCATGTCGGTCGCCTTGTTGATGATCACGCCCAGCGCGCCGCCGGGATTGTGCTCACACAAGTAGATGACGGTTCCGCCGAAGACGGGATCGAGCATCGATGGCATGGCGATGAGAAAATGATCAGCGAGATTCAGTTCGGAAACGGCTGCGGTTTCGGAAGATTCGGGAAAATCGGGAGTGGCCTGGGGCGACCCAGGCGTCGAGGAAAACGAGCGAGTCTTTCTTGGTTTCACCATAATGAGCATTTTAGCAGTTTTGGCGGCGATCCCCGCCAGGAAAAAGATCAAGGTAAAGAAAGCATGATCTGGATTCAAGGTGATTCATGACACGGTTTGACAAGTCTCTTGTATGGTTCCGCCGCGACCTGCGCAACTTCGACCATGCGGCCCTGCATCATGCGCTGAAGCAAAGCCGCAGCGTGCATTGCGCTTTCATTTTTGACAAGGAAATCCTGGATGCATTGCCGCGCAAGGATCGCCGCGTCGAGTTCATCCACGCCAGCGTGGTCGAGCTTGATGCGGCCTTGCGCAGGCTCGGCGGAGGGCTGATCGTACGGCATGGCTTTGCAGCGGAGGAGATTCCGCGCCTTGCCGCACAATTGGAAGTCGACGCGGTGTTCGGGAACCATGATTATGAGCCGCTGGCGATTGCCCGTGACGCTGCGGTTGCACGCGCGCTGCACGCTGATGGAAGCGCGTGGTCGAGCCACAAGGACCAGGTGGTGCTTGAAAAAAACGAGGTCCTCTCGCAGGCGGGCAAGCCGTTTTCGGTATTCACGCCGTACAAGAATGCCTGGTTGAAGGAACTGCAAGCCGACGAGGTACATTATCTCAACGCCTTCCCTGTCGAGCCTTACGCAACGAACCTTGCGGCCATCGACGCGGCGGAAAGGATTCCGTCACTTGCGCAACTTGGCTTCGAAAAAACAAATCTGTCAGAACTTGGCATCGCTGGCGGCATGTCCGGCGCCCAGGCATTCCTTGATGATTTTCGCGGCCGCATCGGCGCCTACGCCCGCATGCGGGACTTCCCCGCGATACGCGGCACGTCCTGCCTGTCCGTCCATTTGCGCTTTGGCACGACCTCAATCCGCGGCCTGGTGCGCGAGGCACTCAACGCGATGCGAAGCCTGGAGGACGGTAATGGCGCGGCAAGCTGGTTGTCGGAACTTGTCTGGCGCGAATTCTATTTCATGATCCTGCATCATCATCCGCACGTTGCGGAGCGTGCATTCAAGCCGGAGTTCGACCTGATCCGATGGGAATCAGGTGAACATGCGCAAAGTCTTTTCTGCGCGTGGTGTGAGGGCCGCACCGGTTATCCGCTGGTCGATGCGGCGATGCAGCAACTGAACCAGACCGGTTACATGCACAATCGCCTGCGCATGGTAACCGCGAGCTTTCTCGTCAAAGACCTTGGCGTCGACTGGCGCTGGGGCGAACGCTATTTCGCGCAACAGCTGAATGATTACGACCTCGCCGCAAATAATGGCGGATGGCAATGGGCGGCCTCAACCGGGTGCGACGCTCAACCTTACTTCCGGATATTCAACCCGGTAACGCAGTCGGAAAAATTCGACCCGGAAGGCAGGTTCATTCGGCGCTACCTGCCGCAACTTGCAAAAATGCCGGCGAAGTTCATCCACGCCCCATGGCTGGCGCCCTCGATGGAAGCGCAGCAGGCCGGGTTGCGCCACGGCGCCGATTACCCCTTTCCCATAGTGCAGCACGACGAGGCCCGCAAGCGCACGCTGGCACGCTATGCCATCATCAAGCCGCCATCTCACTCCGCGCATCACAAGGAGTGAGATATAAGGAGTGAGGCACAAAAAAACCCGCGATTTCCGCGGGTTTTTTACATGCAAACACCTTTTCTGCGTCAGGCAACCGGCGTTTCCTTGTTAACGAAGCCAGCGATCAAGGAAAGCAGTTGGTCTTCCTGGTAGGGCTTGCCGAGATACTCGTTGACGCCAAGTTCCAGTGCATAGTTGCGATGCTTGGCCGCCGTGCGTGAGGTGATCATGATGATCGGGATGCGGCGTGTCCGTTCATCGTCGCGCACGTTGCGCGTCAGGTCGAAACCGTCCATGCGCGGCATCTCGATGTCGACCAGCATCACGTCAGGGGTGACCGATTGCAGCTGTTCGAGCGCATCCACGCCATCCTTCGCGAGCACAACCTGATAGCCTTCGCGCGCCAGCAGCCGCTGCGTCACACGTCGCACGGTGAGCGAATCGTCGACGACCATCACGATGTTCTGCATTCGGAGCCCTTGCACCGGTCCAGAAGCCGGCGCCGAAGGCGACTGCCCCGCCATCTCGGCGACCGCTCCCATCAATGACGGCGCCTCGGAGGGAGTGAGGCGCGGCGCGCGCATGTTCTCGTGGAAGGTGCGTTGCGACAGCGGTACCGGATTGAGAATGAGCACGATGTCACCGGAACCCAGCACGGTCGCGCCAGCGATGCCGATCAGGCGCGACAGTTGCGGGCCAATGTTCTTCACGACCACTTCGCGATTGCCGACGATTTCATCGACGTGCACGGCTACGCGGTCGTGGCCGCTCTTCAGGATCATCAAGGGTGAGTATTGCTGCGCAACCGGCGAGGCGTTCGTATCACCGAGCAATGCCGAGAGGTAGTACATCGGCACCCGCTGCCCCTGCCAGACCACCGCACCATCGTTGTAGGCCGAGGCCAGCGCATTGGTCTTGAGCTGCTGCACCTGTTCCACGAGTACGGAGGGCACGGCATAGGTCTTGCCGCCCGTGGTGAGGAGCACCACTTGCGTGACCGCGAGCGTCAGCGGGAGGTGGATGGTGAAGTGCGTTCCCTTGCCCGGTTCGGACCAGGTCGCGACGCGCCCGCCCAGCGCGGCGGCTTCCGAACGGACCACGTCCATGCCGATGCCGCGACCGGCGAGTTCGGTGATCTCCTCCGCCGTGGAGAAGCCCGGGTGGAAAATCAGGCCGGTCACTTCTTCGTCCGACATGTCGCTGTCATTCGCCAGAAGACCGATGCGGCGTGCCTTGTCGCGGATGCGCCCCAGGTTCAGGCCCTGTCCGTCGTCGGAGAAGTCGATCACGACTTCGTTACCGTCCTGCCGGATTTCCACCAGCAGTTCGCCGACCTCATCCTTTCCTGCGGCACGACGCACTTCGCGCTGTTCGATGCCATGTACAATCGCGTTGCGCAGCAGATGCTCGAACGGCCCGGTCATTCGCTCCAGCACGCCACGGTCGATTTCCACCGCGGCGCCACGGATGTCGAGGTTGACGCGCTTGTCCATTTCCTTCGCGGCCTGGCGCGTGACACGGAACAGGCGCTCGGAAATGCTCGCAAACTGCACCATGCGCACGCGCATCAGGTCCTGCTGCAGGTCGCGTGTCAGGCGTGCCTGCATTGTCAGGTCGCTTGTCGCATTGTCGAGCGTCTTCACGAGGTTCTGGTGCACCGAGCCGACGTCGTTCACGCTCTCGGCCATCATGCGCGTGAGCTCCTGCAGGCGCGTGAACCGGTCAAATTCAAGCGGATCGAATTCTCGGTCTGCCGAATGCGCCATGCGCGAAGTGATCTGCGTCTCTGCCTGCATTTCGATTTCACGCAACTGGTCGCGCAGGCGCGTCACGTTTTCGGTCAGCTCCGACAACGACTGCTTCAGCGTGCCGACCTCCGTCTCCAGTTTCGAACGTGAAATGGAAACTTCACCGGCCTGGTTGACGAGACGGTCCAGGATGTCGGCGCGCACACGTACCAGCGGTGACTGGCTGGCCGGCATCGCAGACGGCTGGACTGGCGTCTTGATCGTGTCCTGGCCCGAGGTCCGAACGGGCATCAGCGGCGCCAGGACGACGGGTTCCTGTGCAGGCGCCGGTGCGCCGGGCGATCCGGAATCTTCGCGCCGGACGGGTTCGGCCGTTGCTGCCTGGGGATTCTGCAGCTGCTCGAACATCTGCAGGCCCTGGTCGTAGCGGATCAGCAGGTCTTCGATGGCCAGCGAGGACGGCGCGCCGAGGCGCATGATGTTCTCAATGCGCGTCTCCATGTCATGCAAGTGCTGGCCGAGGCTCATTGCACCTGCCATCCGCGCGCTGCCCTTGAGGGTGTGCAGGGAGCGCAAGGTCGAATGCGGCAGGCTTGCATTGGCTGGTTGTTCCTGCCAGCCGCGCAACGCAGCGCCCAGTTGCGGCAGGATGTCGCGCCCTTCCTCCAGGAAGACGGGCATCAGGTCCGCGTCGAGCTCGTCTTTCAGCGCCAACGCAGAATCTGCGGCCGCGTCATGTTCCGCTGCGAAGGCGGGCTCGGCCAATGGCGCCACGCTCTTGGCTCCGGCGAGCGGCGGCATGGATTCCGCCTGATCCTGCCCCGGCGACATCTGCCCAGCCGCCTCATGCATCACAGGAGGTTCGACTTCCGGCTGTTGCACTTCGTTCGCGTGCGCCTCCTCCTGTGTGTCTTCCCGCGGCCCATCCTGGCAAAACTCAGGCACTGCATCTGCCGTGCAGGTTTCGTCATGCGCGGACCGCGCCTCGATATCATGCATCAGTGCATTCAGGAGCCGCACATATTCGGGCTGATGGAGCGGCATCTCGCCCAGCGCGAATTTCTGAAGCATCAGCCTCATCCATTCGACGCTTTGCTCCAGCGTGTCGAAGTTGTTCGGCGTAATGTGCGCGGATTTGCGCGACAGCGACTGAAGCGTCATTTCAAGCGCGTGGGCGACCTCCTGGAGCGGCGTGAATCCGACCGTCGCTGAACTGCCGGCCAGCGAATGCGCAGCATGCACGGAATGCACATTCGCAAGGCGATCCGGCTCGTGGCGCCACTCCGCCATGTCCTGTGCCAGCGCGCGCACCAGCTCGTCGGTCTCGGCGAGGTAAATGTTATGGAGCGGAACGCTGATCTCGAGGTCGCCGATACGCTTGACGTTATCGTTGTGCTTGACCTCCGGCGCGTGCATCGTCGGGAATTCGATGACTTCCGCGATCGACACTTTCGGCATGGACGGCTGGTCAGCCTCGGCAATGCCATGCACAGGCTCCGCAGGTAGAACCTCATCGTGTCCCGCGCTGAACATCGCAAGGTCGGCATCCGACAGGCTGACTTCTTCCGCTTGCGGCAAGGCGGCTCCAAGTTCCGGCAGCATGTCGAGCTCACTGGCCGGCTCCTCATTGCTCCCGTCCGGAAGCAACATCTCCGTCGCCACATCCGCGTCGAGGCTTGCTGGCACATCAGCGATGTCAGGCAGGTCATTCAATCCGATCGGGTCGGACTCCCCGCTCTCCAGCAATGGTGCGGCCGGTGCCGCCTCTACGGTGGCGGGATGCGGGACCTCCAATCCAGGCTCCGCCTGGGTCGGCACCTCTTCCTCGTAGACGAACTGCCCGCCAGCCTTGACCCGCTCCGCCGCTGCAATCAGCGCGTGCGGCGTCTCTTGCGAACTTCCCTCGCGCTTGAGATCCTGCACCCAGGCGCCCAGCACTTCGGCCGCTTTGCCCAGCAAGGCATAGAGCTCGGCGTCGCCACTGCGCGCTTCTGCAAGTCTCAGGTTCAGCACCTGTTCGATGCTCCAGGCGGCCTCGCCAAACGCCATCAGGCCGACCATGCGGCTGCTCCCCTTCAAGGTATGAAAGGAGCGGCGCAGGGTGGTGAGATGTTCCTGATTATGCGGCTGCTGGCATGACTCGGGCATCGTTTGCCGGACGGTTTCAAGGACTTCTTCTGCCTCGGACAGGAAAATCTCGAGAAGTTCCGCATCGATCGCCTCATCGCTCGCCGGCGCGACGACGGGTGGCAGGCTTTCGGCGGTCGTCATCACCGGCACGGTGGCCGTGATGATCTGTGCCAGCGCCTCCTGTGAAGCAGGAAAGTCCGGGCGCCCGAGGATTTCAATCCCTGCCTTGGCGCGGTCGCTTGCCTCTGGATTGTCGACCAGGGCCGCATCGAGGCGGATCTGCTCCAGGGATTCCTTCAGTTGCTCCTGTAATGCAGGATTACCCGGCTCAATGGCCAAGGACATCGCCAGTTCAGCGGACTGCTGCTGGGATATCGCCAGCTCGTCTTCCACCGTTGGCAACTCGTGTGGCGTCGCTCCGGCCGGCGGAAGATCGGGGCTTTCGACGGACGCCGTTTCCACGACGGCGTCAACGACAAAAGGGTCGGGTTCTGGATCTTTTTCGACCAGCCTCGCATGAAAGATGCCGCTCATTTCGTCGAACGCGAAGCGCTGCTTGGCATTGTGCGACTGATGCTCCAGGGTTTCAATGAAGAAGCTCAGGGCACCCACGTTCTGCGCCACCTGCTGAAACTCCTGCACCTCCGCCGCGTTATCCGGGTCGCCTTCCATGAAGCGGCGCACGGCCTCCCGCGTATGCTGGATGGTCCGAACGGCATCGTCCTGGTCGAGCACTGCCAGGGCGCCTTCGATCTGGTGCAGGATCAGGTCCAGTTGTCCGAGCGACGTACGCTGGGTCGGATCGCGGAAAAACTCATCGAGCATTTTCTCGACCTGGCGCAGGCTCGCCTGCATTTCGCCGGCAAGCGCCATCATGGTCTGCCGCTGCTGCGCTTCGCGCGACATGTCGTCGAGCCATTCTGCAGCCTGTTCCGGCGCTTCGCCGGAAACCACGGAAAGCAGGCGCGCCGTCATCGCGTCCGCACGGTCGGCGAAATTGTCCGAGAGGCGGCCAATATGGTTCAGCGAATTTTCGACAAACAGCAGACTGGTGGCCATCTCCAGTCCCAGCATGTCGCCCGGCTTGGCGCGCGCGGCGTGTCGCGCAATGCCTTTCAGTTCGCGCAACAGCTTGGTCAGCGGCGCGGAGTTGAGCTTGGCCCCGGCATCCGCGAGAACCCGCATTTCATGCTCGAACGATTCCGCGACGCTCGCATCGCCACTCGCAATCCGATTCCAGAAATTCTTCGCCTGCGACAGCCGCTCCTTCGCGTCGGCAAGTGCATCGCTATCGATCTGCCCGTAACGCTTGGTGTCGTAATCGCTTGGCACCAGCCCGTTGAGTTGATACGCAGCGCGGATCTGCCGCGCCCGTGGCGACGGATCCTCGGTCTTTGCGATAAAGAAGAGCGCGTCGCGCAGCAGTCGTTCGGCGATGCTGGACGAACCCTGGCAAAGCCTGCGAATCTGCAGGTTGATGCGTGCAAACAGTTGCTTGACGTAGATTTCATTCGCGATCTGGCCGGCAGCCACGGCTTCCGCAAGTCCATGCATGACCCACCAGAATACCCGTGCCTGCTGGTTGCCCTGCAGGCTTTCGATCTCTCCGACGATGCCGCGCATGACATCGGCATTCTTCAATTCGGCGGGACGGTCGGAGCTCTTCAGGAAAGGCAGTAGCGCCTGCTCGTATCGCTTGCGCAGGCTGGCGAACTGCGCCGGCGAGGGCGGCGTTGCAGGCCCGTTGCCCGGTAGTTGCGGGCGTATGGCCAGATTGGGGAAAAACAGGTCGGCCGGATGGATGCGCTCGGCGCCGCGCGCTTCGAGCAGTGCCCGGTAATACGGAAACAGGCGCACTGGCTGGTGCGGCATGCCTGACATCAATTCATCGAGATATTCGATTAGCGCCTGGTAGCCGCCGCCGATAGCATCCGTCAGGCCCTGGTTCAGCGACAGCTGACCGGCATCGACGCGATCAAGCAGGTCCTCCACTGTCTCGGTGATGATGGCGATTCCGTCCACATCGACGATCTGCAATGCGCCATGCGCTTGATGCAGGTAAGTCTTCGCGTGGCGCAGCGACGTCATCTGCGCCTCTGCATCCTGGCCCAGTGCCTCGATGATCGCAGATCTGGAACGATTGAGTGCTTCGCGGATTTCACCAATCACCCAGGACAGCGGACCGGTGTCGAAGCCGGATCCGGCGCCCTGCGATGAGGTGGAAGAAGAGGTGGTCATGACTGCCTCGCGGGATCAAATGGCGGCGCGCCGTCTAAACAGCCCGTCGCCAGGCATCACTAATGGGTCATCAGGCGGGTTGCCGACAGGTTGGAGCGCATCAAGCAGCCACGCGGAAACGGGACACCGAGTTCTTGAGTTCTTCGGCCAACTTGGAGAGTTCGCGAATCGATTGCGCCGTCTGCTGCGTACCCTGCTGGGTCTGCTCCGTCACGGTCAGGATGTTCTGGATGTTCTGCGCCACGCCGTTGGCCGACGTCGCCTGCTGCTCGGTCGCCGCGGAGATGCTCTGAATCAGGTCAGCCAGGCGATTCGACACGCTGCGGATCTCGGCCAGCGCAGCACCGGCAGCATCGGACAACTTGGCTCCCTCGACCACACCCTGCGTCGATTTTTCCATCGCCGCCACCGCGTCGTGGGTATCGGTCTGAATTGTGCGGACCAGCGCGCCGATCTGCTTGGTCGCTTCGCCGGAACGTTCCGCGAGGCGCTGCACTTCTTCCGCCACCACCGAGAAGCCACGGCCCGCCTCGCCCGCCGACGCTGCCTGGATCGCCGCGTTCAGCGCCAGCACGTTGGTCTGCTCCGTAATGTCGGAAATCAGTTCGGTGATTTCACCGATCTCCTGCGACGATTCGCCAAGGCGCTTGATTCGCTTCGAAGTTTCCTGGATCTGCTCGCGGATTTCGTTCATGCCCTTGATCGCATCTTCCACCGCCTTCGCGCCTTGTTCTGCGGCGGTCACCGACTGGCGCGCCACCTCGGCCGACTCATTCGCGGATTTCGACACGTCGGTAATCTGCACAGCCATCTCCAGCACGGCCTGGCCGGTTTCCTGGATTTCGCGCGACTGCTTCTGGGATGCCGACAGCAGTTCGTTCGAGATATTCTGCGCCTGGTCGGATGCGGCGGTAACCTGCTCGGCGGTTTTCGTCACACGGCCTACCAGGCCGCGCAGTTCTTCCACCGTGTAGTTAACCGAGTCGGCAATCGCACCCGTAATATCTTCGGACACCGTTGCCTGCACCGTCAGGTCACCATCCGCCACTTCCTGCAATTCGTTCATCAGGCGCAAAATCGCAGCCTGGTTCTGGTCGTTCGCGCGCTTCGCCTCTTCCTCTTTCTGGAGCGCCATCAGACGTTGCTCTTCCGCTTCCTGGCGCCGCTGGTCGGCTTCCTTGGTGCGATTGCGGCTATCCTGCAGCAGCACGAGCGCGATACCGACGGCGGAAAGGAGAGCGGCCAGGGCGCTGACGCCCATCATCCAGAATGACCAGGGCCGCGAATCTTCCTCGTCACGATAGGCTTGCTGGAGGTTCGATATCCGCAGCTTCAGGGTTTCGTTCTCGGCGAAAATCAGTTGCTCGGACTGTTTCGCCGCAATGAAGTTTTGCAGGTTGCCGAGAATCGACGCAACCGATTGTTGGTACTCTGCAAATGCACTTTGCAGCTCATTCAGTTTGTCGCGTGTATCCTGATCCTTCGTTGCCGACAGGCGGAGCACGTCGCTGCCGTTCAGGAAGCCTTCGGTGATGTCGCGGAAGGTATTGGTGTCCTTGCCGAGCAGGAAGGCGGTTTCCGGGTTAACGCCTTCTGACGTCAGAAATTCATTCGCGCTGCGACCGAGGCGCTGGGTCAGCATGACGAGCTGGCCGGCCGCAGAAATCTCGCGTGGCGTGGCGCCGCCCTGTGCTTTCAGCGTCGCAATCTGTTCGGTCAGTTCCAGCAAGACCGGGGACAGCGAGTTCAGTTTTTGCAGCGTGGACCCGAAGCCGGTCAATTCCTTCTTGAGCTTCAGGATGGTTTCGGAAGCCTTGTCCGTGTTGTTCCAGATCTTTTGCGTATCCTTCAGCAAAGCTTCCATCTGCGCGCTTGGCGCGTCGATTGTGCGGCCGTGGTAGTCGCCGCCGCGGGAGAGCACCAGCAGGTCGCGGTTGAACTCCTTGCGGCTCTCCTCCAGCTGCTTGAACGCTTCGGGATTGCCCTGAATCGCGTTTGGCGTCGCCTTGCCGATACGCTGGGAGTGCATCAGCACCTCACCGGCGATCTGGGTTTGGGTCGAAGCAAGGATAGAGTGCGAGGAGTTCAGGTAAACGAAACCGCCGCCGACCACCAGCGACACGCCCAGCGCTCCCAGCAGGACCCGCACCTGCTGCTGAAGGGGAAGATGGCCAATCAGCGGCAAGCGTATGTCGCCCGACTTTTGCAGGGCGTCGCCAATGAAGGTCGCATTCAGGTTGCGTTCGGACGCCGCGTGGGCGAGCGTTGCGGTCGCCGCCCCTGCCACCGATGCGCCATTCCGGACAAGCACGGTGTTGGCCGCGTCGGCCTGGCTATCAGCCGCTGCCGTCGCACGCGCGACTGTGTCGCCCAGCTCGGCGAGCCCGGTCTCGTTGTTCTTGGACAGGAACGGAAGGTTAAACGCCATTACTGAGTCTCCTCATCAATTACGGGGTCCGGCCGGGGAGTCTGCCCCGGCGGCCTATAAGCCTACATGCAAGAAATGCGGGTCTTGCACGATCAAAGAAAGGTCGAGTTCAGTCCAGACCTGCGACTCCCGATCGAGATAACGCTGTGACGCCCATGGTGCGCCATCCTCTTCGGAACGGGCCTGGGGTTCCATTTCGGCCACGTTGCGCAATCCCATGACACGCGAAACGAGCAAGCCGCTGTTGAACGACAGGGAAGGCGCGAAGGCGATGATGCGGCTTTCCTTATCAATCGGGGTAGGGGGCAGGCCGCGAAAATGCGCGAGGTCGATCACGCTGATGAGATTTCCCCGGATATTGGTCAATCCGAGAAACCAGTCCTGGGTCAGCGGCACTTTGGTAATGCTTCCGACCGACACGATTTCGCCCGCCTCCTGCAGTTTCAGCAGCCAGCGGGTTTGCCCGACCATGACGCCAAGCTGACTCGAAGAAGCCTGGGCGCCTGCACTCGCGGCATGCATGCGTTCGACCAGGCGCGCCTGAAATTCACGCAGGCGCGTACGACGCGTGCCATTGTCTTGCTCTTTCAGCCCGGCGCCCGATGCGACATCAAGATTGGACGTGGTCATGTCGTGCACTTAGCCAAGTGCCGCGATCTTCGACAGCAGTTCCTGCGGATCAACCGGCTTGACGATATAGTCGCGCGCGCCCTGCCGCAGGCCCCAGATACGGTCAGTTTCCTGGTTCTTGCTGGTGCAGATGATGATCGGCACGTCCTGCGTTTCAGGGTCGCGCGCAATGGCGCGCGTGATCTGGAAGCCATTCTGCCCGGGCATCACGACATCCATGAGAATCAGTTGAGGCCTGTCAGCCTTGATCTTCAGGAGCGCTTCCTCGCCATTCTCGGCGGTCGACACGGAATAACCGTTCTTGATCAGGATATCTGTCAGGAAATAACGTTCCGTTGGGGAGTCGTCCACCACAAGGATTTTTTGAATGGGCATCTTGAACCTTTAACGCAGAGAAATTACTTGGAAAGTGCCTGGGCGGTGTATTCGCGTACGGTCTTGAGCAGACTGTCCTTGGTAAACGGCTTGGTGAGATAGGCGTCAGAACCGACCATGGCGCCACGCGCACGATCGAAAAGTCCGTCTTTGGACGACAACATGATGACCGGCGTCGAATGGAACTTCGCGCTTTTCTTGATCAGCGCGCATGTCTGATACCCGTCGAGCCGGGGCATCAGGATGTCGCAAAAAATCAAGGCCGGCTTGTGATCATTCATCTTGGCAAGGGCATCGAAGCCATCGTCGGCAAGTACGACCTGGTATCCAGCCTGCCCAAGGAAAATCTCTGCGGAACGACGAATCGTACTGCTGTCGTCGATCACCATGATCTTGAGGCTGCTGTTATCCAGGGATGTTGTCATGACGTTATCTCTATGAACTTCCGCCCACTATACGGCGCTACTGTAACAAAAAGCAAGGTGCTTTAGAACAACAGTTGGTACAGTTTTTGGCCTACGTGGTATTTCTGCGAAAATTGATTTATCGCAACATCTACCCTTGGAATCATGCCTCTCTGTCGTAATCAGATGGCAACCATTTCAAAGTCTTCCTTGCGTGCGCCGCATTCCGGACAGGTCCAGTTCATCGGCACATCTTCCCAGCGCGTGCCCGGTGCAATCCCCTCTTCCGGCAGGCCGGCGGCCTCGTCGTACACCCATCCGCAGATCAGGCACATCCAGGTTTTGAATTCTCCGCGCGACGTATCGTTATTACTCACAGTTGGCTGCCCTTCAATCAAGTAAAATGCAAAGTCGAATATCTTAATCTACCGGCCGTGCAAAACCAAACCTCCCCACTGATTCTGACTTTCGGCGCAGCAGATCCTGTCGGCGCTGTCGGCATACAGGCTGATCTTGCCTCGTTCGCCGCGATGGGATGCTATGGATTGTCCGTCATCACCTCGATCCTGATCGGCGACACCGCGCGCGTTGAAGACATGCAGGTGACGGACGCCGACTGGGTCGCCGACCAGGCGCGTGTCCTGCTCGAGGACATGCCGGTTGCAGCCTTCAAGGTCGGCACCGTCGGCAGCATCGAGAATGTTTCCGCCATCGCGGAAATCGTTTCCGATTACCCCGACGTTCCGCTGATCCTCGATCCCTTCATTTCCTCGTTACCCGACCAGGGACAGGAAAGTGAAGACATGCTGCTGGCAATTCGCGAACTGCTGATTCCGCAAACTACGCTGTTTCTCGCTTCTGCGGTAGAACTGGCGCGCCTGGCCGAGACCTGGCGCGAACCGTCTACCGAGGACATGCTGGCGCTGGATGCCATGCGCATCATCGACATGGGTTGCGAGTACCTGTTCGTCACCGGAACGCCGGGCGACGTGCATGAAGTATCGAACATGCTCTTCGACGAATCCGGCATGCTGCGCAATGATGCATGGCCGCGCCTCCCCGGATCCTTCAGCGGCGCCGGCAGTACGCTCTCGGCCACCATCGCCGCCATGCTGGCCAACGGGGTGGACGTGCCGGCGGCTGTTTTCGAGGCTCAGGAATTCACCAACGCGGCACTGGCCAATGCGCACCGCCTGGGCATGGGGAAACTGACGCCCGATCGCTATTTCTGGGCACGGGAACCCGATCCGGGCTCAAACCAATAACCCACTCCTCACCTACTGTATATATGACTTCGAAAAACGATACCCTGTTTGCCCGGGCGCAAATCAGCACGCCGGGCGGCGTGAATTCGCCTGTTCGCGCGTTTCGTTCGGTCGGCGGCACGCCCCGCTTCATCACCCGCGCAGAAGGACCGTATTTCTGGGACGCCGATGACAGGCGCTATATCGATTACATCGGTTCCTGGGGGCCAGCCATCGTGGGCCATGCCCATCCGGCGGTCATCAAGGCGGTGCAGGACGCGGCGGTGCGCGGTCTCAGTTTCGGCGCGCCAACCGAAGGCGAGATCGAGATGGCCGAGGAAATCTGCAGGCTGATGCCTTCGGTCGAGCAAGTGCGCCTCGTATCCAGCGGCACCGAAGCCGGCATGAGCGCATTGCGCCTCGCGCGCGGCGCGACCGGCCGTGATGCCATCATCAAGTTCGAAGGCTGCTACCACGGCCATGCGGATTCGCTGTTGGTCAAGGCCGGCAGCGGTCTGCTGACGTTCGGCAATCCGACCTCTGCGGGCGTGCCCGAAGACTTCGCCAAACATACGCTGGTGCTTGACTACAACAACCCGCAGCAACTCGAAGACGTGTTCGCTCGCATGGGCGAGCAGATCGCCTGCGTGATCGTCGAACCGGTTGCCGGCAACATGAACCTGGTGCGTGCCACGCCGGAATTCCTGCAGACCATGCGCCGCCTGTGCTCACAGCATGGCGCCGTGCTGATTTTCGATGAAGTTATGTGCGGTTTCCGCGTCGGTCTCGGTGGCGCCCAGGCGATGTACGGCATCACGCCGGACCTGACCGTCATGGGCAAGGTGATCGGCGGCGGCATGCCGGTTGCCGCATTCGGCGGCCGCAAGGACCTGATGAAGCATCTCGCGCCGCTCGGCCCGGTCTACCAGGCGGGCACCCTGTCCGGCAACCCGGTCGCAGTTGCTGCCGGCATGGCAAGCCTCAGACTGATCCAGGAACCGGGCTTCTACGAATCGCTGTCGGCGCAGACCAGCAAGCTGGTCCAAGGCCTGTCGGCTGCGGCCAGGGATGCCGGCGTCGCCTTCTCGGCCGATTCTGTCGGAGGCATGTTCGGCCTGTATTTCAATGACCGTGTTCCCGACAGCTACGCAGACGTGATGACGTGCGACAAGAACAAGTTCAATGCGTTCTTCCACGCGATGCTCGACCTCGGCGTCTACCTTGCACCGTCGGCGTTCGAAGCCGGCTTCGTATCGGCACAGCACAACGATGCGGTGATCGATGAAACCATCGGCGCAGCGCGCAAGGCATTTGCCGAGTTAAAGTAAATGAAAGAGGAAGATCCGCACGCGCGGATCTTCCTGAGCGCCAGAAATTTTGCGCCTCCCCGGCCGCATAAACTGGTAAACTCCGCCCGCAATGGACAGTTACCCTTTACCCCACCAGACATAATCGCGGCGCCCCCCACTACCGGCTGGCCGCTGATGTTTTTGCGGAGGCCGGCATGGTCAGCAAACTCTATTTCCGTTTCAAGAAAAGCGGCGCCTTCAAGGCGCTCGGCCCCGGCCTGATCACCGGCGCGGCGGACGACGATCCATCCGGCATCGCCACCTACTCGCAGGCCGGCGCGCAGTTCGGCTTCAACATGCTGTGGACGGTGGTGCTGACCTACCCGTTCATGGTCGGCATCCAGATGGTATCAGCGCGCATCGGTTGCGTAACGGGCAAGGGACTCGCAGCGAACATCCGGCGCGTGTACCCGCCATGGATGCTCTATGGCATCGTGCTGTTGCTACTCATCGCAAACATTATCAACATCGCCGCTGATGTGGCCGCTATGGGCGAAGCCATGCGCTTGATGGTCGGGGGCGGCTCGGTACACCTCTATTCCCTTGGATTCGGCTTCCTATGCCTGTCGCTGCAGATCTTCCTGCCTTACCGCAAGTACGTGAAATACCTGAAATGGCTGACCCTTGGCCTGCTGGCCTACGTGGCGACCATGTTCGCCATCCACGTGCACTGGAATGAAGTGGTGCTTCGGACAATACTGCCAAACTTCGCCTGGAACAACGACTCGGTCACGCTCATCGTTGCCATCTTCGGCACCACGATCAGCCCTTACCTGTTCTTCTGGCAGGCATCGCAGGAGGTGGAGGAATTGCGACTGGGTGCCGCCAGCGAGGCTCCCGAGACGGAGACGGAAGATTACGGCGCACACATGCGGCGGATCAAGCTCGATACCATCATCGGCATGGGCTTTTCCAATCTGGTCGCGTTCTGCATCATCTTGACCACCGCCGCAACGCTGGCTGCGCATGGCATCACGAACATCCAGACTTCGGCACAGGCGGCCGAGGCCTTGCGTCCGGTGGCGGGCGATTTTGCCTTCGCCTTGTTCGCGCTCGGCATCATCGGAACCGGCATGCTCGCCATTCCAGTACTCGCCGGTTCGGCAGCCTATGCAGTGACCGAAAGCTTCCGCTGGCCGAACGGGATGGATCTAAAAGTGCTGGAAGCGCGCGAGTTTTATGCCATCATTTCCCTGGCGACGATCGGCGGTATGCTGCTCAATTTCACGCCGTCCGACCCGATCAAGGAGCTGTTCTGGGCAGCGTTGATCAATGGTGTGATTGCGGTCCCTATCATGATCGTCATGATGCTGCTGGCGCATGATGGGCGCATCATGGGCGAGTTCACCTTGTCGCGCCGGCATACCGTGGTCGGATGGCTCGGTGTCGCGATCATGCTGGTTGCGGTGATCGCGATGTTTGTCACCATGTGATGCACATGCCGGGCGCTTGAAGCGCTCGGCATGTCGGTGTCATTTCAACCAGCCGCGACGGCGGAAATACCAGAAGGGTGCGATGGCGCTGCCCACCATCAGAGCGAGCGCGAAGGGATAGCCCAAGTCCCATTGCAGTTCCGGCAGGATCCTGAAGTTCATGCCGTAGATGCTGGCAATGAGTGTCGGCGGCAGGAATGCGACAGACGCCACGGAGAAAATCTTGATGATCTTGTTCTGGTTGATGTTGATGAAGCCGACCGTGGCATCCATCAGGAAGTTGATCTTGTCGAACAGGAAGGCGGTGTGGCCGTCGAGCGATTCGATATCGCGCAGGATCTGCCGCGCCTCTTCGAACTGCTCGCCGCTGAGCAGACGCCCACGCATCAGGAAGCTCACCGCACGCCGCGTATCCATCATGTTGCGGCGGATGCGGCCGTTCAAGTCCTCTTCCTGCGCAATCGCATTCAGCGCATCGGCGGCGTCCTGGTCGGTCAGCTCTTTCTGCAGCACCCTCCGACTCACGTCTTCCAGGCTTTGATAGATGCCCTCCAGCGCGTCCGCCGAGTACTCGGCATCAGTCGCGTACAGATCCAGCAAGACATCCTTGTAGTCACCGATCGATCCGGGCCGCGAACGTGCCCGCATGCGCACCAGGCGGAACACGGGCAGGTCGTCGGTATGCACCGAGAACAGCATATCCCGAGCAAGAATGAATGCCACCGTTACCACCCTTGACGGACCGTTGTCTTCCTCCAGCAGGAAATCGGTGCGCAGGTGCAGGTCGGCGTTTTCCGCTTCGTAGTAACGCGCGGAGGCTTCGATATCCTTGACTTCGTCTTCGCCCGGCAGCGTCACGCCGTAGATGCTTTTCACCCACGCACGTTCATCGTCGTTCGGGTCGGTCAGGTCGACCCAGACCGGCGCAACATTCTCCAGATCGTTCCTGGTTTCAATATTGACCTGGTTCAGCCGCCCGTTCTGCAAGACGAATACATTAATCATGTGCTCTCCCGGCCATGCCAGTATTGTAATGGCGCAGCCACCCCCGCGGCGGATAGCCGCAGGTCAATTGAATTACGGGGAACGCGGCCATGAACATGGCCAGAGCGCGCCCACCCACCGTGTCATGGCGAGAGGCGCTTGGGGAAGCAAGGAATGGGAAAAGCGCTATCTCGCCGGTTGGCCGTCGTCTGACGGCGGACTGTGTGTACCAGAACTACCCAAGACGGGTCTCCAGAAACAAAAACAGCGCAAGTTTACTGATATCGATGGCAGCAGGCAAGCGCCGGATGCCGGTATGTCGAAATGAGCCCGCGCATGAGGAAGAGCCATCCGTGCAGGACAGAAATCTGCGCGGCAAACCCTTAACGCGTTGCCTTTTCGATGGCCCGTTCTTCCATCGTTGGCGGGCTGTCGACCTGCGATGCTGCCGGGGCGGGAATCTTCGGCGCCTCGAAACCGGCGGTGTCATGCATCTCGACCTTGCGGCTGGTCGGATTGGCGACATCGCACTCAACGTTGGTATAGACCACCTTGCCATTCACCGTGCACTTGCGGACCGCGGTCGCCTCCGGTTTTGCCGCCTTTTCGACGGCCTGGGAGGTCTGCTGGATCATCTGGCCTGCATCGGTTTTGGTGAACCGGCCCAGGGCTTCGGAGAAATAATTGCGCTCGTGGCGTGCCGACATCAGCGCCACCATTGCGGCAAGTGCCACGACGCCGACGAACACGGCTGCCCAGAACAGGCTCAATGCCCCCTTCTGATATTTCCGATGCATGCGCGCTCCCTTTTTTCTCTTGTTTTCAAGGCAGTTCTGCCGCTGCCATGCGCCGCAGGATCAGATCGGTGCGGCGCGCCAGATAGGATGATCCACGATTCTTGTCATAAAAGCGAGGCTTGGGCAGCATCACTGCCAGCCGGGCGGCCTGCGGCGCGCTCAGGTTGGCTGCCGACACGCCGTAATAATGCTGCGCTGCCGCTTCCGCACCGAATACGCCGACGCCCCACTCGACCACGTTGAGATAGATCTCGAAGATGCGCTCCTTGTCCATCATGTATTCGAGCATGTACGTGATGACGACTTCCTGCGCCTTGCGCGCATAGCTGCGTTCGCCGGAGAGAAAGAGGTTCTTGGCAAGCTGCTGCGTGATGGTGGAGCCGCCGGCGACCACCTTGCCTTTCCTGGTGTTCTTTTCGTATGCCTTTTCCATGGCCTCCCAGTCCACGCCCTCATGCTCGGAAAAGCGGGAGTCTTCGGAGGCAATGATGGCGCGCTTGAGATTGCTGGAGATGCGGTTGTACGGCACCCACTTATGTTTTAGCTGGGCCTTGGGATCCTTCTCGCGCAGGACCGCAAGCTGGCGATCCATGAAGCTGGTGGAGCTCGGGTTGTGGTCGACCCACCACCAGATCTGCGCGAAGAAGTAGAGTTGCATCGCCAGTACGATAGCGATCGGCGCAAGCACAAGCCAGAGCAATAACCTGCGCAGGACCTTCATTCCGCCTGGAGCTTTGCGCGCAGGTCCGCGTACACTGGCGCCGTATCCGGCAACACGCCACGCCAGATGCGGAAGGATTCCGCCGCCTGCTCGACCAGCATGCCGAGGCCGTCACGCGCTCGCGCGCCGTGCTTCTGTGCGAATCGCATGAAGACTGTCGGCGCCTTCCCGTACATCATGTCATAGGCGAATGATGCGTTGCCGAAGATAGCGGGATCAAGCGGCGGCAGGTCGTCCGCGAGGCTGGCCGAGGTGCCATTGATGATGATGTCAAACGGCTGTTTCAAGGA
Organism: Noviherbaspirillum sp.; assembly: GCF_035254685.1. Lineage (GTDB taxonomy): Bacteria > Pseudomonadota > Gammaproteobacteria > Burkholderiales > Burkholderiaceae_D > Noviherbaspirillum. The sequence goes on along the minus strand of NZ_DATFAI010000045.1, from coordinate 176,381 downwards.
CGCGAATCCACTGGAAGACACCGAGCCGTGTCCTGCGAACTGCGCCGCGAGTTCATCCGCCTTTTCCACAGTGCGGTTGGCGATCACCAGTTCCGCCGGATGCTGCTCGAGAATCGGCAACAGGACACCGCGCACGGCGCCGCCCGCTCCCAGGAGCAGGACCTTCCGGCCGGCCAGCACAACGCCGGCATTGCGCACGATGTCGTTCACTAGGCCGATGCCGTCAGTATTATCGCCCGTGATCGCCCCGTTCTCGAAGCTCAGGGTATTGACCGCACCCGCCGCCTTCGCGCGTTCGGTAAGCGAATCTGCCAGGGCATAGGCTTCCAGCTTGAACGGCACGGTGACGTTGCTGCCCCTGACGCCCTCGCGGATCAGGTCCTGCACGGTCCGCTCGAAGCCATCCAGTGGCGCGAGGATACGCTCATAGACCAGGTTCTGCCCGGTCTGCGCGGCAAAGCGCGCGTGGATCTCCGGCGACTTGCTGTGCGCGATCGGATTGCCGATGACCGTGTAGCGGTCCGGTGTGGCGTTCAATTGATTCCCCCCTGCAGTTGCGCCTCCAGTGCATCGTCCCGCGTGAACTTGAAACGCGTCGTCATCACCCAAACGTCGTCCCTGTCGGATGACCGCATGTTCTTGGCGAAGGCGCCGAAGGGCGCGGCGCGGCGCACGATGCGACGCGCCGCTTCGTCGAGCGCCGGGTTGCCGGATGAACGCTCGATGGTAATGCCTTCGTCGCGATCATTGGCATAGATCTTCCCGTCCTGGAAAATCGAGATCGACATCGTCAGCTCGCCATAGAGTTTCCTGCCATCCTTCTGCGGGAAATTCAAGGTGCCGAACTTTTCGATGCGCTGACGCACACTGTCGAAATACATCGCATAGCCGACTTCGCGCGTACTGGGTGAAATAAAGGTCTTCTTCGGCCGCTTGTTCTCGTCCTCGATGCGACGCGAGATTTCCGCCTCGCGCCGCAGGATGGCTTTCTCGCTGTCGGACAGATCGGTGGCGTCCTGTTTCGCCTGCGTCTCTTTCGGCTTTACCGGGTCCTTAGTCGCCGAGAACGTCGATTTCCTGTTGAGATGGGCCAGCATGCGCTGCTGCTTTTCCAGCTCTTCGATGCGCCGCTGGATGGCTTGCAGGCCCTCGCCGTTCTCGCTCTTGTGCATATCCGGCAGGGGAGATTTCGAACGGCCTGCATCGGCATTGCCGCCGCCGTCGAGATTGGCCTGCGCGAGCGCCTCGGCCTTGACCGGTTTCCTGTCATGCTTGGCGTTGACAAGAATGACTTCCAGGCCCGGATCCATCGGCTTGAATTGAAATGCATCCGGAGGCGCGAATCGCACCGCCAGCATCGCGCCATGCACCAGCACTGACGCCGCGATAGCGATGGACAAGGTGCGGTTTTCAGAAAGTAGCATCACGCCCAGACAATCCAGCAATTGCAGAAGCTTTGAATTTTACGATAAAGGCTTGCACCGCCATGCGAACTTTTCACATGGATGCTTGCTGCGGGACGGATTCTGCATCAGCCTCCGTCTCGCTGATGGCAATTTCTTCATCTTCGATGACAGCGGCATCGATTTCTTCCGTATGTTCGCTTGTCATTTCGATCAGTCGTGTCTCAACGCTGAGATCAACCTCGTCCCAGCGAATCAGATCGAGCTTGACCTGCGTGCCACGCGGCGCCTGCGGCATGCCCGGTAGGCGGATGATGAGCGGAATGTCAACCAGGCGCAGCACTTCGTCTTTCAAAACCACGGCATCGACGTGCTTCGCATTTTCCTGCGACAGCCAGCGCAGGCACCAGTAGCGCTCCATATTGCTCTGGAAGTCGGCATAGGCGGCATAGGCCGCATCGAAGGCCGACACGATAGCGAACAGATCGGCATCCTTCGGCTTGAAGGGTGCGACGAGCGGCGCGGTAACGCCATGCTCGGCACAGGCAATGATCTGCCACTGGTTGACGAGATCGGTATAGCGTCGCAGCGGCGAAGTGCTCCACGCATACTGGTCGACGCCCAGCCCCTGGTGCGGTGCGGCGTGCGTCACCATGCGCACCTGCATCCTGGCTGCCCAGCCGCCGCCCCCGGCGCCCTGGCTGCGATAGATGCCGGGCACGCCATGGTCGTGCATCAGCTTTCCCCAGGTGCTGTTCGCGAAAATCATCAGTTCGGCGACGATCTTGTCGAGCGGCGCGCCGCGCTTGCGGCGCACGATGCTGACCACATCGTCTTCCACATAAAAATTGAAGTCGACGCGATTGGTCTGTTCCGGTTTCAGGCCGAAGCTCTCGCGCTTGGCCATGCGCCCCTTTTCCAGGACCTGCGCCCATTGCCACAGCAATGCGATATCCGCCTTGTGCGGATACTCTCCCGCACCGGCAGCGAGGTTCTCTTCGGTGACGATTTCGTCGAGATCGTTGTGACGCAAGTTCGCTGCGATCGGCACCGCTTCCGCCCTGGTCTCCGTCGTCACCACCGACCAGTCCGCAGGATCGAGCGTCGCGTACAGCGACAATGCCGGGCAGGCCTTGCCTTCCGCCAGCGTGAACGACTCGACCAGTTCGTCCGGCAGCATCGTGATCTTGTCGCCGGGCATATAGACCGTCGACAGGCGTTGCCGCGCGATGGCATCGATCGCATCACTGCGCTTGATGCCGAGTCCCGGCGCTGCGATGTGGATACCGATCCGCACCTTGCCATCGGGCAGATGAACAACGGAGAGCGCATCATCAATTTCCGTCGTCGTCACATCATCGATGGAAAATGCCTGCACGTCGGCGACCGGCAAGGATGATATGGCCGGCACCGAAATCGACGGGAAGCCCGTCCCTTTCGGGAAATACTCGTGCAGGAACCGGGTCATGTGAAGCTGCCTGGGCGAGCCAATGCCACCCGCTTCCAGCATCAGTCGTTGTGGCGTCGTTTGCAGTTCGGAGCACGCGACATCCAGAGCCTTGTATTCGATACTGTTCTTGTCCGGCTTGAAGAGCAACTGCATCGCAATCGGCTTGAATGCCTCCGGCAAGCGGCGGGCTTTCAGCTCGTCCACATACTGTGCCTGGATCGCTGCCTGCTGCTTCTTCTTCTCGATGCCGGCCAGCGCCGCTTTCAGCGATGCTTCGGGAGCCGCCTTGTAGCGTCCCCTGCCCTTCTTGTAGAAATAGATCGGCGCATTGTGCAGCCGCAGCAGCAGCCCCGCCGCTTCCTGCGGCTTCGGCTCATGGCCGAAATACTCGGCGCCAAGCTCCGCGTAGCCAAATTCTTCCTGGCCTGCCACTTCCCACAGGAAATCGAGATCGATGTCGTCCGCGATCTCCTGCGCCTCCTTCATTAGCTGCACCGGCTCAGGCGAAGAAAACTGCAGCAGCACGTCGCGCGCCTTGACCTTGGTGCGCTTGCCGGTCTGCAGTTCGACCTGATAAGCCTCGCCTTGCTGTTGCAGGACAGTGCCGGCCTTGAAGTCGCCTGATTCTTCGAAAAATAAATTCATTGCTTGCTTGTACTTTCCAGCGGGTTAAGTAGTCAGGAACAGCGCCATGCGCAGTCGTCTTTTTGCTTATTGCGCCTGTGTGCGCCGAGGCGTTCCGAGCTCGGCAATCGCCGGTAAAAATAGTTCGGTGACGAGTAACACGCCGTTCCTGCGCCGATACAGGCAACGGCGCGCGAACAGCGGTGACGCCAGTTCCTCACCGCCAAGTGCTGCGCATGCACGTCGTGCCAGCGGATGCCTGCCGCGCAGGCGGGCGTACTGGAGATGGCCGCGCAGCACGCGCGGATCGCCGAACAGTGTGGTGCCCAGAGAACGCTCTCCCAGCGTACCGAAAAAAGGCCAGTCCGATGCAGTTGCGCTCAAGGGTACGATGGTGTGCGCATACACGATCGGACGCCCGTCGCATTGCAGCAATACTTCCCTTTCCTGGACGCAAGTGCGTCGGGGCAACTTCACTATCGCGGCTTCATCCGGCAGGCAAAGTCCGTGCTCCTGATGAAGGCGGCGGACACGGAAATGGCTGCTGCGCAACGTCAGTTTTTTTGTCAGCGACATGGTGTCGGTAAGCCAGCCACGCATCGAGGGAGTCGGATTGACGCCATTGACGTGGTCGCACCAGTGCGCGTAGGCAATCGAATGCAATTTCATTAATCTGAATCCGGCAGGATGCCGCAGAACGCAAGGACTTCATCCACGTACTCGGCAAATTCCGAGATGCCATGGTCGCTGCCTTCGATCACATGCTGCGTCGCGCCCGGATAGTGCACCACCATCTCGCGCCAGTCGAGCACCTCGTCGCCGGTCGCGGCCAGCAGGAAATAGCGCTCCGGCCGCGTGATTCTTTTCACCGCAAATGCTTTCAGCTCGTCCACATGTTCACGCTTGAACTCGAACGGTTCATTCGTATGGAACATGGTCATCACGCCGACGTATTTTTCCAGGTCGGCAGGCGGCGTAATGGCGGGGTTGAGCAGCACCGCGCGGCAGCCGAATTTTTCCACGAGCCAGGTGGCGTAATAGCCGCCCAGCGAGGAACCGATCAGCGTCAACCGTTCCGGATCCGCCTTGGCAGCAATCTCGCTGGCGAGTGCAATCGCATTGCGCGGCGACGCGGGCAGTTGCGGACAGTGAAACTCGCTCGCACGCCCGAGTTCCTGCAACCGCTTGTCCAGCAGGCGCGCCTTGAACGAGAGCGGCGAAGAGCGGAAGCCGTGCAGGTAGAGAATCATGGCGCGAGTGCGTCGAGAATCTTCTGATGCACACCGCCAAAGCCGCCGTTGCTCATCACCAGGACATGGTCGCCCGGCCGCGCCGCATTGACAATCGCCTTTACGAGCGCATCGAGGTCGTCATACGCTGCGGCTTTCTCGCCAAGGGGCGCGAGCGATTCGCCCAGATTCCAGCCGAGAGCGTCCTTGCCCGCCTTTGCGCCGTAGCCGAACACGAGGTCGGCCTCGGCCAAGCTGCCTGGCAAGGCATCCTTCATCGTGCCGAGCTTCATCGTATTGGAGCGCGGTTCCAGCACGGCGAGAATGCGCGTGAGTCCGACCTTCTTGCGCAAGCCCGCGACCGTTGTCGCAATGGCGGTGGGATGATGGGCGAAGTCGTCGTACACGGTGATGTCATTCACCACGCCGCGCACTTCCATGCGCCGCTTGACGTTTTCGAATTTCGACAGCGCTTCGATCGCCAGCGCCGGCGGCACACCGGCATGGCGTGCGGCGCCAATCGACGCCAGGGCGTTCAGCCGGTTGTGTTCGCCGGTCAGCGACCAGTCGACTGTGCCCTGGATGTCACCATTGAATCGCACGTCGAAGCTGCCGTCCTCATTGTCCTTGAGCGACCAGCCCTCGCCGCCGGAGATGCCGAACCATTCGTTCTCGCTCCAGCATCCCCGGGCGATCACGCGTTGCAGCGATTCTTCGCGGGCATTGGTGACCAGGCGCCCGACGCCGGGAATGGTGCGCACCAGGTGGTGGAACTGGGTTTCGATCGCTCCGAGATCGGGGAAGATGTCGGCGTGGTCGTATTCGAGATTGTTCAGGATGGCGGTTCGTGGGCGGTAATGGACGAACTTGCTGCGCTTGTCGAAGAAGGCGGTATCGTATTCATCCGCTTCGATCACGAAGAAATTCGAGTCCGCGGCTTTGCCCGACAGGCGTGCGGAAATGCCGAAATTCATTGGTACGCCGCCAATCAGGAAGCCCGGATGGTAGCCGGCTTCTTCCAGGATCCACGCCAGCATGGAGGAGGTCGTCGTCTTGCCATGGGTGCCGGCAACGGCAAGCACCCATTTGTTGCGCAGGATATACTCGCCAATCCATTGCGGTCCGGAAGTATAGGGCAGGCCACGATTCAGGATTTCCTCCATCAGCGGATTGCCGCGCGAGACGACGTTGCCGATCACGAACAGGTCCGGCTGCAGGTTGATCTGCTCGGGACCGAAGCCTTCAATCAGCTCGATGCCTTGGGCCTGGAGCTGTGTGCTCATCGGAGGATAAACGTTGGCATCGCAACCGGTGACCTTGTGGCCCGCCTCCTTGGCCAGCACTGCGAGGCCGCCCATGAAGGTGCCGCAGATGCCGAGAATATGGATATGCATTGTGCTGTTTCAAAAGAGATAAAAACTGACTGAAATGCGTGACGAGAGGTCGAAAGAAGAAGACACACCGATTTCAGCCGATCCGAGATTTTACCTGAGCCACGCGCATCGAAACTGTTCCCCATCCACGACGTATCCAACGGAATTCGTCCCAGCCTGACGGAGTATCATCGACACCATGAGTAATTACGCAAGCACCACGGATCTGCTGCGCGCCGAAATTGCCGCTGCGGCGGCGCGCCTGATTGCGGAGGACGGTGCCGACTATGCCACAGCCAAGCGCAAAGCCGCCAGACAGATCCTTGGAAATGCACGAGTGCGCGGGGAAATCATGCCGGATAACGCACAGGTCGAAGAAGAAGTGCGACGTTACAATGAGGTCTTTTTTGCCGACACACAACCAGCGCGACTTTTGCATTTGCGCAAAATCGCTTTGCGCCTGATGGAGGAGCTGGCACACTTTTCACCCCACCTGACCGGCGCTGTCCTAAACGGAACGGCAGGCGAACATTCCGACATTCACCTCCAGCTGTTTGCGGACAGCGCCAAGGATGTGGAAATTTTCCTGATCAACAAGAATGTCGATTTCGAAGTCTCCGAAACCTCACATTTCAAGCGCGGGGAACCAGTGGAAACGGTCAGTTTCATGTGGCAGAACGAAGGCGTTCATCTTGCATTGTATGAAACAGACGACCTGCGCGGCGCCGTAAAGGCAACGCCGGAAGGCAAGCTCGCCCGCGCAGGCACTGAAACAGTGCGCACGCTCATTGCGGAATCAGAAGGAACATGAAGAAAAATATTGTTATATTTGGCGCGGTCGCCGTGGTATTCGTATTGCTTGGCGTATTCATGGGCTATCGCCAGACGGCGCTGCCTGCCCCTGAAGCGTCCGCCGTTGACAATCTGCTATCACAGTCGATGCCCGATGCGGCAGGCAAGCCTCAGGCGCTGGGGCAGTGGAAGGGCAAGACACTGGTTGTTAATTTTTGGGCAACATGGTGCAATCCCTGCGTGGATGAAATGCCCGAATTGTCAGCCCTGCAACCTGAACTCGCACCACGGGAAATCCAGATTCTTGGCATCGGCATCGATTCCGCGAAGAACATCGCCGAATTTTCGTCAAAGTACAAAATCGACTACCCTCTTTTCGTAGCAGGCGTAAGCGGAACCGAACTGTCGCGTCAGTTCGGCAACACCGCGGGCGGGTTGCCATTCACCGTCCTGATAGGTCATGACGGTAAGGTAAAAAAGACATTTCTTGGCCGCCTGAAGATGAATGAGTTGAAAAAGGAATTGGCCTCTCTATAAGTAACGAAAAATCTTTCCCCTTGCCAGTCAGCATCTTTTGGCGGCAAAATGCGGCATCCTCGTCAAACGGAGTCATATCTCCATGGCAAAAAAACTTCTTCTGGTCAATGGCCCGAACCTGAATCTGCTGGGCACACGTGAACCGGAGGTGTACGGATCGACCACGCTCGCCGATATCGAGCGTGCGGCGGCAGCAGCGGCAAGTGCCGCTGGCGCGACGCTCAGCTGTTTCCAGAGCAACCATGAAGGTGTGCTGATCGACCGTATCCAGGCTGCCAGGATCGAAGGCGTGGATGCAATCGTCATCAATCCGGGCGGGCTGACGCATACCAGCGTGGCGCTGCGCGATGCATTGGCCGGTGTGGCGATTCCATTTGTTGAAGTACATATCTCGAACATTCACAAGCGCGAAGCTTTTCGCCATCACTCATTCCTGTCAGGGATCGCCGTCGGCGTGATCTGCGGCCTCGGGGTCGAAGGATATGGCGCAGCGATCGATTTCGCACTCAAAAAGCTGTAATTTTCATTATCTCGCTGCAACCCACTTATAATTGTGGCGTACTCCAATTGCAATAAATACATAATTCAGAGGGATTTCATATGGATCTACGAAAACTCAAAACGCTGATCGACCTCGTCGCCGAATCAGATATCGCCGAACTGGAAGTCACAGAAGGCGAAAGCAAAGTCCGTATCGTCAAATCCTCCGCAGCACCGCAAAACCAGGTCGTCATGATGCAGCCGCACGCGATGCAGCAGCCAATGGCGGCACCGGCCGCCTCCGCAGCACCCCAGGCGGCCCCCGTGGTGGCGGCACCGGCCGAACCGGAAGGCCATGTCGTGAAATCGCCGATGGTCGGCACCTTCTATCGCGCATCGGCTCCCGGCAATCCTCCGTTCGTCGAAGTCGGCTCTACCGTCAAGGACGGCGACACGCTGTGCATCATCGAGGCAATGAAACTGCTCAACGAAATTGACGCCGATACGTCCGGCGTGATCAAGCAAATCCTGGTGGAAAACGGCCAGCCGGTAGAATTCGGCCAGCCGCTGTTTGTGATCGGTTAAGCGCTGCGCGTGCGGCCGCTATTTATTTAGATAGCCCCGTCGCGCACTTCCGGTACCGCTGCCCCTTTACGAATCGACCCTTCCACCATGTTCGAAAAAATCCTCATTGCCAATCGTGGCGAAATTGCGCTGCGCATTCAGCGCGCGTGCCGCGAAATGGGCATCAAGACCGTGGTCGTGCACTCCGAAGCCGACCGCGAAGCAAAATACGTCAAGCTGGCCGATGAATCGGTCTGCATCGGCCCCGCACCTTCCGCGCAAAGCTACCTCAACATGCCCGCCATCATCAGCGCGGCAGAAGTGACCGATGCCGAAGCGATCCACCCGGGCTACGGATTCCTGTCCGAGAATGCCGACTTCGCCGAGCGTGTCGAGAAGTCCGGTTTCGTCTTCATCGGCCCGCGTCCCGAATCCATCCGCCTGATGGGCGACAAGGTGTCGGCCAAGCAGGCAATGATCAAGGCCGGCGTGCCCTGCGTGCCCGGGTCCGACGGCGCCCTTCCTGAAGATCCGAAGGAAATCATCCGCATTGCGCGCAAGATTGGTTATCCCGTCATCATCAAGGCTGCCGGCGGCGGCGGCGGACGCGGCATGCGCGTGGTCCATACCGAGGCTGCGCTGCTGAACGCTGTCACGATGACCAAGACTGAAGCCGGTGTGGCGTTCGGCAACCCCGAAGTCTATATGGAGAAGTACCTGGAGAATCCGCGCCATGTGGAAATCCAGGTGCTGGCCGACGAATTCAAGAATGCCGTCTGGCTCGGCGAGCGTGACTGCTCCATGCAGCGCCGCCACCAGAAAGTGATCGAGGAAGCACCGGCGCCGGGCATTCCGCGCAAACTGATCGAGCGCATCGGCGATCGTTGTGCGGAAGCCTGCCGCAAGATCGGCTATCGCGGCGCAGGCACCTTTGAATTCCTGTATGAGAACGGCGAATTCTATTTCATCGAAATGAATACCCGCATCCAGGTGGAACACCCGGTCACAGAGATGATTACTGGCGTCGACCTGGTGCAGGAGCAGATTCGCGTTGCAGCCGGCGAGAAACTGCGCTTCCGTCAGCGCGACATCGAGTTGTCCGGCCACGCCATCGAATGCCGCATCAATGCCGAAGATCCGTTCAAGTTCACGCCCTCGCCGGGCAAGATCATCGCCTGGCACGCGCCGGGCGGCCCCGGAATTCGCGTCGATTCGCATGCCTATGCGGGCTATTTCGTGCCGCCGACCTATGACTCCATGGTCGGAAAGGTGATTTCTTATGGCGCCACGCGCGATCAGGCGATCCGCCGCATGCAGATCGCCCTGTCGGAAATGGTAGTCGAAGGCATTCTGACCAACATTCCCTTGCATCGCGAGCTGATGGTGGACGCCCGCTTCATCGAAGGCGGCACCAACATCCACTATCTGGAACAAAAACTGGCGGACAAGCCGGACCTGCAGAAAGCAGCAGGCAAGACCTCCAAGTAAATAAGGTATCACCATGAGCTGGACCGAAATCGTCATCGAAGTCGCGCGCGATCAGGCAGAAGCCCTATCCGATGCATTGATGGATGCAGGCGCGCTGTCGGTGTCGGTGGAAGACGCTGATGAAGGCACCGCTGCCGAGCGGCCGCTGTTCGGCGAACCCGGCATGGAGCCGACGGAAGCGGCATGGGAGCACAGCCGCGTCGTGGCACTTGCCGCGGAAGACGCTGACCATGCTGCGATTGTCGCCGAGGCGGCCTTGGCTTGCGGCATCGCCACGCCGTCTTATTCCCTGCGCCCCGTAGCAGAGCAGGACTGGGTGCGCCTGACCCAATCGCAATTCGCGCCGATCCATATCGGCACGAACATCTGGGTTGTGCCGAGCTGGCATGATGCCCCCGATCCCGGTGCACTGATTCTCGAGCTGGATCCCGGCCTTGCGTTCGGCACCGGCAGCCACCCGACCACGCGACTTTGCATGGAATGGCTCGAAGCACATGCGCCGCAGGGACTGACCGTCCTCGACTACGGATGCGGCTCCGGCATCCTTGCCATGGTGGCGAAGAAACTCGGCGCGGTGGAGGTGATCGGGGTCGATATCGACCCGCAGGCGATCGAATCGGCGCGCTACAACAGCGAGCGTAACCGCTGCGAAATCGACTATTATCTGCCGGAAGAGTTTGCCGGTTCTCCCCATCCGCAACGCTTCGATATCGTGGTCGCAAATATCCTGTCCAGCCCGCTGAAACTGATGGCGCCGATGCTTTCCTCGCGCGTTGCCGCGGGCGGCAGGCTGGTGTTGTCCGGCATTCTCGCCCGCCAGGCGGACGAAGTCGCTGCCGCCTATGCTCCCTTCATCAAGATGTCCGTCTGGGCGGAACATGATGGCTGGATCGCACTCTCCGGCCAGGCGACCGGCCCCGCATAAACGCAATGGCGCTCGCAACCCAATGTCCACATTGCCATACGACATTCCGGGTCGCGCATGACCAACTGAAACTGCGCGCCGGCCTGGTTCGCTGCGGTGCGTGCAAGCAGATCTTCAACGGTATCGAAAACCTGCTGCGGCCAGAAGGAGAGGAGCCGCCCGCAAGCGCGACAGCGCCAACGCCTGCATCTGCCCCGCCGCAACAGCCAGCTCAAGAGGCCGAATCCCGAATACCCCGCACAAGCGGAAATCCTGCCGCCACGGAACAACTGCAGGCGGACAGCGAGGAAACACCGCTGCCGCCAGAACCCCGCCACGAGCACATGCAGGAATCCGCCGCGCCTGCAGAGGATGCTGTCGCCAAGCCGGAGACCGTGAACGATCCGCTGCTCCGCATGACGCTGATGGATTTCACGCATGAGCATGTGCAGCCTGTGCAGGGCAAGGAAAGCATCGAAAGAGAAACTGCCGGCACCGGCGAGTCCGACGAGGTGGAGCGGGCGATTGACGACCTCCAGAACAAGCCATGGCGCGACAAGGAAGAAGCAGTATTCACCGAGACCGATGCGCTTGACGCTGCCGATACCGCCGAATATGTGGAACCGGCCTTCGTTCGACAGGGGCGTCGCCGGCAGCGTATCGGCCGCGTGCTGCGGGTCGTGATGTCCGCCGGGTCCGTGCTCCTGCTGTTCGGATTGATCGGCCAGGGCGTCTATGTCTTCAGAAACCAGATCGCGGTGCATTTCCCGGGCACGAAGCCATTGCTGACCGAAGCATGCGCCTACCTCGGGTGCCAGGTCGCGCTACCGTCGCAGATTGATTATGTATCGATCGAGTCGAGTGAATTGCAGGTGCTCAGCCCGGAGACCAATGTCTTCACCCTGTCGGCGCTCCTGCGCAACCGCGGCGCAACCGAAGAAGCATGGCCCTACCTTGAACTGACGCTCAACGATGCCAATGACAAGCCGATCGTGCGACGCGTGTTCACCGCACGGGATTACCTGTCAACGCTACAGGATGCGCAAAAGGGCTTCGCGCCGAAATCGGAGCAGGCGATCAAGCTGTTTTTTGAAGTATCGCAACTGAAACCTTCGGGATACCGGCTGTACCTGTTTTATCCTTGAGATTTCACTTCGGCCACGGCGGTTCGCCGTACAATTCCAACATTTTCAGACTGGCTGCCATTCATGACTTCTCTCATCTGCGGTTCGCTCGCCTTCGACACCATCATGCTGTTCGGCGGTCGCTTTTCCGAAGCACTGCTCGCGGAGCAGCTTCACAAGATCAACGTCGCATTCCTGGTGCCAGAGATCCGTCGTGAATTCGGCGGCTGCGCCGGCAACATTGCCTACAACCTCAAGTTGCTGCAAGGTGATCCGCTGATCATGGCGACGATCGGCACGGATGGAGGCCCCTACCTGGACCGCCTGGACCGGCTGCAGATTTCGCGGCGCTGCATCCGGACGGTCGAGAATTCGTACACGGCACAGGCCTTCATCACGACGGATGCCGACAGCAACCAGATCACGGCATTCCATCCCGGCGCCATGTCTTTCTCCCACCAGAACAGGATTGCCGACGCGGGTCCCGTCAAGCTGGCGATCGTTGCCCCTGACGGACGTGACGGGATGGTGCAGCATGCCGTTGACTGCGTCGACCAGAGCGTCCCTTTCATCTTCGATCCGGGCCAGGGATTGCCGATGTTCAGCGGCGCGGAGCTGGAGCATTTTATTGAACTGGCAACGTATGTGGCGGTCAATGATTATGAGGCTGAACTATTGACCGAGCGCACCAAACTGTCGCTGGAGCAGATCGCCAAGCGCGTCTCGGCGCTGATCGTTACCCGTGGTGAGCAAGGTGCGGAGATCTATGCAGAAGGCAGGCAGATCGACATTCCCTGCGTGACGGCCGACAAGGTTATTGACCCTACCGGCTGCGGCGACGCATTCCGTGCCGGCCTGCTGTACGGCCTGACCAACGGTATGGACTGGGTCACCACCGGCCGACTGGCAAGTTTGATGGGCGCCATCAAGATCGCTTACGAGGGCGGGCAAAACCACCAGCCTTCACGTGAAGAAATCGAAGAGCGGTTCCACAAGGCGTTCGGATATCGCTTCTGAGCGTATCCATCCGCGGCTGCCGCGAAAGTGCCGGTTCAAGGAGAATCATATGCGCGCTAGTTTCCCGATCCTGACGTTGATGGCCGCAACTCTGGTGGCTGCATGCGCCTCGGAGCCGCCCCGGTCAGGCATGTCATCCACAGAAGGCACGACCGTGGTGCAGACTGCGGAAGTGACCGATGTGCGGGATATCAAGGTCCATGAAGGTCGCGCAACGGGTATCGGTTCGATCATCGGTGCCATCGTCGGTGGTGTCGCGGGCAATACAATAGGCGGTGGTGATGGCCAGGCGATCGCGACCGCGGCAGGTGCGGTGGGCGGCAGCTTGGCCGGCCAGGATCTTGAGCAGAAGAGTTCAAGCCGTTCCAGCGTCGAACTGACGCTGCGCTTCCCCAACGGGGATGTCCACACCTATCAGGTGGGCACGAGTGAGACATTCCAGGTGGGTGATCAGGTGAAGGTCACAACCAACCGCGGCGTGACGCGAATTACGCATTGACAGCGGCCGGAGGCGCTATGCGTCCGCAGGGACCAGGATTCGCTTCACATCCTCCGCAGCCAGCTTCGGATGTGAAATCTCGATGATCTTGCGCTTGCTGGTTTGGCCGTGCGTGATGGTGACCGCGCTCTTGGGCACGTCGAGCCTGTCCGCAAGGTAACGTATCAATGCTTCATTGGCCTTGCCCTCGATCGGCTGCGCCTGCAGTTTGATTTTCAGGGCATCTTCCAGCACGCCGATAACTTCACTCTTCTTCGCATTCGGCGTGATCTGCACCGTGACCCGCACGCCTCGCGGCGCGGGGCTGCACCAGTCCTTGCTCATGCGAGCGAGCCCAGCACTGTCGTCACCAGCATCAATCCTATGCGCAGCAGGATCAAGGCCACCAGCGGCGTAAGGTCGATGTTCCCGACCAGCGGAATCACGCGGCGCAGCGGACGCAACAGGGGCTCGTTCAACGCGCGGATGAACGGCGCCAGTGGCGCATGCGGATTCACCCAACTGAAGATGGCTTCAATAATGATGAGACCCATGAAGCCGTAGAACACCCACTCAAAGAAGCGCAGCAGGGAGAGCAGGACGAGAACTTGTGGTGAGAAACGTGAGAACAGCGCGAGATCGATCGCTACTGCGAGAATGATGACCAGTGCCGCACCAATCAGGCTGGCCCAGTCGTAGCCGCCGACGCCGGGCAGCACGCGGCGCAGCGGGCGCACCAGCCAGTCGGTCAATTGGAAGGTGAACTGGCCCAGGGCAAGCGGCGGCCGCACACGCACCACTTGCATCCAGAATCGCAGCAGCAGCACGCCGCCGAGCACACCGGCCACGCTATCGACAATCAAGGTAAGAATGCTGTTCAGCACTATCTGATCTCCAAAGAAAAAGCCCGTCGCACGGCCTGAGCCACACAACGGGCATTTTGCCTGAACTTAATCAGGCATCCAAGCGAGCTCGCCGATTACGGACGAGTGCCGGTCGGGAACGGCCAAGCCGCTGCCGGGTTCAGCACGGTCTTCACAGCAGGCGCAGGCGCTGCTGCAGGCTTGGCTGCAGGCTTCTTGGCAGCTGCCTTTTTCGGAGCTGCAGCCTTCTTGGGAGCAGCTGCTTTTTTCGCAGCAGGCTTCGCGGCCGCCTTCTTGGCGGCCGGCTTCTTGGCGGCTGCCTTTTTCGGAGCTGCAGCCTTCTTGGCTACCGGCTTCTTCGCTGCGGCTTTCTTTGCTGCCGGCTTCTTGGCGGCGGCGGCTTTCTTGGCTACCGGCTTCTTGGCTGCGACTTTCTTCGCTGCGACTTTCTTGGCTGCCGGCTTCTTGGCAGCTGCTGCCTTCTTCGCTACCGGCTTCTTGGCAGCGGCGGCTTTCTTGGCTACCGGCTTCTTGGCGGCTGCTGCTTTCTTAGCGACCGGCTTCTTCGCCGCGGCTTTCTTTGCAGCGGGTTTCTTCGCTGCTGCTTTCTTTGCTGTTGCCATTTGTTTCTCCTTCACGTGATGAGAAAGTTCAAACTACGAGGTTTTTGAAACCCGCCCCGCCCATCGCGATGGGCCTGGCGGATTATTCATCGGCACAAGCAAACTTCTGTTTGCGCTAATGAATTCGGCACCAGCTGAACTGCTGCATCACCTCATTCATGCAGCACTTCAGCCTCATCTGACTACGCCTCTCTTCTGATAATCACTGCCGCGCGTCGGCAGTGAAGGAGGTATAAAGCCACGCACTCAAACAGCGCTGCGGCAGTCGTAGCCAAAAAAAACGCCGGCAGCAATGCCGGCGTCGGAATACAGTTTCTCAAACACCAACAGGTTTTTGAGAGCAAACGCTGCCTTGCCCGACTTCGTCGGGGTCAGCGCAAAAAACGTAGAAGATCGATGCGTTCGTCTACTGTCCATCAAATTGGTTATAGCCCTTCAGTTTTGCAGCCGCCAATCTTTGCGATTTGTGCTTGCCGCCGTCTCTCCACCTCGCTAATCGCCGTGTGCTTTTTCTGCTTCTTTTATTCCCAGCTCAGCGCACCACCGGTTTGGTATTCGATCACGCGTGTCTCGAAGAAGTTGCGCTCCTTTTTCAGATCGATCATCTCGCTCATCCACGGGAAGGGATTCTCTTCCTGAGGGAACATCGGATCGAGACCGATCTGCTGCGCGCGCCGATTTGCGATGAATCGCAGGTACCCTTTAAACATCGGCGCATTCAAACCGAGTACTCCACGCGGCATTGTATCCTCTGCGTAGCGATATTCCAACTCCACCGCACGTAAAAACAACGATTTGATCTCATCGCGGAAGCTCGCAGTCCACAAGTGCGGGTTCTCCAGCTTGATGGTGTTGATCAGATCGATCCCGAAATTGCAGTGCATGGACTCGTCGCGCAGGATGTATTGGTACTGCTCCGCCGCGCCCATCATCTTGTTCTGACGGCCCAGCGCAAGGATCTGCGTGAAGCCGACGTAGAAGAACAAACCTTCCATCAAGCATGCGAACACGATCAGCGATCGCAGCAGCGTCTGGTCTGCTTCGAGCGTGCCTGTCTTGAATTCGGGATTGGTCAGCACGTCGATGAACGGGATCAGGAACTCGTCCTTGTCTCGGATGGAGGCGACCTCATGATAGGCGTTGAAGATCTCGGCTTCGTCCAGGCCGAGCGATTCGACGATGTACTGGTAGGCGTGGGTGTGGATGGCTTCTTCGAACGCCTGGCGCAACAGGTACTGGCGGCACTCCGGCGCGGTGATGTGGCGATAGGTGCCCAGCACGATGTTATTGGCAGCAAGAGAGTCGGCAGTCACGAAGAAGCCGAGGTTGCGCTTGATGATGCGGCGCTCGTCCTCGGTCAGGCCGTTCGGGTTCTTCCACAGCTCGATGTCGCGCTGCATGTTGATTTCCTGCGGCATCCAATGATTTGCGCAACCGGCGAGGTACTTGTCCCAAGCCCACTTGTACTTGAACGGGACGAGCTGGTTGACGTCGGTCTGGCCATTGATGATGCGCTTGTCGGCAGCGTTGACGCGGCGCGTGGAGGCGCCAGAATCGGCGGAAGCAGCGGAAACAGCGGGCTGGGGCTTGCTGACCAGCGCGGGATCCAGAGCGACATCGTGGAATTGGGTGGAACGCAAAACCGATGGCGTCACGGCGGCCAGCGCCGGCTGCAATTGCGGTTGCGGAGCTTGAACAGGTCTTGTGGCAGGAGTTACTTCGTCATCCCAGCTGAGCATGGCAGTTCTTCCTTGTGAGTATTGTAGTGATAGTTGCGTGATGTTCAAGCCGGCATGAGCCGCACGATGCGATTTCGCAGGACAAGGCACGGATTGAACATGTCGGTGCGAGCATTCGCCGCACCGGGTACGAGTCGAATTACTGGCAGGCTTCGCACTCTTCGAAGCCGGGGTCGCCCGGACGGAGCGTGCACGCCGGGCCGGCGACCTCGGTCGGAATCGCCAGTGCGGCACTCGATACCTCCGCCGCGTTCATGCCGGCAGCGCCGCCGTGGGCCGATACCGCGTTGAGCACGCCGGCCTTGGTGGTCGACTTCTCGGCATGCGTAGCACCCATCGTGCGCAGGTAATACGTGGTCTTCAGTCCGCGCAGCCATGCCAGCTTGTAGGTCTCGTCGAGCTTCTTGCCGGACGCACCCGCCATGTAGATGTTGAGGGATTGAGCCTGGTCAATCCATTTCTGGCGACGCGAGGCCGCTTCGACCAGCCACTTCGGATCGACCTCGAAGGCGGTGGCGTAGATGTCGCGCAGATCCTGCGGGATGCGGTCAATCCTGGCCAGGCTGCCGTCGAAGTACTTCAGGTCGGCGACCATGACCTCGTCCCACAGGCCGCGCGCCTTCAGGTCGCGCACCAGGTGTTCGTTGATCTCGGTAAATTCGCCGGACAGATTCGACTTCACATACAGGTTCTGATACGTCGGCTCGATGCAGGCGGAGACATCGATGATGTTGGAGATCGTCGCCGTCGGGGCGATCGCCACGCAGTTCGAATTGCGCATGCCGTGTTCCCTGATCCGGGTACGCAGGGAAGCCCAGTCCATGATTTCGCTGGTATCGACCTCCAGGTAGCCGCCGCGCTCCTCGGCCAGCAGCTTGAGCGAGTCCTGCGGCAAAATTCCACGATCCCACAGCGAGCCGCGGTAGGAGCTGTACCGACCGCGCTCTTCCGCCAGCTCGGTAGAGGCCCAATAGGCGTAGTAGCAGACAGCTTCCATGGAACGATCCGCGAACTCGACGGCTTCCATGGAGGCGTACGGGACACGCATCAGATGCAGGCAGTCCTGGAAACCCATGATGCCCAGGCCGACCGGACGGTGACGCAGGTTGGAGTCGCGCGCCTTCTTCACCGCGTAATAATTGATGTCGATCACGTTATCCAGCATGCGCATCGCGGTGCGGATGGTCTTTTGCAGCTTGGCGTGGTCCAACTTGCCATCCTTCAGATGGGCCGGCAAGTTGACGGAGCCGAGGTTGCAGACCGCGATTTCGGAGTCGTTCGTATTAAGCGTGATCTCGGTGCACAGGTTGGAACTGTGGACGACGCCGACATGCTGCTGCGGGGAACGGATGTTGCACGGGTCCTTGAAAGTGATCCAGGGATGGCCGGTTTCGAACAGCATGGACAACATCTTGCGCCACAGGTCGATTGCCTGCACCTTCTTGAACAGCTTGAGTTCGCCACGGGCGGCTTTGGCTTCATAGCCGGTATAGGCTTCCTCGAAGGCACGACCGACCTTGTCGTGCAGGTCCGGCACGTCGGACGGCGAGAACAGCGTCCACTCGCCCTTTTCCATCACGCGCTTCATGAACAGGTCGGGAATCCAGTTCGCGGTGTTCATGTCGTGGGTGCGGCGGCGGTCATCGCCGGTGTTCTTGCGCAGGTCGAGGAATTCCTCGATGTCCATGTGCCAGGTTTCCAGGTAGGCACAGACTGCGCCCTTGCGCTTGCCGCCCTGGTTCACCGCGACGGCGGTGTCGTTTACCACTTTCAGGAACGGAACCACGCCTTGCGACTTGCCGTTGGTGCCCTTGATGTGGGCGCCAAGCGCGCGCACCGGCGTCCAGTCGTTGCCGAGCCCGCCAGCGAATTTGGCCAGCAGTGCGTTCTCCTTGATGGCTTCGTAGATGCCGTCCAGGTCGTCCGAGACCGTGGTCAGGTAGCAGGAGGACAGCTGCGAACGCTGGGTGCCGGAATTGAACAGGGTCGGCGTCGAGCTCATGAAGTCGAACGACGAGAGCAAGTTGTAGAACTCGATGGCGCGGGCTTCACGGTCGATTTCGTTCAGCGCCAGGCCCATGGCGACGCGCATGTAGAAGGCTTGCGGCATCTCGATGCGGGTGCCGTCGATGTGCAGGAAGTAGCGGTCGTAGAGGGTCTGCAGGCCGAGGTAGCCGAACTGCAGGTCACGCTCCGGCTGGAGCGCTTCGGCCAGCTGCTTCAGGTCGTACTGCGCCAGCTTTGTGTCGAGCAGGTCGGCTTGGATGCCCTTCCTGATGAATTTCGGGAAGTAATCAATATAGTGGTGCTGCGCATCGGCCTGGGCGACCTCGCATCCGAAGACTTCCTTGCGGATGGTGTGCATCAGCAGGCGCGCAGTCACCCTGCTGTAGGCCGGGTCCTTTTCCATCAGCGCGCGGGCAGCCAGGATGGCGGACTTGTGCAGCTCTTCAACCGGAACGCCGTCGTAGAGATTTTTCACGGTCTCGGCAAGGATCGCTTCCGCATCGACATGCTTTTCCAGGCCGACACAGGCGGAGGTGATCAGCGCGCGTACCTGGTTGAGGTCGAGCAGGCGACGCTGGCCGTCTTCGACCACGTGCAGTTGCGGCGCATCAGATGCCTTGACTGCCTGCTGCTGCGCACGCTCTTCCATGCGCTTGGCGCGGTACAGCACATAGGCACGTGCGACGTCGTGCTCGCCGGAACGCATCAGCGCCAGTTCCACCTGGTCTTGCACGTCTTCGATGTGGAAGGTGCCGCCGGCCGGCTGGCGACGCACCAGAGCCGCAACCACGTTGGACGTCAATTGTTCGACCAGTTCGCGCACGCGCGCGGAACCCGCGCCCTGCCCGCCATTCACGGCGAGGAAGGCCTTGGTCATGGCGATGGAAATCTTCGAGGGTTCGAAACCGACGACCGCGCCATTGCGGCGGATGATCTTGTAATCGCCCAGGCTGACGGAGAGATTCGCGGAGACAGAAGGCGTGCCGGCTTGCGGCGAAACCATCCCGAGTTCTGCAGGGGACTTGTGGGAAACGTCTTGAGTAGTGTGCATCTATCCTCCTAGGACTTGTTGCTGGCAGCGTTGCTGCTTATGGTTATGTATGAAGCGGAGCACGCGGACGGGCCGGTGTTCGCACGCCAATGCGGATGGCAAGCGCCGACGGCGATTCGCAGCGAACACGCCGTACAAGGCACATCCAAAAGGGAGAGCTGTTCTCGGCTCGCCCATCATCACAATCGGTAAATCGAGGAACTACCCGAACAGCCCATTACGGGGAAATAATCCGCTTAGGGAAATCGCAGCAGGAATCCCGTAACTACTATATGTAGTGGTCAGCGCTGCGATTTGAACTAATTCTAGTGCGAGCTTAAGAAGGGCGCAATATCTTTTTTACTTGATTTACATTAATTTTTTTAAAAATTCCGCCGTTGACTTTTTGCTCTATCCATGCAGAAACCGCAGCATCGGAAGAGCCGACGCGACGGCTTCTTTTTGAATCAAGCACTTGCGGAAATGCGCCCAGTCGAAGAAGGGACCGGGGTCGGTCTTGCGTCCGGGAGCGATGTGTTCGTGTCCCGCAACATCGGTGAGGGGATAGCGGGCGCGCAGCGCCCAGGTGAGTTCAGCCAGCGCATCATATTGCGCCTCCTCGAACGGCACGAAATCCGTACCTTCCAGCTCGATGCCGATCGAAAAATCATTGCATCGCTCGCGGCCGCAAAACGAAGACACACCCGCGTGCCATGCGCGGTCGTTGGCCGAGACGAACTGGATGACTTCACCGTCGCGGCGAATGAGGAAATGCGCAGATACGCGCAGCGCGCGCAACCGGTCAAAGTATGGATGCGCGTCGCAGTCAAGCCGGTTGGTAAACAGGTCGGCGATATATGGTCCGCCGAACTGGTCGGGTGGCAAACTGATGTTGTGGATGACGAGCAGGTCGATCAGGGTGTCTGCGGCACGCACGTCGAAATTGGGCGAAGGCACCCGGCGCACGCCCCGGCTCCAGCCGTCCTCGCCTATGTCGAATCGGCTCATGAGTCCGGTTCGTGAATGGAAAGCCGCTGCATCCGATAGCGCAGCTGGCGGAAGCTGATGCCGAGCAATTCGGCGGCCTGCGTCCGGTTGAAATGGGTCTTCGCCAGCGCGCGGCGAATGATCTCGCGTTCGACGTTATCGAGATGCTCGGGCAGGGAGCGCGGCAGGTCATTGTCCGCGACCGCTTGCGGCGCAGGGTCGGGTTGCAGTACTGGTATGGTGGGCGCAGCCAGCGGCGGCTCCACGGTCTTCGCTTCCAGCTGCACACGCGGCTGCTCGCCCATGGTCACCGGTTTCAGCGCAAGGTCGCTGACCTCGATCACCCCGCCGCCCGCGAAAGCCAAAGCCCGTTCGAGGATGTTTTCCAGCTCACGCACATTGCCAGGGAACGGATAGGACTGCAGCGCCTGCAATGCCTGCGGTGACAGAATGACCCTGCCGTCCGGCGACAGGCGCTCGAGTAGTGTCTCCGCCATTTCACCGATATCTTCCAAGCGCTCGCGCAACGGCGGCAGGCGTAGCTCGATCACGTTCAGGCGGTAAAACAGGTCCTGGCGGAAGCTACCCTTTTCGACGCACTCGGACAGGTTCTGGTGTGTCGCGCTGATCAGCCGCACATCCACCGGCTCTTCCACGGTAGCGCCCACCTTGCGCACGCGACGCTCCTGGATCGCGCGCAACAGTTTCACTTGCATCGGCAAGGGCAGGTCGGCCACTTCGTCGAGCATCAGGGTGCCGCCGTTGGCCGCCTGGAAGAAGCCATCGCGGTCGTCGTTGGCGCCGGTGAAGGCGCCCTTGCGGTAACCAAAGAACTCCGCTTCCATCAGCGCTTCCGGGATGGCGCCGCAGTTGACCGCGATGAACGGTTTCTCGGCACGCGCGCTGTGGGCGTGGATGTCGCGCGCGGCCAGCTCCTTGCCGCTGCCGGATTCGCCGGTGATCGCCACCGGCGCCATGCTGCGCGCCAGGCGCACGATCTGCGCGCGCAGGTCCTGCATGACGACGGATCGCCCGGTCAGGCGCGAGGCGCCCTCTCCGCGCGGGCTGTCGGCCGGGCTGGCAGCGCCGTCCGTCTTCTGGGTGCGAAGTGCGGACTGGACCATGAGCCGCAGCTGGTCCAGCCCAACCGGCTTGGATAAATAATCAAACGCGCCGGCCTTGAGCGCGGCCACGGCGTTGTCGGCACTGCCGAACGCGGTGATCACGGCGATCGGCGTATTCTTGTGGTTGGTCGCGACTTCGCGCACCAGCTCAATGCCGAGCCCGTCCGGAAGGCGCATGTCGGTCAGCACGAGGGCGTATTCATGCTGCGCCAGCAACGCGCGGGCGGACCCGAGCGTGTCCGCGCAGTCGACGTCCAGGCCCATCTTGACGAGCGTGATCTCGAGCAGCTCGCGTAAATCAGCTTCATCGTCAACGACCAGGATACGGGGTGCAGTCATCTGGAGAATCAGGGTTAAAGCGGGTTGTCCACGGCGAAGGTAATGACGAAGCGGCCGATTGGCTGCTCCATCCCTTCGCTCGACATGTCCATGCGGTACTCGTAATCGAGCATTGCATCGTTATTCAAACACAATTCACGCGCCACGTAGAGTCCCAGGCCGGTGCCCTTGCTGGACGTCGTGTAAAACGGCTCGAACAGATGCGACCTGACTTTCGGGGTGATGGCCGGCCCGTCATCCTGCACGTGCAGCTCGATCCGCCCCGCTACCGGGGAGAAAGCATGTATACGGATACTGCCGTCGCGGCCGCTGGCATAACGCACCGCATTCGAGAGCAGGTTGAGTACAACTTCCCGCAGGTGCAGCGGATCGAAGCGCACCCGGTGATTCCTCATCGACACCAGCTCGATGGCTTCTGGCGCGATCGAGTGGCCCTCCCTGAACTCCTCGACAATATCGGCAAGAAAGGAGCTCAGCTGCAGTGGTTCGTGATTGACATGCGCCCTGCGCGACAGCTTGAGAATATCCTCGATCATCCGGTTCAGCCGGACCACGTTGTCGCTGACGATCTTCAGAAGCCGTGACTGGGTCGGGTGGGTGATATCCTCGTTGAGCAGCGATGCCGCGTGGGAAATGGCGGACAGCGGATTGCGCACTTCATGCGCGATGCTGGCTGTCAGGCGCCCCATCGAGGCCAGCTTGAGCTGTTGCGCCTGGTTTTCGATCTCGCTGACGTTCTGCAGAAAAATCACGGTCCTCCCCTCCGGCAAATCCTCGGAAGTGACCTTGGCGAAGCGCAGCTTGAGATGCGTGAACAGGTCCCGCCGGCCGTCAAACGTCAAACCCGAGTTTTCTGCGAGATGGTCGCCCGGCCTGATCAACACAAAGGCGGAAGCGTCGGCACCGGACGTTTCGGCGGGCCGGGCCATCCATGCGAAGAAGGCATCGGCAATCGGCACGAGTGCAGGGATCTCGACCAGCTTGGCCAGTGCTTGCCTGGATGCAAACGACAGGCCGAGCATGCGCTCCGCCGCCGGATTGGCCGCCAGGACCTCGCTGTTCCTGCTCACCACGAGGATGCCGTCGCCCATGTCGGCAATCACGAGCCGATTGATTGCCTCCTGCAGTTGCAACTCCCGTCCGCGCCGAACGGCCAGCTCTTCCTGCTTGATCAGCTTGGCGGCAAGGCGGTTGACGACGTAGATCGCGGCAAAGAACGCTGCACCATACAGCCCGGCACGCGAAGACGAGGCATCGGACGTGGAATGCAGGACCTGGTAGGCGCTTTCCGCCAGCAGGATCAGCGTGACCATCGAGACGAAGAACAGGGCAAGCAGCAATGGCGCCAGGATGGCGCAACCGGCGAGCGGAAACAGGTAGAGGATTGCCAGCCCGCTCCTGGCGCCGCCGGCCGCAATGTAAAGCATGGTGATGGCGACGATATCCACCGTCAGCTGTGCCAGTAACTGCAGCATGAAACGCGACTGAAGGTATACCGACAGGAGCGCGAAGACGGCGGACAGCACGAGATAGGCAACCCCGGTTTCCCAGTCGAAGTGGAAACCCATCTCATCGGCGCCTTTGGTCGTGTTGAAACCCAGGTAGACCAGCAGCACCAGAACGATCACGATGCGCGTGACAGTGAAGGTCTGCAGCGGACGCCACAGGGTTTCGCGGTCTTCACGGCCGACGATTTGCGCCACCTGCATCATCGCACGTCACCTACGGAGCGGATAAGGATCAATGATATTGCCGCAACCGGGCACTGCCGGCATGCGGAGGCAGCGCAACGGTCAGGACCGCGCATGCTGCAGCCGGTGATCGTCACTGCAGAATACCTTGCCGGAAGCGTCGGTCACGGTTTCCGAGACCGGAACGTACACGCCGCAATGCGCGCACTGCAGCATCGGTTCGATCTGCCTGTTCGATTTGTTCGACCTGTCCGGCCTTCCGGTGCCAGCAGCCGCGGAAGTCTTGTTGCTGCTCTTGTTGCTACGGATCACCCAGATCACGAATACCGCGATCGCCAACCATAGCAGCAACTTCACGCCAGCCCCCTGTGCAACACCACTTCGAGCACGAAGCGGCTGCCGACGTAAGCGAGCAGCAAGGTTGCAAAACCCGTCAGCGTGAAGCGCAGGGCCGTCTTGCCGCGCCACCCGCGCCAGGCGCGGCCGGCCAGCAAGGCACCGAACAGCAGCCAGGAAAGCAGCGTGAAAATGGTCTTGTGATCCCACTTGAGCGGCCTGCCGAACAATTCCTCCGAAAACACGATGCCGGACAGGACGGTGAGGGTCAGCAGGAAGAAACCGAACCCGATCAGGCGAAACAGCAGCTTCTCCATGGTCAGCAAGGCAGGCAGGCGGTCGAGCGCGTGTGCCAGCCAGCCACTGTCGGCAGCGCCGGGTGGAGTGTGCAGGCGGGATTCCTGCAAGGCCATCAGCACTGCATGGAATGCGGCAATCGTCAGGGAACTGTAGGCAAGGATGGCAATGGCGACATGCCAGGGAAACAACGCCGTCTTGCCTTCGAGCGGAACCACGCTGCCGGGGAAAAGCACCGGCAGGACGACCGCGACGGCGGCCGACGGCAGTATCAGGATGCGCAGCCCGTCCAGGGAAAAATTGCGGTTTTCAAGCCAGTACGCCGCCACCGAGATCCACAGCGTTGCCGACAGCATGATGGCAAAACCGATGCGCAGCGTACCTGGCGCAATCATGTCTGCCCACAACGCGCCCCCGTGCAGCAGCCAGCCGGCTGCGGTTCCGGCGGAGATGGCGGCGCGATGCCGCGAAGGCAGGACGGCGCAAGCGACGTAGAGCAGTGCTGCAAGAACGAAGAAAGAGGTGTACATCACGCGCGATCATTATTGGCACACCCCGAGTTTACACCATGGCCGCCTCCAGCGACCGTGCGCAAGGGCATCTATTCGGCCGCTCGGCCGGCCGGCAGCTGATACTTCTTCAACTTGTCATAAAGAGTCTTTTTCGGCAAGCCCAGGCTGTCCGCCGTCGCCGCGACATTGCCTTCATTGGCGGCCAGTGCATCAGCGATGAGCGTACGCTCATAGGCGTCGACCCGCTGGGGCAGGCTTGCCGTTGCGGCCCCAGCCTGTTCGCCCGCTGACATGCCTGCGCCTTCAAGCACGCCGAGTACCAGCCGGTCGGCGAAATTGTGCAGCTCCCGCACGTTGCCCGGCCAGTCGCGGGCTTGCCATTGCGCCATCTGCGCGGCAGTCCATTGCGGCACCGGCCGCTGGTAGCGGAGCGCGGCGCCCTGCACGAAATACGCCAGCAGCAAGGGGATGTCATCGCGCCGGTCGGCGAGGGTTGGCAGTTCGATGCTGACGACGCCGATGCGGTAGTACAAATCCTCCCGGAAGCGCCCCTGCGCGCTCAACTGGAGCAAGTCCGCCTTGCTGGCCGCAATCACCCGACAGTCGATCTGGATCGGCTCATTGCCGCCCAGCCGCTCCAGCCGTCGCTCCTGCAGCACGCGCAGCAGCTTTACCTGCAGCGCCAGCGGCATGCTCTCGATCTCGTCCAGGAAGACCGTGCCGCCATTGGCATATTCCAATTTCCCGATGCGTCGTTTCTGCGCGCTGGTGAAGGCGCCCGCTTCATGCCCGAAGATTTCGCTCTCGAACACGGCTTCCGGCAAGGCGCCGCAATTGATCGCGACAAACGGTCCCTTGCGACCGCTGGCCGCATGCAACTGGCGCGCCACGACTTCCTTGCCGGTGCCGGTCTGGCCGTTGATCAGGATGTCGACCGCCGCCGGGCCGATGGAGCGGATCAGCTTTCGCACCTGTTCGATCGCCGGCGACTGGCCGATCAGCGGCGGCACATCCGGATCGGCGCTCCAGGCCGCCTTCAGACGCCGGTTCTCGATGACCAGGCGGCGCTTCTCGTGGGCCCGCCGCACGGTCTCCATCAGGCGTTCGGCGGCAAAGGGTTTTTCAATGAAATCGTAGGCGCCCGCCCGCATCGCATCGACCGCCATGCCGACATCGCCATGCCCGGTAACGAGAATGACCGGCAAGTCCGGATCCAGCGCGACCACCTGCGCCAGCAGGTCCAGCCCGGAGCGGCCGGGGAGCCGCACGTCGGTCACGATGACCCCGCCGAATCCGGCCGTCAGCCAGGGCTGCGCCTGCTCCGCGCTGGCGCATGGATGCACGGTGAAGCCCCCGAGTTCCAGGGTCTGCGCAGTGGCCATTCGCACCGCCTGTTCGTCTTCGATCAGCACCGCTTCGGGCATGTCAGTCACCGGCAATTTTTCCTCCGTCGGAATGGGTCAAGGCGGGCGCGAGCGGAAGACGCATCGCAAACTCCGCACCGCCCTCGGGATGATTATAAGCAGTGAGCTGGCCGTTCATTGCCTGCACGATCGATGAGGAAATCGCCAGGCCGAGTCCCAGCCCCTTGCCCGAGGGCTTGGTCGTGTAGAACGGCTCGAACAGGTGCGGTGCGACCTGGTCGGGAATGCCGGCGCCCCAGTCCCGGATGCGCAGCACCGCCTCCTCCCCGTCGCGCTCCAGCGTGATCGTCACCTTTCGCATCGGTGCGCCTTCGACGGCGTCGAGCGCATTGCGCAGCAGGTTGATGAGGACCTGCTCCATGCGCACGCTGTCGCCGACCACTTGCAGCGGCTCGCGGATATCCGCCTCCAGCGCGACGCCATGCCGGTGAAATTCGTTTTCAAGCAGCAAGGTCGACGCCTGGATCGATTGCGTGAGATCCACCATGGAGACCGTGTCATGGCTCTTGCGTGCGAAGCCTTTGAGCTGCCCGATGATGGCTCCCATGCGTGCGGCGGCGGCGCTGATGTGCGTCAGGTTCTCGCCGGCCTTCTCGGCCTGTCCGCGGTGCAGGAAGGTGACGGCATTGTCGGCGAAGGCCCGGATTGCCGCCAGCGGCTGGTTGAGCTCATGCGTCATGCCGGCGGCCATCTGTCCCAGCAAGGCCAGCTTGCCGGCCTGCACCAGTTCCGTCTGGGTCGACCGCAACAATTGTTCGGTTTCCTTGAGCGTCGCATACTTGGTTTCGATGCGCCGGTTCGCCTCGAGCAGTTCCTGGGTGCGCTGCGCGATTTTCCGATCCAGATCCTCCGCAGCCTGCTGCAGCGCCTTGCGCGAAGCGAGCCGCTCTTCCAGGCGACGTCTGCGCTGGTAGGCCGCCCAGAGCGAGAGTGCGACAGCCGCAAGCAGGAGCGTCGCGACCAGTGCCGCCGAAGTGGCGATGCGTACTACCCTCGCCTGCGACGGGAACAGCATGAGCTGCCAGCCGAGGCGCGCCACCGGCTTGCCGACATACTCGCCGAAACCGGCCCGCTGCGCCTTGGGCAACGAGGAGATCGGCTGGATGGCCTGCCCCGCGTACTGCAGGGTTCCGGCAAGGTTCTTCCGGGCAGCATCGCCGAGCGGCTTCAGGCTGCGATAGCGCCACTGTGGCCGGTTGCTCAGGAATACCACACCGCTGTCGTCGACGAGTGCGATTGGGTCCTCGCTGCTCTGCCATGTCTGTTCGAAGTCGGACAGGCTGATGCGCACCGCTATGACACCGATCGGCGCAGCGTTGCCATGCATACCGGGCGGATATACCGGCTGCGCGATGAAATAGGCCGGTTCGCTGGTAACGCTACCGATGCCATAGAACCGACCTGCGCTGCCACTAATCGCGTCGCGGAAATAGGGACGGAAGCCGAAATTCTTGTCAACAAAACTCGTCGGCTGGTCCCAGTTGCTCGAAGCCAGCGTGTTGCCATCGCGATCCATGAGATAGATAGCGCTCACCCTGGACTGGACCTGCACTGTCTGCAGCGTCAGGTTCAGGCGCGCGATCATCGCCCGGTCGTCGGGGTGTGCCAGCAGCTGCGCAATATCAGGATGGAACGCCAGCGCAAACGGCAGGCTTTCGTACTTTTCAAGTACAGATTCAAGGTCCAGTGCGATGATCTGCAGCTGGCGATCGCCCGCTGCACGAATGTCGCTGCGCGCCTTGCCGGCCGCGATCAGGTAGACGCCGAATACCAGCGCGGCCGCACAGGCCAGGGCGGCAATGATGAGAGCGGGTCGTTTGCTGGATGCCATGCAATCGTCGAAGCGCGCTGTCGCGAGTTCCGCGATCTTGTGAGGCCGACGACGCGCAACGGCAGGTTTCGATAAAAACGTAATATTACCCCCTACAAATCGGCAACATGGACAAGTGGCTATCCAGAGACGATGCAGCCTCCGTGCCACCCGGCAAGCGCGTGCCAAGCCCTTGATTGACCGGCCGGAGCCCCTGCGCCAGTCCGGATAATCGCAAGCGTGCGCCGGAATTTTCCGGATTCCCGCCTCATTACGACGTACGGGGACCGGCAGCGGCATCGGGTAAAATGGGGCCTGTTCCCGATGCCTTGTCCATCCGCATCGCATCACCCCATTTCTTGATACATCACCATCCATGCTCGACAACCTGACCCAACGGCTTGCCAAAGTCGTCAAAACGATGCGCGGCGAAGCGCGTCTGACCGAATCCAACACCGCCGAAATGCTGCGCGAAGTACGTCTGGCGCTGCTTGAAGCCGACGTCGCGCTGCCCGCCGTGCGCGAATTCGTTGCCCGCGTGAAGGAAAAAGCAATGGGCGAGGAAGTCGTCGGCTCGCTCACCCCCGGCCAGGCACTGGTCGGCGTGGTGCAGCGCGAGCTGGCCGCCATCATGGGCGCCGACCTCGGCCCGGAAGCCTCGCAGCTGAACTTCGCCACCCAGCCCCCGGCGATCATCCTGATGGCCGGCCTGCAAGGCGCCGGCAAGACCACCACCGTCGGCAAGCTCGCCAAGTACCTCAAGGAACAAAAAAAGAAAAAAGTGCTGACCGTCTCCACCGACGTGTACCGTCCGGCCGCCATCGGCCAGCTGGAGACCGTTACCACCCAGGTCGGCGCCGACTTCTTCCCCTCGTCCCCTTCCGACAAGCCGGTCGATATCGCCCTTTCCGCACTGGATTACGCGAAGAAGCATTACCACGATGTACTGATCGTCGACACTGCCGGCCGGCTCGGTATCGATGAAGCGATGATGCAGGAAATCGCCGCCCTGCATGCCGCCATCAAGCCGATTGAAACCCTGTTCGTGGTCGACGCCATGCTCGGCCAGGACGCCATCAACACCGCCAAGGCCTTCAACGATGCGCTGCCCCTGACTGGCGTGGTGCTGACCAAGCTGGACGGCGATGCCCGCGGCGGCGCAGCGCTCTCGGTACGCCATGTGACGGGCAAGCCGATCAAGTTCGCTGGCGTCGCGGAAAAGCTGGATGGCCTCGAAGCCTTCGATCCCGAACGCATGGCCAGCCGCATCCTCGGCATGGGCGACATTCTCGCGCTGGTCCAGGAAGCGCAAAAAGGCGTGGACATGGCCGCCGCGAAGGACCTGGCCGAGAAGATCAAGGTCGGCGGCAAGTTCGACCTGAACGATTTCAAGTCGCAGCTCAGCCAGATGAAGAAGATGGGCGGTCTTTCCGGCCTGGTCGACAAGCTGCCCGCCCAGTTCCAGCAGGCCGCCGGCAATGCCGACATGGGCCAGGCGGAAAAGCAGGTGCGCCGCATGGAAGGCATCATCAACTCGATGACACCGCAGGAGCGCGCCAAGCCGGAGCTCATCAAGGCTTCCCGCAAGCGCCGCATTGCTGCCGGCGCCGGCGTACAAGTGCAGGACGTCAACCGCATGCTGTCGCAGTTCGAGCAGATGCAATCGATGATGAAGAAGCTCAAAGGCGGCGGCCTGATGAAGATGATGCGGGGCATGAAGGGCATGCTGCCAGGCGCGCGCTAAGACCGTCCCATGGTGCCGCCCCTACGCGGGTGGCGCCCCCCCTCCTCCAGGGGACGCCTGCCGAAATGCCGATGCAAGAGTGCGTAGACCATCCACGATCCACGTTCATCTTCAGCTCCCCCCTCCCCTGTTTCAAAGCCTATTGCGCGTTTTCGCGACCTTCATCAAGTGCATTCCCACCGCACCGAAGGCAGCTGACGCCGACGAGCCCGACTCCTCCCCCTTAACCCATCATCAGCCGCAAAGCCGCACCACACAAGGCTTTGCGGCCGGTCTCATTTCTTTCCGCTCAAGGTATCCGGCGCATTCAGCCCTGTCGCACAGGTGGTTTCATAGGGAGATTCGAGGATGCGCGCGTGCGTGTGCAGAGGGACGCAAGCCGTGCAAACTCCGTTTTCTCCTATGAAGATCGCGTGGCACGCAGCACACAGATTCACGTATCTACGTATAAAAAACACTTGCATCCCCATGAAAAGCGCACCACTATTAGCGTTGCGTGATATGACGCATTTTCCCAACACATTTCGTGAAGGAGGCTTGAAGATGGCAACAGCCAAAAAACCCGCGGCCAAGACAGCCGCCAAGAAGCCGGCTGCAAAGAAAGCCGCAGCCAAACCTGCAGCAAAGAAGGCAGCTCCGGCAAAGAAAGCAGCTCCGGCAAAGAAGGCAGCAGCCAAGCCCGTAGCAAAGAAGGCCGCAGCCAAGCCGGCAGCAAAGAAGGCCGCGCCCGCAAAGAAAGTCGCAGCCAAGAAGCCCGCCGCAAAGAAGGTAGCAAAGCCGAAGACTCCGCGTAAGCCCAACGCAGCGTTCATGAAACCGCTGACGCCGTCCGCAACCCTGGGTGCAGTGATCGGTGCGAATCCGCTGCCGCGCACTGAAGTCACCAAGAAGGTTTGGGATTACATCAAGAAGAACAAGCTGCAAGATGAAGCCAACAAGCGCATGATCAATGCGGATGACAAGCTCAAAGCCGTGTTTGGCGGAAAGAAGCAAGTGTCGATGTTCGAAATGACGAAGCTCATTTCCAATCACCTGCAATAGTTCGTTCCGAAGGCCAAACAAAAACGCCCGCATCGCGCGGGCGTTTTTGTTGGTGCGTGCGGAATGTGTCGATCCGGATTGGCGGATCTCCCCTAATGGCCAAGCCAGGGTGTGATGACGCATGCTCCGAATCGCCTTCGGCGACTCTCACCGACGCCCCTCCTTAGAGGCTTGCGATAGATGCCGGCCTGTCCTGTGCATCTGATCATGCGCCACCTCTCAGCACAAGTCGCTTCCCGCGCTCTATTCCCGCTCGACAATCCCGCGGCGGCACCTTTCTCCGGCACGAATGCTGCAGTCGCTCACTTGCTGTACTCCCACAACCTCCATGCAGCCAGCACCGCATGCGGATATTCCGGCCGCCCGCGGCTACCGTTGTAGCGACCCAGGGCCAAAAAGAGATTCCCGCCTTCCATGTCGAGATACAGGCGCAGGATCGAGCAGCCGTAACGCAGGTTGGTCTGCATATTGAACAGCTTCCTGCGGTCGCCATCGCCGATCACGCGCGTCCAGAACGGCATTACCTGCATGTATCCCTGCGCACCCACTGAAGAGATTGCATACTTGCGGAACGCCGATTCGACCTGGATCAGTCCGAGTACCAATGCCGGGTCGAGGCCGGCGCGCGTGGCCTCGTACCAGGCGGTTTGGAGGAATTCGCGCCGTACCTGCCAGTCCGGTAGGCGTTTCTTCAGCCGCTCGGACATTTCGCCGAGCCAGCGCAGGTACTGGAGGCGATCCTGGATAGTGCCGAAGTGCGGCTTGGGCGGGCGGGTGTCGGCGATGGTGTTGGAAAGGGCCAGGCGGACTGAATCCGCCAATGCCTCTTCCTGCTGATTGCCCGCCGCGGCGCTACAGCAAAATACCAGCGCTGCAATCGCTGCGAGGGCGCTCCTGGCGGCCCGGCTCAATACGGCCCCGGAGACATCAGGCCGCAAGCCTGGCCTTGATGAACTCTGCCATTTCGGTGACCGCCACTGCGGTCGCTGCGGTATCGCGACGGCCTTGGTATTCAAGCTTTCCTTCTTTCAGTCCACGATCGCCAATCACAACACGGTGCGGCACGCCGATCAGTTCCCAATCCGCGAACATGACACCCGGACGCTCTCCGCGGTCATCGAGAACCACGTCGACGCCGACCGCCAGCAGCGCATCGTAAAGCCGGTCGGTTTCCGCTCTGACCGTTTCATTCCGATCGTAGCCCATAGGACACAGCACCACTTCGAAAGGCGCGATCGCGGTCGGCCAGATGATGCCCTTGTCGTCGAAGTTCTGCTCGATCGCCGCGCCCAGGATGCGAGTCACGCCGATCCCGTAGCAGCCCATCTGCATCAGCTGCGGCTTGCCGGTTTCGTCCAGGTAGGTCGCCTTCATGTCCTCGGAGTAGCGCGTGCCGAGCTGGAACACGTGCCCGACCTCGATCCCTCGCTGGATAGCCAGTACGCCCTGTCCGTCCGGCGAAGGATCGCCCGCAACGACGTTGCGCAGGTCGGCGACAATAGGCTCGGGCAGGTCACGGCCCCAGTTGGCGCCGGTGAAGTGAAAATCCTCCTCGTTCGCGCCGCACACAAAATCGCTCATGTTGGCCACGGTGCGATCAGCAACCACCTTGACCGGCTTTCTCGTACCGATCGGGCCAAGGTAGCCCGGCTTCGTGCCGAACCAATCCATGATCTCGGCTTCGCTGGCGAAACGGTAGGTACCCAGTCCGGAAACCTTGCTCGCCTTGACCTCGTTCAATTCATGGTCACCGCGCAGCAGCAACAGCCAGACTTCCTTCTCGGCGCCTTCCTTGTCGACAGTTAGCACGATCGACTTGACGGTGTGTGACAAAGGCAGGCCCAGCAGTTCCGCCACATGCTCGCACTTGGCCTTGCCAGGGGTTGGTGTCTTGGTCAATGCCTGGTTTGCCGGTCCTCGAGGCGTGGTCGGAGCCAGTGCCTCGGCCGCTTCCATGTTGGCGGCATAGTCGGAAGCCGGGCAGTACACCAGCGCATCTTCGCCAGTATCGGCGATCACGTGGAATTCATGCGAACCGGATCCGCCGATCGCGCCGTTGTCAGCCGCCACGGCACGGAACTGGAGGCCAAAGCGATCGAAGATCTTCACATAGGCGTCGTACATGATCTTGTATGACTTCTGCATGCCTTCCACATCACGGTCGAAGGAATAAGCATCCTTCATCGTGAATTCGCGGCCGCGCATCAGGCCGAAGCGCGGGCGGCGTTCGTCGCGGAATTTGGTCTGGATGTGGTAGAAGTTGATCGGCAGCTGGCGGTATGACTTGATCTCGGTGCGCACGACGTCAGTGATCACCTCCTCGGATGTCGGCTGGATCGCATAGTCGCGGCCGTGACGGTCCTTGACGCGCATGAGTTCCGGCCCCATCTTTTCCCAGCGACCGGTTTCCTGCCACAGCTCGGCCGGTTGCACGACCGGCATCAGCAGCTCGACGGCGCCTGCCCGGTTCATCTCTTCACGGATGATGTTTTCCACCTTGCGGATCACGCGCAGGCCCATCGGCATGTAGGTGTAAATCCCTGACCCGAGACGTTTGATCATCCCGGCCCGCATCATCAGTTTGTGGCTGATGATCTCGGCGTCGGACGGAGCTTCTTTAAGTGTAGAAATAAAAAATCGTGATGCGCGCATGGCGGTAATTCTTTTTAAAAAGAGAGAGTTATAATCAACCCAATTTTAAAGGATTAGCTGGCTGATGCACCCATTCCTCACATATTTGATTCACGCTGACGCCCTCCGGGGGCAGGAGCATGACGCCTGCGCCTGCGGGCGCATGAGAAATTTGTAACGGGAAGGGGCGCCTCGCCGCAGAAAGTTTTGAGGTGCAACATGCTGGATCGTGAAGGCTTCCGCCCGAACGTCGGCATTATCCTGCTCAACACCCATAACGAGGTGTGGTGGGGCAAGCGGGTGCGCGAGCATTCGTGGCAATTTCCGCAAGGTGGGATCAAGTTCGGGGAAACGCCCGAACAGGCCATGTTCAGGGAACTGGAAGAAGAGATCGGCCTGCGGGCCGAACACGTCAAGATCATCGGGCGCACCCGGGACTGGCTGCGTTACGAAGTTCCGGACCGTTTCATCAAGCGCGAGGTCCGTGGCCATTACCGCGGCCAGAAACAGATCTGGTTCCTGCTTCGCATGGTAGGTCGCGACTGCGACATCAATCTGCGCGGCACGGACCATCCCGAGTTCGACGCATGGCGCTGGCACGACTACTGGGTTCCCCTGGACGTGGTCATCGAATTCAAGCGCGACGTTTATCAGAAGGCATTGCAGGAATTATCACGCTTCCTGAGCCGCGCTACGCCGAACAATCCCAATCGGCATGGAGCGCGTTACCTGCGCCAGAACCACCCCGGAAAGGGACTGGGTGAAACCCCGTCACCAACGGCCAAACCGAAGAATGAAGCATAAGGGCATGCCCATGTTGCAAAGAATCCGGACACGCCCGCAGGTCGGCAACTTGCACCGGCAACAATGCCGGAACCGGCTTTTCCACGCAGCTGCCGCTATCTGCCTGCTTTCCGCAAGCCTCGCCGCCAGCGCGCAGTCGCGGTTTGAAGAGGATTTCGACGACACGGAAAAACCGTGGGAGGAAGTTGCGCTTCAGCTGCCACGTGCACCGAAACAGGAAAACCTCCTGCCTTTCTATGTCAGCCCGACAGCGACGCAGAACTTCGCCATTGATGCGGGTTCACTGACGGTCGGCTCCGACGGTGTCATCCGCTACACCCTGGTTGCCACCAGCGCAGCAGGTGCGCGCAACATCAGCTATGAAGGCATCCGTTGTGCCTCATTCGAGAGAAAATTGTACGCATTCGGCCAAGCGAATGGCACATGGTCGCGCTCGCGTCGCGACAAGTGGGAGCGGATCGACAGCAATGCCGCCAACCGGCAACATGCGGTTTTGTACAAGGATTACTTTTGCGATGGTGTGACGGTCGCCGGCAACGCGAAGGACATGATCAACAGGATCCGTTACGACAAGCCCCTGACGTCACCGAACGAGGTTCGCTAGAAGAGGTCGTGCCCGAAGTTGTCCGGGCAACCATGCCTCTTGTCAGAGCAGCACCATGTTGTCACGGTGAATCAGCTCCGGTTCTTCCACGAAACCCAGGATGGGGAGGATTTCCGTTGAAGGATGACGCATGATGCGCCGCGCCTCGGAGCTGGAATAATTGCTGATGCCCCGGGCAATCGCCAGACCCTTCTGGTCTACGCAGGTGATGACATCGCCGCGGCCGAAATCACCGGACACTTCGACAACGCCGATCGGCAGCAGTGACTTTCCTTCGGCACTCACCTTTTGTACGGCACCGGCATCAAGCGTCACTTTCCCGGCTGTTTGCAGGTGATCGGCCATCCATTGCTTGCGGGCCGTCAATTGCGCCGTCTGCGCCACGAGCTGCGTACCGATTGCCTCCCCCGATGCCAAACGGGTCAACACCCGGTCTTCCCGCCCCCAGGCAATCACCGTATGCGCACCCGACGTCGCCGCGCGTTTGGCTGCCATGATCTTGGTCAGCATGCCACCGCGACCTATGCCGGTGCCCGCTCCGCCCGCCATGGTTTCCAGCTCCGGATCTCCGGCCTTTGCCTCATGCACGAATTCCGCTTCCGGATTCTTGCGTGGATCGGCGGTGTAGAGACCTTTCTGGTCGGTCAGGATGATGAGCGCGTCGCCCTCGATCAGGTTGGCCACCAGCGCACCAAGCGTGTCGTTGTCCCCGAACTTGATTTCATCAGTGACTACCGTGTCGTTCTCATTGATGATCGGCACCACGCCGAGATGAAGCAACGTGAACAGTGTTGAGCGCGCATTCAGGTAGCGTTCACGGTCTGCCAGGTCGGCGTGCGTCAGGAGCACTTGCGCGGTACGCAAATGATGCTGCCGGAAACTCGTTTCGTAGATTTGCGCCAGGCCCATCTGCCCCACGGCGGCGCACGCCTGAAGCTGGTGGACGCCGGTCGGCCGCTTGTCGAACCCGAGACGCTGCATACCCTCTGCAATTGCCCCGGAACTGACGAGAACGACTTGCTTGCCGAGCGAACGCAGGTGGGCAATCTGTTCAGCCCATTTCGCAATGGCGGCATTGTCCAGCCCCTTGCCGTCGTTGGTAACCAGCGATGAACCGACTTTGATGACGAGACGTTTGGCTTTCTGAATGACGGAATTCATGTTCTTCTGGATGCCGCCACTCTGCTGGAAGAAGCCGGCGGCTCGCATGTAGTTTGTTCCGGCAGCGGCCGGAACCGGGAGTATTCAATACACAGCCCTTACCGATCGGTCGCGGGCCTGTTCTATTCTTCGATCACCTTGAAACGGGGATCGTCCGGGTCAATCGATACGATACCACGCGCCTCTTCCACCATCTGCGTTTCCTCCGCGCGATGCTCATGCTGACGTTGCTGCGCAAGGTGCTCGTAGATGGCAATGATCAGATCCTCGCATCCCCCCCTGGTCAGGGCGGATATCTGGAAGACCGGCCCTTTCCAGCCGAAGCGCTTGACGAAATCTTTCACCCGCTTCTGGCGCTCGTCTTCAGGGATCACGTCGAGCTTGTTCAGCACCAGCCAGCGCGGCTTCTCGTACAGTGTCTCGTCGTATTTCTTCAGTTCCTTGACGATGGCTTTGGCTTCCTTCACCGGATCGACCTTCTCGTCGAACGGCGCCAGGTCAACGATATGCAGCAGCAGGCGCGTGCGCTGCAGGTGTCGCAGGAACTGGTGGCCGAGGCCGGCGCCCTCAGCAGCACCTTCGATCAAGCCGGGAATATCGGCGATGACGAAGCTTTTTTCATGGCTGACACGTACTACGCCGAGATTCGGATGCAGGGTGGTAAAGGGGTAATCGGCGATCTTCGGGCGTGCGTTGGACACCGCGCTGATGAAGGTTGATTTGCCGGCATTCGGCATGCCGAGCAGGCCGACGTCCGCCAAGACTTTCAGCTCCAGCTTCAATTCACGATGCTCGCCCGGTTTACCGTCTGTCTTCTGGCGCGGTGCGCGGTTGGTCGACGACTTGAAGTGGATGTTCCCCCATCCGCCCTCGCCGCCTTTCGCCAGCAGGATGCGCTGCCCGTGCTCGGTCAGGTCAGCAATATTTTCGCCGGTGTTGATATCGGTGATCAGCGTACCAACTGGCATGCGCAGTTCGATGTCGTCCGCGCCCTTGCCATAGCAGTCCGAGCCACGGCCGTTTTCGCCGTCACGCGCCCTGTGCAGCTTCGAATAGCGGTAATCCACTAATGTGTTGATATTGCGATCGGCAATGGCCCAGATACTTCCGCCCTTGCCGCCGTCACCGCCATCCGGGCCGCCGAACGGTCGGAATTTTTCGCGGCAAAACGACGCGACGCCGTTACCGCCGTCACCAGCAATGACTTCAATTTTTGCTTCGTCGATGAACTTCATGATTTGCCGCCAAAAAATGGCGCGGAAAAGAATAAGGAACGAGGTAAGACAATTCTACAAACTAAAAAGGCCCTACCAACGGCAGAGCCCTTTTCGTGGATGGCTTTCGCCTGATGTTGCTGTGTCAGGTCCGCGTTATGCAGGAACGACAATCACAGTATGACGCTGCAATGCGCCCTTGGTGGTGAACTGCACCTTGCCGTCGATCAGGGCGAACAGGGTGTGGTCCTTGCCCATACCGACGTTTTCGCCAGCATGCATGCGGGTACCGCGTTGACGGACGATGATGCCGCCCGCATTGATGGTTTGGCCGCCGTAAACCTTGACGCCCAGTCGTTTCGACTCGGAATCGCGACCATTGCGCGTAGTGCCGCCGCCTTTTTTATGTGCCATTTCAGACTCCTTGGTATCCGGTAAGCTCGTTCAACGATGAATCAGGCGTTGATCGAGACGATTTGCAATTCGGTGTAATTTTGGCGATGGCCTTGACGCTTCTGGTAGTGCTTGCGGCGGCGCATCTTGAAAATTTTGACCTTGTCATGGCGACCGTGCGCCACTACCGTAGCCTGGACCTTGGCACCTTCAACCAGCGGCGCACCGAATTTAATGGTGTCACCAGCGCCCACTGCGAGCACTTGGTCGAGAGTGATTTCGGAACCAATGTCAGCCGGTATCTGTTCTACTTTGAGTTTTTCGCCAGCAGCAACCTTGTATTGTTTGCCGCCGGTTTTTATGACCGCGTACATGTGAAACCTCATCGAGTGTTGTAAATAAGCGTTTTCTTCCTCAAACCCGCTAATGCATCTCGGCGAATCGGGAAAACCCCTGATTATACATAGACTTAGCGGCCTGGTCAAAACCTGATTTGGGTTGCCCCCAAGAAGCTTTCTGGATTTTTGTCCGGCTTGCCAATGATGGAATAGCAGGTTTGTCGTCGTATAATCCCTGAAATTCACGATTTTGCAGGTTTTATCTTGTCTGCCGCCCCTCAACCCGCCACCCAGAACAGCATCATCCAGCCGATTTCCTCCGATATGGATGCCGTCAACGCGGTCATCCGCCGCCAGCTGTATTCGGACGTCCCGCTCGTCAACCAGATCGCCGAATACATCATCAGCGCTGGTGGCAAGCGGATCCGACCGGTCCTGGTGCTGCTAATGGCGAATGCCTGCGGCTACCGCGGCACGCACCACCACGATCTTGCGGCCGTTGTCGAATTCATTCACACCGCGACGCTTCTGCATGATGATGTTGTCGATGAATCATCCATGCGTCGCGGCCGGCAGACCGCCAATGCGATGTTCGGCAACGCGGCATCGGTGCTAGTAGGCGATTTCGTGTATTCCCGCGCCTTCCAGATCATGGTGTCAGTCGGCAGCATGCGCGTCATGCAGATCCTGGCCGATGCCACCAACGTGATTGCCGAGGGCGAAGTACTGCAGCTGCTGAACATGCATGACCCTGACGTCACCGAAGAACGCTACCTGCAGGTCATCCGCTCCAAGACAGCCAAGCTGTTCGAAGCGGCAGCGCAACTCGGCGCACTCGTCGCAGGCGCGTCCGACGATGCTATCGACGCTGCAGCCGAATATGGACGCTCGCTCGGCA
The DNA here is from genome assembly GCF_035254685.1 of Noviherbaspirillum sp. Lineage (GTDB taxonomy): Bacteria > Pseudomonadota > Gammaproteobacteria > Burkholderiales > Burkholderiaceae_D > Noviherbaspirillum. Next base: position 137,308 of record NZ_DATFAI010000045.1, on the reverse strand, counting down.
CCGCATTCCAGCTGATCGACGACGTACTCGACTATTCCGGCAATGCGACGGACATCGGCAAGAACGTCGGCGATGACCTGCGAGAAGGCAAGCCCACATTGCCGCTGATTTTCCTGATGCAGAATGGCACTCCCGAGCAGCGCCAGCTGGTACGCACCTGTATCGAGAATGGTGACGAGCGGCATTTCGATGAAATTCTTGCCGCCATCACCAGTTCTGGCGCACTTGATTACACCAAGCGCGAAGCAGAAAAAGCGGCCCAGCGCGCGGCGGCCTCAATTTCCCGGCTAACGAATAGCCAATTCAAGGATTCTCTGCTACAATTATGCGCTTTCGCAGTAGACCGTAACCATTGAGCGGCATTGACCGCACAATCACTGCAAATCGGGGTGTAGCTTAGCCTGGTAGAGCGCTACGTTCGGGACGTAGAGGCCGGAGGTTCGAATCCTCTCACCCCGACCAATCTTGCATACGCAAACTTCCTTACGGTGACCCTTTGGATGCCGTACCTTTTTGGGTGCAGTTGCTCGCACTCTTTCTCCTGATATTTTTATCCGCGTTTTTCGCGATGGCCGAAACGGCGCTCATGGCCGCCAATCGACATCGCTTGCGCCATCTGGCCAAGCGCGGGAACAAGCTGGCCACCACCACGCTTTGGCTGCTGGAGCGCACAGACAAGCTGCTCTCGCTGATCCTGATCATCAATACGCTTATCAACGCACTGGCGACCGCCCTCGTCACGGCAATCGCCATCTCCATGTTTGGCAATCAGGAAAGCGTGATCACGATTGCGACAGCTGCCGTCGCTTTCCTGCTCATCGTATTCGCCGAAATTTCCCCCAAGGTGATTGGCGCAACCTACCCGGAACGCATCGCACTCCCTATCAGTCTCGTGCTGAAGCCGCTGATGAGCCTGGCGAAACCGGCGATCTGGTTCGTCAACCTGTTCGTCTCGAGCTTTCTGCGCCTCCTGCATATCAAGACCGGCCAGGGCGCCCATGAACAGCGCGTCTCGCGCGAAGAGCTGCGATCTATCGTCCTCGAGGGCGGCGCCTTCATTCCACAAAAGCACAAGAGCATCCTTCTGAACCTGTTCGACCTTGAAAAGATCTCCGTGGAAGACGTGATGACACCACGCTCCCAGATCGAGGCGCTGAACCTGTCTGCGCCGGTAGAGGAAATCACACACCAGCTCACGACCTGCTATCACAACAAGCTCCCCGTCTGTGAAGGCGAAATCAATCGGATCGTCGGCATCCTGCATGTGCGAAAGGCCATTGCATTGATCAACCAGGAAGAGGATCTGACGGTTGAGCATTTCCGTGAACTTCTCACGGCGCCCTATTTCGTTCCGGAAGATACGGACGTGTTCACTCAGCTGCAATACTTCCAGGAAAACCATGAACGCCTCGGTATCGTCGTCGATGAATACGGCGAAGTGCAAGGCCTTGTTACCCTGGAAGACATCATCGAGGAAATGATCGGCGAGTTCACAACATCGCTGCCCGGTGCGACGCGAGCTGAAGGCTTCAGCTGGGACGAACACGGAGAGTGCCTGCTTGAAGGATCGACCAGCCTGCGCGAAATCAACAAGCACCTCGCACTGGATCTCCCCCTGGACGGCCCGAAAACCCTGAACGGTCTGCTCCTCGAAGAACTGCGCGACATCCCGGAAGCGAACGTCAGCCTGAAAATCGGAAAGTGCGTCGCAGAAATCATCCAGGTCCAGAACCAGGCCATCAAAATCGTCAAGCTGATCAAGATCTGAATCCCCCAAGTCACTCCGCGCGTTCCAAAGAAGTCACACTTGACAGCGAACAGTGATGCCTGTTTGTCACAATATCTTTACAAATCAGATGCCTATAGGCATCATCTAATGCAACTTGGACGATTCTGACCCTATTCCCGGCTGAATTCATGGCGGCTGTTCTCCCCAATCAGGCTTCAAATTCAACAGTATCCGGCCTTGCGCGTGCACTCGTGCAGGCCGGACGGCTGTCGGCGCAGCAAGCTGATTCAATCAACAAGCAGGCCGCCAACGACAAGCTTGCATTCATCGATGTGCTGCTTGCCAGCGGCAGTATCGACGCCAGATCGCTCGCGGCATTCTGCTCAGAGACTTTTGGATACCCGCTGCTGGACTTCGCGGTATTCAATGCCAGTTACATCCCGGAAAATATTATCGATTCGCGGCTGATGCAAAAGCAGCGAGTCGTTGCCTTGGCAAAACGTGGTAACAAAGTCTCGGTTGCGATTTCCGATCCGACCAATACGCATGCGCTGGACCAGATCAAGTTCCAGACCGAGCTTATCGTCGAGCCGGTCATTGTCGAACACCCCGTCCTCCTAAAGCTGGTTGAAAAGCTCAGCCAAAGCACGGAGGAAAGCCTCACCGAAATGATCGGGGACGACTTCGAACTTGGCCTCAATGATGAGGAAATGCCGGCCGCGGCCGCAAGCGAAGCGGCGGCTGCAGCGGAAATTGACGATGCGCCAGTCGTCAAATTCCTGCAAAAAATCCTGATGGATGCGATTAACATGGGCGCATCCGACCTGCACTTCGAGCCATTCGAAAAGTTTTATCGCATCCGGTTCCGCGTCGACGGCATCCTGCGAGAAGTTGCGCAACCGCCGCTGGCGATCAAGGAAAAGCTGGCATCGCGCATCAAGGTGATTTCCAAGCTCGACATCTCGGAAAAGCGCGTGCCGCAAGACGGCCGGATGAAGCTGGTGGTTTCCAAGAATCGCGCCATTGATTTCCGTGTCAGCACCTTGCCGACTCTATTCGGCGAGAAGATCGTGATGCGTATTCTGGACCCGAGCCAGGCGCAGATGGGCATCGATGCGCTGGGTTACGATCCGGACCAGAAGGAGCTGCTGCTGAAGGCGATCGAGCGACCGTACGGAATGGTGCTGGTCACCGGCCCGACTGGTTCGGGCAAAACAGTCTCGCTCTACACCTGCCTCAACATCCTGAACAAGCCGGGCATCAACATCTCGACAGCGGAAGACCCGGCTGAAATCAACCTGCCGGGCGTGAACCAGGTCAACGTCAACGATCGCGCAGGCCTCACCTTCGCCGCGGCGCTCAAGGCCTTCCTGCGACAGGATCCGGACATCATCATGGTCGGCGAAATCCGCGACCTGGAGACGGCCGATATCGCCATCAAGGCAGCGCAAACCGGCCACATGGTGTTCTCCACGCTGCACACGAATGACGCGCCCTCGACGCTGACGCGCCTGATGAACATGGGCGTAGCGCCGTTCAATATCGCGTCGTCCGTGATCATGATTACTGCGCAGCGCCTGGCGCGCCGCCTTTGCACCTGCAAGCAGCCCGTCGCGATACCCGACGACACACTGATTGAAGCCGGCTTCAAGGAAGAAGACCTGGATGGAAGCTGGATGCCGTACAAGGCGGTCGGCTGCGAACGCTGCAGTGGCAGCGGTTACAAGGGCCGCGTGGGTATCTACCAGATCATGCCTATTTCGGAAGATATCGAACGCATTATCCTGGGGCACGGTACCGCGCTTGAAATCGAAGAGCAGTCAAGGCGTGATGGCGTCCGAACCTTGCGCGAATCCGGCCTGGTCAAGGTCAAGCAAGGCCTGACGAGCCTGGAAGAAGTGCTCGGCTGCACCAATGAATAACTAGGGGACGATCTATGGCAACTGCCGCCGGCAAAACTTCAGGTGCGATCAAGGAAACGGTATTCACCTGGGAAGGCAAGGACAAGGCGGGAAAAACCGTCAAGGGCGAACTGCGCGCGGGCAGCGAAACAATCGTCAACGTGACTTTGCGCCGTCAGGGCGTTCTGGTCACCAAGGTCAAGAAGAAGTCCTTTTCGACCGGCAAGAAGATCACCGACAAGGACATCACTCTCTTTACGCGCCAGCTGGCCACCATGATGAAGGCGGGTGTTCCGCTCCTGCAGTCGTTCGACATCGTTGCCAAAGGACACTCGAATCCGGCGGTCGCACGGCTCGTCCAGGACATCCGGACGGACATCGAGACTGGCAGCAGCCTGAACCAGGCATTCCGCAAGTTTCCTCTGTATTTCGACAACCTGTTCTGCAACCTGGTGGCAGCCGGCGAGCAGGCCGGCATCCTGGAAGATCTGCTGACCCGCCTCGCGATTTACAAGGAAAAGACGCAAGCCATCAAGGGCAAGATCAAGTCCGCCTTGTTTTATCCGATTTCGATCCTCGTTGTCGCATTCGTTGTGACAGCGGTGATCATGATCTGGGTTATTCCGGCATTCAAGGAAGTATTCAAAAGTTTCGGTGCAGATCTCCCTGCACCGACTGTCATGGTGATGGCGATCTCCGATTTCTTCGTCGCCAACTGGTACATCATCTTCGGCGGCTTGTTCGCGGGCCTGTACCTGCTCTTCCAGTCCTGGAGACGTTCTGTGAAAGTGCAGCGTTTCATGGACAGGGCCTTGCTGCAAGCGCCGATCTTCGGCGATGTCATCCGCAAGGCGACCATCGCACGCTGGACACGCACTCTTGCGACAATGTTTGCCGCCGGCGTTCCGCTGGTGGAGTCGCTCGATTCCGTGGGCGGGGCTTCGGGTAACTCCGTATATGCCGATGCAACCAGGAAGATTCAGACGGAGGTCAGCACCGGCACGAGCCTGACTGTTGCCATGCAGAGCGCCAACGTCTTTCCCAGCATGGTGACGCAAATGGTTGCAATTGGTGAAGAATCCGGCGCCCTTGATCAGATGCTGGGCAAGGTCGCGGATTTTTATGAGGCTGAAGTGGATGACGCGGTCGAGTCGCTCTCCAGCCTGATGGAGCCGCTGATCATGGCGGTGCTGGGTGTACTGATCGGCGGCATGGTTATTGCCATGTATCTCCCCATCTTCAAACTGGGATCTGTTGTCTGATGCTTGATCTGATCGTATCCGCACCACCGGCAAGCGCTATTCCGACTGTTTTCGCCGTCATCCTTGGCCTGCTGATCGGCAGCTTCCTGAACGTGGTGATCCACCGCGTTCCGAAAATGATGCAGCGTGAATCGGATAACTATGTGGCGCATGAACGCGGCGAACCCCTGCCATACACAGACCGTTACAACCTGATGGTTCCCCGCTCGGCCTGCCCGAATTGCGGCCATCACATCGGCGCGCTCGAAAACATTCCCGTGCTGAGTTATCTGTTCCTGCGCGGCAAATGCATCGAATGCAAGACACCGATCTCACCGCGTTATCCGATCGTCGAACTCCTGACAGGCGTCCTGTCCGGCCTGCTGGTCTGGCGTTTCGGAAGCGGCATGGCCGGATTGGCAACCTTGCTCTTTGCCTACCTGCTGATCGCGATGACCTTCATCGATGCCGACACGCAACTGCTTCCGGACGACCTGACGCTGTTGCTGCTGTGGTGTGGCTTGCTGCTCAACCTGAACGATACCTTTGTTCCGCTGCGCGACGCGGTGATCGGCGCTGCAGCCGGTTATGTGAGCCTGTGGAGCGTGTACTGGCTATTCAAGCTCACCACCGGCAAGGAAGGCATGGGCTACGGTGATTTCAAGCTGCTGGCTGCCTTGGGCGCGTGGCTTGGATGGAAGCTGCTGCCGGTGATCATCCTCCTCTCCTCCGCGGTCGGCGCGATCGTTGGAATCGCTCTGATTGTCTTCGCACGGCATGGACGCAATAACCCTATTCCTTTCGGGCCTTACCTGGCTGCCGCCGGCCTGATTGCTTTGCTATATGGCAAGCAAATGGTGGAATCCTATCTGGGATTTCCGATCTAATATGTCCGAAGCAACGAGTGCGATGCGTAGATTTTCAGTCGGCCTCACCGGCGGCATCGGCAGTGGCAAGACCACCGTCGCGGACATGCTGCAGGCGCGCGGCGCAGCCTTGGTCGACACTGATCGGATTGCACATCAGTTGACCGCTCCGGGAGGTGCCGCGATTCCGGATATTCGCGCACAATTCGGCGATGCATTCCTGACTGCCGAAGGCGCGATGAATCGCGCCAGGATGCGCGAATATGTTTTTGCGGAGTCGACTGCCAAGGCGCGGCTGGAAGCCATTCTGCATCCCCTGATACGCGTCGAGACGGAGCTTGCCGCGGCACGGGCAAAAGGAACATACCTGGTCTTCGTTGTTCCTTTGCTGGTTGAATCCGGTTCATGGAAGCAACGTGTGTCACGCGTACTGGTGGTGGATTGCGCCGAGCAGACACAAGTACGCCGGGTGATGAGCCGCAGCGGATTATCTGAAGCACAAGTGCGCACCATCATCGCGGCGCAGGCATCACGACAGGAGAGGCTTGCCGCAGCGGACGACGTGATCGATAACGATGGCGATTCATTGGCGCTGGTGCCGCAGGTCGACAAGCTTCATGCCATGTATGTCTCTCTCGCCGCGGCACATGATCAACGTGCAAGTGATTGACTGCCGAGACATGGAAAATCACTGGTATTTGGTCGACAATATTTGTAATTTTTCATGGCTTCGTTCAGAATCACGTAATTATTTCCAGCACGTGCTTTACAGCTAAAGGGACGCTATTTTGATCATTTACGAATACCCTTTCAATGAGCGTATTCGCACGCTGCTGCGGCTGGAAGATCTTTACGAAAAGTTCATTTTTTTCCTCCACCAGGAACATCCGCAACAGCATCACATCGCGCTGTCGACGATTTTCGAAATGCTGGAAGTCGCCGGTCGGGCGGATCTCAAGTCGGACCTGTTGCAGGAGCTCGAGCGGCAAAAGCAGACGCTGATCGGATTCAAGTCCAATCCCAATGTGCTGCCGGAGCGGCTAGACGAAGTGCTTGCGGATGTGGACCGCAGCAGCGCGGCGCTGATGGCCTCGCAGGGCAAGACCGGCCAAAATATTCGCGACAACGAATGGCTCATGAGCATTCGCGGCAGGACCATCATCCCCGGCGGCGCCTGTGAATTCGACCTGCCGTCCTATTACGCGTGGCAGCACCATTCGGCGCAGCAGCGCTTCAACGACATTTCCAACTGGTTTGCCCCGCTTGTTCCCTTGTTCGATGCCATCGGCGTGGTACTGCGCCTGTTGCGCGAATCGGGCCGCTCGGCCAAGACCATTGCACAGGCTGGAAGCTACCAGCAAATGCTGCAGGGCAAGGTCTATCAGATGTTACGCCTTGGTATTGACGAGAACCTGGGCGCAATCCCTGAAATTTCGGCCAACAAGTATATGCTGTGGGTACGCTTTACTTCCCAGGACGGTGACATGAAGCCGAAGTCCTTCGAGAATGATGTTCCGTTTGATCTGACCCTTTGTAATTTCTGAGGTACGTTATGCCGACCGCAGTGAATTGCCCGACTTGCGGCAAGAAGGTCGAATGGACCGAGAAGAACAAGTACCGGCCTTTTTGCTCCGAGCGCTGCAAGCAGATCGACTTGGGCGCCTGGGCTGAAGAAAAATACGCGATTCCCGCCACCACGCCGCCCAAGGACCTGGACGACGATCTTCCCCCGCATTGATCGGCGCAGCCTTTAACGGCTCGAGCCCGGTATGCCGTATTTGCGCAGCTTGTTCGCAATCATGGAATGCGAAGTCTTGAGGCGTGATGCCAGCTTGCGGCTGGATGGGTACTGCGGATAGAGCCGCTCCAGCACCGCCCGCTCGAATCTCGCAACAGTCTTGTCCCAGTCTTCCGCCTCCTGGAATTGTGCGGACTCTTCCGTCGATATGCTGCCTTCGGCCAGATCGAGATCTGATGCATTGAGGACTTGCTGGTCGGTCATCGTGATCGCACGGAAGACTACATTCTGCAACTGGCGGACATTGCCCGGCCAGTGGTTTGCGACCAGCGCAGCACAGGCATGCGCGTTAAGGCGGCAGATCGGCTTTTGTGCCTGGGCGCAGGCACATTCGATGAAATGGCGCGCGAGCAGCAGGATATCGTCCGGCCGCTCACGCAGCGAAGGCACCTCGAGCTGCAGCACGTTCAAGCGATAGAACAGATCCTCGCGGAAGCTTCCGTCGGCGACCATCTTGCGCAGGTTGCGGTGCGTGGCGCTGATGATGCGCACATTCACCTTGATTTCACGATCGCTGCCAATGCGACGGAATTTTCCGTCGTTCAGGAAGCGCAGCAGCTTGGCTTGCAGATAAAGCGACATTTCCCCGATCTCATCCAGGAAAACCGTGCCGCCTTCCGCCATTTCAATCAGGCCCGGTCTGCCACCGCGCTGCGCCCCAGTGAAAGCGCCGGACATATAACCGAACAACTCGCTCTCAGCCAGGCTTTCCGGCAGCGCAGCGCAATTCAGCGCAAGAAACGGTGCGCTACCCCGTGGACTGACCGCATGACACGCCTGCGCGACAAGTTCCTTGCCGGTACCGGTTTCGCCGGCGATCAGCAGGGGCGCGTCGACCATCGCCACGCGCGCGGCACGCGCCTTCAGCGCGCGAATCGCCTCGGAATCACCAATGATGGAATCGAATCCGCTGCTGGCGTGCTGGAGGGCATGGATCCGGCCACCCAGACGTCGAGGCGCATGCAAAGTGATCACGCCGCCAACAGTCTGGCCCAGCGCGGAATCGAGCGGCTCGGATACCGGCGTCACTTCCAGCAGGAACGGCTGTCCCTGCAGCCGCACTTCCCTGGCGGGGGCACGGAATCCTCCCTCCAGCAATTCGTCCTGCAGGCCGGCCTCGCCGAAGAGGTCCCGCAGTGTCTTGCCTTGCAGCTCGCTTTCGGTCATGTCGGCCACCATCGCCGCAGCGGCATTGGCCGCGACGACCCGCCCGCCGGCATCGACGGCCATCACCGGATCGGCCATTGCAGCCATCAGGGTATCGAGATGCAGGCGGCGGCGTGCTCCCGGCAGCACATCCACCACCTTGACCTCGCGCACTCCGGGAACATGCATGAAATCATTACGCAACGACGGCAGCAGGTTTTCGGTGAGGCCGGGGATATCAATAAAGACATCCGACGAGCCTGGCTCCAGCGTCACTACCTCGACAGCCACTACATTCATGTTCCGGCGTGCCAGCACCGCGAGAATTTCATGTGCGATGCCGACGCGGTCGGCGAACTGGACGTCTATCCGCATGGTGTCAGAGTGTCTTCGGAATCGGTGTCTGTAACCTTCCAGGCAATCCGCGCCAGCGCCGGTGCGCCGCCACAAACCTGTCATGCAGGCCTGGAAATCATGCCCACTTTACCTGCGCACCGCGAACGGGACAAGAGCGCTCTCGCCACCCGCCGGAAATACGAGATGGATCATGCGGCCGGGAGTCACATCAGCTCCTGCAACGGCTCTGGAATGTAGGTGCGCACACTGGATTCGACGCTGTGCCGCATACCAGGTGACGCAATCGCTTTCAGCCTGCCGAGATCAAAGGCCTGGAGATGCTGCAGTACCATCTGGTTGATTTCCATCGTGGCCTGCATCAACAGCAGTTCGACATTTTGCTGCGCCGCGTTGCGCGGCTCTTCTGTGTCAGGAGTCGCTGGCTTTCTTCGCGAGGAGACGGATTCCGATGCGGCGCTGCAGACGCTGCGAAAGATATCGGCGAGCGTGATCGCTCCCGGCGTCGACGTGCAGTACCACGCGTCCTTGTCATTCTCGTCCTGCCACACCAAGCCCGACTGATGCAGGCCGGCCAGCAAGGCGCGTACCGTACGCGATGGCTGCCCGAGTGCCTGCGAGAGGAAAGACGTCGTTACCGGCCGCGGGTTGACGATCACGCTGCGCGCCAGTATTTCAATTGCCATGGAAAAACGCGTGTGCAGTTGCTGGTCGCCGAGAATGAACTCATCCATGGCAGGCAGCTCAGTGACACCGCGGTTCATGCAGCAGCCTCATGCGCTGCGGAAGATGGCCGATCGGCCTCGATAGTGCGGTTCATTTGCTGTCTCTCCAAACCGGTCGCCGCGGACTGCAGCAAGCTCGCGACCTGATCAGCCATCCAGGCTTCGGATACATGCGCTGGATGGCAGTCGGCCTGTCTTGATTATGGATATCGCGCCAGTACAGACGCGGGTGGCTGCGGCCAACCGGATCCCGGCCCGCCGCGCACGTTCAATTACTGAAGAAAGAAATCTGCGGGAACATATTCGTACCCGAGATCATGTGCAACGGCTTCGTAGGTCACCTTGCCCTGACAGACGTTCAATCCGTTCTTCAGATGCGGGTTATCCTTCAACGCCTGCTTCCAGCCCTTGTCGGCCAGCGCGACGGCGTGGCCGATCGTGGCGTTGTTCAGGGCAAATGTGGAGGTACGCGCGACGGCGCCGGGCATGTTGGCCACGCAGTAGTGGATGACCCCATCAACGACATAGGTGGGTTCGGCATGCGTGGTGGCATGCGAGGTTTCGAAGCAGCCGCCTTGGTCGATCGCGACGTCGACGACCACGGCGCCCTTCTTCATGCGCGAGATCATTTCCCGACTGACCAGCTTCGGCGCCGCAGCGCCGGGCACCAGCACGCCGCCGACGACGAGATCCGCCGTCAGCACGGATTCTTCGATGGCGTGGGCGTTCGAATAGAGCGTCGAAATGCGGTTGCCGAACACGAGGTCAAGCTGACGCAGGCGATCGACGTTCTTGTCCAATACCGTGACGCGCGCGCCGACGCCGACTGCCATTTGCAACGCATTGGTGCCAACCACGCCGGCACCAATGATCACAATATGGCCTGCTTCCACGCCCGGCACGCCGCCCAGCAGCAGGCCGAGGCCGCCCTTCGATTTTTCCAGATGCGCCGCACCAGCCTGGATCGCCATGCGACCGGCCACTTCGCTCATCGGTGCCAGCAGCGGCAGACCACCGCCGGGGCCGGTGATCGTTTCATAGGCAATGCAGGTGGCACCGGACTTGACCAGCGCCTCAGTCTGCTTCGGATCAGGAGCGAGGTGCAGATAGGTGTAGAGGATCTGTCCTTCGCGCAGCATGGCGCACTCCTGCGGCTGCGGCTCCTTGACCTTGACGATCATCTGCGCGCGGTCGAAGATTTCCTTGGCAGTATCGACGAGCGAGGCGCCCGCCGCGGCATACTGTTCGTCGGACAGACCGATTGCGGTTCCTGCGTTTTTCTGCACGATCACCTGGTGGCCGCGCGAAGTCAGCTCGCGTACGCTGGCCGGGGTCAGGCCGACACGATATTCATGGTTTTTAATCTCTTTTGGGACGCCGACTAACATCTGAACTCTCCTGTTTTTCGCGCATGGAAGCGCACTCTGATATACCGCCGGGTGTGCGCGGAATCGTCGCTTGTGGCGGCGTCATCCTTTACCGGCGGGTTCAAGTAGCAGTTAGCAATGGTCGTGCCAAAACGGAGATCTGTGCAAAATCAAGGGCTTGCACGGAAGAGCATGGTGTAATGCGAGCAATCAACTGTATACAAATAAATACAGATTGACCGTTCCGATGCGTTGCATTGGCAAAACACCTTGTACTCATCAATATAAACGGTCGCTGTAAATATCTAAATACAGTGTATTTAATTAAATACAGCCGTGTGAAATGGAAGCCGGCCGCTGCGCCATTAGCCGCTATTTGCAATAACGCAACTGGTTCAGCCACTCGAGCAATGGGATGGTCGCCGGCAGCAGCGGCTCGACATCGACGCTGCCCTGCCATGCAAACGCCTGCCCCTCCAAGCTTTGCGGCTCGCCCTGCCAGTCGCGGCTGATGTAGAAATGCAGGCGTACATGGGCATGCGGGTAGACATACTCGACGCCGCACCAGGGCTCGGCGGAGATCACCTGCACACCGAGTTCCTCGACGAACTCGCGCTTGAGTGCATCAATGATCAGTTCTCCCGGCTCCACCTTGCCGCCGGGGAATTCCCAATAGCCCGCATAGGGCTTGCCGTCCGGGCGCTGCCCGAGCAGGACGTCGCCGTTCGGCTTCAAGAGGATGCCGACGGCCACGTCGATAGGTGATGCTGCGGATGGGGACATGCGGGACTTATTGCTTCGTCTTGCCGGCATAATCACGCGCGAACTGCCACGCGACCCGCCCTGAGCGCGATCCGCGCTGCAAGGCCCAGCGCAATGCATCGGCGCGCGATTCGTCGATCTGCGCGGCATCGCAGCCGAAGTGACGCAGCCAGTGTGCGACGATGTCGAGATAGTCGTCCTGTTTGAACGGATAGAACGAAACCCAGAGACCGAAGCGCTCCGACAGCGAGATCTTTTCCTCGACAGTTTCACCCGGATGCAGGTCGCCGTCTTCTGTATGCACATAGCTTGCATTGTCGGACATGCGCTCTGGCATCAAGTGCCGGCGGTTGGACGTGGCGTAGATCAGCACATTGTCCGACTGGGCGGCGATGCTGCCGTCGAGTGCGACCTTGAGCGCCTTGTAGCCGCTCTCTCCCTCCTCGAAGGAAAGGTCGTCACAGAAAATGACAAAGCGCTCGGGCCGGCCCGCGATCATGTCGACGATGTCGGGCAAGTCGCACAGATCGTCCTTGTCGACCTCGATCAGGCGTAGGCCCTGCGGCGCATATTGATTCAGGCAAGCCTTGATCAGCGAGGATTTTCCGGTGCCACGCGCGCCGGTCAGCAGCACGTTGTTGGCAGGCTTCCCATTGACGAACTGGCGCGTGTTCTGGTCGATCTGCTGCTTCTGTGCGTCGATGTTGTGCAGATCGGAGAGCGTGATGCGGGCAATGTGCGCAACCGGTTGCAGGTAGCCGTGGACGCCCTTCCCGCCCGGCTTGCGCCAGCGGAATGCAGTACCAGCATTCCAGTCCGGCACCGTCCGGGCTTGCGGCAGGATAGATTCGAGGCGCGCCAGCAGGGTCTCGGCGCGATCGAGAAACTGTTCGAGTTGTGCCATGTCAGGAGCGGTAATCGGCGTTGATGCTCACGTAGTCGTGCGACAGATCGCAGGTCCAGATGGTTGCTGCCGCAGCGCCGCGCCCAAGCTTCACGCGGACAGTGATTTCGCTCTGCTGCATGACGCGCTGGCCGTCCTCTTCCTTGTAGTCGGGATTGCGGCCACCGTTCTTCGCCACCCACACATCATCAAGATAGAGGTCCAGCTTGCCCACGTCCAGATCGTCGATGCCGGCATAACCGATTGCGGCGAGGATGCGGCCAAGGTTGGGATCGGATGCATAGAACGCGGTCTTGACCAGCGGCGAATGGCCGATGGAATAGGCAATCTTGCGGCATTCCTCGACACCGGCGCCTTCTTCGACCGTGATCGTAATGAACTTGGTAGCGCCCTCGCCATCGCGCACAATCATCTGCGCCAGCTCCTGGGACAGCGAGATGACAGCTGCGGACAGCTCTGCATATTCCGGTGAGCCAATCTCGTTGACCTCCAGCGCGCCGGAACCTGTCGCGATGAGCATGAAGGAATCGTTGGTCGAGGTATCGCCGTCGATCGTGATGCAGTTGAAGGACTTGTCTGCGACTTCCTTCACCAGGTGTTCCAGCACCGGTTGCGCGACCTTGGCGTCCATCGCCAGGAAACCGAGCATCGTCGCCATGTTCGGCTTGATCATGCCGGCGCCCTTGCTGATACCGGTCATCGTGACGGTCTTGCCGGCGATCGTGACTGTACGCGACGCTGCCTTCGGCTGGGTGTCGGTCGTCATGATGGCTTCGGCGGCGTTGAGCCAGTTGTCCGCTTTCAGATTTGTGATCGCCTGCGGCAGTCCTGCCTTGATGCGATCCACCGGCAACTGCTCCAGGATCACGCCGGTCGAAAAAGGCAGGATCTGCGAAGGTTCGCAGCCGAGCAGGTCGGCCAGCGCCACGCAGGTTTCATTGGCATTGGCCAGCCCAGTGTCGCCCGTGCCTGCATTGGCGTTACCGGTGTTGACCACCAGCGCGCGGATCGGGCCACCAGCCATGTGCAAGCCTTCCAGGTGTGCCTTGCAGACCTGCACCGGCGCAGCGCAGAAACGGTTCTTCGTAAATACGCCGGCAACGCTGGCGCTCGGCGCAAGCTTCATGACCAGCAAGTCCTTGCGATTGGCTTTTCGTACGCCTGCCTCGGCATGGCCGAGTTCGATTCCGGCGACGGGTTTCAGGTTGGCGGCAACGGGGAGTGGAAGATTGACGGCCATATGTTTTTTGCGTGAGTGACGGTTCAGTAAGACCGATATTGTAAACGTATCGGGATTCCGATGCGGCTTGGAAGCATGCATCGATTGGCGGTGTTTTCGCGCCAGAAAAGACAAAGGGCAGGTGTCACCCTGCCCTTTGCTGGATCAGCTCGGCGTGCTTACGCCAGCTTGCCGTGGCACTGCTTGTATTTCTTTCCGCTGCCGCACGGGCAAGGATCGTTGCGCCCCACCTTCGGGACCGCGTTCACCACCGGTTGCTGGCGTGCGTCTTCTGCGGTCGCGGTAGGCGCCAGCAATTCCTCGGGCGCGGCATTCGGATTGAAATCGGCATGCTGGTAATGCACGTTTTCGACATGCGATTGCGCCAACTGCTCCTCGGCTGCATCGATCTCTTCGCGCGACTGGATGCGCACGGTCATGACGATGCGCACCACCTCATTCTTGATCATGTCCAGCATCTGGCCGAACAGTTCGAACGCCTCGCGCTTGTACTCCTGCTTCGGGTTCTTCTGCGCATAGCCGCGCAGGTGAATGCCCTGGCGCAGGTGGTCCAGTGCGGCGAGATGCTCGCGCCAATGGCTATCGATACTCTGCAGCATGACACTGCGCTCGAAGCCGGCAAAGGCTTCCTTGCCAATCAGGTCGACCTTGGCGTTGTACGCATCGTCCGCCGCTTTCAGCACCCGTTCCAGCAACTCCTCGTCGGTCAGGTTGGGTTCGGCTTCCAGCATAGTGGACAAGGGCACATCGAGCTGCCATTCGTTGGCCAGCGCACCTTCCAGCGCCTTGATGTCCCACTGTTCTTCCACCGATTCTTCCGGCACGAAGCCGCGGAACAGGTCGGTAAACACGCCGTGGCGCAGGGAAGCGATCAGTTCGGAGATATCTGCGGCTTCCAGCAGTTCATTGCGCTGCTGGTAGATCACCTTGCGCTGATCATTCGCGACGTCGTCATATTCGAGCAATTGCTTGCGGATGTCGAAGTTGCGGGCTTCGACCTTGCGCTGCGCAGATTCGATCGAACGCGAGACGATGCCGGCTTCGATCGGCTCACCTTCCGGCATTTTCAGGCGATCCATGATGGCGCGCACACGGTCACCGGCGAAGATGCGCAAGAGAGGATCGTCCAGCGACAGGTAGAAGCGTGATGATCCCGGGTCGCCCTGACGGCCGGAACGTCCACGCAGCTGGTTGTCGACGCGGCGGGATTCATGGCGCTCGGTGCCGATGATGTGCAGGCCGCCGACCGAAACAACATGGTCGTGCAGAGACTGCCATTCATCGCGCAGCTTCTTCGCGCGCTCCTCCTTTTCCGCATCGCCTACGTTCGTATCGGCTTCAATCAGCTGGATCTGCTTGTCGACATTGCCGCCCAATACGATGTCCGTGCCTCGACCCGCCATGTTGGTGGCAATGGTGATCATCTTCGGACGACCGGCCTGTGCGACGATTTCCGCTTCGCGCGCATGCTGCTTCGCGTTCAGCACATTGTGCGGCAGCTTGTTCTGGGTCAGGATCTGCGACAACAGTTCGGAGTTCTCGATCGAGGTGGTGCCGACCAGCACGGGCTGGCCGCGCTCGTAGCAATCCTTGATGTCAATCAGCATCGCGTTGTACTTTTCCTGTGCGGTCTTGTATACCTGGTCCTGGCGGTCCTTGCGCTGGCTGGGCTTGTTCGGCGGGATCACCACGGTTTCGAGGCCGTAGATTTCCTGGAATTCGTAAGCTTCAGTGTCGGCCGTGCCGGTCATGCCGGCCAGCTTGGTGTACATGCGGAAGTAGTTCTGGAAAGTGATCGAGGCCAGCGTCTGGTTCTCATTCTGGATCCGCGCATTTTCCTTCGCTTCGACTGCCTGATGCAGTCCGTCGGACCAGCGACGCCCCGTCATCAGGCGGCCCGTGAATTCGTCGACGATGATCACTTCGCCGTTCTGCACCACATAGTGCTGGTCCTTGTGGTACAGCGTATGCGCACGCAGCGCGGCATACAGGTGGTGGATCAGCGTGATGTTGGCCGCGTCGTAGAGTGATGCGCCCTCGGGCAGCAGGCCCATGCGGGCGAGGATCTGTTCTGCCTTTTCATGGCCGGCTTCGGTGAGCAGCACCTGGTGTGCCTTTTCATCCACGGTGTAATCGCCCGGGACTTCGACCTTGCCCTTGCCGTCCGGTGTTTCTTCGCCGATCTGCTTGGTCAGCAGCGGCGGGACTGCATTCATCTTGACGTAAAGATCGGTATGATCTTCGGCCTGGCCGGAAATGATCAGCGGGGTTCTTGCTTCGTCGATCAGGATCGAGTCCACTTCGTCGACGATCGCGAAATTGAGGCTGCGCTGCACCCGGTCACCCGATTCGTAGACCATGTTGTCGCGCAGGTAATCGAAGCCGAACTCGTTGTTGGTGCCGTAGGTGATGTCGGAAGCATACGCGGCCTGCTTGGTGTCATGCTCCATCTGCGACAGGTTGACGCCAGTGGTCAGGCCGAGCCAGCCGTACAGCTTGCCCATCCATTCCGCGTCGCGCTGCGCCAGGTAATCGTTGACGGTCACCACATGCACGCCCTTGCCGGATAGCGCGTTGAGATAGGCGGCCAGCGTTGCCATCAGCGTCTTGCCCTCGCCAGTGCCCATTTCGGCAATCTTGCCGTAGTGCAGAACCATGCCGCCGATCAGCTGCACGTCGAAATGGCGCATCTTCAGGACGCGCCGGCTGGCCTCGCGGCAAACGGCGAAGGCTTCAGCCAGGATGTCGTCCAGCGCGGCGCCCTTGGCAATGCGGTCCTTGAACTCGGGCGTCTTCGCCTGCAGTTCCGCGTCGGACAGCTTTTCCATCGCCGGTTCGAGCGCATTGATTTCGCGGACAGTTTTTTGATATTGCTTGATCAGTCGCTGGTTGCGACTGCCGAAAATCTGGGTCAGTAATGACATGCTTGATTTCTAAAATAGCGCCATGACAAGAATACGGACCGGGCCGCTGCCTGTCTCGATGGCCGGACTTTGGCTAAATTGAAGATTTTATCACGCACCCCGGGCCGGACTGCCTGCCACTGAATGGCCAGGGCAAAATGATTGAACGCGAGCTGCACGGAGGGAAAGATTCCTCGCCGTGCCATCGGCCCGATCATCCATTCAATTGGGGGCTGAGGGCGAGGAAACAATACGCCATGGCCGGAAATTCCGGCAGGCACGCTCGGGAAGACAACAAAATGGCCGTTAGCGTCTATTTGACGAGCGCGATCATCCTTGCCTGATCCGCGCCGGCAGCGAGGAACTTGTGCGGATTTTGGGGAATGCCCTTGACCAGGACTTCGAAATGCAGGTGCGCACCCGTTGAGCGCCCGGTGGAGCCGATGTCGGCAATGCGTTGCCCACGCTTGACGATGTCACCGACCTTTACATAGACCCGTGAGGTGTGTGCGTACCGCGTAACAATGTCGTTCCCATGGTCGATGTCGATCATATTGCCGTACTGGTGATGGTATTCCGCGGAAATCACCACGCCGCCGGCAGCGGCGACGATCGGCGTTCCGACGGCTCCGGCAAAATCGATGCCTTCATGGAAGGCATTGCGTCCCGTGAACGGATCGAGGCGCCAGCCGAAACCGGAGGCGTTGTAGCTTACATTGACCGGCTGGATCGTCGGCAGCAGCTTGGACTTGATCTTGTAGCTCATCAGCGTGGTTTCCACCACATTCATGTAATCGGCGCGCTGTTCCACGTCCCTGGCCACGCTGTCGAGGGCCGTCTGGAATTCCTCCATGCTGAGTGGTTGGCTGTTCGCGGAAGGGGCCGGTCCGCCGCGACCCGGCGGTTCCTTGAAATTGAATTCCTGTGGCTTGATGCCGGCCAGGCCTTGCACCCGCTCCCCGAGGGCATCAAGACGCATGAGCTGCGCCTGCATTTCGCCCAGCTTCATCGCCATGGCAGCAAGATTTTCCTTGATGTACCGGTCCTTGCGAGAACTGTCATCCTGGGAAGTTCCTGCAGCCATGTCGCGCATCAGGGGGATGTTGAGCTCGGTCGCGTAGCGTACGGTGAAATAGTAGAGAAAGGAGGCGACTGCGATCACCGATACGGCGAAAAGCAGCACCAGTGAAAGAAGGTGCCAATGCGTCAGGGTGACTGTCTTTGCGCTGAAGCGTGGGTGCAGCAGAATGATTTGCATCGCAACTCCTACGACTCGTCTATCGCGGGCGGTCTGTGATAAGGTTCGAGCATGGTTCGCTCGCCCTCATTTATTTCTTCTAAGCAAGACTTCAAGTCTACCCGCGCCTCCGCAAAAAACCGTAGCACTGTTACAGGTGTTACAGATTTTCTGCGCGCACACGACAAGATGGCCGTCCTCTTGCCGGCTGTCACACGCATCAACGCGCTGCAGAAAGAATGCGCGACGATTCTTCCGGCACTGTTCGAAATGTGTTCCGTTATTCAGTTCGAGGCGGGGCATCTGGTGCTCGCGACACCGAATGCAGCCCTTGCGACAAAGCTGAAACAGCAGTTGCCAAAATTGCAGGACGGACTACTGAAGCGGGGATGGCAGGTTAACGCAATACGAATTAAAGTGCAAGTAAGCAATATTGCCGAAAAGAAAACTCCGCAGAAGCAACTGACATTGCCCGGGAAGGCGATGTCAGCGCTCGCGTCCTTGCATGAATCCCTGGGAGACACGCCTCACAACAAGGCGTTGAAAGCGGCAATCAGCACTATGCTGGAGCGCCATCGCAATGAGAAGAAGAAGTAAGGGAAACTGATCCGACGGGCTTAGTTGAAAGCCCATTCCGTGCCAACCTGACGACCGTAGCCACCTGGCGCGGCTTCGATCGAATCGAAAGTGACGATTTCGTATGCCTCTGGATGCGCCAGCAGTTCGCGCAGCAGCAGGTTGTTGAGCGTGTGGCCGGACTTGTGCGCGACGTAGCTGGCGAGCAAGGGATGCCCGACCAAGTACAGGTCGCCAATCGCATCGAGGATCTTGTGGCGGACGAACTCATTGTCGTAGCGTAGGCCGTCAGCATTCAGGATGCGGTATTCGTCCATCACGATCGCGTTTTCCAGCGAGCCGCCGCGCGCCAGCCCCATCCCGCGCAAGGTTTCCACATCCTGCATGAAGCCGAAGGTGCGCGCGCGTGCGATTTCCTTGACGTAGGAATCCGTGGCGAAATCGACCTCGGCCACCTGGCCCGTCCCATCCACGGCAGGATGCTTGAATTCGATGAAGAATTTCAGCCTGAAGCCGTTGTATGGTTCCAGCCGCGCCCACTTCTCCTGCTCACCCTTGCCTTCGCGGATTTCCACCGGCTTCTTGACGCGAATGAACTTCTTCGGCGCGTTCTGTTCCTGCAGGCCTGCCTGCTGAAGCAGGAACACAAAGGAGGATGCCGAACCGTCCATGATCGGAATTTCTTCGGCGGTGACATCGACATACAGGTTGTCGATGCCGAGTCCGGCGCAGGCAGACATCAGGTGCTCGACGGTCGACACCCGTATCCCATCCTTTTCCAGGACGGAGGCCATGCGCGTGTCACCCACCCCGGTGGCTGTCGCCGGCAGGTCGACTGGCGGCGTCTGGTCGACGCGGCGAAAAACGACGCCGGTGTCGGGAGCGGCCGGGCGAAGGGTGAGTTCGACCTTGGTGCCGGAGTGCAGTCCGACGCCGATGGTCTTGACGAGCTGTTTGACGGTGCGTTGCTTAAGCATTGTGGAATTATAGCAACTAACCCGCGAGTCAGTTGTTTTGAAATGTAACCCCTGTTGGGGTAACACCACGTAATTCGCACCATCGAAAGCTTTTGCCAATCCGGTCTGGCTATTCGAGCCACTTCTGCGCCCGCTGCACGGCGCGACGCCAGTCAGCCAGGCGATGTTGCCTTTCCTCTTCGTCCATGTCCGGCTCAAACCGCTTCTGCACTTGCCATTGCGCCACGATCTCTTCCTGGGAACTCCAATAGCCGACGGCCAACCCGGCGAGGTAGGCCGCTCCGAGGGCTGTTGTTTCGGTCACGACCGGACGCACCACCGGCACGCCAAGCACATCCGCCTGGAACTGCATCAGCAGGTCATTGCGCGCCGCGCCGCCGTCGACCCGCAGCTCGGTCAATCGCATGCCTGCGTCCTTCTGCATGGCGTCCAGTACATCCGCGCTCTGGTAGGCAATGCTAGCAAGAGTCGCGCGCGCGATATGCGCCTTTGTGGTGCCGCGGCTGATGCCGACCATCGTGCCGCGCGCGTAGGCATCCCAGTAAGGCGCACCCAGCCCGGAGAAGGCAGGCACGAAGAACACGCCGCCCGTATCCGGCACGCTGGCGGCAAGCGCCTCGACCTCGACCGAAGTCTGAATGATGCCCAGGCCGTCACGCAGCCATTGCACTGCCGCGCCGGCATTGAACACACTGCCTTCCAGCATGTAGTCGGTCTGCCCGTTGATGGTCCAGCCGACAGTCGTCACCAGGTTGTTCTTCGAGGCGATCACCTGCCTGCCGGTGTTCATCAGCATGAAGCATCCCGTACCGTAGGTATTCTTGGCCATGCCCGGCTGATGGCAGGCTTGCCCGAACGTGGCTGCCTGCTGGTCGCCGGCAATGCCCGCGATCGGAATCGATGCACCGAGCAGCGAGGGATCAGTCTTGCCAACGATGCCGCTGCTCGGGACGACGCGCGGCAACAAGCTGGCGGGAACGTCCAGCAGTGCGAGCAGTTCCTCATCCCATTGCAGGCTGTGAATGTTGAACAGCAGCGTGCGCGAAGCATTGCTGCTGTCGATCACATGCGCACCGCACAGGCGATAGATCAGCCAGGAATCGATGGTGCCGAATGCCAGCTCCCCACGCTCCGCCTTCGCGCGGGCGCCGGGCACATTGTCGAGCAGCCACTTGACCTTGGTGCCGGAAAAATAGGCATCGAGCACGAGGCCGGTCTTCTGCTGGAAAACGGCCGCCTTGCCCTGTTCGCGCAAGGCATCGCAGATATCGGCGGTACGATGATCCTGCCAGACGATGGCATTGGCGATCGGCTCCCCGCTGGCGCGGTCCCATAGCACCGTGGTTTCACGCTGGTTGGTGATGCCGATCGCAGCGATGTCGACCGGCGCGACATTCATGTCCTTCAGCACCTGTTGCGCGACCGCGAGCTGGGTGCGCCAGATCTCCATCGCGTCGTGTTCGACCCAGCCGGACTGCGGAAAGATCTGGGTGAACTCCTGTTGCGCGACGCCATGCTGGCGCCCGGCGCGGTCGAACAGGATGGCGCGTGAGCTTGTCGTTCCCTGGTCGAGCGCGAGGATGTATTGGGTCATCGGAACGCCTCCAAAACAAGGGCTGCGCCACATGCACAGCCCGAAAGATCAATGCCGGCCGCGTCGGCAAGATGCATTGGGCGTGCGGCCCGCTGCGACCGGTCTGTACGGATTCTATCGAAGAAAATCATTGTCTTCGCGAAAACGGACAAGCGCGGCCTTCACCGCGCTTGTCCGCATAGGAGAAACACGCTGGATCTGCCTTACTTCACGCGGCCTTCCTTCCATGCCTGCAGCAGCTTTTCGTAGGCGATCGTCTCGCCTTTCGGCTTCTCGTTGGCCAGCTTTTTCCACGGCGCGCCCTTGTCCGACAGCCACTTGCCCGCATCGCCCTTCGCGTTGAGTTTCGGCGCACAGTTCTTCATGCCGGCGCGCTGCAGGCGTGCCATCACCTGGTCCATTTCGTCGGCCAGGTTGTCCATGGCGGACTGCGGCGTCTTCTCTCCCGTGACGGCAGTCGCGACGTTCTTCCACCACAGCTGCGCCAGCTTCGGATAATCAGGCACGTTGGTCCCGGTCGGCGTCCACGCAACGCGCGCCGGGCTGCGGTAGAACTCGATCATGCCGCCGAGCTGGTCCGCATGCTTGGTGAAATAGTCATGACGGATGTCGGAGTCGCGGATGAAGGTCAGGCCGGTGATCGACTTCTTCAGCGACACGGTCTTCGACGTCACGAACTGCGCGTACAGCCAAGCCGCTGCGCGGCGCTCCGGCGGGGTGGACTTGAAGAAGGTCCAGGAGCCGACGTCCTGGTAGCCGTTCTGCATGCCGTCCTTCCAGTAAGGGCCGTGCGGCGACGGTGCCATGCGCCATTTCGGCTTGCCGTCGGCGTTGACGACCGGCAGACCGTTCTTGATGTAGGACGCGGTGAAGGCGGTGTACCAGAAAATCTGCTGCGCGACCTCGCCCTGCGCGGGCACCGGACCGGCTTCGGAGAAGGTCATGCCGGATGCCTGCGGCGGAGCATACTTCTTCATCCAATCGACATACTTGGTCAGGGCGTAGACAGCCGCCGGCGAGTTGGTCGCGCCGCCACGCACAACCGAGGCACCGACCGGCGTGCACTTGTCGTCGGCGACGCGGATGCCCCACTCGTCGACCGGCATGCCGTTCGGGATGCCCTTGTCCGCGCTGCCCGCCATCGACAGCCATGCATCCGTGAAGCGCCAACCGAGCGACGGGTCCTTCTTGCCGTAATCCATGTGGCCATAGACACGCTTGCCATCGATTTCCTTCACATCGTTCGTGAAAAAGTCTGCGATGTCTTCATAGGCGGACCAGTTGACCGGAACGCCGAGATCGTAGCCATACTTGGCCTTGAACTTCTGCTGCAGGTCCTTGCGCGCGAACCAGTCGGCACGGAACCAGTACAGATTGGCGAACTGCTGGTCAGGCAATTGGTAGAGCTTGCCGTCGGGAGCGGTGGTGAAGCTGGTGCCGATGAAATCTTTCAGGTCGAGACCGGGGTTGGTGAATTCCTTGCCTTCGCCAGCCATGTAATCCGACAGCGGGAGGATCGCACCGTAGCGATAGTGGGTACCGATCAGGTCGGAGTCGGAAATCCAGCCGTCGTAGATGCTCTTGCCCGACTGCATCGAGGTCTGCAGTTTTTCGACCACGTCACCTTCCTGGATGATGTCGTGGTTGACCTTGATGCCGGTGATTTCCTCAAAGGCCTTGGCCAGCGTCTTGGATTCGTAGACGTGGGTATCGATGGTTTCCGATACCACGTTGATTTCGTTGATGCCCTTGGCCTTAAGTTTGGCCGCGGCGTCGATGAACCATTTCATTTCATCCAGCTGCTGCTTTTTGTTCAGGCTGGATGGCTGGAATTCCTGGCTTACCCACTTTTCCGCCGCTTTCATGTCGGCCCAGGACGATCCTGAAGCGAGCATCGCAGCAGCGGCCAACGCTGTCAGTTTAAGTCTCATATCTCCACCTTTGTTATGCCTTCCCACGGACAGTGGTGCGCGACGAAGGGGAAGGTTTCCCGCCGCGCATCGAAACGCGGGTCAACCCCAACGCATCACGATCAACATCAGCATGAATCCGATGGCTGCGCCAATGGCCTGGTCCAGTTCCGTTAGTCCGGCCCAGGCGAGGTTCAGGTAAGCAGCGGCGAGCAGGCCGATGAACAGCCGGTCGCCACGCGTCGTGCTGATCGGCAGGAAGCCTTTGCGCTCCGTGGTCGGCGACTTGAGTTCCCAGAAGGTCATGACGAGCAGCATCAGCACGATCGCGGAAAAGAAAATGGCGATAGGCGGCGTCCACGCCATCCATCCGAACAGGCTATCCATGTCACACCCTCCCCATCGCAAAACCTTTTGCGATGTAATGCCGCACGAACCAGATCACCAGCGCGCCGGGCACGATGGTCAGGATGCCGGCTGCCGCAAGCACGCCCCAGTCCATGCCCGCTGCGGACACCGTGCGCGTCATCGTGGCCGCGATGGGCTTGGCATTCACCGAGGTCAGCGTGCGCGCCAGCAGCAGTTCCACCCAGCTGAACATGAAGCAGAAGAAAGCCGTGACGCCAACACCGGACTTGATCATCGGCAGGAAGATGCGGATGAAGAAGCGCGGGAAACTGTAGCCGTCGATGTAAGCGGTCTCGTCGATTTCCTTCGGGATGCCGGACATGAAACCCTCCAGGATCCACACTGCGAGCGGCACGTTGAACACCATGTGCGCCAGTGCGACGGCGAGGTGCGTGTCCATCAGGCCGACCGTCGAGTACAGCTGGAAGAACGGCAGCAGGAACACCGCGGGCGGCGTCATGCGGTTGGTCAGCAGCCAGAAGAACAGATGCTTGTCGCCGAGGAAGGAATAGCGCGAGAACGCGTAGGCTGCCGGCAAGGCGACGGTGACCGACAGGACCATGTTGATCACGACGTAGATGATCGAATTGATGTAGCCGTCATACCAGGAGGCATCGGTGAAGATGGTCTTGAAGTTGTCGAAAGTCAGATGGCTTGGCCACAGGGTGAGCACGCCGATGATCTCTTCGTTCGTCTTCAGCGCCATGTTCAGCATCCAGTAGATCGGCAGCAGCGATAGCAGCAGATAGATCGCGAGGATGGGCGCCGTGAGGCGTTTGCTCATCATTTCTTGTCTCCCGTTCCGAGGCGTTGCATCCAGTTGTAGAGGACGAAGCAGAACAGCAGGATGATCAGGAAGTAGATCAGCGAAAAGGCCGCCGCCGGTCCGAGGTCGAACTGGCCGACCGCTTTCTGCGTCAGGTATTGCGACAGGAAGGTCGTTGCATTGCCCGGCCCGCCGCCGGTCAGGACGAAGGGTTCGGTATAGATCATGAAGCTGTCCATGAAGCGCAGCAGCACGGCGATCATCAGGACGTTGCGCAGCTTCGGCAGCTGGATGAAGCGAAACACCGCCCAGCGCGAGGCGCCATCGATGCGCGCGGCCTGGTAGTAGGCATCGGGGATGGCGCGCAGGCCGGCGTAGCACAGCAGCACGACCAGCGGCGTCCAGTGCCAGATGTCCATCACCAGCACCGTGATCCAGGCGTCGATGGATTCACCTGTGTAGTTGTAGTTGACGCCCAATTCATTCACGATATAGCCAAGCAGTCCAATGTCGCCGCGGCCGAAAATCTGCCAAATGGTACCGACCACGTTCCATGGGATCAGCAGCGGCAAGGCGATCAGTACCAGAGACATCGATGCCCGCCATCCCTGTGCCGGCAGAGTCAGGGCGATCAGGATGCCGAGCGGAATTTCGATGGCCAGCACCGACAGTGAGAACACCATCTGGCGGTATAGCGCGCCGTGCAGTTCGCTGTCGCGCATCACGGTGCGGAACCATTCTGTGCCGACAAAGACTTTCTGCGTCGGGCTGAGGATGTCCTGCACCGAGTAGTTCACGATCGTCATCAACGGCAGGATTGCGGAAAATGCGACGCAGATGATGACGGGCAGGATCAGGAACCAGGCACGGTTGTTATAGGTTTTCATGTCAGGCCACCCGCTTGTCGTTGACGTAGAAAAGTGTCCGTTCGCCGGGCAGACGCAGCCACACCTTGTCGCCTGCTGCGGCACTAAGCTGGCGCAGCTTTGCGGCGATGGTGTGCACGCCGAGGCTGAATTCGGCGAGGCAATGCGTGCCGAGGTTGCGCACCGAGGTGACGGTCGCGGGCGAAGTATCGGCCTGCTGTGAGAATTCGCATTCCACGAACTCCGGCCGGATACCGAGCGTGATTTTGCCGTTTTCGCCTTGCAAGGCGACCCTGGCGCGTTCGGTGAGCGGGATGCTGCCGCCGTCGAGATGCGCGACGCCATCGGCGACGGTGCAAGGCAGCAGGTTCATGCCGGGGTTGCCGATGAAGTAACCGACGAAGGTATGCGCCGGCTCCTCGAACAATTCCTGCGCGCTGCCCGCCTGGACCACTTCTCCCTGGGTCATCACCACCACCTTGTCGGCGAAGGTGAGCGCCTCGACCTGGTCGTGCGTCACGTAGATCAGGGAGAGCTTGAGCTCGTGATGGATTTCCTTGAGCTTGCGGCGCAACAGCCATTTCAGGTGCGGGTCGATCACCGTCAGCGGTTCGTCAAACAGCACCGCGGCAACATCAGGGCGAACCAGCCCGCGGCCGAGAGAAATTTTCTGTTTCGCATCGGCTGAAAGGCCGCTTGCACGATGCTTCAGGTCTGCCGACAGTTCCAGCATTTCCGCGACCTGCTGGACGCGCCTGTTGACCTCGGCCGTTTTCCAGCCGCGGTTGCGCAGCGGGAAAGCGAGATTATCGAACACCGTCATGGTGTCGTAGATGACGGGGAACTGGAACACTTGCGCGATATTGCGCGCCTCCGGCTGCAAGTCGGTCACGTCCTTGCCGTCGAAAAGAACCCGGCCATGCGACGGTCGCACCAGGCCGGAAATGATGTTGAGCAGTGTGGTCTTGCCGCAGCCGGACGGGCCAAGCAGGGCATACGCACCGCCGTCTTCCCACTGCATGGTCATCGGTCGCAGCGCATAATCGCCCGGTGCGGAAGGATTCGGCTTGTAGGCGTGCGCCAGGTCGACGAGTTCGATGCGTGCCATGCTTATGCTCCCTTGTACGTCTGGTCCGGCGCAAACAGCAGCGCGCCGTCGGCGGCGAACAGCAGCAGGTCCGCGGGCCTGCAGTACATGCTGCATGGCGTGCCGATCTTGAGATCGTGCACACCCGGCAGCTGCGCCACCATTGAGATGTGCCCGCGGTGAACGTGCACAAAGGTTTCAGAACCGCTGATTTCCGATAGCTCAACCTCTGCCTCGATCGCGATGTCATCCTGGTGGCGCGGAACCAGGCGCAGGCTGTGGGCACGCAGGCCGAATGTCACATCCTTGTGCTGCGCAATGCTCTGCATCTGGTCGGCCGTCAGGCGCAACGACAGTTCGCTGCCGAGATGCGCCAGGCCGCCAGCGTCGATCGTGGCCTGCATCAGGTTGATGGGCGGATCGCTGAACGTGCGCGCGGCCTGGATGGACGACGGGGCATTGAACACCTCGAGCGTCGATCCGTGCTGCAGCAGGCGGCCCTCATGCAGCAGCAAGGTCTGGCCGCCGAGCTGCAGGGCTTCGAGCGGCTCGGTGGTGGCGTAGACGACCGTGGTCCTCCCTTCTGAGAACAGTTCGGACAATTCTTTGCGCAGTTCTTCGCGCAGCTTGTAGTCGAGATTGACGAGCGGCTCGTCGAGCAGCAGGAGGCCGGCGTCCTTGATCAGTGCGCGCGCCATCGCAGTGCGTTGCTGCTGGCCGCCCGACAGCTCGGACGGCATGCGTTGCAGATACGGCGTGATGTGCAGGCGCTCGGCCATGTCGTTCACGCGCTTTCTGATCTCGTTCTCCGGCACGCGTTTGATGCGCAATGGCGAAGCGATGTTGTCGTAGACCGTGAACGACGGGTAGTTGATAAACTGCTGGTAGACCATCGCAAGGTCGCGTTCGCGCACCGGCACGCCGGTCACATCGCGGCCATCGACCAGGACGCGCCCGGCCGTCGGGCGGTCCAGCCCCGCCATCAGGCGCATCAGCGAGGTCTTCCCTGCCTTGGTCGTACCCAGCAGCACGTTGATGGTGCCGGGCACCAGCGTCAACGAGAGCGGGTAAATATGATCCTCAGCGCCAGCTTTCTTGCTGACGTCTTCCAATGCCAGAAGCACCTTGTCATCCTCCAATCAATACTGCTGCGCGCGTGTTTGTTGTTATGCGCGCATCTCCGGTCTTGCCTGCTCCGCCCTCCGTTCCCGCATCCATGCATCCAGCCGCGCCGCTGCGCCGATCGGCAGGTGCAGGCCGAGCTTCGATCGCCGCCACAGGACGTCCTCTGCAGTAGCAGCCCATTCGCGCCGCATCAGATAGTTGACTTCAGCTTCAAACAGGCCGGGCGCGATCTCGTCGCCGAGATCGCCGATCCTGCGGCAGCCGCGGAGCAGTGCATGGGTGCGTGTGCCATAGGCGCGCGCGTAGCGGGCCACCAGCGCGGGCGGCAGCCATGCGAACTGCTTCTGCAGTTCCGCCACGAAGCGATCGAATTCCAGGACGGCGCGATTGACCGGCTTCGCGCCAAACAGGTCACCGCCGGGCAGGCAAGCATCCGCCGTCCAGGCGCCGCCGTGCATCGGCAGCAGAGTGGCGAGCATATCGAGGGCCTCTTCCGCCAGCTTGCGGAAGGTGGTGATCTTGCCGCCGAACACCGACAGCAGCGGCGCACCTTCCCTGTCGAGTTCAAGCCGGTAATCGCGCGTGACGGCGGAGGCGTCGGAGGATTCGTCTTCGACGAGCGGACGGACGCCGGAGTAGGCCCACACCACACTGGATGGGACGATCTGCTGGCGGAAATAACGGCTGGCGAGCTCGCACAGGTAGAAGATTTCGCCGTCGTCGATGGCGACCTCGTTCGGGTCGCCGTGGTATTCGACATCGGTGGTACCGATCAGCGTGAAGTCTTCCTGAAAGGGAATGGCGAACACGATGCGGCCGTCCGGGTGCTGGAAGATGTAGGCATAGGGATGGTCGAACAGGCGCGGCACGACGATATGGCTGCCCTTGATGAGGCGCAGCGCCTTTTCGGTCGGCCGGTGCGCGGCCGTCTGGAGGAAGTGGGCCGCCCACGGGCCGGCGGCATTGACCAGGCAGCGGGCGTTGACGGTGATGGACTTGCCGCTCGCGGTGCGCAGTTCCGCGAGCCAGCGGTCGCCCTGGCGCCGCGCCGATTCGCAGCGGGTGCGGGTGAGTATGGTCGCGCCGCGCTCGGAAGCATCGACGGCGTTCAATACCACGAGCCGGGCATCGTCGACCCAACCATCGGAATACACAAAACCGCGCGTGAACTCGGGCTTGAGCGGCTGGCCGGCGGGATGCTTGCGCAGATCGACGCCGCGCGACCCCGGAAGCAGCTCGCGGCGGGCCAGGCCATCGTACATGAACAGGCCGACACGGATCATCCATGCCGGACGCTGCCCCTTGTCATGGGGCAGCACGAAGCGCAGCGGCCACATGATATGGGGCGCCGAACGCAACAGGACTTCACGCTCGATCAGAGCCTTGCGCACCAAGCCGAATTCGTAATGCTCGAGATAGCGCAGTCCGCCGTGGATCAACTTCGACGAGGCCGACGAAGTGTGAGCCGCCAGGTCGTCCTTCTCGCACAGAACGACGGAGAGGCCGCGCCCCGCTGCGTCGCGCGCAATGCCGGCGCCGTTGATACCACCGCCGACGACAAGCAGATCGCATTCGATTTTTCCCTGGCCGTCTTCCATCTGATGCCCGAAAAAAGTGGAGATATAGTGACAAGAGCGTAAGATACGACAAAATACGAAAACAAATCAACATCTATTTGAGCATCTTTTGTTCGTTTGGCTTCGTTTTTGAATTCGACTTATGATGTTGCCATCGGAGAACGGAGAAACGGGATGACGCTTAACCCACGCCAGCGCCGGCTGCTTGAAGTAGTCCGGCAGCGCGTCACCATGTCAGTGGAAGAACTGGCGCAGGAACTCGACGTGACGCCGCAAACGGTGCGACGCGACGTGAAGCTGATGGAAGAGGCGAAGTTGCTGGCGCGCTATCACGGCGGGGTCGGACTGCCTTCCTCGGTGGAAAACATCGACTACCGCCAGCGCCAGGTGATGAACATCGATGCCAAGCGCCGCATCGCCAATGCGGTCGCGAAGCAGGTGCCGCCGGGATGTTCGTTATTGGTCAATATCGGCACCACGACAGAAGAGGTGGCGCGGGCGCTCGCGCATCATCGCGGCCTGCACGTCGTCACCAATAACCTCAATGTGGCGGCGATCCTTGCGGACAATCCGCATTGCGAGGTCATCCTGGCCGGCGGCGTGGTGCGCGGACGCGACCGCGGCATCGTCGGCGAAGCCACCATCGACTTCATCCGCCAGTTCAAGGTGGATATCGGCATCATCGGGATTTCCAGCATCGAGCCGGACGGCACCCTGCGCGACTTCGATCCGCGCGAGGTGAAGGTGGCGCAGGCCATCATCGAGCAGTCACGCGAGGTGTGGCTGGTGGCCGATCATGACAAGTTCGGCCGGCAAGCGCTGGTGCGGATGGCGCATGTGTCGCAGATCGATATGCTGTTCACCGACGCACGGCCGCCGGAAGCGCTTGCAAGGGTGTTGAAGGAGGCGCACGTCAAGCTTGTCGTGGCCCCTGAGCGGCAGAGTCACGGCGGCCTGGATTAGTGCTTCAGGCTGTCGCGAATCTCGCGCAGCAGGACGACTTCTTCCGGCGGCGCTGACGGGGCCGGCGGCGGCGCGTTTCTCTTGATGCGGTTCATTTGCTTGACCATCAGGAAAATGATGAAGGCAAGAATGACGAAGTTCAGGACGACCGTGATGAAATTTCCGTAGGCCAACACGGCGCCGGCCTTTCTGGCTTCGGCCAGGGTCGTCGCGGTCTGCCCCGACAATGGAATGAAGTAATTGCTGTAATCAAGTCCGCCCAGGATCTTCCCGATGACCGGCATGATGATGTCGCCAACCAGCGAGTCGACGATCTTGCCGAAGGCGGCGCCGATGATCACGCCGACCGCCAGGTCCATGACATTGCCCTTCAGGGCAAATTCCTTGAATTCGCTCATGATGCTCATCGCTCGACCTTTCATGCCAAAGGGAAAGAAAAAATAATGCCTAAGTTGCCACAGAAGCATAGTACAAAATGGCAACTCCGGGTTGCGCTGGTTCATGGGCGCTGCAGATAAGTAACTGTCATCGGGTTGCGCGCCGCGCCTCCAAGAAAAAACGGCGCCGAAGCGCCGTTCCCGTCCTTCCCGGATTTCCGTTCAGCCGGCCTGTGCCAGCAACGTTTCGGCATTCGACACTTCGAACTTGCCCGGCTGTTCGACGTTCAGCTGCTTCACGACGCCGTCTTCCACGAGCATCGAATAGCGCTGCGAACGCACGCCCATGCCCTTGGCCGTGAGATCCATCTCGAGGCCGAGCGCCTTGGTGAAGGTGGCGCTGCCATCCGCCATCATGCGCACGACGCCGGTCGCCTTCTGGTCGCGCCCCCAGGCCCCCATCACGAAGGCATCGTTCACCGAGATGCACCAGATTTCATCGACGCCCTTGGCCTTGAACTTGTCCGCCAGCGCGACATAGCCGGGGACATGCTGCGCCGAGCAGGTGGGCGTGAATGCGCCCGGCAGGCCGAAGATCGCGATCTTCTTCCCCTTGACCAGTTCGCTGACCTTGAACACATTGGGGCCGAGCGAACAGCCCTCAGACGCGACTTCGATGAATTCCGAGAGAGTGCCTTCAGGGAGGCGATCGCCAATCTTGATTGTCATGGTGCAGTCCTCTTTGCTTTGGTTGGGTTCGAAGGTGAATCTTGGGAGAGGATTTTGTCCACGGAAAACACAGAAAGCACGGAAATCTTCTGAATGCGCGGCGGTGAGCGTCACTACTGGCATTCACCGGTCGGGTAAAGCGCACCGCCTGTCTCATTACTGTTCACAAGCCCGGCACTTTCCGTGTTTTCTGTGTTTTCCGTGGACACTCCATCTTCCAGAAATAAAAACGCCGCGCCGGGAGGCGCGGCGTCCAGACCGCAGTATGCCTTGTTCTTGCCATTCTTGCAGCGCGCCAACGGAGCGCCGCAAGGCCGGCTTCCCGTCAGTCTGCCTGCTTGCGCAGGAATGCCGGGATGTCGTAGGTTTCCATGCCGTTCTTTTCCAGCGCGCGCACCGTTTCCGACGCAGACTCGCGGCGCCAAACGGCCGGCTTGCTGAGGTTTTCGAACGAGGCGGCCGGCTGTGCAGTGCCGGTGCCATTAAAGCCGGTGTGCTGCATGATCGGCTCATTGTGCGTGCCGGTGCGCAGGACCGGCGTTTGCACCAGTTGCACATTCTTGCGCGCGCGGCCCAGGCCAGTGGCAACGACGGTGACGCGGATTTCGTCACCCATGGTGTCGTCGTACGCGATGCCTTGCGCGATCGACGCATCCGGTGCCGCGAAGGCACGCACGGTCGCCATCACTTCCTTGATTTCCTTGCCCTTCAGGCTGCGGCTGGCGGTCACGTTGACCAGCACGCCGCGCGCGCCGGACAGGTCGATGCCGTCGAGCAGCGGCGATGCAACCGCCTGCTCCGCTGCGATGCGCGCGCGGTCGACACCGGAAGCGGTTGCCGTGCCCATCATCGCCTTGCCCTGCTCGCCCATGATGGTCTTGACGTCGTTGAAGTCGACGTTGATGTGACCAGGCACATTGATGATTTCCGCAATGCCCGCGACTGCATTGTTCAGCACGTCGTCGGCGTGCTGCAGCCACTCGATCATGCTGTCATCTTCGTAGATGTCTTCCAGCTTTTCATTCAGGATCACGATCAGGGAGTCGACGTGCGCGGTCAGCGCATCAAGTCCTTCGTCGGCGATTTCCATGCACTTCGCGCCTTCATAGGAGAACGGCTTGGAAACCACTGCCACGGTCAGCGCGCCGAGTTCCTTCGCCACTTGCGCAACGATCGGAGCCGCGCCGGTGCCGGTGCCGCCGCCCATGCCTGCTGCGATGAACACCATGTGCGCGCCGCGCAGCGCATCCTCGATGCGGGAGCGCGACTCTTCCGCCAACTGGCGGCCGACTTCGGGCTTCATGCCTGCGCCCAGGCCGGAATCGCCGATCTGGATGATGTTGTCCGCCTTCGATTGCGCGAGTGCCTGCGCATCGGTATTGGCGGCGATGAACTCCACGCCGGACACGCCCTTGTTGATCATGTGCTGAACCGCATTGCCCCCTGCCCCGCCAACACCGACAACCTTGATCACTGTGCCTATATTTGCATTATCGATCATATCGATTTCCATGATGATGACTCCCTTAGATGATGCAGTTTTCAGTCGTTAGTCACCCCGCGGTGTGGCGACTAGCAACTGCAAACTGCAGTTACTTGAAAAATTATTGCTCTTGATATTGCTTTTAAAAATTCCCCAAAAACCACTCTTTCATGCGTTGCCACACTGCCTTCACCGATCCATCCTGGCGAGTGACGATATGGCCGCGCAGATACTGCTTCTTTGCTTCCAATAACAAACCCAACACGGTCGAATAACGCGGGCTGCGCACCACGTCGGCGAGCTGCCCGCTGTACTCCGGAACACCGAGGCGGGCCGGCTTGAGGAAGATGTCTTCCGCCAGCTCCACCATGCCCGGCATCATGGCCGAGCCGCCTGTGAGCACCAGTCCCGACGACAGCACTTCCTCGTAGCCGGACTCGCGCACCACCTGGTGCACCAGCGCAAACAGTTCTTCCACGCGCGGCTCGATCACGGCGGCCAGCGCCTGGCGCGACAGGGTGCGCGGGCCGCGATCGCCGAGGCCGGGCACTTCCAGCGTTTCGTTCGGATCGGCCAGCACCTGCTTGGCGACGCCATAGCGCAGCTTGATTTCTTCCGCTTCGGAGGTCGGCGTGCGCACCGCCATGGCAATGTCGTTCGTGATCTGGTCGCCTGCAATCGGAATGACCGCGGTGTGACGGATCGCGCCTTCGGTGAAGATCGCCACGTCGGTCGTGCCGCCGCCGACATCGATCAGCACCACGCCGAGTTCCTTTTCGTCCGGTGTCAGCACTGAATCGGCAGAAGCCATCGGCTGCAGAATCAGGTCGGAAACTTCCAGGCCGCAGCGGCGCACGCACTTGACGATGTTCTGCACCGCGGAGACCGCGCCGGTGACGATGTGCACCTTCACCTCGAGGCGGATGCCGCTCATGCCGATCGGCTCGCGCACGTCTTCCTGGCTGTCCACGATGAATTCCTGCGGCACGGTATGCAGCAGCTGCTGATCGGTCGGGACGTTGACCGCCTTCGCCGTCTCGATGACGCGCGCCACGTCGGCCGCAGTGACTTCCTTGTCCTTGATCGCCACCATGCCGCTCGAATTGAAGCTGCGGATGTGGCTGCCGGCAATGCCCGTGTAGACGTTCTTGATCTTGCAGTCGGCCATCAGCTCGGCTTCTTCCAGCGCGCGCTGGATCGACTCGACCGTCGCCTCGATGTTGACCACCACGCCCTTCTTCAGGCCCTTGGATTCGTGCTGGCCGAGGCCGATGACCTCATGCCTCCCATTGGGCATCACTTCGGCGACCACCGCGACCACCTTCGAAGTGCCGATATCGAGACCGACGATCAGATTTTTTGCGTCTTTTGTCATGTTGTCTGCTTACTTTTTCCTGCCGTTCGCTCCGAGCGTCAGTCCTTGGGCCTTCAATGCCAGTCCGTTCGGATAACGCATATCCACACTTTCAATTTTGTCCTGCAGCCGCATCACCAGTTGCGGATAGATCGCAATCAGGCGATCCACCCGGTCCTTCAGCGTCGTCTTGCTCTGCTCCCGTCCAAGTTCGACGACCATCCCGTTGCTGAGCTTCACTGTCCATGCGTAGCGGCCCGAGAGGTGCACCGCTTCCGGCGCGAGGTTGATCGGCTTGAACCAGCCGGTCAGCTGGCGATAGCGCGACACCACTTCCTTCTCGCTGCCGTCCGGTCCGGCGAATTCCGGCAGCTCGCCGTCCTCCTCCGCCTCGGCCATGTTGGCGGTAAATACATCCCCTTTTACCGATACCAGCCGCCCTTCCTCGCCCCAGGTTCCGAGCGCTTCGTGTTCCTCAATGTTCACGATCAGCTTGTTCGGCCACTCGCGGCGCACCGTCGCCTTGCGCACCCAGGGGACTGCTTCGAACGCCTGGCGCACCGTGTCCAGGTTGGTCGTGAAGAAATTACCCTTGATGCGCGGCACCGCCGTCGTGCGCACCGTGGAAGGATTAACGTGCCGCAGCTGGCTTTCGCCGACACCTTCGATGCGAATCATCTTCAGCGTGAACATCGGCCGCTGCGCCACCCACCACAGGCCTGACGCGAAGAGGCTCAGCACCAGCAGCCCCAGCAGGGCATTGGTGGTTGCGTTGAGCATTCTGACGTCGTGCCACATGGTCGTTCTCGTTTCCTCAGGTCGGGCGCCAGTCTTCCGACGGCTTCAGTTCGAGGCTGGCGCCGCGCAGGATTTCCACGCACAGGTCCTCGTAGCTGATGCCCGCGGCCTTGGCCGACATCGGCACAAGAGAATGGCCGGTCATGCCCGGAGATGTATTGATCTCCAGCAGGAACGGTTCGTTGTCCGCTGCGCGCAGCATGAAATCGACACGCGCCCACCCTGCGCAGCCGAGCGCATTGAACGCCCGCACCGCGATCGACTGAATGCGCTTCGTCAGCTCCTCGTCCAGCGGCGCCGGGCAAAGGTACTGCGTCTCGTCACTGAAATACTTGTTCTGGTAGTCGTAATTGCCCTGCGGCGCACGGATCTCGACGATCGGCAGGGCGCGCGCGTGACGGCCACGGCCGAGCACCGGCACGGTCAATTCCCGACCGCTCACGAATTCTTCCGCCAGCACCACCTCGTCGTATTTCGCGCAGTGCGCGAATGCCTCCTGCATGTCCGAGTAGCCGGCCACCTTGCTGATACCGATCGTCGAGCCTTCGTGCGGCGCCTTCAGCATCAACGGCAGGCCGAGTTCGTCCGGCACCTTGCGCAGCTCTTCATTGCCCGCATTCTGGGAATCGAGGACGATGAAGCGCGGCGTGGGCAGGCTGTGGCTCAACCAGATACGCTTGGTCATCACCTTGTCCATGCCGATCGACGAGGCCATCACGCCCGAACCCGTGTACGGAATGCCCAGTTGCTCCAGCGCGCCTTGCAGCGTGCCGTCCTCGCCGTAGCGTCCATGCAGCGCGATGAACACGCGGTCAAACTTCTCCGCTGCCAATTCGGCCAGGCTGCGCTCGGCCGGGTCAAAGCCACGTGCATCAACGCCCTTGTCCTGCAGCGCCTTGAGCACGCCCTGCCCCGACATCAGCGAGACTTCCCGCTCGGCGGAGCGTCCGCCGAACAGCACACCGACTTTTCCAAATTCTTTCTTCAGATCTGTTGCACTCATGATTGATCCCGCGTCCACGCTCAGCTTCCCTGAGCCAGCTTGCCAGGCACGCCGCTGATCGAGCCGGCACCCATGGTGATGACCACATCCCCATCCTTTGCCACGCTCATGATCGTCGCCGGCATGTCGGCGATGTCTTCCACAAATAGCGGCTCCACCTTGCCGAGCACGCGCAGCGCATGTGCGAGCGCACGGCCGTCTGCCGCGACGATCGGCTGCTCGCCCGCCGGATACACGTCACCCAGCACCAGCGCGTCCACCGTGGACAGGACTTTGACGAAATCCTCGAACAGGTCGCGCGTACGTGTGTAGCGGTGCGGCTGGAATGCCAGCACGATGCGCCGGCCCGGATAGGCGCCGCGCGCCGCTGCGAGCGTGGCAGCCATTTCCACCGGGTGATGACCGTAATCGTCAACCAGCGTGAACGCACCGCCCGACGGCAGCTTGATCTCGCCATAACGCGTAAAGCGGCGGCCGACGCCCGTGAACTCGCGCAATGCCTTCTGCGTCGCGGCATCCTTCACGCCCACTTCACGCGCGATGGCAATGGCGGCGCAGGCATTCTGCACATTGTGCATGCCGGGCTGGTTCAGGCGCACGTCCAGCGGCGGATAGCCTTCCTGGATCACCGTGAATTCCATGTGGTCGTCGACTGCGCGGGCGTCGGTCGCCCGCACTTGCGCATCCTCGCGAAAGCCGTAGGTCAGGATGGGCTTGGAGATGAACGGCATGATTTCGCGCACATTCGGATCGTCGATGCACAGCATCGCCACGCCATAAAACGGCAGGCGCTGGGTGAATTCGACAAACGCCTGTTTCAACTTTGCGAAGCTGTGGTCGTACGTCTCCATGTGGTCGGCATCGATGTTGGTGATGACTTCGATGCACGGCGACAGGTTGAGGAAGGACGCGTCCGATTCGTCCGCTTCGGCGACGATGAAATCCCCTGCACCGAGCTTGGCGTTGGCGCCGGCGCTGTTGAGACGGCCGCCGATCACGAAGGTCGGGTCCAGCCCGCCCTCGGCCAGCACGCTGGCGACAAGGCTGGTGGTGGTGGTCTTGCCGTGCGTGCCGGCAATCGCGATACCCTGCTTCAGGCGCATCAGTTCGGCGAGCATGACGGCACGCGGCACGATCGGAATGCGCTTGGCGCGTCCGGCGATCACTTCGGGGTTGTCACCCTTGACCGCGGTCGAGGTCACGATGGCGTCGGCCTTTTCGATGTTTTCCGCCGCGTGGCCGAGTGTG
The DNA here is from genome assembly GCF_035254685.1 of Noviherbaspirillum sp. Taxonomy (GTDB): domain Bacteria; phylum Pseudomonadota; class Gammaproteobacteria; order Burkholderiales; family Burkholderiaceae_D; genus Noviherbaspirillum. The sequence goes on along the minus strand of NZ_DATFAI010000045.1, from coordinate 100,294 downwards.
ACTTTCGCCCCCAGTTCCGCGAGGCGCTGAGTGGCGGCATTGCTGCCCAGGTCCGAGCCGGACACGGTGTAGCCAAGGTTCAGCAGCACCTCCGCGATGCCGCTCATCCCCGAGCCGCCAATACCGACGAAATGAATGTTTTTGACTTTGTGTTTCATGCTTGTGTGGCTAATTCTTCCAGTACGTTAGCGATTGTTTCGTTCGCCTGGCGCCTGCCCAGGGCATGCGCCGCCTCTGCCATCGTCCTGCATGCATCACGCGAAAGCGATTGCAGCAGTTGCGACAACCGCTCCGGGTTCAATTCGTTTTGCGGCAAATGGATCGCCGCCTTCTGGTTCGCCATCCACTGCGCGTTGTCGCGCTGGTGGGAAGTGGTCGATGCCACGAGGGGCACCAGCACGCTGGCGACGCCTGCCGCGGTCAGTTCCGATACAGTGATCGCGCCGGCGCGGCAGATCACCAGGTCCGCCTCTGCATAGCGGCGCGGCATGTCATCGATGAAATCCACGACTTCCGCCTGCACCTTCGCATCGGCATAGGCTTTGCGCAACGCGTCGATGTGCTGCTTGCCCGACTGGTGTGTGACGCTTGGGCGAACTTCGGCGGGAATGCGCGCCAGCGCAGCTGGAATGCATTCATTTAGCACTTTCGCGCCCAGACTGCCGCCGACCACCAGCAGGCGCAGCGGACCGTTGCGGCCTGCGTAGCGCTGCGCGGGCAAGGGCACGTCGAGGATTTCCTTGCGCACCGGATTGCCGGTCACCATGGCCTTGCTGGCCGCCGCGCCAAAGTCGGCCGGAAAGCCGAACAGCACGCGCTTTGCCACCGGCGCCAGCGTCTTGTTCGACAGCAGCAGCGCCGCATCGGCATTGACCAATGCGAGCGGCACGCCGCGTAGCTTCGCCATCATGCCGCCCGGCACGGTGACGTAACCGCCCATGCCGAGCACCACGTCCGGCTTGCGGCGGCCGATGATGCTGAAGCAGGATGCAAACGCGCCCGCCAGCTTGAACATGCCGCGCACCGTATGCATCAAGCCCTTGCCGCGCACACCGGCGAAGTCGATGGAATCCATCTCAACCTTGTGCTTCGGTACGATGTCGCGCTCCATGCCGTGCATCGTGCCCAGCCAGGACACTTGCCAGCCGCGATCACGCATGGTCTGCGCGATCGCCAGGCCGGGGAAAATATGGCCGCCGGTCCCGGCTGCCATGATCAGGAGGCGTTTCATATGCGGCCTCCACGCATGAGCACTCTGTTCTCGTAATCGATACGCAGCAGGATGGCGAGGCCGATGCAGTTGATCAGCACGCCCGATCCGCCGTAGCTCATCAAGGGAAGTGTCAAGCCCTTGGTCGGCAGCAAGCCGAGATTTACACCCATATTGATAAAAGCCTGTACACCAATCCAGATTCCAATACCCTTGGCTGCCAGCCCCGCGAAGGTAAGGTCAATCGCGATAGCCTGGCGGCCAATTTCGAAGGATCGTTTGACGATCCAGTAAAACAGCATGACGACGACCAGCACGCCGGCGAAGCCGAGTTCCTCGCCGATCACCGCAAGCAGGAAGTCGGTATGCGCCTCGGGTAGGTAATGCAGCTTTTCCACGCTGCCGCCCAGGCCCACGCCCAATAGTTCGCCGCGGCCAAATGCGATCAGAGAATGCGACAGCTGGTATGCCTTGCCCAGCGAGTTCTCTTCCGTCCATGGATTGAGGTACGCAAAAATACGTTCCCGCCGCCATGGCGACAAGATGATCACGAGGCTGAAAATGCCGACCAGCGTCGCACCAATCCCGCCGAACCAGATGCCGTTGATCCCGCCCAGGAACAGGATGCCCATCGCGATGCACACGATCACGCCGAACGCGCCGAGGTCCGGCTCCAGCAGGAGCAGCAGCCCGACGAAGCCGATCGCGATCGTCATCGGCATGAAGCCCTTGGTCAGCTTGTGCATCACTTGCTGTTTGCGCACCGTGTAGTCGGCCGCGTACAGGACGACGAACAGCTTCATCAGTTCCGACGGCTGCAGGTTGAACACCTTGAACGGCAGCCACCGCTTCGCGCCATTGACGCCCTTGCCGATGCCCGGTATGAGGACCAGGACGAGCAGCACGAGCGTCGCGACGAACAGGTAAGGCGCAAGGCGCTGCCAGGTTTCGACGCGCACGCGGAACGCCAGCAAACCGGCGAACATGGACAACGCGATGAATGCCGCCTGCCTGACAAGGAAATGCGAATTCGAATAGCTCGCGTATTTCGGCGAATCCGGCAGCGAGATCGAGGCCGAGTAGACCATCACCATCCCGAACAGCATCAGGAGCACGACCACCCACACCAGCGGTTGGTCGTACTCCATCATCTTCGAGCGCTGCACGACACCGGGCAGCGGCGCCTGCGAAGATGAGCTGGAAAAGGATGACAGCGCGAATTTCACGGGAATACCTCGCCGCGCGACAGCGCTACTTCGCGTACCGAATCCACAAAGACCTCGGCCCGGTGCGCGTAGTTCCTGAACATGTCGAGGCTGGCGCAGGCTGGCGACAGCAGCACGGCGTCGCCGGCCTGAGCCAGCCCGGACGCCTTCTGCACCGCGTTTTCCAGCGTGTCGCAATCGACAAGCTCGACGCCGGTCGCTGCCACGGCGTCGCGGATCGCGGGGCCATCCTTGCCGATCAGGAGCACCGCGCGGACATATTTGGCAACCGGTTCAGCGAGGGGCGCGAAGTCCTGGCCCTTGCCGTCGCCGCCGGCGATCAGGATCAACCGGTGCGTGCCGTGCTGCTGCAGCCCGAGGCCGTTCAAGGCCGCCACCGTCGCGCCGACGTTGGTGCCCTTGCTGTCATCGTAATAATCGACGTCGCCGACATTGGCTACCAACTCCACGCGATGCGGCTCGCCGTGATAATCGCGCAGGCCATGCAGCAAGGGCGCCAGCGGCAGGCCGATCGCACGACAAAGGGCCAGCGCAGCGAGCGCATTGACGGCATTGTGCTGGCCGCGGATCTTGAGCGCGTCCGCCGGCATCAGGCGGTTGAGAATGATTGGCAGTTCGATGTTGTCCTTCTTGCGACGGCGCTTTTCGCCATCTTCCGAGGCGATTGCCGTCGACAGCCACTGCATGCCGTTGTCGTCGACCAGGCCGAAGCAGTCCGGCCGGTCGGGTTCGTCCGCGCCGAAGCTGATGCTGGTTGCCAGCGGCGATGTCATCTGCATCACGCGCGGGTCGTCGCGATTGAGCAGGCGAATGGTGCGCGCGCCGAAGATGCGCGCCTTGTCGGCCGCGTAGGCTTCCATGCTACCGTGCCAGTCGAGGTGGTCCTGCGTCACGTTGAGCACGGTGGCGACGTCAGCCTCCAGGCTGAATGTTGTGTGAAGCTGGAAGCTCGACAGTTCAAGCACCCATGCCTGCGGCAGGTCGTCGGCATCCAGCGCAGCGCGCAGCACGTCGAGAGCGGCCGGGCTGATGTTGCCGGCCACCTGCGTTTTCAATCCTGCGCGGCGGCACAGCAGGCCGGTCAGGCTGGTGACCGTGGTCTTGCCGTTGGTGCCGGTAATCGCGATCACTTTCGGCGCGTACTCGCGTTGCAAGCGCAACGCGGCAAGCGCCTGCGCGAACAGTTCGATCTCGCCCCACAAAGGAATATTTTTTTCCTGCGCTGCCGGAACAATCGCGGCCAGCTCGCGGCCGGGCGCGAGCCCCGGGCTGACAGCCACGAAGTCGATGCCTTCCAACAGGCTGGCGTCGAACGCTCCACCGATGAATTCCGCATCCGCGACAGCCTCCTTCAGTGCCGGCAGGCGCTCCGGCTGCGCACGCGTGTCGGCGACGCGCAGCTTCGCGCCGCAGCGCGCCAGCCACAATGCCATCGCCAGGCCCGATTCGCCGAGCCCGAGTACGAGTACGTGTTTGCCCTGGTAGTCCATCAGCGCAGCTTCAAGGTTGAGAGTCCGAACAACACCAGCATCATCGTGATGATCCAGAAGCGCACCACGACCTTGGTTTCTTTCCACCCCTTTTGTTCAAAATGGTGATGCAGCGGCGCCATCATCAGGATGCGGCGGCCGACGCCGTAACGTTTTTTGGTGTACTTGAAATAGCTCACCTGCAGCATCACCGACAGCGTCTCGACCACGAAGATGCCGCCCATGATGAACAGTACGATCTCCTGGCGCACGATCACGGCGATGGTGCCGAGCGCGCCGCCCAGCGCAAGCGCGCCGACGTCGCCCATGAACACCTGTGCCGGATAGGCGTTGTACCAGAGGAAGGCGAGGCCCGCGCCGGACATGGCGCCGCAGAAGATCAGCAGTTCCGCCGCGCCGGGAATATGCGGGATGAACAGATACTTCGCATACACCGCGCTGCCGGTCAGATAAGCGACCAGGCCGAGCGCGGAACCGACCATCACGGTCGGCATGATGGCGAGACCATCAAGACCATCGGTCAGGTTGACGGCATTGCTGGTGCCGACGATGACGAAGTAGGTCAGCGCCATGAAGCCCCATACGCCGAGCGGATAGCTGATGGTCTTGAAGAAGGGGACGATCAGGTCGGCCTTTGGCGGCAGGTCGAGGTTGAAACCGGACTGCACCCACGCGAGGAACAGTTGCCAGACCTTGGTATTGGTCGGCGCGGAGACCGAGAAGGCGAGGTAAATGGCGGCGATGATGCCGATCAGCGACTGCCAGAAATACTTCTCCTTCGAGGACATGCCTTCCGGGTTCTTGTAGACCACCTTGCGATAGTCGTCGACCCAGCCGATGGCGCCGTAGCCCATGGTCACGACCAGCACTACCCAGACGAAGCGGTTGCTCCAGTCCGACCACAGCAGGGTCGAAATCGCGATGGAGAGCAGGATAAGCGCGCCGCCCATGGTGGGCGTACCGGACTTGATCAGGTGGGTTTGCGGCCCGTCGGTGCGAACCGCCTGGCCGACCTTCAGTCGGGTCAGCATGCGGATCATGGCCGGGCCGGCAGCGAGGCCGATGGCGAGTGCGGTCAGCGTGGCGAACACCGCGCGGAAGGTAATGAAGTTGAAGACCCGGAGTGGTCCGAGGTCCTGCTGAAAATATTGTGCCAGCCAGAGCAGCATGTCAGTGAGATCCCTGTCCTTTATCTGATGTATTGACGAGGTGCTGGACCACGCGCTCCATCTTCATGAAGCGCGAGCCCTTCACCAGCGCCGTCGTACCGGAGGAAACAAGTCTCTCGGCTGCCTGGTTGATGGCGTCGATCGCGTCGAAATGCTGTGCCGGCGAACCGAACGCCGCGCTCGCGTGGCGTGCCAGTTCACCCAATGTCAGCAGATGTTCGATGCCCTTTTCTCGCGCGTAGGCGCCGATCTCGACATGGAACTGCGGGCCTTCGTCGCCCACCTCTCCCATGTCGCCCAGCACCAGGATGCGGGGCGACGCCGCGTGCGACAGGACATCGATCGCGGCGCGCACCGAATCCGGATTGGCGTTATAGGTATCGTCGATCACCAGGGCGCCGCTCTTCGCCGTCTTGCGCTGCAGTCGGCCGTTGACCGGCGCGAATGCCTCGAGGCCGCGAACGATCGCTTCCTCGGGCACGCCGATCGCCAGCGAGCATGCCGTCGCGGCCAGGGCATTGCGCACGTTGTGTGCACCCGCGGCGGAGAGCTTCACCTGAAAATATTTCCCACCGGCAGTTATGGACAGGTCACTGCCGAAATCGTTCACCTGAAAAGTGCAGCTGACATCGGCGTCCTGCGACAGGCCGAATGTCAAGGTCTTGCGCGGGCCGGCAAGCGCGCGCCACAAGGATGTGTAAGTGTCATCAGCCGGGAACACCGCAACGCCTTCCGCCGACAGTCCGGCGATCACGCTGCCGTTTTCCTTTGCGACCGCCTCGACGCTTTCCATGAATTCCTGGTGTTCGCGCTGCGCATTGTTGACCAGGCCGACAGTCGGTACCGCGATGCCGGTGATGGTTGCAATCTCGCCGGGATGGTTCATGCCCAGTTCGACCACCGCCGCCTTGTGCGCATCGTCCAGGCGGAAAACGGTCAGCGGCACGCCGATCTCGTTGTTCAGGTTGCCGCGGGTGGCAAGTACATGGTCTGCGCCGAAAGCCGCCGCAAGGATCGATGCAATCATCTCCTTGACGGTCGTCTTGCCATTGCTGCCGGTGACGCCAATGACCGGCAGCGTGAACCGGCGGCGCCAGAAGCGGGCGATCTCGCCCAGTGCGACGCGCGCGTCCGGCACGACCAGCGCCGGCACCATCAGGCCTTCCGGCACGCGTTCGACTACGACTGCGGCCACGCCTTTGGCCGCCACTTCATCCAGAAAATCATGTGCGTCGAAACGCTCGCCGCGCAGTGCGACGAACAGGTTGCCGACGGCTACCTGACGACTGTCGGTCGACACCCCGTCAAATGCTGCATCGGTCGCGGTGTTGTTCACCACGACGGCACTCGAAATCCATGGCTGCAATTCAGCCAATGATGATTTCATTAATTCATCCCCTTCATTGTTGCCCTTGCAGCCAATGCCAGCGCGGCATGGTCTGCATCCAAAAACGGCAATTTCTTGCCTTTGATTTCCTGGTACGGCTCGTGTCCCTTCCCTGCCAGCAGGACCACGTCGTTTTTCCCTGCGTGCCGCACTGCCCACAGGATGGCTGCGGCACGGTCCTCGATCACATGCGGCGCGTTGCGGACCAGGCGGGGAGTATCGATCCCTTCCATGATCTGCGACAGGATCACGGTCGGGTCCTCGCTGCGCGGGTTGTCGCTGGTGACGATGATGTGATCTGCCTCCTGTGAGACCTTGCCCATCTGCGGGCGCTTGCCCGGATCACGGTCGCCGCCGCAACCGAAGACGCACCACAACTCGCCGTGACGCTGATGCGTCACCTGACGCAGGGTCACCAGCGTTTTTTCCAGCGCGTCCGGCGTATGCGCATAATCGATCACGACCAGCGGTGCGTCCTGCCCTCCCAATTGCTGCATGCGGCCCGGCACGGCCTTCAGCGTTTCGGCTGCTTCGACCGCAGCCTTCAAATCGACGTTCCTGGCCAGCAGGACACCCAGAATGGCGAGCACGTTACTGACGTTGAACTCACCGACGAGCTGCGTCTTCACCTGCGCCGACCCGAATGCCGAATCGAGCCGGAATGCGGTGCCGCCATGACTCGTGCGGATTTCGCTCGCGCGCAAGGTCGGCACATCCGGGACCGCACATTCGGTAATGGAGTAGCCAATGATCAGCACCGACGGTTGCGTGTCCTGCACATGGCGAATCAGCCGCAGGCCCATGGCGTCATCCAGGTTGATGACTGCATGTTGCAGGCCCGGCCAGTCGAACAGCTTGCGCTTGGCTGCTTCATAGGCCTCCATGCTGCCGTGATAATCGAGATGGTCTCGCGTGAAATTGGTGAATACGGCAACGTCGAAATGCAGGCCGTCCATACGTCCCTGCTCCAGCCCGATCGACGATGCCTCGATGGCGAGCGCCTGTGCGCCCCCGCCATGAAGCTGCGCCAGCTTGCGCTGCAGGAGCACGGCGTCCGGCGTGGTATAGCCCGTGGTGCTGAACCCGCCGTGCTCGCCGCGCTGGAAGAATCCGACGCCGAGCGTGCCGATCACGGCGGTCGGTTGTCCGAGGCGCGACAGCGCACTGCCAAGCCATTGGGTGCAGGAAGTCTTGCCATTGGTGCCGGTCACTGCGACGGAAAACATGGCGGCGTCCGGGTGCCCGTAATAGCCGCTCGCGATCTGGCCGGACAGCGCCTTCAGGTTCGGCACCGCGAGATGCGGCATGGTCCAGGCGTTGTTCCATTCGAAGCCGTTCGCTTCGTAGACCACTGCTTTCGTGCCGGCTTCCATCGCGCGTTCGATATAGTCGCGGCCATCCGCGGTTTCGCCAGGGAAGGCGAAGAACACGTCCCCCGGCTTGACGCTGCGTGAATCCGAAGACAGGTCGGCCTTCGGCGCGTTCGCGTGCAGCCAGGCCAGGGCTTCCGTCAGCGTCGAAGTCGGGGCCGCAGTCATCACATGCTCTCCTTCACGCCATCTGCCGGAATAATGATGTCTGTTACCTGCGAGTCCGGTGGAACGTTCAGCGCGCGCAGCGCGTTCGCGGTCACCGAAGCAAAAACGGGCGCCGCGACGTCGCCGCCGTAGTACGAGCCGTTCGTCGGTTCGTCGACCATCACGGCGACGATGAGACGGGGATGGGATACCGGCGCAAAGCCGACGAACGATGCGACATATTTATTGACGTACTGCCCGCCCGCGAGCTTGTGCGCGGTACCTGTCTTGCCGGCCACGCGATAGCCCGGCACCTGCGCCTTGGGCGCCGTGCCGGCCGGGCTCACGACGGTTTCCATCATGGCCCGCACCTCGCGCGCCGTCTTTTCCGAGATCACGCGGCGGCTGATCGGTTGGTCGGCGGCCTTGAGAAAAGAGAGCGGAATCGTATCGCCGTCGCGCGCGAAAATCATGTAGGACTGCGCCATCTGGATCAGCGACACCGAAATGCCGTGCCCGTAGCTCATGGTCGCCTGCTCGATCGGCCGCCACGATTTGTACGGGCGCACGCGGCCGGCGACTGCGCCGGGGAAGCCAAGCTTCGGAGGCTGGCCGAAACCGACGGTAGTAAACATTTCCCACATCTGCTGCGGCTGCAACTGCAACGCAATCTTTGTCGTGCCGACGTTGGACGACTTTTCGATCACCTCCGATACCGTCAGCGGACCATGCGCATGCGAATCGTGAATCGTTGCCTTGCCGATGGTCAGGTAGCCGGGCGCGGTCTGGATCACGGTGCTGGGCGTAACCAGTTTGTTTTCCAGCGCGAGCGCGATCGTGAACGGCTTCATGATGGAGCCGGGCTCGAAGGTGTCGGTAAGCACGCGATTGCGCAGTTGCGCGCCAGTGAGGCGGGTGCGGTCGTTCGGATTGTAGGAAGGCAGGTTGGCCAGCGCCAGCACTTCGCCGGTCTGCACATCGACCACGACGATGCCGGCAGCCTTCGCCTTGTGCTTTTCGACGGCCTCCTTCAACTGCGAGTAAGCGATATACTGGATCTTGCTGTCGATTGACAGTGCCAGGTTCTTTCCATCGTGCGGGGATCGGACCGAGCCGATGTCCTCGACGATGCGACCAAGCCGGTCCTTGATGACGCGGCGGCTGCCGTTGGTACCCGCGAGGCTCTTCTGGAACGCCAGTTCCATGCCTTCCTGCCCCGCATCCTCGACATTGGTGAAGCCGACGATATGCGCCATCACCTCGCCCTCGGGGTAATAGCGCTTGTATTCCTTGCGAGCCTCGATGCCGGGAATGCTGAGTTTTGCGATCTTGTCCGCGGTGTCCTGCTCGACCTGCCGCTTCAGATACACGAAGCTGCGGTCGGAATCGAGCTTCTTGTCGAGGTCGCGCTCGCTCATGTCGAGCAGTTTCGCCAGCTCGCGCAGCTTGTCGCGCGGCGCCTGCTGCACGTCGTCCGGAATGGCCCAGATCGCCTTGACCGGCAGGGACGATGCCAGCACCTGCCCGTCGCGGTCGGTGATCTTGCCGCGCGTTGCGGGCAGTTCGAGTGTGCGCGCATAGCGCGATTCGCCCTGCTTCTGTAAAAAGTCGGTGGAAATGCCCTGCAACCAGAGCGCACGGCCGGCGAGCGCGGCGAATGCGGCGAACAGGCCGAACAGGACCACGCGTGAACGCCACACGGGCAGCTTCATTGCGAGCACCGGGCTCGCGCTGAACTGCACTCCCTTGGCGGCTGCTGTACGCGACATCAGTTCGTCCCCGGTGTCAGGTATTGCGTGCGGGCGGGGGTGACCTGGACCATGCTCAGGTCACGCCGCGCATTGGCTTCGATACGGGCATTTTTTCCCAGCGTGGACTGGTCGAGCTGCAGCTGCGCCCACTCGATGTCGAGCTGCCGGGAAGCGGCCTGCGCGCGCTCGAGCTCGATGAACAGGCTGCGCGCCTGGTATTGCGCATTGACCACGGAGAGTGCACAACCGACCAGGGCGGCGGCGAAGACGGCAATGATGCGGCCGCTCATGGCAAGCCTCCGCGCGCGACAGTGCGCTCGGCCACGCGCATGATCGCCGAACGCGCGCGCGGATTGGCGGCGACTTCGACATCGGAGGGTTTCATCTTCGAGAGCAGCTTGAGTTCGGGTTGCGGCAGGTCTGCCGCGCGGATCGGCAGGCGACGGTCGGGCTGCGGCGCGTTGGCTTTGGAGGCCATGAAGCGCTTGACGATGCGATCTTCCAGTGAATGAAAGCTGATCACAGCCAATCTCCCGTGCGGTGCCAGTTTTTTCAGTGCGGCACTCAGTCCTACTTCGAGTTCTTCAAGCTCTTTATTGATGTAAATCCGGATAGCCTGAAAGGTGCGAGTGGCCGGATCTTTGCCTTTCTCGCGGGTTTTGACGGCGTGTGCCACGATCTCGGCAAGCTGTCGTGTGCCTGAAATTGGCTCGACTGCCCGGCGAGCAACAATCGCCTTTGCAATCTGAAAAGCAAACCGTTCTTCCCCATAATCCCGTATCACCTTTCCTATCGTCTGTTCTGACTCGGTTGCGAGCCACTCCGCCGCCGACATGCCGCGCGTCGTGTCCATGCGCATGTCCAGTGGCCCGTCCAGTCGAAAACTGAAACCCCGCCCCGCTTCATCCACCTGCGGCGACGAGATACCCAGGTCCAGCAAAATTCCGTCCGCCAGCGTCACGCCCCGCGCCGCCAGCGCCTCATCCATGGTGGCGAAGCTGTCATGCACGATCTCGAAACGTGCATCGCCAATCGCCTGCGCCACCGCAATCGCCTGCGGATCCTTGTCGAACGCGAGCAGGCGGCCTTGCGGGCCGAGGCGTTCCAGGATCCGGCGGCTGTGGCCGCCGCGGCCGAAGGTGCCATCGACGTACACGCCATTGGCGCGTTCGCCGTCGATCGCCAGCGCATCGACCGCTTCTTCCAGCAGCACCGTACGGTGCTGCAATCCGGGCACCGTTTCATTAGTCATCACGGCCCGTCAGAAGGAAAAATTACTCAACACGTCCGGCATGCCGTTCGCCACGGCCTGCGCCTCGTCTTCGGCGAGCTTCTCGGCATCCCAGATCTCGAAATGGCTGCCCATGCCGAGCAGCATCACGTCGCGCTTCAGGCCGACTGCGTTGCGCAGTTCGGGCGCGATCAGGATGCGGCCGGCCGTATCCATTTCGACATCGGACGCATTACCCAGGAAAATGCGCTGCCAGGCGCGCGCCGACATCGGCCACGCGGCGATCTGCTCGCGATGGTTTTCCCAGACGGGACGCGGGAAGAACAACAGGCAGCCATGCGGATGGCGAGTCAACGTGACGCGGCCTTCGCACTGAAGCGACAAGGCGTCGCGATGCTTGGCCGGAATCGTCATCCGTCCTTTGGCATCGAGACTCAATGCTGACGCGCCTTGGAACACCCTGATTACCCTCGTGGTTGTCGTTTTTGATCGTTCTTCTGAACCGTGATTTCCGTACGGCTACCAGCCTTTTCGCCCCACAAAAATACACTTTTTCACACTGTTGCCCACTTTAGAGGATGGTTAATTTGCGGTCAAGTAATATTCGGAAACAAAAATGCGATTTTTTTCAATGAACTCAATGACTTAGCGCGTTTCGCTCAAGCAATCTATTGAGTGAATCCTCAAAAAAATTAAGCACTTATCGCACATAGTGAAAGTGACGCCTTAGATATATACATGTGATTTGAGTATCAGAAAAACGTTGCGCAATGGGAATTCCAGCCCGAAAACCCGAGCTGTTCCCCGGAATTTCCTGGCGTCATTTAGTCTGCGTCGACGGTGGTTAGTTCAAATCCGGACTGGCGGGGAACGCAGAACGTGAATCCGGACCGGGAACGCGCGTAGGCGGCGATCGGACGGTGCCTTGTGCCAAAAAAGCATCGTCCTGATCCTGCGCCGCGCAGGATCAGGAAAATGCGTCTCTCGGAATGATGGGTGGCGCGCGGATTGTGCCTGGCGACCTCACACCACGATGTCCACCGGAAGGCGGGAGGCGGGCTTAGCGGTTCGTCACACCTCGATGCGCGGTTTATGCCGAGGCAATCGGCGGTGAGCGCGCGGCGTCCACCGGAGCGAAAGTGTTGCGATCGCGAGGATGGGCAATGCAGTCATCGCTGTCGGGTGGCCGGCAGAATCTGCCATTCAAAATGTGACAGATCTCAGGATCCCCTGGTGTCGGCGCCTTGCTCCAGCATGCGTAAGAACTCGCCACAGTCGATCAAGCGCTGCAGCTCGCTCGCACCGCCGAGCAGAACGCCGTGCACAAATATCATCGGAAAGGTCGGCCATCCAGTCCACATCTTGAGTGCATTGCGACGGCGCCAGTTGCTCAGGTAGCCGCCGTATTCAAGGTAGCGATAAGGAACGCCGACTGCATCGAGCGCCTTGCGCGCTTTTTTCGGAAACGGATTCTGGGCCATGCCGACCACCACCACCGCGTTGGCTTCAAGCGCAGCCTGCACCTCGCGCACGATATCGGCATGATGGTTGGCGATCTTCTCGCGGATGGCGGGATGAATGCGTGCCTCATCAAGAACATTGCGACTCATTGCGATTCTCCTCTCGTTACGCTCGTTATCGACTGGCCAAACACTGCTCGCGTGGCCCGCGTCGCACCGACACATATTGTACTTGTGTAAAGCTCCGCACTCTTCCATACACAACTGTATGCAGAAATCTCTTTCCCTTAGAGAAAAGATGTATTTATAATGTAGGTTTTAAAAACGCGGCAAAGAGATGGTCGACGATCGTCTCGCCTTCTGCGTGCGACACGGTTTTCGACTGAAAGGACCTTAGCAACCATGAGTGCATCATTCACCAAATCGACAGCCAGAAATATCTTTTATGGCGGGGCGGTTTTTTTCTTCCTGCTGTTTCTGGCAATGACGTTTGACACCATGCAGGTGCTGCCCAAGCGTGACAATCGAGCAAACCTGACCGATTCGGTCGCGCGCGGCAAGCACGTCTGGGAGACACGCAATTGCATCGGCTGCCACACGCTGATGGGCGAAGGCGCCTACTTCGCGCCGGAACTCGGCAATGTCTACAAGCGTCGCGGCCCTGAATTCATCAAGGCTTGGATCAAGGGACAGCCGACCAAAGTACCGGGCCGTCGCCAAATGCCCCAGTTCAACCTGACCGACCAACAGCTCGACGACCTCGTGAACTTCCTGAAGTACAGCTCGGAAGTGGACACCGCCAAGTGGCCGCCGAACATCGAGGGCTGATACAGAAAACCAGATCACTGCAATCATCGGAGAACTTCATGCAATTTAAATCACAGGCCGTCGCGAAGCCATATTTCATCGCGGCGATCGGCCTCTTTTTTGGTCAGATCGTGTTCGGTCTGATCATGGGCCTGCAGTACGTCGTGGGTGACTTCCTGTTTCCCGCAATACCCTTCAACGTTGCACGCATGGTGCACACCAACCTGCTGATCGTATGGCTGCTGTTCGGCTTCATGGGCGCAGGCTACTACCTCATTCCGGAAGAAGCCGAACGTGAACTGCACAGCCCGAAACTGGCGCTGTTCAGCTTCTGGCTGTTCCTGATCGCGGGTGCGCTGACCATCCTCGGCTACCTGTTCGTGCCCTATGCAGCGCTGGCCGAATACACCGGCAACAACCTGCTGGCAACGATGGGACGCGAGTTCCTCGAGCAGCCGCTGCCGACCAAAGTGGGCATCGTGATCGTTGCACTGCTGTTCCTGTACAACATTTCGATGACCATCCTGCGCGGCCGCAAGACCAGCATCAACCTGGTCATGCTGGTCGGTCTGTGGGGCCTGGCGATCTTCTTCCTGTTCTCGTTCTACAACCCGGCCAACATCGTCAAGGACAAGTATTACTGGTGGTTCGTGGTGCACCTCTGGGTGGAAGGCGTGTGGGAACTGATCATGGGCGCGATGCTGGCCTTCGTGCTGATCAAGGTGACCGGCGTGGATCGTGAAGTGATCGAAAAATGGCTGTACGTGATCATTGCGATGGCACTGATCTCCGGCATCATCGGTACCGGCCACCACTTCTACTGGATCGGCGCACCGGAATACTGGCAATGGTGGGGCAGCGTGTTCTCCGCACTTGAGCCGATTCCGTTCTTCATGATGACCGTCTTCGCGTTCAACATGGTGAACCGCCGTCGCCGCGAGCATCCGAACCGCGCCGCCATCCTGTGGGCGCTGGGCACCGGCGTGATGGCATTCCTCGGCGCTGGCGTGTGGGGCTTCCTGCACACCCTCGCTCCGGTGAACTACTACACGCACGGCACCCAGATCACTGCTGCGCACGGCCACATGGCGTTCTTCGGTGCGTATGCAATGGTCGTTCTGACCATGATCAGCTACACCATGCCGCTGATGCGCGGTCGTCCGGCCAACACCAAGTCGGCCCAGACTGCCGAAATGTGGGGCTTCTGGCTCATGACCGTCGCCATGGTGCTGATCACGCTGTTCCTCACCGCTGCGGGCATCCTGCAAGTGTGGCTGCAACGCGTGTCGTCGACTCCGATGCCGTTCATGGCTGCGCAAGATCAAGTATCGATCTTCTACTGGCTGCGCGAAGGCGCAGGACTGATGTTCTTCGTCGGTCTCGTGCTCTACATCGCCAGCTTCTTCATCAAGGGCAAGGATAAGGCCGTCGCCTGATTCTTTATCGCCTGACATTGCATAAAGCCGCCCGGTCCGCCGGGCGGCCTCAGAAAACATCGTGGACGCTTCAATTACCCCTAGTGCATCACAAGCCGTACGTCGCGAACTCCCTGGCGACTTTGCAATGTGGTGTTTTATTTATGCCGAACTGCTCGTGTTCGGCATTTTTTTTCTCGCTTATGCATTTGCGCGCGCGCGCAATGTTGAACTGTTTAACGCGTCGCAACTCGAACTGAACCGAGTCAGCGGCATGATCAATACCATGCTGCTGGTGACCAGCAGCTATTTCGTGGTGCGTGCCGTCGAGGCCATCCGGCGCGGCCAGCACAAGCGATGTGCGAACTGGCTGTTTGCCGCCATGGGACTGGGTGGTGCATTCATGGTCCTCAAGCTTGTCGAATTTGGGGCGAAGGTCGGCGACGGCATCAGCATGTCGACCAACACCTTTTACATGTTTTACCTGTTCCTCGGTTTCTTTCATTTCATGCACGTCCTGCTCGGCATGGTGATCCTTGGCGCGGTCGCATTGAAGGCGCGGCGCGGTGAATACAGCGCCGCCGAACATGGCGGCGTCGAGACCGGGGCCTCGTACTGGCACATGGTCGACCTGGTGTGGATCGTGCTGTTCCCGCTCATTTACGTATTGCATTAAGGCTTTGTATGAATACCGCTTCGACACGTCATTGGCTTCTTCTGCTGGTGCTGACCGCCGTGAGTTTCGGCATGGCGGAAACCGCCTGGTCCGGTAACGCGGTTCTTGTCCCGGTGCTGCTCGCCACCCTGATCAAAGGCCGGGTGGTTGCCGACCGCTTCATGGCCCTGCGTCACGCGGGCGCACTGTGGCGGGGGATCGTGCTCGGCTGGCTGATCGTCGTGCTCGGCACCATTGCCTATGCATTCCATATTTCCATGCATTGAAGGATCAACACATGAACGACATTGCAGCGCCCGGCCTCATCGCCGCACTGAACATACCGTTCTATCAACCCGTCGGCAACGAGTGCGAGCTGTTCGAATACGCCTTCCGCAACAAGCTGCCGCTGCTCATCAAGGGCCCGACCGGTTGCGGCAAGACGCGTTTCGTCGCGCACATGGCCGCAAAGCTTGCACGTCCCCTGATCACCGTGGCCTGCCATGACGACCTCACCGCCGCTGACCTGGTCGGGCGTCATTTGATCGGTGACGGCCAGACCATCTGGTCCGACGGTCCGCTCACGCGCGCCGTGCGCCAGGGTGGCATCTGCTATCTCGACGAAGTGGTCGAAGCGCGCAAGGACACGACGGTCGTGCTGCACCCGCTGACCGACGACCGCCGCATCCTTCCGATCGAGCGCACTGGCGAGGAGTTGCAGGCGCCGGATGATTTCATGCTGGTGGTGTCGTACAACCCCGGCTACCAGAACCTCCTGAAGAGCCTCAAGCCGTCGACGCGCCAACGCTTCGTTGCGATCAATTTCGGCTTCCCGCCGGCCGATCTGGAGCAAAAGATCCTCATCGCCGAAACCGGCATCGACACCATGCGCGCTACGCAGCTCGTTACGCTTGCGGGCCATTTCCGCCAGTTGAAGGACCACGATCTCGAAGAAGCCGTGTCCACGCGCCTGCTGGTATACGCAGCCAGCCTGATGCGTTCGGGCTGCGACCCGGTGGCTGCATGCGAAGCCGCACTAGTGGAACCACTGACCGATGATGCCGACACCGCTGCGGCACTGTTCGAAGTCATCAAGGCAACTTTCGGACGCTAACCATCGGAGCTGGCACATGGCTGCACCGCAAACCCAGGCGCTGACGGGGCCGCGCGTCGCGCCCGCGACCGGGAAAAACACGACTGGCTTGCTCGGCATACGGGTGCAACGCTGGCGGCAAATCACGCAAACCGGATTCTTCCTGCTGTTCATCCTCTCTCCGGTATTCGACATCTTCCGTCTCGACCTGAACGTCAAGCATTTCATCTTCTTCGGCCTTGACTGGACACTTGGGCTGGATGATTTTCTCGCGGGTCGCGCAACGGCAGCACAGGCCTCGCTCAACATCGTCTTGCGCGGCTTCCTGCCGCTGCTGGGCATCGGCGGAACGCTCATCTATGTAAGCTGGAAATGGGGACGCCTGTATTGCGGCTGGCTCTGCCCGCATTTCTCGGTCGTTGAGACCATCAACCGGACCCTGCGCCGCGCCATCGGCAAGCAAAGCCTGTGGGACAAGAAGCGCATCCCGGCGCGCAATCCCGACGGCAGCCAGACGCAGCATGATGCGATCTGGTGGTTCGCAGTCATTCCGCTGGTGATCTGCTGCGCGATGCTGTGGGCGGTCGTGCTGCTGACCTATCTGCTGCCGCCGGCGGAAATCTACGGCAACATCTGGCACTGGACGCTCACGCGCAACCAAACGGTATTCCTTAGCGCTGCCAGCATTGCCTTTTTCGTCGAGTTCATGTTCGCGCGCCATCTGTTCTGCCGCTATGCATGTGCGGTCGGTTTCTTCCAGAGCCTCGCCTGGATGGCCAACGACAAGGCCATGGTGGTCGGTTTCAAGCGCGAGCGTGCCAAGGATTGCTCGACCTGCTTTTCCGCCTGCGATCACGTCTGTCCGATGCGCCTGAACCCGCGCAACGTGAAACGCATGATGTTCGCCTGCGTACAGTGCGGACAGTGCGTCGACGCCTGCGACCAGACGCAGGCGAACAATCCGAACGGACAACTGCTCGACTGGGTGCACGAGCTCCGTGCCGAGTCGGAAGCGGCATTCAACGTCAGTGCCGCGCGCACCATAATGATCAAGCGCGCACCGTCTGAAACCAAGGAAGCGTGACATGGAAGAATTCGTCGGCGGCTTGTGGGACAAGCTGATCACGCGCACTGCCTATCGCGGCTTTCCGAAGGCGCGCGTCGAATTGAAGGAAATGGAAAAGATCGCGCCGATCTTCTTTCGCGCGCTGGGCGGTGATGCAGGCTTGAGCATCCGCGCCGGCAATGCCACTGAGCACGGTGCACGGCGCAGCTGGCTGGAGCGCGTGGCGGGCATCGGCGAAAAGATCGAACTGGCCTGGTGCGATGACGTCACATTGCACCTGCCTTTATCCATCGATATCTATCCGGAGCGCGAGCAGAATCGCGAACTTTATCTCTGGCTGATCGCACTCGCCGCGCATGACGTGGCGCCTGACGAAAGCTGGATCGTGCGCAGCCAGGAAGCAACGCAGGCAACCTTGCGCGCGCTGCCTGGCCTGCTCCCTCGTTACATAAAACTGGCGGCCGCCGAAATTGCGAGACGCCCGGCACCGGGCACCCTGCCGCAGGACGAAGCAGCAGCGGAAGCGACTATTCAGGCTGCCCTGCGCGAACCGGGTTCGGTCAGCGACTTCATTCCGGGACGTCGCATGCCGGCACCCGTGCCACTCTGGCTGCACCCCGATCCGCCGGCCACGATGGGAGAACAGCGCAAGGCCGGCAGCGCCGAACCGCAACAGCCCGAGGGTGGCAAGGTCGAGCGCGATGCCGAAACACGCAAGCGCCGGGCCGAGAACGTGGACATGCCCAAGCCGGACAGCCCCTTCATGCTGCTGTTCCGCGCCGAGAGCCTGTTCTCCTGGGCGGAATATGTGAAGGTCAATCGCGATCTTGATGAAGACGACAACGACGACGCAGCCAAGGCAGCGAATGATCTCGAAGTGATGAGTGTCGCGCAGGATGGAACGACCACCGCCAGCCGGGTGCGCTTCGACCTCGACCTGCCGGCCGAGGCGGACGACGACCTTGTGCTCGCCGATGGCATCCTGCTACCAGAATGGCACTATCGCAAGCAGCAGATGCAAGACAAGCACTGTCGCCTGCAGATGCTGCTGGCGCGCGATGCCGAACCTTGCGAATTGCCGGTGGCCTTGCGCGCGAATGCCAAACGCTTGCGCAACCAGTTCCAGGCGCTCGCGCCGCAACGCGCCCGCCTGCGCGCGCAGACCTCGGGAAGCGATCTCGACCTCGACGCCTGCGTGCGTTATGAAGCGGAGAAAGCGAGCGGCGTGCCCTTGTCCGAACCGGGGCTGTATATCGACAGCCGCAACCAGTTGCGCGATTTGTCCTGCCTGCTGCTGGCCGACCTTTCCTTGTCGACCGATGCGTGGGTGAACAATTCCGCCCGCGTGATCGACGTGATCCGCGACAGCCTGATGCTCTTCGGTGAAGCCTTGTCTTCGACCGGCGACCGGTTTGCGCTGTATGGTTTTTCCTCGGTGCGCCGCGAGAACGTGCGCTATCACCTGCTGAAGGGTTTCGACGAACGCTATGGCAGCACAATCCGCGGCCGGCTCGCGGCACTCAAGCCAGGCTTCTACACGCGCATGGGTGCGGCGATCCGTCACTCGGCCGCGATCCTGTCAAAGCAGAAGTCGGCGCGGCGCCTGTTGCTTATCCTGACCGACGGCAAACCGAACGACCTCGACAAGTATGAAGGGCGTTATGGCATCGAAGATACCCGCATGGCGATCCAGGAGGCGCGGCGACTCGGCCTGATGCCGTTCTGCGTGACCATCGATGAAAAGGCGGGCGATTATCTGTCGCACCTCTTCGGCGCGGGCGGTTACGTCGTGGTGCGCGACGCAGCAATGCTGCCCCAGGTATTGCCGAAGCTGTACGTGCAACTGACCGGCAATGCGCATTGAGGGCAAGCCCTTCAGTCAGCCCTGGCTGCTTCTGCCCACTGTCAGCGTGAGCATCTGGTACAGGCCGCCGAAAAAAGCCTGCCTGCGCACGCTGGTGACCGTGATGTCCTTCGGCAACCAGGCCGTCACTTCCTCGCACCACAGATCACAGGCAAACGGCTCCAGCCGGTCCAGCACCGGCCGCCACAAGTAACGCAGCGGATTGAGCGCAACGGGGCGTGCGTAGTCGACGATCGTCAGCGTTGCGCCGGGACGCAGCACGCGCAGGATTTCAGACAAGGTTTTCTCGCGCACCTGCGGCGGCTGCTCATGCAGCAGGAAGAACAACAGCGCACGGTCGAAACTGTCGCACTCGAAGTCAAGCGCCTCCGAATTCATGCAATGCAGGCGAACGGGCGAGCCTGCCGGCAGTTTTTTCGCGAGATTGTCCAGCTGCTGCGGGAGGACGTCCACCACGTCCAGCATTCCTCCTTCAGGAATGCATTGCGCGAGGCGTTGCGTGAAGTGGCCGTAGACGCAGGCGACCTGAAGCGTTCGCCCCGGCAGGTGATGCCCATGCGCCTGCAGCACGGCATCGCACAGACGGTTGTAATTGCCCCAGAGGATGAGGTTGACGAGCCATTGACGCTCGAACACCTTGAGCGCGTCCGGATGGACGTAGGCCCACCAGTAATGGGCCTGCAGGTATTTCGGCACCGGCAACTGGCGGCGGGCCGGCGCCGCGCCGGCGGAATCGTCGAACGGGCCGGTCATGCAGTCCCCGGCGCCGTCCGACCGCTGGCAAACATCAATGCTTCGCCTTCAGAAACCGACCACCAATACGGCATAGATGGCCAGCACGCTGCAGATGAATGCCGTGCCGTAGCAGGCCATCTTCGAGGCCGGGCTCGGATGGATGCCGACGTCATGCAGGCTCTTGAAGATGCGATGCGCCGCATGCCACAGGAACAGGATGATCACCGCCAGGATGCAGAGCTTGCCGAAGATGTTCTGCGCGAACGCCAGCATGCGCGGATAGCTCATCATGTCGTGCGGCAGAAGGCCGAGCGGGATCGCAAGACCGGTGATGAAGATCAGTGCCGGCCCGGTCAGCGCGGACAGCATGCCGCCACCGCCGAAGAGTGCCCAGAAAATCGGTGCGTTGGATCTCTTTTTCATGGCTTCACACTCCAGACCAGCAGAAGAATCGCCACTGTAACGATGATCGCAGCCACGACGCCGACCGTGGTGATCACGCTGCCCTCGACACGCTTGCCGTTGGAATACATCGGCGGCATGGTCTTGGGCATGATTTCGAACCACGTCCAGGTGTGATACACCAGCCCGACCAGCCCGAGCAGGTGCAGCACGAGCGAGATCGGATGCGTCAGCACCGCGAGCCAGCTGTTGTAGGCGGCTTCGCCCCTGGCGAGGCTGAGCAGCCCGACCAGCAGCATGATGGCGTAGGCGGCAACCACGAAGGCAGTCACTTCGCGCATCATGTATTTGACGAAGAACGGGTTCTTGCGCCACCAGCCATCCATGGATCGCATGTACGGCCGGCGTGCGTCACCTTGCGGATTGCTCATCTCACGCCTCCTTTCGGACGGAACAGATTCGCGAAGAAATCCTTGGCGCTGTTGATTTTGTTGAGATTGACCGCGCTGGCCGGGTCCACGCCTTTCGGGCAGACCTCGGAGCAGTAGCCGACCGCCGTGCAGTTCCACACGCCCTCTTCCGCATTCACCAGCTCCATGCGTTCTGCCTTCCCGCCGTCACGGTTGTCTTCGTTGTAACGGTGCAGCAGCGCCAGTACGCCCGGTCCCATGAAGTCGCTGTTCAGTCCGTACTGCGGGCAGGCCGCGTAGCACAGCATGCAGTTGATGCAGGAGCTGTACTGCTCGTAGCGATCCCGCTGTTCCGGCGTCTGCAGGTACTCGCCCTGGTCGAGCCGGCGCACTTCCTTCGCGACAATGTAGGGCTTGATGCTCTCCAGCTTGTTGATGAAGCTGTCCGGACGCACCACCAGGTCCCGTTCGATCGGGAAGTGGTTGAGCGGCTCGACGCGGATCTTGCCCGGATAGAAGGTGCGCAGGAAGGTGTGGCAGGACAACTCGGGCTTCCCGTTGATCATCATGCCGCAGCTTCCGCAGATCGCCATACGGCAGGACCAGCGGTAGGACAGCGTGCTGTCGAGCTCTTCCTTGATGTACTGCAGTCCCTGCAGCACCGACATGTCATCGGTGAAAGGCACCGAGTACGTCTGGAAGAACGGCTCGTTGTCCTGCTCGGGGCGATAGCGCAGTACTTCGACCTCGATCGTCTTTTGCGTATCAGCCATGGGCCTTCTCCTTCTGCTCTGCCGCCTCGCCCGCGGCGCCATACGCGCGCACCGCAGGTTGCGACTTGGTGATCTTCACATCACCCCAGCTGATGCCCGGTGCGTCGACGCCGTTGTACGTGGCGAGCGTATGCTTGAGGAAGTTGACGTCGTCGCGTTCCTCGTAGCCGTCAATGCGTTGGTGCGCGCCGCGCGATTCCTTGCGGTTGAACGCGGAGTAGGCCATGGCCTGCGCGACGTCGAGCTGGAAGCCGAGTTCGATGGCCTGCAGCCAGTCCGTGTTCCAGACGCTGGACTTGTCGTCCACGCCGATGTCGCGGTAGCGCAGCTTGAGCTCATCGATCTTGTCGCAGGTTTCCTGCATTTCCTTACCGATGCGATAAATGCCGCAGCCGCGTTCCATGGCCAGCGCCATTTCCTTGCGCACGACGGAGATGCGTTCCTTGCCACCTTCGCGCTTGACCAGCGACAGCGCGCGCTGCTTCGCATCGCCTGCCTGCTTCACGATGCTCGAACCGGCGCTGTACGACACCGAGCGCGCGAATTCTGCCGCCTCGTCGCCCGCCACCTTGCCGAACACGCAGAGCTCGGCCAGCGAATTGGAACCAAGGCGGTTCGCGCCGTGGATGCCGACGCTCGAGCATTCGCCGGCGGCGTACAGCCCGGGCAGCGGCGATGCCGTCCTGCCGTTCACCGTGATGCCACCCATGGTGTAGTGCACCGCAGGGCGCACCGGGATCGGCTGGTTGACCGGGTTGATGTTCATGAAACGTTCGGCCATCTCGCAAATCAGCGGGAGGCGTTCCAGAATGTGTTTCTCGCCAAGATGGCGCAGGTCGAGCAGCACTGCCGTGCCTTGCGGCG
Source organism: Noviherbaspirillum sp. (assembly GCF_035254685.1). Taxonomy (GTDB): domain Bacteria; phylum Pseudomonadota; class Gammaproteobacteria; order Burkholderiales; family Burkholderiaceae_D; genus Noviherbaspirillum. The sequence goes on along the minus strand of NZ_DATFAI010000045.1, from coordinate 77,769 downwards.
TTTCAATGGTGCGGCCCTTGCGGTCCTCATGCCAGAAGGCTTGCGAAAGGCGATCGCGGGGACCAAGCTCCATCGCCTTCTTGCGCGGCCACGGATCCGGCGGGCCGAGACCGTAGTCCTGCAGGTATCGATAGTTGTCCTTGTTGACCAGGATGCCGCCTTCACCGCGGCATGCCTCGGTGAACAGCAGGCCCGTGCCCGGCATGCATGTCGGGTGGTACTGCACGAATTCCATGTCGCGCAGCGGCACGCCGTGGCGATACGCGAGCGCCATGCCGTCGCCGGTCACGATGCCGCCGTTGGTGCTCTGGCGGAAAACGCGCCCTGCGCCGCCGGTGGCGATCACGACCGACTTGGCCTTGATGAGCACGAACTTGCCGGTGCTGATCTGGATGGCGAGCACGCCCTGGCAGCGTCCATCCTCGACAATCAGGTCGCTGACGAAGTATTCATCGAAGCGCTTGATCGACGGGTATTTGATCGAGGTCTGGAACAGCGTGTGCAGCATGTGGAAGCCGGTCTTGTCGGCCGCGAACCACGTGCGTTCGATCTTCATGCCGCCGAACGCGCGCACGTTGACGTGACCGTCTTCCTTGCGGCTCCACGGGCATCCCCAGTGTTCCATCTGGATCATTTCGCGCGGACAGTTCGCGACGAAGTATTCAACGACGTCCTGTTCGCATAACCAGTCGCCGCCATGCACGGTGTCGTTGAAATGGTGGTCCAGGCTGTCGTGCGACTGTGTCACGGCGGCCGATCCGCCTTCCGCAGCCACAGTATGGCTGCGCATCGGGTAGACCTTGGCGATCAGTGCGACTTTCAGTCCCGGATCCTTCTCGGCGGCTGCAATGGCAGCGCGCAAACCCGCACCGCCCGCACCAACGATAGCAACATCGGCTTCAAAAATTTCCACAGTAGCCCCTTCCTTATCGTGGCGAGATTTCCGTCTTGCAACGGTTGTCTCCAATATAGGAGGGCGACTATTTATCTCCAATGACTCAGGTCAAAGTTTGAAAACCCTGAGCAAATCAGTCGGGAAATCGACGATGTTCCCATAATTTTGGGCAACTTTCGCATCATTATTTCCAAACCAGGAATGATGCATTGATATTTACGCTGTTTTTCTCTCGCAGCGCAATGCTTAAACTGTGCTTCATCGATGAGCACACACGCAAGCCAGTGTGCGATTCACCGAGGCAGGCGTCAATGGCCGGTGGCTCAACCGGGCAGGCGCAACCCGAACCAACATTGAAACTGGAGAATGAAAATGAATGCGAAACACCTGATGACCGCCGTTGCAGCCTTTGCCCTCGCCGGTTCTGCTCTTGCCGCCGGCAATACCGAGTATGTCGACTTCAGCAATGTACAGTCGGTGAAGACCCGCGCAGAAGTCCGTGCCGAACTTGAGCAAGCCTATCGCCAGGGCGCGCTGTCGCAATCCGAATATGTGCAGTTCGACCGCGTCGCATCCAGCCGCTCGCGCGACGATGTGCGCACGGAAGCGCTGCAGGCCGCGCGCAATACTTAGGACCGCACCTATTTCGGCAGCTGATCAAGCTGCTTGAACTGATCGATCTGATCGAGGTAATTATGCCGAGTGAAGGTTTGAGCCACGATGAAGAACGCCACTCCTGCAGTGGCGTTTTTTATGCGCGCCATCAGTGAGCGTCGCTAGCGGTAGCGCAGCGGATATGCATGTGAAAAGCCCGCTGGTCGTGGGAGGAAGTTCCGAAGGCAGGGAGGCGCTTCCGGATGCGCCTGGAAGTACTGCTTCGCGGCCGCTATGTAAGGGGCATCCGGATCCACTTTCCCGCACTATCGCTGTTTCCGTCCCACGGCCAGCGGACTCTCCATGCCGTGAACCGAGGCTTCGAACTTTACCGGAAACACCCCTGCCTGCGTTGAGCTTGCTCAAGTTGCACACCATGGTGCGCAGCAGCGAATTGCGTACAAGCGGAAGTTGGATCTGGCGCAAGCCGGAGGAAGAACATCAATGTGAAGCAAGCCGATAGGCCGGATTCTGTTACGACGATCGAGGTTGCCCCCGCTCGTTATGACAGTCATTCCTCTAGGCCGTGAATTACTCCACGGCTCAAGCTTCCTACCCGCACGCTCCGCGAGCAACATCATCGCGTGCCTATTTGGAATTGCTCCAGGTGGAGGTTACCGCGTTTCACCCTTTGTGACGCAGGAAGGCTTGCGCCTCCTGCAGTCCCAAAGACTCGTCTCTGTGGCCCTGTTCCGCGCCTCACGGCGGACGGTCGTTAGCCGTCACCCTGCTCTGTGGAGTCCGGACCTTCCTCCCGCCACCTTGCGATGGCCAGCGACTGTCTGGCTTGCTTCACGCCGCAATTCTACCTCATCACCCGCCCCCGCGTTTTCTGATACGGTAGTGTTTTTCCCTCTTGAAAAGCCATGCCGACCACACGTACCGGCGGCCAGATCCTGGTCGATGCACTCAAGACGCACGGCGCCGACATCGCCTTCGGTGTGCCGGGCGAAAGTTATCTCGCGGTACTCGATGCCTTGCACGATGCGCCGATCCGCTTCATCGTCAACCGACAGGAAGGCGGCGCAGCATTCATGGCAGAAGCCTACGGCAAGCTGACCGGCCGCCCCGGCATCTGCTTCGTCACGCGCGGCCCGGGCGCGAGCAACGCGGCCATCGGCGTGCACACGGCGCAGCAGGATTCGACACCGATGATCCTGTTCATCGGCCAGGTCGGCAACGACTTTGTCGAGCGCGAAGCCTTCCAGGAAATCGATTACCGCCGCATGTTCGGCACCATCGCGAAGTGGGTCGCTCAGATCGATCGGGCCGAACGCATTCCCGAATATGTCGCGCGCGCCTTCCAGGTCGCCACCAGCGGCCGACCGGGCCCGGTTGTCCTGGCGCTGCCGGAAGACATGCTGGGCGAGCGCGCCGCCGTGGCGGATGCGCGTCCGTACCAGCCGGTGCAGGCCGCGCCGTCTGCGCAGCAGATGGCGCAGTTGCGCGCCCTGCTCAGCGCAGCGCAACGCCCGCTGGTGGTACTCGGCGGCGCGGGCTGGAACGAAGCAGCCTGCGATGAGATGCGACGCTTCATCGAGGCCAACGCGCTGCCCGCCGCCTGCGCATTCCGCTTTCAGGACCTGCTCGACAATCGCCACCCGCACTATATCGGCGACGTCGGCATCGGCATCAATCCGAAGCTTGCCGCGCGCATCCAATCGTCCGACCTGATCCTTGCCATCGGCCCGCGCCTCGGCGAAATGACGACGGGTGGCTACACCTTGCTGCAGGCGCCGTTGCCGCGGCAGAAGCTGATCCATGTTCATGCCTCGACAGAGGAACTCGGCCGCGTCTACCAGGCGGACCTGATGATCAATAGCGGCATGCCGCAGATCGCCGCCGCGCTGGCGGACATGGCGCCGGTCGATGCGACTGCCTGGCGCCACACAGTGGCGGAGGCGCGCGCGGAACTGGATGCATGGCAGGCAGAACCGCCGGTGTTCAACACCACCACGGCGAAACTCAACCTGTGGCAGGTCATGCAGGCACTGAAAGCGCAACTGCCCGCCGACACGCTCCTCGCCAACGGAGCAGGCAACTTTGCCACCTGGGCGCACCGCTTCTGGACGTATGCCGGATTCCGCACGCAACTCGCGCCCACCTCCGGCGCCATGGGCTATGGCGTGCCTGCCGCCATCGCTGCAAAAATCATCGAACAGCAGCAGGGCAAGCAGCGCATGGTCCTTAATTTCGCCGGCGACGGCGACTTCATGATGAACGGGCAGGAACTGGCGACGGCGGTGCAATATCGCGCCGGTGTTCTCTTCATCCTCTTCAACAACAGCGCCTACGGTACGATCCGCATGCACCAGGAGCGCGAACATCCGGGCCGCATATCGGGAACAACCCTGCAGAATCCCGATTTCGCCGCGCTGGCCCGCGCTTATGGTGCGAGCGGCGAAACCGTTGACACCACGGCGGCGTTCGCGCCGGCGCTGCAGCGCGCACTGTCGCACATCGCGTCGACCGGCCTGCCTGCACTGGTCGAATTGCGCTACGACGTCGACCTGATCTCGCCGAACGCAACGCTTGCATCGATCCGCAAGGCAGCGCAGGAGGCCGGGCGCTGACCCAGGCCTGACGGAGTACTTTCGCCAGCAGGAGGCCAGCGACGGTTGCCGTGCCAAACGCAGAATGAGAATGCTGCTCAAGCATCTCTCCAGCGGCGATCCGTCCGCTGCCTTGCAGACGCTGCGCACGCGCATTTCAGCCTGGCCAAGCAAGGCCGGCCTGCTGCATACAAGCAAATGCCCCGACTTGCCATTCGGGATGCCGAAGCAACTGGCCTTGCACACCGCTTCCCTGCCGTCCTTCCCTTTGGGACTTTGTTCAGCATGCAGAGAATTTTTTCGCCTGAATCATGTCAAGTAGTACACAGCAAGACCGTTGCGCTGGACACGCACATTGAATTCCTGTCATCCGGATTTTTTGTCATATGGCACTTGTCTCCATTACCGAGGCCGCAAAACTCGTTCGCCGGAACCGTTCGACGATCTATCGTGACATCGAAAAGGGCCGTCTGAGCAAGACCGTTTCCCACGAGGGAGAGACGCAGATCGACACGTCGGAACTGCTGCGCACCTATGGCCGCCTGCATAGCGGCGAGGATGACGAAGACGAGCCGGCAAGCCACGACAAGGTGAAGATCGCGCTGCTGGAGGAAAGGAACCGCTCGCTCGAACGCGCGCTTGCGCTCGAGGCCGAGTTGCGCAAGGTAAAGGACCAGGTGACCAACGAGCTGCGGGCGCGCCTTGCAGACAAGGAGAGCGTGATCAAGGTACTGGAAAGCAAGGTGCTGTTCCTGGAATACGACAAGCAGGTCGAATCGCTCTCGACGCAGCCGCGTGAAGACGACAACGATGCGAAGCGGCAAGGCGACGACGATCCCGGAGCCAGGCAAGGCTGGTGGGCGCGCCTGCTGCACAAGAAGCATGGATCATCGCTGTCGAAGTAAGATCCTTCGCTGCAATCTCCGTAGCAGGCTTCTTCTCTTCGGCGGCTTTGTGACATGACATGAGGCCAGCCCGGAATCCGGCAGGTACGCACCAAGAAAAAGCCCCGCTGCATGTTGCAACGGGGCTTTCAAGAAGGCATGGCAACCGTTCGAACTGTCTTATTCGAACTTGGTGAAATCCGGCCTTCTCTTCTCGAAGAACGCAGTAAACGCCTCCTTCGCTTCGCCAGACATCAGCATCGCGCCGAAGTGCTTGTTCTCTTCCATCATGCGCGCATTGATCGCCTCGGTCTGCGCGCCCTTCATCATGCGCTTGGTGACGCGCAGCGAGGATGCAGGCAGCGCGGCCAGCGCCGCCGCTTTTGCCTGCGCGAATTCATTCAGTTCAGCGACCGGCAGGACTTGGCTGACCATGCCCATCTCGTACGCTTCCTGCGCCAGAAATGCTTCGCCGAGCAGCAGCTTCTCCGCCGCGCGCGGATAGCCCACCATCTGCGGAAAGAGCAGGCTGGAGGCGAATTCCGGGCACAGGCCGAGCTGGGTAAAGGGCATCGCGAATTTCGCGTTCTCGGCGGCGTAGACGAGGTCGCAATGCATCAGCAGCGTGGTGCCGATGCCGACCGCGTTGCCCGCCACGGCGGCGACGACAGGCTTGCTGGCGCTGCTCAGATTGCGCATGAATTGCGCCACCGGACGGTCGCCGACTTCCGCCGACGAATTCTTCAAGAAGTCTTCCAGGTCATTGCCGGCCGTGAAGACCTCCGGCTTGCCCTGGATCAGGATGACGCGTACGGCCTTGTCGCTTTCCGCATCCGCGATCGCATCGGCCATCATCTGGTACATCTGGGTGGTAATGGCGTTTTTCTTTTCAGGACGATTGAATTCGATCGTCAGAATTCCCTTCGCCTTGCTGGTGAGAATATCCATAAGTCTCCTGTAAAGTCCTGGTGTGGGCTATCGATGCCATAGATCAAGCAATGGATTGTGCCCGATTATCGGAAAGCGCGTGTGGCCGGCTCCATCGTTTCCTCCAACGAAAAAAGCCGTACAGCGCTTGACCGTACGGCTTTCCGTCAGGGCTCGCGCCTGCCTCTTCCTGTGCCTTATACGCGCTCGAAGATGCCTGCGGCGCCCATGCCGGTGCCGACGCACATGGTCACCATGCCGTACTTCAGGTTCTTGCGGCGCATCGCGTGAATTACTGTCGCGGAACGGATCGCGCCGGTCGCGCCGAGCGGGTGGCCGAGGGCGATCGCGCCGCCCATCGGGTTCACCTTGGCCGGATCAAGGCCGAGATCCTGGATCACGGCCAGCGATTGCGCGGCGAAGGCTTCGTTCAGTTCGAACCAGTCGATCTGGTCCTGCGTGATGCCTGCGGCACGGCACGCGGCCGGAATCGCTTCCTTCGGCCCGATGCCCATGATTTCCGGCGGCACGCCGCGCACCGCGAACGACGAGAACTTGGCCAGCGGAGTCAGGTTGAACTGCTTCAGGATCCTTTCGCTGACGAGGATCAGCGCGCCTGCGCCATCAGAAGTCTGCGAGCTGTTGCCCGCAGTGACGGAACCCTTGGCCGCGAACACCGGCTTGAGCTTGCCCAGCCCTTCCATGCTGGTATCCGGGCGCGCGCCTTCGTCCATGCTGACAGTGCGGGTCTTGATGTCGATCTGGCCCGTTGCCAGGTTGGGGAAGCGTTCGATGATCTCGACGGACGTCATCTCGTCATTGAATTCGCCGGCTGCCTGCGCCGCCAGCGCCCTGCGATGCGATTCCAGCGAGAACTGGTCCTGCGCCTCGCGCGAGACCTTCCACTGCTGCGCCACCTTCTCTGCCGTCAGGCCCATGCCATAGGCCATGCCGACGTTCTCGTCCTTGAACACATTCATGTTGATGGACGGGTGGTGGCCCATCATCGGCACCATCGACATCGACTCGGCACCTGCAGCGATCATCACGTCAGCCTGGCCGACCTTGATGCGGTCAGCGGCCATGGCGACGGCGGTGATGCCCGATGCACAATAGCGGTTGATCGTGACGCCACCGACCGTGTTCGGCAGGCCGGCAAGCAGCACGGCGTTGCGCGCCATGTTCAGGCCTTGCTCCGCTTCCGGGAATGAGCAGCCGACGATCGCGTCTTCGATCAGTTTCGGATCGAGGTTCGGCACCTGCGCCATCGCGGACTGGATCGCACGCACCAGCAGGTCGTCCGGACGGACGTTCTTGAACATGCCGCGCGGCGCCTTGCCGATGGGCGTGCGGGTTGCGGCGACGATGTATGCTTCTTGAAGTTGTTTGGTCATTTGTTTGCTCCGTGTCCGTGGGGATGGGCGATCAGTTGCGGACGGGTTTGCCGGTCTGCATCATGCCCATGATGCGTTCTTGCGTCTTCGGATGCATCAGCAGTTCCAGGAATGCCTTGCGTTCCAGGTCAAGCAGCCATTGCTCGCTGACCAGGCTGCCCTGCTCGACGTCGCCGCCGCAGACGATCTCGGCGATCATGGAGCCGAGCTTGTAGTCGTGCGCCGAAATGAAGCCGCCGTCGCGCATGTTGACCAGCTGCGCCATGATGGTGGCCATGCCGTAGCGGCCGGCGACCGGGATCAGCTTCGGCAGCGGAGCGCGATAGCCGGCGTCGAACATGGCGCGGGCTTCGACCTTCGCCACGTGCAGCAACTCGTACGGATTGAACACGATGGTGTCGGTCGGCTTCAGGTAACCCATCTGCTGCGCTTCGAGCGCGGACTTCGACACGTTGGCGGTCGCCGCATTCAAGAAGTAGGTCTTCAGGAACTGCAAGATGTCGTTACCCTTCGCGTCATTGGCAGCGCGCACCGCGGCTTCCTTCAGGCCGCCGCCGGCCGGCACCAGGCCCACGCCCACTTCCACCAGGCCGATGTAGGATTCGATCGATGCCACGCGCTTGGCTGCATGCAGCATCAGTTCGCAACCACCGCCCAGCGCGAGGCCGGACACCGCCGCAACGACCGGGACGTTCGCATATTTCAGGCGCAGGATCGCCTGCTGTCCCTTGGCGAATTCCGGTTCGATCGCCTTCACGCCACCCGACATGAACAGCGGCATCACGGATTGCAGATCGAAACCGGCGGAGAATGCGCCACCTTCGGCTGCATCCGTATTCCAGATCACCAGGCCCTTGAAGTTTTTCTCGGCTTCTTCGATCGCCTTGTTGATGCCGGCGACCACGCCCAGGCTGATCGTGTGCATCTTGGTCTTGAGCGACATGATCAGCACGTCGTCGTTCTGATGCCAGAGGCGAATTGCGTCGTCTTCGAACACCGTCGTGCCTGCGGTCGCGCCGCCGGCAACGCCGTCACCGATCAGCGATGCGCGGAATGCCTGGCGCTGGTAGACCGGCAGGCTGGAACGCGGCACGTTGGTGTTCTTCGACGGCGACCACGAGCCTTCCGCGGTATGTACGCCGGTGCGGCCATCGAACACCCACTGCGGCAGCGGTGCATTGCACAGCGCCTTGCCGCTATCGATGTCTTCCTTGACCCACTGCGCGATCTGCTGCCAGCCGGCTGCCTGCCATGTTTCGAACGGGCCGGTCTTCTGGCCGAAGCCCCAGCGCATCGCGAAGTCGACGTCGCGCGCATTGTCGGCAATGGATTCGAGATGGACGGCGATGTAGTGGAAGGTGTCGCGGAAGATCGCCCACAGGAACTGTGCCTGCGGGTTGGTCGACTCGCGCAGCGCCTTCATCTTCTTGGCCGGATCCTTTTCCTTCAGGATGCGTGCAACGAATTCATCGGCCTTTGCGCCGGACGGCACATAGTCGTTCTTCGTAGCGTCGAAGCGCATGATTTCCTTGCCGACCTTCTTGTAGAAGCCGGCACCGCTTTTCTGACCGAGTGCGCCGGCGCCGACCAGCTTCTCCAGCACGGCGGGAGTCTTGTAGACGGCAGCGAACGGATCATTCGGCAGGTTGTCCTGCATGGTCTTGATCACATGGCCCATGGTGTCCAGGCCGACCACATCGGCAGTACGGAAGGTGCCGGACTTGGCGCGGCCCAGCTTGGAACCGGTCAGGTCATCGACCACATCAAAACCGAGGCCGAATTTTTCGGCTTCGTAAATCGTCGACAGCATGCCGAAGACGCCGACGCGATTGGCGACGAAGTTTGGCGTATCCTTGGCGCGCACCACGCCCTTGCCCAGGGTGGTGGTCAGGAAGGCTTCGAGCTGATCGAGGATTTCGGGGCGGGTCGATACGGTCGGGATCAATTCAACCAGGTGCATGTAGCGTGGCGGGTTGAAGAAGTGCACGCCGCAGAAGCGTGCCTTGAGTTCGGCGTCGAAGCCTTCCGACAGCGCAGTGATCGACAGGCCGGAGGTGTTGGAGGCGAAGATCGCATTCGGCGCGATGAACGGCGCGACCTTCTTGTACAGGTCATGCTTCCAGTCCATGCGTTCCGCGATCGCTTCGATGATCAGGTCGCACTCCTTCAGCACGTCGAGGTTGTCTTCGTAATTGGCCACCTGGATCAGCGCGGCATCTTCCTTGTTGCCGAGCGGCGCCGGGCTGAGCTTCTTCAGGTTGTCGATGGCACGCTGGACGATGCCGTTCTTCGGGCCTTCCTTGGCGGGCAGGTCGAACAGCACGACGGGCACTTTGGCATTCACGCAATGGGCGGCGATCTGCGCGCCCATCACGCCTGCGCCGAGCACGGCGACTTTTTTGACGATGAAATTGGACATGGGGGGTTCCTTAATCTTCTGGTGACTGGTTCCCTCCCCCTGTCAGGGGGAGGGTCAGGGTGGGGGTGCGAAGGTTGAACAGACGCTTGCGATTGTTCAGCCGCATCACCTCCATCCCAACCTTCCCCCTGACAGGGGGAAGGAGCACGGCGGCGAATCGTTAGAACAGGTCTGCGTCGAGCGCCATCAGGCTGGCTGCGCCGGAACGTGCCTGACGGATCAGCATGGCCGTCTCGGGCAGCAGGCGTGCGAAGTAGAAGCGCGCCGTCGCCAGTTTCGCCTTGTAGAAATTGTCGCCGGAGTCCTGCTTTTCCAGCGCGATCTTCGCCATTTGCGCGAAGAAATAGGCGAACACCATGTGGCCGACCACGCGCAGGTAAGGCACGGCAGCTGCGCCGACCTCGTCCTGGTTCTGGAAAGCCTTCATGCCGATTTCCATGGTCAGCTTGCCGACCTTGTCACCGATGTCGCCCAGCGGCGTGATGAACTCGGACATGGACTCGTTCATGGCGTTCTCTTCCACGAAAGCCTTCACCTTTTCGCCGAACTTGCGCAGTTTGGCGCCGTTGTCCATCAGGATCTTGCGGCCCAGCAGGTCAAGCGATTGCACGGTGTTGGTGCCTTCGTAGATCATGTTGATGCGAGCATCGCGCACATACTGCTCCATGCCCCATTCGGAGATGTAGCCGTGGCCGCCGTAGACCTGCATCGATTCCGACGTGGCGATCCAGCCGTTGTCGGTCAGGAAGGCCTTGACGATCGGCGTCAGCAACGCGACTTCGTCGGCCGCGTCCTTGCGCACCTGCTCGTCCGGGTGGTTGAGTTCGCGGTCGATCTGCAGCGCGATATAGGAGGTGAATGCGCGACCGCCTTCGGCAAATGCCTTCGCCGTCAACAGCATGCGGCGCACGTCCGGATGCACGATGATCGGATCGGCGGGCTTGTCCGGCGCCTTCACGCCCGACAGGCTGCGCATCTGCAGACGATCCTTCGCATACACGAGCGCATTCTGGTAAGCGACTTCGGTCAGGCCGAGCGATTGCATGCCGACGCCGAGGCGGGCTGCGTTCATCATCACGAACATGGCATTCAGGCCCTTGTTCGGTTCGCCGATCAGCCAGCCGACGGCACCGTCGAGGTTGAGCTGGCAGGTCGAATTGCCGTGGATGCCCATCTTTTCCTCGATCGCGCCGCACACGATCGGATTGCGCTTGCCCGGCGTGCCGTCCGCGTTCGGAATGTACTTCGGCACGATGAAGAGCGAGATGCCCTTGGTGCCCGACGGTGCATCCGGCAGGCGCGCCAGCACGAGGTGCACGATATTGGCGGACATTTCATGCTCGCCCGCAGAAATGAAGATCTTGCCACCGGTGATCTTGTAGCTGCCGTCGACCTGCGGCTCTGCCTTCGAGCGCAGCATGCCGAGATCAGTGCCGCAGTGCGGCTCGGTCAGGCACATGGTGCCGGTCCATTCGCCGGACACCAGCTTCGGCAGATAGAGCGCCTTCTGCTCCGGGGTGCCGTGCTCGTGGATGCACTCGTACGCGCCATGCGACAGGCCGGGGTACATGGTCCATGCCTGGTTGGACGAGTTCAGCATTTCGTAGAACGAATTGTTGATCGCGAGCGGCAGGCCCTGGCCGCCGTATTCCGGGTCACAGGACAATGCGGGCCAGCCGGCCTCGACATACTGCTGGTAGGCTTCCTTGAAGCCGGTCGGCGTCTTGACGGTGTGCGTTTCCTTGTCCAGCTGGCAGCCCTCGCGATCGCCGGAGTGGTTCAGCGGGAACAGCACTTCGGAAGCGAACTTGCTGCCCTCGTCGAGCACCTGGTTGATGATGTCCTTGTCAATCTCTGCGTGCGCAGGCAATTGCTTGAACTCATCTTCCACCTTCAGCAGCTCGTGCAGCACGAACTGCATGTCACGCAATGGAGCGACGTATTGACCCATGTTTTATCTCCTGACGTCTAACGTTTCAGGCTGTTTTCTTGACAGCCCTGGTGTTTGGTTTGGCAGCCGGCTTTTCGGCAGGCTGCGGGTTCTGGTAACTGCTGATCAAACGTTCGAACCCGACTTCGGCGCGGTTAACGCTGCCAGGCAACTTCAGGAAACGCGCATCGTGGTGAAGGGCAAGGATTAGGCCGTACATTTCGAAGACCAGCTGGTCCGGATCGGTACTTTCGGACAAATGACCCATTTCAATGGTCTGCACCACGCAGCGGCGCAAGGCGTTCTTCCATGCGCGCACCATGCCCGCGAGCTCCTCGCGGATAGCGCCCGGACGGTCATCGTATTCGACCGCGCCGCTGATGTAGATGCACCCCGATGCGATTTCCATCGACACGCGCTTGACCCAACGGGCAAACATCGCCTGAAGGCGGGGCAAGCCGCGCGGCTCCTTCATGCTGGGATAGAACACTTCCTGCTCGAAGTGATGGTGGTACAACTTCACGACTTCGATCTGCAAATCCTCGCGCGAACCGAAATGCGCAAACACGCCCGACTTGCTCATGTTCATCTTGTCGGCGAGCAGGCCGATGGTCAGCCCTTCCAGTCCGTCACGACTGGCGAGGTCAAGTGCCACGTCAAGAATTGCGGCGCGGGTGAGTTCGCCTTTACGCATGAATTTGGTTGTCGGATCAGCCATATGAGTTGCCACGATAGTGCCCTGTCAAAAAATCAAAACCAGCACGGGGATAAACCTGAAGCGAACGCTCGTACTATTATCCACCGTAGTATAAATGTCAAACGGGAACTTAGAGGGTCGATTCTAGAGTCCTGTGAGAGTCAATGTAGAGTCAATGCTCGAATGAAAATGCTGCCTTGCGACGCATTTCGCCGCTCCCCTTTTTCGCTGTCCGAAGCAGGGAGAAACGGCAATGCGCGGCGGAACACAAATCCTCAGTAATTCGATTTGTCCAGTTGCCGCCTGTCGCGCTTGGTCGGTCTTCCCTTGATTGTCTCGCTTGGCTCGCGGAACAGTTTTCGTTGTTCTGCCTTCTTTTGCCGCTCCGCGATGCTCTTTTCCGTTTCCGCATAGAGGGCTTGCGCCACGGTCGCGGAACCGCGCTTGTCCGACAATCCCTGCACCACCACCTCCCATTCGGTGGCGCCGTTGTCGATGTCCAGCGTGTCGCCGATCTTTACGCTGCGCGCCGGCTTGATGCGCTCACCGTTCAGGCGCACTTTCCCGCCATCCACAGCGTCGGTTGCCATTGAACGAGTCTTGAAAAAACGCGCGGCCCACAGCCACTTATCGATGCGAACGGAGTCGGACATGCTCTGTAAAGTGATGCAACTCCCTGCATTTTATAGGGTGACCGTGCTTTTTCTATCCTGCAGCGCAAAATAATGTGGCGCCACGATCCGCATCAGTTGTGCCGGCCGGCATACTTGATGCAGCATTTCTTGTCGTTTCTTGTCAGTTTTCGAATACGGACGGCCCGGGCGGGCCGATTTCTTGTGCAGCGGCATCGCCGCCGGTTTAGAAGACGTGGCGCAAGGCGAGGTGTGCGCCGAGCAACAGGATTCCCGCAAAGAAGCAGGTACGGAATGTCTCCGGCCGCACGCGCATGCGCAGGCGCTGGCCTGCAAACATGCCGGCCAGCGCAGGCAGCAGCGCGAGCGAGGATGCCCCCGCAACGGAAAGCTGGAAGATCCCGTGGTTCACCAGCACGATGCCGAGCGCGACCGTCGATACCGTGAATGACAGGCCGAGCACCTGCACCAGTTCGTCGCGCTCCAGTTCGAGCGCGTTCAGGTAAGGTACCGCGGGAATCACGAATACCCCCGTTGCCGCTGCGATCATGCCGGTGGTGATGCCGATGACCGGCGAGAGGCGTCGCTCGGCTTGGGGCGACACCGTGAAGCGCCGCTTGCTCAGTCCGAGCAAAGCATAGGCGATCAGTGCAACGCCGAGCAGCATCGTTGCATAACCGTTCTCATCGCCACCGACCCATCCTGCACCCAACCAGGTGCCGACGCAGAAACCCGCGAGCAGCGTCCAGAAACGCTTGAGCAGCGGGGCAAAGCCGGGGCCGGAAACCAGTTGCCAGATGTTGGTGACCAGCGATGGCACCACCAGCAGCGAGGCCGCCTTGGCCGGTGTCATCACGAGGCCGAGCAGTCCGATGGCGACGGTGGGCAAGCCGAGCCCGATCACGCCTTTCACGAAGCCGGCGAGCACGAAGGTGAACGTGGACGTGACAATCAACATGTTGAAACCGTGGTCCATGCCTGCTCCTACTTGCCGACCGCTTCTGCCCGATTGAGCGGCACGGCCTCACCCTTTGACGCCGACGCGGGCTTCAGGCGTGTCACGCCGACCATCACCAGCGCAAGGCCCGCCAGCTGCGGCAAGGACAGCGCCTCGCCGAGCAGCAGCCATGCGGCGAACACTGTCATCACCGGCCCCAGCGTGCCGACCGCCGCCGCGTTCCCGGCGCCGAGGCGCTGGATGGCCAGCGCCAGCCAGTAAATCGGCAAGGCCGTGGAGAGCACCGCCATCAACGCCGCGTTGGTCCAGACGCCGGCCGGCGTGGCCATCAAGGCCTGAGTCTCGCCGAACAATGCGAAGTGCCCCAGCACAAGCAGGCAGGATGCGGTGCCGGCCAGGCCCGACAAGCGCATGGATCCGATGCGGCTCACCATTTCGCCGGTGCCGACGTAGTACAAGGCATAAGTTACCGCGCTCGCGAACACCCAGGCCGAACCGGCCAGCACGCTCGCTCCCTGCCCTGCCTGATGGAGATCGTTGGCGAACGCTATTGCCAGGCCGACGTAGCAGATCGACATGGCCTGCCATGCGCGCGCGTGCGGCCAGTGCCGCGTGCGCCAGGCCTGCAGCAGCAGGACAAGTGTCGGATAGAGGTACAGGATGAGCCGTTCCAGCCCGGCGGTGATGCTGCGCAGGCCATAAAAATCGAACAGGCTCGACAGGTAATAGCCGAGACACGCCAACCCGAAGATGCGTGCGACATCGGCAGCCGTCAGCGCCTTGGCATCCGGGCCCGCGCTCTTCCAGGCGAGCCACAGGAAGAGCGGCAGTGCAAAGGCCATGCGCAGCGCCAGCAGCGTGAGCGGCTCGACCGGGCCGGCCGCGTAGGCGAGTTTGACGAAGACGGCTTTCAGCGAAAAGCCGCAGGCTGAGAGCACCGCGTACAGGCGGCCGTCCTGCGCCCAGTGGCTGGCGTAATGACGGGTGCGATGGCGAACTTTTCCAATCATGGCAGGCGGCGTGGTATGGTTGATACCTTATTCTGCCGAGAAGCCATTCCCGCGAAAATGCGTATTTTCTGTAATCAGCCTTCTCCATTTGAGAAACCATGCGCTTCGATCTGACCGACCTGCGCCTGCTGGTGGCCATTGCCGAATCGGGCAGCCTGAGCCGGGCCGCGGCAGATTTTCCGATTGCACTGTCGGCGGCAAGCAACCGGCTGCGCCACCTGGAACACCGGCTTGGGTTGAGCCTGTTTACCCGGCACGCCGACGGCATGACGCCCACGCCGGACGGCCGCATTGCGCTCGACCATGCGCGGCGGGTGCTGGCGGAAGCGGCGCAGCTCAACCAGGCGCTCGACGGGCTTGCAGGGCGACAACGTGTCGCGGTGAAACTGGCGGCGAACACGGTCGCCAACAGTACCTTCCTCCCGCCGGCGCTCGGGCCCTTTCTCATCGATTACCCCGACGTCGACCTGCAGGTCGAGGAAATGCCCAGCCAGGAGATCCTGCACGCGCTGCTGTCCGGCGACATCGACATCGGCGTGCTCGATGGCAACCTGCCCTTGCAGGGCATCGTCACACTGCCGTTCCGCCATGATCGCCTGGTGTTGTTCGTGCCCGCCGGCCACAGCCTTGCCGCACGCGGCCATTGCCACCTGCGTGATGCGGTGAACTATCCCTTCGTCGGCATGCCCGCCGAGCGCGCGATGCAGCACTTCGTGGAAGAGATGGCCACCCTGCTCGGGCGGCCATTGACGTTGCGCGTACGTGCGCCGGGCTTTTTCGCGCTGGCGCAGCTCGTGACGCAGGGCGTGGGCCTTGCGGTCATGCCGGAAGCAGCGGCGCAACGGCACGCCGCCGCGATGGAGGCGGCCATCGTCACGCTGGACGATCCATGGGCGACGCGGGAACTGCGGCTGGGCGTGCGCAGTCTGGATGGCCTGTCAGCGCAGGCCAGGCAGCTTGTCGCCTATCTCAGCCGGACGACGTAAGACCAGCGTCAGTGCACCTGCGGCGGATTGGCGTCGCTGATGTCGTCCACCAGCGCGCCGTCCGATACGACCGCGCCCAAGGTCGCTTCCTCCAGCCAGTTCCGCACCTGCAGCAGGTGCGCCCTTTCCTCGTCAAGCGCAACGCTGAAATCGGAGATCAGGGAAATCTGCTGCTGGTCTTCGGCCAGCGCGATCAGCATTTCCCAACCGACGTTGTCCGCCATTTCCCCGATCAATATCGCATGCAGCGACTGCGCGATCGTCGTGCGCGGATCGGTCACGGCCTGCACCAGGCCCATCGACTCCACGCCAACCAGGTCGGCGCAAGGCGTCTGCGAGGTCGGGTCGCCGCCGAGCGCTTCGATGGCGCTGGCGACGATGGAGAAGTGCCGAGCCTCGTCCTGGCGGATCTTCTGCAGGTCCGCCAGCGTCATGCTGGTAGTGCTGTCCTGCGTCGCTTCGAACTTGGTGATCAGCGCATCGTACAGGCGTGTGCCGGTGCGCTCGAAAGCGAGCCGCTCGCCGAGCTTGTCGAGCAGGAGTTGCGGCTGGTTCCCGAGCATCATCGAAGCGCCGGCGGCGACAGCGCCCTGCACGGTCGCAGGCACCGGCACCGAGCCGATCGCATCGGCGTCCGTGATGTATTGGCTGCGCATGTCCGCCAATGCCGTATCGTCGCCCGGCGTCGCCGGCGTCATGGATGCGGGCATGCCGGCCTGCATGGTGCTGGTTTCGAACGGAGACATCTGTACGCCGGTGCGGTTCATGCCGACGGGTATTTGCTCTTTCATTGCTGCTCCTTTATCTGATTCTCTCGTCCGTTACACCGCGACGGTGACCTTGCGGTTCAACTCCGTGCCGGGCGTCCAGATATAGCCGGCGGCGACTGTCTCGCTGGGTGATCCATCGGCATTGATCTGCGCGCGATAGTCGATCGATGCCTGGCTTTCCTGCGACTGGCTGACGAACTGCGTACCGTTGGCGCGCAGGTCGACTTCCTGCGCCAGCACCTGGCGCACGAAGTCGCGCTGGCTGGCGAACCGGATCGGTTCCGGCAACGTCCCCGGGAACAGCTCGGCCGGATCGCGCTTTTCATGCTGTTTGAACAGCTCGGCGACATGATGGAAATGGCCCAGCTCGTAATCGAGGAAGCGTTCCCAGATCGCCTTCACACGCGGATTGGTTTCCTGCTCCACGCAGCTGTAGTAGTTGTACACCTCCGTTGCTTCGTGCAGCAGCCACTGTTCCAGCAAGGTTTCCTGAGGATCGAGCAGCGAGCCGTATTGCGTCACATGCTGCTCTTCGATCGAGGCGATTTCCGCATACAGCTGGCGCGCCACCGGATCGGCAAACAACGGGCCGATATTCATGTAGTAGTCATGCGTCTGGTATTCGGAGCCGGCGATGGTCAATGCGTGCAGCTTGGTGATCGGCGCAGCCTTACGGCAGTCATAAGGTTCGCGCATGTCATCGATGGGCGAGCGGTGCTCTTCCACGGTAGGACGGCCCGGCAGGATGTCGGTGTAGCTCTGCAGGATGTTGTTCGCATCCTTGCCTTCCATGCGATCCAGCAGCGCCGCATAACGGTAAAGATGGTCGAAGTCTTCGAGCAGGCCGAAACGGTAGGTCTGCGCGATGTAGGGATCCGGCTCTGTCTGCGCCACGGCGGCGGTGACTTCAATCGCTACCTGCTCATAGGCAATCGTGGTTTCCAGCGGCGAATGGTCCGGACCGATCAGCCAGTTCACCATCGTCGCCTGGTGCTGTTCGGTGCGCCGCGTGCGCGCGAGCGACTGGCGCAGTTCGCGGCTCATCCGCTGCGCCATGTGCTGAAAGCGCAGCGCTTCGGTTTCGATGCCGTTCATCAGGATGATGCGCACGCGTGTGAACGCATCATCATCGAGTTTGCTGATCGGTTTGCCGACCATATCGCGCCAGGTGAAGCGCTGCTGTTCGAGCGGCGTGCCTTTCGCGCTGAATAAATCAAATGCCATTGCCGTGCTCCTTTCATGCAACATGTGCCTCACCATTCAAGGGTGATGAAGGAGGATGCGCAGGCGGAGATTTAGTTCCGCTCGGCGGGGACGATGGCGGGTTGCGAGGTGAGCATGTTGGCGTCGCGCGCGATGACCCAGCGCGACTGTTGCTTCTTCAGGATGGTCAGCGTGTCGCCGAAGCGCCGCACGGGCAATCCCTGCTTGTGCGGCGTCGCAGTCACGGACAAATGCGTCCAGCAGTAAGCGAGATCCGCATCGAAACCGATGTCTCGGATCTCGGCATGCGATTCAATGCGGTAATGCTGGAGCCCTTCCTCGAATGCATCAAGGAATGCCTGCCGTCCGCACATGGGCGCCTGTCCGGGAGTCAGGAAAACAACATCTTCTGCGAGCATGTCGCGCAGGCGCGCGACGTCCCCTGCCGCAGCAGCGCTTTGCCAGCTCGTAACAAGATCACGGATCGCCTCATGGTCGGCGTGCTCATCATCATGCATTGCATGCTCCTGGATTGCGTAGCGTATGCGCGCGCAGGTTCACACTGCCGTCGGCCAGGCCGCGTGCACCAGTGCCGGGAGAACCTCGCCTGCCTTACCGCGCAAGACATACTGTGCAATCTCATCATGACTGGTCGGCGCCGGATTGATCTGAATCACGGTTCGTCCGAAGGATCGCGCATGGCGCGGCAGGCTGGCCGCAGGTTCCACCAGGCTGGAGGTGCCCACGCAGAAAAACAGGTCCACGCATTCCAGCACCTCGGCGGCGCGCGCCCATGCCGCTTCGGGCAGTGCCTCGCCGAACCAGACCACGCCGGGCCGCACCAGCCCGTTGCAGCGCGGGCATACCGGCGGCGCTGCTGCATCTTCATCGACATCCTTTATTGGCTGCCTGCAGTCGGAACAGATGTTGTCGAGGATATTGCCATGCAACTCGATCACATCGCTGCTGCCGGCGCGCCGGTGCAAACCATCCACGTTCTGCGTGATGACAGTGACATGCTCGACCAGATGTTCCATCTGCGCGATGGCAAGATGCGCCGGATTCGGGTTCACCTCGCGTATCAGCTTGCGCCGCCAGGCATACCAGTTCCAGACGGTGACGGGATCGCGCCGGAAAGCCTCGGGCGTCGCGAGGTCCTCGGCGCGGAATTGCGCCCAGAGCCCGGTCTGCGCATCGCGAAAGGTGGGAATACCGCTCTCGGCGGACACGCCGGCGCCGGTGAACACGGCGATATGTCGCGCGGCACGCAGTTTCTCCAGCAGATCGGGTTCGAAGTGCATGGGTCGCAATTTGGCGGAAGGAGAATCGGCAGTATAGCCGCGGCCCATCGTTCCGGCTACGGGCGCGGCCACGGCTTATGCCGTCGTGACATGCCGCTCGCCATGATCGATCTTTTCGAATGCCTTGCGAATCTCGTTCTCGCTATCGGGGCGGACGAGGCGGGCGGCTTCCTTGCCATTGTCAAGAAAGACTAGCGTGGGCCAGAGCTTCACCCGGAATGAACGTCCGAGCGGCTTGCCCCGGCCGTCTTCAATCTTGAAATGCTGCACATCGTCATGATCGGCAAAGGCGGCAGACAGCAGTGGCTGCGCGGCGCGGCAATAGCCGCACCAGGGCGCCCCGAATTCAAGCACGACCGGACCGGCCAGCGTGTCGATATCGGCACGCGTCGGCTCGCTGGCAGCGTAGGTGGTGTTCATTGCCATGGAATCTGCTCACTGGACAATTGCTTCGGCACTTGATGGCGGGAACCCGCCTGCATGGACATTTCCATGCATCTTGCCACGATCAGATCAGGCTCACAACCGACTATGCCGCCGCCTCACCGGCAATCGGTGCGTCCGCATGTTTCGGCCGCTGCGCAAGAAGGATGACGGCCGTCAGCACCATCGCGCCGCCGGCAAGTTGCCCGCCGCTCACGGATTCGCCCAGCAAGGCCACGCCGAGGCAAAGGGTGATCACCGGTTCAAGCGTCGAAATGATGGATGCCTGCGCAGCACCGATATGCTTGATGCCGATCAGGAAGAATGCCACCGCCATCACGGTGGAGAACAAGGCGATTGCGGCAATCGCCAGCCAGGCAGTGGTTCCCGATGGCAGCGCCGCACCGCTGGCAGCGGCAAGGAGGGAATTGCCGACGCCTGCGGTCGCCATAATCACCAGCGTGCCAGCCAGCGGATCGGTGCCGATGGTCAGGCGACCGCCGAGCACGATGTAAATCGCATAAATGCCGGCTGCCAGCAACCCGAGCGCGATGCCGAGCGGCTGCCCTTGCAGGTCGCCGCCGAGCGTGATGCCGAGCCCGGCGACTGCGAGCACGAGAAGCAGCACGGTACGGCGGTCGAGCTTTTCCCATCCGAACGCGACAGCGAGCATCGTGACCAGCACCGGATAAACATACAGAAGGAGTCCGACCAGCCCGCTGCTCGCGTAGCGCAAAGCGGTGAAATAGCTCTGCGCCTGGCTGGTATAGAGCAGGCCCATCAGCACGAAGCCCGCCAGCGTCCTGCCGCGCGGCAGGCGCAGGCGCCTGGCCCAGACCACCGGCGCGAGAAAGAGCACTGCCAGCACGAAGCGCCATGCCAGCAGCATCGTCGTACTGACACCCGTGGCGTAGGCGATCCTGGCGAACAGGGCGACACTGCCAAAACCGAGGGCGGACAGCAGGACAAGGGCAACAGCAGACTGGCGGGGCATGGACATGGCGGGATGAGCAAATTTGATTAGGGGTCGCGGGCAATCACCACGACACGACCTCAGTGTAATTGGCTTGCACAGGACGAAACAAATCAATATTCTTGAATGATTGACCCAATAATTTTGAGGCTACCATGAGCTATCGCCTGCCTCCCCTGCCCGCCGTCCGCGCCTTCGAAGCGGCCGCCCGCCACGGCGGATTCCAGAGCGCCGGGGAGGAAATGCATGTTTCCGCCGGCGCCGTCGCACACCAGGTGAAGCAACTGGAAAACTGGCTGGGCGTCATCCTGTTCCAGCGCCTGCCACGCGGCGTCGTGCTGACGCCCGCCGGACGCCAGTATGCGGAAGCCTTGCGGCCGATCCTGGAAAGCCTGGCCGATGCATCGGAGGCCGTCCGGCACCGGGGCGACGAGCGTGTGGTGACGGTGACCTCCGTGCCGTCGCTGGTCTCGCGCTGGCTGATGCCGAGGCTGGGGCGCCTGCGCGAGCAGCATCCGGAGATCGACATGCGGGTGCTGGCGTCACTGCATCCGGTCGATTTCCTGCGTGAAGGTGTCGACGTCGCGATCCGCCTCGGCACCGGGCCTTATCCCGGCCTGAAGGACGATGTGCTGCTGGAGGAATGGTTTTGCGCCGTATGCAGCCCCGCATTCAAGGCTGCCGCAACCGATCTGCGCGAACCCGCCGACCTGCTGCGCTATCCCTTGCTGCACGACGAAACGGAGGCGCGCATTCCCGATGAAGTGAACTGGGCGCGCTGGCTGCAGGCCTGCGGCGTGAACCATGCAGGCCCGGCGCGGCCGAGTTTCTCGCACACCTACCTGACGCTCGAGGCAGCCGCGAACGGCCAGGGCGTGGCGATCGCGGCCGAACCATTCATCGAGGAAGACTTGCGCACGGGGCGGCTGGTACGGCTGTTCCCGCAGCGGGTGCTCGGCCCTTACCGCTTCCACCTGCTCCGTTTGCCGGAAGCGGAGGCGCGCCCGGCGGTGAAGGCATTCTGCGACTGGATCAGGGCGGAAGCCCTGGGAGCCTGATTGCTGCGTCACTCGGTATAGCGGCCCAGGGTGATCAGCCTGAGGATCACCTTGTAGAGCATGTACGCCGCGCCATACCAGGCGCGTTCATACCATGGAACGTTGGCGTAATCCTCGATCCGCACACGCACGCCTTCACTGACCGCGCGCTCGATCTGATCGCGCAGGTCCCGGGCGAAGCAACGGTCCTTCACGACGATGTTGGCCTCCTGGTTGACGAGCAGACTCAGGCCATCCCAGTTGCTGGAACCAACAGTCGCCCATTCATCGTCGACCACGGCAACCTTGCCGTGCAATTGCGTCTTGCGGTACTCCACCACCCTAACGCCGCTGCGCAGCAGCTTCGGATAGAACGAGTGAGCCACCGCATCCTGAATGCGGAATTGGCCCACGCCGATCAGCAGCGTGACTTCGACGCCGCGCAGCGCGGCCGTTGCCAGTCCGTCGCGCAACTTTCGGCCCGGGGCGAAATAGGGATTGGCGAGCAGCGCGCTTTTCCGCGCGCTGCCCAGCGCCTTCAGGTAGGCCTTTTGGATGGTGCGGCGGTTGCGCAGGTTGTCGCGCACCACGAGGGCAGCAAGCGCTGGTCCCTCTTCAAGCGTCGTGCCCATCGGCCGCCGCTCCATGAAGCGCTCCCAGCGGTACTTCAGGCCCAGCCCGGTCAGCATCATCCAGTGCGCCTGCATCTCCTGATGGATAGTGACCACAAGCGGCCCATTGATCTGCACGGCGAAGTCCCAGCGCGGCGCCGGCAAGGGCGTATTGAAACCATCGTCCGACACGTAGTCGTAGTTGATATTGAGCCCGCCGAGGAATGCAACATGACGGTCAACGACGCAGATCTTGCGATGCGTGCGGGTGATGCCGCGCGTGAACCAGGCATTGAACACACGATGATTGACGCCGCCCTCGCGCAGCAGATGGTTGAGCCGTACCGATTGCCGGTGCCCGGTGCCCAGCCAGTCGGTAATGACGTTTACCGACACGCCGCGCGCCGCGGCGCGCACCAGCGCATCCTTCACCCTGAGGCCGGTTTCGTCCAACGCGAAAATGTACGTTTCAAGGAAGATTTCGTAGTGTGCCGCATCAATGGCGGCAATCAGCGCCGGATAGAATTCGGCGCCGCGAAACAGAAGCGTGATTTTGTTGTGAGCGGTAAATTCTACCGGACGCATAAAGGGGAAACGACTCCGGGGATGTATGCCTGGCAAGCATTCTACATGGTCGGAGCCGCCATCCTTTATCTGAGTGCCAGCGATGCAACGATGGGCGCGTGGTCCGACAGCTTCGCCCACAAGCCGCCATGCAGCACCTGCGCCGACTCGATCTCCAATCCCCGCACGTAAATCCGGTCCAGCCGCAGCCAGGGAAGCGCGGCCGGGAAGGTCCGCGCCGGCTTCATCTTGGGCCCGCGTCCGGCCAGCATGCGCATATAGGCGCCGAAGCCGCGCGAAGACAGGTCTTTGTCGAACACTTCGGTGACCCCGAGATGCTGGCGCAGCGAATCGCTCAGCTCGTTGGTCCAGTCATTGAAATCACCGGCAATGACCAAGGGCGCATCGGGCGGCGATGAGGTCTGCACGGCTTCGATCAGCGCTTCGGTCTGCCGTCTCCGGCTGCGCGCGAACAGGCCGAGATGGATCACATAGCAATGCAGGTCGGCCTTCGGCGCCTGCACCACGCAATGCAGGATACCGCGTGCCTCGAAAGCATGATCAGAGACATCCCGGTTGATCGACGAAAGTACCGGAAAGCGGCTCAGCAGGGCATTGCCGTGATGGCCATGGTCATACACGGCATTCATCCCGTAGACGGCCTGGTGGGAATCGCCGGCAAGAAACTGGTGCTGGGCCTCCTCCGGCCAAACGTCGGCGTGCCGCATGGCGTACTTGTCGTGCCGCCCCTGCACTTCCTGGAGGAAGAAGATGTCTGATTCCATTGACGCCAATGCCTGCTTGAGGGCATGAACACGCGGCATGCCGCGCAATGAGCTGACGCCTTTATGGATGTTGTACGTCGCGATGCGAAGTTTCATGAATTTATTCTAGACCCTATGCAAGAGATGTGCAGGGTTCGATCGCGATGACGGGAAATTGTTTCCGGCGGGCTTGTTTCAGATTAAGTTCCGGCGTGGCGCGCGTGCTTGGGCAGTTGCAATATCGCTTCTGCATTCGACGGCGAGAAGCATTTGTCGGCCGCCTCGCGATAGGGAAGCCAGAGATGGTCCACGTGCTCGCGCGGCGCAAGCGTGACGGCGATATCGCGCGGCACGAGCAGTCCGAACACATGCTCGGTGTTCGTAAACACGCCGGGCGCATAACGATGGCGCCACACGGGGTAGATTTCGTAGATGTTGGAAAGATGCCAGTCGCGCAGGCTGGCGACTGGAACACTGTTTGCGTCCCGTTCGTGTGCCGATGCTTCGTCGACGATGCGGATACCCGTTTCCTCGAACACCTCGCGCACCGCCGTCTCGATCAAGGGTTCATCCTGCGTGTCCTTCGATCCGGTGACCGACTGCCAGTAGCCTTCCTTGTCCGCACGCTCGATCAGCAGCACGTCGAGGTTGGCGCTGTAGATCACGACAAGAACCGATTCAGGAATTTTGTAGGGCTTCGACATGCACCTTCCATGACGCTTCGCAGTGACTCATGCGACATGATAACCGAAGAGCGTTTGGGTCCACGGAAAACACAGAAGACACGGAAAAAACAGATCAACCTGGCAAGGTGGAAAGCTTTCGTGCTTTCCGTGTTTTCCGTGGACACAAGTCTTTATGCCGAAAACAAAAAAGCGCGGACTACTCCGCGCTTTCCTGATGCTGCAAGGCCTTGATTACGCCTTCGCTGCCGGTTCCACGTTACGCAGGCGGATGTGCAATTCGCGCAACTGCTTCTCGTCGACTTCGGACGGCGCTTGCGTGAGCAGGCACTGTGCGCGCTGGGTCTTCGGGAAGGCGATCACGTCGCGAATCGATTCGGCGCCGGTCATCATGGTGACAATGCGGTCGAGGCCGAATGCGAGGCCGCCGTGCGGGGGCGCACCGTATTGCAGCGCATCGAGCAGGAAGCCGAACTTGGCCTGCGCCTCTTCCGCATCGATCTTGAGCGCGCGGAATACCTTGCTCTGCACATCTGCGCGGTGGATACGCACCGAGCCACCGCCGAGTTCCCAGCCGTTCAGCACCATGTCGTAGGCCTTGGCCACCGCCTTACCCGGATCGGTTTCCAGCAGGTCTTCATGGCCGTCCTTCGGCGAGGTGAACGGATGGTGCGCGGCAACGTAGCGCTGGTCTTCCTCGTCGTATTCGAACATCGGGAAGTCGATCACCCACAGCGGCTTCCAAGTGTCTTCGAATAGTCCGCTCTTCTTGCCGAAATCGCTGTGGCCAATCTTCACGCGCAAGGCGCCGATGGCGTCGTTGACGACCTTGGCCTTGTCGGCGCCGAAGAAGATCAGGTCGCCGTCCTGCGCGCCGGTCTTCTCGATGATCGCATTCAGTGCGGCGTCATGCAGATTCTTCACGATCGGCGATTGCAGGCCGTCGCGGCCCTTGGCCTTCTCGTTGACCTTGATGTAGGCCAGGCCCTTGGCGCCGTAGATCGCCACGAACTGCGTGTAAGCGTCAATCTCCGAACGCGGCATCGCGCCGCCGCCCGGCACGCGCAGGCCGACCACGCGGCCGCCCGCCATGTTGGCGGCGCCGGAGAACACCTTGAAGTCCACGTCCTTCATCACGTCGGTCAGGTCGGTGAACTGCAGCTTGACGCGCATGTCCGGCTTGTCTGAGCCGTACATGCCCATCGCGGTCGCGTAATCCATGACCGGGAACGGGTTCGGCAGATCAACGTCCAGCACCTTCTTGAACACGCCGCGAATCATGCCTTCGAACAGGTCACGGATTTCCTGCTCGTTCATGAACGAGGTTTCGCAGTCGATCTGCGTGAATTCCGGCTGGCGGTCGGCGCGCAGGTCTTCGTCGCGGAAGCACTTGGTGATCTGGTAGTAGCGGTCGAAGTTGGCGACCATCAGCAACTGCTTGAACAACTGCGGCGATTGCGGCAGCGCGAAGAAGTTGCCGGCGTTGACGCGCGACGGCACAAGGTAGTCGCGTGCGCCTTCCGGCGTCGACTTGGTCAGCATCGGCGTTTCGATGTCGATGAAACCGTTGGCATCGAGGAACTTGCGCACTTCCATCGTGACCTTGTAGCGCAGGCGCAGGTTGTTCTGCATCTGCGGGCGGCGCAGGTCGAGCACGCGATGCGTCAGGCGCGTGGTTTCCGACAGGTTGTCATCGTCAAGCTGGAACGGAGGCGTGACCGACGGGTTCAGCACTTCGAGCGAATGCGCCAGCACTTCGATCTTGCCCGACTTCAAATTCGAATTGGTCGTGCCTTCCGGGCGGTTGCGCACCACGCCGGTGATGCGGACGCAAAATTCGTTGCGCACGGCTTCCGCGGTCTTGAAGACATCGGCGCGGTCAGGATCGCACACCACCTGCACCAGGCCTTCGCGGTCGCGCAGGTCAATGAAGATGACTCCGCCGTGATCGCGGCGACGATGCACCCAGCCGCACAGGGCAACGGTTTGGCCGAGAAGCTCCTCGGTAACGAGGCCGCAATATTGAGTTCGCATAGACATGATTGTTTTCCAGTTTCAGATTCTTTGTAATGGTCCCGCTTCCCGCATCGGATTCCAGTCGGGACCCGGGTGAAAGTGCGCCGGCTTCAGAGTGGAGGAGGTACGGCCTTCAGATTCTTCGAGGCGGCTACGACATGTTCGGGCGAAACGACACCCATCGACACGATGTACTTCAAGGCTTCTTCGACGCTCATGTCGAGTTCGATGGCGTCGGCGCGCGGCAACATGAGGAAAAAGCCGGAAGTCGGGTTCGGCGTGGTCGGCACATACACACTGATGTAATCGCCCTGCAGATGGTTCCGGACGTCACCGCCAGGAATGCCGGTCAGGAAGGCAATGGTCCACGTGCCTTCGCGCGGATACTGCACCAGCATTGCCTTGCGGAATGCGTTGCCGGACGACGAGAACAAAGTGTCCGACACCTGTTTGACGCTGGAGTAGATCGAGCTGACCACAGGAATACGAGTCAGCAGCATTTCCCAGGCATGCACCACCTGCTTGCCGATGAAGTTCCGCGTAAGCAGCCCGGTGACGAACACGAACAGCAGGGTCAGTATCGTGCCCAGTCCGGGAATATGGAGACCGAGGAGCGCTGCAGGTCGCCAGCTCTCCGGCAGCAGCAGGAGCGACTGGTCCATCGTGCTGATGATCAAGTTCAACACCCACAGGGTGATCGCCAGTGGAACGAGGATCAGCAGGCCGGTGACAAAATATTTACGCATGGTCTTCTTCGGGCAAGAGCGCTCGGTTGGTGCGCTCCATAGGGAACGTGGTCAGGCCGCAGCGCTGGTATCGGCCGCACATCCGCCTCCGCAGGATTCCGCTGCGGGGCATGCCGGCTCGGCCGCCGCGGTCTTGCCGCTCGAGGGTGAAGTGCTGGAGCCATTATTCTTGAAGTCGGTGGCGTACCAGCCGGTACCTTTCAACTGGAAGCCGGCGGCGGTCAGCTGCTTTCTGAATGTGCTCTTCGCGCAGGACGGGCATTCTGTCAGCGGCGCATCGGACAGCTTTTGCAGCACATCCTTTGTGAATCCGCACGTTTCGCAGCGATAAGCATAAATCGGCATAGAAATCTCCTGCAAAAATCATCCAAAACCCTGAATTATAAAGGTTTTTGGGCTCGCTTTGCGCGAATGCACGAATACCCGCAAGCAGAAAGCCGTATAGCGTGCTCTCTGGACCTCCCGCAAGGCGTCAAGCTTGCAACAGGAATAACAAAACCCGATCCGCAGCGCCTCAGGCACTCACACCCTTGACCGAATGCCGCGGCTCATGGCGGTTTTTCAGCACCTGTGGCAGGAGAGATCCGACAACCATGCCGGCCAGCGCGGCGATCAGTCCGGCAAGCTGACCGGGGAAATGCTCGCCCAGTCCGGTCAACTGCGGGAAGAACAGGATCCAGGTGCCGATGCCCGCTGCCAGCGACACGATCGCGCCTTGTGTCGTCGCGCGATGCCAGTACAGGCCCGTCACCAGCGGCACGAAGGCGCCGACCAGCGTCACCTGGTAGGCAGCGGAAACAAGGTCGTAGATTGGCGTGCCTTTCATGGCGATGGCATAGGCCAGCACCAGCGACGCGAATACAACAATGGTGGCACGCATTGCGAACAGTTGCTGGCGGTCGCTCATGCCAGGGCGCAGATTCTTGAGGATGTTCTCGACGAAGCTGGTGGATGGCGCCAGGAGCGTGGCCGAGGAGGTGCTCTTGATGGCGGACAGCAGCGCGCCGAAGAAGAAGATCTGCATCACGAGCGGCATCTTGGTCAGCACGAAGGTCGGCAGCAGGCGCTGGTAATCGTTCTTCATCATCTCCACCGCACTCTGGCCCATCACCAGGACCGCGCAGGAAACGATGAACATCGGCACGAAGGCGAACAGGATGTAGCTCGCACCGCCGATCATTGCGCCGGCGCGCGCAGTCGGCGCATCCTTGGCCGACATCACGCGCTGGAACACATCCTGCTGCGGAATGCTGCCAAGCATCATTGTCACCCCTGCGCCGACGAAGGCGGCGATATCGGTGAAGGTGGGCGTCGGCAGGAATTGCCACAGGTTGTCCCTGCGCGCCATGGCAAACACCTGGCCAGCACCACCGGCGAGATCGGCGGAGAAGAATGCGATGATGCTTAGGCCGATCACCAGCACGATCATCTGGATAAAATCGGTCCACGCAACGGCAAGAAAACCGCCAATCACGACATAGATCAGCACAGCCAGCGTACCGACGATCATGCCGGCGGTCTCCGACATGGCGCCATTGGTCAGCACCGAGAACACCAGTCCCAGCGCGGTGATCTGCGCCGCGACCCAGCCGAGGTAGCTCAGGATGATGGCGGCGGAACAGAATACCTCGATGCCCTTGCCGAAGCGCTGGCGGTAGAAGTCGCCGATGGTCAGCAGATGCAGCTTGTAAAGCCGGACGGCGAAAAACACGCCCACCAGGATCAGGCAGGTGCCCGCGCCGAAGGGGTCTTCCACGATGGCATTCAACCCGCCCTGCACGAACTTGGCTGGAATGCCCATGACGGTCTCGGCGCCGAACCAGGTCGCGAACGTTGTCGTCACCACCATGATCAGCGGCAGGCTGCGTCCGGCTATGGCGAAGTCGTTGGTGCTCTTGATCCGTGTACCGGCCCATACACCAAGCGCAAGGGTGCCCAGCAGATACAGCACGACAAAAGAAATCAGCGTGTAATTCATGTCTCTTCGCTCCGCATGCGCTTCTTGACCTTCAGGCTCTTTTGCCAGAGGTCATGCCGATACATGCATGCCCCTGCGTCAAATTTTCCGGGATTATAGCTTCAGAAACCGGCCACAACGATTCCGAAAACCAAAAAGCAATACTTTTGCGAAGTAGTCAGTGTGCCTTGCGCCGCCAGACCTGCCAGCGCTCCCTGCCAGCAAACACGGGCAGCGAATCCGCCACGGCTTCATCGGCAATGCGCTCGAAGAATGGAGTCAGCAGGTTCTCCAGCTCGGCGGGAACAATGCCGAAGGGCGGGCCTTTCGGCGCATCGTCAAAGAAAAAGAAACCGGCCAGCAGGCCGCCCGGCGGAAGCAGTTCCGCCCAGCGGTTCACCACGGCCTGCCGCATCTGGCGCGGCAATGCGCAAAAG
Source organism: Noviherbaspirillum sp. (assembly GCF_035254685.1). GTDB lineage: Bacteria > Pseudomonadota > Gammaproteobacteria > Burkholderiales > Burkholderiaceae_D > Noviherbaspirillum. The sequence continues at coordinate 48,346 of NZ_DATFAI010000045.1, read as the reverse complement.
AACGCGCGCTCGTAGATGAGTTCGACAGGACGCGCAGGCGCAAATCCGAAAAAATCGGCTTGCACGACACGTTCCGCCCAGCGCTCCAGCGCCTTGCGCGCCGCATCTACCGCAGCCGGTGAAAAATCGATGGCGGTCACATCCCACCCTGCTTCGGACAGGCAGGCCACTTCATAGCCGGTGCCGCAACCGGGAATCAGCGTGACATAAGGCTGGGGCGACTTCTCCACGAAATGCCGGAAGGCCTCGGGCACGTCACCGCGATCCCAGGGTGTGAACTCCTGCTCGAAGCGCTCCGACCAGAATTCGGGCGCGGAAGGATCGCGGCTCGCAAAGCTCGGCATGTCTTACCACCAATGGAATTGAAAGAAACGGATCAGCATCTGCGCGATCACGATGCCTATCAGCAGGCCGCCGCCAAAATATACGCCGAGGCCAAGCAATATGTTCGTCCGCCGTTGCTCGGCCAGCAATTGCCTCATCAATTCGGTATTCTCCTGCGGCGGCGTTTCCGCACGCGCACTCAGCACCTGGTGCACGAGGCGTGGCAGTTCCGGAATCATCTTGTTGTAGTGCGGGATCTCTTCCTTGAAGCGCGCGACCAGGCCGCGCCAGCCGATCTGCTCCTGCATCCAGTTCTCCAGGTACGGCTTGGCCGTTTTCCAGAGATCAAGGTCCGGATCGAGCTGGCGGCCGAGGCCTTCGATATTGAGCAGGGTTTTCTGCAGCAGCACCAGTTGCGGCTGCACGCCGATGTTGAAACGGCGCGAGGTCTGGAACAGCCTCAGCAGCACGGTGCCGAAGGAGATGTCGCGCAGCGGCCGGTCGAAGATCGGTTCGCAGCAGGCGCGCACTGCCGATTCCAGTTCATCGACGCGCGTTTCCTTCGGCGCCCAGCCGGATTCGATGTGCGCTTCGGCCACCCGCTTGTAATCGCGGCGGAAAAAGGCGAGGAAGTTCTGCGAGAGGTAATCCTTATCGTAGTCGGTCAGCGTGCCGACGATGCCGAAGTCGAGCGCGATATAGCGGCCGAACGTCTCCGGTTCGATCGACACGAGGATGTTCCCGGGATGCATATCGGCATGGAAGAAGCCGTCACGAAATACCTGCGTGAAAAAGATTTCGACGCCGTCGCGCGAGAGCTTCTTCAGGTCCACGCCTTCAGCGACCAGGCGGTCGAGGCGTGAAATCGGAATACCACGCATGCGCTCCATCACGATCACGGACGTGGAGCAGTAGTCCCAGAACATTTCCGGCACGAGCAGCATCTTCGAATTCTGGAAATTGCGGCGTAGCTGGCTGGCATTGGCCGCCTCGCGCATCAGATCCAGCTCGTCGTGCAGGTATTTGTCGAATTCAGCGACCACTTCACGCGGCTTCAGGCGGCGCCCGTCGGCCCACAGTTTCTCGACCCACTCGGCGGCGATGCGCATCAGCGCGAGGTCCTTCTCGATCGACTTCTTCATGTCGGGCCGCAGGACCTTGACCGCGACTTCGGTGCCATTCTTCAGCTTCGCAAAGTGAACTTGCGCAATCGAGGCCGATGCGACCGGCTTGCGGTCGAATTCCGCAAACAAGTAGTCGGGGTGTTCGCCAAGCGATTTCTTGATCTGTGCAATCGCGAGTTCGGAGTCGAAAGGCGGGACGCGATCCTGCAGTTTCGCCAGCTCATCGGCGATGTCGGGCGGCATCAGGTCGCGTCGCGTCGAGAGCACCTGGCCAAATTTCACGAAGATCGGGCCAAGTTCTTCCAGCGCCTGCCGCAAGCGCACGCCGCGCGGCGCTGAGACATTGCGCCAGAAGCTCAGCGCGGCAATCAGCTTCACGATACGCGGATGCGCCAGCTCGGTCATGGCGATCTCGTCAAGACCGTACTTGACGGCAACCCGGCCGATCTTGAGAACCCGCAGGAATTTGAACAGCATTTAGCGGCTTCCCTTCAGTTTTTCGATACGCTTGGCAAGCCGCTCGACGTCGTCACGCAAGCGTGCGACCTCGGCAGAAAAATCCTCCACCGTCTGCGGACGCACCAGCAAGGGCTTCTCATCCAGGAAGTATTCGGCTACGTTCTCCGCCAGCTTCTGCTGCGTGGACCGGGCAGTTTCAACAGCCGCGCGCACGCCTCCCATGACGCGCACCGCGGCGACGTCGCCGACCAGCCTGGATAGGTCTTCTTCGGCTTCCCAGCGCAGCGTGTCGGCAAGTTGCGAAATCGTGTTGGCAAAATCCGCGTCACCATCGATCTGCACGTAGGAAAAGGCATGTTCGCGATGCTGCAGGATCAGCGGCAGGTCGGACAGCTTGATGCGGATGCGGACATTCGCCGGTTCGTCCGCAGTAGCCGCCTGGACCATGCCATCGGCAGCAACCTTCAGCCGCACGCCGGTAACGCCCGCATCGAAAAAAGCGACTTTTCCTGCATGCTTGACAAGCTTGTCGCGCGCCCAGGTTTCCCGGGCCAGCAGATGGTTGAGTGCGGCGGACGTAGTGGAGGAGATCATGGCGATAAAACAAAACCGCCCGTGACTATTCACGGGCGGCCACAAGTTTACCAGTTTGCCGCTCGGTATTTCAGCCGGCTCAGGATAATTGTTGAATCCCTGCCAGCACCCAGCCGCCCTGCCCCGATACTGGCTTGGTCAGGTTCCAGATCTCGGCGAAAGGTTCGGCCGGCGCGTTTTCGGCCTCTTTTATCATTCCCGAGAACTTGACGCTAGCCATGTATTCATTGCCGGTTCTTTCCATACCCAGCAATTCGCCATCCAGCGACACCACGTCGGTCTGGTTGGGTGATGCGCCGCGCTCCTGCAGCTGCAGGCGCAGCTCGGCGAACATTTCCGGCGTCGTGAATTCGCGGATGTCATTGATGTCGGCACGATCCCAGGACGCCTGCAACCGGATGAAATACGTCTTCGCATGGCGCAGGAAAGCCGGTGCGTCGAAATCAGGCGGCAGGCCGGGCGCGCTGCTGGCCGGTTCAGCCTCGAACGCGGCATGCTGCATCTGCGGCTCGACGCGCGAGCCGATTTCCGGTGTGCGCGGCCTGGCGTTATCGGCGGAATAGCTGCCGGCATAAGCATGTTGCGAATCGCCGCCACTCTTGCCGCGGAACAGACGCATCAGGAAAGCAATTGCCAGTGCAATCAATGCCAGCATCAGAATCGTGCTGATCATGCCAGCCATGGCGCCGCCGAGGCCGAAATGCGACAGCAAGGCGCCCAAACCCAAGCCGAGCAAGGCGCCGCCGAGCATGTTGCGCCACGGACTTGCAGGCCGGGGCGGAATGCTGTTTTGCGGTGCCGTGGACGGCGCCGTGGGGCTCGCCTGGTTCGAATTGGAATAACGGCTGGGGGACTGCGCAGGTGCCTGGCGGCTGTAGCTCGGCGCCTGGCGGCCGAACGAACCTCCGCCGCCCAGCCGTCGAGCTTCCGCGTCGGAAACGACGACAGACATCGCGCCCAGGAAGACTACCAGGGCGATCAGAAACTTCTTCATGGAACTCTCCTTGCAGTCGATTCGGACTGCTACAGCTTGATCCCGGTGTGCAGCGCGGCCACGCCCGCGGTCAGGTTAAAGTACTCGACGCGTTCCAGCCCGGCATCCTGCATCATCTTCTTCAGCGTTTCCTGGTCAGGATGCATACGGATAGACTCGGCCAGGTAGCGATAGCTCTCGGCATCGTTGGCGATGCGCTTGCCCAGCCACGGCAGGACCGAGAACGAATAGACGTCGTACGGCTTCTGCAGCGGCTCCCAGACCTTGGAAAATTCAAGGACCAGCAATTTCCCGCCCGGTTTCAGCACGCGATGCATTTCGGACAAGGCAACGTCCTTGTGCGTCATGTTCCGCAGGCCGAATGCCACGCTGACGCGATCGAAATAATTGCTCGGGAACGGCAGTTTTTCCGCATCACAGAGCAAGGTGGGGGTGGCAAGGCCCTTGTTCAATAGACGGTCGCGACCGACGCGCAGCATCGACTCGTTGATGTCCGTCAGCCACACTTCGCCCGTCGGTCCCGCCTGCTTCGCGAATGCCTTGGCGAGGTCGCCGGTGCCGCCCGCGATGTCGAGTACCTTGAACCCGGGGCGCACGCCGGCCTGCGCAATCGTGAAGGCCTTCCAGATACGGTGCAGTCCGCCGGACATCAGGTCGTTCATCACGTCGTATTTGTTGGCGACGGAATGAAAAACCTGGGCGACTTTCTGTACTTTTTCTTCTTCGGGGACGGTCTGATAACCGAAATGGGTGGTATTGGTCATGGGTAGGAGCCTGTAAATCCAGCCCGCATTATACAAGTGCAGGCAGCGGGTGTTGCCAGAAGTTCCATGTGCCGGCCGTTGCTGCCTTGAATCCCTTGCCTGGCATCAAATCGTGAGTATCAATGCTTGTGTCCGCAGCTTCCACCCTTACCCTGGGCCTCCGGCATGGGCGCATCGCGTCCGGTTTCTCGCGTGAACCCCGCTGCCTCCAGGCGCTTCATGTAATCCTCCCAGAGCTGGTCCTTGTTGGCGCCGAGCCAGTGCAGGTAATCCCAGGTATAGATACCGGTATTGTGGCCATCCGAGAAATGCAGCTGCACGGCATAGTTGCCGACCGGGTCGATCGCCGTCATGAGCACATTGCGCTTGCCGGTCTGCAGGACTTCCTGCCCCGCGCCATGGCCACGCACTTCGGCGGAGGGCGATTGCACACGCAGGAATTCGAACGGCAGGGAATACACCTCGCCAGAGGCGAATGCCAGCTCCAGCTCGCGCGATTGCTTGTGGACGGTGATAGCGGTCGGTGTCGTTGCAGCAGTCTTTGTGTCAGCCATATGCGTGAAAATGTTGAGGATTTCCTTTTGACCGGCAGCAACCGGCGTGTCAGAGAAGAGAGCTTTCGAAACGATCGAGCAAGGCTTCGCGCAGCCTCGGCATCAGCGCCTTGCGCCTGGCCAGCTCGGCGGAATCCGGCGTGCGCTTGACCTCTCCCCAGATCGGATTGGGGAAATGCGCATCGTCCTCGTAGCGCGGAATGATGTGCCAGTGCAGGTGCGGTACGACGTTGCCGAGGCTGGCCACATTGACCTTGTGCGGCTGCATGACCTCGCGTACGGCTTCTTCCACCTGCCACACGGCAGCGATCAGGATCGCGCGATCCGCAGTGGACAGATCGGTCATTTCCTTCGCGTGTGCATTCCAGATCACCCTGCAAAAACCGGGATAGCGCTCGTCGTCGACCAGCACGATCCGGTAGTTGTCATCCCGGTACACGACGTCGCCGCCGGGCTGGATGCACAATTCGCAGGGCGCTTCTTTCATGGGCTTCCTCAGACCAGCACGCGTTCGATGCCGCCGTCATTGGCCAGCGCGACATAGTCGGGCAGCCAGTTTTCGCCGAGCAGATACTTCGCCATTTCAATCACGATGTAATCGGCGGTGGTATCGGCATCCTCGTTGTAGCGCAGCAAGCCTTGCAGGCAGGACGGGCAGGAAGTGAGGATCTTGACGTCGCCCTTGAAACCATCGGCGCGCAGCTTGTCCGCTCCCTTGCGCATTTCCTCTTCCTTGCGGAATCGCACCTGCGTTGCGATATCGGGGCGGCTGACACCCAGGGTGCCGGACTCGCCGCAGCAACGCTCGTTCTTTTCCACTTTCTGGCCGTCAGCCGTCGTGATCAGCGCATTCACCGTTTTCAGCGAATCCTGCTGCTTCATCGGGTTGTGGCAAGGCTCGTGGTACATGTAGCGGACGCCATTCACGCCTTCCAGCTTCACGCCTTTTTCGAGCAGGTATTCGTGGATGTCGATGATCCGGCAGCCAGGGAAAATCTTCTCGAATTCATAGCTCTGCAGCTGGTCGTAGCAGGTGCCGCATGAAACTACGACTGTCTTGATGTCGAGGTAGTTCAGCGTGTTGGCCATGCGGTGGAACAGCACGCGATTGTCCGTCACCATTTTCTCGGCCTTGTCGTACTGGCCGTTGCCGCGCTGCGGATAGCCGCAGCACAAATAGCCCGGCGGAAGCACGGTCTGCACGCCGACATGCCACAGCATGGCCTGCGTGGCCAGGCCGACCTGCGAGAACAGCCGCTCCGATCCACAGCCCGGGAAATAGAACACGGCTTCGGTGTCGGCCGTTGTCTTCTTCGGGTCGCGGATGATCGGGATGATCTTGTCGTCCTCGATGTCGAGCAGCGCGCGCGCCGTTTTCTTCGGCAGGTTGCCCGGCATCTTCTTGTTGATGAAGTGAATCACCTGCTCCTTGACCGGCGGCTTGCCGTGCGTTGCCGGCGGCGCCTTGGTCTGCTTGCGGGCGACCGTCTTCAGCAGATCGTTCGCGAAGCGTTGCGCCTTGTACCCGATGCCCGTCATCGCCGCGCGTGTGGCATTGATCGTCGCCGGGTCCGTTGCATTCAGGAAGAACATCGCCGCAGCGGTACCGGGCTTGAATGACTTCTTGCCCATCTTGCGCAGCAGGTTGCGCATGTTCATCGAGACGTCGCCGAAATCGATATCGACCGGGCACGGCGTCACACACTTGTGGCAGACAGTGCAGTGGTCGGCAACGTCCTCGAACTCTTCCCAATGCTTGATCGATATGCCGCGGCGCGTCTGCTCTTCATACAGGAATGCCTCGACCAGCAGGGAGGTCGCGAGAATCTTGTTGCGCGGCGAATAAAGCAGGTTTGCGCGCGGCACGTGCGTGGCGCACACCGGCTTGCACTTGCCGCAGCGCAGGCAGTCCTTCACGCTGTTGGCAATAGCGCCGATATCGCTCTGCTGCATGATCAGCGATTCATGCCCCATCAGGCCGAACGACGGCGTGTAGGCATTGCGAAGATCGGCCGGCATCGTCGGATCGTTGAGCAGCTTGCCCTTGTTGAAGCGGCCCTGCGGATCGACCCGCAGTTTGTAATCGCGGAAATCGTGAATCTCGTCTTCGGTCAGGAATTCCAGCTTGGTGATGCCGATGCCGTGTTCGCCGGAAATCACGCCGTTGAGCGAACGCGCGAGCACCATGATGCGCGCCACGGCGGCATGCGCATCCTTGAGCATCTGGTAATCGTCGGAGTTGACCGGGATGTTGGTGTGCACATTGCCGTCGCCCGCGTGCATGTGCAGGGCGACGAATACACGGCCGCGCAGCACGCGCTTGTGAATGGCACTGCACTCGTCGAGGATCAGCCTGAACGCGCCGCCATTGAAGATCTGGCGCAGTTGTGCGCGCACTTCCGCCTTCCACGAAACGCGGATGGTGCGGTCTTGCACGACGTGGAACACATTCGCGTCCGGCTGGCGCGCGAGGCGTTCATCGAGCCAGGTGGTCGACACGTCGAGCGCAGCCAGTTCGTCGCGCGCGTCGCGCAGCGGCTTGTCAAGTTGCGTCAGCAGGTAGGTCCAGCGCGCGTGCGCGGCATCGATCAGGTCCACCGCCTGCGCAACGCGGTCGCCGAGCAATTCTTCCGGCGGAATGTCCTTCGCATCCGCGTCCTCGCTCTTGCCGAGCGGCAGATGGCCGACGGTGAAGAAGGTGCGCAATTCACCCAGCAACTGCAGCTTGTTCCTGATCGACAGCTCGATGTTGATGCGCTCGATGCCGTCGGTGTATTCGCCCATGCGGTTGAGCGGAATCACGACGTCTTCGTTGATCTTGAACGCGTTCGTATGTTTTGCGATCGCCGCCGTGCGCGCGCGGTCGAGCCAGAACTTCTTGCGCGCTTCAGGGCTGGCGGCGACAAAGCCTTCGCCGACGCGGGTATTGGCCATGCGGATCACTTCGGACGCGGCGCGTGCCACGGCGTCTTCGTCATCGCCGACGATGTCGCCGAACAAGGCCATCTTCGGCAGCACACCGCGCTTGGACTTGGTGGCATAGCCGACCGCGCGCAGGTAGCGCTCGTCGAGATGTTCGAGGCCGGCGAGTATGGCACCGCCCTTCTTCGCTTCCGCGTCGAGATAATCCTTGATTTCGACGATGGACGGAATCGCGTCGCGCGCCTGGCCGAAGAATTCGAGGCAAACGGTGCGCGCATGCTTCGGCATCTTGTGCAGGATCCAGCGCGCGGAGGTGATCAGGCCGTCGCAGCCTTCCTTCTGCACGCCAGGCAGGCCGGCGAGGAACTTGTCGGTGACGTCCTTGCCCAGGCCTTCCTTGCGGAAGCGGCGCCCTTCGATTTCCAGGATTTCCGTCCTGAAGGGCTTGGCATTCCTGCCCTTTTCGTCCGGATGCGTCCATTCCAGCTTGAACTTCGCCACGGGCGCATCGTGGATCTTGCCGAGGTTGTGTTCGAGTCGCGTGACTTCCAGCCAGTCGCCGTTGGGGTCGACCATGCGCCAGCTTGCGAGGTTGTCCAGCGCGGTGCCCCACAACACGGCTTTCTTGCCGCCTGCATTCATCGCGACGTTGCCGCCGATGCAGGAGGCTTCCGCCGAAGTCGGATCGACCGCGAAGACGAAACCGGCCCGTTCGGCTGCATCCGAGACGCGCTTGGTGACCACGCCGGCGCCGGTGTAAATGGTTGCGTAGGGTTTGTCCACGCCGGGCAGCATGGTCATTTCGACCGTACCGAGCTGCTCCAGCTTTTCGGTATTGATGACGGCCGAGAGCGGCGTCAGCGGAACGGCGCCGCCGGTATAGCCGGTGCCGCCTCCGCGCGGAATGATGGTCAGGCCGAGTTCGATGCAGGCCTTGACCAGGCCAGCCATCTCATCCTCGCTGTCCGGCGTCAGGACGACGAACGGATATTCCACGCGCCAGTCGGTCGCGTCGGTAACGTGCGATACCCTCGACAGGCCGTCGAACTTGATGTTGTCCTTCGCCGTGCAACGGCCAAGCACCTTGGTGGCGCGCTTGCGCAAGTCATAGGTCTGGCGGAACTCTTCGCCGAAATCGGCGACCGCCTTTCTGGCGGCCTTGAGCAGGGTTTCGACATTCGTGCTGCGGCGCTTGGCCTGCGCATCGCCTGCCTCGGCCAGATCGGTGGTGAGGCGGCGCTTTTCGATTTCCGTCAGGCGGTGGTTGAGCGCATCGATCAGCGCCTGGCGGCGCTTCGGATTGTCGAGCATGTCGTCCTGGAGGTACGGATTGCGCCGCACCACCCAGATATCGCCAAGGACTTCGTATAGCATGCGCGCGGAGCGGCCGGTCTGGCGCTCGCTGCGCAGCTCGTCGAGAATGCGCCACGGATCTTCACCCAGAAGGCGAATGACGATCTCGCGGTCGGAAAACGAGGTGTAGTTATACGGGATTTCGCGCAAGCGGGTCGGCGCTGAATCGCTGGGCGCGTCGGGAAGCAAAGCTTGGATTTGTGCTGGGGCGTTCATCAAGGTTGGTGGCAAATCCTTAAAGGCGCATTTTAGCTTATCGCAATGCAGCAGGCTGAACAGCCTTACAGTCCTTGCGGCCAAACTCCCGAAAACAGAGGATATCGGCGCGGATTCGCATCGGAAAAGTGTTGAATTTACGACAATCAGAGCAGATCCACCAATCGCCGCCAGAACCCGTCGGGAACGACCATCAGCACCGTGGTCATGGTGAGGTAGCGCAGGAATTTGCCTGCCGCCATGTAAATGATGCATGGCCAGAATGGCAATTTCAGCCAGCCGGCAAGCGTGCAGATCGGATCGCCGATGCCCGGCAGCCAGGCGAGCAGCATGGTTTTCGCGCCGTAGCGCTGCAGCCAGGCGAACCAGCGACTTTCGCGTTCCCTGGCAAATGCCTGTTTCGCGCCGGAGCCCATCCAGTAGTCGATCGCGCCGCCCAGCGTGTTCCCGATGGTGGCGACGGTCATCGCCGGCCAGAACAGGGCGCCATTGGCCTTCACCACAGCGAATACCGCAGGCTCCGACCCTAATGGCAAGAGCGTCGCCGACAGGGTGCTGATGAGGAAGAGGGATGTCAGTCCGACATCGGGAATTGCCAAAATATTCAGCAGCCAGCGGATTGCAGATTCGATCATGAATGGAGCCTGTCCACGGCGGACGGGGATACGGGCGGACAACGGCATGGAAGCATGTCAGGGCCGTCCATTATAATGGTCAGCTTGCGCGCGGCATTATTGGGGAACGCGCGAACGACCCGAAGCATATGACTACCAACTATCTACAGAAAATCCTGAACGCCCGCGTCTACGACGTCGCCATCGAAACACCCCTGGAGCTCGCGCCCACGCTGTCTGAACGCATGGGCAACAAGATCTACCTCAAGCGCGAGGATATCCAGAGCGTGTTCAGCTTCAAGCTGCGCGGGGCCTACAACAAGATGGCCCACCTCACCCCGGCGCAACTCAAGCACGGCGTGATCTGCGCTTCGGCCGGCAACCACGCGCAAGGCGTCGCCCTGTCGGCGGCGCGGCTCGGCTGCCGTGCCGTGATCGTGATGCCGACCACAACACCGCCGGTCAAGATCGATGCGGTGAAGGCGCGCGGCGGCGAAGCGGTGCTGTTCGGCGATTCGTATTCGGATGCCTACAACCACGCGCTGACGCTGGAGAAGAAGCACAAGCTTACCTTCGTCCATCCCTTCGACGATCCCTACGTCATCGCCGGGCAAGGCACGGTGGGCATGGAGATACTGCGCCAGCATTCAGAACCCATTCATGCGATCTTCTGTGCCATCGGCGGCGGCGGGCTGATTGCCGGCGTGGCCGCCTACGTCAAGTCGGTGCGCCCCGATATCAAGGTGATCGGCGTGCAGACCACCGATTCCGACGCCATGGCGCGCAGCCTGAAAGCGGGCCGTCGCGTGACGCTCAACGATGTCGGCCTGTTCTCCGACGGCACGGCGGTCAAGCTGGTTGGCGAAGAAACCTTCCGCCTCGCGAAGGAGTATGTGGATGACGTGATCCTGGTCGATACCGACGAAGTCTGCGCTGCGATCAAGGACGTATTCCAGGATACGCGCAGCATCCTCGAGCCGGCCGGCGCGCTGGCAGTGGCCGGCGCGAAGGCCTACGTCGAACGCGCAAAGGCCAACAAGAAGCCAATCGCGAATGAAACCCTGGTGACGGTCACCAGCGGCGCCAACATGAACTTCGACCGCCTGCGCTTCGTTGCCGAAATGGCCGAAGTGGGCGAATCGCGCGAGGCGGTGTTCGCGGTCACGATTCCGGAGGAGCGCGGCAGCTTCAAGCGCTTCTGCCAGCTGGTCGGGCCGCGCAATGTGACGGAGTTCAACTATCGCATCAGCGACGAGAAGGTCGCGCATGTCTTCGTCGGCATCCAGGTTTCCAGCCGCGATGAATCAGGCAAGATCACGAAGAATTTCGAGAAGCACGGCTTCAAGACGATCGACCTGACGCATGACGAACTGGCCAAGCTGCACATCCGTCATCTGGTCGGCGGCAAGAGCCCCCTTGCGAATAACGAATTGCTGTACCGCTTCGAATTCCCAGAACGTCCGGGCGCGCTGATGCGTTTCCTCGACAGCATGGCGCCGAACTGGAACATCAGTCTTTTCCATTATCGCAACCAGGGCGGCGATGTCGGCCGCATCCTGGTGGGACTGCAGGTGCCGAAGAAGGAAATGAAGGATTTCCGTGCCTTCCTCTCGACACTGGGTTACCGCAACTGGGACGAAAGCGACAATCCGGCTTACAAGCTGTTTCTGTAACCGCAGTTGGCGGGCGAACCGGCAACATCGCCCGCTGTCATAGGTAATTATTGGTTTCCGGTTTCGCTCACAAGCGAAACTGAAAGCGTGTTATCGGTATTCCATCCATGTCCGACCCCAAAGCGCCGGAAGCTTCACCGCTCGGCAAGCCCTCCAGTTACGTGGCCGAATACGCGCCGTCGCTGCTGTTCCCGATTTCGCGCCAACCAAAGCGCGATGAGATCGGTGTTGGCAGTACCCTGCCGTTTTTCGGCATAGACATCTGGAATGCCTATGAACTGTCGTGGCTGAACCTGCGCGGCAAGCCGCAGGTCGCCATTGCGACGTTCACGGTTCCGGCGGATTCGCCCAACATCATCGAGTCGAAATCCTTCAAGCTTTACCTCAATTCCTTCAACCAGACGAAGCTGGCTTCCCCGGAAGCGCTTGCGGATGTGCTGCGCGCCGACCTTTCGGAAGGATTCGGCGCGCCGGTGCAGGTCAAGCTGGTCATGCCTGAGGCCTTTTCGTCCATTGAGATGGGCGAGCTGGATGGATTGCTGCTGGACCGTCTCGACATCGAAGTTGGCGAGTACACGCCCGACGCGGCTCTGTTGAAGGCCAACCATGCGGAGGCGATGGTCGAGGAGACGCTGGTTTCGCATCTGCTCAAGTCGAATTGCCTCGTGACCGGACAGCCGGACTGGGGCAGCGTCCAGATCCGCTACGTCGGCGCGCAGATCGACCAGGAAAGCTTGTTGCAATACCTGATCGGTTTCCGAAACCACAACGAATTCCATGAACAGTGCGTGGAGCGCATCTTCATGGACATCCTGCGTCAATGCAGGCCGCAGAAGCTATCAGTGTATGCGCGCTACACGCGCCGCGGCGGCCTGGACATCAACCCCTGGCGCAGCAATTTCACGACCGGCCAGCGCCCGTCGAATTTGCGCAATGCGCGGCAATAGCGACGAAAATCCATTGGGTCTGCGGCAATACCAGGCGCTTGTCAGGATACTGTCATGTTCACGGGGTACAAATCGGCCCGAGGCTCGAGACAAGAATCATAGGAAACCCGCAGCTCTCTTGCCAAAGTGAAATGTTCGCCATAACGGAATCGATTAGCGTTGACGAGACACTCAGCCATTATTGAACTTTTCCTGTCGGTTTCCTGCTTACAATCAACATGGTTTCACAGGCCCACTCTATGCTTTCTCGTTCCACAGTTGGGAAACCAGCCTATAATGCGACTCGAATGTTCTTTTTGTGCAGTGCACCATGCCATTTCGCAACATGACGACCCTTGCCAAAATCCTGTCGGTGGACAATGTCGTGCTTGACCTTGAGGTCTCAAGCAAGAAGCGGGCATTTGAGCAAGCCGGACTGATTTTTGAAAACAACTGCGGTATCGCCCGTTCGGTGGTATCGGACAACCTGTTCGCGCGCGAGCGCCTCGGCTCGACCGGCCTCGGGCATGGCGTGGCCGTGCCGCACGGCCGCATCAAGGGCCTGAAAGCGCCGCTGGCTGCATTCGTGCGGCTGAAGGAGCCGATTCCGTTCGAATCCCCGGACGGTCTGCCGGTGAAGCTGCTGGTGTTCCTGCTGATTCCGGATCACGTGACGCAGCAGCACCTCGAAATCCTGTCCGAAATCGCCGAGATGTTTTCCGACGAAACCTTCCGTGAACAGTTGACGGTCGATCCGGACGCCGCTTCGGTCCATGCACGCATCACTGACTGGCAGCCGAGCGTACACGCCTGACACCATGCCCGCCACCACGCACTTATCGATCCAGCAACTCTACGACGACACGCGAGAAGCGCTGCAGCTCGGATGGTTTGCCGGTTTCCCGGGCGGCGAGCGGCGCATTTCGGGCGATGCCACCTCCGCTGCCGACCAGGTCGGCCACCTGAACTTGATCCATCCCGGCCGCATCCAGGTGTTCGGTCACCAGGAAATCCAGTATTACAACAAGCTCTCTCCCGCCTCGCGCAAGTACCAGACGGAAGAACTGGTGGTCGGCGAACCGCCGGCGTTCATCATCGCACAAGGCCTGGAGACGCCGCCGTACATCCTCGAGGTGTGCGACGAGAAAAACATCCCGCTGTTCTCCACGCCGCTGCCCGCCGCGCAGGTGATCGACTACCTACGTGTCTACCTGTCCAAGGAACTGGCGCAGCGCGTAACGATGCACGGCGTGTTCATGGACGTGCTGGGTGTGGGCGTGCTGATCACCGGTGAATCCGGGCTTGGCAAGAGCGAGCTCGGCCTCGAACTGATCTCGCGCAACCACGGACTGGTCGCCGATGACGCCGTCGAATTCGCCCGCATCGCGCCCAACATGATCGAAGGACGCTGCCCGCCGCTGCTGCAGAACCTGCTCGAAGTGCGCGGCCTCGGCCTGCTCGACATCAAGACCATCTTCGGAGAAACCGCAGTGCGCCGCAAGATGCGGCTGAAGCTGATCGTGCACCTGGTGCGCCGCAGCACGCTGGAAGAGAATTACGAGCGCCTGCCCCTGCACTCTCAGACCGAGGAAGTGCTCGGCCTGCCAATCCGCAAGGTCGTGATTCCGGTCGAAGCCGGCCGCAACCTCGCCGTGCTGCTGGAAGCTGCGGTGCGCAACACCATCCTGCAGCTGCGCGGCATCGACACGCTCAAGGAGTTCATGGAGCGGCAGCAAAAGGCGATGGGGAACGATTAGCCACACGCCTGTTTTTCCTGCACCGACTTTCGGTGTCACACCGCGCCCCTTGCGGTATGATTTCGCCTATGCGCATCATCCTCATCACCGGCATTTCCGGCTCCGGTAAATCGGTCGGCCTGAATGCACTCGAAGACGCCGGCTACTTCTGCGTCGACAACCTGCCGCCCAAGCTTCTGCGCCAACTGGTCCAGACACGCCAGGAAGAAGACGCGGATTCCCTGGCGGTGGCAATGGATGCCCGCAGCGCCGATTCGCTGGCTGGACTTCCCGCCGACATCAAGTCGCTCAAGGAAGAGGGCCATGACGTCAAGGTGCTGTTCCTGACCGCCAAGACAGAATCGCTGATCGCCCGCTTTTCCGAGACCCGCCGCAGCCATCCGCTGTCGCATCGCGTACGCACGAGCCAGGACGCCGCCGATCAGCCGACGCTGACCGAATGCATCCTGCGCGAGCGCGAGATGCTCTCCCCGATCGAAGGCATCGGCCACGTCATTGATACCTCAGGCCTGTCCGCCAACAAGCTGCGCGGCTGGATCAAGGACCTTGTGGAAACCGAGCACGCGCCGCTGACCCTGCTGTTCGAATCCTTCGCCTTCAAGTTCGGCGTGCCGCTGGATGCGGACCTGGTATTCGACGTGCGTGTACTGCCCAATCCCTACTACGACATCAACCTGCGCCCCTTCACCGGCCGCGACGAGCCGGTGATCGAGTTCCTGAATGCGCAGGCGCATGTCGCGGAGCTGCTGTTCGATATCCGTACCTTCATCGAAAAGTGGCTGCCGGCATTCAAGAACGACAACCGGAGCTACCTCACGGTCGCCATCGGCTGCACAGGCGGCCAGCACCGATCGGTCTACATGGTCGAGCAGCTCGCAAAACATTTTGGCGCGACGGAGCGCGTCCTGCTGCGCCACCGCGAACTTTCCTGACGAGGCCTCATGCCGACCATGCGCTCCGACGATTCGTGGCTTCCTCTTTTCCCGCTGAAAACGGTATTGTTCCCGGAAGGGATACTGCCGCTGAAAGTTTTCGAGACCCGCTACATCGACATGGTGCGCGAATGCATGCGGCGCAATGCGCCTTTCGGTGTGGTGCTGATCAAGGCCGGACAGGAAGTCGGCGTGGCAGCCGAGCCCGAATCGGTCGGGTGCCTGGCACACATTGCATCCTGGGACATGGAGAAGCTGGGCGTGATGATGCTGCGGACGGTAGGCGGCGAACGCTTCCGCATCATCGAAACCCGCGTGCTACCGGACCAGCGACTGGAAGCACAGGTTGAAATGATCGCGCCGGATGAACCCGCCCCCGTCACCGACATGCATGTCGCCTGCGCCACGACTCTGAAGCTCGTCATCGACGATGTCAATGCCAAGGGCCGTACGCAGCAGGGCGACACCTTCAGCAGCCCGTTCTCCCAGCCGGCCCGGCTCGACAGCGCGGGCTGGGTCGCCAACCGCTGGTGCGAACTCCTTCCCATCCCGCTCAAGGCGCGCCAGAAATTGATGGAGCTCGACGATGCGCCGACCCGGCTCTCGATCATCCATCAGTATCTTCAGCAGCACAAGATCATCTGACTCGGCCGCTCTTAATTAAAAGGCAATGGGCCGCGCCCACTCAGGTCGCCCAGTGTGACTTTTGTGAGAATCGCCATTCCGCATCCTGTCCACGCAGCACTTTTCACAGGCTCTTTGTCACCGCGCAAATTCGAGACACGGCATTCGTAGGATAAATGTCGGGTCGGCTCTGCCTCTCCCGGCGGAGAGCCGGAAAAAGCCGCCGTTGTTCCCAGCCGGGACAGCCCTTTGTACATTCCCACTTGCTTCCTGCCCTGCAGGCATTTACATGGCACTACTTTGAGCGCTAATCGTATGTTTATGGATGATGCACGCGAAGCCATGCGGTCCGAGCCGGCAAACCGCCGCAAGAACCTGCAACCCGTGCGCGTTCCACAGATATCGCCCATCAGCCTGATTTCGCTGCTGTATGCCCTGAGCCTGTTCATGTTCTACCGCCAGGGTTTCATCAGCGGCATGACCTTCGCCAGCGTCGCCGCCATCGTACTGTGCATCGTCGCACTGTTCTACGGCATGTTCCGGTTCGGCCTGAACACGCGCTTCGAGGAACCCAGCCTGATGCTGCCGCAGCTGGTGAGCTCGCTGCTGCTGATGCTGGTCGTTGCCTACCTCGAACGCGCCACCCAGATCGCGCTGGTGCCTTTCATCCTGATCGCCTTTTCATTCGGGATATTCAGGCTTTCGACCGTGCCGCTCATTCTGCTGGCTGCCGGCTGCCTCGGCGCCTATTTCGGCATCATTGTCATCCGCGGCTACGCAGAAGGCTACGGCCAGGCATTTCGCGCAGACATGGTGCAATGGTTCGTGCTGGTCCTGACCCTGCCCGGCATGATCCTGCTCGGCAAGCAGATCCATAACCTGCGCCAGTTGCTCAGGGCGACGCGCTATCAGCTGGAACACTTCGAAGAAAAATCCGTGCGCGACGAGTTGACCGGCCTCTACAACCGCCGCCAGATCCAGGCCGAGCTCGATCGGGCGAAGATGCAGGCTGACTCGCAGGGCGCTCCTTTCTCGATCTGCCTGATCGACATCGACCGATTCAAGGAAATCAATGACAACAATGGCCACCTGACCGGCGACATCATCCTCAAGGAGTTCGCCAAGGTGGCGCGCGACAGCATCCGCGATACCGACATGCTGGGGCGCTACGGCGGCGACGAATTCATGCAGATCCTGCCGGATACCGAGCTGAAAGGCGCCGTGATGCATGCCGAACGCCTGAGGGTATATGCGCACTTCCTCGACTTTCAGAAAGTTCTTCAGAGCAAGCATATTTCACTGTCCATCGGCGTGGCGCAATACCGGCGCGGCGAAAAGCTGACCGACCTCATCGCGCGCGCAGACGCAGCGCTGTATCAGGCGAAGCAACGGGGACGCAATCGCGTGGAATGGACCGATGCGAACTGAAGGCGGCTGTGTCGATGCTAGCCTGAAAGCAGATCAGGCCCGCGGAATACCGCCAGCAAGAGCTTCTTGACCGGGGCCGGCAAGGGCGCGTCCTGCAGTTGCGCAGCGTGATACCAGACGTGCCCGGCTTCTGCCACATGCTGCGCGCGATGCGCCAGGCGGATGCGGTATGGCGACACGTGCAGCCTGAAATGAGTGAAGACGTGCGTGAATGGCTGCAGCGGTTCGCATGAAGCGACAGCGCCGAAAGATGCCACTTTGTTCGCCACGCACTCGCCCAGGGCTTCGCCAGTCATCTGGCCAGCCGGCGCATCCACCTCCGGCAATGACAACAACCCGCCCCAGATGCCGCTTCCAGGCCGCTGCTCGAGCAATACATGGTCCTGCTCGGTGACGACCAGCATCGCCGTCGTCTTTTCTGGAATTACCTTTTTCGGCTTGCGCGCGGGCAGCGCCTGCACCCGGTCGGTAGCGAGTGCCACGCAGCGCTCCGACAAGGGGCACTTGGCGCAGGACGGACCGCTGCGCGTGCACAAGGTTGCGCCCAGGTCCATCAACCCCTGTGTGTAGGCTTCTATTCCCTGCGCAGGCAAGAGGGCCACGGCACGCCGCCACAGCGCATCTTCGACGGGTTTCGAACCGGGAAAACCTTCCACGCCAAACACCCGGCAGAAAACGCGCTTCACGTTACCGTCGAGAATGGCAGCGCGCACACCATAGGCAAACGCAGCAATCGCAGCCGCTGTCGAGCGCCCGATGCCCGGCAATGCGGCGAGCGCTTCGGGATCGGATGGGAATTCACCGCCATGCTCCGCAACGACCTTTTGTGCGCAACGATGCAGGTTGCGCGCGCGGGTGTAGTAACCCAGCCCGCTCCAGCAGGACATCACCTCTTCGGAGGCAGCAGCCGCCAGCGATGCGACATCGGGGAAGCGCGCCAGGAAGCGCTGATAGTAGGGAATGACCGCGGTGACCTGCGTCTGCTGCAGCATGATTTCCGACAGCCAGATGCGATACGCGTCGCGCGTATTCTGCCATGGCAGCGCATGCCGTCCATGCTGCTTCTGCCAGCGAATGACCGCTTCGGAAAAACCGGGATCGAAAAAATCTCCGGCGCCATCCGCCGCGGCGGCAGGCGCCTTTGCAATACGTTTCATGTCGGGATATCAGGCGGCGGCCTTGAGTGCGGCAAGCTCCGCGGCGATGGCGTTCTTGAGTTCGGCTTCCAGCATCAGCAGCGTCTTTTTCTGTCCCTCCAGCTCAGCCTGCATCTTCTCCAGCGTCTCGACCTTTTCCTCCAGGCTGTCAGTCGCGAGATGAATGCGCTCGATCGACTGCTTGCGTTTCCTCAGCTGCGACCGATGCTCCCAGATCTGCGCCTCCAGCGGTGCCATCACCACCTTCAGCCAGGCTTCCACATCTCGATTGGCCTGGAGGAAGCTCTGCTTCACGCGCGAGGCGATCGAGTCGAAGAACTTGGTCATCAAGGCCACCTGCGGGGTCGTCAAGATCGCCGCCGCGCCGAACTGCTTGTGATAGACACCTTCGATCAGTTCGATTTCCTTCACATACTTCTCCAGCGAGAACGGCATTGGCGAGGATAATGCAAGGCCGTGCTCCGTCGAGAACTTGCGGTACATCACCGTCATCATCGAGGTAATTTCCTCGATCTTCTGGCTGGAGAGATCAAGGTTGTGCCGGATCTGTTCGAAGAAGGACTTGACCGCGGCGCGCAAGCCGGCCGAGAACTTGCTCTTCTCCATCGCGTCGCGCGTCCTGCGAATGTCTTCCTTGAGGATGTCCATGCCGAGGCTGGTGAACACTTCCGTCGACAGGCGGGTAAACACCGCGCGCGTGCCCTGCAGTTTCAGCAGGCTGGCATCGAACTCCTTCTTCTCGAGTTCAACGCGCTTCATCATGTGCTCGATGATGTTCTGGTTCTTGCCGCGCAGGCTCTTCAGCTCCACCAGCTGTTCAACCACGTTGCGGGCACGCGCCGCCAGCAATTGCTGTTTCGCTACCGCCAGCTCATCCACTTCAGTGAGCAGTTGGCCGCGCACGATTTCCTGCTTGCTCGGGATCAGCTCATCGGACAAGGCCGATTCCAGCACGGGAAGGCGGCTCCTCGCCAGCAGTTCAGGATCGTGATTGACCTTGCCGACCAGGCCCTTTTGCGCCGAAATCGGGAATATCTGATGCTTCGAGAGATGGAGCGTCTGCGCGACGCTCTCCACCTGCTTCGCGATTTGTCCCTCGATTTCCTCGACCGAGCGCAATTCGTCCCACATACTGTCGATCTTGTTCAGCACCACCATCCGCGCCGGCCCGCTGCCGATGTGATCACGCCACACTTCGATATCGCTTTTTGTCACGCCGGTATCGGCCGCGAGGATGAACAGCACCGCATGGGCGTTGGGAATCAGGTTGAGCGTCAGCTCCGGCTCGGTGCCGATGGCATTCAGGCCCGGCGTATCGATGATGACAAGCCCCTGCTTCAGCAGCGGATGCGGAAAATTGACGATCGCATGGCGCCATTGCGAAATCTCCACGAGGCCATCCTCGCCCACCGCCAGGCCTGCATCCGGGTCGTCCTCATGATAAAGGCCATAGCGCTTTGCGTCCTCGACCGGCACGCGCTTGGTCAGGCTCACTTGCTTGAATGCCTCGAGCATGCCTTCGCCGGAATTCACGTCGAGCGGAAGCACGGTCCAGACGTTGCTTCGCTCCCTGAAATCGCTGGTCGATGCCGCCTCGGCGCGCGTCTCGATCGGCAGCAGGCGGATCGAGGGCGGGAATGTCTCGTCGTACAGCAGCTCGGTCGGGCACATCGTGGTGCGGCCCGCAGAAGACGGCAGGATGCGCTGGCCGTAATCCGCGAAAAAAATCGCATTGATCAGCTCGGACTTGCCACGCGAGAATTCCGCCACGAAGGCGATCGAGAGCTTGTCATCCGAGAGTCTTGCCTGCAGACGTGAGAAACGCTGATCGCTCGCCGAATCAGCCAGATCGGACGCAACAATGCATGCATGGTAACGCTCAAGCGCGGACATCACGCCATTGCGCCAGCCGCTGTATTGCTGGAACTTTTGGACCAGGTTGCTCACGGTTTCTCCAACTTGATTATTTACAAGCCCGAATCTAGCACAGCCGTACTCATTTTTGACAGTTCGGGCAATAGAAGGTCGAGCGCTGCCCCTGCTTGAGCTGGCGCACCGTTGCGCCGCAGACGCGGCACGGTTCGCCGGCACGGTCGTAGACAAAATAGCTTTGCTGGAAATAGCCGGGCTGACCGTTCGCCGCCATGAAATCCCGCAAAGTGCTGCCGCCCTGGGCGATGGCTGCAGCGAGCGTTTCACGGATTGCCGCCACCAGCTTTTCATAGCGTGCCAGCCCGATGCGCTGCGCTGCCGTCTTCGGATTGATGCCCGCCTTGAACAGGCTTTCGGATGCGTAGATATTGCCGACTCCGACAACGATGTCGCCCGCCAGCAACACCTGCTTGATCGCGGCGCTGCGATTGCGCGTGTTTCGATACAGCATCTCTGCGGAGAAGCCTTCCTCGAGCGGCTCGACGCCGAGTCCACGCAATAGAATATGCTCCTCGACCGGCCCCTCTTCGGCGCCATGCCAGAGTACTGCGCCAAAACGGCGCGGGTCGGTCATGCGAAGGACCTGCGCGCCGATTTCCAAATCAAAATGATCATGCTTCCGGGCTGGAGTGTCCTTGGGCAATATGCGCAAGTGCCCAGACATGCCGAGATGCAGGATCAATGTACCGTGGTCGAATTCGATCAAGAGATATTTGCCGCGCCGCCTTGTCGCGTGAATTCTCCGGTTACACAGACGAGCCGCGAGCTTGTCGGGAAACGGCCAGCGCAGGCCATCGTGCCGCAAAGTCACGGCAGTGACGATTTTTCCATCCAGGTGCGGCGCGACGCCGCGGCGTGTAACTTCTACTTCTGGCAATTCTGGCATCGTTGGAGCACACTCTTTGCAGAAAGATAAACTTGAGGATAGACATGCATGCTATGACCTGACTGCATTGTACAAAGAGATGCATGCACGGCCGGCGAGGGATCGCTGTCTGTAAAATCAGGTCATATTGCCGGATGCGCACACGGCGCCGTTGGGCGTAGAATGACCTCTGCTTGATTTGCTGGAAATTTCTCTTGAAAAACACTCTTCTTATTGCAACTGCGTCGATCATGTTGTCTGCATGCGCGACATGGACGCCAGCCTCCCTTCCGCCGCTCACCGAACAGTCGGCCGTGCCGGCAGTCCAGAAAGGACTTTCGTCCAACAAACAAGCAGCGGCCCGCAAGACAGTCACCGTCGCCAGCGAGCCGAAGGCGGAAGATCCGCTTCCGGAAGTCGAACTATCCGAAGAGCTGCTTTTCAAGCTGCTCAGCTCCGAGATCGCATTCCAGCGCGGCGATTGGCAGACAGCGTATGTGACGCTCATGGGCGTTGCACATCAGACAGGCGACCCGCGTGTTGCGCGCCGCGCCGCCGAAATCGCGCTGTCCGCCAAGCAGGCCGATGAATCGCTGAGTGCAGTGCGTCTCTGGCGCGAACTGGCTCCCCATTCCGACGAAGCGACACAATACTACCTGAGCTTCGTGATCCTCAGCGACAACCTCGCCGAAGCGAAGCCGATCCTCGAAGAACGCATGAAGGAAGCCCGCCCCCAGACGCGTGGTCTGCTGGCATTCCAGATGCAGCGCCTGCTCGCGCGCGCCAAGGACAAGGCAGCGGCGTTCACGCTGCTGGAGGAAGTGCTCGCACCGTATCTCGATCTTCCGGAGGCGCATCTCGCGCTGGCGCAAGGCGCATTTGCCAGGGGCGATGCCGAACGTGCGCGGCAAGAAGCGCAATCCGCCTTGAAGGAGAAGCCCGATTCGGAACTCGCGATTCTCGCCCTCGCGCAGGTCACCCAGGACAAGGCGGAATCCGCCAGCCTGCTTTCGAACTTCCTGTCCAGGTATCCCAAAGCACGCGACGTACGCATGGCCTATGCGCGCATGCTGGTGGAAGAAAAGCAGTACGGCAAGGCGCGCCGCGAATTTGAAACGCTGCTCAAGAATCAGCCGGACGACCTCACTTCGCTGTACGCACTCGGCGTGCTGAACATGCAGACCAAGGATCTGAAGGCCGCGGAAAAATACCTGACCACCTATCTGAACGTACTCGAGGCGAAGCCGGACGATGAGCGCGATCCAAACCAGGCCCTGCTCGTGCTCGCGCAGATCGCGGAAGAACGGAACGATACTGACGCCGCGCTCAAGTGGCTTTCACAGGTCGAACCGGGCGAAGCCTACCTTGGTGCGCAAGTCAAGCGCGCGCAAGTGATCGCCAGGCGCGGCGACCTGGCTGGCGCGCGCAGAGTGCTGCATGAAACCAGTGCGAACGGCGAACGCGAACAATCGCAGCTTATCCTGGCCGAGAGCCAGCTCCTGCGCGACGCAAACCATGCGCAGGAATCAATGGATGTCCTCAAGGATGGCCTGAAGCGCTTCCCCGAAGACACCGACCTGCTGTACGACTACGCGATGGCAGCGGAAAAAAGTTCACAGTGGGACCTGATGGAAACCACGCTGCGCAAGATCATGGAACTCGCGCCGAACAACCAGCATGCGTACAACGCCCTCGGCTATTCGCTGGCGGAACGCAACATCCGCCTCGATGAAGCGTACACCCTGATTGAAAAGGCGCTGAAGCTGGCGCCGGATGACCCCTTCATCATGGACAGCATGGGCTGGGTACAATTCAGGCTCGGCAAGCTAAAGGAAGCGGAAGACATCCTGCGCCAGGCCTACCAGTTGCGGCCCGACGTCGAAATCGCCGCACACCTGGGAGAAGTCCTGTGGGTGAAGGGACAGAAAGCTGACGCACAAAAGCTGTGGCGCGACGCGCAGACCAAGGATCCGCAGAACGACACCCTCAGGAACACCCTGGCACGACTGAATGTGAATCTATGAACGTTCGCGCTGCCCGCTCTGCGCTGGTCATCGCGGCGCTGCCGCTGCTGTTTGCCGGATGCGCTAGTGTCCAACCGGCGACAGTATCCCGCGAGGGAGCGGTCGTCGTACCGGCGGACGTGAAACATGCTTACTACGCCGCAATCGATTTCACTGGACGCCTTTCCGTGCACTACCAGGGCCCGCGCAACGAAGAAGCGCTGCACGGCTCCTTCTTGTGGGCACAGACACTGACGCAGACCTCCGTGACATTGCTGTCCCCGCTCGGACAAACCATCGCCATCATCGACGTAACACCCGATGGCGCAAGCTTGCGACAGGGCGGACAAGCGACACGCCAGGCATCCGATGTCGACGCGCTGACGGTGCAAACCCTCGGCTGGCCCCTCCCGGTCGCCGGCCTGCGCGACTGGCTGCAGGGTTTTGCCGTGAATGCGCAAGGACAGCGCTTTGTCGCGACGCCGCAAACATCGGAAGTAACAACAAGGGACGGCTGGCACATCCGCTATGACAACTGGCAGGAAGACAACACGTCAGGCTCGCAGAACCGCCCCAAGCGCATCGACCTCTCACGCTACACCGAACAGGCCGGCGACGTCTCCATCCGCATCGTTATCGATTCATGGCAAGCTCACTGAACAACTGCCCTGCTCCGGCCAAGCTCAATCTCTTCCTGCATGTCACCGGCCGCCGCCCCGACGGTTACCATCTGCTGCAGACCGTATTCCAGCTGCTCGACCACGGCGACGTGCTGCATTTCGAAGCGCGCGACGATGGCGTAATCCGGCGCGTCACCGATATTGCTGGCGTACCGGAAGAATCCGACCTCGTGGTGCGCGCGGCGAAGCTGCTCAAGGCAGCGTCAAAAAACTCGCAGGCGGAGCAATTCGGTGCCAGCATCCGCATCGACAAGCGGTTGCCGATGGGCGGCGGACTCGGCGGCGGCTCTTCCGACGCAGCAACCACTCTGATCGCGCTGAACCACCTCTGGCAAACCGGTCTCACTCGCAGCGAGCTGATGAAGCTTGGGCTACAATTGGGGGCTGACGTTCCGTTTTTCATTTTTGGCAGAAATGCGTTTGCCGAAGGTATCGGCGAAGCACTGGTGCCGGTGACCACTCCGGATTGCTGGTTCGTGGTCATCGAACCTGGTGTGTCGGTGCCCACGGCTGCAATTTTTTCCGATCCGGATTTGACAAGAAACACGAAACCAGTCAGAATATTGGACTTTTCCGGAGCACCCAACTGTTTCGGGAAAAACGACCTGCAAATCGTAGCGACCAAGCTGTTTCCTCCCGTTGCAGAGGCCATCAAATGGCTCGGGCAGTACGGGGACGCGCGGATGACCGGATCGGGAGCTTGTGTGTTTTGTGCGTTTCAGCATGAACAGCAAGCGAACGAAGTGCTGCAAGAACTGCGCGGCGCTGGATCACCGCACTGGGAAGCGTGGAAAGCCAAGGCGATCGAGCGGCATCCGCTCTCGCATTTGCTGAAGTCGTAGCTCAAGAATTCGTTTGACGTTGCATGCATTGCGACGGCAGACAACCGGTTGTGTAGGGGAATCGCCAAGCTGGTTAAGGCACCGGATTTTGATTCCGGCATTCCAAGGTTCGAATCCTTGTTCCCCTGCCATTAAATACATTGAAAAAAAACGATAAGCCGCCAACGCAAGACGACAAGTCAAGTTTTGGCGGCTTTTCATCCTTTTAAACCCGTTTGCTTTAGGTGTGTCATGGCGCTTGAAAACCTGATGGTCTTTACCGGCAACGCAAATCCGGACCTGGCCGCCGGTGTCGTCAAGCAGCTCGGTATCCCGCTCGGCAAGGCTGTCGTCTCCAAATTCTCCGACGGAGAAGTGATGGTGGAAATCAACGAAAACGTCCGCGGCAAGGATGTATTCGTACTGCAATCCACCTGCGCGCCAACCAATGACAACCTGATGGAAATCATGTTAATGGTCGATGCGCTCAAGCGCGCTTCCGCCGGCCGTATCACCGCTGCCATCCCGTATTTCGGCTATGCCCGCCAGGATCGCCGTCCGCGCTCCGCACGCGTGGCGATTTCGGCCAAGGTCGTTGCCAACATGCTGCAGAACGCCGGCGTCGGCCGCGTGCTGATCATGGATCTCCACGCCGACCAGATCCAGGGCTTCTTCGACATCCCGGTCGACAACATCTATGCATCCCCGATCCTGCTGGGCGACCTGGTGGAAAAGAATTTCGACGACCTGCTCGTCGTCTCCCCGGACGTCGGCGGCGTAGTGCGCGCCCGCGCACTCGCCAAGCGCATGAATTGCGACCTCGCGATCATCGACAAACGCCGCCCGAAAGCCAACGTGTCGGAAGTCATGCACATCATCGGTGAAGTCGAAGGCCGTAACTGCGTGATCATGGACGACATGGTCGATACCGCCGGTACGCTGACGAAGGCAGCCGAAGTTCTGAAAGAGCGCGGCGCGAAGAAGGTGGTTGCCTACTGTACGCACCCCGTCCTGTCGGGCCCGGCCATCGAACGCATCACTACCTCGCCGCTGGACCAGCTTGTCGTCACCGACACCATTCCGCTCACAGCCGCTGCCAAGGCCTGCCCGAAGATCCGCCAGCTGACCGCTGCTGGCCTCCTCGCAGAAACCTTCAAGCGCATCACCAAGGGCGATTCCGTCAGCTCGCTGTTCGTCGATTAAGATTTCCCCGCTGCTCAACGAGGAGCGGGTTTTCAGATCCCCTGGTCGCGGGGGATACAACGCAAGGCTGCGCCTTGCATACTTTGGAGCTAAAAAATGAAAGTAGTCGCATTCCCACGCAATGAGCAGGGGTCCGGAGCGAGCCGCCGCCTGCGCAACGCGGGCCAGACACCGGCCATCATCTACGGCGGCAACGCTGCGCCCGTCACCATCGCACTGGACCACAACGCGCTGTTCCACGCGCTGAAGAAGGAAGCCTTCCATTCGTCGATTCTCGACATGGAAATCGAAGGCAAGGTCGAGAAGGTTCTGCTGCGCGACGTGCAGATGCACGCATACAAGCAGATCGTGCTGCACGCCGATTTCCAGCGCGTTGATCCGAACCAGAAGATCCACGTGAAAGTGCCGCTGCACTTCGTGAACGCTGAAGTTTCGCCGGCTGTGAAGCTGAGCGGCGCAGTCATCAGCCATGTGATGAACGAACTGGACATTTCCTGCCTGCCGGGCGATCTGCCGGAATTCGTCGAAGTCGACCTCTCCAAGATCGAAGCCGGCGCATCGCTGCACCTGGGCGAACTCCAACTGCCCAAGGGCATCACCGCCGTTGCGCACGGCGAGAATCCGACCATCGTTATCGCAAGCATCCCGGCTGGCCAGGTTTCCGCCGAAGGTGAAGCAGAAGGCGCAGCCGGCGAGGCCGAGAAGAAGTAATCTGACTTGGCAGTCATGCCACAGAACCAAGCCCCGCCCCCTGTGGCGGGGTTTTTGTTTTTGTAAGCATTTCCTCCGGATTGGACGACGCAGCGCGACATCCGTGATAATCAATGCTTTTCGCTGGGATACATTTTCCCGGACCATCGCTACAGGACATGCAAATCCATGCCCATTCGCCTCATCGTCGGCCTCGGCAATCCAGGCCCTGAATACGAACAAACGCGCCACAACGCGGGCTTTTGGCTGGTCGACAACCTCGCCGGCAGCCTGCTCCGGCGCGAAGCGCGTTTTAACGCCCTCGCCGGCAAAACCGTGATCGCCGGCCAGGAAGTGTGGCTGCTTGAACCGCAAACCTACATGAACCGCTCAGGTCAGTCAGTAGGCGCGCTCGCGCGTTTTTACAAGATCGCGGCGGATGAAATCCTCGTTGCGCATGATGAACTCGACCTTCCTCCAGGCGCGGCAAAGATCAAGAAAGGCGGCTCGTCCGGTGGGCACAATGGCTTGAAAGACATCACCGCCGCCCTCGGCACGCAGGACTACTGGCGCCTGCGTATCGGCATCGGCCATCCACGCAACATGAACCTGCAGCAGCAGGTCGTCGATTTTGTCCTGCACCGTCCACGCAAGGAAGAACAGGAGCTGATCAACGGTGCCCTCGAAAAGAGCCTGGACGTCATTCCCATGCTTTGCGAAGGAAAGTTCGAAGCAGCCATGATGAAGCTGCATTCCACCGCAAAATGACGAAGCACGCGCTGTCGATCCATGCCGGCCCAAAGGCCCTCGCGCATCTCCGCGAGCACGGTCTGCGAGCGCGTGACATTGCAATTGTGCCTGCGGCCGCGGGCGGGCCCAAGGGCCTGATTTTTCAGAAGATGGATCAGTGGCTGTTTGGAAGCTGGTTGCCGTCGGCGCCGCGCGAACGGACTCTCATCGGCGCGTCGATCGGTGCCTGGCGGATGGCTGCAGCGTGCCAGGCTGACCCGGTCAATGCATTCGCGCTGCTCGGCGACCTGTACTGCGCACAGTCCTACCCGAACAAGCCGACTCCGCACTTTGTGACGGAAACCTGCGAACGTTTTCTTGACGAATTCATCGGCGGCCGGGAACGAGAAATCACGAGCCATCCGCACTATCGCCTGCACATCCTCGCCTCGCGCGGCAGGCATTTCCTCAAGGCGCCGCGTCTGAACATTTCGGTCACCGCCGGCTTCGGCCTCGCCGTAGCCGCCAACCTTGTTTCGCGCTCGCAGCTGGCCAACCATCTTGCGCGCGTCCTGATCAGCGACGAACGCGACCCCGCCTTCTGGCTGAAGGCAAAGTTCGATGCCTTCGACACGCAATTTGCGCCACTCACACCGGACAACCTCGGCCGCGCGCTGCTGGCATCAGGCACGCTGCCCTTCATCATGGAACCAGTGCGCGGCATTCCCAAGGCCCCCGAGGGCACCTACTGGGACGGCGGCCTGATTGATTACCACCTTGCCCTGCCCTATTCCCGGGTTGCCGGCAATCCGGAAGGCGGGCTCGTTCTTTATCCGCATTTCAGCGAACAGATCATCCCCGGCTGGCTCGACAAATCCTTGCCATGGCGGCGCGCCAATTTCGGCCGCAACAGCGACTGGCTGGCCAACGTGGTGGTCGTTGCTCCGACGCAGGCGTTCCTGCAGACCTTGTCGCGCAGCAAGCTTCCAGACCGCAAGGATTTCCTGTATTACGGCCAGAACCATGCTTTCCGCATCCTCAACTGGAAACTCGCCATCGACGAAGGGGAGCGGCTGCGCGACGAGCTGGCTGAATTTATCGCCTGTCCGGACCTGGACCGGGTGCAAGCGCTCTGACCTGACCCCGCGGTACGGTAAAATAGCGGGTTAATTCAAACACTTCCCGAAGTACATATCATGAGTCTCAAATGCGGCATCGTCGGCCTGCCTAACGTCGGCAAATCCACCCTGTTCAATGCGCTGACCAAGGCTGGCATCGCTGCGGAAAATTATCCGTTCTGTACCATCGAGCCGAACGTCGGTATCGTCGAAGTTCCCGACCCCCGGCTGAAGGCGCTCGCCGAAATCGTGAAGCCGGAACGCGTCCTGCCGGCTGTCGTGGAATTCGTCGACATCGCCGGCCTGGTTGCTGGCGCATCCAAGGGTGAAGGCCTGGGCAACCAGTTCCTCGCGCATATCCGCGAGACGGATGCGATTGTCAACGTGGTGCGCTGCTTCGAAGATCCGAACGTGGTGCACGTCGCCGGCAAGGTGAGCCCGCTCGACGACATAGCCGTGATCCAGACCGAACTGGCGCTGGCCGACATGGGCACGGTCGAAAAAGCCATCCAGCGCGAGGGCAAGAAAGCCAAGGCAGGTGACAAGGAAGCCATCAAGCTGGTCAATCTGCTCGAACGCATCCTGCCACAGCTGAACGACGCCAAGCCGGTGCGCGCAATGGGCCTTGACGCGGAAGAGATGGCGCTGATCAAGTCGCTCTGCCTCATCACCGCGAAGCCTGCCATGTATGTGGGCAACGTGGCGGAAAACGGCTTCACCAACAACCCGCTGCTCGACCAGCTCGCCGCCTACGCGACGGAACAGAATGCACCGATGGTAGCCATCTGCGCGGCGATCGAAGCAGAGATCGCCGACCTGGACGAGGAAGACAAGGGCGCCTTCCTGGCCGACCTCGGCATGGAAGAGCCGGGCCTGGATCGCCTGATCCGTGCTGCGTTCAAGCTGCTCGGACTGCAGACCTATTTCACTGCCGGCGTGAAGGAAGTGCGTGCCTGGACCATCCATGTCGGCGACACCGCGCCGCAGGCAGCGGGCGTGATCCACACCGATTTCGAACGTGGCTTCATCCGCGCGCAGACCATCTCCTACGAAGACTTCATCACTTACAAGGGCGAACAAGGTGCGAAGGAAGCGGGCAAGATGCGCGCAGAAGGCAAAGAATACGTCGTCAAGGATGGCGATGTGCTGAATTTCCTGTTCAACGTCTGATCTATCACACGCTCCAGCATGCCCATCCTTACCGAACTGTACCTGTATCCGATCAAGTCCTGCGCAGGCATCGCCTTGCGCGAAGCAACCCTGACTGCGGCCGGCCTGATGACCGAACACATCTACGATCGGGAATGGATGGTGGTCGATGCGAACGGCGCGTTCATGACGCAGCGCGAGCATCCGAGGATGGCGCTGATTACGCCGCGCATCAAGACCGAAACGTTGGAACTGCGCGCGCCCGGCATGCTGCGCATCGAGATTCCGCTCGGGCTCCCCGATCCGGAGGATGAGAAAACCATCGAGGTGAAGGTCTGGGACGACGTCGTGACGGCTTATGACTGCGACGAGACGACTGCCGCGTGGTTCTCCAACTTCCTCGGCAAGCCTTGCCGGCTAGTGCGTTTTCATGCCAATACAAAACGCTTCGCAAGCACTAAATGGACCGGTGGCGTCGACGCGCCGACGCTGTTTTCCGATGGCTTTCCGATGCTGGTCATTTCCGAGGCATCACTCGTTGATCTGAACGACAAGCTGAAAGCGCAAGGGCGCGCCGCGCTGCCGATGAATCGCTTTCGCCCAAGTATTGTGATCGGCGGAATTGAAGCATTCGATGAAGATCACGCGGCAGCATTCCGGGTCGGCAGTGCCGTGCTGAAGCCGGTGAAGCCCTGCCCGCGCTGCCCGATTCCGTCGATCGATCCGTCCACTGGCGAATTCGGTCCCGACCCGCTAGATATCCTGCGCACCTATCGCGTCGACCCGAGGGTCGACGGCGGCATCACCTTCGGCATGAATACTATCCTGCTCGAAGGCGGGGACCAGGTGCTGCGCATCGGACAGAATGTCGAAGTCAGCCTCGCATTCGACTGAGTAGCCCGTTTCTTCCGGGATTGCAGGCAGGGGGTACGCGCGGTAGTATTTGTCCAACTTTCGCCCCGCTGAAGCTCGACTGCAGGGCGCCACTGCGAGGTTATCCGCGATACGCCGATGACCGCATGAGGAGCACCGGCCGATGTCGCACGATCTGATAACGGAGAATCTGCACCTGCGCAAGCAACTGTCGCAACTGCTCCACCAGGCGCAGCAGAATCAGCAGATCCTGCAACGCCACCAGGAGATTGACCTCCAGCTCATCGGCGCCGACAGCTTCCTCGAACTGATTGACACGATCTTCCACGCATTCGCCGGCTCATCCGGCCTGGACGTGGTGACACTCGCGCTGCTGGATCCCGACTATGCTATCCGGCGCATCCTGGTCGAACTCAATGTCCACCTGTCCAAGCTGCCGCAGCTGCTTTTCATGCACGACGAGAGCGAGTTCGGCGAGCTGTCTGCCCAACTGGACGACCCGTTCCTTGGTAGCTATTCGGAACAACTGCATGGCCTCGTCTTCCCGGAGCCGCTGTCGCCGCCGGCCAGCGTCGCCATCGTGCCCCTGATCCGGCGCGAAGCGCTGATTGGCTGCCTCGGCCTCGGCAGCAACGATCCCGCGCGTTTCGCGCCGCACATGAGCAGCGATTTTCTCGCGCACTTGGCATCCATCGTCGCGATCTGCCTCGAAAATGTCATCAACACCGAGCGACTGAAGCATATCGGCCTGACTGACCCGCTCACCGGCATAAACAACCGGCGCTATGTGGAACGGCGCCTGCTCGAAGAAATCGGGCGCAGCCAGCGGCATGGTTATCCTCTGTCGTGCATGTATATCGACATTGATCACTTCAAACAGATCAATGACAGGATTGGTCATCAAGCCGGTGACGAAGTGCTGCGCGATGTCGCCGGACGCATCAAGGCGGAATTGCGCCTTTCCGATGCGCTCGGCCGTTTCGGCGGGGAGGAATTCGTGGTGCTGCTGATCGATGCGCAGGCGGATGATGCCATGAATGTTGCGGAGCGCATCAGGAGGAGCGTGGGAGAACAGCCGATGATACTGGGCAGCGGCGAGCAGATCCCCGTCACCGTCTCGATCGGCGTCGCGTCACTCGAAAACGCGAGGGACGAGGCGTCGATAGAAAAAACCTTGCAGAAGTTTCTGGCGCGTGCCGACCAGGCGCTGTATCAGGCAAAGAACGGCGGACGCAACCGTGTCGTTGTTGACAGCTAATTACGCCTTTTCGGCCGCCTCTTGCAGACGCTCGTATTTGGCCTGCAGCTCTTCCTTCGTTTCACGCCATGCGGGATTAAACGGAATGCAACTGACCGGACACACCTGCTGGCACTGCGGCTCCTTGTAATGGCCGACGCATTCCGTGCACCTGTTGGGGTCGATCTCGTAAATCTCCGGCCCCATCGAAATGGCGTCGTTCGGGCACTCCGGCTCGCATACGTCGCAATTGATGCAATCGTCCGTAATCATTAAAGCCATGACAACCTCTGCTACTTGAACCCGCAATCGTGCGTTCTTACTGTCCGCCTGCGGCAATTTTTTCCTTCAGCCATTTTTCAACCGAAGGAAATACAAATTTGGAAACATCGCCACCCAGCAATGCAATCTCGCGGACTATGGTACCGGAAATGAACTGGTATTGATCGGATGGTGTAAGGAACAGGGTTTCGACGTCAGGCAGAAGATAGCGGTTCATGCCAGCCATCTGGAACTCGTATTCGAAGTCGGACACGGCGCGAAGGCCCCGTACGATCACCCGCGCATCATGTGCGCGCACAAAATCCTTCAGGAGGCCGGAAAAGCTTTCCACTTGAACATTCGGGTAATGCCCGAGTACTTCGTTGGCAATCAGCAAACGCTCTTCCAGCGAAAAGAATGGCTTCTTTGCCTTGCTGTCCGCTACGCCAACGACCAGCTTGTCGAACAAGCCCGATGCGCGCCGCACCAAATCTTCATGACCACGCGTGAGCGGATCGAACGTTCCTGGGTAAACTGCTGTGACCATCGTGGCTCCCTGACCAGTGATGAACAAATGCCGGAAGGCGCATTATGCCTCAAATTTTGCGCTGCAACAGATGATAGAACACCATCCCGGCCTTGTCGGTCCGAATCACTTCCCATCCGTCCATCCATCCATGCTGCTCCTCGGGATCGAGCGGCATTTCAGCTTCGGCATAGACCAGGCCACCGGGGGCCAGCAGCCGCGCACACAAGGGCAGGATTCTTGCCAGCCAGTCGCGATGATATGGCGGGTCGAGAAAGATCACCTGGAAGCGCAGGCCGTTTTCACCAGCGCTTGCCGCCAGCCGCGTTGCCACCGACAAAGCATCTCCGCGCATGATGCGCACCTGCGTGGCATCGAGTTTATCCCTGTTCGATTCCAGTTGCCGCACAGCGCCCGCGTTGTCTTCCACCAGGACAACCCGCGCGGCGCCCCTGCTGGCTGCTTCGAAGCCGAGTGCGCCCGTACCCGCAAACAGGTCCAGGCAATTGACGTTCCCCCATGCGCCGTCGAGCAGATGGTTGAGCCAGTTGAAGACGGTTTCCCGAACGCGGTCAGGCGTGGGGCGCAAGCCTTCCGCATCCAGCACGGGCAACGGCGTGCGTTTCCACTGCCCGCCGATGATCCGGACCTGGCGTGCCGGGCGTCCCGGTCGTGCTGAGGGAGCAGATCTTGATGAACGGCTTTTCTGCATGGATCACTTCGCCTTGCCGACCACCACCGTGGACATTCTGTCGAGCGCGATCTTGCGATGGAAGGCGGCCTTGATGTCCGGAATCGTCACCTTGGCGACCTTCGAAGTCCAGGTATCGAGATAGTCGAGCGGAAGGTTGTAGAAGCCGATCGCCGCGATGTTGTCGAGGATTTTCCTGTTGTTGTCGATGCGCAGGGCGAAGCCGCCAATCAGGTTGTCCTTGGCAGCCTGCAATTCCTGCGGCGTGGGGCCGTCACGCAGGAAGGCGGCAATCGTGTCTCGCACCACCTTGAGCGCCTCGTCCGTCTGTTCCTTCTGCGTCTGCAGACCGGCTTCAAACGGACCTGGTTGCGCTAGCGGATTGAAGTAGCTGTACACGCTGTAGGACAAGCCGCGCTTTTCACGCACTTCGCGCGTCAGGCGCGATACGAAACCGCCTCCTCCCAGCGTGTAGTTGCCTACCATGAGCGGAAAATAATCCGAGTCGCCGCGCGCAATCGCAGGCATACCGGTGAAGATGTGCGCCTGCGAGGCGGGATGGGGAATCCAGTCTTCCCTGGCGGGCGCGATTTCTACCTGCTGCATTGGAGGCAACGGCGCGCCCTGCGGAAGACGCAAGGTCAACTGCTGTGCGAGCTTGTCGGCTTCGGCGCGCGTAACGTCGCCGATGATCGCGATCACTGCACGGTTGGCGACATAGTGCGCGCCGTGGAAGGCAACCAGGTCGTTGCGTGTGATCGATCCGACGGATTCGACTGTTTCATGGTCTCCATACGGATGCGTCCCGTACATCAGCTTCCAGAACGCCTTGCTCGCTATCGATTCCGGCTTGGTTTCATCTTCCTTGATCGATGCGATCATGCGCGCCTTGTCGCGTTCGAGGAAATTCTCCGGGAAGCTCGGCTGCGCGAGGATGCGAGCCAGTAGGGAAACTGCTGCATCGCGCTCCGCGCTGCTTGCCAGGGTGCGCAAGGTCGCGCCGGCGCGGTCGGTGCCGGCGCCGCCACCGCGTTGCGCGGCGATATCCGCAAACGCATCGGAAATCTGCGCCTCGGTCATTGCCGGCTCGGCCATGGGCGCAGTGGCCTCATGCACGCCGCGCGCCAGCATCGCGTTTGTCAGTGCCGCCAACCCGGACTTGCCCTGTGGGTCGCGGCGCGCACCGGCATCGAACTCGACACTGATATCGAGCACGGGAATCGAATGGTTTTCAACGAACAGGACCTTTGCTCCATCGACCAAGGTCCACGACTGGATATGCAAGGCGGCATGCGCCGGCGCAAGGCAGGTGAATGCCACTGCAAAGACAAAAAGAATTCGCTTCATCATGGTCGTTTCGATTAGTGGCGCAATCCCTTGGGCGGCGCGGACGGTTTCTTTTCGGACAAGGGCAAGGGCACGAGGGTGGCCACAGTCAAGCTGTTGTC
Organism: Noviherbaspirillum sp.; assembly: GCF_035254685.1. Lineage (GTDB taxonomy): Bacteria > Pseudomonadota > Gammaproteobacteria > Burkholderiales > Burkholderiaceae_D > Noviherbaspirillum. The sequence goes on along the minus strand of NZ_DATFAI010000045.1, from coordinate 13,705 downwards.
GCCGAAGTATTTCTTCGCCACCGCTTGCACCTGGTCGGCGGTGACAGCCTTCAGCTTCTCGATGATGCGATCAATCTGCGTATACGACAGGCCTGACATTTCCATCGTGCCGATCTCCATCGCCTGGCCGAAAACCGAGTCGCGCTTGTAGATCTGGCCGGCAATCAGCTGGGCTTTGACACGCTTGAGTTCGTCTTCGGACACACCTTCTTTCGCGATGCGTTCCACCTCACCGCGAAGCAGCTTTTCAAGCTGCTCGGTCGTTGTTCCCTTCGCTGGCGTGCCGTCGAGAAGGAACAGCTCCGGACCACGGCCGACATTCTCGTAGCCTGCACCGACCGAATTGGCGACCTTGTCCGTGCGCACCAATTTCGCATTCAGGCGTGCATTGTCGTAGCCGTCAAGAATGGCTGCCAGCACATCGAGTGCATGGGACTCCTCGTCCCTTTCAACATTCTCCAAGCGAGGTGCCTTGAAGGCCAGCACGACATACGGATTTTCAGCCGGTGCCCTGACGGTAACGCGTCGGATGCCGTGCTGCTCCGGCTCCGTCTGCGGCTTTCTGACAGGCAGGTCCTTGCGTTTAATCCTGCCGTAATACTTTTCAGCGAGCGCGTACACCTGCTTGGGATCGACATCACCCGCCACCACCATGACGGCATTGTTGGGCGCATACCAGTGCTCATACCACGCCTTGACGTCCTTCACTGTCATGCTTTGCAGGTCGCTCATCCAGCCGGCAACGGGGTGGTGGTAGGGATGCGCCTCGAACGACGCCGCATTCAACGCCTCATAGACCAGCGGGATCGGTTGGTCCTCGGTGCGCCAGCGGCGTTCTTCCATCACGACACGGATTTCCTTGGAGAATTCACTCTTGTCGAAAACCAGGTTGGCCATGCGATCGGATTCCAGTGCCATCACCTTTTCCAGTTTCGATTTTTCGACCTGCTGGAAATAAGCGGTGTAGTCCTTGCTGGTGAATGCGTTCTCGCGCCCGCCCAGGGCGGCGACACGCTTGCTGAATTCCCCCGGCCCGACGGTCCTGGTGCCCTTGAACATCATATGCTCCAGCGCATGGGCAACGCCGGTGGTGCCATTCGTTTCGTCCATCGCTCCGGTCTTGTACCAGACCATATGGACCACGGTCGGCGCACGGTGGTCTTCCTTGACGATGACCTTCATGCCGTTCTTCAACATGTATTCCTTTGCCAGTTCGGCATGGGCGGCAGTGGGCAGGAAGCCCAGCAGCCATGTCGACAGCAATACAGCGATCCGGAATTTCATAATCTCTGCTCTGATAAAATAGGGTGCTTGTTAGGTGCCGGGACGCATTTGCATGTGTTTGCATTGAACGTCTTGCAAGACAAGGTTCCGATTGTATCTTCTTTCTGCGGCGCTCAAGCGCCCTGAACCGCCTTTCCGCACAGCTCCCCCATGTTTAGTTTCTTCAAGAAAAAACCAAAAGATACGCCTGCTCCTCCGCAAGAGGTCGCGACGCAGCCCGAAGGCCAGGAGCCGCCGGCGACACCTGCTGCGCCCGCGCAGGAATCGCCCGTACCTGTCGAACAAAAGTCGTCATGGCTGAACCTGTTCAGGAAAGAATCACCCTCCGTTCCCGTTCACCCCGCCGCTCCGGTCGAACCCGCAGCAAGCACTGTGCCTGTCGAGCCGCCCATTGCCGAGCCTCCTGTTGCCGAACCTGAAGCCGCAGCCGAGCCGGAAGGCGAGATCGTTCCACCTCCGCCGCCTCCTCCTGAGCAGAAGCGTTCCTGGATGCAGCGCCTGAAGGCAGGCCTCTCAAAGACCTCCTCGAACCTGACGACGCTATTCGTAGGAGCGAGGATCGACGACGAGTTGTATGAAGAGCTCGAATCGGCACTGCTTGTGTCGGACGCAGGCGTGGAAGCGACCCAATTCATCCTCGATGCGCTGAAGAAAAAGGTCAAGACCGAGAAGCTGACGGAAGCCGAACAAGTCAAGACCGCGCTGCGCACCCTGTTGATCGACATGTTAACGCCGCTCCAGAAGCCCTTCGTGCTTGGTCGCCACCAGCCGCTGGTGATGATGATTGCCGGAGTCAACGGCGCCGGGAAGACGACAACCATCGGCAAGCTGGCAAAACACCTGCAGGCGCACCAGCAGTCTGTCTTGCTGGCCGCGGGCGATACCTTCCGCGCGGCGGCGCGCGAGCAGCTGGCGATCTGGGGCGAGCGCAATAACGTGACGGTGATCGCGCAGGAGTCCGGCGACCCCGCGGCCGTCGCCTTCGATGCCGTGCAGTCGGCCAAAGCGCGCGACGTGAACGTCGTAATGATCGATACCGCCGGCCGCCTGCCGACCCAGTTGCACCTGATGGAGGAGCTCAAGAAGGTCAAGCGCGTGATTGCCAAGGGCCTGGCGGGCGCACCGCACGAGGTCCTGCTGGTCATCGATGGCAACACGGGCCAGAACGCGCTAGCGCAGGTCAAGGCCTTCGACGATGCGCTGCAGCTGACCGGCCTGGTCATTACCAAGCTCGACGGCACGGCCAAGGGTGGCGTACTGGCTGCCATCGCCAAGACGCGCCCGGTGCCGGTGTACTTCATCGGGGTGGGCGAAAAGATCGAGGACCTGCAGCCATTCAACGCTGAGGAATTCGTCGATGCACTCCTGAGCTGACATGATCGAATTCCGCAACGTCTCCAAGCAGTACACGCGCGATACGGCGGCGCTTTCCAATATTTCGCTGTCCATCGACAAGGGCGAACTCGTGTTTCTCTCCGGTCCGTCCGGAGCCGGGAAATCGACACTGCTGAAGATGATTGGCGTGATCGAGCGCCCAAGTGCGGGCACGGTTTCGGTCAACGGCGAGGATGTCGGCAAGATAAAGGCGTCCGGCCTGCCCTACCTGCGGCGCAAGCTCGGATTGATCTTCCAGCAGCAATGCCTGCTGAATGATCGCAGCGTCCTTTCGAATGTGATGCTGCCCCTGCTCGTTGCCGGCACGGCGAGGGCCGACGCGGAGAAACGCGCGCGCGCCGCGCTCGACAAGGTCGGCCTGCTCGACAAGGCAGTCGATCAACCGCTGTCGTTGTCGGGAGGCGAACAGCAGCGCGTCGCGATTGCACGTGCCATCGTCAATCGTCCGCAGATCATCCTCGCCGACGAACCCACGGCCAATCTCGATCGCGCCAGTGCCGGCAAGGTAATGGACGCGCTCAAGGCCTTCCATGGCGTAGGCGTAACCTGCCTGATCTCGACGCACGACGAGACCATTCTCGGCGGCGCGCAACGCGTGATCTGCCTCGACCGCGGGCGGCTTGTCGACCCGAGCCATGCTGAAACGGAAGGTGCGGCATGAACTGGCTGAGATTGCACATGGTGGCGCTTGCGGATGCCTTCCGTCACTTGGCGCGGACACCCGGGAGCTTCGTGCTGAATGTCCTGGTGGTCGGTATTGCGCTTGCACTCCCCATTGCCGGGCTGACCGTAATCGAGAACGTCCGCCCGGTTTCCGAGCAGCTCGCGATCGAACCCGAAATCAGCATTTTCATGGCCATGGAGACGCCGCGAGAGCGTGCGACAGGACTTGCACCGCAGATCCGCGACTTGGTCCTGGCGTCCGGAAACAAGGGAAAGCTGGAGTTCGTGCCGCGCGAAAAGGCCTTGTCATCGCTGCAAGACAAGAGTGGATTGTCGGATGCGATTACGGCATTGGGCGAAAATCCGCTGCCGGACGGCTATGTACTCAAACTTGCGGGCATGCAGGATGCAAGCGATGCGACCCGTGTCGAGGGTTTGGCCGTGAAGCTCAAGGCATTGCCCGGTGTCGAGTACGTGCAGATCGATTCTGCGTGGGTGAAGCGCCTTGCCGGGCTGATGCAAGTGCTGCGCCTTGCGCTGCTCTTTCTGGCGCTCACGCTGGGTGTGGTCGTGGTCGCAGTCGTGTTCAACACGATCCGGCTGCAAGTCATGACGCAACGCGAGGAAATAACGGTATGCCGCTTGTTCGGTGCCACTGATTCCTTTATCTGCCGTCCGTTTTACTACACCGGCGCACTTCTTGGACTGGTTGCCGGCAGTGCGGCCCTTGGCCTGGTGGCCCTGGCGCTCCAACCGTTCAACACGGCACTTGCCGATTTTGCCAGGCTATATGCCTCGGAATTCCGCCTGTCGCCCCTCGGGCTGCTTAGCTCGGTTGCACTTCTTGCAACAAGCTCGGCTCTCGGCCTGATGGGAGCCATGCTGTCAGTGAGGCGGCATTTGGCCAGGTTGAATTAGTGCGCCCGAACAAAAGCTCTCGAAAATTCCTTTGAGCTTTCGCAACTTTTCGCGCTTTGCTTGCTCTAATCTAGGAATTTCCAATTGAAACAGAAAATTCAATAGAATTTTTCGATTCGATCAGTTGAAATAGCCGATTAGCACTCACCTCAATAGAGTGCTAATATATTTGTGAGAGGTAGATCGGTTCATTCCATGGTCGGCCTCTGTTAGGAGGCAAGGAGAAAGAATGAAAGCACAGTCTGCATTGGTACCTGTTGGCAATCAGGCCTTGGCACTCGGTTTTTCGGGCAGCCTTGGCAACATCGAAGCGTATATTTCGGCAGTCAATCGCATTCCCATGCTGACGCATGAGGAGGAGCGTTCACTCGCCCGTCGGCTGCACGACAAGAATGACCTCGGTGCGGCGCAAACGCTGGTGATGTCGCATCTGCGCCTGGTGGTATCGATTGCACGCGGTTACCTTGGCTACGGACTGCCGCACGCTGACCTGATTCAAGAAGGCAACATCGGTCTGATGAAAGCCGTCAAGCGTTTCGACCCGGATCAGGGCGTACGCCTCGTGTCGTATGCAATGCACTGGATCAAGGCCGAAATCCATGAGTACATCCTGAAGAACTGGCGCTTGGTCAAAGTCGCGACGACCAAGGCGCAGCGCAAGCTGTTCTTCAACCTTCGCAGCCACAAGGAGAGCCTTGACGCGATGACGCCGGCGCAAGTCGACGATCTGGCGAAATCGCTCAACGTGAAGCGCGAGGAAGTGATCGAGATGGAAACGCGCATGTCGGGCCGCGACATCGCGCTGGACGCACCGAGCGATGACGACGAAGACAAGTTCGCGCCGATTGCCTATCTGGCGTCGGATGCCGGCGAACCGACCAAGACGCTGGAAGCGAAGCAGTATGACCGCCTGCAGTCCGAAGGACTTGAGCAAGCACTCGGCGCGCTCGATCCGCGTTCGCGCCGCATCGTCGAGGCACGCTGGCTGTCCAGCGATGACGGCTCCGGCGCCACGCTGCATGAACTGGCTGACGAATTCGGCGTCTCGGCCGAGCGCATCCGCCAGATCGAAAGCGCAGCCTTGAAGAAGATGAAGGGCACGCTGGTCGCCTACGCGTAAGTCCCGCAGTTGTCATAAAAAAGGCGCTCTTTTTGGAGCACCTTTTTATTTCCGTGAGATTAGCTCCCCTCGGCCAGCAGCAGTTTTAGATCGTGCACGATGGGTTCCGGCCCCTGTCCATGGCGGACAAACAGACGCAAACGACCCTGCGGGTCGAATACATAGCTTCCAGCCGTGTGGTCCATCGTATAGCTGCCCGGCTCCTTGCCTGGCACCTTCTGGTAAAACACCCTGAACTCCTTCGCCACCTTTTCCGTCGCCGCCTTGTCTCCCACCAGTCCGAGGAAGCGCGGATCGAATGCGGGAACATACTTGGCGAGCAATTCCGGCGTATCCCGCTCCGGATCAACAGTGATGAACAAGACCTGCACCTTGTCCGCCAAGGGGCCGAGTTGCTGCATCACGTTCGCCATCTCGGACATGGTCGTAGGGCATACATCCGGGCATTGCGTATAGCCAAAAAACACCACTACGGCCTTGCCTTTGAAATCGGCAAGCGCGCGCATCTTCCCGTTGAAATCCGGCAGCGCGAAATCCTTCGCGTAATCCAGGCCGGTGACGTCGGTGTTCTTGAATGCGCTCTTTCCCGCAGGCGCCGTCGCCTGCCCTCCTCCGCCGGACCGATCGCATCCGGTAAGCGACAGCGTAGAAACAAGCAAGGCAAGGGACAACAAGCGAAGTGCGGCTAGAAAACGCATGATTCAGATTCTGATGTAGTGATCAGCCAGTAGCGCGGCAAACAGCAGCGACAGGTAGATGATGGAATAAGCAAAGGTCTTGCGTGCGACGAGGTCATTGTAATGGCGATAGATCTGCCACGCATACCAGAGGAAGATTGCACCGAGCACCGCGGCACTGGCGAGATAGATCAGGCCGCTCATGTGCACGGCATAAGGCAGCATGGTCGTGGCCACGAGCACGATGGTGTAGAGCCAGATATGGAACTGCGTAAATTGCAATCCATGCGTCACCGGCAGCATTGGCAACCCTGATTTCGCGTAGTCGTCGCGACGGTAGAGCGCGAGCGCCCAGAAATGCGGCGGTGTCCAGACGAAAATGATCAGCACGAGGATCCACGCCTGCATCGGAACGTCGTTGGCGACGGCAGCCCAACCGAGGGCCGGCGGCATCGCGCCGGACAACCCGCCGATGACGATGTTCTGCGGCGTCGCGGGCTTGAGCAGCATGGTGTATATGACAGCGTAGCCCACGAACGTCGCAAAGGTCAGCCACATGGTGAGCGGGTTGACGAAATTGAACAGCACCCACATGCCCATACCGCCGATTGCGCCCGAAAACACAATTGTTTGCGTTGCTGTAATCTCCCCGCGCGCCAAAGGTCGGCGCGCAGTGCGCGCCATGCGTGCATCGATTTCACGTTCGACCAGGCAATTGACCGCGAACGCGGCGCCGGCAAGGAGCCAGATGCCGATAGTTCCCGCCACAACCACCCGCCAGTCAGGGAGATCCGGGGTTGCAAGGAACATGCCGATCACCGCGCAAAATACGGCAAGCTGTGTCACGCGCGGCTTGGTCAATGCCCAGTACTGGGCGAGGCGATTCGGATGGACGGTCAGCGTATTCACAATCGTTCCTCAGGCGGCCGACAACCGCGTTGCGGTTCGATCCGGCGCGGGTTGTGCCGTCGTTCGAACCTCGGAGTTTAACATGGTGAGCATCAGCGCCAGGAAGGCCGCGCCACCGTTATGGAGGACCGCCAGCGCAAGCGGCCAGTCCAGGAAAATGGTCGACATGCCGGTGATGAACTGCACCAGCACTGCCGCCAGCAGCCAGCGCCCGGTCTTCTGCAAACCTTCGATCCTGATGGCCCGTGAAGCCAGCCAGATCACATAGGCGACCACCACGAAGGCGAAGGCGCGGTGCGTCCAGTGGATCGCCGTCAGCGCGGAGAATGGCAGGAATTCCCCTGATGCTGTCTTGCCGAGGTCGCGCCACAACGCAAAGCCGTTGGCAAAATCCATTTCCGGCAATAGCGTGCCATGGCACAGGGGGAAATCATTGCAGGCCAAGGCGGCATAATTGGTGCTTACCCAACCACCGAGCGCGATCTGCACGAACAGCAATGTCAAGCCAAGCGCCGCCGGGATGCGCAGGGTGGCTGCCAATGGCGACACCTTTGCGCGCTCGTTCTGACGCGTTCCGAGCCACGAAAGCAGCGCCAGCAACGACATGCCGAGCAGGAGGTGCGTGGTTACGATGACCGGCTGCAATTTCATCGTCACCGTCCATGCGCCGAATGCACCTTGCAGGCAGACAAAACCGAGGAGTCCAGTCGGCAGCCAGGGGGTAAACCGCGTGTCCTGCCTCTTCGACTTCAGCCACCCGCGCCATGCAATCAGCATCGTCGACACGATCAGCACGCCGACGCCCATTGCCACATAGCGATGGATCATTTCGATCCATGCTTTCGCCGCGGTCACCGGGCCAGTGGGCATTGCAGCCTGCGCTGCACTGATATGTTCATGAGCCTGGATCGGGTTGGCATGGCCATAACAGCCGGGCCAGTCGGGGCACCCCAGGCCGGAATCCGTCAGGCGTGTGAATGCGCCGAACATGATCAGGTCAAACGTGAGGAAAGCGGTCACCCACACAAGCTTCCGGTACTTGTTGCTGTCGCTGGAAACCCAGACGACCGTCAGCGGCAGGCACGCCGCCAGCACCCCCATGATCGCAAGTTGTATCAGCATACGGATCTATCCTATGCGCGAGGCCTTGAGCAGCTTCGCGAGGTCTTTCTTGATCTTGTTGGGATCGGCATCCTTGGGAAACCGCATCATCAGGTTCCCAAGAGGATCAATCATGTAGATATGGTCTGCCGACGTCGTGCCGGCCTCGGCCGGTAGCCACGATTTTAGCGCGGCCGGCTTGACGCGCAGCAAGTGCGTCCCATCGTACTCGCGCATGAGCATGGTTTCGAGCGGCTTGTCGTCCGTGATCAGCCAGACTCGCTCGATGCGGTCCATATCCTTCCCTTGCGCAAGGCGCAGCTGGCGCATGTCATACAGCTTTTTCTGGCAGGAGGCATTGCATTCGGCATCGCTGACCTGCAACATGATCCATTTGCCCCTGTACGCATCGAGTGAAACCGGCCTGCCGTCCAGCATGACCGCATCCAATGCCGGCACCGGGTAGTCGCGAGGATCGATCAGCTCGCCGTAATTGGTGCGCCCTTGCGGCTTGATGACGTAATAGGCAAGGTACGATCCCACTACGGGTGCGATGCACACCGCAAGAATCGCCAGGAGCTTCCAGCCCCCCCGATGTCGCTGCTTATTCTCTTCCACGTCTGAATCCTGTCACCACAAAAAATATCAGTGCCGTCGCCGCCAGTGCATACCACTGGAACGCGTAACCTCGATGCTTTTCCACACCAAGCGAAGGCCTTGGCCAGTCGCGCACCAAACCATCCTGCGTGTCGCTCAACTGCTCAATGACGAACGGCTGCATCGGAAGCTGGCTCGCCTGCGCAAACTCGCCGACGCTCAAGTTCTGCACAATCGCACTTGGTCGAAGCAATTCGGGCGCACCGAGCTGAAGCACATGGCCCGGGCCGCGAACTCCGATTCCCTGCAATTCGACCACGCCCGCGGGCGTCCTGATTGGAGGCAGTTTAGCCCGATCAAGGGGATCGCGCCGGATCCAGCCACGCGCTACCAACACGTAGCGCCCCGTGTCTGCGATCTTCAGTGGCGCAAGCACATAAAATCCGGCCATACCTTCATAGGGGCGATTATCCAGGTAGACGGTCCAGCCTGGCACGAACTCTCCCCTGACCACGACCCTGCGATACTCCAGTTCTTCCGGCGCCAAGGTAACGCCACCGATGGAGACGGGCGGCGCCGACTCGCGCTTCGTCAGCCTGGCTTCGATAGCCTCCTTCTCGTGCGCACGCCGCGTCTGCCAATTACCCAAGGCAATGCCAACGGCCGCAGCGATGATCGCCGCGATAAACGGAATCCAGCGAAACCGGAATCTGATTGGCATTACAATGTCTTTAGAATTCATTCCCGCCTATTATTACAGGCCGCCCGGCCTGGCTCGTAAAGACATTGCATCCATGAAGATTATCGTTGCCATTGCTTTCATACTCATTCTCGCGAGTCTCGGCTCGGCGCTCGTGTTCCTCATGCGCGACAAGGGTAAAAGCAATCGGACCGTGCAGGCGCTGGCATTTCGCGTCGGCTTCTCGATTGCCTTGTTCGTCCTGATTCTGGTCGCCTATAGCCTAGGCTGGATCCAGCCGACCGGGCTTCGATAAGGCCTGAGTAAAAAAGCCGCACGGATGTGCGGCTTTCCATTTATTGCTGTAGTCGCAAGCTCAGAGCCAATAGACCACAACGTACAGACCAAGCCATACCACGTCAACAAAGTGCCAGTACCATGCAGCCCCCTCAAATGCAAAGTGATGGTCCGGCGTAAAGTGCCCTTTCATCACGCGAACCAGCACCACCGCCAGCATGATCGCACCCATAGTCACGTGGAAGCCGTGAAAACCGGTCAGCATGAAGAAGGTCGAGCCGTAAATGCCGGAGGTCAGCTTCAGGTTCAGTTCATGGTAGGCATGGATGTACTCATAAGCCTGGAATCCCATGAAGGTTGCACCAAGCACGATCGTTAGAAACAGCCAGAATGCAGTCTTGCCGCGCTCACCGGCACGTAGCGCGTGATGTGCAATCGTCAGGGTCACGCCGGAACTCAGCAGCAGTGCCGTGTTGATGGTCGGGATCGGGAACGGTCCCATCTTGGTAAAGGGCTCAATCGTGCCGCCCGGCGTATTGCCCCACTGTCCGTTGAAGTCCGGCCACAGGATCTTGTGATCAATATCGGCCAGCCACGGAAGGGTGACACTGCGTGCATAAAACAGGGCGCCGAAAAAGCTGGCGAAGAACATCACTTCTGAGAAGATGAACCAGCTCATGCTCCAACGATACGAGACATCGATCCGATTGCTGTACAGGCCGCCTTCGGATTCACGGATTGCATCACCGAACCAGTTGTACAGGACGACGATCAGCGCCAGGATGCCGGCGATATTCGCGTACGGCCCCCAACCGTAACCATTGACCCACGCCGATGCGCCGAGCATGGTCAACAGCAGGGATGCTCCTGCCAGCACCGGCCATTTGGACGGCCCGGGTACGAAGTAATAAGGCGCCTTGCCTTGCGGATGAGCATTCATCTCCATCTCCCAATACAGATTTTAAATAGTTACTTTCCGACGACGCTCTTGACGATGAGCAGCAGCGTCACGATAAAAATAATTGCTCCAATCAGGCCGGCGATGATCACATGCACCGGGTTGAGTTGTTGCGCATCCTTTTCATAGTCGCTTTTTTTCCGGATCCCGAAAAACGACCAGAACACGGCCTTCATTGTCTTTCCGAAAGATGCCTTGCGTTGCGTCGTCTCTTTCAATTCATCCATCGGATTACTCGCTGCGTCATGTTGCCTTTTTCCCCGTCCCGCCGACTTCAAAGAAGGTATAAGACAAGGTAATCGTCTTTACGTCTCTCGGTAATGTCGGATCAATGAAAAATACGACCGGCATCTGCTTCGCCTCGTTTGGGCCAAGCGTCTGCTGTTTGAAGCAGAAGCATTCCACCTTCTTGAAATGCGAAGCGGCTTGCTGCGGTGCGTAACTTGGAATGGCTTGGGCATCAATGCTGCGCGCCTGTGTATTCACAACTTCGTATACCACCTGCGCCATCTCGCCCGGATGCACCTGCAGGCTGGATACCATTGGACGGAACCGCCATGGGCCGTGCGCATTCGCATCGAACTCGACCGTGATGGTGCGACTCATGTCAACCTGCGTATTCACGGCTTGCTGCGTCGACACGTCTTTCTGCGTAAGGATGTTGACGCCCGTGATCTCGCAGATCTTCTTGTAAACCGGAACCAATGCATAGCCAAAACCGAACATCAACACTGCAATGACGAGCAGCTTGCCGAGCATCTGCGCGTTCAGCTTGCGGGCTTGGCCGGATTGATTCTGCTGTTTCATTTCAACTCAACCAGATCCGCTTGATAAAGATACCGACAAAGAATGCCAATGCAACCGACGCCAGAATCAAGGCGGTCCTGATATTGTTCCGTTTCCTTGGATCAGACATAAATCCTTCCGAGGCGGGCTTGCGCCCGCCTTTCCTTTACTTGACCGTCGGTGGGAGTTCAAAGGTATGGAACGGTGCCGGGCTCGGCACGGTCCACTCCAGTCCTTCCGCGCCGTCCCACGGTTTGTCCGGTGCCTTCTGACCTCCCTTGATCGCGGGCAGCACTACGGCAAACAGGAAGTACACCTGCATCAGGCCGAAACCAAAGGCGCCGATCGATGCAATCATGTTGAAGTCGGTGAACTGCGCCGGATAGTCAGCGTAGCGGCGTGGCATGCCGGCCAAGCCGAGGAAGTGCATCGGGAAGAAGGTGATGTTGAAGGTGATGATCGAGCCCCAGAAATGGAACTTGCCACGCGCCTCGTTGTACATGTAGCCGGTCCACTTCGGGCTCCAGTAATAGAAACCGGCGAACAGGGCGAACAGCGAGCCGGCCACCAGCACGTAGTGAAAATGCGCCACCACGTAATAGGTGTCCTGCATCTGGATGTCGATCGGCGCCACCGCCAGAATCAGGCCGGAGAAGCCCCCGATGGTAAACACGAAGATGAAACCGACCGCGAACAGCATCGGGGTTTCAAAGGTCATTGCGCCTTTCCACATCGTGGCAATCCAGTTGAATACCTTTACGCCGGTCGGCACCGAGATCAGCATGGTCGCGTACATGAAGAACAACTGGCCGGTCACCGGCATGCCGGTGGTGAACATGTGGTGCGCCCAGACGATGAACGACAGGATCGCGATCGACGCCGTGGCGTAGACCATCGACGCGTAGCCGAACAGCGGCTTGCGCGAGAACGTCGGAATGACCTCCGAGATGACGCCGAACGCCGGCAGAATGATGATGTACACCTCGGGGTGGCCGAAGAACCAGAAGATGTGCTGGAACAGCACGGGGTCGCCGCCGCCGGCCGCGGAGAAGAAGCTCGTGCCGAAGAACCGGTCCGTGATCAGCATCGTGACGCCGCCGGCGAGCACCGGCATCGCGAGCAGCAGCAGGTACGCCGTGATCAGCCACGTCCATACGAACATCGGCATCTTGAGCAGCGTCATGCCGGGCGCGCGCATGTTCATGATCGTCACGATGATGTTGATCGCCGCGAGGATCGACGACACGCCGAGCAGGTGCACGGCGAACATCGCGAACGGGAACGCGTCGCCCGTCTGCAGCACGAGCGGCGGATACAGCGTCCAGCCGCCGGCGGGGCCGCCGCCCGGGACGAACAACGACAGCAGCAGCAACGCGCCGGCGAACGGCAGCAGCCAGAACGACCAGTTGTTCAGGCGCGGGAGCGCCATGTCCGGGGCGCCGATCATGAGCGGGATGAACCAGTTCGCGAAGCCCGCGAACGCCGGCATGATCATGCCGAACACCATGATCAGCGCGTGCACGGTGGTCATCGAGTTGAAGAAAGCCGGGTTCACGAACTGCAGGCCGGGCTGGAAGAGCTCCGCGCGGATCACGAGCGCCATGGCCCCGCCGATGAACAGCATCAACAGGCTGAAGCACATGTACAGCGTGCCGATGTCCTTGTGATTCGTCGTCGTGATCCAGCGCATGATGCCGCTCGGAGCGTGATGCTCGTGCTCGCCGTGATGGCCGTGGGCGCCGGTGTCGATTGCAGTGCTGCTCATAACCCAAGTCTTCCTTGTTGCGTTACGCGCGTCCGAGCGCGAAGCGAATATTTACGGCGCGAGCGAGCTCACCTGAGCGCGCTGCGTTTTAAGCCAGTTGTCGTATTCCGCGCGGCTCACGACGCGCACCACGGTCGGCATGAAGCCGTGATCCATGCCGCAGAGCTCCGCGCACTGGCCTCGGTAGGTGCCTTCGGTGTCGGCCTGAAACCACGCTTCGTTGATGAAGCCGGGGATGCCGTCCTTCTTGACGCCGAATGCCGGCATCCACCACGAATGAATGACGTCCGCCGCCGTCACGAGCAGGCGGACCTTGGTGTTCACGGGCACCACAAGCGGGTTGTCGACGTCGAGCAGGTAATTGTCGACGGTCTTCGGATCGATGCCGGAGTTGAGCTTCCGCGCCGCGTTGCTGTCGCGCTTCAGCGTGCTGAAGAAGCGCACGCCGTCATCGATGTAGTCGTACTGCCAGCGCCACTGGAACCCGGTGACCTTGACGGTCAGTTGTGAGCCGCGCGTATCTTCCATCTTGATCAGGGTGCGGGCGGCGGGAATC
>NZ_DATFAI010000044.1:0-67065 GCF_035254685.1 Noviherbaspirillum sp. | reverse complement strand
GTTGTGGCCGAGGTGGATCACTTCGGCGCCGTTGGCCATGAGAATGCGCCGCATGATGTTGATCGAGGCATCGTGGCCGTCGAACAGCGACGCCGCAGTGACGAAGCGCACCTTGTGGGCGGGTTTGTAGTCGGTGAGGTTGTTGGCTACGGAGAGGTCGGTCATGGGTTGTCTCTTTGTCTACTTTCCGGTGGCGACGTATCGAGGGTAAATTATGTTTACGTTAACGTCAGTGTAACTCGGCGTCAATCGGGATGCCGTCGTTGGGATGACAATGTTTCTGTCTGATCAGAGCGCGTTCCCTTGAATGTTCAGCGGCTTGTTGCATGCATGAAGACCTACCCCCGGCGCACGTCTCTGCCATTCCTATGAAGGACTCGGCGGCCCTTCGGAAATCGTCTCTCTCTTCGGTGATTCAGCGCCTTTTGCTCTTCATGGAAACTTGCCGGGGGCGGCCCGGCAGCCGGTCACTTTCTTTGCTTCGCCAAAGAAAGTAACCCAAGAAAGGCGACCGCGGTAAGCTGCCCCTTCGGGGTCCCCGAAAAATTCACTGGCCGGGCGGGAAGCGAAATAACTCGCCCTCGCTACGCTCGGAGCTCAGACAGATTTCGCTTCTTTTTCCGCCCGGCAAGTGAATTTTTCGGCAGCTTACAGCGGAAAAAGCGCAGCTTGCTCCGGACTAATGCCGAAGCAAGCCTTAACATGGTCCGCTATGCCGCGTGCGACAACCCCGCCTGTCTTGCCGGCATCTTCTTCAACAGCCTCGCCTGTTCCTCGCGGAACTGCGCCAGCGCCTTCGCCTTCACATGCCCGAAGCCGCGGATCTTTTCCGGCAGCGCGGCGATCTGCACTGCGAGCACGAGCTTGTCCTTGTCGAGTCCGTCGAGCAGGGACAGTACGGTAGCGCGGTATTCCTCGATCAGCGCGCGTTCCGTCCTGCGTTCGGCCGTGTAGCCGAAGATGTCGAGCTTCGTGCCGCGCAGCTTCTTCATCTTCGCCAGCAGCCGGAAGCCCTGCCACATCCAGGAGCCGTATTCCGCCTTGACCAGGTGTCCGTTGTCGTCCTTCTTAGCAAACAAGGGCGGCGCGAGATTGAATTTCAAACTGAATTCACCATCGAATTGTTGCTTCAGCTTCTCGACGAACTCGCCGTTGGTGTACAGGCGTGCGACTTCATACTCGTCCTTGTACGCCATCAGCTTGAAATAAACCTTTGCCACGGCGCGCGTCAGCTTGTCGCCGGCGTCGAGTGCGCTTTCCGCCTGGCGCACGGTGTTGACCAGCGCTTCGTAGCGCGCGGCGTAGGCCGCATCCTGGTAATCGGTGAGGAAGGCGACGCGGCGCTGGATCAATCCGCTCAGGTTTTCCGGCGGATTCAGCAGAACCGGCTTGCCGGGCAGGGCGATGCGTTCGACGCGTGCCAGGTCGACGGCGGCGCGCCGGCCCCACAGGAAGCTCTTCTTGTTGGAATCGATCGCCACACCGTTCAGCTCGATGGCGCGCAGCAGTGCCGCTTCGGAAACCGGTAACGCGCCTTTCTGGTACGCGAAGCCGAGCATGAACAGGTTGGTCGCGATCGCGTCGCCCATCAGCGCAGTGGCAAGGCGCGTCGCGTCGATGTAATCGGCGCGGCTGGCAACCGATTCGTTGATCAGTTCCTGCACATCCTTCAGCGGGAAGGCCCAGTCCGGATTTTTCGTGAACTGGCCGGTCGGCTGCTGGTGGGTGTTGACGACAGCGCGCGTGCGGCCCGGGCGCATCTTCGAGATGGCATCCTGCGCACCGGCAGTGAGCATGTCGCAACCGAGCACGAGATCGGCTTCGCCGGTGGCGATGCGCTGCGCTCGGATCGTACCGGGCGCTTGGCTGATACGGATGTGCGAGGTGACTGAGCCGTTCTTCTGCGACATCCCAGTCATGTCGAGCACCGACACGCCCTTGCCTTCGAGGTGGGCGGCCATGCCGATCAGTGCGCCGATGGTGATCACGCCGGTGCCGCCGATGCCGTTGAGCAGGATGTTGAACGAGGCATCGCAGGCGGGCAGCACAGGATCGGGCAGCGGTCCGAAATCATCCTGCTTCGCCGTGCCGGTTGTCGACTTCCGCAGCGTGCCGCCTTCGACCGTGACGAAGCTCGGGCAAAAGCCCTTCACGCAGGAGTAATCCTTGTTGCACGAGGATTGATCGATGGCCCGCTTGCGGCCGAATTCGGTTTCCAGCGGCATCAGCGAGGTGCAGTTCGACGCCACGCCGCAATCGCCGCAGCCTTCGCACACTGCGTCGTTGATGAACAGGCGCTTGGGCGGATCGGGGTATTCATTCTTCTTCCGACGACGGCGCTTCTCTGCGGCGCAGGTCTGGTCGTAAATGAGCACCGACACGCCGCTCACCTCGCGCAGTTCGCGCTGCACCGCGTCGAGTTCCTTGCGGTCGTGCAGCGTGACGATCTGCGGCAACGACGACCGATCGGTATAGCGCGACAGGTCTTCAGTCACCAGCGCAATGCGCTTGACGCCTTCCGCCGCCATCTGCTGCGCGATCATCGGCACCGAGGTGATGCCGTCCACCGGCTGGCCGCCGGTCATCGCGACCGCGTCGTTGTAGAGGATCTTGTAGGTGATGTTGACGTTGGCTGCAATCGCCGCGCGGATCGCGAGATAGCCCGAATGGAAATAGGTGCCGTCGCCGAGGTTCTGGAACACGTGCGGCAGCTTCGAAAACGCCGCCTGCCCGATCCACGGTGCGCCTTCGCCGCCCATGTGCGTGGTGAGCTTGTTGTGCTCCGGATAGATTGCGGTCGCCATCACATGGCAGCCGATGCCGGCCAGCGCAAGGCTGCCGTCCGGCACCTTGGTCGAGGTGTTGTGAGGGCAGCCGGAGCAATACCATGCCGGGCGCGGCGGCGTGTTGACCGCCTTGGTCAGCACCTTGTCCTTCGCTTCGAGGAACGCCAGGCGCGCCTTGATCAGGTCACTGGTGTGGAAGCGCGCGATGCGCTGCGCGATCACGCGCGCCACCTGCGCGATCGAGAAATCCGCCTTGGAGGACAGCAGCCACTCGCCGCGCGGATGCACCCATTCGCCTTTCTCGTCGAACTTGCCGATCACGCGCGGGCGCACGTCGTCGCGCCAGTTGTAGAGCTGTTCCTTGAGCTGATATTCGACGATCTGGCGCTTCTCCTCGACAACCAGGATTTCGTCGAGGCCTTGCGCGAATTCACGCACGCTGTCCGGCTCCAGCGGCCAGGGCATGGACACTTTGAACACGCGGATGCCGATATCCGAGGCCATCTTTTCGTCGATGCCGAGTTCCTCCATCGCTTCCAGCACGTCGAGATAGGATTTGCCGGAGGCGATGATGCCCAGGCGCGCTTTCGGGCTGTCGATGGTGGTGTGGTTGAGTTTGTTGGCGCGCGCGTAGGCGAGCGCGGCGTAGATCTTGTAGTCCTGCATCAGCGCTTCCTGCCTGCGCGCCTGCACGCCGAGGGTGTCGGTCGACAGTTGCGTGTTCAGGCCGCCTTCCGGCATGATGAAGTCGGTCGGGTAGGTGATCTGGAGTCGGAAGGGATCGGCGTCGACCGAGGCAGTCGATTCGACGGTGTCGGCCAGCGCCTTGAAACCGACCGCGCAACCCGAGTAGCGTGACATCGCCCACGCATGCAGGCCGAGGTCGAGGTATTCCTGCACATTGCAGGGATACAGCACCGGGATCATGCAGGCGGCCAGGATGTGGTCGGACTGGTGCGGCAGCGTCGAGGAGTAGGCGCCGTGATCGTCGCCGGCCACCAGCAGCACGCCGCCGTGCTTCGACGTGCCTGCATGATTCATGTGCTTGAATACGTCGCCGCAGCGGTCCACGCCCGGACCCTTGCCGTACCACAGGGCGAACACGCCGTCGAATTTCGCCGGGCCGATCAGGTCGACCGTCTGCGTGCCCCACACGGCGGTGGCGGCCAGTTCCTCGTTCACGCCGGGAACAAACTTGATGTGATTCTCTTCCAGCAGCTTCTGAGCCTTCCACAGGTTCTCATCGAGGCCGCCGAGCGGCGAGCCGCGATAGCCGGAAATGAAGCCGGCGGTGTTCAATCCGGCGGCAAGGTCGCGCTGGCGCTGCATCATCGGCAGGCGCACCAAAGCCTGGATGCCGGAGATGAAGATCTTGCCTGTGGTGGAGGTGTACTTGTCGTCGAGCTTGACGGGGGCGAGGGTCGTGGCGCGTTCCTGCGACGCGGCGCCAGACACCCCAGCAGGGGATGCTGTATCGGTGAGCATGAATTGTCTCTCTCCAAAACTGTTTTTCGGATAGCGCCTGGCAACGGGATCGCCGGGTAAGGCGAGTGGTTGTCAGGCCGCGGACCGCTGTGGCGGCCTTTCCAGCAATATCACAACGTGATGTCGCTGTTGGTGAAAGTGTAATCTGGAGCGGGGGATTTAGGCAAATCGGGAATGCGGGAAGGGAAGCGGCCGGTTACTTGCAAGAAAGACAATTCTCGGTTGTGCATCGCGCAACAGGTTTTGCTGGCACAAGAGAGCCGGTCAGAAGAATTCGACGGTATCGTTCGATACTTCCGAATGCAGTTTGCCGCTGGAAACCAGTTCGTCGTAGAAGCAGACCTGGTTGCGTCCGTTTTCCTTCGCGTAGTACAGCGCCTGGTCGGCGTGACCGAGGATGACCACCGGCGATTCGGTGGAGATGCTGGCAAAGCCGATGCTCACGCTGACTTTGCCGACCTGCGGAAATTCATGCTGCTCGACATTGGCGCGGAAGCGCCCGAAGATCCGGCGCGCGTCGTCCAGCGAGGTCGAGCGCAGTAGCACCACGAATTCCTCGCCACCGAAGCGGAACACACGATCCTGCGCGCGGAAGGATGAGCGCAGCAGGTTGGCCACCAGGATCAGTACCTCGTCGCCGTACAGATGCCCGAACTGGTCGTTGACGCGTTTGAAATGGTCGATGTCCACCACCGCCAGCCAGTGCCTGATATCCCCGTCATGAGCATGCCGGCGCTCCTGCCGATCCTTGGGCGCGCCTTCCAGCATCGCACTGGAGAGAAGCTTGGAAAACTTCTCGTCGAAGGTCTTCCGGTTGAGCAGGCCGGTCAGCGAGTCGCGTTCGCTGTAATCAAGGATGGACTGGTAGTTGCGGTAGACGCTCAGGATGCCGTCGACCATGTGCAGCATGTCGCTGTTGTAGGGCGTCGGTTTGGTAATCTCGATGCAGGTGCTGACCTTGTCGTTCAGCCAGACCGGCAGCCACAGGACACGCTCGCCTGCGCCGTTGATCTGTTCGATGCAGTTCTTGCGCTGCTTGATGCCTTCGACCAGGAACGGATAGGTATTGAGCGGTTCGCCGCTGGCTTCGTTGTCGAGCGTTTCTTCGGCCGAAATGATCTTCTCGCCCGCGATCCACACGCGCGGACGCAGGAACAGGTCATGCCGGAAGCGGAAGATGTCATGCACGCGCACCTGGCTGGCATCGACCAGTTCATGCAAGGCCGAGACGACAGAGCTGTCCAGCAGCACGTGGTCGCGCTGGCAAGTCATGTCCACGAGGTGCTTGAGCAGGGCTTCCATGGTCAGAATACCGCCCCTTCCGCCGTAACAACGCGAGCCCTGTGCAGCCGGGGAAGAATGCAAACGTCAGTCAGCATGGAGGAATTGTCTCAAGTCGGCGTGATCTCGCTGGCTGTCGGAGGTGCCCTGTGCTGCACCGCACAGCAAGTCGATGTCGATCCTTCTTGTTATTCAAGGCGATCTTGCGGCTATTCTATCCCGAATCATGCCAAACATAGAAGGATGTCGTATTTCGGTCGCGTCCGGGCCGGTACGGCTGGCGGCAGCAGATGGGCAGTGTGGGCGGAAGGGGGAAAGTCGCGTGCTTTTCCTCCTTTCCGCATCTTCCGAGGATGAAGAAAGCCTACCGCTCCATCACATAGGTGCCCGGTGCGTCGCCCAGCGGGGCGTAGCCGCTCCTTGGCGCGCCGATGGACGGCGGCGCGACCATCCCGCTGGTGTGCTGTTCGAGCCAGCCGGCCCATGCGGGCCACCATGAGCCTTCGACAGGCTCATTGGACAGGTACCAGTTTTCCGCGTCGATGTAGTTGCTGCCGGACGGGCTGTGCGCCATGCGGTAGTGACGGCCCTTGTGGCCGGGCTCGCTCACGATGCCGGCATTGTGGCCGCCGTTGGTGAGCAGGAAGGTGATGTCCGGGTCGGCGGTGAGGTTGATCTTGTAGACCGACGTCCAGGGCGCGACGTGGTCGGTCTCGGTGGCGACCGCGAACAGCGGGACGCGGATGTCGCCGAGCGAGATCGGCCGGCCGTTGATCTTGTAGCGGCCGGCGAACAGGTCATTTCGCAGGAACAGCCGGTGCAGGTATTCGCTGTGCATGCGATAGGGCATGCGCGTGGCGTCGGCATTCCATGCCATCAGGTCGGTGATGGTCTGGCGCCCGCCGAGCAGGTATTGCTGCACGATCAGCGACCAGATCAGGTCATGCGAGCGCAGCAGCTGGAAGGCGCCTGCCATCTGCCGGTTGTCGAGGAAGCCCTGGTTCCACATGATGTCATCGAGGAAGTTGAGCTGGCTGTCGTCAATGAACAGCCGCAGCTCGCCGGCTTCCGTGAAATCGGTCTGCGCCGCCAGCAGCGTCATTGAATTGACGCGTTCGTCGTCGATCTGCGCAAGGTAGGCGGCAGCCATCGCCAGCAAGGTGCCGCCGAGGCAGTAGCCGATCGTATTGATCTTGCGGTCGGGTACGATGGCTTCTACTGCATTGAGGCCCTCCAGCACGCCCAGGCGCAGGTAGTCTTCCATGTCGAGGTCGCGGTCCTGTGCATTCGGATTGTGCCAGGACACCATGAAGACGGTATGGCCGCGGCTGACGAGGTAGCGCACCAGCGAGTTGTGCGGCGAGAGGTCGAGGATGTAGTACTTCATGATCCACGCCGGGATGATCAGGATCGGCTCGGCATGTACTTCCTTGGTCATGGGAGCATACTGGATCAGTTCGATCAGGCGGTTGCGGTAGACCACCTTGCCGGGCGTGATCGCGACATGCCTGCCAGGCATGAAATCCTCGAAGCCGGCGGGCGGTTTGCCTGCCAGCGTGCGCTCGACATCTTCCAGGAAATTCATCGCGCCGCGCAGCAGGTTGACGCCGCCTTCGCGCACGGTGGTGTCGAGCACTTCCGGGTTGGTGGCGATGAAGTTGACAGGCGAAACCGTGTCCAGCAGTTGCCGCGCGACGAAGGAAACCAGCTGTTCATGGTGCGTCGATACGCCGCCGATGCCGGTCGTCACGTTGTGCCACCACTGCTGGTTCAGCAGGAAGCCCTGGTGGATCAGATTGAACGGCCAGCGCCGCCACGCATCGGTGCGGAAGCGGCGGTCCTGCGGCAGCGGCTGGATGCACAGATCGCAGTCCTTGTCCGTCTGGGCATGCATCGCATACATGCCGAAGCGCGCCCCCTTGCGCAGCGCCTTTTCGCCAAGCTTGCGCCATTTTCCCGGCGACTGCGCCAGATGCAGCGACCAGTCGAGATAGGCCAGCGCCAGGCTGGCCGGGGAAAGACTGCCGGTGACCCGACCCATCAGCGCATGGATCAGGCGATCGATCGTCTCCGGCGGTTCGATATCGGTGGCCGACCATGGCTTGGACGGAAGCTCGGCCTTTGTCGGCTCGTGCGTCTTCAGGACTTGTTCGAAGTTCGATCGCGGTCTGTCCATCTGTTTCTCCAATCGTCAGAACACGTCCGGTCGGTTGCTGTCGTACGTCGCGCAGGGCGATCGGACGCCGGTAGTGGTGCAATGCAGGCGTCATGCAGGTGTATCGTTGCAGGCCCTTCCTGTCTATGGACACTCTGCAGCAGATAAGGTTTGCTGCACTGCCGAAAAGGTTCGCAAAAGTTTCACTCGCGATGCTGCAATGCACCACCCTCTCGTTCATGTTAGGCAGGCCACGCCGATTCCTGGTTGAGCCAGGTCAAGATTTGCGGGATCGGCCATGGGAAGCGCGGAAACACGGGCACCGCATCAAGAAACCCGGCCCGCCTTGCGCGGTCACATTCCCTTGACTGCACACTTTCGTCCAGCGGATGGGCTTGAATGAAACGCCTGCTACAAAAAGCAAACACGGCCGAGCAACTGTATCGGCTGATCATCGACAACGCGCTGGATGCATTCGTCGCCATTGACTGTAACGACACAATCATCGAATGGAGCAACCAGGCGGAGCGCATTTTCGGCTGGAACAGGGATGAAGTGCTCGGAGCATCGCTGGCCGATACCCTCATTCCGGAACGTCTGCGGGCGACCCACCTCGCGAGCCTCCGGCATTACCTCAATAGCGGCGAAGGCAAGCGCCTGTACGCGCGCACCGAACTGCCTGCGCGGCGCAAGGATGGGCAGGAAATCACGGTGGAACTGAGCGTCGTGCCGGTCGTCACGTCCGACCGGACGATTTTCTTTGCCTCGCTGCACGATATTTCCCAACGCAAAGCGCTCGAAGAAGACTTGCACCGGCAGGTCAACCTCACGACCTCGATCCTGCAGAGTATGGCGAGTGCGGTGGCCGTCGCCGACCTGTCCGGGCGCCTGATCCTGGTGAATCCGGCGGGCAAGCGACTACTTCATGCCCATTTTCAGGGGAAGGGTGAGCCGGTGGGCAGCGATGCCTTCATCTTGCTGAAGCCGGACGGCAAGACGCCGTATCCGCGCGAGCAACGGCCGACCGCGCGGGCATTGCGCGGCGAACATGTGGACGGCATGGTTGGCTTTCTCTCCGGCGATGCCGAAGGAACGCAGGGCATCTGGCTGAGCATCAATGCACGTCCGCTGCTCGATGCCCACGGCGCGCCGGCCGGCGCAGTGACGGTATTGCATGACATCACCGAACAGCGCCAACGCGAGCAAATGCTTGCCGCGCAGGCGCACCAGCTGCAGGAGCAGGCCAGCCTGCTCGATCTTTCGCACGACGCCATCATCGCGCACACCGTCGACAACGTCATTACGTATTGGAACAGAAGCGCGGAAAGGATGTACGGTTACCGCCGTGACGAAGCCATCGGGCAGGTGAGCCACAGCCTGCTCAAGACCCGTTTCTCGCAGCCGTTCGACGAGATACGGGCGACCGTGCAGCGGCAGCATTACTGGAAGGGCAAGCTGATCCACACCACGAAGGATGGGCGCGAACTGACCGTGTTCAGCGAGTGGGCGCTGGAGTTCCACAGGGGGAAGCCGTATCGCTATCTCGAAACCAATACCGACATCACCCACCAGGAGGCAACCGAGCGCGCGCTCAAGCAGTCGCAGGAGGATTTCCGCCTGCTGGTGGATGCATCCACCGACTACGCGATCATGACGATCGACCCGGCCGGCGAGATCGTGAGCTGGAACCCCGGCGCCGAAAAGATCCTCGGGCTGTCCGCGGCCGAGGCGATCGGCCTCCCGGTCGCCACCCTGTTCACCGGTGAAGACCAGAAAATGGGCGAGCCCATGCGCGAGCTGGACGAGGCGCTTGCCATCGGCCGTTCCGAAGACGACCGCTGGCATCTGCGGCGCGACGGCAGCCGGTTCTGGGCCACCGGCGTGGTGACGCCGCTGCGCAATCCGGACGGCAGCCTGCGCGGCTTCGTCAAGATCATGCGCGACCAGACGACGCAGCGGCTGGCGGACGAGCAGACGCGCTTCCTCGCCAATCACGACATGTTGACCGGCCTGCCCAACCGCGTCAGCTTCAGCAATCATCTGCACCAGTCGATTGCGCTGTCGCGGCGCAATAACGTGCCGCTGGCCGTGCTGCTGCTCGACCTCGACCGATTCAAGCACGTCAATGACACCTTCGGCCATCACACCGGCGACCTGCTGTTGAAGGAAGTGGCGCTGCGGATCAGCTCGACCCTGCGCGAGACCGATTTCGTGGCCCGTCTCGGCGGCGACGAGTTCGTCGTCATCCAGGCTGACACCTCGCAGCCGGGCGCCGCCGAAATCCTGGCGCGCAAGCTTGTGCTGGAACTCGGCCGCCCCTATCAGCTCGAATCGAACGAAGTGATGAGCGGCACCAGCATCGGCATCTGCATCCATCCGGCGGACGGGAAGAATTCGGTCGAGCTGCTCAAGCGCGCCGACCTCGCCCTGTATCGCGCCAAGGAGGCGGGGCGGCACACGTACCAGTTCTATACCTCGGACCTGGTTTCCCGCCAGGCCTGGCGGCGCGACCGCGAAACCGCATTGCGCAGCGCCCTGAAGAACAACCAGTTCGAGCTGTACTACCAGCCGCTGGTCGACCTCGAAAAATGGAAAATCTCCGCGGTGGAAGCCCTGCTGCGCTGGAATGCGACGGAGCTGGACACGGTGCTGCCCGCCGAGTTCCTCGACATCATCGAGCAGACCGGCATGGTGGTCGAGATCGGCGAATGGGCGTTGCGCGAGGCCTGTCACCAGGTGCGGCAGTGGCAGGCGAAAGGGCTCGGCGGCCTGCGCCTGTCGATCAACTGCTCGGCGCGGCAGTTCAACGATCCGCAATTCGTGGCGCTGATCCCGTCCGTCCTGCGCGACGCGGGACTGGCTCCCTGCGACCTGGAGCTCGAAGTGCCGGAAGCGATGCTGGGCCAGCATCCGGAAATCAAGGCGGTGCTGGCCGAACTGCGCGCGCTTGGAATTCGCCTGGTCATCGACAATTTCGGCACCGGCGCCACCCCGCTGACCGATTTCAAGGAGTTCGGCGTCGATGCGCTCAAGATCGACAAGACCTTCGTGCAGCACCTGCCGCACCGGCGCGAAGACTCGGCCATTACCTCGGCCATCATCAGCCTGGCGCACAACCTCGGCATTGCAGTGGCGGCCGGCGGCGTGGAAACGGCGGAACAACTGGCCTACCTGAAAGCGCGTGACTGCACCAGCGCACAGGGCTTCATTTTCAGCCCGCCAGTGCCGGCGCAGAAATTCGAGGAGATGATCCTGGACGGCAGCCTGTCGCGCATCAACAGGATGCCGCGCGCGGACCGGCTGTCAGGCCTTCATTAGTGATCATCCGGACAAAGACGCAGGGCGCACTGCGTGCACCATGACAGCGTTGGCAGGTATCGATGGTGAATTATCGGCAGTCGAGGCATTGGCGGGTTTCGCTTTGCTCAAGCTACCCTGCGATCCTTTATCCATCATCATTATTATCTGGATAATCAGGCAGACCTCGACTTCTCCGCAAAACGCTGGAAATCTGGCGCGGGCAGCGGGCGCGTGATCAGGTAACCCTGCGCGTGGTCGCAGCCGTGCTTGCGCAGGAAGGCGAGCTGGCTTTCGGTTTCGACACCTTCCGCCACCACGTGCAACTGCAGCGCGTGGCCGAGCTGGATGACCGCCTTCACGATGGCTTCGTCGTCCGCATCCACCGACAGGTCGCGCACGAAGCTCTGGTCGATCTTCAGCTTGTCGACCGCCAGTTTTTTCAGGTAGGCAAGGCTGGAATAGCCGGTGCCGAAGTCGTCGATCGAGAGCAGCACGCCGAGCTTCTTGAGACTGTGCAGCGTTTCCATCACGCCGGCGGTGTCCTGCAGCAGGATCGATTCCGTCAGCTCCAGCTCGAGCAATGCCGGCGGCAGGCCCGATTGCGCCAGCGCGCGCCGCACCGTGTCGACGATATCGCCGCGCCGGAACTGCTGCGCCGACAGGTTGACCGCGACCACCAGCGGTGCCATGCCGCCGTCGATCCATTCCTTCGCCTGGCGGCAGGCTTCATTGAGGACCCATTCGCCGATCGGCACGATCAGCCCGCTTTCCTCCGCCATCGGAATGAAATGGCCCGGCGCGACCAGCGCACCATCGCTGCCGCGCCAGCGCACCAGCGCTTCCGCGCCGACGATTGCGCCGCTGCCGATGTCGATCTGCGGCTGGTAGTGCAGCAGGAACTCCTGGTTCTTGACCGCCTTGCGCAGGTTGCTGTGCAGCTGCATGCTCGCCAGCGCATCGACGTTCATCGTGTTGGCGAAGAAGTGATAGGTGTCGCGCCCGTTGTCCTTGGCGTGATAGAGCGCGGCGTCGGTGTTCTTGAGCAGGGTATCGAAATCGTTGCCGTCGCCCGGATACATGCCGATGCCGATGCTGAAGGAAGTACTGATGGTGTGTTCGCCGATCTCGAACGGTTCCGAGACCGCATCGAGGATGGACTGCGCGATGCGCCCGACGGCGCCGGTATCGTACAGATCCTGCAGCAGGATCACGAACTCGTCGCCGCTCTGGCGACTGATGGTGTCGCCTTCGCTGATGCAATGTTTCAGCCGTTCGACCACGCGCAGCAGCAGCAGGTCGCCGACCTCGTGGCCGAGGCTGTCGTTCACGCGCTTGAAGTTGTCGAGGTCGAGCACCAGCATGGCGACGCGCCGGTGCTGGCGGGCGGCGCGTGCCGCCGCGCGCTCGAAACGGTCACGCAGCAGCACGCGGTTGGGCAGGTGGGTGAGCGGGTCGTAATGCGCGAGGAAGGCCAGCTTTTCCTCCGCCGCCTCGCGCTGGATGCGCACGCGCAGGGTGCTGATGCCGAAGGTCAGGTCGGTGGCCAGCTCTTCCAGCAGGCGCACTTCGTCCTCGGCGAAGGATTCCGGGTCGCGCGAATAGATCGACAGCACGCCGAACATGTTCTGGTCGATTTTCAGGGGTAGCGCGATGCTCGAGCGGAAGCCGCGCCGGGCGGCGGACTCGCGCCATGGAGCCATGGCGGGATTGTCGAGATAGTTCTGGTTGACCTGGATCTTGCCGGTCCGAACGCAGCGCCCTATCGGGCCTTGTCCGCGCTCGTTGTCGGCCCACGTGACATTGGCACTTTCGATGTAGCCCTCGTTGCGGCCGAAGTGGCTCATCGGCCGTACCGATTTTTGCTCATTCTGTTCCGGATAACAGACCCAGGCCATCAGGTAGCCTCCGCGGGTGACGACAAGGCGGCAGATTTCATCCAGCAGGCTTTGTTCGCGCTCGGCATGCACCAGCGCCATGTTGCAGTCGCTCAAGAGGCGCAGCGCGCGATTGAGCTTCTCCTGGGTTTCCTCGGCGCGCTTGCGGTCGGTGATGTCGCGTGCGAACACCAGCGCGCCATGCTCGTCTTCATGGAAGAAGGGCACTGCCGACAGCTCCACATCGATCCGCGTGCCGTCCATGCGCAGGAGCTTTCCTTCACGCTGCGGCACCGGGCTTCTTTCCTCCTTGAGGCGGCGCATGTGTTCCAGCGCCTCGAGATGCATTTCCGGCGGAATGCGGTCGATGACGGAGCGGCCCAGCAACTGCTCGCGCGAGGCCGCGCCGAACAAGCTCACCGCGGCATCATTCACATAGGCGAAGCGTCCCTTCGTCTGGACCACGATTGCCTCCGGCGCGCTGTCGACCAGCTTGCGCAGCTTGCGTTCGCTTTCACCGAGCGCGGTTTCGTAGCGCTGCCGGTCTTCGACCAGCAGGTTGAAATTGCCGATCAGTTCACCGACTTCATCCTGGCGCGTTACGGGCACCGGCTGCATTGGCGCTTCGCCGCCGATCATGCGCCGTATCGCGGCCGTGGCTTCGTCGAGCGGCGCCAGCAGGCGCTTCGTCATGTGGCGCAGGATCAGGACGGCGAGCAGGGTCATGATGGCGGCCAGTGCATACAGGTAGACCTGCATGGTGCGCACCGGCCCGAAGGCGACCTCGGTCGGCAAGGCCGACAGCACGACCCATTTTGCGACCGGTACGCGGACGGCGGAATACAGTTTGGGCACGCCTTGCGAGCTGACGCCGACGCCGGAGCCTTCGTCGCTGTCCAACAGGCGGTCGACCACGGTAGCGATACCGTTTGGCGGAGTCGCCGTCATTGCGCGACTGGCATCGCTGGCGGCGATGATCAGTCCGTCGTGCGGGGAAATCACGAACAGCTCGCCCTTGCCGGACATCTCGGGCTGGGAAATGAGACCGAGGAAATTCGGCGCGGTGAGGTCGGTAATGCCGTTCATCACGGCGCGCAGCTTGCCGGCCTCGTCGAATACCGGAACCGAGATGACCAGCACCGGGCGCTTCAGCGCGCGCCCAATGATGGGCTTGTCGATGTAGGGGTGCTGCGATTGCACGACGCGTCGGAAATAATCGCGGTCGCCGAAATAGGTGCCGCGCCGTCCCGGAGCAACGGGGAAATCGGCGATGGCGACGCCGTCCAGGCCAATGATGGTAATGCCGCCGGAGAAGATCGCGTGCAGAGTGACGAACTGCCGCAGCGCGGCATCCAGCCCCTTCTCGCCGAGGTCCGGCGGCAGCGTCGCCGCGACGCGGTTCAGGCTTTCGATGCGTTCCCTCAGCTTGACGTCCAGTTCCACCGCGAGCCGCCGCGTGGAAGCGAGCTGCTGGTCGCGCAGTACGTCTTCAAACTGGCCCTTGAGGATCGTCGCCGAAAAGAAGGTCAGTGCCCAGATAAAGGCTGCAAGCAGCCCCACCGCGAGCACGATCAGCCGCGTTTTCAGGGGCAGGCGCTTGCGTCCCGGCACCAGCTTTGGCGCTGGCCCTGGCCCGGACTCAGCCAGTATCTTTTCGATTGCTTCCATGTCTCCCATTGGATGGTCGGGTCACCATGCATGATTCCCGGCCTGTTGTCAGAATCGCATTTGTCTGGCAGCGACGGTAATGTGAAACCGTCGTAGCTTAGCGCAGGAATTTCATTTAGGAAATATTCTTTTGCTGATCATATTTCCACTTGATTGCCCAATTCGATCACGCGGTTCGTCGGAATGCGGAAATAATCGGCCGCGTCGCGTGCGTTGCGCGACATCATCGCGAACAAGGATTCGCGCCAGAAAGCCATGCCAGTGCCCACGCGTGGGATCACCGTCTGGCGCGAGATGAAATAGGAAGTGGACATGGTGTCGAACTCCAGGCCGGCGTCCTTGCATTGCACCAGCGCCGCCGGGATGTCGCGATCGTCCTTGAAGCCGTAATGCACATCCAGCTGGTAGCACTGGTGGCCGAGCGAGCGCACCTTGATGCGCTCCTGCGGCGGTATGAAAGGGATATCCGCATTGAACACCGTCAGGAACACCGTGCGCTCATGAAGCACCTTGTTATGCACGAGGTTGTGCAGCATCGCATGCGGCACGCCGTCGCCCTCGGCGCGGAAGAAGACTGCCGTGCCCTCCACGCGCACCGGCGGACTGAGGAACAGCGACTGCAGGAAATCGCCCATCGGCACCAGGTGCTTTTTCAGGTTGTCGTAGACCAATTGCCGGCCGTCGCGCCAGGTCAGCATGAGCGTCACTGAGACCGCGCCGAGCGCCAGTGGGAACCAGCCGCCGTGCAGCACTTTCAGGATGTTGGCGGAGAACAGTGTAAGGTCGATGGTGAGGAAGAAACCGGTGGCCGCCCAGCACAGCAGCGGGTTGTAATGCCAGCCGTAGCGGATCACGAAGAAGGTCAGGATGGTCGTCATCAGCATGGTCGCGGTGGCGGCGATGCCATAGGCCGAGGCGAGCTTGGAAGAAGAGCCGAATCCGACCACCGCCAGGATCACCACCGTCATCTGCATCCAGTTGACCAGCGGAATGTAGATCTGCCCCTTCTCGCGTTCCGAGGTGTACACCACCTTCATGCGCGGCAGGAAGCCGAGCGCGATTGCCTGCTGCGACACGGAAAAGGCGCCGGAGATGGTCGCCTGGGATGCGATCACCGTGGCCACCGTCGACAGTGCCACCAGCGGATACACGCTCCACGACCCAAGTTGCTGGTAGAACGGATTCGTCACCGCCGCCGGGTTTGCCAGAAGCAGCGCGCCCTGGCCGAAATAATTCAGCACCAGCGACGGAAAGACGATTCCGAACCATGCCGAACGGATTGCTGTCCTGCCGAAATGGCCCATGTCCGCATACAAGGCTTCCACGCCTGTCACCGCCAGCACGACCGCGCCCAGCGCGATGAATGCCAGCCAGCCGTTTTGTCCGAGGAAGCGGAAGGCGTGCAGGGGATTGAGCGCGGCAAGCACCCGCGGCGACTCGACGATGTTGACGACCCCCATCGCCGCCAGCGCGAGGAACCAGGTCAGCAGGATCGGCCCGAACCATTTCCCGATGTCGGCCGTGCCCCTGCTTTGCAGGGCATACAGGCCGACCAGCACGGCGACCGTCAGCGGCACGACGTAGGGCTTGAACGCCGGCGTGGCCACTTCCAGCCCTTCGATGGCCGAGAGTACGGAAATGGCCGGCGTGATCACGCCGTCGCCGAAGAAGAGCGAGGCGCCGACCAGCCCGACCAGCACCAGCGGCGCATACCAGCGCGACCTCGTCGTTACCGAAGACAGGGCCAGCGCCACCAGAGCCATGATCCCGCCTTCGCCGCGGTTGTCGGCGCGCAGCACCAGCGTGACGTACTTGAGGGAAACGATGATCGCCAGCGCCCAGAAGATGAGCGAGACGACGCCCAGCACATTTTCCGGGTTGAGCGGCAGGCCATGCTCGGCAGAGAACACTTCTTTCATCGTATACAACGGGCTGGTACCGATGTCGCCATACACGACGCCGATGGCGGCCAGGATCAGTGAGGAAAGGCTGCTCTTCCGGGATTGCAGATCCAAAACGTCGTCCTCCGGTTTTTGTTGCGGTGCAAGGAAGGCAAATGTTATCGCATTTGCCAGTTCCGCATGCTGCGCCAGATCTTCCGGCACGTGACGTATTCGGGGCAACGGAATATGCGGACGAAGGTCTTGTGTCCACGGAAAACACGGAAGGCACGGAAAATATCTTGTCTTGATTTCCGTGCTTTCCGTGTTTTCCGTGGACACCCCTAACGCGCCGTACGCTCCACGAAATGCGGCGCAGCAAAACCGAAATCGTCCAGATAGACGATTGCATTTTTGATTTCCTTGTGGCAATTTTCTCTGGATCTCCAAGCAGCGCCGCCTCCATGGACGGCATCTCCCTTCGATGAACAGCCTGATTGCGCTCTGTGCCGATTTCTACTGGGAGCAGGACACCGACTGCCGGTTCAGCCTGGTCCGGAGTACGCGCGCGCAGCCGCGCCCGTACGACGAAGGCATCCAGTCAGCCGCGGGAAAGCGGCCGTGGGAATGCGCCGACATCATCGGGCCGGCGTCATGGCAGGACTGGCGCGGCATGATCCATCGCCGCCAGCCTTTTCGGGATGTTGAATGGCGCTGGCAACTCGCGTCGGGCGAACGGTGCTTTCTTCGGGTGGCCGGCGAACCGGTCTTCGACACCGCGGGCGCGTTCGCCGGCTATCGCGGCGTAATGCATGACATCACTCTGGAACGGCGGCGCGAAGAGGAAATGCGGCGTTTCCGCGCGGCGGTGGAGGTGTCGGGCGATCCCATTCTCCTGGTCGACCGCGAAACCATGCGCTTCATCGACATGAATGAAACCGCCTGCGAAC
The DNA here is from genome assembly GCF_035254685.1 of Noviherbaspirillum sp. Lineage (GTDB taxonomy): Bacteria > Pseudomonadota > Gammaproteobacteria > Burkholderiales > Burkholderiaceae_D > Noviherbaspirillum. The sequence goes on along the minus strand of NZ_DATFAI010000044.1, from coordinate 49,686 downwards.
TGACCGGCTATTCGCGCGCGGAACTGATGGCGATGGGGCCGGAAGACATCCTTCTGTCCCACCGGCAGGCCATCGAAACCGATTACGACGAACTGATCGCGGGCGGCGGCCTCGGCCGGACCAGCGAAGGCAGGGCGCACAACCGCGCCGGCGAAGTCTTCCTGTTTGAAATCCATCGCCGCGCGATACGCATCGACGGCCGATGGATGGTCGTGAGCATCGGCCGCGACATCACGCGGCGCAAGCGCGTGGAGCGGGCGGCGGTGCGCATCGGCCAGATGTACGCGGCCATCAGCGGCACCAACGAAGCCATCCTGCATGCGCGCTCTCCCGACGAGCTGTACCAGCAGGTGTGCGAGGTGGCGGTGCGCGGCGGGCAGATCGTCAGCGCTTCGGTGCTGCTTCCGGACCCGGAGTCGGAATGGGCCAGAGTGGCGGCGCTTGCCGGCGTCGGCGCGGACACCTTGCGCAAGCTGCGCATCTGCTTCGACCAGGAACGGCCGGAAGGACGGGGTTTGGTCGGCACAGCCTTCCGCAGCCGCAAGCCCTGCGTCATCAACGATTTCATCAATGATCCGCGCTCGCAGCCCTGGCGCCAGGCGGCCGGCAAGGAACGCGCGGCGGCGGGCGCGGCCTTCCCGCTGGTCAGGAATGGACAGTCGGACGGCGTGCTCCTGCTGTATTCGCGCGACATCGATGCCTTCGATGACGAAATCGTGCAGCTGCTCGAACGGATGGCACGCGACATCGTGTTCGCACTCGACAATTTCGAACGCGAGAACGAGCGCAGGAAGGCCGTCGACGCCTTGCGCGAAAGCGAAGAGAAGTATCGCCGCATCCTTGAAGACATGAGCGACGGCTATTTCGAGGTGGACCTGGAGGGCAACTACACACTGGTCAACGACGCGTTGTGCCGGCTGCACAGGTGCACCCGTGAGGAGGCGCTGCAGCTCGGCTATCGCGATTATGCCGATCCCGACGTGGCGGCCACCATCTACAAGGCCTTCAATCAGGTGTACCGGACCGGCCAGCCGGCCGAGCTGGCGGAATATCCGGTGCGGAGCAAGGACGGCACCTATGGCATCGTGCAGACCTCGACCCAGCTCATCCTCGATGCCAGCGGCAAGGCCATCGGGTTTCGCGGCATCTCGCGCGACATCACGGCGCGCTGCGAGGCGGAGGAGGCGCTGCGCGCCAGCGAGGAAAAATACCGCTCCATCCTTGAGAGCATCGAGGAGGCCTATTACGAGGTCGATCTTGCAGGCACCCTGATGCTGTGCAACCAGGCGTTCTGCCGCATGTTCGGTTACCGCATGGAGGAGCTGATCGGCCTGAATTATTCCGAGTATCACAATCCGGGGGAGGTGGCGTATGTGTTCGCCAACTTCAACGAGGTGTTCCGCACCGGCGTGCCGAAGAAGGGGCTCGACTGGCAGCTCAAGCACAAGAACGGCACGACCGTGCTGTGCGAAGGTTCGATCCTGCTGGTCAGGGACGACAGCGGCGAACCGGTAGGTTTTCGCGGCATGCTGCGCGACGTCACGGCGCGGCGCCAGATGGAAGCGGCCTTGCGCGCGAGCGAGGAGCGTTTCCGCGACCTGACCGAGCTGTCGTCAGACTGGTACTGGGAACAGGACAACCGCTTCCGTTTCGTCCAGATCAATGGCGAGGTGCACGCCAGGACCGGCATGGCCGCCGAAGACTATCTTGGAAAGACCTTGTGGGAGCTGCCCTTCGACAATGTGTCGATGGACCAGTGGCTGGAGCACCAGGGCTGCCTCGCCGGCGGCCAGCCGTTCTATGAACTGGTGCTGAAGACCTGCCTGCCCGGCGCCGAACCGCGCTACCTCAGCGTCAGCGGCCTGCCGATGCGCGATGCGGAAGGGCGCCTGACCGGCTATCGTGGCACCGGCAAAGACATTACCGAACGGAAACTGGCGGAAGAGCGCATCCGCCATCTCGCCAGCCACGACATACTGACCGGCTTGCCGAACCGCATGATGTTCAACCAGATGCTCAGCTTCCAGGTGCAGCAGGCGCGGCGCTACGGCCGGAAATTTGCGCTGATGTTCATCGACCTCGACCACTTCAAGGCGGTCAACGACACCTCGGGCCATGATGCCGGCGACGTGCTGCTCAAGGAAACGGCGAAGCGCCTGAGCGAAAACATGCGGGCAAGCGATTTCGTCGCGCGCCTCGCGGGCGATGAATTCGTGGTGATCGTCCAGGAGCCCGGCGACACGACGCAGCTGGAGGGCATCGCCCGCAAAGTCATCGCAGCGCTGCGCATGCCGGTCACGCTGGCCGGTGCCATGCACCAGGTGACCGCAAGCGTCGGCATCTGCATCTTCCCGGACGACGGCCAGGACGAGGACGCCATCCTCAAGCATGCCGATGCCGCCATGTACGCCGTCAAGCGCGGAACGAAAGACAGTTTCCGTTTCTATGTGGCGTAAGCCGCGTAGTCCAGTCCGGGCGCGCACGCACGCCGTCCCTGCCATTCCGGCCGGCCGGCAAATCTGGTCTATTCAGCAATTTCCCATTGCAACGTTGATACCAAAAGTTGATTTAAATCAAAAACTGTAAGTCACTGGTGTATTATCGAGCTTTCCGATAGGCAACAAATCGTAAGGGGCAAGACCTTGGCCCGCTTGCGCGGAGTTTTGCCGACATGAGCGCCATCCGGAATAGAGGAAACAATCGATGCGGAAAAATCTTCCCGTCACGAACTCGGAATACGTCCTGCCTGAAGACATTGCCTTCGTCTCCAAAACCGATGTCAAGGGACGAATCACTTACGCCAATCCCGGCTTCATCAAAGTCAGCGGCTTCGATGAAGAAGAGCTGCTGGGCGCGCCGCACAACCTGGTCCGGCATCCCGATATGCCACCCGAGGCATTCACCGACCTGTGGAATACGCTGAAGGAAGGCATTCCGTGGACTGGCCTGGTGAAAAACCGCCGCAAGAACGGCGATTTCTACTGGGTGCTGGCAAACGTTACCCCTGTGCGCGAAGGCGGACGCGTCGTCGGCTACATGTCCGTGCGGACCAGGCCCGAGCGGCAGCAGGTGCAGGCCGCGGAAGCCTTGTATGAAAAGATTCGCAACGGGGAAGCAAAAAACATCGTGCTTCGCCGCGGTGCCGTGATGCGCACCGGGCTGGCCGGGCAGATCGCCGCGCTCATGAACCTGCCGATCGGGCAATTGCTCGGCCTGAAGCTGGGCGTGATCTGCATGCTGCTGCTTCTGCTGGGCATCATCGGTTTCGAAGCAGCGCTGCCGCAATCCACGCTGCACGCGTGGAGCATTGCAGGCATCAGCTCGGCCGGCATCCTGCTGTGCCTCTACCTCTGGTACTTCCTGCATGTCGCGGTGGTGCGGCCGGTGCGCGACGCCACCCAGACCGCACGCGTCATTGCCGGCGGCAACTTGTCCGCCGGCTTCCATGCTGCCCGCCACAGCGACATTGGCCACCTGCTCGGCGCCTTGCAGCAGATGAATGTCAACCTGCAGGCGATCATCGGCGACGTGCGAGCCAACATCGAAACCATCGCCGCGGGCACGCACGACATCGTCGCCGGCAACCTCGGCCTGTCGCGTCGCACCGAAGCACAGGTGGAAAGCCTGACAGAAACAGCCGCCAGCGCGGAGCAGCTTGCTGCGGCCGTCGGTGAAAACACTGAACACGCCGCACAGGCCAACCAGCTCGGCCTTGCTGCTGCAGACGTCGCATCGCGGGGCGGCGAGGTGGTGGAACAGGTCGTCATTACGATGTCGGAAATCAGCACCTCGTCGCGCAAGGTGGTCGATATCGTCAGCCTGATCGACGGCATCGCCTTCCAGACCAATCTGCTGGCGCTCAACGCCGCCGTCGAAGCAGCGCGCGCAGGCGAGCAGGGTCGGGGGTTCGCCGTGGTGGCAGGCGAAGTGCGCAGCCTTGCACAACGGTCAGCGACGGCCGCCAGGGACATCAAGCACCTGATCGACGCGGCTTCCGGAAAGGTCGATGCCGGAACCGTGCTCGTCAATCAGGCAGGCACGACCATGAAGGAGATCCTTGTCTCCGTGCAGCGTGTCAGCGGCATCATGGGCGACATCTCCGCGGCATCAGCGGAGCAGCGAGGTGGCATCGAGCAGATCAACGGTGCCATTTTGAAGATGGACGAGGCTACGCAGCAGAACGCCGGGCTGGTCGAACAGGCCGCTGCGGCGGCGGCATCGCTGGAGGAACAGGTGCGTCGCATGTCGGATGCGATCTCGGTGTTCAAGCTCGACCGCAATGCACCCGAGGCGCTTGTCGTTGCCGGTACGGGGCGGGCGACCGTTTTGCATGGTAACGGAAACGCGCAGGTAGTCCGCTTCAACCCTGCGGCGAGCGCGGCGGGAGGAACGCGAGGCCGGTTGCGCGGCGAAGTCAAGAAGCTGCGCTGACCCCAAAAGCAGACAAGCCCGCTTGCGCGGGCTTGTCACTGGCTTCAGTTACGGCTTACTTCGCTGCGGAAGCGTCGGCGCTGGCAGCCTTGGCGTGCGCCTTCTTGGCAACATGCTTGACGTGCTTCTTGTGCGCGGTCTTGTGGACCTTTGCCGGAGCTGCTGCCGGAGCAGCGTCAGCGGCCGGAGCGGAGGCGGAAGCAGCGTTCTGCGCGCTGGCGACACCGGCGACAGCCAGCAGGGCAGCGATAGCGATGATCTTTTTCATGGGGGGCTCTCTTTCATCTTGAAGGCAGGGGAGACATTCCTCTGTTGGTCGGAATAACGACCCTGCTTCCATGCGCGCCGACCGCGCTTACAAAATGTTGCACTTCCGCCTGCGGCGCACGTGCCCTGGCTGTCGGCAGGAGCGCAGGTTACATTCGCTTACTCCTGAAACATCGCCATAAAGTCTTCCTCCCGAGCCCGGGCGTTAACATGCCTGCGAACACCCGATTTTTACAGAGGAAGCAAACATGGAATCGAATCAGTCACCGAAGCGTATCCACCCCTTGATGGCCGGCGCCGCAGCATCGGTCATGCTGGTCAGCCTGGTCGGTGCGGCTGCCATTACCGGCATCCTTCCCGCGTCGCACAGCGGCAACGCGCCGGTACAGGATACCCAGGCCGTGCAGGCTGCGCAGGCTCCGTCGATTGACAGCAAGGCAATGGTCGCGCCGGCCCCGGTTGTCGCGCAACCCGCGCCGCAGGCCGTCGCGCCGGCGCCTTCCTACCAGGCGCCGGTCCGTACCGCGCAACATACGCATGTCGTGCATCATCACACCACGACGGCCGCCGCCCAGCCGGTGACCTACGCATCGCAGGCGCCCGCCCCCGCGCCGCAGCCGGCGCCGGTGGCACAGAACAGCCCGGTCGGCATCGGCATCGGCGCGGTGGTCGGCGGACTTCTGGGCAACCAGGTCGGTCACGGCAACGGACGTGCGCTGGCCACGGTCGCCGGCGCGATCGGTGGTGGCTACATCGGCAACGAAATTGCGAAGAAGAACCAGAGCGGCCAAAGCGGTCAATAGGAAATCGTCTCAGCCGACCGGAGGCAGCGGCGCGGATAACATGCCTCCCCCGAACAACAACACGAAGAGAACATCATGTTGAGCAAAGCAGTCTGCGTCTTGTTTGCTGTGGCGGTGCCGCTGGCGGCGTCCGCGACCGAGTACCAGATCGTCGAACGACCCCGCCAGGAATGCTGGAATGAGCAGGTGCCGGTGCAGACGGCCGGGCAGGACTACGGCGGCGCCGTCGTCGGCGGCATCGCTGGCGGCATCATCGGCAACCAGGTCGGTCGCGGCAACGGAAGGACGGTTGCCACCGCGGTCGGCGCCATGACCGGCGCCGTGGTGGGCGATCGCATGTCTTCGCGCACGCCGTCGACCTCCTACCAGAACGTGCAGCGCTGCCGCACGGTGGTCGACCATGTGCGCGTTCCCGTGGTGCGCCAGCGCGTCGAAGTGATCGAGCAGCCGGTGCCCGTCATCGAGCAGCGCGTCTATTACGTGGACCGCTACGGTCCGCCTTATCGCAATGAGCACTGGAAGCATCATCGCCACCACCATCATGATGATGACGACGATGATTGATGCAATGTTGATGCAATGCGTCGCATGACCCAAGGCACGAAAAGAAAAACCCGCACCGGAAGATGCGGGTTTTTCGTTTGAGGAGGTCTCAGATTTCAGTCGTCATCATGGCCATGATGCGCAGCCTTCGACGTGACGGTCACACCGTCTCCGACATCGCCCGACGGCGCGCCTTGCCATTGCAGCCACCAGAAGCCCAGCACTGCCGCCAGCATCAGCGCGGCCACCGTGCGCCACGCGCTGCGGATACCTTCCTCGGGGCGGCCCGGCTTGCGGCCGTTGATCATTGCACGCACCAGGTTCTCGCCGTGCAGCCAGCTGCTCAGGATCACCGCCGCCACGTGCACGCCGACGATGGCCAGCATGATGTTGGCAAATGCTTCATGCACTTCTTCCAGCCAGTCCCCGCCGAGTTCGTTGTAGTTTGCCCATCCGGTCACCGCAACGGCCGCCGTCAGTCCCAGCAGGGCGAGAATGGCCAGCGCGCCTGCCGGATTGTGGCCGGTATGGTGTTCCGGCCGGCCGCTGAGCAATGAACGGAGGTAGTGCATCACCGCCTGCGGGCCGCGCACGAAGCTGGAGAAGCGGGCGTAGCGCGTGCCGACCAGGCCCCAAAGAATGCGGAAGGCGACCAGGCCAGCCATGGTGTAGCCCAGCGTCACGTGCAGCAGGCGCCAGCGTTCACTTTCCGCGGTGAGATAGGCGCCGGCAAAGCTCAGCACCATCAGCCAGTGGAAGACGCGCACCGGCACGTCCCACACCAGGACCTGGCGGGTTTTCGTTTCTGCGACGACAGTGTTATCGCGGGATTCGGACATCGTGTTCATTGAATGCTCCTTGATCAGCTTGAGGGTGGCAGGCGGCGCAATTGGCGGCGCTCTTGATTGCCGGTCGTTTCCAGTCGGCGGCGGGCACTTCGTCATGCTTGCGCACGAACCACGCCGACTTCGTGATGCGGTCTTGCGGCGGTTCTTCGCGCGCACGCTTGCCGGTGCCGGCGTTCGCGTCCAGCCAGGCCGCAATTTGCTTCGTGGCGGCCGGATCGAGCGAAGCATCCGTGCCGAAGTGCTGCGGCAGGTTTTGCATCAGTCGCTGCCATGACGCCGCGGGCAGCAGGCCGGGCGGGTAGGGCACGTGGCAGGATCCGCATTCCTGCTTGTATTGCGGCGAGAGCGGCACGCGCCGGCCGTGATGGTCGTCGTCGGCCATGGCCGCCAAGTTGAAGCACAGCAGCGCGCCGAGACCGAACAAGGCGCGGCGTGCCTGGGTGTGAAGTGGATTGCGCATAGTGAGTTCTCCAGGCGTTAGGGCTTGAGCGTCAGCAGCCAGCTCAGCACGTCGGCTTTCTCTGCCGGCGTGCACTCGCGGCCCACCACGTCATTGCAGTTGCGGCGGAACCATTTCTCGGTCTTGGCCGCGTCGGTGAAGCGTTCCGGGGTGAAGGCTGGTGCGAGTGCGCTGATGGTCTTGCCGGTGGATGCATGCTTGCCGGTTTGCGTCGGCACCGCGCCATGGCACGACGAGCAGCTCCATTCGCGACCATGGCGGGAGGTGAAGAATTGCTGGCCGCGCGCGGCTGATGCCGGCGCGCCTGCCTGCGCGGTATAGCCAGACAGAAGTTCCGCAGGCGTTGCAGCCTGCGCAACAGGCGCCAGGGCGGCGCCGGCCAGCGCAAGGGCGGCCAGGAATCCAGGCGAGAATCGATGCGGAAACGACAATTTCATGGGAACTCCTTTCGTTGGAGTGCCCATGATGCGCAGGCGATCTTAAGGCTTTCTTAAGAGCGTTCTCAGATTTGCTTAAGCTTCAGCGGCGAGGATGCAGCTGTCCGATTCACAAAAAAGAAAGGAATCATCATGCATCCCGCACTTCGAATCTTCGTCCGTCAGTACCTGTATGTCGTATGCGCTGCGATCGTGCCGGTCGTCCTGACAACCTTCCTGTCGATCCCGATGAGCCTTGGAACGAATCCCGGCGAAGCAATGACCGCGAGCGTCTCTGTGGACAGGCATCTGACCTGATCAATTCTGTCCACGGAAAACACAGAAAACACGGAGAAAATCTTCCGTGTTTTTCGTGTTTTCCGTGGACACAAATAAGCACGCTGACCATCACCGCAATACGCCAAGACCCGCGTCCTCAAATCCAGCCGAACGATCTACCGATCTTCCGTGGAGTCAAACGCCCGATGCAGCTCCGGCGTGCAATCTGATAAATCATGTCCACGGAAAACACAGAAAACACGGAAAAAAATCTTCCGTGCTTTTCGTGTTTTCCGTGGACAAAAATAAGCACGCTGACCATCACCGCAATGCGCCAAGACCCGCGTCATCAAATCCAACCGAACGACCTACCGATCTTCCGTGGAGCCAGACGCCTGATCCAGCTCCGGCATGATGCTGCGGATTGCTTCGAAGGTCAGCTGGATGTGTGTTTCGATGGCGGCCAGCGCCTTCTCGACGTCGCGTGCCAGCGCGGCGTCGTAGATCGCCGTGTGCTCGGCGTGCACGTCGCGCGCGATCGAATGCTGTGAAATGGCCAGGTGGCGGTAGCGTTCCGATTGCCGGTAGAGCAGGCCGATCAGGTAGCGCAGCCAGCGCGAATCGCAGCCGTCGATCAGCGCTTCATGGAATTCGCGGTTGCGCATTTCCCACTCGCGCACGCGAGCCTGTTCGCGATCGCCGAGTTTCTCCTCGGTCCTGGTCAGTTTGTGGAAGGCGGCGACCAGCCGCGCTTCCCATTCGTCGTCACCGGCCAGGATGGACTGGCGCAGTGCTTCGCCTTCCACCAGTACGCGGGTGCGCGTGATGTCTTCGAGATCGGTCAGTGACATCGGCGCGACATGGAAGCCGCGCTGCCCCTCGCTGACGACGAGCGCGTCCGACAGCAGCAGCGACAGCGCCTCGCGCAAGGTGCCTGCACCGGCGTTGTAGCGGTCCTTCAGGTGCTCCACCCGCAGTTTCTCGCCGGGTTGCAACCGCCCCTCGATGATGTCGCTGCGCAGTTGCAGGTAAGTGCCCTCGGTCAGGGTGCTGGGTGCCGTGTCGGCCTCGCGGAAAGCGGTGTTGAATTTTTGAGCATGCAGCATGGTGTTTCTACTCCTTGTCCGGAGCGTGGTCCTGGTTGCGTTTGAGGCGATAGGTCAGTTGCGGGCGCGTCAGGCCGAGCATGCGCGCCGCGCCGGCGAGGTTGCCGTCCGAACGCTCGACCGCTTCGCGCAGCAGCATGCTTTCGATGTCGTCGAGCGACATGCCGCTGCCCATGATGGCATCACACAGGCGCTCCTGTTCCAATGGGCGCGCTTCCGTGAGGATGCCTTGCTCGCCGATGCCGATCGAGCGCATTTCCGCTTCGCCCAGGCTCGGGAACAGGTGTTCGAGTTCGATCCAGCCGTCGGCGGGCGCGAGAATGATGCCGCGCTCGATCATGTTCTCCAGCTCGCGCACATTGCCCGGCCACTGGTAGGCTTTTAGCGCCTTCATCGCCTTGTCGGTGATGCCTGCCACGCGCTTGCCATGCATGGCGTTGAACTTCTCGATCATCGCGTTGACCAGCGGCGGGATGTCGAGCGCGCGCTCGCGCAGGGGCGGGATCTCGATCGGGTAGACATTGAGGCGGTAATACAGGTCGGCGCGAAAACGTCCGTCCTTTACGGCCCGCTGCAGCTCGACGTTGGTGGCGGCGACGATGCGCACATTCACCTTGCGTGTCTGGTCGTCGCCCAGCCGTTCGATCTCGCCCTCCTGCAGCACGCGCAGGATCTTCGCCTGCGCCGCCAGCGGCAGTTCGCCGATTTCATCAAGAAAGAGCGTGCCGCCCTCGGCGCGCTCGAACTTGCCGGCCCGCGTCGCGTGCGCGCCGGTGAAGGCACCTTTCTCGACGCCGAACAGTTCGGATTCGACCAGGTCATGCGGCAGCGCCGCGCAGTTGACTGCGACGAAGGGCCGGTCGGCGCGCTTGCTCATGTCGTGCAGCGCGCGCGCGAAGCGTTCCTTGCCGACGCCGGTCTCGCCGGTCAGCAGCACGGTGACATTGGTCTTGGCGGCCTTCTCCACCAGGTCGCAGGCGCGGCGGAAGGGGGGCGAACTGCCGATCAGGTTCTCGACCTGCCGCTGCTGGTCCAGCGAGGAGCGCAGCGCGTCGACCTGCGTGCGCAGTTCGAGCAGGCGAGAGACGATCGAGTCCGCTTCGTAATACACGGTGTGCTGCGCCGCATCCGGCCATTCCTCCACCGGCTTGCCGACGATGTGGCAATGCGGATCACCGCAGGCGACGCATTGCGTTTCCTTGAACAGGATGAATCTGCCCATGAACGTGGTGGTGTAGCCCGAGGCATAGCCGAGCAGCATCCAGCACACCGGATCCTTCTGCGGCCCGAACTCCTTGACGTGCGATTCCGCTTCCCATGAGTTGTCCCACTGGAATTCTCCGTAGAAGCGGCCGGCCTTGACGTCCATGTCGATGGCGAGCGGTGTGACCTTCACGATGCCTTCCAGCATGTGCAGTTGCGGGCCGACCACGAAGGCATCGACCACGCTCTGCCCGGCGCGCAGCTTTTTCGCCAGTTCCGCATCGCGCACGCCGGACTCATAGCCCATGCGGGTGAGCACGCGGCGGGCATGTTCGAGGCCGACGGAATTGAGCAGTTCCTTGCGCAGTCCGGCCAGCGCGCCGGTGTGCAGCAGCACCATGCGGTGTTCCGCCAGCCAGATGGTGCCGTCCTCGGCGGAGAAGCGGACCAGGCGGCGCAGGTCGAGGTCGTTGGGGTAATTGATCATGGGAGCCTGCCAGCAATATGTGGTGGATGGCAAATACCTTGCCAATCGTACAGCTCACGAGCGGCTTCAGCCTGACACCGCTCATATTCTCGAGATTTTACTTGATTATCGAAAATAATCACCATTTGATGAAGCCAAAATCGGCGACTTCATCATTTGATGCGTAGACAAAAAGCAATACCGGTTACGTTGCGCCGCACAATTTCTATGCCTGTCACCGCTTGAATTCCGGATTTTCAGAGACATCCATTATCCGCTGCGTCGCACCATAAATCATTAATCTCGAGATTTTTGTTGTTTGCCGACATTTTGGCACGGCGGTTGCTATATGTCCCTGCACAACAAGCACGGCGGAGACTATGAACACCTCAACCTTCGACACGACCCGCAAGTACGTCCGCGTCATGGAAACCCGTGACAACGGGATGGTGGAGTTCGAATTCTCCATCGGCGATCCGGAGCTCTTCGTCGAGCTGCTCCTGCCGGCACCAGCTTTTACCGAATTCTGCGAGGCCAACGCAGTCACCGTGCTCGGCAGCAAGGCGCAGGCATCCGGCGAGGCTTCGCAGTGGGACTGGAATCTGCGGCAGGCCACGCACCAGCGCTTCAAGTAAAGCTTCAGGCAAGGCATTACCGGCGCTGCCAACGGCGCCGGATTCAATAACAGGAGGAGTCAGCAATGCATATTGATCTACGCACCGTCAGCATCAAACCCATGCGGCAGACGTTCGACAACGTTGCCCGCCGTATCGGCGGCGACAAGCCGGCGTCACGCTATCAGGAAGGCACGCTCGGCGTGCAGGCCGATGCCAATTTCCACTACCGCCCGCTGTGGGATCCCGACCACGAGCTGTTCGACGTCACTCGCACCAGGGTGAAGATGGCCGACTGGTACGCCTTCAAGGACCCGCGTCAGCTCTATTACGGCACCTACACGCTGGCCCGCGCCCGCATGCAGGAAACCGCCGAGGGCGATTTCGATTTCGTCGAATCGCGCGGCCTCGCTTCCGCCCTGCCGGAAGCGACCCGCAAGCTCGCGCTCGACGTGCTGCTGCCGCTGCGCCACCAGGAATGGGGCGCCAACATGAACAACGCCTTCATCTGCGCCTACGGTTACGGCACGGCCATCACCCAGCCGTGCATCTACCAGGCCATGGACCATCTCGGCATCGCGCAATACCTGACCCGCGCCGGCCTGCTGCTCGAAGACGAAACCGCGCTCGACGCCGCCAAGGACGCCTGGCTGAACAACGCCACGTGGCAGGGCCTGCGCCGCTACGTCGAGGACAGTTTCGTCGTGAAGGACTGGTTCGAACTGTTCGTCGCACAAAACCTCGTGCTCGACGGCCTGCTCTATCCGCTGGTCTATCAACACATCGACAACGCGCTCTGCGCCCAGGCCGGCCCGACCATCTCGATGCTCACGCGCTTCCAGACCGAGTGGTTCGCCGAGACGCGCAAGTGGGTCGATGCCAGCATCAAGACCGCCGCCGCCGAATCCGCCGACAACAAGGCGCTGCTGTCGCAATGGACAACGCAGTACCGCGACAAGGCCATCGCCGCGCTGTTGCCGCTCGCGAAACATGCGCTCGGTGAACAGGCCGAAGCGGTCATGACCGAGCTGAAAGAAGAATTCAACATCCGCGCCACCAAGGCCGGCCTCGCGCTGTAAGGAGACATGATGTCCAACGTATTCATCGCATTCCAGACCAACGAAGAGACGCGCGGCATCATCGATGCGATCGCGCAGGACAACCCCGACGCCATCGTCAACGAGCAGCCCGCGATGGTGAAGATCGATGCACCCGGCCGCCTGACCATCAAGCGCGAAACCGTCGAAGACAGGCTCGGCCGCAGCTTCGACCTGCAGGAACTGCACGTGCACCTGATCACGCTGTCCGGCCACATCAACGAGACCGACGACGAATTCACCCTGAGCTGGAAGCACTGAGCCGGCACCGACAAGGAGACAAGACATGGACATGAAAGCAAGCAAGAAGCTCGGCCTCAAGGAGCGCTACGCCGCAATGACGCGCGGCCTCGACTGGGAAACCACCTACCAGCCGATGGATGCGGTCTACCCGTACGACAAATTCGAAGGCATCAAGATCCACGACTGGGACAAGTGGGAAGATCCGTTCCGCCTGACCATGGACGCCTACTGGAAATATCAGGCCGAGAAGGAGCGCAAGCTGTACGCGATCCTCGACGCCTTCAACCAGGGCAATGGCCATCTCGGCGTGACCGATGCACGGTACATCAATGCGCTCAAGCTGTTCCTGACCGGCGTCTCGCCGCTGGAATACATGGCGCACCGCGGCTTCGCTCATGTCGGCCGCCAGTTCCCCGGCGCCGGTGCACGTGTCGCCTGCCAGATGCAGTCGCTCGACGAGATCCGCCACTTCCAGACGCAGATCCACTCGCTGTCGAACTACAACAAGCACTACAACGGCTTTCACGACTGGCGCCACATGCATGACCGCGTCTGGTACCTGTCCGTGCCGAAGTCCTTCTTCGACGACGCGATGTCGGCCGGCCCGTTCGAGTTCATGGTGGCGATCGGCTTCTCGTTCGAATACGTGCTGACCAACCTGCTGTTCGTGCCGTTCATCTCCGGCGCGGCCTACAACGGCGACATGGGCGCGATGGCCTTCGGCTTCTCCGCGCAGTCCGACGAAGCACGCCACATGACGCTCGGGCTCGAGATGATCAAGTTCATTCTCGAACAGGATCCGGACAACCTGCCGATCGTGCAGAAGTGGATCGACAAGTGGACCTGGCGCGGCGTGCGCATGCTGACCCTGGTCGGCATGATGATGGATTACATGCTGCCCAAGCGCGTGATGAGCTGGAAGGAAGCGTGGGAAGTGTATTTCGAGGAATCCGGCGGCGCGCTGTTCAAGGACCTCGCCCGCTACGGCATCACGGTGCCGAAGTGCGTCGAGCAGGCCACCATCGACAAGGAGCACATCTCGCATCAGGCATGGGCTACCTTCTACCAGTACGGCGCCGCAGCCGACTTCCACACCTGGATGCCGACGCCGGAAGAAATGGACTGGCTCTCCGCCAAGTACCCGAACACCTTCGACAAGTACTACCGCCCGCGTTTCGAACACTGGGCGCAGCAGGCCAAGGAAGGCAAGCGCTTCTATAACAAGACGCTGCCGATGCTGTGCCAGTGCTGCCAGATCCCGATGCTGTTCACCGAGCCGAGCGATCCGACCAAGATCTGCTACCGCGAATCCGATTACAAGGGCGAGAAGTACCACTTCTGCTCCGACGGCTGCAAGGAAATCTTCGACAACGAGCCGGAGAAGTACGTGCAGGCATGGCTCCCGGTGCACCAGATCTACCAGGGCAACTGCTTCGAGCCGGATGTCGATCCGACCAAGGAAGGTTTCGACCCGCTGGCTGAAGTGCTGCGCTGGTATCACCTGAACTTCGGACGCGACAACCTCGACTTCGAAGGCTCGGAAGACCAGAAGAATTTCGCGCAGTGGCGGGCACAGGCGACGACGAATACGTAGACCTGATGCGAGCGCGCAGCTCCTTCCCCCTTGCAGGAAGGTGGGGAAGGGGGTAGGGAGGTCGAGCCAGAGCTTGCGATGACTCAGGCTCACTACCCCCACCCTAACCCTCCCCCTGCAAGGGGGAGGGAGGCCGGAGAAGCGTCCAATCACCGTCACAGATAGCAGCATCCATCCAGGAGACAAAACATGCCAGTAGCAGCAATCAAACCTTACATCGGCGAAGTGAAGGACAGCGCCGACAAGTTCCACGGCGCGCAGCTCTTGTACATCGGCTGGGAAGACCACCTGATGTTCTGCGCCCCGTTCGCATTCCCTTTCCCGCCCGTGATGCGCTTCGGCGACATCATCGAAAAGGTGCTCCCCGGCGCGTTCGGCGAGCATCCGGATTTCGCGCAGATCGACTGGGCCAAGGCCGAGTGGTTCAAGTCCGGCAAGCCGTTCTCACCCGACTTCAACAAGTCGCTCGCCGAGAACGGCCTGAAGCATAAGGATGTGATCCGCTTCCGCACGCCGGGCCTGACCGGCATCAAGGGTTCCTGCAGTTAAGGCGTACAGGATGTAGGGTGCGCATAGCACGCCCTGCGAAGCAAGAGAGAAAGACATGAGCTACCAGCTGACCATTGAACCGCTCGGCCAGACCATCGAGGTCGAAGAGGGGCAGACCATTCTCGACGCCAGCCTGCGCGCGGGCATCTACCTGCCGCACGCCTGCTGTCATGGCCTGTGCGCCACCTGCAAGATCGACGTGGTGGACGGCGAGATCGACCACGGCGAGGCATCCAACTTCGCGCTGATGGATTACGAACGCGAGGAAGGCAAGGCCTTGGCTTGCTGCGCGACCTTGCAGTCCGACGTTGTCGTCGAGGCCGAGGTCGATGTCGATCCTGATGCGCAGAACCTGCCCGTCAAGGATTTTCCGGGCACGGTCAGCCGCATCGAGAACCTGACGCCGACCATCAAGGGCGTCTGGATCAAGCTCGACGACCCCGAAGGCATGCGGTTCCAGGCCGGCCAGTACATCAACCTGCAGGTTCCGGGCGAGAGCATGTCCCGCGCATTTTCGCTGGCCAATGCGCCCTCGCAGGCGGGTGAAGTGGAACTGAACATCCGCCTCGTCCCCGGCGGCAAGGCGACCACCTGGATTCACGAAACCCTGCGCGAAGGCGACCAGGTCATGTTGTCCGGCCCGTACGGCCGCTTCTTCGTGCGCAAGTCGGCGAACGTACCCTCGATCTTCCTTGCCGGCGGCTCCGGCCTCTCGAGCCCGCGTTCGATGATCCTCGATCTGCTTGAAGAAGGTTCGACGCAGCCGATCACACTGGTGTATGGCGCACGCATGCGCGACGAGTTGTACTACCACGACGAGTTCAAAGCGCTGGCGGCGAAGTATCCGAATTTCACTTACGTGCCGGCCTTGTCGAATGAGCCGGAAGGAAGCAGCTGGACCGGTTTCCGCGGTTTCGTGCACGACGCCGCGAAGAACCACTTCGACAACGACTTCCGCGGGCACAAGGCCTACCTGTGCGGGCCGCCGGTGATGATCGATGCCTGCATCACCACCCTGATGCAAGGGCGCTTGTTCGAGCGCGACATCTACACCGAGAAATTCTTCTCGGCAGCGGATGCGCAACAGGTCAGAAGCCCGCTGTTCAAGAAGATCTGACATGGCGACCTTCACCGTCACCATCGAGGACACCGGCGAGACCTACCGCTGCTCGGACAAGCAGTCCCTGCTGCTCGGCATGGAAGCGCTTGGCAAGAAAGGCATCCCGGTCGGATGCCGCGGCGGTGGATGCGGCGTGTGCAAGATCGCCGTGACCGCCGGCGAGTACCAGAAGCGCGTGATGAGCCGCGAGCATGTCAGCGAGCAGGAAGAAGCGGAAGGATGCGTGCTCGCCTGCCGGGTGATGCCGGCGAGCGATGTGAAATTGAAAGTGGTAGGGAAGATGAAGAAGAACGTGTGCCGTCTGACACACGCATCGGAATCATGAATTGTTTGTTTAATCAAGGCTCTGCTTAGGAGGAGATAACCATGGCAATGACAGGAGTTTTGCGTCCGGGACATGCGCAGTTGCGCGTGCTGGACATGGAGGAATCAGTCAAGTTCTACACGGAAGTGATGGGCTTGCTCGAAGTGGGTCGCGACGATTCCGGCCGCGTGTATTTCAAGTGCTGGGACGAACGCGACCATCACAGCATCGTGCTGCGCCAGGCGGACCGCGCCGGGCTCGATCACTTTGCATTCAAAGTGCTCGACAAGGCCACGCTGGACAAGCTGGACGTCGACCTGAAGGAATACGGCGTCAAGACCGAGCGCATTCCCGAGGGCGAAATGCTCAACACCGGCGAACGCGTGCGCTTCAAGATTCCGACCGGCCATACCATCGAGCTGTACGCCGAAAAGAAGGACGTCGGCAACGGCATGAGCTACACCAATCCGGAAGCCTGGGTGCCGAACATTCCTGGCATCGCACCCGTACGCATGGACCACTGCCTGATCTACGGCGGCGACATCGACGGCAACAAGGACCTGTTTGAGAAGGTGCTTGGCTTCTCGCTGGTGGAGCGTATCAAGCTGGAAGACGGCACGACCGATCTCGCCACCTGGCTGACCTGTTCGGCCAAGGCGCACGACATCGCGATGGTGCGTCATCAGGAAGACGACAAGCTGCACCATGTGTCTTTCCGCCTCGAAAGCTGGGAGCAGGTGCTGCGCGCGGCTGACCTGATGTCGATGCACCGCGTCTCGATCGATGCCGGTCCGACCCGTCACGGCGTCACCCGCGGCACCACCATCTACTTCTTCGACCCGTCCGGCAACCGTCTCGAAACCTTCTGCGGCGGCTATGACTTCTATCCCGACATGCAGCCGATCACCTGGACCTGGGACCAGGTCGGCGCCGGCGTGTTCTACCACGACCGCAAGCTCAACGAGCGCTTCCTGACGGTGGTGACCTGAGATGGAAATACGGACTGCAACCCCCGGCATCAGCTGGGAAGCAGCCAGTGCCGCCGCGCAAGCGGCGGTGCGGCACGCGCAGGAAAACGGTTGGCGCATCAACGTCGCGGTGGTCGACCGCGGCGGCAACATGATGTCCTTCCTGCGCATGCCGGGTGCCTTCCTGCACTCGATCGATATCGCGATCGACAAGGCTTACACGGCGGCGAGCTTCGGCTTTCCGACCAAGGAATGGATGGCGGCCGTCGGCCATGACGATGGCATGAAGCTCGGGTTTTCGGCGCAGCCCCGGCTGATCGTGTTTGGCGGCGGTTTGCCGCTGCGCGTCGAAGGCGGCGAATGGATCGGCGGCATCGGCGTGTCCGGCGCTTCCGAGGCGCAGGATGAAGAGTGCGCCCGCGCCGGATTGAATGCCATCGGGCTGTGACGCCGCAAGAATACGCAGGATAGGGAAGCAGGGGGGCATTCCGCGCACCGGCGCACAGGTGCCGGACACGCCGCGCAAGGCGCGCCCTGCCAGTGTTGAAACGTAACGGAGAAAGAGTAAATGAAGCAGATCAACAATTTCATCAACGGCGAATTCGTCTCGACCGCGAAGCTGTTCGACAAGCGCTCGCCGCTGAACAACGCGGTGATCGCGAAGGTCGCGGAAGCCGGCAAGGCGGAAGTCGATGCGGCGGTGAGTGCCGCGCGCCGCGCGCTGACCGGCCCCTGGGGCAAGATGGCGGTTGCAGAACGGGTTGAACTGCTGTACGCCGTCGCGAACGAAATCAACCGCCGCTTCGATGAATTCCTCGAGGCCGAATGCGCCGACACCGGCAAGCCGATGAGCCTGGCGCGCCATATCGACATCCCGCGCGGCGCGGCGAATTTCAAGATCTTCGCCGACGTGATCAAGAACGTGCCGACCGAATTCTTCGAGATGGCGACGCCGGACGGCCTCGGCGCACTGAACTATGCGACACGCTCGCCGGTTGGTGTGGTTGGCGTGGTCTGCCCGTGGAACCTGCCGCTCCTGCTGATGACCTGGAAGGTCGGCCCCGCGCTGGCCTGCGGCAACACGGTCGTGGTGAAACCTTCGGAAGAGACCCCGCAGACCGCCACGCTGCTGGGTGAAGTGATGAACACCGTCGGCATGCCCAAGGGCGTGTACAACGTGGTGCATGGCTTCGGCCCCAATTCCGCAGGCGAATTCCTCACCACGCACCAGGGCGTGAACGCCATTACCTTCACCGGCGAAACCCGTACCGGCGCGGCGATCATGAAGGCTGCCGCGGAAGGCGCGCGACCGGTGTCGCTGGAGATGGGCGGCAAGAATCCGGCCATCGTGTTCGCGGACTGCGATTTCGAAGCCGCCATCGAAGGCACGCTGCGTTCCGCCTTCGCCAACTGCGGTCAGGTATGCCTCGGCACCGAGCGCGTGTATGTCGAGCGCCCGATTTTCGACAAGTTCGTTTCCGCAATGAAGATCGGCGCCGAAGCAATGAAGATCGGTGTGCCGAACGATGCCGCCACCGGCATGGGCCCGCTCATCAGCCAGGAGCACAAGGCGAAAGTGCTGTCCTACTACAAGAAGGCAGTGGAAGAGGGCGCAACCGTCGTCACCGGCGGCGGCGTGCCGAACATGCCGGGCGACCTGGCGGAAGGCGCCTGGGTGCAGCCGACCATCTGGACCGGCCTGTCTGACGATGCAGCCGTCTGCCGCGAAGAGATCTTCGGCCCGTGCTGCCACATCTTCCCCTTCGACAGCGAAGAAGAAGTGATCCGCCGCGCCAACGACACCACCTACGGCCTCGCCGCGTCGATCTGGACCACCAACCTGCAGCGCGGCCACCGCGTCGCGGCGAAGATCGAAGCAGGCCTGGTCTGGGTCAACAGCTGGTTCCTGCGCGATCTGCGCACGCCGTTCGGCGGTGCCAAGCAGTCAGGCATCGGACGTGAAGGCGGCGTGCATTCGCTCGAGTTCTACACCGAACTCAAGAATGTTTGCATCAAGCTCTGATCGGATACGGCATGTCGAACAATCCTGAAATCGCCAAGAGCGTCCGCGCCAACGGCATCCTCACCAACTACCACGACACCGGCAGCGGATTTCCGGTGTTGCTGATCCACGGATCGGGGCCGGGCGTCAGCGCCTGGGTGAACTGGCGCCTGACCATGCCCGAGCTGGCGAAGCGCTGCCGCGTGATCGCGCCGGACATGGCCGGCTTCGGCTTTTCCGAGCGGCCCGAAGGCATCATCTACAACCTCGACACCTGGGTGGCGCAGGCGATCGGCATGCTCGACGCACTCGGCATCGAACAGGCCGACGTGGTCGGCAACTCCTTCGGCGGTGCATTATCGCTGGCGATGGCGATCCGTCATCCGAAGCGCGTGCGGCGCCTGGTGCTGATGGGCAGCGTCGGCGTACCCTTTCCGCTCACGCCCGGGCTCGATGCCGCATGGGGTTACGAGCCGTCTTTCGAGAACATGCGCAAGCTGCTCGACATCTTCGCCTACGACCGCGCGCTGGTGACCGACGAGCTGGCCGAACTGCGCTACCAGGCCAGCATCCGCCCCGGCTTCCAGGAATCTTTCTCTGCGATGTTCCCGGCGCCGCGTCAGCGCTGGGTGGACGCGATGGCCAGCCGCGAGGAAGACATCCGCGCGCTGCCGCATGAAACCCTGGTCATTCATGGCCGCGAAGACAAGGTGATCCCGCTGGCGACATCGCTCACGCTGGCGCAATGGATCGATCGCGCGCAGCTGCATGTATTCGGGCACTGCGGCCACTGGACGCAGATTGAACACGCGGCGCGCTTCGCGAAACTGGTCAGCGATTTCCTGACCGAGCCGTCGCAATCCTGATTTCACTCTTACGGACAACATCATGGAACAGCACACCATCATCCAGCTCGGCGACGAGCTCTACAACGCGCTGCGCAGCCGCGAAACGCTGACGCCGCTGACCGAGCGCCACCCTGGCATCACCATCGAGGATGCCTACTACATCCAGCAACGCATGACGGCACGCCGCCTCGAGGCCGGCGCGCGTATCGTCGGCAAGAAGATCGGCGTCACCAGCAAGGTGGTGATGGACGCGCTCAACGTGCACCAGCCCGACTTCGGCTACCTGCTCAACACCATGATCTACAACGAGGGCGAGGCGATTCCGATGAATACGCTGATCCAGCCCAAGGCGGAAGGCGAGATCGCTTTCCTGCTGAAGAAGGACCTGCTCGGGCCGGGCATCAGCAACGCCGATGTGCTGCGCGCCACCGAATGCGTGATGCCTTGCTTCGAGATCGTCGATTCCCGCATCCGCGACTGGAAGATCAAGATCCAGGACACGGTGGCCGACAACGCCTCCTGCGGCGTATTCGTGCTGGGCGACCGTGCGGTCGATCCGCGCAAGATCGATCTGTCGACCTGCGGCATGGTGCTGGAGAAGAACGGCGAAATCGCAGCCACCGGCGCCGGTGCCGCCGCGCTCGGCAGCCCGGTCAATGCGATCGCGTGGCTGGCCAACACGCTCGGCAAGCTCGGCATTCCGCTCAAGGCCGGTGAAGTGGTGCTGTCCGGCTCGCTCGCCGCCATGCTGCCGGTGAAGGCCGGCGACAACCTGCGCGTGACCATCGGCGGCATTGGCGGGTGTTCGGTGAGATTTTATTAATGCTTCCACTACTGGTTCCCTCCCCCTTGCAGAGGGAGGGCTAGGGTGGGGGTAGAGTGCTTGAATGGGAGATTGCGCGAAATCGACCTCACTACCCCCATCCCATCCTTCCCCCTGCAAGGGGGAAGGGGCCAGTAGCCAGTTCCCGAGAAAGAATCCATTGGAAAGAACAGAGATGAAAAAAATCAAATGTGCCCTGATCGGCCCCGGCAACATCGGCACCGATCTGCTCTACAAACTGCAACGCAGCCCCGTGCTGGAACCGGTCTGGATGGTCGGCATCGACCCGGCATCCGAGGGTCTGAAGCGTGCCCAGGAAATGGGCCTGAAAGTCACCGCCGACGGCGTCGACGGCCTGCTGCCCTTTGTGAAGCAGGACGACATCCAGATCGCCTTCGACGCAACCTCCGCCTACGTCCACGCGGAAAACTCGCGCAAGCTCAACGAACTCGGCGTGATGATGATCGACCTTACGCCCGCCGCCATCGGCCCGTACTGCGTGCCGCCTGTCAACCTGCTGGAGCATGTCGGCAAGCGCGAAATGAACGTCAACATGGTCACCTGCGGCGGCCAGGCCACCATTCCGATGGTCGCCGCAGTGTCGCGCGTGCAGCCGGTTGCCTACGGCGAAATCGTAGCCACCGTGTCGTCAAAATCGGTCGGCCCCGGCACCCGCAAGAACATCGATGAATTCACCCGCACCACCGCCGGCGCGGTCGAGAAGGTGGGCGGCGCGAAGAAGGGCAAGGCCATCATCATCATCAACCCGGCCGAGCCGCCGCTGATCATGCGCGACACCATTCATTGCCTGACCGAGACCGAGCCGGACCGCGACTCCATCACCGCGTCAGTGCACATGATGATCAAGGAAGTGCAGAAGTACGTGCCCGGCTACAAGCTGGTCAACGGTCCGGTGTTCGACGGCAACCGTGTTTCCATCTTCATGGAAGTCGAGGGCCTCGGCGATTACCTGCCGAAGTATGCGGGCAATCTCGACATCATGACGGCGGCTGCCGCGCGCACTGCCGAAATGTTTGCCGAGGAAATCCTCGCCGGCAAGCTGACCCTGCAACCCGTCGAAGCGTAAGAACGACCAAGGAAAGAACATGACACTCAAAGGCAAGAAAGTCACGGTCCATGACATGACCCTGCGCGACGGCATGCATCCGAAGCGCCACCAGATGACGCTCGAGCAGATGAAGAGCATCGCGCAAGGGCTGGACGACGCCGGCATCCCGCTGATCGAAGTCACCCACGGCGACGGCCTCGGCGGCTCGTCCGTCAATTACGGCTTCCCGGCGCACACCGACGAGGAATACCTCGGCGCGGTGATTCCGCTGATGAAGAAGGCCAAGGTTTCCGCGCTGCTGCTGCCCGGCATCGGCACCGTCGACCACCTGAAGATGGCGCGCGAACTCAGCGTCAACACGATTCGCGTCGCTACCCATTGCACCGAAGCGGACGTATCCGAGCAGCACATCGGCATGGCACGCAAGCTCGGCATGGACACGGTCGGCTTCCTGATGATGAGCCACATGGCATCGCCCGAGAAGATCCTCGAGCAGGCAAAGCTGATGGAAAGCTACGGCGCCAACTGTATCTACTGCACCGACTCCGCCGGCTACATGCTGCCGGAGGACGTGAAGGCACGCATCGGCCTGCTGCGCGAAAAACTGAAGCCCGAAACCGAGCTCGGATTCCACGGCCACCACAATCTCGCAATGGGTGTGGCCAACTCGGTGACTGCCGTCGAATACGGTGCCAACCGCATTGACGCCGCCGCCGCGGGGCTGGGCGCAGGGGCCGGCAATACGCCGATGGAAGTCTTCATCGCCGTGTGCGCGCGCATGGGCATCGAGACCGGCGTGGATGTGTACAAGATCCAGGACGTGGCCGAAGACCTCGTGGTGCCGATGATGGATTTCCCGATCCGCATTGACCGCGACGCGCTCACGCTCGGCTTTGCCGGCGTGTACGGCTCCTTCCTGCTGTTTGCCAAGCGCGCCGAGAAGAAATACGGCGTACCGGCACGCGACATCCTAGTCGAGATGGGACGTCGCGGCATGGTTGGCGGACAGGAAGACATGATCGAAGACACGGCGCTGACGCTGGCCAAGGCGCGCGGCATTGCCGCTTGATGCAAAGGAAACCACGATGAAACTCGACAAGAGCACGATTGACAAGCTCGCCGCCCATCTCGAAACCTGCGAGCTGGAAGCGCGCGACACGCTCAAGATCACCGACGAATACCCGGAGATGGACTGGGACGACGCCTACGCGATCCAGGACGAAATCAAGCGCCGCAAGATTGCACGCGGCGCGCGCATCGTCGGCCTGAAAGCCGGCCTCACCTCGCACGCGAAGATGAAGCAGATGGGCGTGGAAACGCCGGTGTTCGGCTTCCTCGCCGACTACTTCGCCGTGCCGGAAGGCGGCGAGGCGAAGATGTCCGAACTGATCCACCCGAAGGTCGAGCCGGAAATCGCCTTCGTCACCAAGGCGCCGCTGAAAGGCCCGGGCTGCCACATCGGTGCCGTGCTGGCCGCGACCGATTTCGTGATGCCGGCGATCGAAGTGATCGACTCGCGCTACCGCGACTTCAAGTTCGACCTCAAGAGCGTTGTCGCCGACAACTGCTCGTCGTCGCGCTTTGTGGTCGGTGGTCGCATGGCGCCGGTGGATAACCTCGATCTGCGCACGCTGGGTGTGGTGATGGAAAAGAATGGCCAGGTGGTGTCGCTCGGCGCCGGCGCGGCGGTGCTCGGCCATCCGGCAGCGGCGATTGCGATGCTGGCCAACCTGCTCGGCGAGCGCGGCGAGGAAATTCCGGCCGGCACGCTGATCCTGTCCGGCGGCATCACCGAAGCGGTGGCGGTGCAGGCAGGCGACAATGTGACCTTGCGCATCCAGGATCTGGGTAGCGTCAACATGCGATTCGTTTAATCGGTTATTCGGGAGCCAAAACATGCCTATTTGCCAGATCCACCTGCTGGAAGGCCGCACCGTCGAGCAGAAACGCCTTCTCATCCAGAAGATCACTGAAGCCATGCACGAAGCCATCGGCGCCAAGCCGGAAAGCGTGCGCGTGATCCTGACCGAAATGCCGAAGGAGCACTTCGGCATCGGCGGCAAGAGTGCCGGCGAGTTGGGAAGGTAGCGTCATGCTGCAGGACTGACGCAAGTCAGTCCTTGTGGTGGCGCCTCGCGAAGGCGCTGTCGCGAACGCATGTCTCTGCCGCATGCGTTCGCGGGCGGGCATCGCCGCTTGTGTTCGCCAAATGCTTCCCCCGTCGCCCTCGCGATCCGACAAGCTTGCTCACCCGGCTGAAAAACCTCACCGATCGCCAGAGAGCTTGTTCTTCTTCAAGTATCCCCATCCTGCTGCGTGCAACAATCGCTTGAACAGGCAAGCAGGCCATCACGGCCGGGCATCGCCGTCGACGACAGCAGGGACGGAATACCATGAATCAGATGCGGGTTCCATTGCCGGATAGCGGTGAGGGAACGAAGTTGGCAGGTGGGGTGTTGCTCACTGACGTAACGGTGCAGCTCCATGAGAACAGTGTTCCTCTCTTTGTGAAGGATGAACTGGAACATCTCTACGAGAGTCTTTACGCAACTCTCGCGCAGTTCCAGAGCAAGCACGATGCTTCGCTCGCGGATGTACACACCTATGTCGCATACCGTGCCGGAAAACCATGCGCTGTTCTGCTGTTCAGGATTCACGGCAGCACCGCGCGCGTTCTCAACGAAGTCATGACCATCGGTGCGGCCGACATCGAACGCTTCGCCAGCCATGTATTCGCGAAGTACAGGTCGGTGTCAGTCATTGCCTTTCACGCCATTCGTTCAGACATCGCGCCGCGGGTATTGCGACACCGGTTCGAAGTCTCGGAAGACATCGTCCTGCCGCTGCCTGCCAGCGAAGACGAATACCTCGCCGCGCTGGGCAAGTCGACGCGCCGTACCGTCAAGTACTACTCCAACAAGTTGAAGCGTGATTTTCCGAGCTTCCAGCACCAGGTCTTCACCGGCGACGACATCACGCGCGAGCAGGTGCGCACCATCGTCGACATGAAGATCGCGCAGATGGAAGAGAAGCATCGGCCGTCTATCCTGAGCGAAGAAGATGTCGATCGGATGTTGCGCACGTTGCGCAGCTACGGCGTCGTCGGCATCGCTACCGTCGACGGCAAGGTCTGCGGCGGCTGGATCTCCTACCGCGTCGGCAGGAATGATTTCATGGACATGTGCGTCTATGACGAGGCTTACCATGAGTACCGGCTGGGAACGCTGTGCTGCTATCTCGCCATCGTCGATTGCATTGCGCACGGCGGAAAGGAGTGCCACTTCCAGTGGGGCCGCGATGAATACAAGTTCCGCTTCCTCGGCGTGCAGCACAACCTCGTCGATCTCGTCATTTACCGTACGCCATTCGCCATGATCGCCCACGCGGGAAAATACTGGCGGTCGGCGGCAAGGCACCTGAAGCGAAAATTCGAGGAAAGGCGAGACCCGCACACGTCATCGTAGAAGGTTGATCGTAACAAATAAAGTCCGTCGGAGCGTACTCGTATAAGCTATTGATTAAAATGGGGAATGAAATTTTCTATGACCGCACGTAAAGTCTGTCGAAAGTGACGTCGGATTATCGTGATACAGCAAGTTTATAAATATAGTCGGTCGGAGCATTGTGGCGTGCGGATTTTGAGGCAGGAGAAGTAGGCGAGATGGTGCATCACCGATACATATTCGCGTTGAACTTAAAAAGCCAGTCCAGTAAATCCCGAATTCCAGTTGTGTCATACATCAGGAATTATTTCAGCCCACTTTCCACATTCCTTGGACTGGCATTCTGGGGGGCTTATAGTTTATAGGCTGCACTGCGTATTCAAGAAATGAATGGCGTCATTTGGTAGTTCTGCAATCAACCGACCGTGGACTTTCAGGGCAACTCCAAATGACTGCCGGGCTGATTAGCGTACGGCGTCGTCGAATGAGTACAGCATGCTGGGATCGTGAAGGCGGTCGAGTTCGCCGAGGTAGGAGTGGATTCCGTCCATTAAGTTTTCGACGCCAGTGTCACAGCGGCTGCCGAGGATCGCATTGATAGCTTTGTCGATATGCTTGTAGGGGCAAAAGTTCGCCAACACCCATTTATGGCCTGCTTGCGCTAGGCATTGCTCAAGAATTTGTTCAAGTACCAGGATACGTCGGGCAAACCGTCTGCAAATCTCGTTCTGGGCCAAGCCCCTTAATGCGCGTTTGTCTCCTGTCAGGAACACACCTTGTGCATCGCCCAAAGTAAGGCTCAGCAAAACGGCTTCACCTTCATCAATTTGTGGTAACGAAGACAGTTCGCTCAGTATTGCTGGATCGGGCGTGCCGGCCACGCCCATTAGCTCCAAATGCTCGATTATTCGAATCGCGGCATCTGCATGGTGGAACACCTTACCATCGGCCTTTTCGCGACAACGCTGTGCACGAAAGCGAAGTGAGCTTACCGTGACGACCTCTTCCCATGCGAAGCCGGTAATCTTCGGGAGCAGCGGAAGTGCATTCCAGTGCGCAAGCTTAGACATTGCATCGACGTCGATATAGAGCATAGTTCGATATGCTTCGACTCAGCCGCTAATTCCCGTGATGCGGCAGACAAGGTCCTGCATGTCCGTCGAAACCAGATCCAAATCGAGGTTGCGCTGCAGTGCCGTTTTCATGATGGATTCGGCATCGGAATCCTCACTCAGGAACCGAAGTGCCGATACAGCGTCTGGCCAGCGCCGCGTGAAAAATGCATACCGTAATACGAGCTGACCACTTTCAATGCCGAGGCTACGAGCAGCTTGGCGGGCGAGAACGGCAATTTCCACGGGGGACGCCCATTGCGGCCATGATCTAACAATACGTTCAACTTCATCACCACCGAGAATCGAAAGTGCAAACTGATCTGCTTGCTGCTCCTGCATATCATTCGTTGAGTCAGCTTCATACTCGGAGTGCTCTTGCAGTGATACGTCCACAATTGATGTGGCGCGATCGAGATGATTGCAACCAATATGGCCGACCTCATGCGCGACGATGAACGCTAGCCAAGCACGCGATGATTTTTTCTTGGAAACGACAATCGTGGGACGGTTGCCAACCTTTATGACCGCCCCGTCCATCTTGCGTATGCCGACTGGCAGATTTGGGAGCGGTATTACGGGGATACCGACATTCCAGC
The DNA here is from genome assembly GCF_035254685.1 of Noviherbaspirillum sp. Lineage (GTDB taxonomy): Bacteria > Pseudomonadota > Gammaproteobacteria > Burkholderiales > Burkholderiaceae_D > Noviherbaspirillum. Next base: position 22,479 of record NZ_DATFAI010000044.1, on the reverse strand, counting down.
AAGCATCAATCAGCGAGTTCAGTCCAATTAGTCCGTTGCCAGCCGCCCTAACGCTGGCAGCTACCTCGGCAGGTGAGTGGAAATTCCAAGAATATGGCCGAGGCATAGCGGCAACAACGGCATGTGCCAAGGAGGTGGCAATTGCGGTGGCTGCATTGAGGGCTCCGGGTGTTGTGTCGGAGCGGTGCTTGTAAGCGACTGACTCGGCAAGATTGCGTTGACGGACCTGGCCCTGAAGCAACAACGGAAGATCCAAACCCAGACGGCGGCTAATCAGAACACATAGTTCAGCCAAGCCGTCAGGAGTCTTTTCCGCTTCTGTGGACCACCAATCAGGCAGGAGGGCACGTACCTGTGCACGCGTCAGGCCGAACGTCTTGAGCTTGTCATAAATTGTTTTTGCGTTAGTTGTGCTCATGCATCGCCTCCCCTTGGCGAGTCCGAGATCATTGAGACAGCAATTTCCAATGTGGGCTTCAAAGCCCGGATTAGAGGAGCGAGAATCTGGGCACTGCGGAACTCACCATCCCACAGTGACATGATGGCGCTTTCAATTAACTCGCGACCTGCATCGTCGGCGTCGGGAGGTCGCATTATAGCTTGAGTATGCAAATTATGCGTATTATGCGAATTATCGATGTACTCCAGCACCTTTTCCGCGGTTTTTGTGACTGATTTGCGTTCGAACTTCAGAAATCTGCATAACGACGGCTGACTGACGCCGGCACTCTTGGCAAGTGTAAAGACGCAGGTATTCCTTTCCTTGCAAAAGTCTTCAATACGCTTAATTGCGCGCGGCACTTCGGAATCAATACTGGTTGCTTTTCTTGGCATAAACGGCATAATACCGAAATGTCAAAGAATTGTGCAATCTCTCCCAATACAGTTCCTGTTACCGAAGTCGAAATCCGAACGGCGCTTCTGACAGCGATTAAGCGCAAGCGGTCAACACGGCAGCAGATTCAAGAAGAATTCCGGATTGAGCGCGGTGGGGCTCGCATTGATGTTGCCGTCATCGGCAAATCAATGATCGGATACGAAATCAAGAGCGATCTTGATACCTTCGCTAGGTTCTCAAATCAGATTCACGCCTACAACCGAGTTTTCGATCAAATCTATCTCGTATGCGGCCCCTCACATGCCAATGCGGCACTCAGCATCGTGCCAGTTTGGTGGGGCGTGCTTGTAGCAGAAAGGTCAGCCAAAGGAAAGATATCACTGGAAGTCATGCGTGATGCTCAATCCAACCTTCGCCAAGACCCCTTTAGCTTAGCATCGCTACTCTGGAAAGAAGAGGCATTGGCAGTGATCCGGCAAAGCGATCATATTCAACTGCCGAAGGCGGCCTCATCGCACATACTGTGGGAATCGATCGCCTCCGCACTCACCTTGGACGCAGTCAAGACACTCGTTTCAACTGCGTTACTACAACGTCAAGTCAGCAAAGCGTCGGCAGTGAAGACGATATGATGGTTGGTTGCGTCACGGCGCCAAGTCCACGGCACACCATTTTTTTCTCCGCCATTGGCGTCCTTGTGGTACTTCGCATCGCCATAGCAATACTTTTCACCAGAGTATACATCGTCCGAAACGAGCAGTTTGCAAAGGTTGCGTAGTTCACCTCTCGGCGCACCCTTAAATCCCCGACCTTTATATAGTCGCCAGCATCCATCAGCAGCATAGCGGATTGCGATAGAAGGATTCACAGCCTTTGGATCGAGGTCCTCGGGTAATGGGGCCGGATTCGTTACCGTATAGTCTGCGTAACGAAGTGCTCCGAACGCTGCATCCTTTTGGATTTTCTGCCAAATCTGCCACTCAACTCTTGGTAGATCCGTAAAGCCTTGTCGTTTTCCAGTAAGGTTAACCGGAAAGGCGCCGCCGGCTAAGGTGACACTAGCACATCCTGCAGACAGGGCCGCATGCAGATACGGTGTAACGGCTGTTACGCATGCATCGGGGTCTCGGTCGACAAGAGAAAACTGGTCGAGAACGAGATGGACACGGCGTTTTTTTACAAATTTTGCTAACGCGTCAACTCCAGGTTGCACTTGAGACGGATCCATCTCATCGGTGCGCAGCCGGAGTATTACCTCTTCAAATTCGGAGAGTACGGCTATCTGGGTCGTCGTCAAGCTTCCCAATGTCTCAAGCCAGGTTGAGCGAATGACTGGCACGACCTGATGCTCGAGTCGCTTTGTCAATCCGCGGCAAGTCGCCAATAGTAGGCTGACCTGCTTGGCGTAATTTGATGATAAATAGCCAGTATCAATGCATGCTGCCTGTAAGGCTGGAACAGATTTGTTGATTTGTTCGCTCACCTCATCCACATAGGCAGGAAGAGCGGTTTTCAATGAAGGGGTATCGGGCGCTGCGCCGATCGGCTGCAACTCCAGCATGGGTGTTACTCCTTCCCATTGGTCCTCTTTCAAGTAGCGCAGCGCGTCTCGTTCTCCGCGCTTCCACTTCAGCATCGGCATATAGAGCCACGAAAGTGTCACGATATTCCTCCCGAAATTGATGGGAACAAGAAGCTCGCACGGCAAGCATAGTTGGAGTATGTTTGCTAATTTTTTCTCAGAAGAATTTTAAAGCGAGGCGACACTTCGCCCCATACCATATATATGAGATCTAAATTGTTGATGTTCACGTAAAAGTCACCCACTGGGTCAACTTTCGGTGAACGTCAACACTCTAAGACAGCCGCTTTGCACAATCATGGCAGAGTCAATGGCTGCGGCATTTCGCAATTTCAGCTTTCATCCTGAGTTTTTCCTTTCGTCGCATCGCGGTATGCTTTTTGCGCGGACAGCAGTTCTTCCGCAGTTCGCTTTCCTCGCCTTGGCATCTTTAATACCTTTGCTGACTTTGGTTGCATGCCACCGATTTGCGCGCGCTCTCGCGCTATGCGCAACCCATCGCGCTCTTTGGGCGTCAATGAGGCTTCGATTGAAGCTGTTGCAATGTCCGTATCGCGTTGCTTTTGCATTCTTGCCGCAAATGTTGCCTGTGCAGCTTTGGGAAGTTCAAATGGGCACTGGAGATCGCTCCTGGCATATACTCCCGTGATTGCCCCAGCCGCCATTGCCTCGACATCGTCTCGTTGGGATGAAAATTCCGAAGAAAGATAGGCGCGTCGAATGTCTTCAATGTCAACTTTCTTCTTGTTTTCATTTCGAAGCATCCTATAGCTGAACAACAGTAGGTCCACGACCAAACGCTTCAATCCTGCAGAGTAGCGATGAAGGGGCTCTGCGTCGCGATGTGGGTCGATGGCTAACCATGCGCCAGACACTCGAACACATTCTTGAAGATACTTGATCCAGTCGGCATCGTCCGGATCCTCTGGCAAATAAATAATCGGGTTCGCAAGAAGCCGTTGCTTTTCCTCTTGCCGTCGTCGATTCAGCCGATGGCCCAGACTGTAGTTACAAATGAAGACGAGGGGGAGGTGAAGATCACGCAGAAATAGTAACGTTCTGGTAAGGACAGAATTGGCATCATCGCTCTGCGTCATAAATTGGAATTCATCGACAGTGAGAAGCCCAACACCGTCGCGAAAGAGGATGTAGCGACATCGGTCCTTTAGTAGTTTGAGTTGAATTTTGCGTCGCTGTTTGCCCATGCGTTCTTGTAATAACGCGTTTTGGCGCTCCTCGGTCGACATATCAATCTCCAGGAGCGGTTGCAGCATCGAACCCAAAGTCGTGTTGGTCGCCACATCAATGTGCCAGTGGCGTCTCAAGGGGAAGGGCGGCAAACCATGCCCGACGTCGACAGTCGATGCAGGCATCAATAATCTCTCCAGAGCGGCGACCAGCTTGCTCTTTCCACACCCTCCCGGACCAGTCAAACAGATAGTTGGGGGCGTATAGGGATCTTTGGGCGATTCTGCACTGTGTAGACGAGTCCGAAACGATCTGTAATCCGGGTATTTCAATTGGCAATGGGCTGCAGCCATGCCAACAAGGGTAAGCAGAATTTCGCATCCCTTCGTCGTAGGAACATAAATGCTCTCTAGTGTGTGCCGAAGAATGCCCTCCGCCATAGCGGAGGGCATCGCAGAAAGATTCCCCACGGGAGGTGGTGTCAAGCGTACTCTCGCGCGTATGACATCGATAGTCGCCAAATTCAGGAAACGAGCAACCCATGGATTTTCTTCCATTGGAGTCATGGTCGATTTCTCCCGTTGCTCGCGTAGCGTTCTATATCTGCTTGTTCTCGATGTGACGAACGTGTTTTTGTCTTTATTTTTCCTGTTCTTCTTGTTCCTGCATCCCAGGATTTACCCGTCGCCTCCTCAAATCGCTCGCCGGTCTCCGATTTGACGGCACACTTATGCTCTCGAAACGCAGACTGAGTGCTCCGATCATATTCGGCCAATTGCTCCAATTCCAGGAGCGACATGAAAAGTTGCTCCTCATCATCCCGAATTGGAAGCAGGGCCTCAACTTCAATGAGTCGGCCTCCAACCTCGACCCAGGCGTATCGGATTGATAGGTCAAGAATGTAGCCGCCGATTTCGACACGTTGGCCAGATGCAACTCTATCGATGAGGCCCGTCGCCCGTAGCGATGGCGAGTCATACCGCTGACTTCGAAAGTAGATGCCATCGGCGCACGCCGTAAAACACGTCGGGGTCAGAAATTCCCGAACCGCGTCGTCAAACGGCATTGGGCTTGCGTCCGTCCGGGCCCTACAGTCGAGATAGGTCCATATACCGTGAGGAGATGGTGTAATGCCAGCCGCAATCATTTCTGGGGTGCGGCGAGCTGATCCATCCGACGCATTGTTGTCCTGTATTACGCGTAGAATTTCTCGCTTTGCCATTTCTACAGGAGTCAGGTCACTCTGCATATGGGACGGTCGGCCCTCTTGGTGAACCTCCCGAGGATGAGACGACTCAACCGTCGCCTTCGATTGGCCAAAACAAGAGGGTGCAATTTCCCGAATGGGGAATTGTTGTTCGAAGGCTTCGACGAGGGACGATGAGGCGCCAGGGCCACGATCCAAGGTATGCATGGGCGGCAGGCCGAGACACGGCCATTCTTCAGGGTGAATGTCGAGCCCAAACAGGCGGCAGAATTTCACCTTGGAGATGGCCATGCTAAACAATGCCATTTGATAAGCGGTGCGGCGTTCCTTTCCAAGTGAAAATCCAATCCCGGCAATCATGCCGGAGGCGCCGCAGACCCAACGTACTACGCACAGCGAAGGAAGAATGGAACCTTCCAATAGGCCGGACGGATAATCCTCAGTGTAATAGCCATCGGCTTCGCTGCGTTCCAACAAATTCGCCGCGGCTTCAGAGAATTTTCCAGTGGAGGCTGCGATTTTTGTGCGATAGCGTGCATTGCCGTAAACGGAGCGTTGAACTTGCTCCAAGCCGAATTGTTCGATCACCCAATACTTATACATGCCATATGTCGGCCATGGCTTTCCTTCTGGGTGAAAATACCTTTTGCGCCTCTTCCCGTGTTTCGAATCAATAGTTTCGACTTTGCAGCCAAAAGTCAAAATGATGGCCCTTGCATAAATACCCTGCATGGATCTGCCCGCTCGTCGGAATTTGACGTAGGAATCCTGAATTGCCTGGATCATGCCGGCGTCGGCACCATATCCATGCAGTCTGCCTTCCTCGAGGTAGGGCCTGCCGAATTTTTTCCCGGAGAAGCGCTCTTGGCGATCCCACTTTCCAATCCGATGAAAAGGAGGGAGCAATGACCAGGATTCGTTGCCGAATGCAAGATAGGTGAAGAACCACTGGCGCACGCGTGATTCCTTTTGGACTGGTGAGCATGCTCTGGCAAATCGGTTTATTTCGCGCTCGGGGTTTTCTGCGGAGAGAATTTCACCTGTCCTCGCCAAAAGCGGTCGAATGATTGCCAATCGATCCTCTATCCGCTCTTGATGCAGACGTTTTGGAGTGCGCCGTTCGAGGTCTATCAAGGACAAATCGATACCCTCAAGTGCTTCCAGCCATACAGGGAGACTTAGCTGCGTATCCGCGACAACAATGCTTCGCGAGCAGAGCCCATTTTCAAAGTAATCGCGATTCATCATTATCAGGCGGATGTGGGCGCGCCTTTTGTCCTCGAAAATGTGAAGCAGGAGCGTGCGATCACGATCCTTGTCGCTGCGCAGGAAGTGATACGTTTTCCCCTTTTCTAACCTACCATATCCTTCGGGGGCGACAACTTGGATGCCAATATGCATGTCTATCTCCCAAACCAAGGCGCATAGACATCAAGAATGTCCTCTTTTTCGGCGCGAAGGGGACGATCCACCAATATGGGTCGGTTTAGATCGACACGCAGTTTGCGATGCCAGATGGCCTGATAGAGCACCCCAAGGCAGTCATGTCGTTCGCACCGCACTTTCTTCATCAATTGAGGAATTTCATCAATCGGAGGACGTCCCTCTTGAAGGAGTTGCTGCAGGTGGAAAATTATTTCTTCTTGCTGCATAAAACTGATTGACAGTTTTCTCCTATGCCAATTGAAAAGCTGGTGAAGGTTTGCGACAACGTGGGCATGAAGCACATCTTCTGTGATGCGTTGCGTTCGAATACCGGCATCGGTGTAATACGTTTCTTCGATCTTGTGTCGCTGGTCTTCGCGGACGCGCATTCTTTGCTCCTGTGCGTCGTTTCGCCGAAGCGCGCCTACTTTTCGTCGGAAGCCTTCCACATTTTTTTTGATTGTCCAGTTGACGCAATAGACAGACTTTTGCTCATCCTCAAGGAAGAGGAGTAAGTCGCCGACGAACGGAAACGGAATTGTCAGCCAATCTTCTGGATTCTCCGAAGTCCTATCAGTGATGGTTGGATGAACCTCGAGACAGCCAAGCCGCTGCGCGACTTTGACCGTGCCCTCCAGCGACGGTAGTTTCATGCCGGCAGCATAAGGCGAGCCAGCGAGCGGGTGAGGCTGCGGATCTGGCCATAAGATGCGCTGCTCCTGTAGGTCAACTAGCTGGGGGTTGTACATTGCCAGCAACGCTGCAAAACGCTCTGGTTGAGAGAGCACATGGATATCGCGCCGCAAGCGTTCCCAGGTCAAGATTGCCGGGCGCGAGATTTTCGGTGCTTCTTGTGGCGTTGCTCTTATAGCTGGTTGGTAATCGACACCCCAGGCGGGACGCCCTTGACGTTTATGAAAGAGTTTTAGTTTTTCCAGGCTGATAGCGCGCACCATATTCTCTCCGCTATTTAAAGTACGTGTGCAAAAGACGGCATCCGGCGCTAATGCGCTGGATGCAACTAAACGTGCGGGTGAGGGGTGAATTGAAGCGATTGTGAAAGGGCGAGCAAGGGCAGGCCCCACGCTTGACAACGTGCTGCATTCACGGCAAGATGGGCGCGTATCGATAAATACCACGGCACACCTTGAAAAGCCGACTTCTCTTCGCGGGAGGGTCGGCTTTGTGCTTTTCACCCCATACGTGTTTATCCGTCGGGCATTTTCTTCCCCCTTCCTTTCTTTTTTGGTGTTGAACCGTAGCTTGCAAGCGCGACGTGTCTTTTTGATAACGCGTCGGCTGTTGCTAAAAGCCGTGAACAGCTAACTGCGGCGACTTTGTTGAAAAGCCGTTCCTTGGCCTCTTCTCAAACTTCCGCTAGATTCGCTATTTGACACTAATTTCGTCGATTCTTCCAGCATACTGTGGGAACATCTTTTAACTCCCTACATGTGCGAATAATTCGACAGTGACGATTCGATACTGGGAGTTTGCTCTACATGAGACATTCGGCATGCCAAGCGGCGCTGTTTGGAGGCGGCTTGTTGGATTGGTATCCTGACGAGACGTTGTTCAGTCTCGCGAGTCGATACCACGTGGTGAGCGGGAATTTGAGTGCGGCGGCAACCTGTATGCGGCTGTTCGGTCATCCGCAGCGTGGTTCCCAGCACGACCTGCCGGGTCGGATTGATGAATTTGTGCGCCGCACTGGTTCACTACTGGGTGCAGCGCACGAGATTATCGACGAGCGCACACTCTTGCCCTTTTACCTGCCCTTGCGCACTGAGGAAGAGGTTAATTCGGCACGGAGTTCAATGCGTGGCGACAGCATCGGTTCCTTGAAGTATCGACTCGGAATTTTGACTAGTCGCTTTCGTGCCCATCATCCCCTAAAGGCTTGCCCCGATTGTATGGCCGAGGATAGGGAGCAATATCAAGTTACTTATTGGCACCTGTCCCACCAGTACCCCGGAGTATGGATCTGTCCTGTGCATAATGCCTGGCTGCTCGAGGCAACCGAAAAGGCAAACGGCGTAGGACGCTTCCTTTGGTGCTTGCCATCGAACGACAAGCTGGACGAGACATTTCCTGGCCAGCATCTCGAATCCGCGAACACGATTGATTACGTGAGGGCGCTGGCGCACGCGGCGCAAGCTTGGGCCGCTTTGCCACCTGCTTCGATCGACGCCCGACGCCTGCTTGATACCTACTCTCATGCCTTGGGACGTTGTGGATTTCGTTCGGCCAGCGGGCGAATCCGGTTAGAGGGGGTGGCGCGGGCATATGCTCAGGCAGTCGAATCTCTTCGGATGATCCCTGAGTTGACGGCACTGCCATCGTCGGAACATGAGTCAAAGGAACAGGTCGGCAGACTTCTTCGAATGCCTCGAACGGGTACGCATCCTTTGCGCCACCTCACCTTCATTGTATGGCTGTTCGGCTCTTGGGCGGCTTTCTGGGATGCATACTGTCGCGCAGGTGAATCGATATCAGGTCGGCCGGTGCTGCAGGAAAGTCGTACGATACAGGTCGTCGTTGATGACGACAATCGCTCACGCCACGAGGACGCTCTCAATCTCCTGGCGGGAGGATATGCCCTGTCGCACACCGCAAAAATCGTCGGGATGGATGTGACGACGATGATGGCGTGGGCCGCCCAAGCAGGGCTGCAGATCAAGCGACGGCCGAAGACATTAACTTCGGATGTCAAGAAACGTCTCGTTGACGGATTGCGTCGTGGCGAAGATAAGGCGCAACTGGCGACACTGTGTGGCGTTTCACTCGTCACTGTGACTCGAACATTGCGTACCGAGACTGGTTTGCAGCAGGCATGGCATGATGCCCGTTATCAGGCCGCCCGCGAACGTGCGCGGGCCGCATGGCGGGCGGCCACAGAAGAAAATCCCTCCTTGGGTATCAAAGCAATTCGCTTACTGGAGCCAGCCGCCTATGCGTGGCTCTATCGGAATGATCGTGACTGGCTCAACGCACAAACGTGTGACATTCCAAGGCGTGTGCGAGGCAACAACGCAAAGGTTGATTGGAGCGCGCGCGATAGCTCTCTTGCCGATGCCGTGCGGCGTGTCTGTCTTGATTTGGCCAATCGGGGCTGCAAAATCTCTACCATTCAGCATATATACCAGCATCTTCCGGAGCTGCGCCCAAAGCTATCAAAGCTTGAGCGTCTTCCACTGACTCGGCAGGCTATTGAGACCGCTCTTCGACGCGGGAAACGATTCAGTTCGTCGCACCCCCTTCCTTTTTGACTAGCCAACTAGCGCTAGTCGCGCTTCTTGCAATAAATTATGCAAATATGTATATTTCTATGCATGAAAGAGCAAGCTATTCGAAGGCAAGCACTGCAAATTGCACGCCGCTTAAAGTCGGACGACGTCACGCAAGAAGAAATCGCCAAAGCGCTTGGCGTAAGCCAATCGCAAATTAGTCGTGTGCTTGCCGGCCATATCAAGCGCCCAACCCCGCTGTTTCTTGATTTATGTATCTATGCAGAAGGCAGGTTAAAGAAGCCACCTAGATCGCGCGTCTGCGATAACGATGAGTTGATGGGGGCACTGATGGAGGTTTGGGACGGAACGCCACAACATGCACAACTGCTTGCTACGGTCATTCGTAGCCTGGGGGTTTTTTCCAGACGCAACTCTGATCAATGAAGGGAAAGCCATGATCGTTGCCCATCCAAGGGTAGAAGAATATACCGCAGGCCATATTGGACGACTACGGATCTTGAACGGAGCGGCGTCCTCCGTTGAGCTGATAAGAAACCTGGATAGACGGTATGCCACGGAGCGGAAAAAGTGGCATCCAACACCGGTACACCGATTGATTGCGAATCTGCTGCAGGAAGACCCTGAAGAATACGTTAAACGCCATTCGTTATTGCCATTCGACCGATTGGCATATTTTGATAGAGATACAGTCGAAGATTTCAACGTTGCCGCATCAGCGCGACCGCGCACGACGTTATGGCCTCTCCGAAAGTATGCGCATTTCTGTCCATTGTGTATCGAACAGGATCACGCCGTACTTGGCTTTTCTTATTGGCGTCGAATTCATCAGATTCCTGGTATCGATCGGTGCGATCAGCACCACATCCCTCTCTCTTTCGTTACCAGGAACACGGCCTTCGATTTGCCGCCTGATGCCTGGAGAGCACAGGCTCATGTGATTAATGACGACAGGGCGAACCTCGTGAACGAAAACCCGATGGTAAACGGTTATAGTGAAATTGTTAGGCGGCTTCTGGCAGATCCACGAAGGGTGTCGCGCTTTTCCGCCTCGGTTGTTGTTCGTGAATTGGCCGTAGATCATGGCCTACGTGTTGGAACTCTAGGTGTGCACCCGACATTAAGCGATTTCATGAAGGCACATCTTCCTGCTTCCTGGGTGTATGAGCTTTATCCAGCGATGCTTGAAAGGGAAGAAGGAAAATATTTTTGGCCAATTGATGGTGCTTGCTTATCACAGCCAGTGAGCGGCCAGACTTACGCAGTGGCGCTTGCCCTGCTTGCGAAAAATCCCGAGGAAGCGTTGAAACGTCTTTTTGCTCATCCTGATGAAATGCCGACTGTTGAGGAAAAAAGGGTGGCGCAAAACACCTCGCGACGGAGAGTTTACTTGAGGGCATACATCGAGCACCAAGGCAATCACGCTGCGATGGCGAGGGCATTGCAGATTGACGTCGCCGGATTGAATGTAAGGCTGCGTAAACTTGGTCTGCCATCGCTGCATTTTTTGGATGGTCAGAGCCGGTCGTGCGTGCTCAATTTTTTTCGAAGTGCAAGTGTCGAGAGTGTCCAAGCGTGGGCAGAAAAGATGCGTCAACTTCTGCAACGTCAGCCTGATGCAAAGTCCTCGATCTCCTCGTGGCGAGAAGCCGGACTGCTATCATTTGCTTGAGCAAGTATCTACAAGATTCAGCTCAACAAAATACCCGTTCATCACCGTATTCGTCTGTAAAAATTACGTGTCACGCGATTTAGAACTCGCGATCATGGAAAGACCGGACATGGATAATGCCCAAATTGGGTGTGGTACGATGAACGTATAGTGGATTCAGGAATTCTATGAATTACAAGCTTGACAAATTGGTTGGCCGCGATCCGTTGCCTGGCGACGAAGTGGCGTTTGAACGCCTCACGCGTTTGTTCGCTCGCGCCCGCAAGGTGCAACCGGCCGACAGCGAGAAGGTTGCCACCCGCAAATCTAGTCCAGCACTGGTTACCACGTTGCGCAAGGTTGTGGAGTAACCCTCGTCCTCGATGCTGCGTGACCGCGTATCTTCGCATATCGATTGTTTCATTACCTCCTGCAACACGAACTGCAAGCCCTTCTGCTGGATCGCCACAGCCGACCCCATCCTCGAAAAATCAAATCGACTTTGTTCACGTATTAGCGGGACTGGACACTAGCTACCAGCGACCCCTTGTGGGGCGGTCGAGCAAAGCTGACACCAGCACGGTGCAGATGAAATACTCCCGCGTTGAACCCGCATCGATCTGCTCAACCCCATGAATATGGGATAGATTCAGGCCATGCGTTGAGCTCTAATAGTTGATTTGCGGCAATGATCGCAGTCATATCGCTTCTTGCCGTGCTGCTTTTTTTGCCAAGGGAAAAGGCGCGTCGCGCCCCGCACCGGCCGGCAGCCGATGAGGGTTCTGAAAGATGAGTAAAGCGGGTCCGATGAGTGTAAAGAACGTTATCTGGAACGATGCCCGTCCCAATGCCATTGGCGGCGCTCCTATGATGAAAACCGATCGCAAAAGCATGGACGTAACGTGCAACTGCGGGCATAGCTGGACGGCGACCAAGAGCCATATACCCGGTCAACCTGCTGGCTTCTACGAATTCATCGGAGGCGTTGGCGTCGTTTGCCCGAGCTGCGGGCGGCAAGACCAGTTTTCGGATACAGAGGCATCCTAAAGCTGTCGGCAAGTCGGCTCGTGACCATGTGAAAAAGCTCGGATTTCGGTTTCAACCGGCACAAAGCAAGAATTAAAGGAAAAACCGCGCTGGCCGGCTGCCAGTGAATGCCATACAAGGAAGCTGTTACGTCGGAATAAATTCTTAAACAGGTAATAAAATCTAAAACGAGCCAAGTTAAGCCAGTAACAAAATCTTAAACAAAGTTCCGGCAAGCAGAATCACGTAGCGCTGTACGACGCATGTTCGTCGTGCAGCGCTTTGTTTTTGGGGCGTGTGCTGCCTCGGCGTGAATGCTCTTCGCATACACCGGCTGCTTTGTGCCGGCTTCCGGACCATTGCAGTCCCAGAGGGAAATGGAGCAATCGACCCATTGCAGTCGTTCTGTATCGGCTCATTGCTGCGGCTGATTCCGAATAACAACTGCAGATGGCATAGGTAAGTCGGATGGACAAACTACGTCGAATGGGCTGGTACGAGCGCGACGCCGAGGTTAGTCTCCGTTTCTGTTGTACCCCTCGCGCGATTTGACCGCGCCCGCAAAACTTGCTAAATTTTGTCCCCCGGACTAAAGCCTTCCGCTCTCTCGACAACTGCGCATGCCACAAAAACTGGCCACCCGCGCCAGCATGAACTGGCCGCTTCGGTCCGCCATATTCCTGCTCGGCCGATAGTCGCATGCCGTAGCGAACACCTAGTCGAAGTTTTCGACTGCCGACAGGACTACTGTTACCGATGACAGCACGTCATAGGGCTGTTGGATACCTCTAAATTCGCCGGTTTTACTGTCTATCCATAAGTGAGTAATGCTCGGAAACCAGTCAGGATCGACAGGATGTAACGCGTTCGGATTGTGGTACATGACAATGCTGTCCGCCCATGATTCCTCGTATCGTGGATCATCTACGTCGATTGCGAACTCCAGCGGCCGTAGAGCTTCTGGGTCAGGGTTGTACTTGAACCCCTTCCGAATCATCAGAATATCCTTTGAACCCAGCCCCGCCAACTTTCCCATGCGATTGAATTTCGTGATCGTTGCCGCATTGCTGAACAAAACTGCGCTAATATATTTAGCATCGGGATAGTTGAAGAAATTTGACGGAATGGTCTTCCCATTCCAGCTATGCGATTCGACCACTTCAGCTTTGGCAATGTCCTTTCCGTCCCCGTCGAGTTCCAGCCGTGTCCTGAGCCCATATAAAAATTCACTTAATGCAGTTCGTGACCACATCATGGAACCCGGCATGTGGTAATCGTGAACCGCCAGCACAAGTGGCCTACCAGCGACGTGTGGCTTTTCCCAATACTTCTTCTTGAGCTTCGAGAACAGAGGACTGCCAAACTTGATCGGCAAATAGTCGTCGGCCAGGGCCATAACTTCCTCGTGATTTTCAGGTTCATCGGCATCGGGACGATTCTTATCTTGGCTCGGATTCACCGTCACGGCTTCGACAAAGCACTCATCTCCAAACCATGAAAGGTGAAAATCAGGAGCGGGATTGCCTCTTACGAATTCGAACCCTTCTTCGTACAGATAGACGTACAGGTAAAGCTCCCACAGGCGTGCATCAAATCCATGCGTCTGAAACTCCTTAATGTAGTGTCCATCAGGGTCTTTATACGTGTAGACGATTTCGCGGATGAGGTTGCGAGCGGCCTCATAGCGGGGCTCTGAAATCAAGACTTTGAAATACGGATGTAATTCATTGTCGGGGACAACCGGCACGAGAATTTCGTACGGGGCTACTTTCTCATCTCCCTGCGGATAAAGCGCCCGACCGTCATGTTCGTATTTCTTAAACGCTTCCGCCATGGCCTGTATGGCTTGATCCGGCGTTTGATAAAACTCACCGCTCACTTCAATGCAACGGAACATCTTCCGATTGTCGCGGCCGAGGACCAGAAAGCCAAAGTCACCATCGGTCCTGTCGAAGGTGATCAGGCCAAGAATCTTTTTTTCGAACGCCTCAAACCACGCAACCTCTTGAGCCATCACACGAATCAGAGGCTGCCTCGCGTAGCAGTAAGCATTGAACTGAACTCGTGATATCTGTCTCATAGTTGAGCCATGAAGAGGTCATGCGATTGATCGAACATGATCATGGGGGAGTCGAGTTCTGCAAGTTGGAAGAATCCCTTCCCAGCATGTAGTTCCCTGTGAGGTAATTACTTCAAACCGATATCTCTGATCCGGATTCACGTCCTTTAGCGTTACTAACAAAAGCTCGGTCTCTTTCACCAGCGTAAATTGCAGCGTATCCTCAATGAAGTGCTCATCATCGTCCAGCGTCCCTTTTGGATTCCAAACAGCCGCTTGAGGGGAATAGTCCCAGTCAAATGGCCCAAGTTTGCTGCGGAACCAATTCGCAAGATTGCGCGGTTTGGGATCGTAAACGTAACACTTCACGCAATTAACACGATACGGAGTGTCCCGCTGATTAAAAACCATCAACTTCGCTCGCGTTCTTCCGCTGACTTTGACGATACCCAGCGCTTCAACGCTAGGCAGGGTCTCCACCTTTTCGAACGACTGGCGCAAAAAGGCGGACTTTGTGATCTGATACATGCGCCGCGCTTCAATCCACGAAAGTAATGCTGCAACAGCGGCTACAACGCTGATGGCAATCGCTACATCAATGTTCATCGGACACTTTAACCTTCTTCAATTTTCCTACACCTGCACGATTCACGATTGAGGTGATTTACGTTTAAGTCGCTCTTCGTTCCACTTTCGCTCCTCCTCAGCGAGATCAACGCCATCCACGCTCATGAAGAATTCGCGTTGACTGTAACGTTTAAGGCGAACTGCTTCAGGATCATGCCGACAAGGCATTGACAGATCAAGCGGCTCACCGCCGAGTTCGACCACAGTGGCCGACAGCAGGTCGCCCACAAGCTTCCATGCGTCAAAGGCCACTTCAAGCAAGTCTTTGCCGGGGAACTGAGAAATCATCCATGTACGCCATAAGACCGGTGCAGAATCGCAATCCGGCCCAAGACCTCTCCAAAACGAATCAGTGCGGCAAATTTCTTTGTAGCGCTCATATGCGTCGTCCGAACTCTCCCACGGCTCGACACGAAATGGAAAACTGATCTTGATCCGAGAGCCTTCGATGGTGCCGATGCTGCCTCGACTCTCAACATCTAGCATCCCTTGGTGGACTATGAAGTTTCTTCTAAGACGCAAAAGCGAGAAGAGATCGGTAGCAATTAATTCCTTCAGTCGAGGCTTGATTGCCCGCCTTGCGGATTCATGGCGCTCCAAGTTTTTTGTGAGCAGCTCCGGCACGTCCGCGATGGCTCGGATGAATGAATTCAGGGCGTATCGAAAAGGGATCGGATCGTGGTAGTTCCCCTCCATCTGATGAAGATGCCAGTGGCACTCGTGCCAACGGTCGAGCGATGCTTCAATTGGCTGATGGGCGCACGACATCGAGTTCGACTCCTGCGTTCACTATGCTCATCAAACTAGTCCTCGCTCATCAGTTCCGTGATATCGGTTTCCAAGATGGCGGCCAGCTTGCACAGCACGAGCAAGGATGGATTCCCGACGCCACGCTCGATCTGGCTGATGTAGGTTCGGTCGAGATCAGCGCTCAAGGCGAGCGCTTCCTGCGACAGCCCTTTCTGGCCTCGCAGTACCCGAATGTTGACCGCAAGCTGCTTGCGTATCTGATCATATTCCCGTCCCATGCATTGGAGGATGCCGGTGACGAGACTATCAATCCACGGATTATAATCAACAAATGATGACTATAGTCCATATTTGTAGAATATAATCTACAAATCTCGAAGCTGGAGCGACATCATGGGTTGGTACAAAATTGGTGACAGAATTCTGTCGGACTAGGAAATGAACGCCGTGAGCGGCGAATTCCTCGATATGGCGATACCGTCCATCGTGACCGGCATCGGCGTCTGGCTGCTGACTATGCTATTGCCGAGATTTCACTTCTTCGTTGTGCACACCACGACGACCAAGCTGATCTATGTAGGATGTGGCTTTGCGATCTTTGTGATGAGCTACGCTTACCGCAAGCTGATTGCGGTCCTCGGCGTGATCGCGTTCTTCGGCTTGATCCTTTTTTGCGTAGGCATGGCCTTCTTGGAATGGGCGATCAAGTAACAGGCTTAGGCACACACCATAAGACTCACCAGACGCCGTCTATCGATGGCGCACGCAGAGTCAGCTTCTTTGTCGGGCCGTGGCTGTCTGCTAATGCGATTTCCTTGAGTGGCTTCGGTGGCCTGCGATACCAAGCCATACAGGCATTCATCAGATCAAGAAACTGAACTGACTGACCATCGATGAGCGACTCGGTGAGGGCGTGATCGTGGCTGGCGAAGAACTCCCCGGCATGTTGAACCTCGCTGAGGCTGCCTTTTCGATCACTTAGACGCTTTTGCAGCATCCGGCGAGGAACAGGCCAGTCAACTCCGTCTTGGCGCAATGCGACACCCATGATCGGGGCCATGAAATCGATTAGCCAACCATTGCACTCAACCCATGCATGAAACGCCTTTTCATCATTCACGAAAATGCCGTTTTCATCACGACCATATACAACTACGTTCGCCCGCTGCTCGTCAACCATGAGCGCCATGCAGCCAGCACTGATCGTTGCAGGCAGATTGTGATGTTCTCGTAGGATGTTTGCCCCAACAGCCGCAAAAAAGATGCATGCGCGGTGCGTAACGGCGATGCTGGATGCCTCAAGCACGCTATAAATGACCTGATAGATTCGTTGGTAATCCAGCAGCGGTAGCAGAGGTCGTGAATTCATATCTTGGTAGCTCCGTCTAGCTTTCGATGAACGTAGGACAGGATTCCAAATACATCAATCGCGTCCTGCTCCGGCATTGCCCAAGTCGTCTTCGGTGCATGGGCGACAGGATTCCGTATCGCACCAAAGATGCCGACCAGCATGTTGGCAATTCCCTTCTGCTCGCTCAGCTCGGTGTCTGTCTTGAGCGAGTTAATAGCTAAGATTGGCGTCTTCACCGAAAAAACAGCATTCACGAGTTCAGCACCGTCTGATCCAAGTCCTGACATGAGCCGAAGTCGTTCGGCCACGCCCTTGACAGCTTCGAGCACCGCATGGAAATAGTTTTCTTCCAGTAGCTCGGCCTTGCAATACTTGAGTACCTCTGTGTGGATGCCACGGTTCTCAAGCAGGGACCGCAGTCGGCCAGCACGAGCGCGAGCACCATCTACCGTCGATTCCCGCGTCGAATGCGCGACTTTGCCATCATCTCGCACCCTGTATCCAGTGAACGCAAGAGCAACGTTGAGACCATCCCGACGCCAATGAAAAAGCTCCGGGGCGGAAACATACTTAGCCGGGGCCATGGCTTTGTTAATGAATTGGATGAGGAAATTGCCCGCTTGGACTTGGTTCTGCTTTTCAGCCAAAGCGTTGTATAAGCGCTTCCACTTTGTCATTGATGGAGCGGTGTCGGCGACGCCAATTTCCAGCAATAGCTGGCCGATTTCGCTACCGGTCAGGCCATTCGCGGTGTCGCCCAGCACTTTGCAGGCTGCTTCAAGCTCGGCCGAGGCAAAACAAGGAAGGTTTGCCATGGCTAGCCGTTTTGATTATTGGCAGGCATCATGGATAGGCATACCCGAGATAGATTCTTTGGTCAGTGAGTGGCGTCTTTTCGATCATAACCACCCGCGACATCCCTGCCATTGATGTCTGAATCTTGATTGCATCCACCAGTTCGGTCGACAGGCGACCATCGCGCGGTGGTGATGCCGAAACAAGAATTAGAGCGTTGGGGCGGGCCAAACCCTTGTCGGATTCGCTGAAAGTTAAAGCTACTTTTTGGTACTCAGCCGATGCAGGACCGCGCGCGGCACCGCATGAGACGGAGCCAGCAGCAATGGGGGAATTTGTACTTGCAGCCAAGGCTACGGGTGGGCTCGACCTACCGGCCGTGTCACCGCCACAAATGGCCGCGAACGTCGCAGGATCGAGGTTAACCGCCCGAAACGCACTGTTGGTAGCGCACGCCGACATCAATGACGACAGCGTCAAACAAAACAGAATCTTACGCATGAAGCTCCCTATATAGTAAGCCCTTCCATATTTCTGAAGGGCGCTAGTCAGTTCTGATCACGCACCTTCATTTCGATAAAGTGCAGCAGGGATCGAATCAAGTTAATGAGAAACATTGCTTCGGCTTGAGGCATGACTTCCTCGTTAGGGTGTGCAACGCTGGCATTGTTTCTCAGGGTGTTGACGGCATCGATGATCGTGGCGGTTCCTTTGAAGACCATCCCGACCTCATTTGATCGCGGTCCGTCATACAAAAGCTTGGGATGCTGCTCGCGCAATTTCTTGAAGACCGACGTCATCTTTTCGCCGGGCTCAACAACAATGCCGGCCTCACGGCAAAGGACATTCAGGTAGCCATGGAACGCCGTATGCACTCGGTCCAGTGCGCTCGTTGCACCTTGGCCGGACGCGATCAACTTGTCAGCATCCTCAAGAGCGCGTTCCACTGTGCTCGACGAAACACTCAAGCTGGGCGATTCAACCGCCTCAGGCATGTCTTCAGTATTCAAGCGCGCAGCAATGAAACGGATATAGCCATTGGGCAGCAAGTCAGTGGAGACGTTTGCGATCTGGCGGTAAATTTGTTCTGATCCACGGTCGCCAATCTGCTCGCCAAGTTGTGCATATTCCTCAAAGCCTACTGTGACGAGCAACACGCAAAATTCGTCGCCAAAGGAGTTCGTAGCAGCTTCCACTGTGAAAGGCATAGATTCCAACCTCTCTGCGGATTCAAAACTTCCTTTATGCCGGAGTAGCTTGACTATCGATGGCTTTAAGCGTTGCCATTGATTTTCCGGCAAAGCTGGCCCTAAAAGATCAATTTCCCCCGACCCACTCCCTGAATAGAGTTGCAGCATTTAGACGAGCCCAATTAAATTTGTCGGAATATCAACTATACGCCAGTAAGTGGTGTCGGCGAGGCAATCTTTCAAGTGGTGGGTTGAACGAACGAGTCGTTGCGCCAACCCACCCATCGCTTATTTGGCTTTTGCCTTGGTCATGCGCATTGACTCACCTCGCAGCTTGATCAAATGCGCTCCACTGACAATGCGGTCGATTATGGCGTCCCCAACGGTAGGTTCCGAGGAGGAGCACGCTGAGGCGTTCTTCCGTCGCTTCGTGGGAGGTGCTAGCCATGCGTGACCACAAATATGACCAAGACGAGCGCGAGGAAGCGCGTTGTGACGCATGTGGGGGCGAGACAGGCGAATCGGACTTCGAGGACATCGACGACGAATTCAATCCTGACGAGCCAATGTGTCCCGCGTGCCAAGCCGCGAGGAGGCAGCGCAACCAGTGTTGCGAATATTGCGACGAGCCCGCCGAGTATGAAACAGACTCGGGCTTTCTCTGCTGCGAACATCATTCACAGTATGTTGACGGCTATGTAAGCCGCGACTGACACAAGGGCTGCGGTGACGCAGCCCTCTTCACTTGTACGCTGTACACGACACAAAACGCTGCGGTAATACCAAATCTGTCTAGTCCGTCAAGCGGTGAATGTCGCATGATGGCCGACACGGCGTTAGCGCTCTTCGTGCGCGCCGGCAGCTTTATGCCAGGTTCCGGGCCATTTCAGTCCTACAGGGAACTGGAGTAGTCGACCTGAAGTAGACGGTGGCTCGGTCCGTCCACAGGAATGGTGACGCCCTACGCTGCACCAGCCAATGCTCCAAGGATGCAGCAGGTGAAGAGTTCAAATTCGACGCTGCACGGCCCTGATCGGTGAAATAAAAATATACAGACAGGATTTTTTCTCGCAGAATTTTCGCTCTAACCCGGGCGCGCTGCATGGTCTGCAGCGCGTTCGTTTGTAGGAGTACTACCCATGGCCGAAAACACTAAAGAAATGGAAACGCGGCGCTGCATCTATTGCGATTCCCACAAACCGGTGGGCGAGTTCACGCTCGAGCACATCTTCTCGGATGCAATGGGCGGCAACATTGCCCCGGACCTGTTTAAGACAGACGATGTCTGCAGCCGATGCAATTCTGTTATGGGGATGTTCGTTGACGGCCCCTTCATCCGCAGCTTCTTCTATCGCAACGAGCAGGCCCAGGCGGTGCGGCCTTTCGTCGATCTGAATGATTTGAAGTCGTGGATGCCATTCAATTATATGGGGCGTAATCAGTCCATGACGTTCGGCGAGAACGAAGTGTGTGAAATCTGGTCCGGCCCATATGGCGAGCATGTCTACCACATCCATGAAAATGATAACGAGCGATTCGACGCATACGCCGGCGGGGATCCCATTGCGCGGCGGAAGGATCCCGGCCGTGCGTACCTATTTTTGACGGTCACCGAGCCGCTCAAATATTCGCTCACCATTCGGTCATTCATGCTCCAGTTCAAGAAGGCAGCACGTTACGCCGGCAACTTCGAGGTCCAGCAAGACGATACAGAAGCTGGAGTGGTCCGCCAAATCCCGGCCGAACTTCAAGCCGAATACGAGATGCTGAGCCGTAAGGCCATGGCGGGAGACACATGGAACCAGCGTCTTACCATAACGATCGGTGTCGAGGAGCGCTGGTTGGCCAAGTTGGCGCGTGGCCTGGGCTACAAACTGTTCGGTCCGGAGTACCTCGACAGCAGCCACGGCACCAAGATGCGGCAAGTGCAGTGGGAACAAGACCGGCAGAAAAGAGCTGCGCTCATGCGAGGCTCACGGCTGTTCAGTGAGACCAGCAAGGAGCTTGCTGGTCTCACAGGTCTGTCTGGCGCACACTCGATCTTGCTTCTGGCGATCCGTGAGGACTTTGTCGCCGTGGTCACACTCCCAGCGGGAGACATGATCTCTGTTGTGGTTTCGGACGAACCTCGACTTTGGGCCGACAGCCGCTTCGATATTTACCGTCATGGGGTCCTATACGCGCTTGCGCCACAGGTGAATATATCCATCGGGCCTATCGCGTTTCCCGACTTCTTGGCGAACCGTCAGGGGCACGTCCAGCTCCCCGCGATCGAGGCTTTCGAAGCGCGACGCTTGACGGGCAACGCCTAGCACCTAGTCGCGCTCCTTACGTTCCACAAGCCCAACCACATCGCTGGCTCGGCGCACGCCCCATCCAGCCGCTTCGGCAGCGTCGAGCTTGTCCTATGCTTGACAGTTCCAGATGGTTGCCTAATACTGCGTAGGCAGGCGTCCGCCTGAGTTTCGAGTGACTCAAAACCGACAGCTTTACCCAAAGTCTACCTTTCTGTGATCCATGCGTTCTCGCTGGCGCTGGGCACTTAAGCACTCGATGTCCGCGCTGAACTTGGAGATACGTATGCATCCGCTTTTTTCCCAAATTGCCTTTGCTTGCCGCACGCTATGCAATCAACAAGGCGTGACGTTGTCCTACGGGCACGTTCAGCAGTTGCTTGCCGCTGTGATTGGTTATTCGACGCTTGCTGGCTACCAAGCTGCCTCAGCCCAGGACCAGTCTTTCGATGCCTCTCATCTCGTGCTCGACGAGGCACTCTTCGCGACTCGCTTTCACCAGCTTGGGTGCGGCGCCGCGCCCGATGTCGTAGGTGCTGCGCTTTGGGAAGCGTTGAACGCCGCGTTGACCGAGACGCAGGTCCACAGGAACACTGAAAGCTTCGGGGTCTATCTGCAGGAATTTGTTGACGCGGAGATTACTGATGACGACGCAGTAACTTCGCAAACGGCGATGACAAACGGAGAGATGCCTATGGCCGAGGTTCCTGTCGAGGTCAGTGACGCCGATATTGCAAACGGAGCTAATTGGCTTCAGTTCCCGCTGGAAGGCGTTGTCACCGTCGATCAGGATCAGGAGCGCGTGTTCTACGGCGATACAGTCGATGTGGAAGGCACGCTGCAGCTGAAGCGCATGGGCGAGCGCGCCTTCGGCGAGCCCGAAATCTTCGTGAACTCTGCGGGTCTGCGCTGGCTGGGAGAGGAGGCCTAGTGTAACCGTTTGGCAGTCGGCTGTCCTAATTGATGGTTCAGCTCGGACGGCCGGCGCTATTGGAAATGTGTTGGGACGACCGAGTACATATCAAACGGGGGCTGTGGCATTCGCCAATGTAGCGACGAGGTTCGCTTGCTTGTTCGAGGCCGCCAGTGGCGTAGTGCTGCCTACTGACTGCTTCTGGCGTGCGCCGTGATAAGGCGGTGTTGTTCCAGTGGGTGCAAGCCCCACCCGGCGAAGTGCTCCTGCCGGAAGCAACCGGAGCAGTCGTGAAGGCAACGAAGCGGCTGAAGCCTTCGGTGAAGCGTGTCACAAAA
>NZ_DATFAI010000043.1:0-89644 GCF_035254685.1 Noviherbaspirillum sp. | reverse complement strand
CGTAGCCAATCCGGCCACACCACCCGCCGCACACGTAGCGACGAGCAAGCCGCGTCGACCGGAATCGACCTGCTTTTCGTTACTCATACCAACCCCAATCAGTGAAAAAACGAAATCTGCACGAAACTTCTAGCAACCTTCGATTATAGCCGACCGCGATTGCGAATTAAAGCAAATAGGTTCTATTTGGCAACCCCCGAGCACATTTCCACTGTCCCGGGCGCGCCAAACCACCTGACTGGAGGGGATGTGCGTCGGCGAAGGGGCTAAAATGCCGACGAATTGGCCTTTGATGCCGTGGATGGCCGGCGGCCAGGCAAGGTAGTTTTCGGGGCACTCCCTGCCTAATTGGTGCGCGACCGCCCCAACTGCAGGAGGCCGCGACGATGCGCCTCGAACACAGCCTCGCCGCGGGAATGCACGGCGAGCTTGCCGTAGATGTTCTTGATATGGGTTTGAACCGTTCCGACGGACACCGACAACATCTTGGCCACTTCGCCATAGCTATCGCCTTGGGCAATCAGATCCAGGATGGCGGCTTCCCGCCTGGTAAGAGTCGCGTCGGTCGCCGGGGCGGATTCGGACAACGTCGGCTTGTTACCGCCCCGGACCTTCGCCAGCACCATCCGCGCAATCGTCGGGCTCATCGGCGCCCCGCCATCGCGCAGGTCCAGCACTGCCCGCGCGATGTCCATCCTTCCGGCGTCCTTCAGCACGTAACCGGAAGCACCTGCTTCGATGCAGGCCAGGACATTCGATTCATCGCTCGACATAGTCACGACCATGATGTCAGTCTGCGGATACCGGCGAGTGCATGCATGAATGATGTCGAGCCCCGATCCGTCGGGAAGCCCGAGATCGGTAATCAGTACGTCCGGCTGCGCGCCGTCGAGCCATTCCAGTGCTGGTCTGACGCTATCGTATGCTGCCAGCAATTTCAGCCCGGGAGCCGACTCGACCGCCAGGCACAATGTCTTTCGCGTTACGGCGTCGTCTTCAACGACCAGTACGCCGACCGCGTCACGCGATGTCTGATCCTGCTGCATATTCATTCCTCACCAGCGGCAATAATACCGCACATAAACAACTAATTAACTTTCGGTGTGAATACCCCTTTTGCAGCTAGGGTTAGACAGGATTGCCGATGTCGATGAACTGGTGCTCGATACCGAAGCGCTCGGCCAGATGCTCCCCCAGCGCCTGCACGCCATACCGCTCCGTCGCGTGATGGCCGCACGCGAGATAGGAGACGCCGGACTCCCTGGCCAAGTGTACGATGGGCTCGGAAATTTCACCGCTCAGGTAGGTCGCGGCGCCAGCCACGATGGCATCATTCATCAGGTTCTGCGCTGCGCCAGTGCACCACCCGAGCCGCCCGACAACCTGCGCCGGATCACCAATGACAAGGGGAGCCCGTCCGAGGCGCACCTCGATCGCCTTTGCCAGCTCAGCCACCGTCTTGATCCCGGCATCAGCCGGAGCACCGAGCCAGCCGAGGTCGTTTTCGCCGAAACGTCCGTCAGCGACGAAACCAAGGCGCCTCGCCAGCTGTGCGTTATTGCCAAGCTCGGGATGCATATCCAGAGGCAAATGGTAGGCAAACAGGTTGATGTCATGCTCCAGAAGCATTCGCAGGCGCTTCTGCTTCGGGCCCACAACCCTTGGATCCTCACCGCGCCAGAAATAGCCATGGTGCACCAGGATCGTGTCTGCGCCGACCGCCACCGCCGCCTCAATCAAGGCTAAACTTGCGGTTACTCCGGTAACCAGTTTTTTTACCATTGCGCGCCCTTCGACCTGCAGGCCGTTTGGGCAATAGTCGCGAAAACGAGTAATATCAAGGGCTTGGTCTAGATATTTTGCAAATCCATCCCTGTTTATCGATCCTTGGTTCATCTTTAACCTTTTATGCGACGTCTTTGGCTGTTGTTTGCGCAAACCGTTACCGTCGGTTTGGCAGTGTGGTTCATTGTAGCGAGCTTGAAGCCGGAGTGGGCTGGCAGAACGACAGGCGGAGCAGGTGCCGGGCATCCGGTGGTATCGTCGGTCCCCATGCTCGAGGCGCCCGTGAGCGCATCACCGGCGCAGGGTTCGTATCGCGAGGCAGCCAGGCGGGCGATGCCAGCGGTGGTGAACATCTTTACGACCAAAGGCGCACAGCAGCCGAAGACGCCGTTTATGGACGATCCGCTGTTTCGCCGCTTCTTTGGCGATCAGCAGGAAGATCGCCAGTTCAGCCTCGGTTCGGGCGTGGTCATCAGTCCGCAGGGTTATGTATTGACGAATAACCATGTGATTGAGACCGCCGATGAAATCGAAGTGGCGCTGGCAGACGGACGCAAGTCTGCGGCCAAGGTGGTCGGCGCCGATCCAGAAACCGATCTCGCGGTCGTGAAAATCAACCTGGAGAATCTGCCGGCGATCACCTTGGGTCACGCCGACCAGGCAAGGGTTGGCGACGTTGTGCTGGCCATTGGCAACCCGTTTGGTGTGGGCCAGACGGTCACAATGGGCATCATTTCTGCGCTCGGCCGTAACCATCTCGGCATCAACACTTTCGAAAATTTCATCCAGACCGATGCCGCCATCAATCCTGGCAACTCCGGCGGCGCACTGATCGACGTCAATGGCAACCTGCTCGGCATCAACACGGCCATCTACTCCCGCAGCGGAGGCTCGCTCGGCATCGGATTCGCGATCCCGGTAACCACGATCAAGACCGTGATGGAATCGATCATCACTACCGGCCAGGTGGTGCGTGGCTGGATTGGCGTGGAACCCCAGGACATCACGCCGGAGCTGGCGGAAAGTTTCGGTCTCAGCCGGAAATCAGGAGCGATCATCGCCGGCGTATTGAAAGGAGGCCCGGCGGACAAGGCGGGGATCAAGCCCGGCGATATCCTGATCGAAGTCGAAGGCAAACCGGTATCCGACACGACTGACATGCTGAACCTGATTGCGCAGCTGACACCAGGTCGCAAGGCAAAGATGATCGTGATTCGGAAGAATCACGAGTCATCCATCGATGTAACCGTCGGCACACGGCCTAAACCGCGTCGCGAAGAGCAGGAATAACCGATTGCAGGGATGAATAATGCATACGCGCGACCTGATCCAGTTTCTGGCTGAACTCTCGGAAAACAATAACCGTGCGTGGTTCGTGATGAACAAGCCGCGCTACGACATCCTGCGCCTGGAATTCCTGGAGCTGGTCACGAAGCTGATTCCTGTCGTCGGGAAGTTCGACCCTGAAGTGGCGAACTGCAATCCGCGGAAGGCGCTGTTCCGCATCAATCGCGACATGCGTTTTTCGCGCGACAAAAGCCCCTACAAGACCGCCTTTTCTGCGGCGATCACGGCGAGCGGGCTGAAAAAGCCGAGCCAGGGCGGCGGTCCGGCCTACTATTTCCATGTCGATGCCAATGGAGTTCTGCTGGTTGCGGGCGGCGAGTACATGCCACCGCCAGACCGGCTGAAGACGATCCGCCAGCATGTGGTCGCGGATGCGGCAGGCTTCAGCAAGGTGCTCAGGAACAAGAGACTGAAGGATACGTTTGGCGATCTTCAGGATGAAGGCAAACTGACCCGCCCGCCGAAAGGCTTCGATGCCGATACGCCGCACATCGAGTACATCAAGATGAAGAGCTTCATCGTGTGGAATGAGACGAGCCTGAAAGACGGGATTCCCGCGGATCTCGGCAAGGAACTGGTTGCGGGATTCCGGGACGCCTTCCCGCTCGTCGCCTGGCTGCGCCAGGCAAAATAAGCGCTACGCTGTCTCTTCGGTTTCTTCCGGCGCCTCGGTCGCGCGCGCGAATATCGGGGCGACCAGCAGGCCGATTTCAAACAACAGGCAGATCGGCACCGCGAGCAACAACTGGCTCATGATGTCCGGCGGCGTCACAACGGCGGCGATCACGAATGCACCGACGATCACGTAGGGACGCATTTCCTTGAGCTTTTCGACAGTGATCAGTCCCATCCGCACGAGGACGATCACAATGATCGGTACTTCAAAGGTTACGCCGAAGGCGATGAACAGGGTCATCACAAAACCGAAATAGCTTTCGATATCCGGCGCCACCGTAATCGACTTGGGCGCGAATTCGTTGATGAACCTGAAGATCACGCCGAACACGAAGAAGTAGCAGAATGCAACGCCCGAAACAAACAGGAGCGACGACGACACCACCAGCGGCGCAATCAGTTTCTTTTCATGTGCATAGAGGCCGGGCGCGATGAATGCCCACGCCTGATAGAGCACCACCGGCAGCGCGACGACGAATGCCACCAGCAAGGTGACCTTGACTGGAATCAGGAATGGCGTAATCACGCCGGTGGCGATCATCTTGCTGCCGGCCGGGAGCGCCGCCATCATCGGCATGGCGAGGAAATCGTAGATCTTGCCGGCCCATGGCATCAGGCACAGGAAGACCACGACAACCGCGGCAGAGGCCTTCATTACGCGATTGCGCAATTCCACCAGATGCGAGATGAAGGTTTCACTCGCAGCCGTTGTGTCTTGTTCGTCGGTCATTTAGTGAAAGGAAACGGATGATTTGCGAGCGACACTGGCAGGACGATGCCTGGCGACGCGCGCCGCCCCGGAAAGCACATGGGCCTTCCGGCCGCTCTGTTTCTTGTACCAGGCGGGAATGGCCGATGTTCTTGCAAGCTTCTTCTTGCGGAAGTCCTTCGCCTTCGCTGTCACCAGTTCGGGTGCCGGGGGCGGTGTATCGAGCAACGGATTGGACAAGGAAGTGTGAACCTCGGTCTCGATCTCCGAGAGGTTCTTGGCAATGCTCTGCTCGACATTGCTTGCCGCTTCCTGCATGTCCTTGTGCACCTTGCGCAGTTCTTCCAGTTCGATCTCGCGGCTGACTTCCGATTTGACGTCGTTGATGTAGCGCTGGGCACGTCCGAACAGGGTGCCGGCCATGCGCGCGACCTTCGGCAGCCTTTCAGGGCCGACGACAATCAGCGCGACAACGCCGATCAACGCGAGTTTGGAGAGTCCAAGATCAATCATGGCGGAAAAATTGCAGAGGAGGATCGCATAGCGCGCGGAGGCGCGCTACGGGTACTTCCGTGGAATGGGCGATCAACTCTTCTTTTCTTTGGCGTCGACGTCGATCGTCGCCTTATCGGCGTGCGCGGACTTCTCTTCATCGTCCTTCATGCCGTCCTTGAAACCCTTGACGGCCTTGCCGAGGTCGGAACCGATATTGCCAAGCTTCTTCGTACCGAAAATCAGCATGACGACAACCAGCACGATCAGCCAGTGCCAAATGCTCAATGAACCCATTACTTTCTCCTAAGCGGGCGCGACCGCCCAAAAACGATACAGATCAGCGTTGTCCACGCCAGGGACGCGGCCCGCCAATCACATGCAAATGCAGATGGTACACCTCTTGACCACCATCCGGCCCGGTATTGAATTGCGTCTTGAATCCGCCGCTACCGCCACCGTTCTCTGTCGCGACGTAGCCGCATCCCTGTTCTTGTGCCAACTTGGGCGCCAGCAGCATCATTTTACTGAGCAGGCCGGCATGGCTCTCGTCGCAATCTGCCAGCGTGGGAACATGCTTCTTTGGCACGATCAGGAAATGCACCGGTGCGGCAGGATTGATGTCGTGGAACGCAATCAGATCCTCGTCTTCGAAAATAGTTCTCGACGGAATTTGTTTCGCGGCGATTTTACAGAAAATGCAGTCAGTCATGAATATGAATATCCCGTTTCCTTGATCCTTGAACGAAATCCCGGCTTTCGCCGGTCGGTCAAAGTCTCTTTGCCGGATTGTCAGCCTAGCCTGCCGGTTATTTTCGGCTTGCCTTTTCCTCAATGCCCGAAATGCCTTCGCGACGGGCGAGTTCGTCCAGCACGTCCTGCGGTGTCAGGTCGAATTGCGCCAACATAACCATCGAGTGGAACCAAAGGTCCGCACATTCGTACAGCACTTTCGACTTGTCGCCGCCGACCCGCGCGTCCTTGGCAGCCATCACGGTTTCCGTCGCTTCTTCACCGATCTTTTTCAAGATGGCGTCGTCTCCCTTGGAAAACAAGCGAGCGACATACGATTTATCAGGATTTCCGCCGTTGGCAGGTTTGCGCGACTCAATTACCTCAGCCAGGCGTTTCAGGGTATCAGTCATGGTATTGGGCGGCTCCAATCCGCCTCGCCTTTCGTCATCCAGGCCCAATTATAGGACGGTGAGTCATGCCCTTGGCTTGCCAGGGTACTATTTGTAGATGCTCGCCGGGTCTTTCAGCACGGAATCGACCGACTGCCACTCACCGGTAGCACTGTCGAATTTCTGGAAAAAGCACGAGTGACGCCCGGTGTGGCAGGCAATGCCGCCGGTCTGCTCGACTTTCAGCAGCACGACGTCTTCATCGCAGTCGAGCCGGATGTCATGCACCTTCTGGATGTGCCCGGATTCCTCGCCCTTGTGCCACAGCTTCTTGCGCGAGCGACTCCAGTACACCGCCTCGCCCAACTCAACGGTCTTCGCGAGCGCTTCGCGGTTCATCCAGGCGAACATCAGCACGTCGTTGGTGCCGACTTCCTGTGCAATAACCGGGACCAGGCCATGCTCATCCCACTTTACCTTGTTCAGCCATTTGGCGTTGGCACTCATGCGAGCCTCATTGGAATGCCTTGGGCAGCCATGAAGCGCTTGGCTTCCTGAACCGTGTGCTGTCCGTAATGGAAAATGCTGGCGGCGAGGACTGCGTCGGCCCTGCCGATCTTGATGCCGTCGGCCAGGTCCTGCAAGCCGCCGACACCGCCGGATGCGATGACCGGAATCGATACGGCATCGGAGACTGCGCCCGTGAGCGCAAGGTCAAAACCGCTCTTCGTGCCGTCGCGGTCCATGCTGGTCAAGAGAAGTTCGCCGGCTCCGAGGCTTTCCATCTTCCTGGCCCACTCGACCACATCGAGCCCGGTCGGCTTGCGGCCACCGTGTGTGAACACTTCCCACTTGTCGTCGCCGGATCGCTTGGCGTCGATTGCCACGACGATACATTGCGAGCCGTACTTGTGCGAAGCGTCGTGCACGATCTGCGGATTGGACACTGCGGCGCTGTTGATGCTGATCTTGTCGGCGCCGGCGTTGAGCAGGCGGCGCACATCCTCCACCGAGCGGACGCCGCCGCCCACGGTCAGGGGAATGAATACCTGCGACGCCACGGCCTCGATGATGTGCAGGATGAGGTCGCGCTCGTCGGATGTGGCGGTGATGTCGAGGAAGGTCAGTTCATCTGCACCCTGCTCGTCATAGCGGCGCGCGATTTCCACCGGGTCGCCGGCATCGCGCAACTCTACGAAATTGACGCCCTTGACAACGCGACCCGCAGTCACGTCCAGGCAAGGGATGATGCGTTTTGCAAGGGTCATTTATTCTTCTTCCGCCTCTTCCAGGCCGCTCAGCTCATCGGCACGCTGCTGCGCCGCGCGCAGGTCGAGCGTGCCTTCATAAATCGAACGCCCGCAGATCACGCCTTCGATACCTTCGTCCTGCACCGCGCACAATGCTTCCACATCCTTGACATCATGCACGCCGCCCGAGGCAATGATCGGGATCGAGACGGCGCGTGCGAGCTTCACGGTGGCGTCGATGTTCACGCCGGCCATCATGCCGTCGCGGCCGATGTCAGTGTAGACAATCGCTTCACAGCCGTAATCTTCGAATTTCTTTGCCAGGTCGATGACTTCATGGCCCGACAGCTTGCTCCAGCCGTCGGTCGCGACCTTGCCATCCTTGGCGTCGAGGCCAACGATGATCTGGCCGGGGAACGCGCTGCAGGCGTCATGCAGGAAGCCGGGATTCTTCACTGCGGCCGTGCCGATGATGATGTAGGAAAGGCCGTCGTCCAGGTAACGCTCGATGGTGTCGAGGTCGCGGATGCCGCCGCCCAGTTGAACCGGAATTTCATCGGTGTCGTTTTCGGCGGCGAAGCTGCGCACGGCCTGAATGATCGACTTCACCGCCGACTCGTTCTTGGGCTTGCCGGCAAAGGCGCCGTTCAGGTCCACCAGGTGCAGCCTTCGGGCGCCATGGGCCAGCCAATGTCGCGCCGTCTGGCCGGGGTCATCGGAAAACACGGTGGCTTGGTCCATATCGCCCTGTTTCAGGCGCACGCAATGACCGTCCTTGAGGTCGATGGCAGGTATGAGCAGCATGGCTACATTAAGGATGCATTGAGGTTAATTAATGATGAACAACGATTTCCCGACTACGGATTCCAGTGAACAAAATTCTTGTACAACTGCAAGCCGGCAGTTGCGCTTTTTTCCGGATGAAACTGGGTAGCGAAAATATTGTCTTTTGCAACAGCACACGCGAACGGTACGCCGTAGGTGGTTTCGCCCGCTATATGTTTTCGTTCGGCGGGCACTGCGTAATAGCTGTGCACGAAATAGAAGTAACTGTTATCGGCAATGCCATTCCACAGCGGATGGGACAACGTTTGTTGCACGCGGTTCCAGCCCATCTGCGGCACCTTGAAGCGCGATCCGTCCTCTTGCAGCATCCCTTCGAGCCGGAAGCGCACTACTTTGCCGGGCAGCAAACCGATGCCCGGCGTGTCGCCCTCTTCGCTCCAGTCGAACAGTAACTGCTCACCTACGCACACACCGAGCATGGGCTTGGTGCGGGTCGATTCGACCACCGCTTCCTGCAGGCCGGAGTCGCGCAGGCAGCGCATGCAATCCGGCATGGCACCCTGGCCCGGCAGGACGAGGCGGTCTGCGGACCTGATGTCAGCGAGCTCACCGGAAATACGGACGTCGGCCTCAGGAGCGACATGCCGCAGCGCCTGCGCCACCGAGCGCAGGTTGCCCATGCCGTAATCTACAACAACGATCTTGTTCATGTCAGAAAATGAAATCGCAACGCCGGGGGCGTCACGTTTTTACAGGCTGCCTTTCGTCGAGGGTATCGTCCCCGCCGCACGCGGATCAAGTTCGGCGGCCATGCGCAATGCGCGGCCGAAGGCCTTGAACACGGTTTCGCACTGATGGTGCGCATTTTCGCCTCGCAGGTTATCGACGTGCAAGGTGACCAGCGCGTGGTTGACGAAACCCTGGAAAAACTCGTGCGTGAGATCGACGTCGAAAGTGCCGATCATCGAGCGCTTGAAAGGAACGTGGAATTCCAGCCCGGGACGGCCGGAGAAATCGACCACGACCCGCGACAGAGCCTCATCCAGCGGCACATAGGCATGGCCGTAGCGGCGGATGCCTTTCTTGTCGCCGATGGCCTTGGCAAACGCCTGGCCGAGTGTAATGCCGACGTCTTCGACGGTGTGGTGTGCATCGATATGCAGGTCGCCCTTGGCTTCGATGTCGAGGTCGATCAGCCCATGCCGTGCAATCTGGTCGAGCATGTGGTCGAGGAACGGCACACCGGTGTTCAGCTTCTGCTGGCCGGTGCCGTCGAGGTTGATCGCGACGCGGATTTGCGTCTCGTTGGTATTGCGAGTGACCTCTGCAACGCGTGACGTGGGCATGTTAAGTGGGTACGGCTAAGTGGCTAAGCGAGCGACGCCTTCAGGGCGTCAAGGAATACTTGGTTTTCTTCTGGTGTGCTGACAGTAACCCGTAAGCAGTTTTCCAGCAATGGGTGCATTTTACCGACATTTTTGATCAAAACCTTACGGTCTAACAATGCAGAAAAGACATCGTCAGCATGAATTTTTTGCGTTTCTATTCTGATCAGCAGGAAATTTGCTGCTGAAGGGAAAATTTCAACCCCTGGCAGGGCAGCCAGTTCCGCCATTAATCTGGTTCGCTCATTGCACAACGCTGCAGCCTGTGCATCCAGCACCTCAACATGGTCAAGCACAAATTCTGCTGCTGCCTGGCTCAGCACGTTCACGTTGTATGGCGGACGCACCTTGTCGAACTCAGTCAGCAGATTCTTGGCAGCAGACATGTAGCCGAGGCGAATTCCGGCCAGCCCGAGCTTGGAGACGGTTCGCATCACGACCAGATTACCAAATTCGGCAAGGCGCGGCATGAAACTCGCCTGAGCAAAAGGCTGATAGGCCTCATCGACGACAACGATGCCGGAATCACCCACGGCCCGGACGATTTCCACCATGTCGTCCGCGTTGAACAGGTTGCCGGTCGGGTTGTTCGGATAGGCGAGATAGGTAACGGCAGGTTTATGCTGCGCAATGGCCGCCAGCATGGCCGGCTTGTCGAGCGCGAAATCCGGCTTGAGGGGCACGCCAACGAATTCCATGCCCGCGAATCTGGCAGACATTGCGTACATGACAAACCCCGGCGTCGGCGCCAGCACCTTCGCGCCCGGTTTTGCACAGGCGACCGACATGATGCTGATCAGCTCGTCCGAGCCATTGCCCAGAATGACATCGAACCCCTCCGGCACGCCAAGCTTGCTGCAGATCTTTTCCTTCAGTGCAGCGTAGGACGGCACTGGGTATCGGTTCATGGCAACGTCGCCCAGGCGCTGCGCGAGCTCGGCGCGCAGGCTCTCCGGCAGTGTGTACGGGTTTTCCATCGCGTCCAGCTTCACAAAACCGCTGGCGTCTGGCACATGGTAGGCCGCGAGTGCGCGGACTTCAGGGCGAATGATGTTTTCAATCAGGGACATGATGTTTTTCTTTATGCAGCTTCCGGCTTGTCGAGTTCCGACAGGCGATTTTCAATCAATTCACAGTATTCCGGGTTGAGCTCGAATCCGACGAATTCCCGACCGCATCGTTTCGCGGCGACTGCCGTGGTCCCGCTGCCCATGAAAGGGTCGAGCACGACGCCGCCGGGAGGGCAGGAGGCTTTCACCATGCGCTCGACGATTTCCAGCGGCTTCTGCGTCGGATGGTCGGCGCGCTCGCGATGTTCGCGGTGCAGGCGCGACACGCTCCATACATCTTTCGGGTTGTAGCCAATTTCCAGCCACTTGGCGCCGACGAAAATCGAGCGCGAGCGGGCCTTCTTGGTCTCAGCATCGTACGGAATGCGCACGGCGTCGAGGTCAAAATAATAATCCCTCGCCTTCGCAAAAAAACCGATCGTGTCGTGCACTGACGAAAACTTGCGCGTGCTGCCGCCCATGGACGGCACCCTGCGATCCCAGATGATTTCGTTGATCATCGTCATGCGCTGTTTGAGCATGACGAAGATCTCCGGCGAATAACGCCAGGTCAGGAAGATGTACATGCTGCCGTTTGGTTTCAGTTTCGGCAGCGCCGCATCGACCCATTGCTCGGTCCAGCGCAGGTAGGCGTCCGCATCGAGCTTGTCGGAATCGTTGCCGTAATCCTTGCCGAGGCCATAGGGCGGATCGGCGATCAGCAGGTCGATGCTCGCATCCGGCATGCGCGCGAATCCCTGCAGTGCATCTTCGCAGAAAATGCGATTGCGCCAGCCCGCCATTCAGCGCACCTGGATTCCCGCCTGCGCGGGAATGACGCTGGCGGACCTCATTTCAACCGATACTCGGCGGAACGAGCGTGCGCCTGCAAGCCCTCGCCATACGCGAGTTCGGCGGCCACCTTGCCGAGGACCTGAGCACCGGCTTCGCTCACCTGAATGATGCTGGAACGCTTCTGGAAATCGTACACACCGAGCGGCGACGAAAAGCGCGCGGTGCGCGAGGTCGGCAGCACGTGATTCGGCCCGGCGCAGTAATCTCCCAGCGACTCGGAGGAAAAGCGCCCGAGGAACATGGCGCCGGCATGGCGTACCTTGTTGACCCACTGCTGCGGATTCTCCGCTGAAATTTCCAGGTGCTCCGCCGCGATCAGGTTTGCGATGTCGCATGCCTCGTCCATGTCTCGAACCTTTACCAGCGCGCCGCGGTTGGTCAGCGAGGTGCGGATGACGTCCTTGCGCGGCATGGCGTCGAGCTGCCTGTTGACGCTGGCTTCGACCCTGGCGATGTACGTGTCGTCCGGGCAGATCAGGATCGACTGCGCCAGTTCGTCATGCTCCGCTTGCGAGAAGAGATCCATCGCAATCCAGTCCGGGTCGGTCGTGCCATCACAGATCACCAGGATCTCCGACGGGCCGGCGATCATGTCGATGCCGACGATGCCGAATACACGCCGCTTTGCTGCCGCGACATAGGCGTTACCGGGGCCGACGATCTTGTCGACCTGTGGAATCGTTGCGGTGCCATGCGCGAGCGCGCCGACAGCCTGTGCGCCGCCGATGGTGAACACGCGGTCAACGCCGGCGATCGCCGCAGCGGCGAGCACCAGCTCGTTCTTCACCCCACCCGGCGTCGGCACAACCATGATGATCTCCTGCACGCCGGCGACCTTGGCAGGAATCGCATTCATCAGCACGGAAGACGGGTACGCCGCCTTGCCGCCAGGGACATAGATGCCGACGCGATCGAGCGGCGTCACCTTTTGGCCCAGCACGGTGCCATCGGCCTCGGTGTAAGTGAATCCGTCGCTGCCGGTTTCGCGCTTCTGGCGCTCGTGATAGGCGCGCACGCGGTCGGCGGCGGTTTGCAGCGCTGCGCGGCGCTGCGGCGGCAGGCCGTTCAGTGCCGCATGGAGTTCTTCCTTGCCGATCTCGAGCTGGGAGACGGCGGAGGCATTCAGTTTGTCGAAGCGGTTGGTGTAGTCCAGCACGGCGGCGTCGCCGCGCGCTTTCACATCGGCGAGGATCTGCGCGGCAGCGCGATCGATGGCTTCATCCTCGCTCGCCTCGAAAGCGAGCACGGCGCTCAGTTTTGCCTTGAAGTCCGGATCGGTGGTATCGAGTTTGCGCATCTGGATGGCCATGGACTTATCTCGCTTTCGCAGCTTCTTCGAATGCTTCCAGGATCGGCTGCAGGCGTTCACGCTTCAGCTTGAGCGCAGCCTGGTTGACGACGAGGCGCGAGGAAATGTTCATGATGTGCTCGACCTCGACCAGGTTGTTGGCACGCAGCGTGCTGCCGGTGCTGACGAGGTCGACGATCGCATCCGACAATCCGACCAGCGGGCCGAGTTCCATCGAGCCATACAGCTTGATCAGGTCGACGTGCACGCCCTTCGCAGCGAAATGCTCCCGCGCGCAATTGACGTACTTCGTCACGACGCGTAGCCGCGCACCCTGGCGCACCGCGCTGGCATAGTCGAAGCCCGCCGGCACCGCGACCGACAGGCGGCACTTGGCGATGTTCAGATCGATCGGCTGGTACAGTCCTTCGCCGCCGTGCTCGAGCAGTACGTCCTTGCCGGCGACGCCGAAGTCGGCCGCGCCGTACTGCACATAGGTTGGCACGTCCGATGCGCGCACAATGATGACGCGGATGTTGGGATCGTTGGTCGGCAGGATCAGCTTGCGCGACTTTTCGGGATCTTCCGTGACGGTGATGCCGGCTGCCTGCAGCAACGGCAGCGTCTCTTCGAAGATCCGTCCCTTGGACAGCGCGAGAGTCAGTTGTTGGTTCATTATTTCACTCGCTGGATGTTGGCGCCGACGGCGGAAAGCTTGACTTCCATGCGGTCATAACCGCGATCCAGATGGTAGATGCGGTCGACAAGCGTCTCGCCTTGCGCGGCCAGGCCAGCGATTACGAGTGAGGCGGAGGCGCGCAGGTCGGTCGCCATCACCGGCGCGCCGACTAGCTTCTCGACGCCATGCACGATCGCGGTATGGCCTTCGATGTCGATCGATGCACCGAGACGATTCATTTCCTGCACGTGCATGAAACGGTTTTCGAAGATCGTTTCCGTGACGCGGCTGCTGCCGTCAGCTAGGCAGTTGAGCGCCATGAACTGAGCCTGCATGTCAGTCGGGAAGCCAGGGTATTCCGTGGTGCGGAAGCTGACCGCCTTTGGCCGTGCCGCCATCTGTACGCGGATCCAGTCGGGACCGGAGGTCAGGATCACACCCGCTTCGCGCAGCTTGTCCAGTACGGCATCGAGGAAATCGCTGCGGGTGTTCCTGAGCGTGATATCGCCGCCGACAGCAGCAACCGCACACAGGAAGGTGCCGGTTTCGATACGGTCGGCAATGACGTTGTGCGATGCGCCGTGCAGCTTCTCGACGCCCTGGACAACCAGGCGATCGGTGCCGATGCCATCGACCTTCGCACCCATCGCGACCAGCAGGTTTGCGAGGTCGGTCACTTCCGGTTCGCGCGCCGCATTTTCCAGTACGGTCTCGCCCTCGGCCAGCACTGCGGCCATCAGGAGGTTTTCCGTGCCGGTGACGGTGATCATGTCGGTAACGATGCGCGCGCCCTTGAGTTTTTTCGCCTTGGCGTGGATGTAACCGGCTTCAATGTTGATCTCGGCGCCCATCGCCTGCAGGCCCTTGATGTGCTGATCGACTGGACGCGTGCCGATGGCGCAACCACCGGGCAACGACACCTTCGCCTCGCCGAAACGGGCAAGCAGCGGGCCGAGCACCAGGATCGACGCACGCATGGTTTTCACCATGTCGTAGGGCGCTTCCAGCTTGTCGATAGTGCTGCCGTTCAACGCCATCCGGTCGCCGTCCTGCTCCACGCGCAAGCCCATCTGGCGCAGCAGCTTGAGCATTGTGTTGACATCCTGCAGGTGCGGCACATTGGCCAAGTGGACCGTATCGGAGGTCAGCAGGCCTGCGCACAGTATCGGCAAGGCAGCATTCTTCGCGCCGGAAATCGTGATCTCGCCGGACAGGCGGTTGCCGCCGGTGATAAGCAACTTGTCCATTATTGTTGTTGGAACTCTTCCGGGGTGAGCGTCTTCATCGACAGCGCATGGATTTCCTGGCGCATGCGATCACCGAGCGCGGCGTAGACCAGCTGGTGGCGCTGGATCGGGCGCTTGCCGGCAAACGCATCGGAGACGATGACGGCGCTGAAGTGATGGCCGTCGCCTTCGACTTCAAGGTGGGTGCAGTTGAGTGCTGCAGCGATATAGTTTTTGACAAGCTCGGGTGTGGGTAACATATCTACTCTCTAGTGGCGCAACTTGTAGCCGCTCTTCAGCAGGTAGATTGCGAAGGCGGCCAGCAACACAAAAAATACGGTAACAATCGAAAAACTGGTCGACGGATTCACGTCGGACTGGCCGAAAAAGCCGTAGCGGAAGCCGTCAATCATATAAAAAAACGGATTGAAACGCGACACCGATTGCCAGAATGGAGGCAGGGAGTGGATCGAATAAAACACTCCTGACAGAAAGGTTGCCGGCATGATCAGGAAGTTCTGGAATGCCGCGAGCTGGTCGAATTTTTCAGCCCAGATGCCGGCGATCAGACCCATGGTGCCGAGCATGCCGGCGCCGAGCAGAGAAAAGATCACGATCCACCACGGCGCGACAAATGTCAATTTGGCAAACCAGGCGGTGATGATGAACACTCCTGTGCCGACCGCGAGTCCGCGCACGACGGACGCAAGGACATAGGCGCCGTAAATCTCCCAGTGTGACAGGGGCGGCAACAGTACGAATACCAGATTGCCGGTGATCTTGGACTGGATCAGCGAGGAGGAGCTGTTCGCAAACGCGTTCTGCAGCACGCTCATCATCACCAGGCCCGGGATCAGGAAGGAGGTGTAGCGCACCTGCGGATACACCTGCACGTGGTCCTCCAGCACATGGCCGAAGATCAGCAGGTAGAGCATCGCGGTCAGAATGGGCGCAGTGATGGTCTGCATCGCGACCTTCCAGAAGCGCAGAACCTCCTTGTACAACAATGTCTGGAAGCCGGTCATTTCTCGCCCTCCATGATCTGGATGAACACGTCTTCCAGGTCGGCCTGCTGCAGCTGCATGTCGTCGATGACCGCGCCGGATTGACGCAGTGTGGCGAGAATCGGCTCGACATCGGAGTACTCATTGACACGCAGCGTGTACTTGTTGCCCGTCACCAGCTCGTCGGGATGCGATACCAGGCTTTTCAGCGTGTCCGGCAAAGGTCCCTTCAGGCGCAGCGTTAGTTGCGAGCCGGAAATGCGTCTGATCAGGGCCGACGTGGAATCGAGCGCGACCACCTTCCCCGCCTTGAGCATCGCGATGCGATTGCACAAAGCCTGCGCTTCTTCCAGGTAGTGCGTCGTCAGCACGATGGTGTGGCCCTCACGGTTCAGGCGCGCAATGAACTTCCACAAGGTCTGGCGCAATTCCACGTCTACACCGGCAGTCGGCTCGTCGAGCACGATCACTGGCGGCTTGTGCACCAGCGCCTGCGCCACCAGCACGCGACGCTTCATGCCTCCCGACAGCGCGCGCGTATTGGTGTCGGCCTTGTTGGTGAGATCGAGGTTAGCCATCACCTCGTCGATCCATGCGTCATTGTTCTTCAGTCCGAAATAGCCGGATTGCATGCGCAGGGTTTCGCGCACGGTGAAGAATGGATCGAATACCAGTTCCTGTGGCACGACGCCGAGCCGCTTGCGCGCTTCGCGATAGTCGCGCACCACGTCAAAACCATGGATGGACACACTGCCCGAATCGGCGCGGTTGAGTCCGGCAATGATGGAAATCAGTGTGGTCTTGCCGGCACCGTTCGGTCCGAGCAGGCCGAAAAATTCGCCCTGCTCGATGGACAGCGATACACCGCCAAGCGCACGCAGCGACTTGTAGCGTTTTTCGACGTCGACGATTTGAAGAGCCGCCATGTTGGCTTGGTCAATGTAGCGAGAAAGAGCCGGGAAAGGACCGGAAAAGGGCCAAATGTTTGCAGAACAGTGCGAAACCTTTGGCGGAACCCTTGATTATATGGGATTTCCGATCAGGAAGCCTGATCGCGCGGGTAATCAGGGAAGCGTCAATGGTGCGACGAAGCGGCGCGGGACTCGCCGGCGGGCGCGAGGTGCAGAAGGCCGGTCACGCCGTAGAGTGTGGCCAGGCTCTGGAGGCTGGCCGGAAGATTGCGAAATACGAGGGATTTGCCGCCGGCAGCGGCAGCGCGCTGCCAGGCCAGCAAGGTAGCGACGGCGGCCGAATCGACCACCGTCAGGTCGCCAAGATCAAACTCCGTCTGCCCATCTCCGATGGCCTTCAAGCCGGCTTCCAGCGCGGTCCTGGCGTTGTTGATGGTCAGCGTGAGGGCAGGACGGTACATGGTGGACTCAGGAAGCCTTGGTACCCTTTGCCGCACTGGCGGCAAGGCGCTTGTTCTTCTCGGACAGGGTCTTGATCAGGCCGTCGATGCCGCCCTTGCTGATTTCAGCCGCAAAATTGCCCTTGTAGGTTTCAACCAGCCACGCGCCAAGCACGTTGATGTCATAGATCTTCCAGCCGTTCGGCAACTTCTCGAGACGGTAGTCGAGCTGAATCGGGTCGCCGCCGCGTGGTTGCAGCACCCGGGAGCGCACTTCCACTTCGGTATCGGACGGATCGGCGCGCATCGGCTTGAATTCCAGCTTCTGGTCGCGGATCTGCGAGATCGCACCAGAATACGTGTAGACCAGCAGGGAGCGGAATTCATCGGTCAACTGCTTCTGCTGCTCGGGCGTTGCCTGGCGCCAGAAGCGTCCGGCGGCCAGCGCCGTCATGCGCTGGAAGTCGACGTACGGGAGGATCTTGGCTTCGACCAGTTCCAGCACATGCTTCTGGTTTCCGTTCTGGATTTCCTTGTCGTTCTTGGCTGCGTCCAGCACTTCCTGACTGATCCGTTTCACCAGCGCATCCGGGGTTTCCTGTGCGCTTGCAGCGGGCAGGAAGGCTGCCATACCAACGAAAAATCCGATAACAGCAAACAATTTCTTGAGTAGTTTCATGATTTCCTGTGATTGTTACATGCGGGGCGGCTTACCGCCCCATTGTCAAAATTCAACTGAGCAAAATCCGGCCGGGCATTCGAGCCGCCCGAAGTGGGAGGAGTGAGGCCGGCTATTGCCTGGTATCCGTCCCGGGCGATGTCGCCCCTGGCTTGCCGGCACCGTTTTGTTCCACTTCGACAACCGGTTTGGCCGCGGGTTCCGCATCTGTTGCCTTCTGACCATTCAAGGTTGCGGCATTTTGTTGCGATCCGGAAGCATCATCTTCCGTGAAGGTCGGCCCTACGTCATCTTCGTAGTGCGATTCCGGCGCTGCGCCGTCATGCACCTTGCTCTCCCGGCGTTGCAGGAAGGCGTCGCGCACAAAGACGTAGCGATCCAATGCAGCCTCCTCGAGCAGGTTGGAGGCGTCCAGGATGGCAGCGCGCTGATCCACGGCCCGCAAGACGGTTCCGCTGTTGCGGATATAAACAGGATAGACGTAGTACCAGGGATCGGCCTGAGAATCGAGCGGCAGTGCAAGCGTGTCACGCAGCGTCGAGGGGCCGAGAAGCGGCAGCACCACATAGGGGCCGGACTTGATGCCCCACTTGCCCAGGGTCTGTCCAAAATCTTCCTTGTGCTTGGTGAGGCCCGCTTCGGAACTGATGTCGAGCACGCCGCCCAGCCCCATGGTGGTATTGACCGCGACGCGCATGACGTCCGACATGCCGTCGCCTGCCTTGCCTTGCAAAAAGTTATTGATTGCGGTCCAGACGTCGCCAAGATTGCCGAAGAAATTGCTGACGCCAGTCTGCACGAAACCCGGGAGCTTCGCATAGCCCTCGGCCGCTGGCTTGAGCGCAGCCCGGTCCACCGCGTCATTGAACTGGAACATGGCGCGGTTGAAGTTTTCAAAAGGATCCCTGGGATTGGCCGTCGTCGCGCATCCGCCGAGGACAAGCGACATGGCCAACACACTGATTCGTAACGCAGGGTTCATTATTTATTGCCTTCCTTTCCCTCGGCCGCCTTACTGTACAAGAACTGGCTGATGAGGTTCTCCAGGACGACGGCGGACTGCGTCATCTTGATGCGATCGCCGGCGGCCAGGTTGTTGACATCGCCGCCCGGTTCCAGGCCGATGTACTGCTCACCCAGCAAGCCCGACGTCAGAATCTTTGCGGAGCTGTCCTTCGGGAACTTGTAATTGGTATCGAGGTTTAACGTCACGACTGCCTGATAACTCTTGTCGTCGAACTTGATGTCGCCCACGCGGCCCACCACCACGCCCGCGCTCTTCACGGGTGCGCGCGGCTTGAGGCCGCCGATATTGTCGAACTTGGTGATGACCGGATACGTCTTCTCGAACGACATCGAGCTCATGTTCCCTGCCTTCATCGCCAGGAAAAACAGGGCCAGCGCACCGAGCAGGACGAACAAGCCAACCCATAAGTCTAACGATTTTCGCTGCATAATCGAATACCCTAAATTGAAGATGCCGAGCCTCGGGGGGCTGCAACATGAAAAATGTGGTTTTCCCGGACCGTACGCAGGTGAATCATTGCTGCCGGCCCATCAATCGAACATGATCGCCGTCAGCAGGAAGTCCAGCCAGAGAACCATCAGCGAGGCAATGACCACGGTACGTGTCGTTGCGCGCGAAACGCCTTCGGGCGTCGGCTGCGCCTCATACCCTTGGAACAGTGCGATAAACGTTACCGCAAATCCGAACACTACGCTTTTGATCACGCCGTTCGCAATGTCTTTCCAGACATCCACGCCGTCCTGCATCTGGGACCAGAACGCGCCCTCGTCCACGCCGATCAGGCGCACACCGACAATGTAGCCGCCGATGACGCCGACGGCGCTGAAAATCGATGCCAGCACCGGCATGGCGATGACGCCGGCCCAGAAGCGCGGCGCAACCACACGCTTGAGTGGATCGACCGCCATCATTTCCATGGCAGACAACTGTTCGCCTGCCTTCATCAGACCGATCTCGGCGGTGAGCGAAGTGCCGGCGCGGCCCGCGAACAGCAGCGCCGTCACCACGGGCCCCAGCTCGCGCGTGAGCGAGAGTGCAACCAGCAGGCCGAGCGCCTGTTCCGAACCATACTTGTTCAGCGTGTAGTAGCCCTGCAGGCCGAGCACGAAGCCGACAAACAGGCCGGACACCGCAATGATCACGAGCGAATAATTGCCGATGAAGTGAATCTGGTCGGTCACGAGACGCGGCCGCTTCAGCAGGCTTGCCGGTGCGAGCAGCATGGACAGGAACATGCGCGTTGCATAGCCCACATTGCCGATGAATTCGCGCACCCATCGTCCAAGCCCGCTGACCATGTCGAGGATCATTGCTTCGCCTCCAGGTGCAGGTCTTCCGCCAGCGAACGCCCCGGGTAATGGAAGGGCACAGGCCCATCCGTCTCCGCGTGCACGAACTGCCTAACGTAGGGATCCGACGATTCGCTCATCTGCTGCGGCGTGCCGTGCGCCACGATCTTTCCCTGCGACAGAAAATACACATAATCGGCGATCAGGAAGGTCTCGTGCACGTCGTGCGAGACGATGATCGACGTCGAGCCCAGCGCGTCATTCAGGCGGCGAACCAGGTTGGCCGTCACTCCCATCGAAATCGGATCGAGTCCCGCGAAGGGTTCATCGTACATGATGAGCTGCGGATCCAGTGCCACCGCCCGCGCGAGTGCGACGCGGCGCGCCATGCCGCCGGAAATCTCGGCCGGCTTCAGCTGCGCGGCATTGCGCAGTCCCACCGCCTGCAGCTTCATCAGCACGAGATCGCGAATCAGCTCTTCCGGCAAGGTGGTATGTTCGCGCAACGGAAACGCGACGTTCTCGAACACCGTCAGGTCGGTGAACAGCGCGCCGTGCTGGAACAGCATGCCCATCTTGCGGCGCATGGCATACATCGCCTTGGTATTGCGAGCATCGACCGGCTGGCCATCAAGCATGATGGCCCCTCGCTGCGGCTCCAACTGCCCGCCGATCAGGCGCAGGATGGTTGTCTTGCCGGAGCCGGAACCGCCCATGACTGCCACCACTTTCCCGCGCGGGAAATCCATCGCCAGCCCCGACAGAATCGGGCGCTCGCCATAGGCAAAATGCAGGTCGCGGATTTCGAGGAGGTTTGGCACGTCATTCATCTTCAACGCAAAGATGAGATTGTAGTGCAGAAACGGCAATCGGACTTTTGGCTTACCCCAACGGAGCGCCGAAATGTGACAAAAAACCGCCGCACCTTTCGATGCGGCGGTTTTTCCCTGAACATTGTTACAAATTAACGCGGCAGAACCGTCGAACCCATCAGGAATTCATCCACTGCGCGGGCGCATTGACGCCCTTCCCGGATTGCCCAGACGACCAGCGACTGACCGCGGCGCATGTCACCCGCTGCAAACACCTTGTCTACGGAGGTCTTGTAGCAGCCTTCTCCGTCCGTTGTCGCCTTGGCATTGCCACGCGCATCCTTGTCGACGCCGAAAGCATCCAGCACGGTTTGCACCGGCGACACGAAGCCCATTGCCAGCAAGACCAGGTCGGCCTTCAGCTCGAACTCGGAATTCGGCACTTCGACCATCTTGCCGTCCTTCCATTCGACACGGGCAGCGATCAGCTTCTCGACCTTGCCGTTCTTGCCTTCAAGGCGCTTGGTCGCGACCGACCAGT
Organism: Noviherbaspirillum sp.; assembly: GCF_035254685.1. Lineage (GTDB taxonomy): Bacteria > Pseudomonadota > Gammaproteobacteria > Burkholderiales > Burkholderiaceae_D > Noviherbaspirillum. The sequence continues at coordinate 68,291 of NZ_DATFAI010000043.1, read as the reverse complement.
CGCGACCGCATCCTTCTTCGTGGGAAGACGAGGTGCGCAGCTTGGTCGGCCAGTACGGCCAGACGAGCGGCTTGTTTTCCTGTTCCGGCGGCATCGGCAGCAGTTCGAATTGCGTGACCGCAGCCGCGCCATGCCGGTTCGACGTACCAACGCAGTCGGATCCGGTGTCGCCACCGCCGATCACGATGACGTGCTTGCCGGTGGCGAGGATCTGGTCCTTGACCTTGTCGCCGGCATTGACCTTGTTCTGCAATGGCAGGAATTCCATCGCGAAGTGAACGGCCTTCAACTCGCGCCCCGGTACCGGCAGGTCGCGCGGCTGCTCGGCGCCACCAGCGATCACAACAGCGTCGAAATCCTTTTTCAGCTGATCAGGAGAGATCGTTTCCTTGGCCCAGTTGTAGACGTTCGACGTAAACTCCTTGCCGATGAAAACACCGGTGCGGAAGGTGACGCCTTCAGCCTTCATTTGCTCGACGCGGCGGTCGATGTGCGACTTTTCCAGCTTGAAGTCGGGAATCCCGTAACGCAGGAGGCCGCCGATGCGGTCGTTCTTTTCGAACAGCGTTACGTCGTGTCCAGCGCGGGCGAGCTGCTGCGCGGCGGCCAGGCCGGCAGGACCGGAGCCGACCACGGCGACTTTCTTGCCAGTCTTCGTGGCCGGAATCTGCGGCAGGACCCAGCCGTTCTCCCAACCTTTGTCGATGATGAAGTGCTCGATCGACTTGATGCCGACCGGGTTGCTGTTGATGTTCAGCGTGCAGGCGGCTTCGCACGGCGCGGGGCAGATGCGCCCGGTGAACTCCGGAAAGTTGTTGGTGGAGAGCAGGTTGTCCAGCGCTTCCTTGAAGTTGCCGTGATAGACGAGGTCGTTCCAATCCGGAATGATGTTATTGACCGGGCACCCGTTGTTGCAGAAGGGGATGCCGCAGTCCATGCAACGCGCGCCCTGAATCTTCGCGTCTTCGTCGCTCAGATGCATTACGAATTCCTTGTAATGCTTCTTGCGCAGTTGGGGTGCTTCACTCGCCTCGTGGAGGCGTTGGTATTCCAGAAAGCCGGTTACTTTTCCCATTTTTTACTCACATTCTTGGCTGCAGGGACCGCTTGAGGATCCCTGCACCAGCATCGTTTATAGATAATCAGGCTGCGATCTTTTCCTTGGACTGCGCCGCGTTCAGTTCACCCAGTGCCCGCTTGTACTCGTTCGGGAAGACCTTGATGAACTTGCCGCGCGCATTCGCCCAATCATCCAGCAGGTTGCGCGCGCGCGTGCTGCCGGTGTACTTGAAGTGGCGCTCGATCAGCCCCTTCAGGATCGCTTCGTCGGTCTGGGTCTCGCCGCCGCGAACGGTGGTGTGCCAGGTGGCGCGATCAACCTTGGCTTCCTGGTCGGCGCTGCTCAGTACCGGGTCCAGCGAAACCATCGCCATGTTGCACTTCGCCGCGAACTCGCCGTCCGGATCGTACACATAGGCGAGGCCACCGGACATGCCGGCTGCGAAGTTGCGGCCGGTAGCGCCCAGAACGACGACAGTACCGCCGGTCATGTATTCGCAGCCATGGTCGCCCGTGCCCTCGACGACGGCCGTCGCGCCCGAGTTACGCACTGCGAAACGCTCACCGGCCACGCCGTTGAAGAATGCCTCGCCGGCAATCGCACCATACAGCACGGTGTTGCCGATGATGATGTTGTCCACTGCCCGGCCGCGGAACTCGGTGTTCGGACGCACGATGATGCGTCCGCCCGACAAGCCCTTGCCGACGTAGTCGTTGCCCTCGCCCACCAGGTCCAGCGTGATGCCATGCGCCAGGAATGCGCCGACCGACTGGCCCGCGGTGCCTTGCAGCTGTATGTGGATCGTGTCGTCCGGCAGGCCTTCGTGACCATACTTCTTAGCGACCTCGCCCGACAACATGGTGCCGACGGTGCGGTTGACGTTCTTGATCGGCGAAATGAACGACACTTTCTCGCCTTTCTCGAGTGCCGCCTTGGCTTGCGCGATCAGCTTGTGGTCCAGTGCCTTCTCCAGGCCATGGTCCTGCTCTTCCACCTGGTGGCGCGGCTCGGAAGCCGGAACATCGGGTTGGTAGAAGATCTTGCTGAAGTCCAGGCCCTTCGCCTTCCAGTGCGTGATCGCCTTCGACTTGTCGAGCAGGTCGGAGCGGCCGATCAGCTCGTCGAAGCTGCGGATGCCCAGTTGCGCCATGATCTGGCGCGCTTCCTCGGCGACGAAGAAGAAGTAGTTCACCACATACTCCGGCTTGCCGGAGAACTTGGCGCGCAACACCGGATCCTGCGTCGCAACGCCGACCGGGCAGGTGTTCAGGTGGCACTTGCGCATCATGATGCAGCCTTCGACGACCAGCGGCGCGGTGGCGAAACCGAATTCGTCGGCGCCGAGCAGCGCGCCGATGACGACGTCACGGCCGGTCTTGATCTGGCCGTCGGTCTGCACACGGATGCGGCTGCGCAGGCGGTTCAGCACCAGTGTCTGCTGCGTTTCGGCGAGGCCGAGTTCCCACGGCGTACCGGCATGCTTGATCGAGGACAGCGGCGATGCGCCGGTGCCGCCGTCATGGCCGGCGATCACGACGTGGTCTGCCTTGGCCTTCGCGACACCCGCGGCGACCGTACCGACGCCGACTTCGGACACCAGCTTGACGGAGATCGACGCCTTCGGGTTGGCATTCTTCAGGTCATGGATCAGCTGCGCCAGGTCTTCGATGGAGTAGATGTCGTGGTGCGGGGGCGGCGAAATGAGGCCGACGCCCGGCACCGAGAAACGCAGCTTGGCGATGTATTCGGACACCTTGTGACCCGGCAACTGGCCGCCCTCGCCCGGCTTCGCGCCTTGCGCCATCTTGATCTGGATCTGGTCGGCCGAGGTGAGGTACTCCGCGGTCACGCCGAAACGGCCCGATGCAACCTGCTTGATTCTCGAACGCAGCGAGTCGCCGTCCTGCAGGCGCAAGTCGATTTCGACGCGATCCTTGCCGATCACGTCGGCCAGGGTTGCGCCCTTCTTGATCGCAATGCCCTTCAGTTCCTGGCGATAGCGGTTCTCGTCTTCGCCGCCCTCGCCGGTATTGGACTTGCCGCCGATGCGGTTCATCGCGATGGCCAGCGTCGAGTGCGCTTCGGTCGAGATCGAGCCGAGCGACATCGCGCCGGTGGCGAAGCGCTTCACGATTTCCTTGGCCGGTTCGACTTCGTCGATCGGGATCGCCTTGGTCGGATCGATCTTGAACTCGAACAGGCCGCGCAGTGTCATGTGACGCTTGGACTGATCATTGATGATCTGCGCGTATTCCTTATAGGTGTTGAAGTTGTTCGAACGGGTCGAATGCTGCAGCTTGGCGATCGCATCCGGCGTCCACATGTGCTCTTCGCCGCGTACGCGGAAAGCATATTCACCGCCGGCATCCAATGCATTGGCCAGCACCGGGTCGTTGCTGAACGCGATCTTGTGCAGGCGCAGCGCCTCCTCGGCGACTTCGAACACACCGATGCCTTCGACGTTGGACGCCGTGCCCTTGAAGTACTTGTCGACCATCGCCTTGTTCAGGCCGATGGCTTCGAAGATCTGTGCACCGCAATAGGACATGTAGGTGGAAATGCCCATCTTGGACATGACCTTCATCAACCCCTTACCGACCGCCTTCTGGAAGTTGTAGATCGCCTTCTCCGCCGTGATGCCGCCCGGCAGGTTCTTCGCCATGTCGGACAGGGTGTCCATCACGAGGTACGGGTGCACGGCTTCCGCGCCGTAGCCCGCGAGCAGCGCGAAGTGATGCGTCTCACGCGCAGATCCGGTTTCAACCACCAGGCCGGTGGAGGTGCGCAGGCCCTTGCTGACGAGGTGCAGGTGGATCGCGGACGTGGCCAGCAACGCCGGGATGGCGACCTGCTCCGCGTCGACCTTGCGATCAGACACGATCAGAATGTTGTGGCCGGACTTGACTGCATCAACCGCCTTGGCGCAGAGCGACGCGAGGCGTGCTTCGATACCTTCCTTGCCCCACGCGACCGGATAGCAGATGTTCAGTTCGTAGGACTTGAACTTGCCGCCGGTATGGGCGCTGATGTTGCGCAGCTTGGCGATGTCGGCGTAGTCGAGCACCGGCTGCGACACTTCGAGGCGCATCGGCGGGTTGATGTTGTTGGTGTCGAGCAGGTTCGGCTTCGGGCCGACGAAGGACACCAGCGACATGACCATGGCTTCGCGGATCGGGTCGATCGGCGGGTTGGTCACCTGCGCGAAGAGCTGCTTGAAATAGTGATAGAGCGTCTTGTTCTTGTTGGACATGACGGCCAGCGGCGAGTCATTGCCCATGGAGCCAATGGCCTCTTCGCCCGACGTCGCCATCGGCGCCAGCAGGAACTTCATGTCCTCCTGGGTGTAACCAAAGAGCTGCTGGCGGTCGAGCAGCGGGATCGACGACTTCGGCTCTTCCGGCTCGACTTCGAGCTCGTTCAGCTTGATGCGCACCGACTCGATCCATTGCTTGTACGGCTTGGCATTAGCGTAGGTATCCTTCAGTTCCTTGTCGTCGATGATGCGGCCGGCTTCGAGGTCGATCAGGAACATCTTGCCCGGCTGCAGGCGCCACTTCTTGATGATCTTGGACTCGGGGATCGGCAGCACGCCGGATTCGGACGCCATGACGACGAAATCGTCATCGGTCACGATGTAACGCGCCGGACGCAGGCCGTTGCGGTCGAGGGTACCGCCGATGTGGCGGCCGTCGGTGAACGCCATCGCGGCGGGACCGTCCCACGGCTCCATCATCGCCGCGTGGTATTCATAGAAGGCGCGGCGGTTGTCATCCATCAGCGTATGGTTTTCCCATGCTTCCGGAATCATCATCATCATCGCCTGCGCGATCGGATAGCCGGCCATCAACAGCAGTTCGAGCGCATTGTCGAAGCAGGCAGTGTCGGACTGGCCTTCATAAATCAGCGGGAACAGCTTCTTCAGGTCGTCGCCGAGAACGGCGGACTTCATCACGCCTTCACGTGCGCGCATCCAGTTGAAGTTGCCCTTCACCGTGTTGATTTCGCCGTTGTGGGCGATCAGGCGGTACGGGTGAGCCAGCGGCCACTCGGGGAAGGTGTTGGTGGAGAAGCGTTGATGCACGAGCGCGAGCGCGGAGATGCAGCGCGGATCCTGCAGATCCTTGTAATAGACGCCGACCTGGTCCGCCAGCAGCAGCCCCTTGTATACGATCGTGCGTGCCGACATGGAGGGCACGAAAAATTCCTTGCCGTGCAGCAGGTTCAGTGCCTGGATGGCATGGCCGGAAGATTTACGGATCACATACAGCTTGCGCTCCAGTGCGTCGGTCACCATGATGTCCGGGCCGCGACCAATGAAGATCTGGCGGATGATCGGCTCCTTCTGGCGCACGGTCGGCGACATCGGCATATCGACATCGATGGGCACATCGCGCCAGCCGAGCACGACCTGGCCTTCGGCGAAGACGGCGCGCTCGATTTCCTGTTCACAGGCGATGCGGGAAGCGTTTTCCTTCGGCAGGAAGACCATGCCAACGCCATATTCGCCCGGCGGCGGCAGGGTGACGCCCTGCTTCGCCATTTCTTCACGATAATACTGGTCCGGGATCTGGATCAGGATGCCCGCGCCATCGCCCATCAGCTTGTCGGCCCCAACCGCGCCCCGGTGGTCCAGATTCTTCAGGATCAGCAGACCTTGCTCGACAATGGAATGGCTTTTCGTGCCTTTGATATGGGCGATGAAACCGACGCCGCAGGCGTCGTGTTCGTTGTAGGGATCGTAAAGACCTTGCGCGTGCATAAGCTTTCTCCGCAACTTTGGTGATATTGACCTTGAAGGATAGTGCAGCGCAATAGATTGTTCAACTTAAATAAACAGGGTCAGAGTGAAATTAAAAATATGGGAATTATTTTTACAATTAAATGGGGACAGAGTGAATCCGTGCAAACTACTTGATGCATCGTATTTTGGAACACGGCTCAACCGGCGTTGGTCGTGCCTGGGTCTTGTCTTGGTTTGGGTGGCCGGCCGCGCTTGGCTGGAGTGACACGTCGATTGGTCTGCCTGGCAAGCATGGCCTTGAATTTATCCGAGCCGAGCGGCCAGCCCTTCAGGGTGGCCTGACCGATGACCTCGATCTCGCGTGGTGCAAGACCTTGATTCATCAGCTCTTTGTAGGCCATCTCACGATCAAAGGGGGTATTTCCCAGCGCCCAGAACAGCGGATGGTCCGTAAGCAGCGGATCAGGTTTCACCCCGGCGTGATGACTGAAGCTGGACCAGGAATATTCGGCTGCGTCCTGCACGAGGCCGGCCCGCATCGGATTGGATTCGATATAACAGCTGCACGCAAGAAAGTAAGCCTCGGATTCGATCACCGTCGCCCTGAACCTGCCCTGCCAAAGCGTGCCGGAGCGGTGGTACCTCGTGTTGAAATACGGAACATAGTGGCGCCCGACCCATTGCATCATTTTCCCCAGCCCCGTTTCGTCCGAAGGGGAAACGAGCAGGTGCAGATGGTCGGGCATGAGGACATAGGCATGCACGGCGACCTTGAACAGTTTCGCCGCTTCACGCAGCCAGCGCAGGAAAATGGAATAATCCTCCGCATCCCGGAAGATGGATTGACGGTCATTGCCGCGCTGAATGACATGGTGCGGCTGATGGGGAACGACAAGTCGCGGAAGTCTGGCCATGACCGAATTAAAGCATTAAATTGCCCTCCTCCACCCCTTGTTCGCCGATTTTTCTGGAAGGCATGTCCACTTTGCCTTGCGTATTTTACTTGTGGACGTTGGCGGTATTTCGCCAAGGGGAGCGCTGCGGTACATATTCGATCAGTTCGCCCTGGGCGTGGCTCCCGCTAGGCAGCCCCTTTCCAGCGGACGCCGGCCGGGAATAGATGGTGGCGTGGATATTGGTTTCCGACGGCAAACGGCGAGCGGGGAAGCGAACAACCTGGATTCCCGCCCCCGCCAGATACGTATCCCTGGCCGTCGCCCGACGGCTCGGGCGGACTCCATGGTCAAGTTCGACGACCGCGACAAGCCGCATTCCCATGTCAAATACGGCATAGCCAACCTTCAACCCGTCAATCATGGCATGCGCGGCCTGGCGCGCGCTGCCGACGCCCGTCGGCTCAATCAGCGCCGACAGCGGCATGCGCGGAAAAATCAGGCAATCGGGAAGCGCGCGTCGCAGTCGATAGAAAAAATCGCGCTCCCGGCCCGTCAGCAGGTTTTTGGTGCGATACCGCGCCGGCTTGTCTCTTCCGAAAATGAACCAGAGAAGCAGGCCGCCAAACACAATACCGAAGAAAACGATCGCATCCATCTCGCTCATCATGTCTCCCTACATTGTCGGTGTGATAACCATGTCGCCAAATATTATCGTTTTGACTATGCCAGTCGGCAACATACGGCGGCTTTCCTGGAGGGATGTTGAGATAACGCAAGACTGGCCCGGGATGGCTTCGACGGTCAGTTTCTTGCGGAATCGGGAATGTGCGGCACGATCGCGGCCTCTGGCGAGTGGTCCGTCGCGCCTCAATTGGCGGTTTATGCCGAGGCAATCGGCGGCGAGTGCAAGACATTCACCGGAGCAACAATGTTGCAATCGCGGGGGATGGGCAACGCAGCAATCAACGCCCGGCGTCCGGCAAAAAACACAAATTGAGGTGCCAAGAACCGCTAGGACGGGTGGCGTCTCCACTGGGTGTTGCCAAGGCGGCGCTGTTCCATGGCGCGGACCACGAGCGTGCGCAATTCATTCAGCGGCACGATTTCCGCCTGTTCGACGCGAGCTTCCGGCTTGATCATGCCCCAATCACCGTAAATGAAACCGACCGGATTGCGGTTGATCGACAGCGGCAGCACCATGAAGCTGCGCACCATCGGCAGCGCTTCTTTCCACCAGCGCGGCACCTTGTTCACGAATCCGGGGTCGCGGGCATTTTCAACAAGGATCATCTTGTCGTTTGCCAGCGCGGCGTGAAACACGTCCGGCTGGTAGGCGTCGTCGAACACCAGGCGGGGCAGCAGTTCCTGCGCGCCCTCGCCGAATCCCATGTGCGCCGCGTAGTTTGCCTTGTCGCTGTTGCGCAGGAAGATGATCGCTCGGGTGAATCCGAGCCCCTGGTACACCGTCTCCAGCGCCATCGACATCAGCTGGCCGACGTTCGCGCTCTCCATGGCGCCGCGCAGGTCCGTGACGCCGCGCGTCAGGATCGTCGCGGCGTCTGCGGGTTTGCCCATGGGGACAGCCTCCGGATTGTCGGTGCCGAGGTCGTTGCGCTTCATCAGGCGCATCACCACCACATCCTCCTCTGCCGCCGTTTGCTTGGCGGTATCCACGGCGGCGACGACATCGGATGCTTCCAGTCCGAGCATTTCCGAGTAATCGCCAGCGAGCTGCACCAGCTCAGCCTGCACCGATGAGCGATTGTCATGCAGTGCGCCGGCACAGCGCGAAGACAGCGTCGACAATGCCGCAAGCCAGTCGCGGTGATCGAGCGGTTCTCCGACCGGCGTGGGCGGCACGTCGCGCAGCGTATCGACCAGGCTCGACGGTAAGCTCCACTGCGTTGCCACCTCGCGGCCGATTTCGTCAAGCTCGATGCCAAGTACCGCGCTGGCCGCCTCCATTTCGTCGAGGTCGTTCTCCATGCTGTATTCCTGCGCCTGCAGCCAGCGGTCGGGCAGGTAAAACGTGACCATCATCCGTCCCAGGGCGTGCAGCATCGAACATACGACCGCTTCCTCTGTGTCGCGCATGCTGGCGGTGTGCGCCACCTGCCGCGCAATATAACCTGCCAGTACCGCCTTCTCCAGCTCGCCTCGCGCATTGGCGGAATCGGAGGCGCGAGAAAGGCCATCAATGAGCTTCAGCCCGAGCGCAATATGGCCGATCGTCTCGGTGCCGAGGACGATAACCGCTTTCGACACCGTATTGATGCCCTGACCGAAGACGGAATACATTGCACTGTTCGCCAGCCGCAGGACTTTCTGCGTCAACGCTGGGTCCTGCAGCACGGTCTTGGTCATGTTGAATTCACGGTCATCGTCGCCGTGCATGGCCGAAATGATCGCGTTGACCACCTTGGAAAATCCGGGCAGGTCGCCGCGTTCCCGGACGCGCGCCCACAGCAGCGCGATCGTTTCGTCGCCGCTGAGGGTATCCCGGTCTGCAAAAGTCGCCATGCGATCTGCTCTTGTCCTTATTCCGGAAGGGCCGCTGCTGCGCGCATCGACTGTCCCGCCTTCAGCAATTCAACGATTTCCTCCGGAGGCGAGGGCCGGCCAGTCAGGTAGCCCTGGATCAATCCGCATCCATGCTTCGCGAGGTATTGCAACTGTTCTTCATTCTCCACGCCTTCCGCCACCGTTGCGAGGTTGAGATGGCTGGCCAGGCTCAGCACCACGTTGCAGATGGCCGCATCCTTGACCGAAGCCGGCAGGTCCTTGATGAAAGTGCGATCGATCTTCAGCGTGGCGATCGGGAAGCGCTTCAGGTAGGCGAGCGAGGAATAGCCGGTGCCGAAATCGTCGATCGCGATCCGCACATTGCGTGCCGTCATTTCCGTGAGCAAGGCTTCGGCGTGTTCCGGGTCCGACATGAGGATGCCCTCGGTGATCTCCAGCAGCAGCTGGTGCCCCTTGAGGCCGGAGAGCGCGATCGCTTCGTCCATGATGTCGAGGAACTGGTCGTTCCTGAACTGCCGCGGGCTGACGTTGACCGACACGTACAAAGGCCGACCAGCGATTTCCTGGAACTGCGTGATCTGCATGCAGGCAGCCTTGAGCACCCATGCGCCGAGCAGGTTGATCAGCCCGTTGTTCTCGGCCATCGGAATGAACTGCGTCGGCGGCACCATGCCGATCCCCGGGCGCGACCATCGCATCAGCGCTTCGAATCCCATGATCTGTCGGCTGCGCGCGTCGACGATGGGCTGGTAATGCAGCAGAAATTCGCCGTCCCTGACGGCCTGGAACATGGCAGCTTCCATCGACACATCATGTTCCGGCTGGGTGAATTTTTGGTTGTTGTAGACGACGCAGCGCGCCTTGCCGGTTTCCTTGGCGCGATACATCGCAGTGTCGGCGTGTGCGTGCAGCTTCACTTCGCTTTCGCCGTGCTCGGGGAATATGGCAGCGCCGATCGACGTGCCGACATACAGGGTATGGCCCTGAATATCGAAAGGCAGCTGCATCGTTGCAATCATACGGCGCGCGATGGCCTGGATCTCGGCTTCCGACGCAACGCTGGCAAGCACCGCGACGAACTCGTCGCCGCCGACGCGCGCGAGCGTGTCCACGTCACGCAGTGTATCGCTCAGGCGCATTGCAGCGACGCGCAGCAGCGCATCGCCGACCGGGTGGCCGAGTGCATCGTTGACCTTCTTGAAGCCGTCAAGATCAAGCGCGACGATGGCAAATCCGCGCCCGGTACGCCGGGACTGCGCAATCGCCATGCGAATCCGGTCCGACAGCAGTGATCGATTCGGCAAGCCAGTGAGTGCGTCATGCGTGGCCATGTGCCGCAAACGCTCTTCGGTCGCCTGCTGACCCGAGATGTCGCGCGCGACTGCCAGCAATTCCGGGGCGCCGCGCGCATTCGGATAGGTGCTGATCTGAAGCTCGACCCATAAGGCGCTGACACGGGTCTTGAGGCGTACATTGGCCTTGCCGGGCTGAGCCGATTCGAGGGCGCGCGCCACGGCCGCATCCAGCGCCGGATGGTCGGCTCCTAGGACCAGCGAAGCCAGTGGTTGGCCGATCAGCGGCACTTCCGGCCCGATCAGCTCGGCGGATCGCCTGCTTGCATGGAGAACGGTACCTTGCGCATTGATACGAAAAACGGCATCTCCGGCGGCCTCCATGAGGCTGTCGACTTGATTGTTGACGTCAATATCGGGCCGATCCCGGTGAATGGAAAACATCGTTACAAATCAGATTCGGAGAAGGCTTACGGATCCTGCGCGCGCCACAACTCCCACGGCGCCAGCACACCTAGCGTAGCCATCTTAACAAATTGTTGACCGGAAATTGATTGCCCAATAAAAACTTATTGGAAAAGTACCAAAAATGGAACAGCGCTTCTGCATAAAAAAAACCCCGCGTTGCGGGGTTTGTCCAGAGCCGGAGAACGCTAATCAAAACGGAATATCGTCATCCATGTCGTTGAAGTTCGGCGCCGGGCGCTGCGCAGCCGGACGCGATGCGCCGCCGCCACCACCCGCACCCTGGCGTGGCGCAGGCGCGCTGCCATAGTCTTCGTCCATTGTCGGCGCACCGCCGCCCATGCCCTGGCGGCTGCCGAGCATCTGCATGGTGTCGGCAATGATTTCGGTGGTGTAGCGTTCAACGCCTTCCTTGTCGGTCCACTTGCGCGTCTGCAGGCGGCCTTCCACATAAACCTGCGAACCCTTTTTCAGGTACTGACCAGCGATTTCGGCGAGCTTGCGGTAGAAAGTGATGCGATGCCATTCCGTCAGTTCCTTCTTCTCGCCGGAATTCTTGTCCTTCCAGCTTTCGGTGGTCGCAACCGCGATGTTCGTGACTGCATCGCCGTTCGGCATGTAGCGCGTTTCCGGATCGCGCCCGAGATTGCCGACGATAATGACTTTGTTGACGGATGCCATAAATTTCTCCTAAAGCTGACTGAAGTGGTAGCGTGATGCAATTACGAAATGGATTCAAGCGGATGCTGTTGCCGCGCCGCGGCGTGGCAGGCTCTTCATCTTCGCGGCAATTATAAGCCACACAATTGTCAGGGCCGCGCCCGCGACAAAGACGGAAGCCGGCCCGATGTGCTGCTGCAGCCACCCGCCGAGCGCGCCGCCGCAGAACAACGCTAGTGCCTGCAGCGTGTTATACACGCCAAGCGCGCTACCCTTTGCGGCCGCCGGCGCCATGCGCGATACCAGCGAAGGCTGGGTCGCTTCCAGGATGTTGAAGGCAACGAAGAACGCCAGCAGCAGGCCGATCAGCACCCACGCGGGAGTCGTGGACGGACTGGACATGAAAGCCCACAGGCCGAGTTGCACCAGCGCGAGCAAGGCGATCGCGCCGAGGAAGACCGGTTTCATCTTGCCGCGCTTCTCGCCGACAAAGACTGGCGGCAGCATCAGCGCCACCGACACCACCATGATCGGCAGGTAAAGCTTCCAGTGACTCGCTACCGGCAGGCCGACATACTGGACCAGGGCGGACGGCACCACCACGAACATCGACATTTGCGCCACGTGCAGCGCGAACACACCGTAGTTCAGGCGCCCGAGTTCGCGATCCATCAGCACCTCGGTAAATGAAACCTTTTCGGCGTGAATCTTCTGCGGTGCCGGCGGCACGATGTACAGGACAACAAAAATGGCAATGCAAGAAAGAACACCGGTCAGCGCGAAGATGCCGGCCATGCCGATCAGGCGGTACATCACCGGCGAAGCGACCATGGACACGGCAAAGGTCAGCCCGATCGAGCCGCCGACCATGGCCATTGCCTTGGTGCGATGCTCATCCCTTGTCGCATCGGCAATAAAGGCCGTCACCGCAGCGGAAATGGCTCCAGCGCCCTGCACGGCGCGGCCGACAATCACCCAGGCGAGGGTATGCGACGCCGCTGCAATGAAGGAGCCGAGTGCAAACAGCAGCAGGCCGATGACGATCACCGGCTTGCGTCCATATTTATCCGAGGCCATACCGAACGGAATCTGCCCAAAGGATTGCGTCAGGCCGTAAATCCCCATTGCCAATCCGACCAGTGTCGTGCTGTCGCCACCGGGGAGCGACTTCGCATGTACGGCAAAGACGGGCAGGATCAGGAACATGCCGAGCATGCGCAGTGCAAAAATCGATGCCAGTGTCAGGCTGGCACGTATTTCTTCACGGGTCATGCGGCTGCTCGGTTCGACGGGGGATGGTGTGGGCATGATGCTCTGGACGGGTCGGCTCGGGAGATACGACGGACTTTAAAACCCGTTATAGTATCAGGTTGACCCGTATTAGCGCCTGTATCGGAAGGAAACATTCCCCGCCGGATGTTTCCTTCCGATACAGGCTCCCAGCTCAAGTTGAAGGCAGTTCATGGAAGAAATAAGAATTCGCGGCGCCCGTACGCATAATCTGAAAAACATCAGTCTGGAGTTGCCTCGCAACCAATTGATCGTCATTACAGGACTGTCCGGTTCCGGCAAGTCGTCGCTGGCCTTCGACACCTTGTATGCGGAAGGTCAGCGGCGCTACGTGGAATCGCTGTCCGCCTATGCGCGCCAGTTCCTGCAGTTGATGGAAAAACCCGACGTTGATCTGATCGAAGGCTTGTCGCCTGCCATATCAATTGAACAAAAGGCGACTTCGCACAACCCGCGCTCGACGGTCGGCACCGTGACCGAAATCCATGACTATCTGCGCCTGCTGTACGCGCGCGTCGGTACGCCCTACTGCCCGGACCATCCGGAAAATCCGCTGGCGGCGCAATCCGTGTCACAGATGGTTGATGCCGTTCTGGCCATGCCGGAAGATACCAAGCTGATGATCCTCGCGCCCGTCGTTGCCAACCGCAAGGGCGAGCATGTGGACCTGTTCGACGACATGCAGGCGCAAGGCTTCATCCGCTTCCGCATCCAGAGCGGCACGCATCCGGCGCGCATCTATGAAGTGGACGACCTGCCGAAGCTGAAGAAGACCGAGAAGCACACCATTGACGTGGTCGTCGATCGCCTCAAGATCAAGGCTGACGTAAAGCAGCGCCTTGCGGAGAGTTTCGAGACCGCCCTGCGCCTGGCAGAGGGCCGCGCAATCGCGCTCGAAATGGATAGCGGCAAGGAGCACCTGTTCTCCAACAAGTTCGCCTGCCCAACCTGCGGCTATGCGCTGCAAGAACTCGAGCCACGCCTGTTCTCCTTCAACAATCCGATGGGCGCCTGCCCCGAATGCGACGGCCTGGGCCACATCGAATTCTTCGACCCGAAGCGCATTGTCGCCTTCCCCAATCTCTCGCTCGCCAGCGGCGCAATCAAGGGTTGGGACCGCCGCAATCAGTTCTACTTCCAGATGCTGTCGAACCTGGCGGAGCACTATGGCTTTGACCTTGACACCCCCTTCGAAAAGCTGCCTGAACAGGCGCAGCATGCGGTGCTGTACGGATCGGGCCGCCAGGCGATTCCGTTCACCTATATCAATGAACGCGGCCGCGCCGTGGTGCGCGAGCATACCTTCGAAGGCGTGGTGAACAACCTGCAGCGGCGCTACCGCGAGACCGATTCGATTGCGGTCAAGGAAGAACTGGCAAAGTTCATCAACCAGAAGGAATGCCCGTCCTGCAAGGGTGCGCGCCTGCGCATCGAGGCGCGCTATGTGAAGGTCGGCAGCGGCAAGCAGCAGCGTGCGATCTTCGAGGTTGCGGCGACGCCCCTGCGCGACACGCTCGAATTCTTCGAGAAGCTGAAGCTGACCGGCGCGAAGAAAGAAATCGCCGACCGCATCATCAAGGAAATCGTGTCGCGCCTGAAGTTCCTGAACAACGTCGGCCTCGACTACCTATCTCTTGAGCGCAGCGCCGATACGCTGTCCGGCGGCGAGGCGCAACGCATCCGCCTCGCCTCGCAGATCGGCTCCGGCCTCACCGGCGTGATGTATGTGCTGGACGAGCCGTCGATCGGCCTGCACCAGCGCGACAACGACCGCCTGATCAATACGCTCAAGCACCTGCGCGACATCGGCAACAGCGTGCTGGTGGTCGAGCATGACGAAGATGCGATCCGCTGCGCCGACTTCATCGTGGACATGGGCATCGGCGCAGGCGTGCATGGCGGCGAAGTGATCGCCAAGGGCCCGCTCAACGATATCCTGAAGAACAAGAAATCGCTGACGGCGAAATACTTGAACGGCACACTCACCATCCACATGCCGAAGAAGCGCACGCCGCCCGATCCCGAACGGCAACTCGTGATCACCGGCGCTGCGGGCAACAACCTGAAGAACGTGACACTTGATTTGCCGGTCGGCCTGCTGACCTGCATCACCGGCGTCTCCGGCTCAGGCAAGTCGACCCTGATCAATGACACGCTCTATAACGCTGCCGCGCGGCACCTGTATGGCTCGCAGACGGAACCTGCGACCTATGAATCCATCAGCGGGCTGGAGCATTTCGACAAGGTGATTGCGGTCGACCAGGCGCCGATCGGACGCACGCCGCGCTCCAATCCGGCGACCTACACCGGCGTGTTCACGCCGATCCGGGATTTGTTCGCCACCGTGCCGACCGCGAAGGAGCGCGGCTACAGCGCCGGCCGCTTCTCGTTCAACGTCAAGGGCGGCCGCTGCGAAGCTTGCCAGGGCGACGGCGTGATCAAGGTCGAGATGCATTTCTTGCCGGATGTGTACGTGCCCTGCGACGTTTGCCATGGCAAACGCTACAACCGCGAGACGCTCGAAGTGCAATACAAGGGCAAGAACATCCACGAAGTGCTGGACATGACCGTCGAAGATGCGCATGAATTCTTCAAGCCGGTCCCGGTCGTGGCGCGCAAGCTGCAGACACTGCTTGATGTGGGCCTCGGCTACATTCGCCTCGGCCAGAGCGCAACCACGCTCTCGGGCGGCGAGGCGCAGCGCGTAAAGCTGTCGCTGGAACTGTCGAAGCGCGACACCGGTCGCACGCTCTATATCCTGGACGAACCGACCACCGGCCTGCACTTCCATGACATCGACATGTTGCTGAAAGTGATACATCGCCTGCGCGACCAGGGCAACACGGTCGTGATCATCGAGCACAACCTCGATGTGATCAAGACGGCGGACTGGATCGTCGATCTCGGCCCCGAGGGCGGTGCGGGCGGTGGCCAGATCATCGCCGCCGGCACGCCGGAAGATGTCGCGAAGAGCCCAGTCAGCTTCACCGGCCAGTATCTCGCGCCGATGCTGAAGAAGAAATAAGCCCGGGAGGCAACATGGCCAGACATCTGCGAATCATCGGACTGGTGCAGGGTGTGGGCTATCGCGCCTCCTTCGAGCGTCAGGCGCGGGCATTGAATCTGTCGGGCTGGGTGCGCAACCGCACCGATGGCTCGGTGGAAGCGATGGTGAATGGCAGCCCGGACGCAATCGAGAAAATCATTGCCTGGGCCGGCCGCGGCCCCGCGGTTGCGCAGGTGCGGGAAGTCGTCGTCAACGATGCTGATGATGGCGACGTGGTGGACGGCTACTTCGAAGTGCGCTCCACGGTCTAGCGCAAGCCCATCCACAGCCCGGCCGGCACGAAGGCCAGTGCCGCAAGATTGCCCAGCAGGACGATCGACGCCACCTTGTCGGGCTCCTGCTTGTACTGCTCCGCCACCATGAAGCACAGCACCGCTGGCGGCAGTGCAGCGAAGAGATACATCTGTCCGCGCTGCATCGGCGTCAGAGTCAGAACGCCATCGAGCAGCCAGGCGACCGCGAGGCCCGATACCGGGCAGATGATGGCGCCGGCCAGGCCAATGTGCCAGCTCTTGAAATTCACGTCGAGCATGCGCACGCCAAGCGCAAACAGCATGATGGGAATGCAGGCATCGCCGAGCATTTTCAGCGCCTGCATCAGCGGCCCTGGCACGCCGATGTGGAAGATGGCGAACAGCATACCGAGCATCATCGACAGCATCATCGGGCTGACCAGGAAGCGCCACATCGGCGTATGCTGGCTGCGCCCGCTTTCGATGATCTTGATGCCCACCGAAAAGTAGATCAGCGTGCTGGCCATGAACAGGGCCACGGCCGCCGGCAGCGCCGTGCTACCGAATGCCAGCACCGCAAGCGGCAGCCCCATGTTGCCGCAGTTGTTATACATCATCGGCGGAAGAAAGCTGCGCGCATCGTATCCGAGCAGGCGCGCGACCGGCCACGCGAGCAGTCCGGAGCCGAGCGAAATCAGCACACCGGCCAGGATCAGGGTTGCGTTCTGCACGACATCAAAATCCTTCGATGCCAGCGCGGTAAACACCAGCAACGGGCACAGCACATCCATGCTGACACGATTGACCGCGCCCATGTCCGTCTTGACGCGTTCGCCGCGCAAGCGTGCATATCCGTAACCAAGGCCGATGATGATGAATACCGGCAAGATGATGCCGAGGATGCGTTCAAACACTTGCATGGGGGATTACTTTCGGGAGATGCGTGCCTGCAGCATTGTAGCGAGTAATGCGCAATCGCGTTTTCCGGGCGGGAAAGCATGGCGAACCGAGGGTTTGCCAGTGCCGCGGCAGCCCGCCACCGACTGCAGCGATGTCACTTCAGCAAACGCTCCTCCGCACGCACCACGCTTTCGCTGGCGCCGCGCAGCACCACGATATCGCCGGGCTGCATGACCGTCTCCGGCATGACCTCGATGCGCCGCTTGCCACGCCGTACGATGGTCACCTCTGCGCCGAGGTCGCCCAGCTTGAGGGCGCCAAGCGTCTTGCCGATTGCCTTCGCGCCGTCGGGCAAGGTCACGGAATGCAGGCGCACGTGCATGTGCTCGGCATCCTCCGGCGCGTCGCTGGCGCCATGGAAATAGCCGCGCAGCGAAGCATAGCGTTCGTCGCGTGCCGCCTGTACCCGATACACGACGCGCCGCAGCGGCACGCCCAGCATGACCAGCGCATGCGAGGCCAGCATCAGGCTGCCTTCAATCGCTTCCGGCACCACCTCGGCCGCCCCGGCTTCGCGCAGCTTGTCGAGGTCGGAATCATCATGGCTGCGCACGATGACCGGCAGCGTTGGCGCCAGCTCATGCGCAAAGTGCAACACCTTCAATGCAGATGGCGTGCTTGCATAGGTGATCACCAGTACGGCCGCGCGATGGATGCCGGCAGCCACCAGGCTTTCCCGGCGCGCGGCGTCACCGAATGACACATGCGCCCCCGCCGCCTGCGCCTCGCGCACGCGGTCGGGATCGAGGTCCAGTGCGTGGTAAGGAATGTGCTCCTCTTCCAGCAACTTCGCCAGGCTTTGCCCGGTACGACCGAAACCGGCGATCAGCACATGCTTCTGCGTGCTCATGGTGCGCGATGCGATCTGCGTCAGCGTGAGCGACTGCATCATCCACTCGTTGGCCGACAGCTTGAGCACGATGGCATCGGACTTGGCGATGATGAAGGGCGCGGCCAGCATCGACAGCACCATCGAAGCCAGGATCAGCTGGATCAGCAAAGGATCCATCAGTTTCAGCGCTCCGGCCTGGTTCAGCAGGACGAAACCGAATTCGCCAGCCTGCGCGAGCGCGAGACCAGTGCGCAAGGCCACGCCGGTGGACTGGCCGAACAGCTTTGTCAGCATTGCGATCAGGCTGAATTTCAGCAGCACAGGGCCAACCAGCAATAGCAGCACCAGCCACCAGTTCTCCTGGACCAGGCGGACATTGAGCAGCATGCCGACCGTAATGAAAAACAGGCCGAGCAGGACATCGCGGAACGGCTTGATGTCTTCCTCCACCTGGTGCTTGTATTCGGTTTCGGAAATCAGCATGCCGGCCACGAAGGCGCCGAGTGCAAGCGAGAGGCCGGCCTGCTCCGTGATCCATGCCGAACCGAGCGTGATCAGCAGCAGGTTGAGCATGAACAATTCCTGCGAGCGGCGCTTGACGACCACATGGAACCAGCTGCGCATCAGACGCTGCCCGATCACCAGCAGCAGGACCAGCACAACGGCCGCTTTCATTCCAGCCAGCGCCAGTTCGGCAAGCATGTCCTCGGCATTGCGCGCCAGCGCCGGCACGAGGATCAGCAGCGGCACCACGGCAAGGTCCTGGAACAGCAGGATGCCCACGATCTGCCGGCCGTGCTGGCTGTCCAGCTCCAGCCGCTCGGTGAGCAGTTTCGAAACAATGGCGGTGGAAGACATCGCCAGGGCGCCGCCAAGCGCGAAGGCGGCGCGCCAGCTGATGTTCGATAATTGTGGCAGCAGGTGCGCGGTGAGCCAGCCGAAGACCATGGTTGCCGCCAGCGTCAGCAGCACCTGCGCCATGCCGAGGCCGAAGACCGTCTTGCGCATGGAAGACAGTTTGGGCAGCGAGAATTCCAGGCCGATCGAAAACATCAGGAACACAACACCGAACTCCGCCAGCCTGTTGGTGGTCTCGTTTTCATGGACGATGCCGAAGCCGTACGGTCCGACCACCACGCCGACCAGCAGGTAGCCGAGCATGGGCGGAAGGTGCAACATGCGAAATGCCACCACGCCGAACACGGCGGCGGCCAGCAGGATGAGCGTAAGTTCGAGAGCGGAGAACATTTATGAGCAGGGCATCGAATTGCCGCGCACGCTTGCCGTTTTGACAGGCAAGGCGCAGATTTTTGTTATGACTGGCAGGTTTTTTGCTTTCACAATTCGTTTATACTTCCCGCATGAGTGTAACCGATGCAAAATCCCCGCCGAAAGCTTTTGATATAAAAAGTGCACAACGTGCGCTGGATCTGGCTTGCGAAACGCTGCAGATCGAAGCGGACGCCATCCTGGCACTGAAAGATCGGCTTTCCGGCAAACCGGGCGACGTCTTTGCGCAAGCCGTCGCGTTATTGTTGCAATGCAACGGGCGTGTCGTGGTATCCGGTATCGGCAAGTCCGGCCATATCGCGCGCAAGATTGCCGCCACACTGGCCTCGACCGGCACCCCCGCCCTCTTTGTGCATGCCGCGGAAGCCCTGCATGGCGACCTCGGCATGATCACGCAGAACGATGTACTGATCGCCATTTCCAACTCCGGCGAAGCGGCCGAGTTCATCGCCATCATCCCCATCATCCGGCGCATGGGCGCCAAGCTGATTGCCATTACCGGCAACGAGGCATCGCGCCTCGCGCAGCTTGCCGACATCCATCTGGATGCGCGCGTCGAAAAGGAAGCCTGCCCGCTGAATCTCGCGCCGACCGCGAGCACCACCGTCACGCTCGCACTCGGCGATGCGCTCGCCGTGGCCTTGCTGGACGCGCGCGGTTTCCGTGAAGAAGACTTTGCCCTTTCGCATCCCGGCGGCGCGCTCGGCCGGCGCCTGCTCACGCATGTACGCGACGTGATGCGCAGCGGCGACGCCGTTCCTTCTGTCACGCCTGACATTTCCCTGCCGGCCGCCTTGCTCGAAATCACCAAGAAGGGCATGGCGATGACTGCCGTGGTGGACGACGCGGACAAGGTCATCGGCGTGTTCACCGACGGCGACTTGCGGCGCCTGATCGAAAACGTGCAGGACTTCGGCAAGCTGAAGATGTCGGACGTGATGCACCACAATCCGCGCACCATCGGCCCGGACCAGCTGGCAGTGGAGGCCGTCGAAGTCATGGAGCAGTTCCGCATCAACCAGCTGCTGGTGGCGGATACCGATGGAAAACTGGTCGGCGCGCTGCACATCCACGACCTGACCCGGGCCAAGGTGATCTGATGCGAGACGATGCGGTCGCGAGAGCCGCGCGCATACGGCTCATGATTTTCGATGTTGACGGCATCCTCACCGACGGCAGCCTGCATTACGGCCCGAGCGGTGAAGTGATCAAGACCTTCAACGTGCTCGACGGACACGGCATCAAGCTGCTGCAGCGCTCCGGTGTGGCGACGGCGATCATCAGTGCACGCAAATCGGATATCGTCGAAAAGCGCGCCGCCGACCTTGGCATCCAGCATGTTTACCAGGGCGTGCACAACAAGCGCGCCGCGTTCGAGAAATTGCTGGCCGACACCGGCACGCCGCAGGAGTCTTGCGGGTTCATCGGCGACGACGTAATCGACCTGCCCATCCTGCTGCGCTGCGGCTTTGCTGCGAGCGTGCCGAACGGGCATGCAGAAGTGCGCGCCCGCGTCCATCTTGTCACCCAGGCTGGCGGCGGACGCGGCGCAGCGCGCGAACTCTGCGATTTCATCCTGCGTGCGCAGGGCAACTACGAGGCGGTGCTTGCGCCGTACCTGGAATGATGAGCGGACGCACGGGAATCCGCTTTCGCGTGCTGGCCATCGCTCTGCCAGTCATCGCGCTGGCGCTCGGCAGCTTCTGGCTGCTGGAAGCAATGCGCCGGTCCGCCAGCGATTACATTCCCGACCGGCAGCGCAGCGAGCCAGACTTTTACGTCGAGAAATTCAGCTACGTGAAACTGGGAAAGACGGGCAAGGTGCAATACCACTTTTCCGGCGCAAAGCTGACGCACAATCCGCTCGATGATTCGTATGACATCACGCTGCCTGTCATCAACAGCATCGGCGAAGCGCAGGTGCCGATGACGATGCGCGCCGAGCGCGCACACGTCAACAGCGACAACAGTCGGGTGCAACTGTTCGACAACGTGCAGCTCGATCGTCCGGAATCACCCACGACGCAGCACCTGCACGCGACATCCAATTACATGCTGGTGCTGCCCGACGACGAAATCATGAAGACCGACAAGCCGGTGGAGATCCGCCTCGGGTCTTCGACGCTCAATGGCGTCGGCATGTTCGTTGATAACGCGAAGCGCGAATTCCGCCTGACCAGCAATGTTCATGGCACGTATCAAGCTCCGCTACGATAAATCCGGATATAACTGACGCACCACTTTCGAGACCATTCATGAAACAGATTTTCTCCTTGCTACTGTTGACACTCATGGCAACTGTCGCAGGCGGCGCCCATGCGGAGAAAGCGGATTCCGAGAAACCGACCAACGTCGAAGCCGACCAGATGCTCTACGACGACGTCAAGCAGGTCAACACATTCATCGGCAATGTGGTGCTAACGCGCGGCACGCTTGTCATGCATGCCAACAAGCTGATCGTTTCGCAAGATCCGGCCGGTTACCAGCATGCAACGCTGCTGGCACCGCCGGGCGGCTTGGCGACCTTCCGGCAGAAACGCGATGCCGGCCCCAACCAGTGGGTGGAAGGACAGGCGGAGCGTATCGAGTACGACGGCAAGACGGAGATGGTGAAACTGTTTTCGAAGGCGAAGATGCGCAGGCTGGAAGGAACGAAGCCGACCGATGAGGTCGAAGGTGAATTCATTTCGTACGACAGCCGCGCCGAGTTTTTCACGGTCAACAACACACCCTCCGGCGAGAACAAGCCGGGCGGCGGGCGCATCAAAGCTGTAATCCAGCCACGCACGGAATCAAAGGAAAAATGACGATGGCAAGTACTTTGGTCGTCCGCGGTCTGCAGAAAAGTTATGGTGCGCGCCAGGTGGTTAGCGACGTCTCGCTGGAAGTGGAGAGCGGTGAAGTGGTAGGACTGCTCGGCCCGAACGGCGCCGGCAAAACCACATCGTTCTACATGATCGTGGGCCTGGTGCCGTCCGATGCCGGCGAGATCGATCTGAACGGCGTCGGGATTTCCCGCCTGCCGATCCATCGCCGTGCGGTGCTCGGTCTGTCATACTTACCGCAGGAAGCATCAGTATTCCGCAAGCTGAGCGTGGAAGATAATATCCGCGCCGTGCTGGAATTGCAGCGCGTCAATGACAAGCCGCTGTCGCGGGCTGAAATCGAAAAGCGGCTGAATACACTGCTCGCCGATTTGCAGATCGAGCGCTTGCGCGAAAACCAAGCGCTCTCCCTGTCGGGCGGCGAACGGCGGCGCGTCGAGATTGCGCGCGCGCTGGCGACCAATCCGCGCTTCGTGCTGCTGGACGAACCATTCGCCGGCGTCGATCCGATCGCGGTGATCGAGATCCAGCGCATCGTGCGTTTCCTGAAGGAGCGCGGCATCGGCGTGCTGATCACGGACCACAACGTGCGCGAAACGCTTGGCATCTGTGATCGCGCGTATATCATCAACCAGGGTTCCGTACTCGCCAGCGGCCGGCCGGACGACATCATCGCCAACGAGTCGGTGCGGCGGGTCTACCTTGGCGAACACTTCCGGATGTAAGGGAAGCTTGGCAAACAAATGAAACAGACTCTCCAACTTCGAATCTCGCAACATCTTGCGCTGACGCCCCAGCTGCAGCAATCGATCCGACTGCTGCAGCTGTCGACGCTCGAGCTGCACCAGGAGCTGGAACAGATCCTTTCCGATAACCCGATGCTTGAACGCATCGATGATCCGCTCGACAATTCCGTCCGCCTGCTGGCGGACGGCGCCATCAGCGCGACGCCGGCGGCATCAAGCGCAAGCACTACGGAAACGCCGGCCGCCGAGGCAGGATCATCATCCGGTCCGGAAGAATCCGAAGGCGGATTTGAAGGCGGCGACAGCGGCGATGGCGCCTCGTCCGGCGAAAGCGACTGGAGCTTTGACGACGTGGCCCGGACATCCAAGGCGCCGGAAGACGATGACTCGCGTCCGCAACTCGAAGCGCACGAAACGACGCTGCGCGAGCATCTGCTGGAACAGATGCGCCTGACCGTGCATGAGGCGCGCGACCGGGCGCTCGTCGAATTGATCATCGACGCCTTGAATGACAACGGTTACCTGGACGAGCCGCTGGAAGAAATCCATGCGCGGCTCCCGGAAGAACTTGAAATCGACATCGAGGAGTTGCGCGTCGCGCTGAAATTGCTGCAGAGTTTCGATCCTGCCGGCGTCGCCGCGCGCAATGCGTCGGAATGCCTGTCGATCCAGATCAGGCGCTTTCCGAAGGTGCCGCTCGTCACACGCCGGCGCGCGCTCGACATCGTCGAGAATCACCTCGCGCTGTTCGCGCAACGTGACTTCAACAAGCTGAAGAAAATCCTGGATTGCGACGATGAAGACCTGCGCGAGGCACAACACGTGATCAAGCGCTGCAATCCGCATCCCGGCGCGCTGTTCGCCTCCGACACATCGGATTTCGTCGTGCCCGATGTCATTGTCAAGAAAACAAAGAACGGCTGGCAGGTGATGCTCAATCACGATGTCATGCCGCGGCTGCGCGTGAATGCGATGTATGCCAACATCCTCAAGCAGAGCAAGGGTGAGGGATCGCTCACTTCTCAGCTGCAGGAGGCCAAATGGCTCATCAAGAACATGCGGCAGCGCTTCGACACGATCTTGCGCGTTGCACAAGCCATTGTCGATCGGCAACGCAACTTTTTCTCGCACGGCGCGGTCGCCATGCGCCCTCTTGTGCTGCGTGAAATTGCTGATACACTTGGTTTACACGAGAGCACTATTTCTCGTGTAACAACTCAAAAATACATGCTCACTCCTCACGGCATGTTCGAGTTGAAGTACTTTTTCGGTAGCCATGTCGCCACCGAAGCGGGAGGAGAAGCGTCTTCGACGGCGATACGTGCACTGATCAAACAGTTGATAGGAGCAGAAGACCCCAAGAATCCATTTTCAGACAGCAAAATCGCGGATATGTTGGGGGAACAGGGCATGGTCGTGGCACGGCGCACAGTCGCGAAGTATCGCGAGGCTCTGAAAATCCCTCCAGTGAATCTGCGCAAATCCCTGTAGTTCTTGTGTTGTAGTGTTGTCTTCGTTGCTGTGTTCCGGCGTACCCTGCTACGCGAATGCAGGCATGTTGGGAACCTCCGGCGACACCAATCTTAGGAGCGCGTATGAATCTCACAATCAGTGGACATCATCTCGAATTGACCCCCTCCATTCGTGAGTATGTGCAGACGAAGCTGGAGAGGATCAAACGCCATTTCGATCATGTCATTGATGTAGCGGTCATCCTGGCCGTGGAAAAGCTCCCCGAAAAAGAAAAGAGACAGAAAGCCGAAATCAACGTACGTCTGCGAGGAAATGTCATTCACGTGGAAAGCATCTCGGAAGACCTCTATGCCGCGATCGACACGCTGATCGACAAGCTGGACCGCCAGGTCCTCAGACATAAAGCCAGACTTCAGGATCATCAGCACGCAGCGATCAAGCGCATGCCGGAGACGCAGCCGGCAGCCTAGATTTGCCGCCTCCTCCGTCGGGCAAGCCGGCGGAAATGATGAAGGGCGCACATGCAAAGGGTGCGCCCTTTTTTATTGGCCTCCTGCCTCGCGATCTGCACACGGCGGGCTTCGTGCTGCGGACGAATGTCGGCGCAGTGACTGAAACGTTTTTGCAATGCCGCTAAAATACGACGACCATTCACCATCAATGCCGTCATGACTGAATTCGTCCGCTTCGCCGTCACCAACAACATCGGCTTCATCACCCTTGATCGCCCCAAGGCACTCAATTCTCTCTCGCTCGACATGATCCGTACGATCACGGCCACGTTGCTGGCATGGCGCAGCGACGAAGGGGTACGTACAGTTCTGATCCACGGCAGCAGCGAAAGGGCATTCTGCGCCGGTGGC
This sequence comes from Noviherbaspirillum sp., assembly GCF_035254685.1. GTDB lineage: Bacteria > Pseudomonadota > Gammaproteobacteria > Burkholderiales > Burkholderiaceae_D > Noviherbaspirillum. The sequence goes on along the minus strand of NZ_DATFAI010000043.1, from coordinate 43,075 downwards.
GATATCCGCTTCTTTCATGACGCAGGCCGCAGCACGCCGCAGGGCGGCAGCGCGCTCCTCGAAGACTTCTTCACGGAAGAATACGCGCTCAACCATCTCATCCATCACTATCCGAAGCCGTACATCGCGCTGATGGACGGCATCGTGATGGGCGGTGGGATGGGCGTCGCGCAGGGCGGGGCCAGTAATCGCCTGCGCATAGTCACCGAGCGTACGAAGATGGCGATGCCGGAAGTGAATATCGGCTTGTTCCCGGATGTCGGCGGCAGCTACTTCCTTTCGCGCGCACCCGGTCAGCTCGGCGCTTATCTCGGGGTCAGCGGCGAAGTGGTCGGCGCAGCGGACGCGCTTTACGCGGACCTGGCCGATGTCTATGTCCCCTCTGCGCAGCTTCCCGCGCTCGTCGCCATGCTGCAGACAACGCAGGCGCCGGACGTGCGCGCGGCGGTTCGCGCATTCGCGGCGGAATTCACGGAACAGGCTGATCCTGCGCGCAGCATGCTTGCACAGGAACGCGCCGCCATTGACCGGCACTTCGCGCATGATGCGGTCACCGCGATTGCCGCCTCGCTCGCGACCGACGCGAGCGACTTCGCGCAGAAAACGCTCGAGACGATGAAGAAGCGCTCGCCGCTGATGATGTGCGCGACGCTAGCCCAGGTGCGCCGCGGCGCAACCATGAGCGTGGCGGAGTGCCTGCGCATGGAACGCACGATGGTCCGCCGCTGCTTTGAACAGGGCGAAGTGCTGGAAGGTATCCGCTCGGTGGTCATCGACAAGGACAACGCACCGAAATGGTCGCCCGCGACCTGGGCGGAAGTCACGGCAGACATGATCGAGCGCTTCTTTGAACCGGCATGGCCGGCTCACGCGCACCCGTTGCGCGAGCTCGCTTGACCAAGTCAGATCTCGTCGATCCGGAATAGTCGCCGGTGTTCGCGGATCGCGTAACGATCCGTCATGCCGGCGATGTAATCAGCCACTTTGCGGGCCTGCGCGCGGGCCTTGTCCTCACCATCACCCACCACAACCTGGTAGTCGGGCGGCAGCAGGCGCGGCTCCTGCATGAATGCATCGAACATCTCGTGCACGATGCGGCGGGCCTTGCTGGTCATGCGGTTCACCATGTAATGGCGATACAGGTTCTCACGCAGAAATCGCTTCAATTGCGCCGCCTGCGCCTGCATGTCGTCGGAGAACGTGATCAGGGCGGGCGAATTGCGCACATCGTCCACCGTCTTCAATCCGGCCTCCTGGATGCGCGCCTGCGATGCATTGATCAGGTCGACGATCAGCGCATTGATCATGCGCCGGATGGTTTCATGGATCGCGCGCCGTCCGCTGATGCCGGGATACACTGTCTCCACCTCCCTGCGATGCTGCGCGTAGAATTCGATTTCATCGAGCTGCGCGGTGGTCAGCAGGCCTGAGCGCAATCCGTCGTCGACATCATGGTTGTTGTAGGCGATTTCATCGGCAAGGTTCGCTAGCTGCGCTTCCAGCGTCGGCTGCTTGCGCTGGAGGAAGCGCAGGCCGATGTCGCCGAGCTGCGAGGCATTCGCATGCGAGCAGTGCTTGAGGACGCCCTCGCGCGTTTCGAACATCAGATTCAGGCCGTCGAACGCGCCGTAATGCTCCTCCAGTTCATCGACCACGCGCAGGCTTTGCAGGTTGTGCTCGAAACCACCGTAGTCCTTCATGGCGGCATTGAGCGCTTCCTGACCAGCGTGGCCGAAGGGCGTGTGCCCCAGGTCGTGGGCGAGCGAGATTGCTTCGACCAGGTCTTCATTCAGGCGCAGGTTCCGCGCGATGGAGCGTCCGATCTGCGCGACTTCAATGCTGTGCGTCAGGCGCGTGCGGAACAGGTCGCCCTCGTGATTGACGAACACCTGCGTTTTGTATTCGAGCCGCCTGAATGCCGTGGAGTGGATGATGCGGTCGCGATCGCGCTGGAATTCGCTGCGGGATGCGGGCGGCGGTTCGGGGAAACGCCGTCCCCGCGATGCCTCTGGCCGAGCGGCGTAAGGTGCGAGGTTGGCGTCGTGTTTCATCTATCTGACACAGGCATCCAGGGTTGCCAGCAGCACGTCCTGCGGCGCCGGCATGATGACCGACGAACCGAGAGGCTTGAGCAGGATGAACTTGATCTGTCCGCCTTCATTCTTCTTGTCGACCTGCATGAGTTCCAGCCACCGCTCCTTGCCGAGATCCGGCGCCACGACGGGCAGGCCGGCGGCCTTGACCAGCGCGGCCACACGCTCTTTCGTGGATGCATCGATAAAGCCAAGGCGGTGCGACAGATCAGCGGCCATCACCATGCCGCAACCGACCGCCTCGCCATGCAGCCATTCGCCATAACCAAGGCCTGCCTCGATGGCGTGACCGAAAGTGTGGCCGAAATTAAGGATGGCGCGCAGCCCTCCTTCACGTTCGTCCTGCCGCACGACATCGGCCTTGAGCTCGCAGGAACGCTTGATGGCGTATGCCAATGCATCCGCATCCCTGCCAGCCAGCTTCGCGATGTTTGCTTCGATCCAGTCGAAAAACGCCACATCAATGATGGCGCCATACTTGATGACTTCGGCCAGGCCGGCGGACAGCTCGCGCGGCGGCAAGGTATCCAGCGTCGACGTATCCGCAATCACCGCGCGCGGCTGGTAGAACGCGCCGATCATGTTCTTGCCCAGCGGATGGTTGATGCCGGTCTTGCCGCCGACGGAAGAATCGACCTGCGACAGCAAGGTGGTCGGTACCTGGATGAAGGGCACGCCGCGCATGTAAGTGGCCGCGGCAAAACCGGTCAGGTCGCCGATGACGCCGCCGCCCAGCGCCACGAGGGTGGTCTTGCGGTCGCATTTTTCCTGGAGAAGCACATCGAAGACACGCATCAGGCTGGGCCAGTTTTTCTCCTCTTCGCCGTCGGGCAAGACGATCGTCGTGACCTGCTTGCCTGCGTTGGAAAGCTCGCGCACCACCTTGTCGAGGTAGAGCGGACCAACCGTGGTGTTGGTCACAATCGCAGCACGCTTGCCTGCGACATGGCGGCTGATGAAGTCAGAATCGGACAAAAGCGATTGTCCGATGAAAATCGGATAGCTGCGATCCCCGAGGTCGACATGCAAGGTAATCGGGGAAGCGTGTTGCGTCATCATCAAAAAGTGTCAGGAAGTTGGGTTCGTCTTATCCTCGCCCCGGCCCTTGGTCACCGTTTCCAGCTGGGTCAGGATGGTCTGCACCAGTGATTGTACGTTAGGACGGCCGGTATCGATGACAAGATCGGCAACTTCCATGTAATAAGGCTCCCGTTCCCTCGCCAGCTGTTCGAGCCGCTGGCGCGGATCGGCGGTCTGCAGCAAGGGGCGGTTCTTGTCGTGGCTGGTGCGCTGGAGGATGGCGTTGACGCTCGCCCGCAGGTAAATCACGGTCCCGCGTGTTTTCAGGTATTCGCGATTTTCCGGACGCAGGATCGCTCCGCCGCCGGTAGCAAGAACGATATCGTTCAATTGTGTCAACTCGCGGATCACTTCCGATTCGCGCTGGCGAAAACCGGCTTCCCCCTCGATTTCGAAAATCAATGGAATGGCAGCGCCGGTGCGCGCCTCTATTTCATGATCGGAATCGATGAAGCGTTTGTCGAGTTTTTTGGCGAGGGCACGGCCGACCGTGGTCTTGCCGGCGCCCATCAAGCCTACGAGAAAAATATTAGACACTAGTACGCCACGTCACATGTACCAATCCCATATGGACTCGGACTGCCCGGCGGGGGAACAGTTTGATTCTGCAGGTCGGAAGCAAGAACCGGCAGGAAATAAGCCTGTGTGCTGTAGGTCGCCTCTGTACCCGCAACACTGCCCCGGACCGTCAGCATTGACTCGGTCCAGTTTCCCCTATCTTTCGGGTACAGGATGGAAACCACTGCAACACCGTTGGCATCGGTTTGACCACTCGATGTGACATTCACCGGCGTCCTCGGGTCGAGGATGCCATTCTGGTTCGTATCCTCGCCCGGGTCCAGGATTCCGTTCAGATTGACATCCTCATTGGCGCAGGTGGATGTATTTACCACGCCCCACCCTGCCTGGCTTACCAGCCCGGCGGTAACGTCGTCCGTCGTGTAATAGTGGTATTGACCCTTGCGATACCTGGTCACGCGAATCGATGCGGTAACAGTAACATTAGGCACAGGATTGCCTGAGGCATCCGTCACGAATACCGAATAGTCTTGCCTGTAGGTCGTCGAACTCGGTGCTTCGAGTAAATTGCCTGTGCCTGCAGTAATGAACAGGGATTTCCTGGACACAGTCAGCGTAGCCGTCGCAAGCTTGCTCGTGCCCTGGATTTTTGCCTGGATCTGGACACCATTTGTCTCCGTGGTGGCAGAGCCGGCAATGAAGTCGACCGTTGCGGTGCCGTCGCTTGCCGTAGTAGCCACCGGGTTGGACAGACTGCCGCCGCTGCCATCCTTGACGATGGTAAATTCGATAACTGCATCCTTTACCAGGTTGTTATACGCAGTACCGTCCCGCACGACTGCAGTCAAGCGGCTCCGCTCGCTCTGGGTAGTTGCATTGGTTCCGATGACTGCGGGATCGGCCTGCAGGGTAATCGTTGCGGTCGACGTCAGCGGGGCGGCAAATTCCAGGGTCGTTTGTGCCGTCGGGCCATTGACGATCGTGGCAATAATGGTTGCAACACCGGCCGTCTCCGATTTGATATACGCCTCTGCACTGCCTGCAGTCACAGGTACTCCGCTGCTCGACAGTACCGAGGAGCAGGCGCTGTCCGAATACAGGGTGCCACGGGAAGCGGTGATATTGACCGTGCCGGATTGCGGTACGCCGGCATTGGCATAGCTTGTCACAAGCTTGGTGCAGATCCCGGTGCTGGTTTGTGCATTGCCGCTGCTGTTTACAGTCGTTCCAACTGTGGCGACGGTCAGGCTGACCGAATTTACGGTAAAGGACAGTGATTTCGTTGCGCCTTGAGAGGCAATCGACAGCGTATCAGTGCCAGCTTGCGAACCAGAAACACGGATGGCTACTTGCCCCAGCGAGCTGGTAAGTGGCGCAGAGGTACTTCCGCCACCCGAAGAGGTGATTGCAATCGCATTTCCCTTCGCGGAAGAAATCGTCACAGGAACATTGGCCACTGCGACGCCGGCCGAGTCCTTCACGGAAATCACGAAATCGCCTGTGCCGCCACCAGTGACCGTTGTCGGCCCAGTCGCCGTAACGGCGGTTCCGCTGACGGTCACGGTTCCGGTCGTGGAAACATTTCCGGCCTTCGCAGTAACCGTTATGGTGCGATTGGTCTTGTCACCCGAAGTGCCAAGCGTTGCTGTCGCCTTTCCGCTCGTATCGGTCGAACTCGACACATTGCTCAAAGCGCCAGAAGAAGCGGAGAAGGTAACCGGGGTCGAGGCAATCGTATTGTTGCTCGCATTCTTTACCACTGCCGTCACGGTCACTTCCGTACCGCTCGCGCCGGACGAAGGAAGTTCGGGCGTGCTGAACAGCAGGGAAACCGACGTCGGCGTTGTATTCGTGGATCCGCTGCTGCCGGCAACGGTTCCTGGTGATCCTCCGCCCCCTCCACAAGATACGAGCATGAACGCCGCAAACCCGGTCACTCCCATGCGGGCTGCATTTCTGAAGACGCTTGTTATCGAGCCAAATGTCATTTTTCTTCCCTGATTTTATTTATTGGATCTTGTTGTTCTATTGGATATTGTCGTCAATCACCGCGTCGCAAGGCGGTCGTTCACGATCTTCGGCGTGATGAATATCAGCAACTCTGTCTTGTCGTTTGTGCGAGTGGTTGTCTTGAAGAGATGTCCTAGCACCGGCACATCGCCCAGCAAAGGCACTTTCGCTTCGGAATCACGTTGGGTCTGCTGGAAGATACCACCAAGCACGACCGTTCCGCCGTTTTCGACCAGCACCTGTGTCTTGACGTGCTTGGTGTCAATGGCGAAGCCCGCACGGGTTTCGACACCGACGCTATCCTTGTTCACATCCACGTCGAGGATGATGTTTCCGTCGGGCGTGATCTGCGGGGTCACTTCAAGCTTCAGGTTCGCTTTGCGGAAGGCAATGGATGTTGCGCCACTCGACGTAGCCACCTGATAGGGCAGTTCAGTGCCTTGCTCGATGAGCGCTTTCAGCTGGTCCGCCGTGACAACGCGCGGGCTGGAAATGATCTTTCCTTTGCCATCCGCTTCGAGTGCCGACAGTTCCAGGTTCAGGAACCGGTTGGCGGCCGCAGAGAAAAGGCTGACCGCAAGGCTCGGAGCCGTCAATCCATTAATGCCGGCTGCCGGGAGATTCACGAACTGCGTGTTGTTGAAAGCGCTTCCCGAATCCTGCGCCTGGCCGGTCTGTTCACCGATACCGATGTAGTTCCCCGTCACGGCAGCCCGCGTATTGCCATTGAGCTGGTACCCCGCATCCCCACCGCGGAGATTGCGCATGTCATTGAAGCCGAGTTTCGCGCCAAGGTTCTTGCTGAACTTGTCATCGGCTTCAACGATCCGCGCCTCGATCAGCACCTGTTTCGACGCAATATCAGTCTTTTGAACGAGCTTTCGTACCTCCTCGAGCTTGGATGCGATGTCGGTCACGAAGAGCTGATTGGTCCGCGGATCGATGACTGCGCTGCCCCTCTTGGAGAGAATGCTCTTCTTGGTGTCACCGCCGGTATCCAGGCCAAACACCTGCTTGAATGCTTCCGCCTTCTGATAGTTGAGCTGGAACGTCTCGGTCCGCAGCGGCTCCAGCTCGGCGATTTGCGATTTCTGCTCCAGTTCCAGCTTTTCCTTGGTCAGCAGTTCATCCTTCGGTGCAATCCAGATCACCGAGCCGTTCTTGCGCATGTCGAGGCCCTTGGCCTGCATCACGATATCCAGGGCCTGATCCCACGGAACGTCCTTCAGGCGCAGGGTAAGGTTGCCACTGACCGAGTCGCTGGTGATGATGTTCAGGCCGGTGAAGTCGGCAATCACTTGCAGGACCGCGCGCACTTCGACATTCTGGAAATTCAGCGAAAGTCGCTCGCCGCGATAGCCCTGTGTCCCCTGTACCAGCTTGTTCGGGTCTTCCTTGATGGGCTTCACTTCCACGACGAGTTGCGTATCGCTTTGATAGGCGCTGTGCTCCCACAGGCCCTTCGGCTCGATCACCATGTGCACGTTCTCGCCCTTCGGCGTAGTCGTAATGGTCTGCACCGGAGTGCCGAAATCGGTCACATCAAGTCGGCGGCGCAATACCTCCGGCAGCGAAGCCTTCAGGAAATCGACGACAATCGCCTGTCCCTGCTGGCGCACGTCGACGGCCACTTGGTTGCTCGGCAGGTCGACGACAATTCGCCCTTCTCCATTCGGTCCACGGCGGAAATCGATATCACGCAGGGCCTGTTTGCCAGTATCCGCAACTTTGGGCGAAATCGGGACGCCGGCCGCATTCACTGGCGTCGCCACGCCGCCTGATCCGTCGATCGTCACGATCACCAAATTGCCTTCCACTGCGGTGGCGTAGTTCAGCGGACGCAGCAGGTTGAACACCAGCCGCGAGCGTTCGCCCGCCTGCACCACATTGACATTGCGCACATCGCCCAGGCCGATGTCCTGCGCAGACTTCCCAGTGGCATTGGCTGTGCCGGCGAAATCCAGCGCAATGCGCGCAGGACTCGTGATCGAAAAACCGATCGGTGGCTTCTTGACCGGGTTCTTCAGCATCACCTTGACGATGACGTTTGCGCCCTGCTGATTCGCGCTGATCGACTCGATGGCATTTTCCTGTGCCAAAGCCGCGCCGCATGCCATCAGCAGGCATGCGAAGACGAATCTCCTCGATGCGCCATTCACAGTTGCGCCCAAGCGTTGGAAGTGTTGTTTGACCGCGTTCATTTTTTATTCTCCTGCAACTCTAACTTGGCTTTGCGCTCGGACCATTCCCCTGCCGCATCGCGGACGATTTCCTTCAGTTCGACTTCCGTTTCCGTGATTTTCGTGATCATCCCAAAATTCTGACCGATGTAATTACCGGCCTTGACCTGGAACACTGATTTGTCGACCTGCAAGAGGGCGTAGCTCAAGCCGGGCTTCTCCAGTGTCCCGACCATCTTGATGCTGTCGAGGGGGAAGTTTTCCAGCGGCTCCTTGCGGCGTTCAAGATCCGGCTTGATCCCGCTGCCTGAACTCGCCTGCATCTTGGCAAGCGCCGTCGAGAGCTTGAGCGGACTGAACGGATCGACCTCATCCTTGGCGTTATAGACGAACGGCGTGAATGTCTTGGGTTCCGGAAGCTTTTGCACAGTGACCGGCGTATGGCGCTGCACGTCTTCCATCCACTGCTTGACTTCCTGCAGGTCGCCGTCGCCGCAACCGGCGAGAATTCCCGTGACGATGAAAGCGGCAAGAGCTGCCCTGACGCGAAGACTTTTCATTTTTTCGCTCCCGCCTTCTTGGCTTTTTCAGCCGCCAGCTTGCGTTGCTCGCTGACTTCGTCCTTGTCCAGGTAGCGGAATGTCTTGGCGACCGCATCCAGCGTCAGGCTGCCGTCCTTGCCCGCAACGAGGTTCATGTTGTTCAGGGTCACGATCCGGGGCAGGTTCGCGATGTCGCTGGTGAAGGAGCCTACGTCGTGATAGTTTCCGGTCACCTTGATATCGATCGGCAGCTCCGCGTAATAATCCTTCACGACGACCTGGCCAGGCTTGAACAACTCGAACTGCAGTCCGCGGCCCAGACCCGCCTGGTTGATGTCGGACAGGAGCGCGTCCATTTCCGCCTTGCTGGGCAACTGCTTCTCGAGCGTCGACACATACTCGCCGACCTGCTCCTTCTGCTTGCGCAGGCTGGCGAGGTTGATCGCCTGCTGCACCTTCAGCTTGTAGTCGTCGCGCAGCTTTACCTCTTCCTGCTTGCCCTGATCGAGTTCGTCCATTTCGCCGTCCAGGTACAGGAACCAGCCAAGCAGCACAACAACCGCCAGCGTGCCGAGTCCGCAGGCCATGCGCGGAATCAGCGGCCACTGGCCCGGATGCCTTCCGTTCAGGCCGCGGAACTGCGCGGCGACCTTGTCACCGATTTGCTTCAGATCTGCCATAGTGAGTCTTTCATGTCAGGGGCGCTTGGGCGCCGCGCCAGCTGCCTTGCCCGAAGCCGCCTGATCCTTCTCGCGGGGGCGCTTGATTCCTACGTTGACAGTGAAATCGAATACCCTCTTCGCGTCCTTGCCCTGGCCAACGTTTGCCGAGCGGATCTCGATCAGGTCCGGACGTTCAAGCCATGGCGAGTTATTGCTGAGGTTGCGCAACAGTTCGGACACGCGCTCATTGGATTGTGCAAATCCGGCCAGCACCACGCGCTGGTTTTCCTGCTTGAAGGAGCGCAGGTAGATCCCTTCCGGCACCTGCTTGACCAGTTCATCCATCAGGTAGACAGGCTGGTTGCGGTCGCTCTGCAGGTCTTCCACCGCCTGCTGGCGTGCCTTCAGGCCGTCGATTTCCTGCTTGAGCGTCGCGATTTCCTTGATCTGCGCATCGAGCTTGGCATTCTCTGCCTTGATGAAGGTGTTGCGCTGGTTCTGGTTGGCGATCTGGGCACCGATAATGCCGCCGACCACGACCACCATGGCAAGCCCCATCAGGCCTGACATGGCCAGCAACCTGTAGAAGCCGATCTTGCGCTGCTTGCGCGCTTCTTCGCGGTGAGGAAGGAGGTTAATGCGAATCATCGGTCGAACCTCCGCATCGCCAGCCCGCAGGCCACGAGATAGGATGGCGCCTCGGCGCGCAACTGCTTTTCACGCACCGAAGACGCCAGTTGCATGCCTTTGAAAGGGCTGACGACGGAAGTGGAAATCTTGGTGCGTTCCGCAACCAGTTCCACCATTCCGGGGATGACCGCGCATCCTCCGGCGAGGAAGATCTGGTCGATATGGGTGTACGGTGTGGACGTAAAGAAGAACTGGATGGCGCGCGTGACTTCGAGCGCAGCGTTTTCCAGGAAAGGCTCGAGCAGTTCGCGCTCGTAGCCATCCGGCAGGTCCGCCGCCTTCTTCTTTGCTTCCGCATCCTCGAACGACAGCCCGTAGGCGCGCACGATATCCTGGGTCAGCTGGTTGCCGCCGAAGGGCTGCTCGCGTTCGTAAATGGTTTGGCCGTCCAGCAGTACCGACACCTGGGTGACCTGTGCGCCGACCTGGAACAGGGCGACGATCTGTCCCTGGCCACCCTTGGGCAGTTGCGCCGTGATGCGATCGATGGCAGTGCGTGCGGCATACGATTCAATGTCCATGACGCTTGGCTTCAATCCGGCCGCTTCCGCCACGGCGACGCGATCCTCCACCTTTTCCTTGCGCGTGGCCGCAATCAGCACCTCGACGTCTTCCGGCGCATTCTGGGCTGGGCCGATAACGTCGAAATCCAGGCTCACTTCATCCAGCGCAAAGGGGATATATTGGTTCGCTTCGCTTTCCACCTGCATTTCCAGCTCGTCCTCGGACAAGCCTGCAGGCAGGATGATTTTCTTGGTGATCACGGAAGCTGGCGGCATGCCTAGCGCAACATGCTTCGCACGCGAGCCGCTTTTTTTCCAGACGCGGCGCACCGCTTCCGTCACTTGTTCGATGTTTTCGATGTTGCCGTCCACGACGGCGCCGCGCGGCAAGGGCTCGCTTGCGAAACGCTCCAGCCGAAGTTCATTTTTGCCCGCTTCAGACAGTTCAACGAGTTTGACGCCCGAAGTGCTGATGTCCAGGCCGATCAGCGGCGGATTCTTCTTTCCCAGTAACAATCCGAGATCAATGGCCAAGGGTAACTCTCCCCAAAATGTGGTTTATTGCGTGAACGCACCACTTATCTGAATGTCGAATGAAGGGATAAAATCATCGACTCACGAAAAACTCGTTTAAAAACCAATATTTAGGTGATAAATATCCAACGTTACATTAAATCCTAGCAATAAGCCTGAACCAGTGTAAAGCGATTTCCTACCAGTAATTTGTAACCGCGTTGCCAAAAGCCCACGTTACCTTTTAGTAATGATTGGTTTTCCATTAATTTCGGACAGCGATGTGCGCCGTTATAATTCTGCGTTCCTGTCCCCACTCGTTTTCTCCGAATGACTCGTCCAAATCCTCCCGGCGACACCCCGAAAGAAGCGGCGCCCAAACGCCGGTACCCACTGTTAGTGCGTCTCACACTCGGCCTCTTTGGAGGAATCGTCGGACTGGCCCTGGTCGGCGTGCTGCTGCTCGGCTTTGCCCTGACCATGGCCTACCCGAATCTGCCGTCGCTGGAGGCCATTACCGACTACCGCCCAAAGATTCCGCTGCGGATCTATTCGGCGGACAACGTGCTGATCGGCGAATTCGGCGAAGAGCGCCGCAATCTCGTACATATCAAGGATGTGCCCGACATCATGAAGAAGGCGGTGCTCGCGATCGAGGATGACCGCTTTTATGATCACGGCGGCGTGGATTACATGGGTATCCTGCGGGCTGCCGTCCACAACCTGACCAGCCACTCGAAGCAGGGCGCATCCACCATTACCCAGCAGGTTGCACGCAACTTCTTCCTCTCCAGCGAGCAGACGCTCAAGCGCAAGATCTACGAGGCGCTGCTGGCATGGAAGATCGAGCAGAACCTGTCGAAGGACCAGATCCTCGAGCTGTACATGAACCAGATTTACCTGGGACAGCGCGCCTATGGCTTCTCTTCGGCGGCGCAGATCTACTTCGGCAAAAAGCTCTCGGACATCACCGTGGCGGAAGCTGCGATGCTGGCCGGCCTGCCCAAGGCGCCTTCGGCCTACAACCCGGTCGCCAACCCCAAGCGAGCCCGCGCGCGGCAGCAGTACATCCTGGAGCGCATGTTCCAGCTCGGCTACATCACGCAGGATCAATACCAGGAAGCCAAGGACCAGGTCCTGAAGATCAAGACCGACAGCAGCGAATTCGGCATCCACGCCGAGTACGTGGCGGAGATGACGCGCCAGCTCGTTTACGACCAGTTCAAGGAAGAGGCATACACGCGCGGGCTGAACGTGTACACAACCATCACCAAGGCCGACCAGGACGCTGCCTACCTGGCATTGCGGCGTGGCGTGCTGGATTATGAAAAGCGGCACGGCTATCGCGGCCCGGAAGGCTACATGGAGATTCCGAACGCGAAAGAGGAAGCCGAAAGCGCCATCGAAACCGAACTCGCCGAACACCCCGACAGCGACGACATCGTCGCGGCCGTGGTACTGGAGGCAGCGCCGAAGAGCGTGAAGGCGGTCCTGTCTTCCGGCGAGGAAATCACGATCACCGGCCCAGGCCTGGCGATTGCGACGAATGCGCTGAGCGAAAAAGCGGCACCAAACCGTCGCATCAAGCGTGGCGCGATCATCCGCGTCACCCAAGAGAACAAGGCGTGGAGCATCACGCAAATGCCGGACGTCGAATCGGCCTTCGTGGCAGCCAACACCACCGACGGTGCGATCCGTGCCTTGGTCGGCGGCTTCGATTTCAACCGCAGCAAATTCAATCACGTCACTCAGGCATGGCGCCAGCCCGGCTCCTCGTTCAAGCCGTTCATCTATTCAGCGTCGCTGGAAAAGGGCTTATCACCATCCACCATCATCAACGACGCGCCGATCAGCTTCGACGCCGGCCAAACCGGCGGGCAGGCGTGGGAACCGAAGAACTACGACGGCAAGTATGAAGGCCCGATGACGATGCGTAAGGGTCTCACCAAGTCGAAGAACATGATTTCGATCCGTATCCTGCACAGGATCGGGGCGAAGTATGGACAGGAATACACCACTCGCTTCGGCTTCGATGCGGACAAGAACCCGCCCTACCTGACACTGGCGCTCGGTGCCGGCGCGGTTACACCGTTGCAGCTGGCCGGGGCCTACGCGGTATTCGCAAACGGTGGCTACAAGATCAGTCCGTACATCATTTCGAAGATTACCGATTCGAATGGCAATGTGCTGTCCGAGGTTACGCCGGACAAGGCAGGCGATGAATCCAATCGTGTGATCGACGAACGCAATGCCTTCCTGATGGACAACATGCTGAAGGACGTGGTCAAGTACGGCACTGCGACCCGTGCGCTGGTGCTGAAGCGCCCGGACATCGCCGGCAAGACTGGCACCACGAACGACTCGGTCGACGCCTGGTTCGCGGGCTACATGCCGAAGATGGTCGGCATCGCCTGGATCGGCTTCGACCAGCCTCGCAATCTCGGCAACCGTGAAACCGGCGGCGGCCTCGCGCTGCCGATCTGGATCAGCTACATGCAGAAGGCGCTCAAGGATGTACCGATCGAAGACCGCCCGGTACCGGAAGGCATCATCCAGGTGAACGGCGAATATTATTACGCCGAGAATCCGCCAGGCACCGGCGTGCACAGCCTGGGACTGGGCGAGAAGCAGGCGACGGATGAAGAGAAGTCCAAGGACGAGGTGAAGAACGAATTGTTCTGACACTCAAGGGAGTTGGCGCTCCGGGGTAAAAGCCAAAGCCGAACCTGCACCTGCGAGTTCGGCTTTTTTCTTTATTTCGCGCCGTGCAGCACCAGCGGTACGCCGCCCTGCTCGCTCACCATGCGCGACAAGGCCGAGAACAACTCGGACTGGTCGCGGGTATTGATCCAGCGCCCGCCCTCATAGCGGTAATGGAAGCCGCCCGAACGTGCTGCCACCCACATCTCCTGCATCGGCGCCTGGCTGTTGACGATGATCTTTGAACCATTGTCAACAAATTCGATTTCCAGCACATTGCCACTGCGGCTGCATTCGACGTCCAGGTCGCTGTCGTCCGCGGCACGCTCGAGTGCGGATTCGATCACGCCTAGCGTCTGCTCGGCCAGTGCCAGGAATTCGGATTCAGTCATGCTACACTCCAATCAATTTTCTTAAACCGTGATTCTAATCGTGAAGTCCGCTTCGGTTCTTGTCGTCGTTACCATGCTTGCGTGTGCCGTGGCCGGATGCGGGCAGAAGGGGCCGCTTTACCTGTCGGCAAAACCCGCGCCGATCCCGACGTCTTCCGCACCGACTTCCCCGGCCCCTGCGGACAATCACGCACCTGCTTCCAAATAGCCTTCCGCCTTCCCATGTCGCATTTCCATTACAAGAACGGCGTGCTGCACGTCGAAAACATCCCGCTGACCGACATCGCCAAACAGTTCGGCAGCCCGACCTACGTCTACTCCAAGGCGGCGCTGGTCGAGAATTTTTCCGCCTATGCCAACGCCTGCAAGGAAAACCGCCGGGACGAAACGACGGCGCTGGTCTGCTACTCGGTGAAATCCAATTCCAACCTCGCCGTGCTGAACCTGCTCAGCCGCATGGGATCAGGATTCGATATCGTATCGGGCGGCGAACTGCGGCGCGTGATTGCCGCCGGCGGCGATCCGCACAAGGTGATCTTTTCCGGCGTGGGCAAGACGCACGAGGAAATGCGGCTTGCGCTGTCGCACGACATCCTCTGCTTCAACGTCGAGTCGACCGCCGAGCTGGCCCGCCTGAATGAAGTCGCCGGCGAAATGGGCAAGCAGGCGCCGATCTCGCTGCGCGTGAACCCGAACGTCGATCCGAAGACCCATCCGTACATCTCGACCGGGCTGAAGGAAAACAAGTTCGGCATTGATTATGACGAAGCGCTGAACGCCTATCGTGTGGCCGCGACGCTTCCCAACATCCGTATCGTCGGCATCGATTGCCATATCGGCTCGCAGCTGCTGGACGATGCGCCGCTGCTCGAAGCGCTCGACCGTCTGATCGAACTGGTCGACCGTCTCGCGCAGGAAGGCATCCGCCTGCATCACCTGGACATCGGCGGCGGCATCGGCATCACTTATGACAAGGACAAGCCTGTCGCGGTAGGCGACTATCTGACGCGGTTGTTTGCAAAAATCGACAAATGGCGTCTGACGAATCACAAGGGTGCGCCCATCCAGGTGATGTTCGAACCCGGACGCTCGATCGTTGGCAATGCCGGCGTGCTCCTGACCGAAGTGGAATACCTGAAGCATGGCGCGGTGAAGAACTTCGCGATCGTCAACGCGGCGATGAACGATCTGATGCGTCCGGCCATGTATGAAGCATGGCACGGCGTGCAAGCCGTGGTGCAGCGCGCTGCATCACCGAAGGTCTACGATGTGGTCGGCCCGGTATGCGAATCGGGCGACTGGCTGGCGCGTGAGCGTGCGCTGGCGATCGAGCAGGGCGACCTGCTGGCGATCATGTCGGCCGGCGCGTACGGCATGACGATGTCATCCAACTACAATACGCGCGGCCGTGCGGCAGAAGTGATGGTGGACGGCGACAAGGTGCACCTCATCCGCAAGCGCGAAACGGCGGGTGACCTGTTCGCGCTGGAATCGCAGCTTCCCTGACCCACTAACCTCCTCAACCAGGCGCCGGCTCCGTCCGGCGCTTTTGCATTCTGGAATTGATTCCGCGCGTCAGAAGCAGCAGGCCGACGATGCTGCCATACAGGATGGGCTGCGCGAAATCATGCTTACCCGCCTTCATCCACCAGAAGTGCAGGATGCCAAGGCTGGCGATCAGATACACGAGGCGATGCAACGACTGCCAGCGCTTGCCGCCAAGACGGCGAATCATGCCGTTCGTGCTGGTAATGGCGAGCGGAAGCAGCAGCAGGAACGCCGTGAAGCCTACCGTGATGAAGGGCCGCTTCGCCACGTCGCGCAGCATTTCGTCGACATCGAAGAAGTGGTCGAACCAGAAAAAAGTGGTGAAGTGCAGCGTCGCGTAAAAGAATGCAAACAGGCCCAGCATGCGCCGCAGCTTGATCAGCCAGTGCCATTTGCTCAGGCGTCGCAAGGGCGTGACCGCGAGCGTAAAACACAGAAAGTACAACGTCCAGTCACCGGTATTGCGCGTGATGAATTCGATCGGATTGGCGCCGAGACGATCGGTGAATGCGAACAGCACGAGGCGCGTGAACGGCAGCAGCGCAGCAACGAAGATTACGGTCTTGATCGACGCGATCTGGCGTGGAGTCGGATTGAACACGGAATTCCCCTGCGTCCTCAGAAAAACTTCTTCAGGTCCATGCCGGAATACAGCGATGCCACGTCGCTGTAGCCGTTGAACATCAGCGTCTTGCGCTTGCGAGCGAAGAATCCGTCTTCCCCGATGCGTCGCTCGGTCGCCTGCGACCAGCGTGGATGATCGACCTCGGGATTAACGTTCGAATAGAACCCGTATTCCTGCGGCGCCGCAATGTTCCACGCGGTCCGCGGCTGGTCCTTGACAAAGCGGATCTTGACGATCGACTTCACCGACTTGAACCCGTACTTCCATGGCACGACCATGCGCAGCGGCGCGCCGTTCTGGTTTGGCAGCACTTCGCCATACATGCCGAACGTCAGCAGCGCCAGCGGATGCTTCGCCTCATCCAGCCGCAAGCCTTCAACATACGGCCATTCCAGCACCGGGCTGCGCACGCCCGGCATCTGCTTCTTGTCGGCGAGCGAAATGAATTCGACAAACTTCGCATTGCCGGTCGGCTCAACTTTTCTGATCAGTTCGGAGAACGAGTAGCCCGTCCATGGAATCACCATCGACCAGCCTTCCACGCAGCGCAGGCGATATACACGTTCTTCCAGCGGCGCCAGCTTCATCAGGCTGTCGATGTCAATCGTCATCGGCTTCTTGACCTCGCCTTCGATCGCAACCGTCCACGGCCGCGTTTTCATGGCGCCGGCGTAGCGCGAAGGATCGGTCTTGTCGGTGCCGAATTCATAGAAGTTGTTGTAGGTGGTGGCGTCCTTGTACGAGGTCGGTTTGTCCATCACGACAAACGCAGTGTCCCTCTTCGCCGCGAGTTTCTGCGCACCTTCTGACTGTGCGAAGGCCTCGCGGGTAAGCATGTCCATGAGCGCGCCGCCGGCAATCGAGCCGACCGCAAGCTGCCGGATGAAGCTGCGGCGAGATTCAAAAATGTGGCGTGGAGTAATTTCAGAACTGAATGGAATGTCGATTCCGTTGGGATTGCGCTTGAACAACATGGCTGCTCCATGATTTCGTCGAGGACTGGGACTTGGTCTTTGCAGCACCTGCCAACCTTACATCAATTTTGAACCGGATGAAGCTGGAGGTAGACCACACGGGCGATATCCAGCAACCTGCGCTTGTCGATGCCGCCGGACAAGGCGTAACCATAGTCGCTGTCGATCCAGTAGAACGCCCTGGTGCCGCCCTGCTCCATTACTTTGAAACCGGTCTCGGGCTGCGGTTGCACAGCGTGGCGCACGGTCAATGTCAGGCGCTCGCCCGTATCCGATTCATACATCAACTGTGCCAGCGGGCCGTCTTTTCCGGGCAACAGACGGCCACCTAGCAGGGAGAAGCCCTGCTCCCGCAGGTTGGGCGCGTGGATCGGCGCGCTCAAGCGTTTGGACAGCCATGCCACCAGGTGCGCTTCCTGCTGCGCCGGAACCTCGACCGGATGGCGCTGCTCGGCCGAGTACAGTACATGCGCGGCCAGCGCCTCTCGAGCAAAGGCACGCGGCTGTTCGATTGGCTGCATCATGCCATGCGCCAGCCAGCCGGCGACGAGTCCGCAACTCAGCCACGCGAATCCCGCGACCAGGCCTTGCGGCCACCGCTTCCGCTGCAAGGCGGCGGAGAAGCGCAGCGGCACCGGCTCGTTGAGTACGGGATCGAACACGTCGTGCAACAACTGATTCTGCGTCCGCCAGGCATGGACTTCGGCGACCGCCTCCGGGTGCGCTGCCAGGTAAGCCTCGACCTCGGCGCGACGCGCCGCATCGAGCTGACCATCGACATAGGCATGCAAATCGATTTCAGTGATCGGTGAGGCGGACATATCACTTGACCCGTGTTAAATGCGTCGACGAGCCGGACGCGGGCTGGCCGGAAAGCAGTTCGCGCAGGTGAGCTCGCGCACGCGCAAGCCGGGACATGACGGTGCCCAGCGGGACGTTCAGCACTTCAGCCACCTCCTGGTATCGCAGTTGCTCGAGGCCGACCAGCACGATGACGGCGCGATGCTCCGGACTCAGGCTGGCCAGCGCGCGCCGCACGTCGAGCTGCTGGCCGGGTTCGCCTGGCGCAACCGCCTCGGGCAATTCCTCGATCGGCACGGCGACAAGTTGACGGCGCGGCGCCTCGTTCAAATACAGGCGGTGCAACATCGTCAACAACCATGCGGTGAGGTTGCTGTTGATCCGGAACAGCCAGCGTCGCTGCAAGGCGCGCTCCAGCGTATCCTGCACCAGGTCATCTGCCCATGACGCATCATGCGTCAACGCGCGCGCATAGCGCCGCAGGCGCGGGATCTGCGATGCGAGCTCGTCGGCGAAATCGGCCATGGACAGATCGGCAGGTCAGGGCTTGGCAGCGTGCCAGACGTTATTGAAACCGTCGCCGGTCTTGTCGCCCGCTTTCTGGTCTTTCTTCCAAGTATAGAGCGGCTTGCCCTTGTAGGCCCACTGCTTGCTGCCGTCATCGCGGGAAATGATGCTGTAGTCGCCGCTGGCCTTGTCGTCGGCCTTGGCCATCAGCGGCGGCCAGTTTGCAGCGCACTGTCCGGTGCAGGCGCTCTTGCCACCCGAATCCTTGTCAAACGTGTACAGAGTCATGCCGGCCGAATCGGTCAGGACACCATCGCTGGTCTTGACCGGTGCCTCTGCGAAGGCCAGGGAAGCGCTGCCGGCCAGAAGGACGGCGAGCAACGACGATGTCAAAGGGATACGGATTTGCATAATGTCCTCGCTAAGCTGGTTAATCAGGCGTGCCCGTGGTGCGCACATGAGGTAAACAGCCGCGACGGATCTTTTATTCCCTCCGCCGGTGCAATTTCTTGATTTTTCTAAAGCGCGCCGTATGAATGCAATCCGGAAGGGAACATATTAACGCCGAGGAAGGCAAGTATCGTCACCGCACTCGCCTGATTCGCCATGGGCTCGTTCTGCTTCGGTGCCACGCAGATCACGGAGGCGATGCCGATCAGTGTCAGGAGGCTGGTCGCGAAGCGCATCGATGAAACCGGCCCAACGAATTCTCCCAGCCGGCATCGCCCGGTGTTCAATCGCCGCCAGGAGGTAGCGCCAGCGCTCATGAGCGTGTTCTACAAAAACAAAGGGGGTGGCATCTGCCACCCCCTTCTTCTGTTTGGGTATCTACCGGAATCTAGTCTGCCGATTACTTCAGTCCGGCAACGTAATCCGCCACAGCCTGGATTTCATCGTCCAGCATGCGCTTGGCAATCGTCGTCATCTGGACGCTGTTGTTACGCGTGCCAGCGCGGAAATTGGTCAGCTGGGCGATGGTGTACTCCTGGTGCTGGCCAGCGAGACGGGGGAATTGCGCCGGAATACCGTTGCCTGTAGCGCCATGGCACCCTGCGCAGGCCGGAACGTTCTTCTCCGGAATACCCCCACGATAGATCTTCTTGCCCAGTTCGACGGTATCCTTGTTCTTCGCCGCGCCCGGGGCCGGCTTCTGGGCACTCAAATAGGCAGCAACGTTCTTCGCATCCACATCCGAAACGGTCTTGGCAATGGCGCTCATCACCGGATTGGTACGCTGCGGCGTCTTGAAGTCGGCGAGCTGCTTGACGATATACTGTTCGACCTGACCAGCGAGTTTCGGATTCTGCACGATGGTGGAATTGCCATTGGGGCCATGGCAGCCGATGCAGGCCATGCTGGTGAACACCGCCTCACCCTTTGCAGGATCAGCTTTTGGCGCTTTGCTCTCTTCAGCTGCATAAGCAACCGAGGAAACTGCCACCATTGCGACGAACAAGGACTTTACATACGGAAGAAAAGCACGGTTCATTCAAACACCCTGGACTTGATATTAAAATTCTGGCCTGGCGGCGATCTTGTTGCGCTGCGCAGCTTTTGCGGCGCAGCAATACATAACCTCTTATTGTACAATAGCTTTTCAGCATTTTCGCTGGTTTTTGCTGCATTTTCTCTCTCTATGTCCCTACTCTGGCAAGCCCGCTTCTTCACCACGGTGAACCATCTTCGCGACTTGCCAAAAACGCAAGTCCCCGAAATCGCCTTCGCTGGCCGGTCGAACGCCGGCAAATCGAGCGCAATCAATATCCTGTGCAACCAGAAAAAGCTGGCCTTCGCCTCGAAGATCCCCGGCCGGACACAGCACATCAATTACTTTTCCATCGGCGGCGCACACGTCGGCCAGCACCGGAACGATCCGACGAGGGTCGACGAAATCCGTGCGATGCTGGTCGACCTGCCGGGTTACGGCTATGCCGAAGTGCCAGGTGAGGCGAAACTGCACTGGAACGAACTGCTCGGCACCTACATCCAAAATCGCAAGCAGCTCGCGGCACTGGTCCTGATCATGGATTCGCGCCGGCCTTTCACCGACCTCGACGTGCAGATGCTGGAATGGTTCGCCCCCACCGGCAAGCCTGTGCACTGCCTGCTGACCAAGGCCGACAAGCTGAACCGAAGCGAATCCACGAATGCGCTGCGCCTGGCGCGCACGGTACTGGGCAGCTATGTGGATGAGCAGGGAAAACCGTTTCCGTTTACGGTGCAGCTATTCTCGGCGCTCAAGCGCATCGGCGTTGATGAGGCAAATCAACGAATCCTTGATTTGCTTGGCTTGTCAGAGGTGCCGCCGGAAGGTAATGATGATATTGATCCGCACTGAAGCAATTCTCCAGGCAAAAAAAACCCTGGAGAAAGGGGAAGATCTCCAGGGCAGTAACGCCTTATCGCTAATGCCACGATAGGCCCCGCTCAGGGAGGAGAAGCGGGAGGTGAGTGATCACCTATTGTTAAGATTGGGCTCGCCCTGAAAAGTTTCAGGAACCTGTCACAATTCTGCTTATTGCGCCCTATTGTCCGTTTATTGCGTTTACTTCATTCATTTACCGCCATGTCCAATTCTCTGCCCGCCTCGCACTTTCCCGCCGTTCGTATGCGCCGCATGCGCAAGGATGCCTTTTCCCGTGCCATGATGCGCGAGAATGTACTCACCGCCGCGGACCTGATCTACCCGGTCTTCATCGTTGACGGCAAGAACCAGCGCGAAAAAGTTGCGTCCATGCCCGGTGTGGAGCGGCTGTCGGTGGACCTGCTGCTCGGTGTGGCCGAAGAGTGCGTTGCTCTCGGGATTCCGGTCATGGCGCTTTTCCCTGTCATCAATCCCTCGATCAAGACACCAGACGGTATCGAAGCCATCAATCCCGAAGGCCTGGTCCCGCGCGCCGTGCGCGAGCTGAAAAAGCGCTTTCCGGAACTTGGCGTCCTGACCGACGTAGCGCTCGATCCTTATACAAGCCACGGACAGGACGGCGTGCTCAACCCGGACGGCTACGTGCTCAACGACGAGACCAGCGCCATCCTGGTGAAGCAGGCGCTGGCCCAAGCGGAAGCGGGTGTCGACATCGTGGCCCCGTCGGACATGATGGATGGCCGCATCGGCGCCATTCGCGCTGCCTTGGAAGCGCGCGGCCACATTTATACGCGCATCATGGCCTATTCCGCGAAATACGCCTCAGCCTACTACGGCCCGTTCCGCGACGCAGTAGGCTCCGCGGCAAACCTCGGCAAGGGCGACAAGTCCACCTACCAGATGGATCCGGCCAACAGCAATGAGGCACTGCGCGAAGTCGCACTCGACCTCGCCGAAGGTGCGGACATGGTCATGGTCAAGCCAGGCATGCCCTACCTCGACATCGTGCGCCGCGTGAAGGACGAATTCAAGGTCCCGACCTTCGCCTACCAGGTCAGCGGGGAGTACGCGATGATCAAGGCAGGCGCGCAAAACGGTTGGCTCGATCATGACAAGGCGATGATGGAAGCCATGCTATCGTTCAAGCGCGCCGGCGCGGATGGCGTGCTGACGTATTTCGCCCGCGATATCGCCCGCCGGTTGAAGCTCGGCTAAGCGTATCGTCCTGGCGCCTGCATCGCCGCGGGCGCCGCCTCTCCCCGCGTGCTTCGCGGCGTCCCGGGCATCTCATCTCCCCGCATATCGGCTACCATTGCCGGATCAAATGCCGGCGTCGTTCCGTTACCGGATCTGCGCACCGTTTCATTTCGCCCGCGGAAGTCCATGGATATCTATCACGTCAATAATGGCCAGGTTGCACCCGTGCCTTCACCAATCGCGCAGGCGCCGACGCAAGGATTCCTGTGGCTGGATGCAACGCATGATGAAGTCGCCGCAGATACCGGCGCGTGGCGCGAGGCCGTGGAACGCACGACCGGTGTGCATATCTACGACCCGCATCTGACGGATGTCACTAACCTGAGCCACCCGTCGTATTTTGATTCCACGCAGGACTATGCGATGGTCGTATTCAGGAAGCTTGCGCTCGACGGCAACGGCGAACCGGAAACGGCGGAGGACATGGTGCGGAAACGCAAGATACCGCCGGCATTGACCAGGCTTGCCACCAGGCCGGTGAGCTTCCTGTTGATGGAGAATGCGCTCGTGACGGTACATGCGACGAACAGCCGCACCATCGAAGCTGCACGCAACCGTCTTCTCGAGCACAGGAACAAGCGTGACGGTGCCCATGCGAGCCGCCCGCCGGGATCTCCCTATGAACTCATGCTGCGCCTGCTGAATGCCATGGTCGATCAATACCTCGCCTTGCGCCAGCCCCTGACCGGCCAGATCGACCGGTGGCAGCGCGCACTGCTCAATCCGCGCAATCCGTTCAATGACTGGTCCGCATTGCTGGATGCGCGCATCGAACTGCGCAAACTCGACCACTTGTGCGAAGGACAGCGCGACGCGATGCAGGAGTTGCGCGACCATTTCGTCGATAGCATCGATGACTCCCCCAACAGTCGCGCGAAGGACCTGATGCTGGTGCGCGTAAACGACATCATGGAGCACATTACGCGCGTGCTCAACCATGCGCAGCGGCTGGAGGCAACCATCGAATCCGCCGTACAGATCCACTTCTCCGCAATGGCCCACCGCACGAGCGAAATCATGCGCACCCTGACGGTGATCACTGCCCTCTTCATGCCGCTCACCCTCATCACAGGCATCTTCGGGATGAACTTCATCGACATGCCCCTCATCAAGGACAAAGCCGGCTTCTGGATCACGATGGGCATGATGGCAGTCATGGTCGTTGTCCTGCTGTTTTTCTTTCGCCGCAAGCGTTATCTTGACGACCAGGGACGCGATGGCGAGCGATAAAAAAAGCGCTCATGATGGTGAGCGCTTCGTGGTTTGACCGTCTTGGCGTTATTTTTCCGGCAGCGTGGCTATGGTCGATGATGCTTGCGCCGTTGCCCGCGCCAGTGACTGCAGGAACCTGTCCGCGTCCTGGTAGCCGATCACGCGCGATCCCTGCACCTCGCGGCCCTGCGCATCGAAGAAGATAATTCCCGGCGGTCCGAAAAGCTGGAAACGCTTCAGCAATGCCTTGTCATCGTCGTTATTGGCAGTCACGTCCGCCTGCAGCAGTACCATATTGGCAAACTGCGCCTGCACACGCCGATCGCTGAAGGTAAGTTTTTCCATTTCCTTGCAGGACACGCACCAATCGGCGTAAAAATCGAGCATCACGGCTTTGCCGCTCGACTTGGCCAGCATGTCATCCAGTTCAGCCGTTGTCTTGACACGCTTGAAATTCGTCTTGTGCACGCCACCAACCAAGTGCGACAAAGGCGACAGCGCATCCGTGCCGCCGGTTGCTGCGCCGACCAGCTGCACGAGCCCCAGGCTCACCACGGAGAGGCCGATTGCCTTGGAAATCCAGCCCCAGCGCTTGCCCCTCATCAGATAGATCCCATAACCAATGCCAAGAGCGGCCCACCCCAGCATCGGCACCCAACCCGGAATCACCGGCGTAACGATCCACAACGCCATGCCGAGCATCACGACGCCGAAGAAGAACTTGACAGATTCCATCCATGCACCTGCGCGCGGCAGCAAGGCGCCCGCGGACACGCCGACCATCAGCAGCGGCAAGCTCATGCCGATTGCCATTGCGAACAGTGCACTGCCGCCAATAACGATATCGCGCGTCTGGCTGATGTAGAGCAGTGCGCCGGCAAGCGGGGCCGCGACGCACGGTCCGACGATCAGTGCAGATATCGCTCCCATCGCGAACACGCCAAACAGCTTCCCGGTGGCCTGGCGTTCCGAAACCATCGTCAGCCTGGTCTGGATCGCCGCCGGCATCTGGATCTGATATACGCCAAACATCGACAGCGACAGCAGCACCATCAGGAGCGCAAATGTCGACAGCACCCAAGGGTTCTGCAAGGCTGCCGCGAGGCCCTCGCCGATCAGGCCAGCGGCGACACCAAGCAAGGTGTAGACGAGCGCCATCCCCAGCGAATACGACGCAGACAAGGTGAAACCCCTGCTGCGGCTGACATGCGTTCCCTCCCCGACAATGATCGAAGACAGGATCGGAACCATCGGTAGGACGCATGGGGTGAACGCCAAGCCAAGGCCGAGCAGTAGGAACAGCGGCAGGATTGCAACTAGCTTTCCGCTGCGAAGCGAGGCCTCGATACGGCCCATTTCAGGATCAGACGAGGAAGCTGCTACGCTGCTGATGCCTGCAGCTGCCCCCCCTCCGACAAGCCCCGTCGGTGCAGCGCTTCCCGCTTCTGCAGGCGACAGCATTGCCACCGATTCCATCGGCGGATAGCATAACCCCTGATCGGCGCACCCCTGCCCCGTAGACTTGAGTGTGAAATTGCCGGACGCCTCGACTGGAATAGTAATGGCGACCGACTTGCGATGGGTCTCAACGTCCTTCTGGAAAGTCTCGTCGAACTTCACCTTGCCTTTGGGGATTGACGGCTGCCCCAGCTTCGCGCCGTCGGCCTTGAAGGCAAAGCGATCGTGGTACATGTAGTACCCTTCCGCGATGTCGTAGGTGACTTCCGCCGTCTTTGCATCCAGCATGCGTGCCGAAAACCGGAATGCTTTCTCAGGCTCGAGAAAATTGTCGCCAGCCTGCGAAAGCGGCGCCACAAAACAGGCGATGGCGGCAAAAATTGCCGTGAGAAGACGGATATGAGCCGTCCTGTCCGCCCACCGCCTTAATAAGCTAAACATTTGTGTCCTTCCTGGTTTCCGATGCAATCCACCCGAGATATGCCGGCAATCCGGCAACGATTGGAAGTGCAATGATTTCCGGCACTTCATATGGGTGCCCTGCTCTGATTTCAGCCTCTAATTCTGGATAACGCGACGGCGTCGTCTTAGCCAGCATCGTCACTTCAACGGCCTCCTCGATCGCACCCTGCCACTGATAGATGGAGCGCACTGCAGGCAGCACATTAACGCAAGCGGCAAGCCGACGCTCCACGAGCCGGTGCGCGAGCGCATGCGCAACGGCTTCATCCGGAATGTTGGTCATGACCAGTAACGTCTCGTGCATAGTCGAAGTCCAGCCAGAAAGCTGACAATCATTTCAACAGCCGGCGGCGCGTCAGTATCGTGGCGACATAAAAGCCACCCACGCAGTAAGTGAGCAGTATGCCAATTTCCCCCCAAGGCGCGGCAGGCAACTCGCCAAGTACCAGCGGGCGGATCAGGCGCACTGCGGCACCGAGCGGAAGTACTTTCGCGAATGCCTGCAGCCATGTCGGCAGCTGTGCAGTAGGATAATACACGCCCGACAGGAAAATCATCGGCGTCAACACCAGCGTGAAGTAGTAGGTAAAGAAATCATATCCGCGCGCCAGCGCATTCACGATCAAACCTATCGATGCAAAAGTCATGCCGATTAGAAACAGCAATGGCGGCACCAGGAGGATATGCGGATGAAGCCCAATCCCGAGCATGAAAATCACCAGCAGGATCGCCATGCCGGAAATCAACGACTTGCTTGCCGCCCATAACATTTCAGCAAAGACGACGTCGTCAAGCGCCAGCGGCGCGTTCAGCAGCGCGTCCCACGTCTTCTGCACGTGCATGCGTGAAAACGCCGAATAGAGCGTTTCGAACGAGGCTGCCATCATGATCGACATGCAGATTGATCCGGACGCCAGGAAATGGATGTAAGGTATTCCATTGACGGTGTGCAGCAGGCTGCCCAATCCGTAGCCGAACGCGACCAGGGTAATCAGTGGGTCCGCAATGTTGCCGAGGATGCTGGCAAACGCGAGCTTTTTCCAGACCAGGAAGTTGCGACGCCAGATCGGGAAAAAGCGGAGGGAAAAACCCGGCAAGGCATACACCGATGCGCTCATGTCAATCCCTCATCTCCCGGCCCGTCAGTTTCAAGAACAAATCCTCCAGGTTCGCCGGTCGATGCAAATAGCGCACTCCGGACATGTCATGCAGGCTCGCCAGCAAGGGCTGAGCATCGTTCGTGTAGCAGAACACCGTCTCGCCGCTGACCTCGATGCGCGCGGATTTCTGCCTTCCTTCGCTGTTACCCCATGTCCGCGCGTTATCGCCATACACTTCGACCACCTCGGCCTCAATATGTTGCCCGATCAGATCACGCGGCGATCCTTCTGCGATCATCTTGCCATGGTCGATCACGGCCAGCCGGTCGCAAAGACGTTCCGCTTCGTCCATGAAGTGCGTCGTCAGCACAATGGTCTTTCCTCCTGCAAGGAGAGTTTTCAATCGATCCCATATCATGTGGCGGGCCTGCGGATCCAGTCCGGTCGTCGGCTCATCCATAAAAATCAGGTCAGGATCGTTGATCAAGGCGCGGGCAAGCGTCAGGCGCCGTTTCATGCCGCCCGACAGTTCGCCGATGTTGGCATCTTTCTTGGCTGTCAGGTTTGCGAACTCAAGCAGCCGGGGAATGCGTCTCAGTATCTCGTTATCGATCATTCCGAAGTATCGGCCGAACACCAACAGGTTTTCTGCGACGGTGAAATCGGGATCGAGATTGTCGCTTTGCGGCACCACTCCCACCCGCAGCCGCGCCGGCCGGGCATCTTCGGGAATGCGTCGGCCCACCAGGAAGATTTCGCCGCTATCTGGCGCGGTTAAACCAAGACACAGGCGCAGCGTCGTCGTCTTCCCTGCACCGTTTGGTCCGAGCAAGCCATAGCATTCTCCTCGCCGAAGACTGAATGACAAGCCATCAACGACCATACTCCGCGATGCCCCGTTGCCATACGATTTGCGGAGCTCAACAACGGACAGAATGGCGGATTCAGGCATATGAAATCTTCATTGCAACGAAAACGTACATCTTGCCATAGATAAAAATTCGATTCCCAGGCGCTGGGCACTCTGGCACGCAGTGCAATGCCTGATTCGCAAAGAGTTTTCGCCTAGAAAGCAAAAAAAGCCAGGCAGTGCCTGGCTTTTTTCTACGCAAGCAGACAACCGCGGCATTACTCCGCGGTCGGTACTTCAGCAGCATCGCTGATTTCCGGACGATCAACCAGTTCAACAAAGGCCATCGGCGCATTGTCGCCTTGGCGGAACCCCATCTTCAGAATGCGGATATAGCCGCCGTTACGGGTGGCATAGCGCGGGCCGAGTTCCGAGAACAGTTTGCCCACGATTTCACGATCGCGCAGGCGATTGAATGCCAGACGCTTGTTGGACAGGTTATCAGTCTTACCAAGAGTGAGGATCGGTTCGACTACGCGACGCAGTTCCTTTGCCTTCGGCAAAGTGGTCTTGATTGCTTCATGGCGCAGCAGGGAAACGGTCATGTTGCGCAGCATCGCGAGGCGATGTGAAGACGTACGGTTCAGTTTGCGGAGGCCGTGGCGGTGACGCATGGTATTTCCTTTCAGGTTTCTGTTTTAGGTCCAGCTCTTCTATCGATCGGTGCTAACCTCTCGCGGGCCGGTAATTCATGTTGTTAATGCTTTCAGTTTGCACTGCAGATTCAACCGGGAGCGGCATTCCCCCGCTCCCGCAGAGAATTACTTCTCGAGACCAGCCGGCGGCCAGTTTTCCAGCTTCATGCCCAAAGTCAGACCGCGGGATGCGAGTACTTCCTTGATCTCGTTGAGCGACTTGCGACCGAGGTTCGGGGTCTTGAGCAATTCGTTCTCGCTGCGCTGAATCAGGTCGCCGATATAGTAAATGTTTTCGGCCTTCAGACAGTTTGCGGAGCGAACCGTGAGCTCCAAATCGTCCACCGGGCGCAGCAGGATCGGGTCCACAGACGGTGCACGCGAGGGTGCTTCAGCAGCGGCCTCGGTACCTTCGAGTGCGGCAAACACATTCAACTGGTCAACGAGCACTCGCGCAGATTGGCGAATCGCTTCTTCCGGCGAAATCACGCCGTTTGTCTCGATGTTCATGACGAGCTTATCGAGGTCGGTCCGCTGTTCGACACGGGCAGACTCGACAGCATAGGAAACGCGACGCACCGGCGAGAAGGACGCATCAAGGACAATACGGCCGATGGTCTTGTTCGCGTCTTCGGAAAGACGCCGCACATTGCCCGGTACATAACCGCGTCCCTTTTCAACCTTGATTTGCATATCCAACTTGCCGCCGGCGGTCAGATGTGCGATCACGTGATCGGGATTGATCAGTTCCACGTCGTGCGGAAGATCAATATCCGAGGCAAGTACTGCGCCTTCCCCTTCCTTCTTGAGGGTCAGCGTTACCTCATCGCGATTGTGCAGCTTGAACACTACCCCTTTCAGATTCAACAGGAGGTCCACCACGTCTTCCTGAACACCGTCCAGCGACGAATATTCGTGCACCACACCGCCGATCGTCACTTCAGTCGGCGCGTAGCCGACCATTGACGACAACAATACTCGCCGCAGCGCATTACCCAGTGTGTGGCCGTAACCGCGCTCAAACGGCTCCATCACGACCTTCGCGTGGCCGGAGCCAAGTGCCTCAACTTCGATAATTCGGGGTTTCAACAGGTTGTTTTGCATGAAATGTCCTTTTCAATACCCTCGGCTCGTTACACCGATAAGGCTGATGGCATTACAAAGAAACCTGCCCCGCTCTACGGGGCAGGAGATATCGATATTAGCGCGAATACAATTCAACGATCAGGGATTCGTTCACATCGTTGGCGATCTCGCCGCGATCAGGCATTGCTTTGAACGTACCTTCCATCTTCTTGCCATCGACGGATACCCACGAGGGCATACCGGTTTGCTCCGCGAGCGACAATGCTTCAACGATACGCGTCTGCTTCTTGGCCTTCTCACGCACTGCCACCACATCACCAGCCTTCACTTGGAAGGAAGCAATATTGACTACACGGCCATTCACAGTAAGAGCCTTGTGGCTTACGAGCTGGCGCGCTTCGGCACGCGTGGAGCCAAAGCCCATGCGGTACGCAACATTATCAAGACGCGATTCAAGCAGCTTCAGGAGGTTTTCACCCGTGTTGCCTTTGCGGCGGTCCGCTTCCGCAAAATAACGGCGGAACTGGCGTTCAAGAATACCGTACATGCGCTTGACCTTCTGCTTCTCACGCAGCTGGTTACCGTAGTCCGAAGTACGTGCCCCAGACGTCCGGCCATGCTGACCCGGCTTGGAGTCAAGTTTGCACTTCGAGTCCAGCGAGCGGCGTGCGCTCTTCAGAAAAAGATCAGTCCCTTCACGACGGGACAGTTTAGCTTTAGGTCCAATGTAACGTGCCACGTTGATTTCCTTATTTAAATGACGCCCCGTCCAGATCCGTATAAATCGGCATCTGCCAGGCGCTAGTCTGATTGACCTTCAACCAGACGGTGGTCTTAAGAACAAAGCCCGCCAAGATCGTTGGCGGGCAACTTACTCCAATACTTGGTGCGTAACCCGTACGCCTCTAGATCCGACGGCGCTTCGGCGGACGGCATCCATTATGCGGCACAGGTGTCACGTCCTGAATCTGAGTGATTTTGATGCCAAGCGCGTTCAGTGCGCGCACCGCGGACTCGCGGCCAGGGCCAGGTCCTTTAATGCGAACCTCGAGATTCTTCACACCGCATTCCATCGCCACCTTGCCGGCGGCTTCTGCCGCGACCTGCGCCGCAAACGGAGTCGACTTGCGTGAACCCTTGAAACCGGCGCCGCCCGATGTTGCCCATGACAGCGCATTTCCCTGGCGATCAGTAATAGTAATGATGGTGTTGTTGAAGGACGCGTGAATATGCGCGATGCCTTCGGCAACATTCTTTTTAACTTTCTTGCGCACGCGTGCTGCTGCGGCGCTATTCGGGGCTTTTGCCATTTTGATTTCCTTGAATCCGACTACGAGTCAAACTGCGCTGGCTTATTTCTTCAGCGACTGCGCTGCCTTGCGCGGCCCCTTGCGGGTGCGGGCATTCGTACGTGTACGCTGACCACGAACGGGTAGGCCCTTGCGGTGACGCAGGCCACGATAGCAACCCAGATCCATCAGACGCTTGATGTTCATCGAGACTTCACGACGCAGGTCACCTTCGACGACGAACTTGCCAATCGCGTCGCGCAGTTTCTCCAGCTCGTTATCGTCCAGATCCTTGACCTTCTTCGTGGTCGGAACACCCGTCTGCTCGCAGATGTTCTGCGCGCGCGGACGGCCAATACCATAAATCGCGGTCAAGCCGATAACGGTGTGTTGGTGATTGGGGATATTCACCCCTGCAATACGTGCCATTCGTTATTCCTCGATCAATAACGTTAATTAACCCTGGCGCTGCTTGTGGCGCGGCTCCGTGCAGATGACACGGACAACGCCCTTGCGCTTGATGATCTTACAGTTGCGGCAGATCCGCTTCACTGATGCGAGCACTTTCATTTTTGCCCTCTTTCTTTCAGCTCTGGTTACTTTTTACTTACTTCGTGCGGAACACAATACGTGCCCGGCTTAAATCATAAGGCGTCAATTCCACCGTGACTTTATCCCCTGGAAGAATACGGATATAGTTCATTCGCATCTTTCCGGAAATGTGCCCGAGAACAACATGCCCGTTTTCCAACTTGACTCGAAATGTTGCATTCGGAAGATTCTCGAGAACCTCGCCCTGCATTTGAATTACGTCGTCTTTTGCCATTCGCTCTGCTCGTTTTTCTGGGCTACCCACGGTCAGCGCATGGGAATGCCACCCTTGAAATTCGCTTTACGTAGCAGCGATTCATATTGCTGCGACATCACGTAATTCTGTACTTGTGCCATGAAATCCATCGTCACTACGACAATGATCAGCAGCGACGTACCACCGAAATAGAAAGGCACTTTCCACCGTGCGATCAAAAATTCCGGGAGCAAGCACACCAACGTGATGTATACCGCGCCGACCAAGGTCAAACGCATCAAGATCTTGTCGATGTACCGGGCAGTTTGCTCACCTGGACGAATCCCGGGCACGAATGCACCACTCTTCTTCAGGTTGTCAGCCGTTTCCTTGCTGTTAAATACGAGTGCCGTATAAAAGAAGCAGAAAAAAACGATTGCGATAGCGTACAACAACGCATGAATCGGTTCACCTGGCGCCAGCGATGCTGCTAGATCCTTTAAAAAACGCACGAACGAATTCGACGTATCGCCGGACGTAAACCAACTTGTTATTGTCGCAGGAAACAATATGATCGACGACGCAAAAATCGGCGGGATAACACCGGACATATTCAACTTCAGCGGCAGATGGCTGCTCTGTCCGCCATAAATCTTGTTGCCCACTTGCCGTTTCGCGTAGTTCACGAGAATCTTCCGCTGCCCACGCTCAATGAACACCACCAAGAAAGTCACCGCTGCAACAATCACGCAAATCAAAATCGCCGAGAGTGCGTTCATCGATCCTGTGCGCACAAGTTCAAGCAAACCGCCAATAGCATTCGGCAAACCGGCGGCGATACCGGCGAAAATAATAATCGAGATGCCGTTACCCAATCCGCGCTCGGTAATTTGCTCACCCAACCACATCAGGAACATTGTTCCTGTCACCAGAGTCACCACAGTGGTGAACCGAAATGCGAGCCCAGGGTCAAGTACCAACCCTGGTTGGGACTCCAGCGCGACAGCAATGCCTAATGCTTGGAAGGTTGCAAGAACCAATGTTCCATAGCGTGTGTACTGCGTAATTTTACGCCGACCTGCCTCGCCTTCCTTTTTCAACGCTTCAAGCTGTGGCGACACAATCGACATCAGCTGCATGATGATCGAAGCCGAGATATACGGCATGATCCCAAGCGCAAAAACAGTAAAGCGCGATAATGCACCGCCAGAGAACATGTTAAACATGCCAAGGATGCCTCCTTGGTTCTGTTTGAACAGCTCAGCCAACTGGGTTGGGTCAATACCAGGAACCGGAATGTGTGCTCCGATGCGATATACAACCAACGCGGCAAGCAGGAACCACAGGCGACCCCATGGGAAGCCGCTTGCTGCACTCTTAGCTAGTTGAGGTGTCGTCGCCAATTATTGCTCCGAACAAAGCGGGAAGGCGTTAAGCAATCGAGCCACCGACGGCTTCGATTGCCGCCTTGGCGCCCTTGGTCGCGACAAGTCCCTTGACCGCTATTTTCTTGGTGATTTCGCCTGCCTTGATAATACGAACGATACGGGCCAGTTCGGGAACGAGACCGGCCTGCTTCAGAGCGAGCACATCGATTTCTGCAACGGGCAGCTTATCAAGATCACCCAAACGTACCTCTGCCTTAAATGGCGCAGCCAGTGACTTGAACCCGCGCTTTGGAAGGCGGCGTTGGAGCGGCATCTGCCCGCCTTCAAAACCGACTTTGTGGAAACCGCCTGAACGCGATTTCTGTCCCTTGTGACCACGGCCGGCAGTCTTGCCAAGACCCGACCCAATACCGCGTCCGACACGGCGCTTTGCATGCTTGGCGCCGGTTGCCGGTTGAATGTTGTTCAATTCCATGATTTACTCCGTTCGCAAGCTTGATGCTTACGAAACCACTTTCACGAGATACGAAACTTTGTTGATCATGCCGCGGATAGCCGGCGTGTCTTGCAGTTCCGAGACCGAGTTCACGCGACGCAGACCAAGACCGCGTACAGTTGCGCGATGGTCCTGACGGGTTCCGATCAAGCCTTTGACCAGTTTCACCTTGATAGTGTTTGCCATTCGGATCACCTTAACCGAGAATTTCTTCAACCGACTTGCCGCGCTTGGCTGCGATTTCCGACGGAGTGCTCATGTTGGCCAACCCATTCAAGGTTGCGCGCACCATGTTATAAGGATTCGTCGATCCGTACGATTTTGCGACCACGTTCGTCACGCCCATGACTTCAAAAATAGCGCGCATCGGTCCGCCAGCAATTACCCCAGTACCGTCCTTCGCCGGCGAAATCATCACCGTTGATGCGCCATGCTTGCCCGTAACCGTATGCTGGAGAGTGCCGTTCTTCAGGGTTACTTTAATCATCTTGCGGCGCGCCTCTTCCATCGCCTTCTGTACGGCAACTGGCACTTCCTTGGACTTGCCCTTCCCCATACCGATACGGCCATCGCCGTCGCCCACTACTGTAAGTGCAGCAAAACCCATGATACGGCCGCCCTTGACCACCTTGGTCACGCGATTAACCGCGATCATTTTTTCGCGCATACCGTCGTCGCGCTCTTCGCCCTGCTGCGTCTTTGCTTGCATTTTTGCCATGACGATTCTTCCTTAGAACTTCAGACCGGCTTCACGTGCCGCCTCAGCGACCGCCTTGACGCGGCCGTGATAGCGGAAACCGGAGCGGTCGAATGCGACCTCGGAGATCCCGGCCTTCAGAGCCTTCTCTGCCACCCGCTTACCAACAAGCGCCGCCGCTGCAGCGTTACCGCCCTTGCCCGACTTGCCAGCCAATTCCTGACGAACTTCCGCTTCCAGCGTCGAAGCGGAGGCGAGTATCTTGGCGTCTGGGCTGATAATGTTTGCGTAGATGTGCAGGTTGGTACGATGCACGGCCAGGCGATTTACCTTCAACTCTGCGATCTTGGCGCGGGTTTGGCGTGCGCGGCGCAGACGTGATTGTTTCTTGTCCATCGTCAACCCCTATTACTTCTTCTTGGTTTCTTTGAGTGTTACCACTTCGTCCGCATAGCGAACGCCTTTACCTTTATAGGGTTCAGGAGAGCGGTAAGCGCGAACTTCAGCGGCGGTCTGTCCAACGCGTTGCTTGTCGACACCCTTAATCAGAATTTCTGTCTGAGTAGGAGTCTCGCACTTAACGCCTGCGGGCATCTGATGAACCACCGGGTGCGAGAAACCGAGCGAAAGGTTCAACTTGTCGCCTTGTGCCTGGGCGCGGAAGCCGACGCCTACAAGCGAGAGTTTCTTCTCGAAGCCCTTGGTAACACCGATCACCATGTTGTTGACCAACGCGCGAAGGGTACCAGACATCGCATTGGCCTCACGACTTTCGTTGGCCGGCGAGAAATTCAGCGTTCCGTTTTCGTTTTCCACTTTAACCAGGCCATTCAAGCCCTGGCTAAGCGTGCCCAGCGGGCCTTTTACAATAATCTGCTCTGCACTGATGGTCGCTTCCGCGCCATTCGGCAGTGCAATCGGCATTTTACCTACACGAGACATCTTGCACTCCTTAGGCCACGTAGCAAATGACTTCGCCACCGACACCGGTTGCGCGCGCTTTGCGGTCCGTCATGACACCCTTCGGCGTCGACACGATTGCCACACCGAGACCATTCATCACTTGAGGAATAGCACCCTTGCCCTTGTAGATGCGCAGACCAGGCCGCGATACCCGCTCAAGGCGTTCGATAACCGGGCGTCCGGCATAATACTTCAGGCCAATTTTCAACTCGGCTTTGCCGTTTGCTTCGGACACGGCGAAATCCTCAATATAGCCCTCATCTTTCAGGACGTTGGCAATAGCCACTTTAACTTTAGACGACGGCATTGCAACCGAGGTCTTCTGCACGCCTTGGGCATTGCGGATGCGGGTCAGCATATCGGCGATAGGATCGCTCATACTCATTGCTTGTTCTCCTATTACCAGCTAGCTTTAGTCAT
Source organism: Noviherbaspirillum sp. (assembly GCF_035254685.1). Classification (GTDB taxonomy): domain Bacteria; phylum Pseudomonadota; class Gammaproteobacteria; order Burkholderiales; family Burkholderiaceae_D; genus Noviherbaspirillum. Next base: position 8,211 of record NZ_DATFAI010000043.1, on the reverse strand, counting down.
ACCCGGAATCTCGCCGCGCATAGCGATCTCACGGAGCTTGATACGAGCCAATCCGAACTTCCGAAAAGTTCCACGCGGACGACCAGTCAAAGTACAACGGTTGCGTTGGCGGGTCGGATTCGCATTACGCGGCAGCGCCTGTAGCTTCAGACGCGCCTCATAACGCTCTTCTTCCGATTTCGTTTGATCGTCGATGATTGCCTTCAACTCGGCGCGCTTGGCTGAATATTTCTTTACCAGCTCGGCGCGCTTTTGTTCACGGTTAATCAGTGCCAGTTTTGCCATGGCATCCTCAGTTTCTGAACGGGAATTTAAATGCGGCGAGGAGCGCTTTCGCTTCGTCGTCGGTCTTCGCGGTTGTGGTGATGCTGATATTCATACCACGCAGTGCGTCAATCTTGTCGTACTCGATTTCGGGGAAAATGATTTGCTCTTTCACACCGATGTTGTAGTTTCCACGACCATCAAACGCACGGCCGGAAACACCACGGAAATCGCGAACGCGGGGAAGCGCAACCGTAATCAGGCGATCCAGGAACTCGTACATGCGAGCGCCACGCAGAGTGACCATGCAACCGATCGGATAACCCTCACGAATCTTGAAGCCGGCAATCGCCTTCCTAGCCTTGGTCACCACAGGCTTCTGGCCGGCGATCTTGGTCAGATCCCCGACGGCATGCTCAATAATCTTCTTGTCCGCAACAGCCTCAGACAAGCCCATGTTAAGGGTGATCTTGGTCAGACGCGGGACTTCCATCACTGACTTGTAACCAAACTTCGTGGTCAGGTCAGCGACGACTTTATCTTTATAGAATTGTTGGAGACGGGCCATGATGTCCTACACCTTAACGACTTCGCCATTGGACTTAAAGACGCGAACCTTCTTACCGTCCACCTCTTTGACCGTTACACGATCTGCCTTACCAGCTGCCGCGTTAAACAAGGCAACGTTTGAGACATGAATTGGCATCAATTTGTCAACGATACCGCCAGTTGCACCGGTCATCGGGTTCGGACGCATCGCCTTCTTGGCGACATTGACCCCCTCAACTACAACGTATTCAGCACCAACCCGCTGCTTGACCACGCCGCGTTTGCCCTTGTCCCTACCAGTCAGGACGACGACTTCGTCGTTTTTCCGAATCTTATCCATGACGACTCCTTACAGAACTTCAGGCGCGAGCGAAACGATTTTCATGAAGCGCTCCGTGCGCAACTCACGCGTCACCGGCCCAAAAATACGCGTGCCGATTGGCTCAAGCTTATTATTCAAGAGCACTGCCGCATTGCCGTCAAACTTAACCAACGAACCATCTTGGCGGCGCACACCCTTGGCCGTGCGAACGACCACGGCATTATAAATTTCACCTTTTTTCACGCGACCGCGCGGCGCAGCAACCTTGACCGTCACCTTGATAACGTCACCAATGCTTGCATAACGGCGCTTGGAACCACCCAGCACCTTAATGCACATGACTTCACGCGCACCCGTGTTGTCGGCTACCTCGAGCCGGCTTTCAGTTTGAATCATAGTATTTTCTTTCCCAACTTAATCCGCTCAACCGCCCAGGCGGGCTTGCGGTCAGTCTTGGTCCCGTCAGCCCGACTTAACGTAGTCGCGCTGATTAGGTGGACGGTTACAAAAACTGCTGCAGCGCTATTTATTGCCGCGCCATTCTTCGAACTGCAAGGGCACTACCTAGTTCGTCGCCGTTGCGAGAACCAAGCCCAGCATTATGACACCAAAATGCCGGGCTCGCAACTACAATCTTTAGACGATCTGCGCGACCTGCACCACGCGGGTCACAGACCATGCCTTCGTCTTGGAGATTGGGCGACCCTCCTGGATCTCTACGGTATCGCCTTCCTTCGCCTGATTCGCCTCGTCGTGCGCGTGATATTTGTTCGAACGGACAACGATCTTGCCGTACAGCGGGTGCTTGACGCGACGCTCGACCAGAACGGTCACGGTCTTATCCATCTTGTCAGAGACCACCTTGCCAATCAGGGTGCGCTTGAGCGACTGCTTCACTTGATCGTTCATTACTTGGCGTCCTTCTGATTGATGACCGTTTTCACGCGCGCGATATCGCGGCGCACCTTCTTGAGTTGAGCGGTATTGTTCAGCTGCTGCGTCGCGATTTGCATACGCAGGCTGAACTGCGCCTTGAGCAACTCGTTGAGCTCTTTTTGAAGAGCCGGCTGATCCTTGCCGCGGAGTTCAGATGCTTTCATATTTCACTCCTGTTATTGACCGACTTGGCGAAGCACAAACGTGGTCGCAAGCGGCAACTTGGCAGCCGCCAGGCGGAAGGCTTCTCGAGCCAGTGCTTCGTCGACGCCGTCCATCTCGTACAGCACCTTACCGGGCTGGATTTCTGCCACATAGTACTCGGGATTGCCCTTGCCATTACCCATGCGGACTTCGGCAGGCTTTTGCGAGATCGGCTTGTCCGGAAAAATACGAATCCAAATACGCCCACCCCGCTTGATGTGACGGGTCATGGCACGACGCGCCGCTTCGATCTGGCGTGCGGTAATGCGCCCACGAGCCACTGCTTTCAGGCCGAATTCGCCGAAGGACACAGCCGTGCCGCGCTCATGCGAAATACCCTTGTTGCGACCTTTTTGCTCTTTACGATATTTTCTGCGTGCTGGTTGCAGCATGTTTATTCTCCTGCTTTCTCAGCCGGTGCAGCGCCATCAGCCTTCTTGGGGGCACGAACACGCTTGCCAGCCGATGTTGTGGCCGAAGCGCCATCGGAGCCCTCAGCCTTCTTGGCGCGCGGACGTCCGCCCGGCTTTCCGTCATCACGGCGGGGACCGCGACGCTTTTTCTCTTCATCGGCCGGAGCCTCGATAGTCGGCGCCTCGCCGCTTGCAAGACGGTCGCCTTTATAGACCCAGACCTTGATGCCGATGATGCCATAAGTCGTTTCCGCTTCCCCGAACCCGTAGTCGATATCTGCACGCAGGGTGTGCAGAGGCACACGGCCTTCGCGATACCATTCTTTGCGAGCAATTTCGATGCCGTTCAAGCGTCCCGAGGACATGATCTTGATGCCCTGGGCCCCTAGGCGCATTGCATTTTGCATTGCACGCTTCATGGCACGACGGAACATGATGCGCTTTTCGAGTTGCTGCGCGATTGAGTCAGCGATCAATTGCGCATCAACTTCTGGTTTGCGGATTTCTTCGATGTTGACGTGTACCGGCACACCCATGAGCTTGGTCAGGTCGGACTTCAGCACTTCGATGTCCTCGCCCTTCTTGCCGATAACAACGCCCGGACGTGAGCTGAATATCGTAATGCGTGCGTTCTTCGCAGGACGCTCGATCACGATACGGCCAACGGATGCGTTCTTCAGCTTCTTCTTCAGATAAGCGCGAACATCGAGATCCTCGTTGAGCATGGTAGCGAAGTTGCTGTTTCCAGCGTACCAGCGGGATGCCCAGTTGCGCGTAACCGAGAGACGGAAGCCGGTTGGATGAATTTTCTGTCCCATCGTGACTCCTTAGTTACCGACAGTCACGTAGATGTGACAGGTTTGCTTCGAGAAGCGATCACCACGGCCCTTAGCGCGTGCAATGAAGCGCTTCATAACCGCACCTTTTTCGACGTAAATCGTCTTGACTTTCAGCTCGTCGATATCCGCGCCATCGTTGTGCTCTGCGTTCGCAATCGCGGATTCGAGCACTTGTTTGATAACGACCGCGCCCTTCTTGGGGCTGAAGGCAAGGATGTTCAACGCTTGATCAACTTTTTTACCGCGGATCAGGTCGGCGACAAGGCGGCCTTTTTGAGCCGACAGGCGCGCGCCACGGAGGGTAGCTTTAGTTTCCATATCGGACCTTATTTCTTAGCCTTCTTGTCAGCGGCGTGACCCTTGAAGGTACGGGTCAGCGCAAATTCGCCGAGCTTGTGACCAACCATGTTCTCGGAGACATACACCGGCACGTGCTGCTTGCCATTATGTACAGCGATTGTCAGGCCGATAAAGTCTGGCATGATCGTCGAACGGCGAGACCAAGTCTTTATCGGCTTCTTGTCTTTCGACGCTTGAGCAGTCTCGACCTTCTTGATCAGGTGGGCGTCACAAAACGGCCCTTTTTTCAATGAACGTGTCATGTGTTACCCCTTATTTCTTGCCACGGCGAGAGACGATCATCGAAGTCGTACGCTTGTTGCTCCGAGTCTTCTTGCCCTTAGTCTGCTGACCCCATGGAGATACCGGGTGGCGACCTGCAGAGGTACGGCCTTCACCACCACCGTGCGGGTGATCGATCGGGTTCATTACCACGCCACGGACCGTCGGACGAATGCCACGCCAACGCGTCGCGCCCGCCTTACCGATCTTGCGCAGATTATGTTCGCCATTACCAACCTCACCGACAGTTGCACGGCACTCGATGTGTACGCGGCGAACTTCGCCGGAGCGCAGGCGGACCTGCGCGTACGAGCCATCGCGAGCCATCAGCACGACGCCGGCGCCCGCGGTACGCGCGATCTGCGCGCCCTTACCGGGCAACATCTCAACGCAATGCATTGTTGTGCCGACAGGGATGTTGCGAATCGGCAGGCAGTTGCCGGACTTGATCGGCGCCTCTGCGCCATTCATCAGTTGGTCACCGACAGCAACACCTTTCGGAGCGATGATATATTTACGCTCACCGTCGGCATAGCACAAAAGTGCGATATGTGCGCTGCGATTCGGATCGTATTCGAGACGTTCGACCTTCGCCGGGATACCGTCCTTGTTACGACGGAAGTCAACGACACGATAGTGATGCTTATGACCACCGCCGATATGACGGGTAGTGATGTGACCGTTATTGTTACGGCCTGCAGTCTTCGATTTCTTTTCGACGAGAGCGGCAAACGGACGGCCTTTGTACAGATCGGGATTAACGACCTTGACCATGCCGCGGCGGCCTGCCGACGTCGGCTTCATTTTCACGAGTGCCATTATTTAGCCTCCTCGGTGAAGTTGATTTCCTGGCCCGGCTTCAGGCATACATAGGCCTGACGGGTGTGGTTGCGGCGACCAGTGAAACGGCCGGCACGCTTCTGCTTGCCTTGGCGGTTCACCACTTGCACCGATTCCACTTGGACCTTGAACAGCAACTCAACAGCCGCCTTGATCTCCGGCTTGGTTGCATCAGGAGCGACGCGGAAAACAACTTGCTCATTTTTCTCGGCGACAAAGGTTGCTTTCTCCGAAATAACCGGAGCGAGCAGCACTTTCATCAGACGCTCTTCGCTGTGCTTGACAATCGCGTTCATGCCAGCATCTCCTCAATCTTCGCCAATGCCGGCTTGGTGATCAGGACCTTCTTGTAGAACACCAGCGAGACAGGATCGGCATGACGCGGCTCGACAACCAGTACGTTCGGCAGATTGCGCGAAGCGAGCAACAGGTTTTCGTCGAGGTTATCGGTAATGACGAGTACAGAATCGAGCCCCATACCCTTCAACTTCTGCGCGAGGAGCTTGGTCTTGGGCGCATCGACGGAAAGCGTTTCCACGACCGACAAACGATCCTCGCGAGCCAACTGCGACAGAATCGAGCAGACACCTGCGCGATACATCTTCTTGTTGACTTTGTGCGAAAAATTTTCGTCCGGAGTATTCGGGAAAATGCGACCACCACCACGCCACAGCGGAGAGGATGACATACCGGCCCGGGCACGACCAGTACCTTTCTGACGCCACGGCTTCTTGGTCGTGTGACTCACTTCCTCACGGTCTTTTTGCTTGCGGTTGCCGCTACGAGCATTCGCCTGGTAGGCAACCACGACCTGATGAATCAACGCCTCGTTGTAATCACGGCCGAAAATAGTATCCGGCGCCGCAACATTAGAAGCCGCTTGACCCTGGTCATTCAGGAGCTTCAGTTCCATCGATTAGGCTCCCTTCTTTGCTTTGACTTTGACAGCTGGGCGAACGATCACTTGGCCGTTCTTTGCACCCGGCACAGCCCCCTTGACCAGCAGCAGTTGACGTTCAGCGTCGACGCGGGCAATTTCAAGGTTCTGTACTGTGGTGACGACGTCACCAAGGTGACCGGTCATACGCTTACCCGGGAAAACGCGACCCGGATCCTGGGCCATACCGATAGAGCCAGGAACGTTGTGCGAACGCGAGTTACCGTGTGTTGCGCGGCCGGAGCCGAAGTTATAGCGCTTGATCGTACCGGCGTAGCCTTTACCAATCGAGACGCCTTGCACGTCCACTTTCTGGCCGGCTTCGAACAAGCTGGCAGCAATGGTATCGCCAGCTTTCAGTTCGGCAGCCTTGGCTGTATCGATACGAAATTCCTTGAGAACGGTACCAGCTTCCACGCCCGCCTTTGCGAGGTGGCCGGCTGCCGCTTTGTTGACGCGGGATGCGCGACGCTGACCGAAGGTGACCTGAACGGCGGTGTAGCCATCCGTTTCGTCTGTTTTGATTTGTGTCACGCGGTTGTTAGACACGTCGAGCACAGTAACAGGAATTGTATCCCCATCATCCGTGAAGATGCGCATCATACCAACCTTGCGACCAACAAGGCCCAGGCTCATTGTTTTCTCCATTCCCGCCTGCGATTGGGCGGGGCTGATGTTTGTACTACCAAAACGTATTGGGACGGCGTTCCATGCCAATACCGAAGCCGAGCATTATAACCCGCATTTTTTCATTTCACAATCCACTTTTTCGAGAAATTGTGGTATGTGCGAGCTATAACACTTGGTGCATTACTGCAGCTTGATTTCTACGTCCACGCCGGCCGGCAGGTCCAGTTTCATTAGCGCATCGACGGTCTTGTCGGTCGGATCAACGATATCCATAAGGCGCTGATGAGTGCGGATTTCGAACTGGTCACGCGAAGTCTTGTTGACGTGCGGGGAACGCAGTACGTCGAAGCGCTGAATGCGCGTCGGGAGCGGAACGGGGCCCTTGACCACTGCGCCGGTTCGCTTTGCAGTGTCGACGATCTCGAGTGCGGACTGATCAATCAAACGATAGTCAAAAGCTTTGAGGCGGATGCGGATTTTCTGGTTTTGCATGGCTTTTCCTTAAAAGAGCAGGCCGCGAGTCGGCAGCAACTCGCGGCATTGTTTAGTCAAAGAGCGGAAGTCAATCCTGCAACCGGATTACTCAATGATCTTGGCAACGACGCCGGCGCCGACGGTACGGCCACCTTCGCGGATCGCGAAGCGCAGGCCTTCTTCCATCGCGATCGGGTTGATCAGCTTCACCGTGATCGAAACGTTGTCACCCGGCATCACCATTTCCTTGTCCTTCGGCAGCTCGATCGCGCCCGTCACGTCCGTGGTACGGAAGTAGAACTGCGGACGATAGTTGTTGAAGAACGGGGTATGGCGTCCGCCCTCTTCCTTCGACAACACGTAGATCTCGCCAGTAAAGTGGGTGTGCGGGGTGATCGAACCCGGCTTGGCCAGCACCTGGCCACGCTCGACGTCTTCACGCTTGGTGCCGCGCAGCAGCACGCCGACGTTGTCGCCTGCCTGACCCTGGTCCAGCAGCTTGCGGAACATTTCCACGCCCGTGCAGGTGGTCTTCTGGGTGTCGCGGATGCCAACGATTTCGATTTCGTCGCCGACCTTCACGATGCCGCGCTCAACACGACCGGTCACCACGGTGCCGCGGCCGGAGATCGAGAACACGTCTTCCACCGGCATCAGGAAGGCGCCGTCGATGGCGCGCTCCGGCGTCGGGATATAGCTGTCCAGCGCTTCGGCCAGCTTCATGATCGCCTGCTCACCCAGCTCGCCCTTGTCGCCTTCCAGCGCCAGCTTGGCCGAACCGCGGATGATCGGCAGGTCATCGCCCGGGAATTCGTACTTCGACAACAGTTCACGCACTTCCATCTCGACCAGTTCGAGCAGTTCGGCATCGTCCACCATGTCGCACTTGTTCAGGAACACGATGATGTACGGCACGCCGACCTGACGGGCCAGCAGAATGTGCTCGCGGGTTTGCGGCATCGGGCCGTCTGCGGCCGAGCACACCAGGATCGCGCCGTCCATCTGCGCGGCGCCCGTGATCATGTTCTTCACATAGTCCGCGTGGCCGGGGCAGTCGACGTGCGCATAGTGGCGGTTGGCGGTCTCATATTCGACGTGCGCGGTGTTGATCGTGATGCCGCGCGCCTTTTCTTCCGGCGCCGCGTCGATTTCGTCATATTTCTTCGCCTCGCCGCCAAACTT
>NZ_DATFAI010000042.1:0-52489 GCF_035254685.1 Noviherbaspirillum sp. | reverse complement strand
TTTTGTGACACGCTTCACCGAAGGCTTCAGCCGCTTCGTTGCCTTCACGACTGCTCCGGTTGCTTCCGGCAGGAGCACTTCGCCGGGTGGGGCTTGCACCCACTGGAACAACACCGCCTTATCACGGCGCACGCCAGAAGCGGACCTTCGCCACAATTCTGGATGTGACTGATTTCAAGCGATGAACTGCCGTTCAACGTTCGAATTAGGGTCCGTCACCGGCGGTGCCGGAGCTTGTTCAGCCAGACCGGCAAGTGGAAAACGGACATCAGCCAGTACATCGTACTCATTCCGCCAAAAGGGAAGGCGCCGCGGGTGGCGGAGCAGATCGGATCGGCATCGCCTGCGATGGTGCAGATGAGAGCCATCACGGCGAAGCTCGGTGACGCCGCCAGGCACAGGCAGCTGGCGAACCACGCTGCCTTGCCCGCCGACGCACCGGATTGTCCCGCCTGAGCGACCGGTTGCGTGGGCATAATCATGCCGCCTGGCCGTATTCGTCGTGACGGCGCCACCAGATGCCGTGCTCGTTGCGGCCCTTCGGTGCGCGGTCCAGCCACTGGTACATGGCCCAAGTGCCATCGACGCCGCGGGCGTAGCTGGAATAGGTGTGATATATCTTGTCGTTTTCCAGCACGAAAGCGCTGATGCCAGGTCTGTCGCGCGTGTAGGTGGCGATGTCGGTGCCGGTCGAGGCGGCTATCTGTTCCATCGGGCTGCCGCTGCCTTCCTCGCGCCATTCCGCAACAGTCTGGCCGCGGCGAATTCCTTCCATTGCCGGTTCGCGTCGATAGTTGTATTCGACTGTGCCGTCGCGCTGCTGCTGCTCGCTGAACCAGACGTTGAAATCGGCGTTGAAATCGTTCCCACCAGAGGATGCCCAATCGAAACTCCAGCCCATGCGCTTCTTGAAGGCCTGTAGTTTGGCGAGCGGGGCACGCGAGACGGCAGTAAATGCCACGTCATGGTTTTCCAGATGCACGGTGATGCCGTTGAAGCCATCCGCAATCGACGAGCAGGACGGGCAGCCCGCCGTATAGTCGGGGCCGAACATGAAGTGGTAGACCAGCAGTTGCGAACGTCCTTTGAACAGGCTCCCGAGGCCGACATTGCCGCTTTCCGTTTCGAAACGGTAATCCTTGTCGATCCTGACCCATGGCAATTGCTGGCGTCGCTGCGCCAATGCGTCGCTCAATCGCGTGAGTTCCTTTTCAGCATCCAGAAGGTCGAGGCGGGCAGCAAGCCATTCTTCGCGGGTGCCGATTTTGTGCGTTGTCATCATCTTTCTCCTTTACCGGGTTGAGGTACCATGCCTTGTGTGTGTGAAGGTCGGTGCGTATGGACATGCTATGGCGGGAGCGGGGAGGACCGGGAGTGACAATCTTGACGGGATCGCGATGGACGCAATGATTGCCGCTGCGGCGCGCCTGCTCGCAACCGGGGATCTGCTCGGTGCCTTGAAGCGCGTCGCCTTGCGCGACGACGGGCCGGCGCTGGCCTTGCGCGGCATTGCGATGGCGCAGCTGGGCGACCTGGTACGCGCGAAGGCGCTGCTCAAGCGGGCGGTCGCCGCATTCGGTCCGCACGAAGCGGTGGCGCGCGCACGCTGCATCGTTGCCGAGGCCGAGGTCGCGCTCGTCTCGCGCGACCTGGGCTGGCCGCCCAAGGCGCTTGCATCTGCGCGGGCAACCTTGCAGGTGCATGGCGACCGGCTCAATGCAGCGCACGCCCTTCACATCGAAGTACGACGCCTGCTGTTGATCGGTCGGCTGGATGACGCACAAGCGCGGCTCGCACAAGTCGATGCGGGCGTACTGCCGCCCGCGCTGAAGGCGGCATACGAAATGGTGCTGGCCGGTATTGCGATCCGACGTTTGCAGACGCGTGGCGCACGAGAAGCGCTGCAACGTGCGGAGTTGGCTTCGCAGGCGGCAGGCATCCCCGCACTGGCTGCCGAGGTTGCGGGCGTAGCACACGTGCTCGCCATGCCCGTAGCACGCCTGCGCGCGCGAGGCGAGGAGCGTTACCTGTTCCTCGACGAGGTGGAAAACCTGATCGCCTCGCGCACGCTGGTGATCGATGCTTGCCGCCACGCGGTGCGCGCAGGGCAAACGGTGGTGTCGCTCAAGACACGTCCTGTCCTGTTTGCGCTGGTTCAAATGCTGGCGGAGAGCTGGCCTGGCGACGTGTCGCGCAAGGCGCTGGTCGCGTGCGCATTCCGCGGGAAAGAAGCCGATGAATCCTATCGTGCCCGGCTGAGGGTCGAAATCGGACGGCTACGCAAGGAGATTCGCGACGTCGGCGTCGTCAGGGCGACGGCAGAAGGCTTCGCACTTGTTCCGCACGATAGGCATGATGTGGCCGTGCTGGCGCCCCCGGAGGAAGAACATGGCGAAGTCCTTGCCTTGCTCGCCGACGGCGAAGCCTGGTCCACGTCGGCATTGGCGATCGCGCTCGATGCCAGCCCGCGCACGATACAGCGCGCCCTGAACGAATTGGCGGAAGCGGGCAAGGCAAGATTCGTCGGACGGGGGCCGTCGCGCCGTTGGGTGAAGCAGTCGGTGCCGGGGTTCCCGTCAACTTTGTTACTCCGCAATGCGCTGCCAGGTGATTAGGATGGAGACATGAAAAATCACAACGCTCAAATCCTGCATGAATATGGCCCCTTCGCAGGTGGGGAGTCCGTCGGCGGGGTGGCATTCGACGGCGAACGCCTCTGGTTCGCCGCCGGAAAGCTCACAGCCCTCGATCCGGCGACCGGTGAAATCACGCGCTCGATCGACGTTGCCTGCCAGGCCGGCTGTACCTTCGATGGCCGCAATTTGTATCAGATCGTGGAAGACCGCATTCTGAAAATCGATCCGCACAGCGGTGAAGTGCTCTCGACGATTCCTGCGCCGGGCAAGGGAGGCGATTCCGGCCTTGCCTGGGCAGAAGGGTCGCTTTGGGTGGGACAGCATCGTGGCCGGCGGATTCATCGGATCGATCCGGAGACGGGCGCGATTCTTCACACCATCGAGTCCGACCGTTTTGTCACTGGTGTCACTTGGCTCGACGGTGAGCTATGGCATGGCACGTGGGAAGGCGATGAAAGCGACCTGCGCCATATCGATCCGCAAAACGGCGAAGTGATCGAGCGCGTGGCCATGCCTGCCGGCACGGGAATTTCCGGACTCGAATCCGACGGCAAGGACAGGTTCTTTTGCGGAGGCGGACCCAGCGGCAAGATCCGTACTGTACGCCGTCCGGATTGAGCGTTACGGTCATCCGCGCATTTATCATGGCGCCCTCGGAGACAGCATCTATGCGCAAGTGCCAGCGGCCAGCCGCAGACTGTTGCACATCGGTCGATGCTGTCGTCCGCAGGTGATCGAGCTTAACCTTTCGCACGGGGAGCGCGCACGAACAAAATGCGTCGAATGGCCGAAGAGGAAAGGACAGCGGACATTTGCAGATGAAAGCCCAATGTCTGTGAAGGGTCGACAGTGTAAATTCGAAAGCAAATCTTGGATGTCTGGTCAGTGTCCCGAAGCGGACCGAAGGCCAACAGCCTGGACAGACGACAGGCGGCCAGGAGCCGTCTTTCCTTGGCCGGCAGTGGAGTTGTGCCGGGAACCTGCCAAAGAAGTTCAGACCTTCCGTATCTTCGCCAGCGCCACTCCCGCAAAGATAAATAGAAATACCGAGGTCCATCGCCCAAATGCAAGAAAAAAACAGCAGGATAGCGGCGCTTTCTGGTCTGCGCGCCGCCATATTCGCAGCGTACAGCGCGGGCGTGAGCAACCGTGGCGGCAACCCGAGGGATGGGATCTCCTCGATCTCCAGCTGCCGTGCGTGCGATTGCTGCTAGCACGAGCACACCTGAACAGGTTTCCGGGAACTGAGGCATGTCCGCCTTCCCAAGGTCAGGGAAGGCGGTAGAGTGCAGGCCTGTTTGTGCCTTGTGAGCACGAGGAAATCATACGGCGGAGCATGCAAAAAGTGCTTCTGTTTTTTTGAGAGAAACGGCCTGATGGAAGAATAAACTCCTATGGCGAAGAAAAATTGTGGATAAAATTACCTGGTGATCCATAGATTAGAAAAGGAATTCCTGCAATGAGGGAAGGTCAGCTGGACGAAATCGACCGCAAAATTCTTCGCACGCTAAGCAGCGATGGGCGCATCAGTAATCAAAAGCTGGCCGAAATGGTGAACCTGTCTCCAACGCCCTGCTGGAACCGCGTGAAATCACTGGAAGAAGCGGGATTCATCACTGGGTATGTCGCGCTCCTGGACCAGCGCGTGCTTGGATTGCCGGACACTGTCATCATTGAGGTGACGCTGGACCGGCATGACGATGAGATTTTCAAGCGTTTTGGCGACGCGTTGGCGAACTTGCCGGAAGTGATTGAAGCTTATCTCCTCACTGGTGAATACGATTACCTGATCAAAGTCGCGGTTTCGGGGACAGAAGGGTACGAGCAGTTCCTTCGCCAAAAGCTGTACAAGATTCCTGGCATTCGCCATAGCCGGTCGACCTTCGCCCTACGTTGCCTGAAGCGCGTGCATTCAGTGACGCCGTGAGCGACGCGAAGACAGTGGAGCGCATTCAGAGATCTACGGACAAGCCAGGTGCGGCTGTAAAGTGGTTCAATGCGGCCAGCCGGGGTGTTTGCCTGTACGGGCGAAACCGGCCAGAAGGAGCCAGTCGTCACCGACCACTTTGGAGCAGGGAGCTTCGTTCGTCACGCCCCATCGCGGGACTTGTTCAGCGTAGCCTTAAGCCATTGCTGCCAAAGTCTTGCGGAAGCGGGCCAACGAGAGGGCGAACAGCGTCGCGCCGATCGCCGTCAATGCGACAAATTGGGGCCAGACGACAAGGAACCCTGCGCCGCGGTAAAGGATGGCCTGCGAGAGCTTGACGAAGTGGGTCGTCGGCGCCGCCAGCATGATGAACTGGACCAGCTCGGGCATGCTCTCGCGCGGCGTCACGCCGCCCGACAGGATCTGAAGAGGCAGCAGCACCAGCAGCAGCAACAGGCCGAACTGCGGCATCGAGCGCGCGACGGTGGCAAGGAAGATGCCTATCGATGTCGTGGCGAACAGGTGCAGGGCGGTGCCCGCCAGAAACAGGGCGATGGAGCCTTCGATCGGCACCGCCAGCAAGCCCTGGACGACCAGGCGCAGCGACACCGCGGCGGCCACAAGCACCACAACGCCCATCGCCCAAACCTTGCTGCTCATGATCTCGAACGGGGTCACCGGCATCACCAGCAGGTGCTCCACCGTTCCGTGTTCACGCTCGCGGATCAGCGCGGCACCGGTGAGCACGATGGACAGCATCGTGACGCTGTTGACAATTTCCATCACCGAGCCGAACCAGCTCTTGTCACCCGTCGGGTTGAAGCGCATCCGCAGCGCCAGGTCGACCGCGGGTGTCGATGCCGTCCGCTGCCCTTGGACGAAGGCATTCACCTCGCCGGTCACGATGGTCTGGATGTAGCTGCTGCCGGTGAAGGCCTGGCTCACGCGCGTGGCGTCGACATTGAGCTGGACGGTGGGTGGGCGCCCCGCCAGCACGTCTTTCTGGAACTGCGGCGGAATGTCGATCGCAAAGGTGTCCAGGCCGGCGTCCATCCGCGCGTCCATCTCGGCTTGGCTGATGTGCACCGGCGGCATGAACAGCGGCGGGTAGAACGCATCGGCGATGCGCTGCGACAGCAGCGATCGATCTTCGTCGACGATCGCGATCGGCGCCTTGTGCAGCGACTCCGGCATCGCGGTGGCCGCGGTGTAGATCGCGACGCTGAAGGCGTACACGATCAGCACCAGCATGATCGGATCGCGCAGCAGGCTGCGGAACTCCTTGACGCCCAGGTGCAGGATGTTGGCTGGACGCATCTCAGCGCTCCTGTTTCCTGAGCAGCACTGTGCCCAGTCCGATCAGCAGCGGCACGGCTACCAGCAGCGGAATGAAGGAGGCCTGCAAATCGGAAAAACCCAGCCCCTTGGAGAACGTGCCCCGCGCGATCGTCAGCAGGTGGGTGGTAGGGAAGACCCTACCGATCCACGCGCCGACGCCCTCGAGCGATGAAACTGGATCGATCATCCCCGAGAACTGCACCGCCGGCAGGATCGTCAGCACCGCGGTGCCGAACAGCGCGGCCACCTGGGTGCGCACGAAGGCCGACATGACCAGGCCGATCGCCGTGGCGGCGGCCACATACAGCAGTGTGGCCGCCGCCAGCGTGAGGAGGCTGCCCTTGACCGGCACGCCGAACAGGAACACCGCCATCACCGTGAGCAACCCGAAGTTGACCATCGCGAGCGCGACGTAGGGGAGCTGCTTGCCAAGCAAGAACTCCAGCCGCGTCACCGGCGTGACGTAGAGATTGACGATCGAGCCGAGTTCCTTCTCGCGCACCACCGACAGCGCCGTGAGGATCGCCGGGATCAGCATCAGCAGCAGCGGGATCATTGCTGGCACCATGGCCGGCAGGCTCTTGACATCCGGGTTGTACCGAAAGCGCGTCTCGATGTTGAAGCTGGCCGCCGTTGCGGCAGCGCCATAGGTCTCGCGTGCGCGTGTCGTGAGCCAATGCATGTGCATGCCCTGGACATAACCGCGGATCGTCTCGGCGCGCATCGGCATGGCGCCGTCGACCCAGGCGCCGATCGCCACCGGCGTGCCCCGGGCGACGTCGCGCGCGAAACCGGGCGGGATCTCGATCGCCAGGCTGATCTCGCCGGCGCGCATCCGGCGGTCCATGTCCGCGTCGTCGCGGATCGGGGGGCGCTCGGTGAAATACCTTGATCCTGATACGTTCAGCACGTAGTCGCGGCTGAGGGTGGTCTGGTCGCGGTCCATCACCGCGAATGCGAGGTTCTCGACGTCCATCGTAATGCCATAGCCCAGCACCAGCATGATGATTGCACTGCCCAGGATCACTAGTGCCTGTCGGATAGGATCGCGGCGCAACTCAAGCGCCTCGCGCCAGGCATAGCTGAACAGGCGGCGCAGCGCGAGACCGCGTGCGAGTCTGTTCGCGACCTTCGCGGGCCGACCCTGCCGTGGCTCGATTGTCGGGGCGGGCGCAGCCGGGGACGGGCGGTCGTCCCTGCCTGCGCCGTCGGCAAGCTCGAGGTGACTGATGAAAGCTTCTTCCAGCGTGGTCACGCCGCGCCGTTCGACTATCGCGGCGGGTGTGTCGCTGACGAGCACCCGGCCGGCGTGCATCAGCGAGATCCGGTCGCAGCGCTCGGCCTCGTTCATGAAGTGGGTGGAGATGAAGATCGTCACCTGGTCGCGGCGCGACAGGTCCAGCATGATCTGCCAGAAGGCCTCGCGCGCCACCGGGTCGACACCCGACGTGGGTTCGTCGAGGATCAGCAGCTCCGGGCCGTGGATCATCGCCACCGCCAGCGACAGCCGCTGTCGCTGGCCCAGTGGCAGTGCGTTCGGCAGGCTGTCCATCACCTCGGCCAGGCCGAAGCGACGCGCCATCTCGGCGATGCGCGCTGCGATGCCGGCCTCGGCCATCCTGAACAACCGGGCGTGCAGCACCAGGTTCTGTCGCACGGTCAGCTCGCCGTAGAGCGAGAACGACTGCGTCATGTAGCCGACCCGCCGGCGGGTGTCCAGATCGTGCGGGTCCACCGGGTGGCCGAACAGACGGGCCTCGCCTTCGCTGGCCGGCAGCAAGCCGGTGAGCATCTTCATCGTGGTCGTCTTGCCGCAGCCGTTCGATCCAAGAAAGCCGAAGATTTCTCCGCGTTCGATGCGGAAATCCACATGATCAACCGCGGTGAAATCGCCGAATCGCATCGTCAAGCCCTGGGCCTCGATCGCTGTCTCGCCATCGGGCCGGGCAATGCGCGGCTCGATGGCCACAGACCGATAGCCCGTGCGATGTTCGGGCGGAAGCAACGTAATGAACGACTGCTCCAGGCTGCCCGAGCCGGTGCGTCGCAGCAGTTCGTCTGGGCTGCCGGTGGCGAGCACGCGGCCGTCGTTCATCGCCACCAGCCAGTCGAAGCGGGCTGCCTCCTCCATGTAGGCAGTGGCGATTAGCACGCTCATGGTCGGCCGGGCGGCGCGGATGCGCGCGATCAGGTCCCAGAACTGGCGGCGCGCCAGCGGGTCCACACCGGTGGTCGGCTCGTCCAGGATCAGCAGATCGGGGTCGTGGATCAGCGCGCAGCACAGGCCCAGCTTCTGCTTCATGCCTCCCGACAGCTTGGCGGCCGGCCGGTTTGCGAACGGTGCCAGGCCGGTCGCCTGCAACAGGTCGGCGATGCGGGCCTCGCGCTCGCGTCGCCCGTGGCCGAACAGCCGCCCGAAGAAGTCGATGTTCTCGTGTACCGACAGCGCCGGGTACAGATTCTTGCCCAGGCCTTGGGGCATGTAGGCAATGCGCGGACAGGCCTGGTTGCGGTGCTGCGCGCGGGCCATGTCGCCGCCCAGCACCTCGATGCGGCCGGCCTGGATCGAACGCGCACCCGCCACCAGCGCGAGAAGGCTCGACTTGCCCACGCCGTCCGGACCGATCAGGCCGACCATGCCGCCGGCCGGGATCACCAGGTCCACCGCTTCCAGCGCGACCACCGCGCCGTAGCGAAGGCCCACACCTTCCAGCCTGACGACCGGCGGTGGTTCGGCCGGGGGCCCGCCGGTCGATGTGCCGGCATGGTTCATGGCGGCGTCTTCAGCTGCAGCCGCGTCGGCCACTCGCGGGTGGCGTCGAGCCGCACATAGGCCGTGCCGGGCAGGCCCGTCTTCACCTGGACCATGTGCTTTCGCAGCAGCTCGGGCGGGAGCTGGGCCTTGACGCGGAACATCAGCTTCTCACGCTCACTCGCGGTCTCGACGGTTTTCGGCGTGAACTGGGCTTCGGAGGCAACGAAGGACACCCGCGCGGGGATGACGTATTGCGGCGCGGCGTCAAGCACCAGCCGCACATCGGTGCCCAACGCGACTCGCCCGGCCGCGGCCGTGGGCAGGAAGAAGGTCATGTACACGTCGCTAAGATCAAGCAGGTTGATCACACGCCCGCCTGCAGCGACGATCTCGCCCGGCTGTACCACCAGATACTGGATTCGGCCATCGCGCGGCGCCTTCAACTGGGCGTCGTCGATGTCGGCCTGGATGCGCTCGACGTTCGCCTGCGCTGCCGCGGCCGAGGATTGCGCGCCGGCCACCTGGGACTGCGCGCTGACAATCGCCGCTTGGGCGGCTACCACCTGCGCGCGCGCCGCGCTGATCGCCGCCTGCGCGCTTTCCAACCGAGTTCGATCGTTGTCGACCACCTGCGGCGATATGAAGCCTTGCTTGGACAGTGCCTCTGAACGTGACAGCTGCGTGTTGGCGGCCTTGAGTTCGGCGTTGCGCTGCGCGACGACGGCCAGTGCCGCCGCCCTGTCGCTTTTACGCTGCGCCAGTTGACTCCTCGCCGTGGCGACGGCGTTTTCGGCCTGGAGCCGTTGCGCTTCGGCTTGGCGGCGCTGGGCGTCCAGCACCTCTGTCTCGATTACTGCAAGCAACTGTCCCGCCGTGACAAACTCGCCTTCGGCTACCCGGATCTCCTTGACCCGTCCGGCCACCCGAGAGGAGACGTCGATCTCCACCGCCTCGATGCGTCCGTTGCCGCTGGCCAGTTCGTCGTTGGTCCCGCGTGGCCCGAAGCGTTGCCACGCGCCAAGGATCAGCGCGCCCGCGGCAAGCACCACTCCGCCGCGGACGAGCCAAGTCCTCCACTTAATGACCATGGTGCTACTCACTTTCTGTACGCGACGACCAGCATTTGGAGTCTGCCCGATGAAAGTCGAAACCAGTCCCGACAGACCGTCCGAATCGCATTGATCAAAGCCCTGAGATGCTCACCCTGGGTTTCAGTTTGACATACTGTGTCGCCGACGCATTGCAGTGAATCAAGAGTGGCCTCGAGTCGGGGGCCTGTACGTCCATAACAAGAATGAGGGAGAGCGAAGCTGCCAACCGAACAGTTCACATTGAGTATTGCTTCTTGTCTGCTGCGACCGTGAAGCGATGAGTTGGGTGGCGACCACCAAGGGTATTGATGCCGGACTCGTTGGTGACTTGATGATGCAGGCCGTCGACTACTGGTTTAGCGCCAACAGCACGGCGCCGACCGAAATCGAATGGCTGTCCGATAGCGGCAATTGATATACCGCTGCCGAAACCCGTTCGTTTGCCCGTGCCCTGGGACTCAAGCCGGTGACAACGCCACTTCATAGCCCGCAGAGTAACGGCATGGCCGAGAGCTTCGTGAAGACCATCAAGCGCGACTATGCCAGTCTGGCACTGCGCCCGGACGCCAGGGCAGTCATATGGCAACTGCATGGCTGGTTTGAACATTACAATACGAGGCATCTGTACAGCGCATTGAAGTATCTGCCGCCACGGACGTTTCGAGGGAAACAGGCTTTAAATATCTAATGCCGGTGGTACGGGTATACAGGGGCAAAACCAGTCGACCTGTACCGTTCATTGGGTGGAGGATTGAAGGAAACTGCTACGAGCCAAAGATGAGTGCGGGAACAACGCGGTCATTCCAATCTCTGAAATCCAAATACATAAGCAAGTTAGCGGTCTGACCCGGAGAAAAACTGGTGAAGAAAAAATCTGTCAGTGCCGCGGCGATGGCCATGCTGATTGTCTGCGGCGATGGCATTGCGCAATCCTTGCCGGCGACGATTCAGGAATGCACGACAATTGCCGACGACGCATCACGCCTCGCCTGCTACGACAGCATTGCGCGCAGGCAGGCCGTGCCCGTTACAGGAGCGGCAGAGAAAAATTTGGCCGCCGACGATCAACAGGTCGGCATGAAAAGTGAAACCTCTCCAAGCCGCATGGCCGAACACTGGGAACTGGACGCCGCCAACAAGCGCGGCGTCTTTCACTTTAGGCCGCATCAGGACAACTATCTGATCGCGACCTACACCACGCATCCGAACGAGTCACCGTACCGGCCTTTCCGACAGCTTGATCCCAATGCCGAACTGGCGCATAGCGAACTGGCGTTCCAATTGGGATTCAAGCTGAAACTGGCCGAGAATCCGGGCAACCTGCCGCTGGATATCTGGTTCGGCTATACGCAGCGCAGCTTTTGGCAGGCAGGTAACCGCGAGGCGTCAAGCCCTTTCCGGGAAACGAATTACGAGCCGGAAGTCATGGCGGTTTTCCCGGTCAATGTCGATCTCCTCGGGTTCAAGCTGCGCTTTGTGAATCTGAGCCTGGTCCACCAGTCAAACGGCGGCGGGTCCACCCTGTCGCGCAGCTGGAACCGCACTTACGTCCAGGCCGGCCTGGAACGCGGCGATTTCCAGTTGCTGGCCCGTGCCTGGAAGCGCATTAATGAGGATGCGAACAACGACGATAACCCACGAATTGTGGACTATATGGGGCACGGAGATTTAGTAGCAAACTATCGCCGGCAGGGGCATGAATTCTCGCTGCTGACGCGCTATAACTTCAACACTAAAAAAGGAGCTGCGCAAGTCGGCTGGGCATACCCCGTTAGCACTCGGCTCAAAGGCTATATCCAGTATTTCTCCGGATACGGCTACACCCTCATCGACTATAACGCATACCAAAGAGTCGTCGGAGTCGGTATATTGGTCACGTACTGACACTGCTACGGAGCGTGATGACCAAGACGGAACGTGCGCCAGGTCGATCCCTGATAGATACATCTCGTGCATCGCATAAGTTTGGCAGGCAGGCGATGACACCACCCGGGTCCTCTGGATCGGCTTCCTCTTTGATTAGCAGGAAACGACCGCTTCCGGCCGCATCGGGCCTGTATGCAACACCCTGACATCGACCGCAATGGTTCAGCTCCCAGACGGTCATAGTTAAAGCGCCGGGCTTTATCCAGAAGTTCCAAGAATCAGTGAATCAATGTAATCAAGTACATCGTCCTCACGACCATCGCTAACCAGCTGCGCGGGAGTCTTACCATCGAAGCTAGGTAATGGCTCATTCATCCACGCACTGGCAGCGTCATCGTTTCCTGTAAATCTCCGTGCACGGTGCATGATCGTGTAATAAGCCTGCGCTTTACGCGATTGCTTTTGAAAGCACATACGGAGCGCTTCAATTCCTTCCGAAGAAAGCTGTCCGTCTTTAGACATGATTTACCTCTCTCAATGCAGAGATTCAAGAACGCTTGCATGCCTACCCAGTTCGCGAAAGTGGTAAGCACATTTATGTTTATCGTGCATTCATACTAATTTGCGGCAATCATACCCGCTTGTCTTGAGTCGCAGCATAGGGCCACGGGTCGGCCGTGGACACAATCCGACTTCTGACCGCTTGTGCCCACGAAGCTAAGATGATGTGCTCGTTATCCGACTCGGGAAGCCGTGCGATAACGGCCACTCTGTACATGCGGTTCCTCAGCCAACACCGGCCATAAGCCGGCGTAGCCGAATCCCATATTTTTGGTATTTCTTTAACAGTTTCCCCGTGGCAGCATGTCTTGATTTCGGGCTTAGTTCGGCTGCCCTCGTTCACAGCTTTTTTAATGTTTCTTGTTAAAACGGCCGGTCTTTCAAAAGCCAAGCTCCATGCGGATTGATATCTTGTCGCGTCGCGCTCTATGAAGAAGTCTCCTACGGGTACGACAACGAAGTTGGTCATACCGAATACGAGGTTCGCAAAGTAAACGGTGTTGTTCATGGACCGAAGGGAAGGCCGATTGGGCTCATCGGAAAGTAAATGCTGCGCTCTAATCCTTCCATCAAGAGGACGTACCTTAGAAAGGCGCTTAGCGCCAGCACGGCAGCACTTTGGGCGGGTATTTGCTCATACGAGGCTATAGCACGCGCCCTTAGATCATGGAGGAGGCGATATGCTCCTGAAAACCTCCGCACCCAATAATCGTCTTCCCGGGAGAGCGGCCTGGGATTGGCGACGTGGCTTTCGGATGCCTACTTCATCCGAAAGCATTGGGACTTGGAAAAATAGGTATGGATGTACGGAAGAAGTTGTGTTCAGAGGTATTTCACAAGTGTCGCTCGAACTGTTGCCAACAAGCCGTTGCCTGCCACTCATGACAGGCGCTGGACATTAACTTTCGGACTTGCCGAATGGCTGCTTTGGGTGGCGTTATGCTGCAAATTCAGTGCAAGAGTGATGATTTCGTAATGACAATGGAGCAAACGTTACTCATAGTTAATGTTTGTCCTATACTGAACAGATCATTGTTGCGAAGAGTGCCAATGTAATGGAAAGAACGTCTACTCCCACGGTCCTGTCGCCATTCGTTGTTGCGTCCGACATCGCCTCCAAGAGATCAGCCGACGATACGCTCCAAGACATTCTGCGCGCGGTTCGTCAGCACTTGGGCATGGATGTCGCGTTTCTTTCCGAGTTCGCAAATGGAAAGCGCATTTTCCGATGCGTGGACACACCCCATGTCGACCATCCCGTGAAGGTAGGTGGCGGCGACCCGCTCGAAGAATCATATTGCCAACGCGTATTGGATGGCAGATTGCCGGAATTGATACGAGACGCAGTCATGCATCCGGCCGCCATGGAACTACCGGCTACGACGGCAATGCCTGTCGGCGCTCATCTAAGCATTCCGATAAAGCTTTCGACCGGGCGCATCTATGGCACATTCTGTTGTTTCAGCCACGCCCCCGATCAGACACTCACTGAACGTGATCTGAGCGTCATGCGAGCATTCGCGGATCTCGCCGGCAGACAAATCGAACAGGATATCCTCGCACGCGAGGAAGGCCTGCAAATTGAACAAAGAATCAAATCCGTTCTCGAAGGCGAACATCTTTCCATTGTCTACCAGCCGATCTACCACGTGGCCGATAACAGGATCGTCGGCTTCGAATCTCTTTCCCGCTTTGCCACCATTCCATTGCGTTCACCCGATGTCTGGTTTAACGAGGCGGGCAAAGTCGGGCTTGGTGCCGCGTTGGAAACGAAAGCGATTCGGACAGCACTACATGGCCTGAAATACCTTCCAGATGAGGTGTACATTTCCGTCAACGCCTCTCCCGAAAGTATTCTGAGTGGCGCAATCACAAGTGCATTCGAGGATATGCCGCTCAATCGACTCGTGCTGGAAGTCACCGAGCATGCCCTGATTGATCGATACGAAGACATTGCCGCCGCGATCTACCCATTAAGGAATAACGGCATGCGGATTGCTGTGGATGATGCGGGTGCCGGGTATGCAAGTTTCCGGCATATATTGAATCTGGTCCCAGACATCATCAAGCTCGATATTAGCCTGACGCGTAACATTGACAGTGACAGGTCACGGCGTGCGCTCGCAGCAGCCCTTACCCGCTTTTCGGAAGAAACCGGGATCAAGATCGTGGCTGAAGGCGTTGAAACTGCCTCCGAACTTAATGTGCTTAGAGCGCTTGGCATCAATAACGCTCAAGGGTATCTGCTGGGGAGACCGATGCCTATCAACGAAGCTTTGCTGCTTTGCAAATAAGGCTCGGCGACATTTCCTGAGATTGGCTTTCGATGAAGTTGTGCTTACCCGATCGGCGTCTATATGCTTGATCATTCTCCTCTTGTAACTACGAAGGGCCAATCCGCCAGGCTGGCCCTTCGTTTTTCATCAGTTTCTGCGCCTCAGCAGCTCAGTCGGAACAACTGTGGCATCCAGTCGCAGAACTCTGGCACCGTTCGCAATCACTGCGATCCCCAAGCTCACGGTAAAGGTCCGTGCATCGACTCCTGACTGCGGAGTCGCGAAATCTCAAGCGGACACTGCTGAAACGGGGGCCACAGCAGTGCCCGCCTTGACGGGACAGTGGCGCTGAGATTCGACATGACTATGGCGGCACACCCCGTGTCGCGCATCCGGATTTCGGTACGCTTGCGACATGATGCCGCCCCGCGTCATCACGGCTTCGTGCCCTTGCGATGCGGTTTGGCTTTTGGCCTGGGCGCCTTCTCCATGCGGCCAGTAACTGATCCGCGTACCGACGATGTGGTTCTCTTTCCAGTGAAGCTCGAGTCGCCATGCGAGTGTGTCGGCGCGTGGCTGATGCGAAGCTTTTGCCCGGCCACGGAGACGCTCTTCAGTTGCCTGAACAATTCCTTGGGCATTCCCTCCGGGAGATCAAGCAGGCTGTAGTCGTCGTGGATATCGATGCGGCCGATGTGTTTCGCATCGAGGCCCGCTTCGTTGGCGATCGCGCCAACGATATTGGCCGGCTTCACTCCGTGCACATGGCCGACCTCGATGCGGTAGGTCTGCATGCCGGCCGTTGCAGGGTGAGCTCCGTGCGCGGTTCTTTGGGCGGCGCCTTCCTTGACCTTGGACGGCTCCGTGCGGCCTGCGCGTCCCGGCGACTCGTCTCGCATGGCAGCGTGTTCAGCTGCGAACGGGCGCGTCTTCCTGTCGGCGTTCTTGTCAGCCGCTGCTGGTTCACCCTCACGGCTGATCTGCAATTGGCGGCCGGCGACCCACACCTTCTTGAGATGCAGGAGAAGATCGTCCGGCATGCTGGCGGGTAAATCCAGTGTGCTGTAGTCATCGTAGATTTCAATACGGCCGATGTACTTCGACTCCAGTCCCGCTTCGTTGGCGATGGCGCCGACAATGTTGCCCGGCTTGACGCCGTGCGCGTGGCCGACCTCAATGCGGAAGGTTTGCATGCCTGCTTCGGGCGCTCGCTCGATGCGCTCCTTCTTCGGGAATGCCTCTCGCCCGCCTGATTCGCGGCGCTCCGATCTGTCGCGTCTTTCAGCACCGCGATGGTCGTGCTCAGTGCGCTCAGTGCGCCCGGCACGCTCGACATATCCTCCGGACGCACGATGATCCTCCGGCCGGCCTGCATCGAGCAACAGCGGCACGTCGCCACGAGCCAGTTTCGCCAGCGCCGCGGCGATCTCGATCGCCGGGACATTCTTTTCGCGCTCATAGTCTTCAATCAGCGACTGGAATTCTTCCAGGCCGCCTGCAGCGAGCATCTCGCTGATCTGATCCTTGAAGCGGGCGATGCGCACATCGTTCACCGCCTCGATCGTCGGCAGTGCAAGCGGAGCCACCGGCTGCCGCGTCGCACGCTCGATGGCCTTGAGCAGGTTGCGCTCGCGCGGCGCGATGAACAGGATCGCCTCGCCGCTGCGCCCCGCGCGCCCGGTGCGGCCGATACGATGGGTATAGCTCTCCGGGTCGTACGGCACGTCGTAGTTGATCACGTGGCTGATGCGCTCGACGTCCAGCCCGCGCGCAGCGACATCGGTCGCCACCAGGATGTCGATCTTGCCGTCTTTCAGCATCTGGATGGTGCGTTCACGCTGCTGCTGAGCCATGTCGCCGTTGATCGGCGCCGCCGCGAAGCCGCGCGCCTGCAGCTTGGTTGCCAGCTCTTCCGTGCCCAGCTTGGTGCGCGCAAAAATGATCATGCCATCGAATGGCTCGGCTTCCAGGATGCGCGTGAGTGCATCGAGCTTGTGCATGCCGCTCACCAGCCAGTAGCGCTGGCGGATGTTCTCCGCAGTCCCGGTCCTGGCTGCGATGGTGACCTCGGCAGGATTGCGCAGGTAAGTCTGGGCGATGCGGCGGATTGCTGATGGCATCGTCGCGGAGAACAATGCGGTCTGGCGCGATTCCGGCGTTCTCTGCAGGATGGTCTCGACATCGTCGATGAACCCCATGCGCAGCATCTCGTCCGCCTCGTCGAGCACCAGCGTCTTCAGCTGTGACAGATCAAGCGAATTCTTTTCGATATGGTCGATCACGCGGCCGGGCGTTCCCACGATCACATGCACGCCGCGCCGCAGGGCGCTCAGCTGCGGACCATAACTTTGTCCGCCGTAAATCGGGAGCACATGGAAACCGGGGATATACGTGGCATACCGCTGGAACGCTTCGGCGACCTGGATCGCCAGCTCGCGCGTCGGCGCCAGCACCAGGGCTTGCGGCGCGCCCGGGCTGATGTCCAGACGGGCAAGGATGGGCAGCGCAAAGGCCGCCGTCTTGCCGGTGCCGGTCTGCGCCTGGCCGAGCACGTCCCTGCCTTCCAGCAAGATCGGAATCGTGGCGGCCTGGATCGGCGAAGGGGATTCGTAGCCGAGTTCCTGCAGCACGCGCAGCAGGGACGCATTCAGCTTCAGGTCGGCAAACAGCGGGGAGGTCGTATCGGACATGGCGTCTTTCAGGGCAGGTACGAATTGCAGCAGGCAAAGGGATTGCCATCCAGTCTACTCCGCCCTGGCGCGCGACGTCGATGCGCCACCTTTTCACAGAGCATCAGGTCAGGGCCTGCCAAGGAACAAATTGTGCGTTTTGTCGGGGTAGCGGGATGCAATGCAAGGCGTCCGCTGCTTGCAGCTCGGGCAATGCAAGCAGCGAACAACGCCGCAGTGCGCCCGCCATGACCGAGAAAAACATGTGACCAATTCCTCGACAGGCGCTCAGGCGGGCGCCTGGGGTTCAGGCAAACAGCTTGTCGTAGGCGGCCAGCAAGGTGTCATGCATGGCACTGCCTTGCATGTCAGGCTGCAGGTCGTCCAGCCCGAAGAAACGCTCGCTGCGGTCGAGCAGCGCCTCGGCCTGCCGAACGGCTTCCGCTCCATACAGCAGCACCATGGCGCGGCGGTAATTTTCCACGTCATCCATGTTCAGCATGTTCTCGATGCAGCGGTACACGAGGCGGCGCGCCGGGGGAAGGTCGTTGAAGTGGTGGATCCAGTCGCAGCCTTCGCGGATGGCATCCTCGTCGCCGATGGCGAGCGCCAGCAGCGTTTTCAGCTCGCCCACCCGCAATTGTTTCCATGGCGTGCCGACCGGAATCGCAAGGCCGAGGATTTCCCACAGCGGACGTTCATCGTTCAGATTCATGGTCTGCAGGTCGGTCAGCAGGCCCGCGCACGCTTCCTCGTCCAGTTCGGACAGTCGCAGCAGCTTCGGGCGCAATGCATTGCCGACGCTGTTGTTTTCCCACTCCAAGTCTTCCACCGGATAGATCTCGGACATGCCGGGCACCAGGATGCGGCAGGTGTAGGCGCCTTGTTCGGTGAAATCGGACAGGTAGATGTCCCGGCCTTCGCCGTGGATGCAGTCGACCAGCCAGTGATAGTCTTCTTCCGTGGTATTGCTGAAATTCCAGTCGGCGAACGGGAAGTCCGGCGTATCGCGCAGGAAATCCCAGCTGATCACGCCGCTGGAGTCGACAAAGTGGATTTCCAGATTGGCGACAGCATTCACCTCGTTCATATCGAAGCTCGGTTCGGCAAAGCCTTCCAGCGTATCAAGCGCCCGTCCCTGCAGCAACTCGGTCATTGCCCGCTCCAGTGCGATCTCGAAGCGCGGATGCGCACCGTAGCTGGAGAACACGCCCTGGTCCTTCGGGTGCAGCAGGGTCACGTTCATGACCGGATAGCGGCCGCCGAGCGATGCGTCCTTCACCAGAATGCCGAAGCCCGCCTTGCGCAGGCCGGCGATGCCGTTGCGGATGTTCGGATAACGCGCAATGACTTCCTCGGGCACGTCCGGCAGGCACAGCCCTTCGCTGATGACGCGGTACTTGACGTGCCGCTCAAAGATCTCGGACAAGGCCTGGGTGCGCGCTTCCATCATCGTGTTGCCCGCCGCCATGCCGTTGCTGACATACAGGTTGCCGATGATGTTGACCGGGATGAAGGTCTGCGCGCCGTCGCGCAGGCGCGTATAGGGCAGCGTGCAGATGCCGCGCTCGACATTGCCGGAGTTAAGGTCGACCAGCACCTCGGCGCTGATTTCGCCGTCCGGATTGTAGAAGGCATGAAGTTCCGCATTGAGCATGTCGGACGGCCACTTGCCGTCCGCAGCCGGAACAAACCAGCGCTCTTGGGGATAGTGGACAAACGGGCGGTTGGCGCGCGTTTCGCCTAGATAGAAATGGGTCCAGAAATAATGCGTGCTCAGGCGCTCAAAGAACTCGCCATAGGCGCTGGCGCGCGCCGCCAGTTGGGACGCTCCCTTGCCATTCGAAAAAAGCATCGGACAATCGTTGTCCTTCATGTGGACCGACCAGATGCCCTCGACTTCATTCAGCCAGGATGATTCATTGAGCCGGAAGCCGCGCGCCGCCAGCTTCTTCTGCATGGTTTCAATGGTCGATTCAAGGGAGGCATCTTTGCCGGGGATGAAGCTTTCGGATTTCATTTCGATTTCTTGGTTGGGACGTAATCAGGGGAGGAACGGGCGCTGCACTGCTGCGGGACTGAGGAAATCGTCGGGCGGATGTCGGCGCGCAGGCGAAGCATACACGGGTCTGCCCATGGCGACAAAGACAAACTCCGGCATGCGGGCCGCGGCAGGCGGGAAGGGCGTCTATTTCTCTATTGACCGCGCGATCAGCCGTCTTTCATTGTCAATTCCGCAATATCTCGCGCCGGCACTCGTGGTCAATCATTCAACGCGGCCTTGGCCGCTTCTTCCGGAGTCAATCCTTCGTAGAACATGTCGGTGAACCACTCGACCTGTTCTTCAATGTGTTCTTGCGCCTGCGCCAGCGTTGCGCCGCCGGCAACAAGGAAGCCTTCCACCTCGGTACACCACTGGATCAATGCGGCGGTTTCCGGGTCGAGCTTTTCTTTCCTGGCCATGTGGGTGTCCTGTCTGTTGATGAGATCTGCCGCGCAGTGCGCGGCAGAGGGCTATTGTAGAACCCATTTCATGCACAGGACGGAATTGCCCCCGGTTTTTGAAGGCTTTGAGGGCTCTTGCAATCAGAAACACGAAGAGGCCACCCGCAGCCTTTCACGACAATCCGCCACCATCCTCTCGATCAACTCCGCGCAAGATGGCACATCATCAATCAAGCCAATGACTTCCCCGGCCCAGACCAGGCCTGCATCCATATCGCCCGTTTCCAGCGCAAGCCGTCCGCGCTGCCCGGCAACCAGCGGCCGAATGTCCTCGAAAGTGCATCCTCCCGGACGCCGCTCCATCGCCACAACCTGCTCGGAAACAGGAGTTTTCAGCACCCGGCCCGTGTTGTGCAGCGTGCGGAAGATCAGGGTCGTTTCGCGTTCGGTTGCCTTGACCAGCGCCTGCTTGATGTTGTCATGCAAGGGCGCTTCCTTTGTCACGCAAAAGCGGGTGCCCATGTTCACGCCTTCCGCGCCAAGCACGAGCGCAGCGGCCATGCCGCGGCCATCGCCGATGCCGCCGGATGCAATCACCGGAATCTTCAGTGCCTTGGCTGCAGCCGGGATCAGCACCAGTCCGCCGACGTCATCTTCACCGGGATGCCCCGCACATTCGAAGCCATCGATGCTGACGATGTCCACGCCATTGCGCTCGGCCGACAAGGCATGTCGCACCGTCGTGCACTTGTGCACGATCCTGACACCGTTGGATTTGAAGCTCTGGATGAAATCCTTCGGGCTGTTGCCGGCAGTTTCAACGATCCTGATGCCGCTATCGATGATGGCGGCAACATATTCCGCGTAGGGCGGTGGCGTGACCGAGGGCAGGATGGTCAGGTTGACACCGAAAGGTTTGTCCGTCATGTCGCGGCAGCGCCTGATTTCCTGCGTGAGCGCTTCCGGCGTCGGCTGCGTGAGCGCGGTCAGTATGCCAAGGCCGCCCGCATTCGACACCGCCGAGGCAAGCTCCGCCGTGCCGACCCATTGCATGCCACCCTGGATGATCGGGTAGCGGATGCCCAGCATTTCCGTGACGCGTGTTTTCATGAATGCTCCTGTTCTGGCTCTTGATGCAGGTCAAGCTGCTTGCCTGCGCGTTCGGGGGATTATCTTGCCATGAATTTTCGGGCAGCATGCGTTGGCTCGCGTCGTCCGATGCGACGACTCCGTCGTTCACGCATGACTTGCCGTCATTCTTGCAAATCGTCGATTTCGACGATGTTCAGCCTCGTAACTACGGATACGCTCTGGAGTGGTACGACAGAAAACATCGCGTGCTGAATTGGCAGTTGCTCTCGCCAGTCACGCCCCGCGAACTTGCCGGCACAACGCCATCCGAAACATTTCCTCATCATTCACATCAGAAAGGCTGGTACATGAAAGCAGTGCTATGCAAGGAGTATGGTCCGCCGGAGTCGCTCGCCATCGAGGACATTCCCTCGCCGAAGCCGGGCGCAGGGCAGATCGTCGTGTCGGTGAAGGCGGCCAGCCTGAATTTTCCGGACACGCTCATCATCCAGAACAAGTACCAGATCAAGCCGCCATTGCCCTTCACGCCGGGCTGCGAACTCGCTGGCGTCGTCAAGGAAGTGGGCGAGGGCGTCCATCACCTGAAGGCCGGCGACCGGGTGCTGGGCGTGGTGCCCTACGGCGCGTTTGCGCAGGAATGCATCGCGCCGGTGGAGCGTATGGTGCCGATCCCCGAGGGCATGGATTTCAAGACTGCCGCTTCGTTTCTCATGACCTATGGGACATCGCATCATGCGTTGCGCAACCGCGCCCGCACCACGCCGGGTGAGAGCCTGCTGGTGCTCGGCGCGGCGGGCGGCGTCGGCCTTGCTGCGGTAGAGATCGGCAAGCAGCTTGGCCTGAAGGTGATTGCCTGTGCGTCCAGCGACGAGAAACTGGAACTCTGCCGCGGCCATGGCGCCGATGCCACGATCAATTACAGTTCCGAGGACATGCGCGCCCGCATCAAGGAAATCACCGACGGCAAGGGCGTTGATGTGATTTACGACGCCGTCGGCGGTACCTATACGGAAGCCGCGCTGAGGTCATCGGCGTGGCGTGGTCGCCTGCTCGTGGTCGGCTTTGCTGCTGGCGACATTCCGAAGATCGCGCTCAATCTCGCCCTGCTGATGGAACGTGACATCATCGGCGTGCACTGGGGCGCATGGGTGCCGCGTGCGCACGAGGAATTTGCCGCATCAGTGGAGGAGCTGGGCAAGTGGTATCGCGACGGGCATATCCGTCCGCACATCTCGATGCAGTATCCCTACACCCAGGTTGCGGATGCGATGCATGCCATGCTGGAACGCAAGGTGACTGGCAAGCTGGTCATTACCGTGGATGAGTAGGAGATTGTCCAGGCAAGTGGGGATGAATAAAGGGCGCAGGGTGGGTTGAGCAAAGCGACACCCGCCTGCGCCCTTGCCACCACTGCATCCGGCTCCCTTTGGGTACCCGCCTTCGCAGGGATGACGTTCTTGGGTCAAGATGTTTGACCGAACGCCATTCCCTTATTTTCCCTGCCAGCGAGGCGGCCGCTTTTCCGCAAATGCCGTAGCCCCCTCCTGCGCGTCGGTGGAGGCGAGGACAGGGTCCGCCAGCGGCGCCTGGCGCGCAAACAGTTCCTTGACAGGCCAGTCCGCCGACTCCTGGATGATGCGCTTGCTTGCCGCTACTGCCAGCGGGCCGTTGGCAACGATCTCTGCTGCCAGCCGGCGCGCTTCGTCGATCGCCCCATTGGCTTCAGTGAGCCGGTTGACGAGGCCGAGTTCGAACGCGCGCCGTGCCGGGAACATGTTGCCGGTGAGCGCGAGTTCCATCGCGATGCGCTGCGGCAGCTGGCGCGGAAGACGCATCAGGCCGCCGGCAGCGGCGACCAGCCCGCGCTTGACTTCAGGGATGCCGAAAAACGCATTCGAGGCGGCGACGATCAGGTCGCTGGCAAGCGCGATTTCGAATCCGCCGGCCAGCGCGTAGCCCTCAACAGCGGCGATCAGGGGCTTGCCCGGCGGGCGCTCGACGAAACCGGCAAAGCCGCGACCCTCGAGAAACGGACGCTCTCCCCGGACGAAGGCCTTCAGGTCCATGCCCGAGCAAAACGAACCTCCCGCCCCGGTGATGATGGCCACGCGCAGATCGTCGCGTGCTTCCAGTTCATCCATCGCGGCGGCGATGCCTTCGCATACGGCGAGGTTGATGGCGTTTTTTGCCTGCGGACGATTGATCGTAATGATCCGGACGCCGTCCGCGTCATCGATGAGGACTTCGGCGCTCATCAATGGTCTCCCGGCACAGGCGGACGCTTCATCTGGCAGGACGTAGGCAGCGTGGCGACATAGGTGTCGATCTTGCGGTCGGTCCGCCAGCCATAGCCGGTGTTCTCCGCATCGAATTTCACATCCTTGCCGTTGGTTTTCACCCACGTGACCATGTACAGCGGCTGTTGCAGCTGATGGTCGGTCTTGCGCATTTCCACTTCGCCGTTGAGGCTCTTGACCTTCATGCCTTCCATTGCATAGGCGACCTTGACCGGATTGGTGGACTTGGTCTGCTTGATCGCCGTGGACAACAACTCGATGCCGGCATAGGTCGCAGAGGAGAAGAAGTCATCGTTGTACTTCTTCTTGAACGCTTCGACGATTTCCTTGCCCGCGAAGGTTTCATTGTTCGGATGCCAGTACGGCAGCGCCTTCACGCGGTCGGCGCCGGCCGAGCCGATGGAGGCGGGGACGCCCGAACTGCTGGCGAAGTATGTGTAGAAGTTCGCGTTCAGGTTGGCTTCCTTGGCGGCCTTGATCAGCAGTGCAAGGTCCGAACCGGCATCGCCCGTGATGACGGAATCGGCGCCGGAAGCGGCGATCTTGGCGATATAAGGTGTGAAGTCCTTGACCTGGCCGAAGGGATGCAGGTCGTCGCCGACGATCTGGATATCGGGGCGCTTGCGTTTCAGGTTTTCCCGCGCGACGCGCTGCACCTGCTGCCCGAATGCATAGTTCGGATTGATGATGTAGACCTTCTTGATGTTCTTGTCAGGCTGCATGTAGGAGGTGAGCGCTTCCATGCGCATCTCGGCATGCGCATCGAGGCGGAAGTGCCAGAAGCTGCACTTGCTGTTGGTCATGTCGGGGTCGCCGGCCGAGGTGTTCAGGTACACGACTTCCTTGCCGGGATTGCGCTCGTTGTGCTTGTTGATGGCGTCGATGAGAGCGAGGCCGGCGCCGGAGCCGAAACCCTGGGCGACATAGTGAAAGCCCTGGTCGATGGCGCTCTTGAGTGCCACCAGTGTTTCCTGCGGGCTGGCTTTGTTGTCGAAGCCGACGACTTCGAAGGTGTTGTCGCCGGCCCACTTCTCGCGATTGGCAATGTCGGCCACCATCTGCCAGCTCTTGAGCACATTCACGCCGGTAGCGGCAAACGCGCCTGACAGCGGGTCGATGTAGGCAATCCTGATATTTTCCGCCTGTGCGGCATGGCTGGAAACGAGAGCGGCTGCGGCAAGCGCCAGCTTGACCGGGCGTGACATGGTCGACATGGAGTGTCCTTTCGTAAGTGGTATCAGGCGCACGCTGCGCCGGTTGCTGCGCCATCGAGCACTTGCTCAAGCTCGTGCCGCTTGATCTTTCCCGTGGTGCTGCGGGGAACGTCTTCGTCCTTGATGAAAATGACGTCCTTGGGCAATTTGTAGTTGGCGACCTTGCCGCGGCAGGCCTCGATCACCTCCTCGCTGCTGAGGGCGGCATCGGCCTTCACGATGAACGCGACCGGCACTTCGCCCCAGCGCGCATCCTTGCGCCGCACCACGGCAGCATCGGCGATGCTCGGATGCGCCAGCAGCACGCGCTCGATTTCGGCCGGATAAATGTTTTCGCCGCCGGACTTGATCAGGTACTTGCGGCGATCCACATAGTCCAGCGTGCCGTCGGCGTTGCGCACGAACACATCGCCCATGTGGAACCAGCCGTTGCGGAAATCCTTCGCGGTCGCCTCGGGCGCACCCCAGTAGCCGCTGAACAGCGCGGGCGTGCGGATGGTGAGTTCGCCGGGCGATCCGTCGGGCACCTCGTTATCGTCTTCATCGACCAACCGGATGATGCAGTTCGAACTCTGCTCCTTGGAAAGTTTTTGCGGCAATACGCCGATCGGAATCGCGCCGCGGCTGGCGGGAGGCACGCCGGTTTCGGTCGAGCCGAAGGAATTCAGGAAGGGCGCCTGCAGCAGTGTCGTGGCCTGCGCGATCTGGTCGCGCGGCACGAGGTCGGCCATGCATCCGATCGTGCGAATCCCTTTGGCCTTGATGCCGGTGCGCCGGAGTTCATCGATCACCCGATCGACCATGCCGGGAATCAGCGTCAGATGCCCGATCTCTTCGCGGCTGACGATATCCACCAGCCGCGTCACGTCCAGGCCATCCATGACGATCACCTTGCCGCCGGTGGTCAGGGTGCTGTAGCACTGGTCGGTGGACACCATGTGAAACAGCGGAGCCCAGGCGATGAAGGTATCGCCCGGCTTCAGCAGGCCGTCCACGCGGTGGATGTTGCCGCGCGCCACCATGGCGCGCTGGCTGATGAGCGCGCCTTTGGGCAGGCCGGTGGTTCCGCTGGTGTAGAGAATGATCAGGCCGTCTTCCGGATCCAGCGGCGCGCTTGCGACCGGCTCGTCCGACGCGGCTTCGGCCAGCATCGCTTCATAGTCACGTTCCAGCGTGATGACGGTTTTCACGCCGTGCTCGATCCGGCCGAGCGCCGGCGCGTGCCGCTCCGAGGCCACCACTACGCGCGGCGATACCAGCCGGATGCAATGCTGCAGTTCCTCGTCGGATTGCCGCCAGTTCTGACACGCCAAGATCGCGCCGAGCTTGGCGACCGCCATCTCGAGCTCAATGTATTCGATGCGGTTCTCGGCGAGGATGGCGATGCGGTCGCCATGCCGCACGCCACGCGCAGTGAGGGCGTTGGCAAGACGGTTGACCCGCTGGTTGAGTTCTCCATAGCTCAGCGAGCGCTTGCCATCTTCCAGCGCGATCCGTTCCGGATGGCGCATCACCTGCTGCCGGAACAGCCCCGGAATCGTCAGCTGTGCCGCCATTCGTACCAGGTCGGCCTGTGCGAAGCCTGTCTCCATTTGTCAGCTCCTTGCTGTGTGCGGCCGGGCCATTGCATTCCTCTGCCGCAACATTGTGGTTATGGTGAATCAGGCTAGCAGAGCACTTTCGCGACGTCTTGTGAAAACCTGCTAAGCGCCGAGTCGACACCGGCGTGATCAAACCGGCATTCGCATGCGCAATCGTCGCTTTCGACGAGGCGCAAATCCGGATGGATTCTATACACTGGTTGTGGGTCCGGATAGAGACGGGGACACTACGTCTTTATCCGGATAATCCACCAGGCTTCACTATTTCCATTGCAGGCCTCCTACGCACCTGCAAGTTATAACAAATTGACATCATCGAAGGCGCTCGTCGCCTGCGAAATTGACACCGTCCGCCCTACGAAAGGGCGGCACCGGCAAGGAGAATGGAGATGGAGACAAACAAGGCGGCACGCACGGAACAGATTGCTCACTCCGGCGAAGCCCAGCCCGGCAAGGTCATGCTGATCACACCCGAGCGCATCCTGTATGCAGGCTTGCTGGGAAGACCGATGATCCGCGAATTCGGATCGCTCACCATCTATGTCTCTCTCGGCAACCCGATCCATCTTCAGCTGGGAGATGGCGCCTGGCGGAGCGCGGACCTGTGGGTAGTGCAACCGGAAACGCCGCACAAGATCGCCGCGGTCGACAGGATGATCGGTATGTACATGATAGAGCCCGAGCTGATCGACATGGATCGGCTGCCTGCATTCCTGCAGGAAGGAAACCGTGACACGGTGCATCCCGATATGCTCGCCCGGTTCCGTGAGACATTCCACGCATTGATCGAAGGGCGCGCGCGGCCTGGCGTCATCCGCAGTCAGCTTGATCAGTTCATGCTCGGCGAAACACTGGTGGCGCGTCGGCTTGACCCGCGCATCACCGCCGCCGTCGAATGCATCAAGTGCAATCCTCGCGACGCGTCGAGCGCCGAGCAATTCGCCGAACAGGCGGACCTCTCGTTCTCGCGCTTCCTGCATCTGTTCAAGGCGGAGGTCGGCACTACCTTCCGCCGCTTCCGCGCATGGAAGCGGGCACGCAGCTTCCTCGCCTACGTCAACACCGACCTGAACCTCACGGACATCGCGCTGGAAGCAGGCTATCCCGATTCCTCGCATTTCAGTCATACTGTGCGCCGCTACTGGGGGCTGACGCCGAAGGACATCATGGCCGGCTCTCGGACCCTCGCGGTCATCACGGATAGCGAGCAGATTTCCGCAACACATACACTTTTACCAGAAAAACCATACCAGGGACTTCGCTTGTCATGAACGAACTATTCAGCCTCAAGGGGAAAACCGCACTCATCACCGGCGCGTCGAGCGGCATCGGCTTGCATGTCGCCGGCCTCTATGCACAAGCCGGCGCGCGCGTCGTTCTCGCCGCACGCCGCGTGGAACGCATTGCCGAAGCAGTGGAGAAGTTGCGTGCCGATGGCCATGCCGCGCACGGCGTCTATCTCGACGTCACCAAGACCGCGAGCATTGCTGCCGCGTTCGATGAAGCAGAAAAGCATTCAGGCACGCCGATCGACATTCTGTACAACAATTCCGGGATCATTTACACCAAGGCCTTCCTCGAACAGGAAGAGAGTGAGATCGCCCGCATCTTCGACACCAACCTCAAGGGCGCGATGCTGGTCGCGCAGGAAGGCGCGCGACGCATGGTGAAGACGGGTGGCGGGGCGATCATCAACATTGCGTCCACTGCGGGCATGCGCGCGGGTGGCCATCTGTCGAGTTACTGCGCCTCCAAGGCCGGACTGATTCACCTGACCCACGTGATGGCGCTGGAGCTCGCCACGAAAGGCATCCGCGTCAATGCGATCTGCCCCGGCAATATCGAAACCGACATGCAGGCTGCGCTCAAGGGTTTCGAGGAAGCCCTGGTCAAGCGCACGCCGATGCGACGCTTCGGCAAGCCGGAAGACCTGGACGGCGTGTCGCTGCTGCTCGCGTCAGATGCCAGCCGTTACATCACCGGTGCTTCGATTCCGGTCGATGGCGGGCAGGTGCTGACCTGGATGTAGGCAGGAGCGTGCAAGAAGGGCGGGGCGCGTCAAGCGAGAAATATCAGCGCCCTATGTTCGCTCTGCCTCGCCTGCCATTTGCGTTTCATCGAACTGCTGGACGAAGCCTTGCAGTGCTTGCATGGCGGACTGGAACTCCTCCAGTAATTGAATGACGGCGCTGCCGTGCTCTTCTCGAAGTGCCGCGCCGAGCGAAGCCACGACGGAACCAAGATGCCGAATCTGGAGAAATCGGGCTGCGCCGTGTATCCCATGCAGGATTTCGCTCGCCAAAGCCGGGTCGGCATCCGTGATGCAATGCCGCACTTCGTCGACAGTATCGCGGTAAGTCATGACGAATTGCCGCAACAGATCGGCATAGTCTTTCTTGTTGCCGTTAAAGATTTGCAGGCCCGCGGCGAGATCGACCACCGGAAGCGCAGCGGGCGGCTTGCGTTCCTCTCCTGCTTGTTCGTGCAGTGCGTAGGGATGCCGCGGAAGATGGCGCGCATTGGTCACGACGGCCAGCAGGCGGGATATATCGACGGGCTTGATGAGGTGCGCCATCATGCCGACACGACGGGTCTTTTCGATGTCGCCCGGCAGAGCATCCGCAGTGACGGCGATGATCGGCAGATCGCGTCGTCCGATTTCTTCCCGTATGATCCGCGTCGCGGCATAGCCGTCCATGACGGGCATATGAATATCCATCAGGACCGCGTCAAAGGATAGGCCGGAGTCGCGTATTGCGTTGACCGCTTCCAACCCATTGGCGGCGACGACGACTTCGGCGCCGGCATGTCTCAGAAGCTGTTCGAGGACCCGGCGGTTGATGGCATTGTCTTCTGCAACTAGCACACGCATGCCGGCCAGACAGGCGTCTGTCGCCCGGCGTACCGGCTGCACAGTCGTGCTATCGGCTCCGCAAGCGCTGCGCACAGCGTCGGCCAGGCTCGCCGCGGTCACCGGCTTTGCCAGCACGCCGCACACATCAAGGCCGTCGCTGGCCGCCGCGGCATTGCCTGCCTCATGCGTGCTCGCCATGAGCAGCACCGGCGGCAGGCGAATGCCAGGAACGTATTGCGCCTGCCTGAGCATCTCGATGCCATTCATCGCGGGCATATGCCAGTCGACCAGCATCAGATCGTACCGCGGGCCCTGGGTCATGCTCAGCCGGAGCCTCTCCAGGCCGGTGGCGGCGGACCTGGCTACCGTAGCGTGCCAACCGAAGGCGAAGCATGCCCGCTGCAGGATGTCGCCGACCAGGAGATGATCGTCAATGATCAGGAGGTGCAGTCCGGGTGGCCCAGGCATCATCCGGGTTGTCGGCGTGCCTTCAGGCATGCCCAGCTGCACGTTGAAACCAAAGCTTGTCCCTTTTCCCTCCACGCTCTCGACAGCAATGCGGCCGCCCATCAGCTCCACCAGCCTGGCGCTGATCGCCAGCCCTAGCCCGGCGCCACCATACTCGCGCGCCCTCGACGCGTCGCCTTGGGAAAATGCCTCAAATATCTGGTCGAGATATGCGTCCGGAATGCCGATGCCGGTGTCGCGAACGGTGAACTGGACGGTGACTTGTCCGTCCGCTTGCGCGAGTGGATGGATCGAGACGACCACCTCGCCTTGCTCAGTGAATTTGGCCGCGTTGCCGGCCAGGTTGAGCAGGATCTGTTGCAGGCGCAGCGCATCGCCTGTCAGTGTGACGGGCATGTCCGGCGCCACGTCGAACACCAGTTCGACCGGTTTGCCGCGCAAGGCACCGCAGACGACCGCCGCCACACGCTGCAAGACCGCATCCAGAGAAAACGGCGCCTGCTCAAGGCAGAGCGCGCCCGCCTCGATCCTGGACAGGTCCAGAATGTCGCCAATCAGCATGGACAAGGTCTGGGCCGACAATTGGAGATTGTCGACATATTCGCGCTGGTTCGGATTCAAGCGGGAATCGCCGATCAGCTGCGCGAGGCTGACCACCGCATTGAGCGGATTTCGTATCTCATGGGAGATCGTAGCCAGGAAGGCGCTCTTGGCGCGGTTGGCGATGTCCGCATCCCGCGCCTTGACAATGAGCTCGGCATTCAGCGCGGCGATTTCCTGCGTGCGTTGTTCGACCCGTTCCTCCAGCAGCTGACGTTGCCTGACAAGCTCTTCACGGGCACGCAACGACTGCATTCCGTAGGCCAGGTTCGCGGCCAGCTCTTCCAGCAGAGTGAGTTCGTCCTGATGAAATGCCGCAGCACTCTTGGAGCAGAGCGCAAGGGCACCCGATGTCTGACCGTCGACGATCAGCGGCAGCGCCGCCCAGGCGCATCCATCCTGCCGCTGGACGCCATCGCGTCCGGGCGAGGCGAATGGATTTCCCGGGCACTCGCGGCGGGCATGGGTAGTGCCGCTACTGATTGCCGTTTCAGTCACTGTGCGCCCGATGTCCTGCGATCCTTCCGGAGGCAAATCGATGCTGCATCCACATGTGTCGTTGCCGCGGCATTGCGCTATTCGCCGGAAAGTTTTTGCTTCACCCTGATCCGCGATATCGACCGCCGCCATCATGTAACCGCCTGACTCGACCAGGATGCGGCAAAGATTATTGAACAGATCGCGCTCGCTTGATGCATGCAACATGCTGATATTGCAGTCGCTGAGGAGGCGGAGAGTCCGATTGAGCCGCTTCTGCTGGTTGCGCAGGCCGCTGAGGTAACCGCCCATCGCGGCAAACCAGGGCAGGGTGGCTGCCAGCGCAAACCATTGCAGCAGTTCCAGTTGCAGATCGAGAGTATGCCGCTTGAAAGACCATAGCAGCCCGATCACCGCGCCGTAAGCGAGCAGGATTCCCGTCGCGTGCCATAGCAGGGCGCGGCGCGTCAGCCGCAGCACGCCAAACAGGAAAATCATCAGCAGAACGATCAGGAATACCGCGCGCCCCTGGTCGGCGCGATACATCGTGAAGACGATGACAGCGGTCGCGCTCCACATCTGGAGGCGGGTCAGGCTCGGATCGGCAAACCTCTGGTTCAGGCCGGAACGGAACAAAATGAAGAACAGGACGCAGGAGAAAAGAATGAGCGCTGCGCTCTGGGAGAAGGAAGCGAGTGACAGGATGCCTTGCAGGACGCAGGCAAACAGCAAGCCGATGACCAGCAAGGACGACCCTGCCGCAATGTAATAGCGCTTTATGCGCAGTGTCTGGTTGGCGTCGTCCTGACACGTCGAAAGAAATCGGCTTGTTTGCCTTCGAAGCACGGCCGTCTCCTATTCTTGTGATGCCGGATCTCGCCTTGCCGTCGCCCGAAATGCTACCGGATCGTGACTGATGGCGGGACGCTTTAACAGCTTATCGAAACACGACTACGCGGCGCCGTTCCAGAGCCGACGTTCCTCTATGTGCCGCGCTGCGCGCCTGCGCTTTCGAGTCGCAATTTAGGTCGCTTCGCCCGCTTTTTCAATAATCCCGGACGTGCAAATGAAACGACAGCCGGCCCGTCGCGCGGGCTGTCTGGCGCCGCGGTTTCCCAACATGGGAAGCCCAGCGAAT
This sequence comes from Noviherbaspirillum sp., assembly GCF_035254685.1. GTDB lineage: Bacteria > Pseudomonadota > Gammaproteobacteria > Burkholderiales > Burkholderiaceae_D > Noviherbaspirillum. The sequence continues at coordinate 21,184 of NZ_DATFAI010000042.1, read as the reverse complement.
GTATTGGAGTTCTTGATCCAAGTCAAATTTTCACTTGTGCCTGGCTGCCCGCGGGAAGCCTTGAAATAGCTTCTTAACGCAAGACCGCCCAATTCGCCGCTGCTAACCTGCAATCCTTATTGGCCACAGTCAGAAGGATTCTTCCGAGATGAGCGATCTTGTATCCCTTGAGCGTCACGGCGCGCTCGGCGTGCTTCGTATCAATAATCCCCCGGTAAACGCCTTGTCGCCCGGCGTGGTGGAGGGAATCAAAGCGGCAGTGGAAAGCTTCGAAGCCGATACCGCGCTGCGCGCGCTGGTGGTGTGCGCGCAAGGACGCACCTTCGTCGCCGGCGGCGACATCTCCGAATTCGACAAGCCAGATTTCACCACCGAGCCTTTCAACAGCACCCTCAACCGCATCGAGAACCTGGAGCGACCGGTCGTGGCAGCGTTGTTCGGCACCGTGCTCGGCGGCGGACTGGAGCTGGCAATGGCCTGTCACTACCGCGTCGCGGCGCCATCCACGCGGCTCGGCCTGCCGGAAGTCCTGCTCGGCATCCTGCCTGGTTCACACGGAACCCAGCGCCTGCCGCGCCTGGTTGGCGCGAAGACGGCGCTCGACATGATGCTCAGCGGCCGGCCCATCGATGCGGGCAAGGCGCGCGCCGCTGGCCTGGTCGATGAGATCGTTGAAGGCGATGTCACTGCGGCAGCCATCCGCTTGGCCGAGGATCTGATCGCGAGGGGCGCAGGACCGCGCCGCACTGGTGAACGCAAGGTCTCGATGGAGGGAACGGATCCGGACTTCTTCCAGAAGGCCTTCGCCGAAGCGAGCACGAAGAAGGGCGCCTACCCGGCGCCGCAGCGCATCGTGAAGTGCGTCGAAGCGGCAGCCACCCTGCCATTGACGGAAGGGCAGGCAGTCGAGGCGCGTCTCTTCGAGGAGTGCCGCGTGTCGCCGCAATCCTTCGCGATGCGCAAACTGTTCTTCGCCGAACGTGCGGCCACCAAGATTCCCGGCGTTCCGGCGGATGCGCCGACGCATCCCATCAAAAAAGTCGGTGTGCTCGGTGCGGGCACGATGGGCGGCGGCATCGCAATGAATTTCGCGAATGCCAATATTCCCGTGGTCATCGTCGAGACGTCGAAAGAAGCGCTCGATCGCGGGCTGGGCATCGTGCGCAAGAATTACGACGCCAGCGCTGCCAAGGGCAAGATGCAGCCGGATGAACCCGCGCGGCGCATGGCCTTGCTGACCGGTTCGCTGGATTACCAGGACCTGGCCGATTGCGACCTGGTGATTGAAGCGGTGTTCGAGAACCTTGACATCAAGAAGCAGGTCGCGCGCCGCCTTGGGGAAGTGTGCAAGGCGGGCGCCATCATCGCCAGCAATACCTCCACGCTTGACGTCAACATCCTTGCGCAAGAAAGCGGCCGCGCACCGAACTTCCTCGGCATGCATTTCTTCAGTCCGGCCAATGTCATGCGCCTGCTGGAAATCGTGCGCGGCGACAAGACCGCGCCCGATGTGCTGAACACCATTGTCAAGCTCGCAAAAACGATCGGCAAGGTGCCGGTGGTTTCCGGCGTTTGCTATGGCTTCATCGGCAACCGCATGCTCGAATCCTATCTGCGCGAAGCCGACTTCCTGATGATGGAAGGCGCGAGCCCCGCGCAGATCGATAAGGCGATCCAGTCGCTCGGCCTGCCGATGGGGCCGTGCCGCATGCTCGACCTTGCCGGCCTCGATGTCGCGGCGAAGGTGGTGATCGAGCGCGGCAAGGTGGGCGGCCTGCCCAACGATCCGGCCTACCGTGCCGTCGTGCAGAAAATGATGGACATGGGCCGCTTCGGACAGAAGACCGGCGCCGGCTATTACCGCTATGACGGGCGCACGCCGGTGACCGATCCGGAAGTGGAGAAAGTCTGCATCGAACTGGCGAAACAGTTCGGCATTGCGCGTCGTACCGACATCACCGACGAAGAGATCATCGAGCGCTGCCTGTATCCGCTGATCAACGAGGGCGCCAGGATTCTCGAGGAAGGCATCTCCTATCGCCCAAGCGACATCGACCTGGTCTGGGTGAACGGCTACGGCTTCCCCGATTATCGCGGCGGACCGATGCACATGGCCGACACCATCGGCATCAGGAAGATTGCCGAGCGCCTGGATCACTACGCCAGCACGCGTGGCAATCAGCACGGCTACTGGAGCAAGGCCGGGTTGCTGAGCACGATGTGTGAACGCCAGTTGCGCTTCGGCGACTGGCCCTTCAAATAAATTCCGACTATTCCATTCCGACCAGCCAACCGGAGCTACCGACATGAATGAAGCCGTCATTGTTTCTACCGCACGCACACCCATCGGCCGCGCCTTTCGCGGCTCGCTGAACAACATCAAGTCGCCCACCCTGATGGGTCACGCCATTCGGCACGCGGTTGCACGCGCCGAGATCGACCCGGAAGAAGTGGACGACGTCGTGATCGGCACCGTCCTCACCGCAGGCACTGCAGGCGGAAATCTTGCCCGTGTGGCCAGCCTCGCCGCCGGCTTGCCGGACACCGTGCCTGGCCAGACGATGGACCGCCAGTGCTCGTCCGGCCTGATGGCCATTGCCACCGCGGCCAAGCAGGTCATGTTCGACGGCATGCAGGTCGTGGTCGCCGGCGGACAGGACAATATCTCCGCCGTCCAGAACAGGTACATGGAATGGACCGCGCAGGAAGCCGATCCGAAGGTGATCGCGGCGTCCGCACATGCCTACATGCCGATGCTGCAGACGGCGGAATTCGTTTCGAAGAAATACGGCATCACGCGCGAGGCGCAGGATCTGTATTCGCTGGAATCGCAGCGCCGCACCGCACAGGCGCAGGCCGCCGGCCTGCTGGACGCCGAGATCGTGCCGATTGAAACCTCCATGGCCGTGATCGACAAGGAAACCAAAAAAGTCTCGTACAAGAACGTCGTCCTCGCACGCGACGAAGGCAATCGTCCGGAGACCACGCTGGACGGCTTGCGCAACCTGGCGCCCGTGCTGGAAGGCGGCACCGTCACCGCAGGCAATGCCAGCCAGTTGTCGGACGGCGCCTCTGCCTGCGTGCTCATGGATCGTCGTCTCGCAGAACGCCGCGGGCTGGTGCCGCTGGGCATCTATCGCGGCATGGCCGTCGCGGGCTGCGAACCGGAAGAAATGGGCATCGGCCCGATCTACGCGATTCCGAAACTGCTCAAGCAACACGGCCTGAGCGTGAATGACATCGGTTTGTGGGAACTGAATGAAGCCTTCGCCTGCCAGGTGCTGTATTGCCGCGACAAGCTGGGCATCGATCCGGCGAAATACAACGTCAACGGCGGTGCCATCTCGATCGGCCATCCCTACGGCATGACTGGCGCGCGCCAGGTCGGCCACGCATTGATCGAAGGCAAGCGGCGCAAGGTCAAGTATGTCGTCATCGCGATGTGCGTCGGCGGCGGCATGGGCGCGGCGGGGCTGTTCGAGGTTGCCTGATGAGCGCATTGATCCTCTCGCGCCGCGACCTCGATTTCCTGCTCTTCGAATGGCTACAGGTACAGCGCCTGTCGGAGCGGCCACGCTTTGCCGACCATTCGCGCGATACTTTCGCTGCGGCGCTCGACACCTATGAATCGATCGCCTCCGACTTCTTCGCACCGCACAACAAGAAGAACGATGCGAGCGAGCCGCATTTCGACGGCGAGCGGGTGACGGTCAATCCGGAAGTGAAGGCTGCCTTGCAGGCGTTCTCGCAGGCGGGGCTGATCGCGGCAAGGCAGCCGTATGAACTCGGCGGCATGCAGCTTCCTTGCGCGGTCGAGCGTGCCGGCATCGCATGGATGATGGCAGCCAACATCAGCACCGCCGGATATGCTTTCCTCACCATCGCCAATGCCGAGCTGCTGCTCACCTACGGCACGCCGCAGCAGATCGACTGCTACGTGCGGCCCATGATGGAAGGCCGCTTTCTCGGCACGATGTGCCTGTCGGAACCGCAGGCCGGCTCCTCGCTCGCCGACATTCGGACGCGCGCCGAGCCGCGCGGCGACGGCAGCTACCGCCTGTTCGGCAACAAGATGTGGATCTCCGGCGGCGAGCATGAAGTGTCCGACAACATTGTGCACCTGGTGCTGGCGAAGATTCCGGGCAAGGATGGAAAACTGCTGCCGGGCGTGCAGGGCATTTCCCTGTTCGTCGTGCCCAAATTCCTGGTCGCGGAGAACGGTGCGCGCGGCGCACATAACGACGTCGTGCTCGCGGGTCTGAACCACAAGATGGGCTATCGCGGCCTGCCCAATTGCCTGCTCAACTTCGGCGAGGGCAAGCATCGCCCCGGCGGGGAGAGCGGTGCGGTCGGCTATCTCATCGGCGAACCGGGCGCTGGGCTGGCCTGCATGTTCAAGATGATGAACGAGGCGCGCATCGCCGTCGGCCTGAGCGCGGCCGCACTCGGCTATACCGGCTATCTGCATGCGCTCGATTACGCGCGCAGCCGCCCCCAAGGACGTTTGCCGTCCGAGAAGCGGCCCGAGCAGCCGCAGGTAAGCATCATCGAGCACGCCGACGTGCGACGCATGCTGCTCGCACAGAAAGCCTATGCCGAGGGTGGAATGGCACTCGCGCTGTACAGCGCGCGCCTGGTCGACGAACAGCATACCGCCGCCGATGAGAAAAGCCGGATCGAGGCGGAACGCCTGCTCGACCTGCTCACGCCGATCACGAAAAGCTGGCCCTCGCAGTGGTGCCTGGAAGCGAACAATCTTGCGATCCAGGTGCACGGCGGCTACGGCTACACGCGCGAATACAACGTCGAACAGTTTTACCGCGACAACCGGCTCAATCCGATCCATGAAGGCACGCACGGCATCCAGGCGATCGACCTGCTTGGGCGCAAGGTGCGCCTGCATGATGGGCAGTCCATGGAGCTGCTGGCGCAAAAGATCGATCAGGCCGTGGCTGCCGCATCGCAGTTCGGTCGCCTCGCAGGCTTCACTGCGGATCTCGCCAGCGCATGGGCTGCGCTGCGTGACACGACGAAACTGCTGTACCAGGTACCGGACGCCACGTCCCGCCTCGCCAACGCCAGCCCCTACCTGGAGGCCTTCGGCCACGTGGTGCTGGCATGGATATGGCTGGAACAGGCGACCGTCGCGGCGCGCGCCCTGGAGCAGACGACAGATGCGAAGGCGCGGGACTTTTACCAGGGCAAGCTGCAGGCATGCCAGTACTTCTTCCAGTGGGAGATGCCGCGCGTGCCGGCCTGGCTGCACGTGCTCGGCCCGCTGGACACGACCTGCCTGGAGATGCAGGACGCCTGGTTCTAAACGCAGGTTTCAATACAAAAACGATCCTATCCAATCAAGGAGACAAATCGATGGGTGACAAGACACTGGTGGCGGCGCTGCGCCGCCAAAACCGCGAACGACCGGACGCCACTGCCTATATCGCGCCGGAGCGCACCTGGACCTTCAGTGATTTGCAGGCGGAATCCAACCGCGTCGCGCAGGGCCTGGCGACGCTCGGCGTCGGGCCCGGCGATCGCGTGGCCTGCCTGACCAAGCATACTGCTGAAGCGGTCGTTCTGCTGCTGGCCGCCAACAAACTCGGCGCGGTCGGCATGCCGGTGAACTGGCGGCTGGCGCCACCGGAAATCGAGTATGTGCTGAATCTCGGCGAAGCGAAATTCCTGATGGTCGACGAATTCTTCCTGCCGGCCGTGCAAAAGACGAACACGCCCAGTGTGCGCCTCACGGTCGCGACCGACCGCGGAGAAGGACTCGACACCTTTAATGCGTGGCGCGCGCGCTTTACCCCGGAAGACACCGGCTATGAGGGCGCGCCGGACGACACTGCGCTGCAACTGTTTTCATCGGGCACGACCGGCTTGCCGAAGGGCATTGAGCTCACCCACAGGAACATGCTGCTCATCAACCGGGGCTATGCGGATGGCATCGGTTATGTCGGCGGCAAGTCGGTGTTCCTGAATGCGCTGCCGACCTTTCACATTGCCGGCATGAACAGTGCGTTCATGCCGATGATCGAAGGCGGTGTGGCCGTCATGCACCCGGACTTCGACCCAGTGCACGTCATCGAGGCGATCAAGGAACACCGCATCACGCACACTTTTGTCGTCCCGGCGATGATCCTCTTCATGCTGCAGGCGCCCAACGTCGCGCAGGGCGATTTTTCGTCGCTGCAGATCATCGCCTACGGCGGCTCGCCGGCCAGCGAAAAACTGATGACCGATGCGCAGCACACGTTCAGGTGCGGCCTGCTCCAGATCTACGGCATGACAGAGACGGCCGGCACGCTGACTTCGCTGTCGCCCGAAGATCACGATCCGAACGGCCCGCGCGCCCACCTGCTGCGCTCGGCCGGCAAGCCGATTCCCGGCGTGGAACTGCGTATCGTCTCGCCGGGAAGCTTTGCCGAGGTGAAGGAAAACGAGGTCGGTGAAATCTGGGTCAGGACGCTGCAGAACATGAAGGGTTACTGGCGCAACCCGAAGGCGACCGCGGAAGTCTTTCCGCACGGCCGCGATGAGCACGGCGGCTGGCTGCGCACCGGCGACGCGGGTTACGTCAAGGACGGCTACCTGTACATCCATGATCGCATCAAGGACATGATCATCTCCGGCGGCGAGAACATTTATCCCGCCGAGGTGGAGAATGCGCTCGCCAACCATCCTGCCGTCGCGGAATATGCCGTGATCGGCGTACCAGACGAAAGATGGGGCGAAGCCGTGAAGGCCTGCGTCACGCTGAAGGCCGGCATGAGCGCGACACCGCAGGACATCATCGACTTCACGCGCGAGCGGCTGGCGCATTACAAGTGCCCCAAGTCGGTCGATATCATGGACGTCTTGCCGCGTAATCCGTCAGGAAAGGTGCTGAAGCGCATCCTGCGTGAACCATACTGGAAGGGCGCGGTACGGCAGGTGAGCTGAAGCACATCGTTTCTCACTATCCACAGGCAGGCGAAGGCGCCCGACACGGGGCATCTTCGCCTGTTTTGCATGATGCGCGCTCCATCACCTCGTCAGAGAATTAACCAGACAACGATGATGGTTAAAGAACCGTAGGGTGGGTAGAGCAAAGCGAAACCCGCCCGTACCTCGCGCAGCAGTTTTTCAACAGCCTGTTAGCACGTTTACACAAGACACCCCCCATTGCAATCAGTAACCTGCACACATCAACAGCGCATCCAAGCAGTATGAAAACTGCGGCGCAACAGAACTGGAGACAAGCATGCCGAACAGGCACAAGGCCGACGCGCCACTGCGATCCCGATGAACGAATCCTGAGTTTCCGCCTGCCCGCGACACGAAGCAGGCGGCACACGCAGTTCACTGAATCCGGAAGGAGATCCGGCGTGCAAGCGCCGAGGAAGGTTTCCGATCCGGGGAACCGACCTTTTTTGTCAAGGAGAAGCAGAGATGTTCAGACCCATCGCACTCACCCTTACTGCCGCCGCAGCATTTGCGCTCGCGGGTACTGCGGTCGCGCAGAGCAAGGCACCGATCCGGATCGCGCTGATCGCCAGCAAGACAGGCCCCTCTGAAACCTATGCGCGCGACACCGAACGTGGCGTTCGACTGGGCCTGGAGTACTTGACCAACAACACCATGACAATCGACGGACGCAAGGTCGAGCTGATCGTCAAGGACGACCAGTTCAAACCGGAACTTGCCAAGGCGATGCTGGCTGAAGCCTATGGCGACGACAAGGCCGACATCGCGATCGGCACCAGCTGGTCCGGCGGGGCGCTCGCCATGCTGCCTGTCGCGCAGGAGTACAAGAAGATCTTCATCGCCGAACCGGCCATCGCCGATTCGATCACCGGCGAGAAATTCAATCGCTATGTTTTTCGTGCCAGCCGCAATTCCTTCCAGGACGCACTGGCTACCGCCGTCACAGCGGGCAAGGGCGCATCGATCGCCTTCCTCGCGCCGGATTACGTCTATGGCCGTGACGGCGTGAAGTCATTCAAGGAGGCGCTCGCCGCGATCAAGAGCGATGCGAAGGTGGTGCATGAAGAATACGTCCCGCTTTCCACCAGCGACTTCACCGCATCGTTCCAGCGCATCGTCGACGCGCTGAAAGACAAGCCGGGCACGAAGAAGCTGTATGTAATCTGGGGCGCGCCCAATCCGATCAAGAAAATTGCAGACATGGGCACAGACCGTTACGGCATCCAGATCGGCTCCATCGGCGGCGCCAGCCTCGACTACATGAAGAACTGGCCTGGCACGAATGTCGACGGCGGCACCTTCTACTACTACAACTTCCCGAAGAACAAGATGAACGACTGGCTCGTTGCCGAGCACAAGAAGCGCTACAACGTTCCGCCTGACCTGTTCACCGCCGGCGGTTTCGCTGCCGTCGCAGCCGCGGTCGAAGGCATCCGCAAGGCAAAATCGACCGATACGGACAAACTGATCGCCGCGATGGAAGGCATGACCTTCGATACGCCGAAGGGCCCGATCACCCTCCGCAAGGAAGACCATCAGGGCATGCAGGTGCAATACCACTTCCGCACCAAGAAGGCAGGGGGCGCTGAGTGGGACCTGCTTGATCTGGTCCGCGAAATCCCGGCCGCCGAAATGCCGGTGCCGATACACGTCAAGCAGCACTGACGTCTGCGTCAGCTGCGATCCTTGTGGTCGCGGCGCAGATCTTTCTCCATCGACCCGGTACGACTATGGATATCTCCGCGAACCAGATCGCCGCCGCAGCAGCCGCCACAGTCGCCGCATCCGCAACCACGCAGCACGCCGTGCTCGCCACGCACGGCCTGAGCATCCGCTTCGGCGGGCACGTGGCCGTCAATGGCGTGAGCGCGGCATTCCAGGCCGGCACGCTCACCGCCATCGTCGGGCCCAATGGCGCCGGCAAGACCACTTACTTCAACCTGGTCTCGGGACAATTGAAGCCGACGGCGGGCAGCGTGTTCCTGAACGGCGAAGACATCACGAAGCTCGCGCCGTCGCAGCGAACGCGGCGCGGCATGGGACGCGGCTTCCAGCTCACCAACCTGTTTCCGCGCCTGTCGGTGCTGGAGAACGTTCGCCTCGCGGTCCAGAGCAAATCCGGACTGGGCTTCAACATGATGTCGATGTGGGTCAACCACAAGGAGCTGCTGGAAGCCGCCGAACATTGCCTGCACGAAGTGCGGCTATACGCCCGCAAGCATGAGCCGGCCTCTTCGCTGTCGCACGGCGACCAGCGCAAGCTCGAAGTCGGCATCCTGCTTGCGCTTGGCGCCAGTGTCTTCATGTTCGACGAGCCCACCGCCGGCATGAGCGTCGACGAAGTGCCGGTGGTGCTGGAACTGATCCAGAAAATCAAGGAGCAGGAAGGCAAGACGATCCTGCTGGTGGAACACAAACTCGACGTCATCCGTTCGCTCGCCGACCGCATCGTGGTACTCCATAACGGCGCTCTCGTGGCCGATGGAAAGCCTGCGGAAGTGATGGCATCGGATATCGTCAGGGAAGCCTATCTCGGCGCAAAGGTGGCTCATGTCTGAACCCTTGCTGAAACTGGAAGGCGTGCACATGCACGTCGGCCAATACCATATTCTCCAGGGCGTCGATTTCGCCGTCCCTGCGTCCGGCATGACCGTGCTGCTTGGCAGGAACGGCGCCGGCAAGACCAGCACCCTTCGCACCATCATGGGTATGTGGCATGCGAGCAGGGGAACGGTGCGCTTCGACGGGAAAGACATTACCGCATCGGAAACGCCGGACATCGCGCGCGCCGGCATCGCTTACGTGCCAGAGAACATGGGCATCTTCTCCGACCTGACGGTGCGCGAAAACCTGTACCTTGCCGCCCGTGCGGGCGAGATGGATACGCAACGGCTGGAATGGATTTTTGAGGTCTTCCCGGCGCTCAAGCGTTTTTGGCAAAACCCCGCGGGGACCTTGTCGGGCGGGCAGAAACAGATGGTTGCGATCGCCCGAGCCATCATTGAACCTCGCAAGCTGCTGTTGGTGGACGAACCGACCAAGGGGCTCGCCCCCGCCATCGTGCAGCACCTGATGGAGGCGTTCCAGCAGTTGAAGACGAAAGACACGACCATCCTTCTGGTCGAGCAGAATTTCAATTTCGTGCGCAATCTCGGGGATACCGTCGCTGTGATGGACGATGGCCATATCGTGCACGCCGGAACCATGGCCGAACTTGCCGAGGATGCCGATCTGCAAGAGCGCCTGCTCGGCCTGAGCCTGGCGGAAGAACATTAGGAGAAACGCGATGAGCGCGATACCTCAACCCCTCGCCGCGCCGGAGCTGCAGGCATTGCCCGGCGTGCGAGCCGATTACGTCCCCGTTCTGATCCTCGTCGCGCTGATGCTCGTTGCCTTGCCTCTGGTCGGCAGTTTCCCTTCATGGGTGACGCTGACAGTGGCCGGGCTTGCCATGGGCATGATGATCTTCCTGATGGCGAGCGGCCTGACGCTGGTGTTCGGGCTGATGGATGTGCTCAATCTCGGGCACGGCGCATTCGCCTCGGTGGGTGCGTTTGCGGGAACGCTGGCCCTGTTTCCGATGCAGTCCTGGCTGCAGGCCGATTCGGCCTTGCTCAATCTCGCGGTGCTGGCGATCGCCGCAGTGGTGGCAATGCTGGTGACCGGCATTCTCGGGCTGCTGTTCGAACGCGTCGTGATCCGCCCGGTGTACGGCCTGCACCTGAAGCAGATCCTGATCACGATGGGCGGCATGATCATCGCGGAGCAGATGATCATGGTGCTGTGGGGGCCACAGAACCTCACCATGCCGGCGCTCAAGGCGTTCAGCGGCACCTTCGCGATCAATGACATCGCGATCGAGAAATTCCGCATGGTCATCGTTGCGCTCGGGCTGCTGGTCTTCCTCGCGATGCACACCGTGCTCAACCGCACCAAGGCCGGCCTGCTGATCCGTGCCGGCGTGGAGAACAGCGAGATGGTGGAAGCGCTCGGCTATCGTGTGCGCCATCTGTTCATCGGCGTCTTCGTGGTCGGCTCTGCCCTGGCTGGCCTGGGTGGGCTGATGTGGGCGATGTACCAGGTGACGGTGACGGCAGCGATGGGTTCCGAACTGCTGGTGCGAGTGCTGATCGTGATCGTCATCGGCGGCATGGGTTCTGTCGGCGGCTGTTTCGTCGGCGCGCTGATGATGGCGCTGGTGACCAATTACGTCGGTTTTCTCACGCCGGAGTGGGTGCCGGTGGCCGACATCCTGCTGATGGTGATCATCCTGATGTGGCGTCCCAAAGGCCTTTATCCCGTTGCGAAACGATAGGAACCGATCATGTTTGCCAGCCTCCTCTCAAAAGATTTCCCGCGCAGCCGATCCTTGTCTGTGCTGCTGGTCGCCATCGTACTTGGCCTGCTGTTCCTGCCCTTCATGGTGCAGGGCGTGCGCCCGCTCAATACGGCCGCCACGATCTGCGTCTACATCCTGCTGGTTGCGTCGTATGACTTGGTGCTGGGCTATACCGGCATCGTGTCCTTCGCGCATGGCATGTTCTATGCGATCGGCGCCTATGGCCTCGCGATTGCGCTCGATAGCGTGGGGCCGCAGTGGAGTTCCATGCTGCTGGGCGTCGGTCTGGCCGTGACGGTTTCGGTCGTGCTGTCGCTGGTGATCGGCACCTTCGCCCTGCGCGTCCAGGCGATTTTCTACACCATGATCACACTTGCGGTGGCCAGCGCCTTCGGCGTGCTCGTCATCAAGCTGTCCGGCTTTACCGGCGGCGAGGACGGTCGCAGCTTCTCGGTGCCGGAGGTACTCAGTCCGGGCTTCCGCCTGGTCGAAAATGAAGTGATGGGCGCGGTCATCAACGGGCGGCTGATAACCTACTACCTGATCCTGCTCGCGGTCGTGGTCCTGTTCCTGCTGATGTTGCGGGTGGTGAATTCGCCCTTCGGCAGCGTGATCCAGGCCTTGCGCGAGAACCAGTTCCGCGCCGAGGCAATCGGCTATCGCGTCATGTTGTACCGCACCGCGTCGAATTGCCTCGCCGCTGCCGCAGCGACCTGCGCTGGGGCGCTGATGGCGCTGTGGACGCACCAGGTGGGGCCACAGACCACGGTCGGTTTCGCGATCATGATGAATGTCCTGCTCATGAGCGTGATAGGTGGCATGGGTACGCTCTACGGCGCAGTCATCGGCGCCACCTTGTTCGTTCTGGCGGAGAACTACCTGCAGCTTGGCATGAAGCAGGTGCATGCGCTCGTGTCTGGCGTGCCTGTCATCAGCAACCTGTTTCACCCGGACCGCTGGATGTTGTGGCTGGGGGTGTTTTTCGTGCTGTCGGTCTATTTTTTCCCGACTGGAATCGTGGGGAAATTGCGGGAACGGCGCATGAGGGCGGAAATGAAAATCTGAAACGATGGTGGGAGTTCTGTTTTTCCCCATTTTGGCGCCTGCGGGCGCCATTTTTTATGCCGATCGGTCTTCTGCCTGTATCTGGCACCCGGAAAGAATCCAATGCTTGTCCGGATTACAATGGACATCGCGCAGGACAATCGATCTTTCCTCTCTCGTCCTGCACACCGTTAAGTCCATTTCCGGGGGAGCAGCACTGACGATCGCGTGCTGAAAAACTGGCCGGACAATGTCAAACGCTGCAGTCAATGTTGCCCGTGCCTGCAGCACGACCTGATACAAGGAACTCGAACCACATGCCCCATGCCGCTCCGCTTATCACCACGATTGCCACCGCATTAGGATTGGCCCTATTGCTGGGATTTCTTGCCGTCCGGCTCAAGCTTCCTGCCCTGGTCGGGTATCTCCTGGCCGGCGTGTTGATCGGCCCTTTCACGCCGGGATTCGTTGCAGATTCACACCTCGCAAGCGAACTTGCCGAGATCGGCGTCATGCTTCTGATGTTCGGGGTCGGATTGCATTTTTCCTTGAAGGATCTGCTGGAAGTGCGAAAGATTGCGCTGCCCGGCGCGGTCCTTCAGATTGCCGTGGCGACCGCGCTCGGCGCGACGGTGGCGACGGCATGGGGATGGAGTCTTGGCAGCGCGCTGGTGTTTGGCCTGGCGCTTTCCGTAGCGAGTACCGTCGTGCTGCTGAGGGCGCTGGAGGCGCACGGCATCCTGGAATCGGTCAACGGGCGCATTGCCGTCGGCTGGCTGATCGTGGAGGATCTGGCGATGGTGCTGACACTGGTGCTGCTGCCCGGCCTAGCGGGCTGGCTGGGCGGCAAATCGGACGACGGCAATGTCTGGATGACGCTTGGCCTGACCTTGCTGAAGGTATCGGCCTTCATCATCTTGATGCTGGTGGTCGGTCGCCGCGTCTTCCCCAAGCTGCTTTGGCAAGTCGCCCGCACCAACTCACGGGAATTATTTGTCTTGTGCGTCGTGGCCGCAGCGGTGAGCATTGCATACGCCGCCGCCAGGCTGTTTGGCGTGTCGTTCGCACTGGGCGCTTTTTTTGCCGGCATGGTCCTGCGCGAATCCGAGTTCAGCCAGCGCGCCGCCGAGGACTCGCTGCCATTGCGCGACGCGTTTGCCGTATTGTTTTTCGTGTCCGTCGGCATGCTGTTCGACCCGATGATCCTGATCCGGGAACCGCTGCAAGTGCTCGCAGTCATCGGCATCATCATTTTCGGAAAATCCATCGCCGCGGCCGCGCTCGTCCTGGCCTTCCGCTACCCGCTGAATACCGCGCTGACCGTGTCGGCCAGCCTGGCACAGATCGGCGAATTTTCATTCATCCTCGCCGGTCTGGGAGCAAGCCTGGGATTGCTCCCGCCCGAGGGGCAAAGCCTGATCCTTGCCGGCGCGCTGATCTCAATTGCGCTCAATCCGCTGATATTTACATTGATGCAACCGCTGCAGGCGTGGCTGCAATCGCGTTCGATCACGGCAAGATTGCTGGAGCGCGCCGACGATCCCTTGGCGGAACTGCCCATGTCGACGCACGAGAAATACCTTTCAGGGCAAGTCGTGCTGGTCGGATACGGCCGCGTCGGGCGCCGGCTCGGGGCTCGCCTGCTGGAGCACGAGATTCCCTTCGTGGTGGTGGACCAAAACCGGGAACTGGTGGAGCGGCTGAGAAAGCTGGGCGTGGCGGCCGTTTCCGGAGACGCGGCGGAGGCGGCCGTTCTGATCCAGGCACACATCACCCGCGCCAGTATGTTGGTAATTGCCATTCCGGATACATTTAATGTCAGACAGATGCTCAGTGCCGCGCGCACGCTCAATCCGGGAATCGAAATCGTAGTGCGCACCCACAACGAGGAGGAGGCGAGACTGCTCGAACGCGAGTCCGCCGCGACGACCTTTCTGGGGGAGGAGGAACTTGCACGAGGCATGGGCGGCCATGTGCTCGGGCGGTTCGGGAAGAAATCATGAGAATCGAAATTTAGCTTCCATTGAGCATGTCGCGTCTGTTCAAGCTCATCCGCCGATGATCGACGGCACGGCTTACCGCAGCCAATTGACGCAAGAGCATCTCGCGAAACTTGCGTACATTCTCCGAATACCCCACGCTTCGGAGCCGCGCCATGCCACGACAGTACACGGATGAACAACTGGCTGAGATCGCCAGGCCATTCGAAGCGCATGCGATCGACGCGCTGCAGGCCGGCGACATCATCCGCGTACGCGAGCTGCTCAAGGAAATGGCTGCCGGGCATTTGGGGCTGGACGCCTTGTCGGTGCACACGCTGGCCCGCAAGATCGGCAAGCTGCGGCAGGATTTCACGGAAGAGGAAGCGCGCGCGGCCCTGCTGCGCATTAGCCATGAACTGATGCGGACCTGGATCGACCAGTTCCGCGAGGGCGATGAACGCGACGCGATCGGCGCGCTGGTGGAGGTCCACAAATACCAGGGCGGCGCACAGCTGCATTGCTCGGAGACAGAAGACGAGGTCGTGGTCGACCTTGCGCCCTGCGGTAGCGGCGGCAGGCTGGAGCAGCAGGGAGTCACGAAAAAATATCCGCAATGGTATGCCGGATGGTCGGACGGCGTGTCGGGCTACTGCCAGGGCTGCAAGGCGCACCAGCAGGCGCTGAACGATGCGGTCGGCGAACCCGTCTGGACGACCGAGAAAGGCGCGGACGGGCATTGCCGCATGCGTTTTCGCAAGCACCGCCATCAGGGTCAGCGTCTCTTCAGTGACACCGAACTGGATCAGCTTGCGAAAACCCGCGTGCAGCAGATGCAAGACAAGCTCGATGCCGGCGATCATGACATCGTGCCGTTGCTGCACGGGCAGCGCAAGGAGTGGAAGCCGTGGCACGACTTCGCGGTGTGCTGGCTCGAATTCTTCTATGGCAATGCGCTTGCGACGCGCGGCACCGATTATCTTGATGAGACGCTACGCGCCACCTACGAACCGGCGTTCGAGATCGGCCTCCCGCGCTATGCCGCGATGAGCGATGATGAACTGGTGCGCGAGATCGCAAAGACCTGGAACTACCATTGCGCCGACTTCACGCTGCGCGAGGAAGATGACCGCTTTGTCTTTGTGCTCGATCCCTGCGGCAGCGGCGGACGGCTGCTGCGCGGCGAAATGTGGCGCGACATGTTCCGCTACGGCCAGCCGCTGGCGCCTTTCATCGCCCTGCCGCACAACATCACCTTCGGGCGCAGCGAGGCGCCCGCCTACTGCACGCACTGTGCCGCCTCCAACCGCGCACAACTGAAAGCCGGGCCGTTCTTCTTCGTCATCGACGGCCATGCGCAGATGAAGCCGGGGCAGGCTTGCCGCCAGTTTTCCTACAAGAAGGGCATTTCCCGCCAACAGGTCGACCCCGCTCTGCTCGCGCAGATCGGGATGCACTCCGGCCCGGCGTCCAACAACAACGTGTGAAAGAAAGCGAACATGAACCGCGTTCCCATCAAGAATCCATTCGACCTCACTGGAAAAGTTGCGCTGATCACCGGTTCCACCATGGGCATCGGCGAAGGCATCGCACGCGTCCTGGCACAACAGGGCGCACAAGTCATCATCAGCAGCCGCAAGCAGGACGATTGCGATCGCGTTGCGGCGGAATTTCGCGCGCAGGACCTGCATGCCGACGGCAAGGCCTGCCATATCGGCAAGATGGAAGACATCGCCGAGATGTACCGCCACATCGACGAGAAATACGGCCAGATCGACATCCTGGTCAACAACGCCGTGCTCAGCCCCTGGCGCACCATCGAAGACACCGAGCCGGGCCTGTTCATGAAAGCGGTCGAGGTGGACCTGCGGGGTTACTGGTACATGTCCACGGAAGCGGCCAAACGCATGGCGCAGAAGGGCAGCGGCAGCATCATCAATATCTCCTCCATCTCCGCGCTGCATCCGGACAAGATGCTCAGCCTGTATTCCACGCTCAAGACCGCGCTGATCGGCATGAGCCGCGCCTTCGCGATGGAGTACGGCAAGCAGGGTGTGCGCGCCAATACGATCCTGCCCGGCGTATTCCCGACTAGGCTGGCGGATGCCTTCGACGAAGAAACCACGCGCCGCATGCTGGAGAAGATCTGCCTCGGCCGCTTCGGCGCGGTGGAAGAAATCGGCTATGCCGTGCTGTACCTCGGCTCGGCGGCGGGTGCCTACACAACGGGCGCAAGCCTGGTCGTGGACGGTGGCTTCTCCGTCCCAGTGCTGTGACGATAGGCAGAGAGGGGACATCATGAAGCTCAAGGATAAAGTGGTCGTTGTCACCGGCGGCGGCAATGGCATCGGCGAAGCGATGGCGCGTCGGTTTGCGCAGGAAGGCGCGCGCGCAGTCGTGGTGGCCGACCTGGATGGGGAGGCCGCGGCGCGCGTCGCAAGCGAGATCGGCGGCGTCGGCGTGAAGGTGAACGTGGCCGTGGAAAAGGAACTTGTCGCGCTGGTCAATGACACGCTAGCCCGATACGGGCATATCGACCTGTTCTGCTCGAATGCGGGCGTGTCGATCGGCCAGGGTCTGGAAACCACAGATGCAGGCTGGGAAAAGGCTTGGTCGGTGAATGTGATGGCGCATGTGTATGCAGCGCGTGCCGTTCTTCCGTCCATGCTGGAGCGCGGCGAAGGCTATTTGTTGCAGACGGCGTCGGCCGCAGGCCTGCTCTCGATTTCCGATGCGTCCTATGCCGTCACCAAGCATGGCGCGGTGGCCTTCGCGGAGTGGTTGTCGATTACCTACGGCGACCGCGGCATCAAGACGAGTTGCTTCTGCCCGATGGGTGTGCGCACCAACATGCTGCTGGGTTCGGTCAGCGAGGTCGATCAGCCGGCGCTGCTGGCAACGGCCGTGTCGCCGGAAACCGCAGCGGATGCGGTATTGCGCGGGCTGGAGGAGGAGCGCTTCCTGATCCTGACGCATCCGGAAGTGCTGGAATACGCGCGCCGCAAATCGGCCGACTACGACCGCTGGCTGAACGGCATGCGCCGCTTCCAGAAGCGTTCGCCGTCCGAGGCCTGAACCATCGAGGGGACACGACAATGGATTTTCAGCACAGCAGCAAGGCCCTGGCGTTGCAGGAGAAGCTCGCCGGCTTCATGGACAAACACGTCTACCCGGCCGAGCATACCTATTACGAGCAGCTTGTCACGGTCGATCGCTACGACAGTCCGCCGATCCTGGAGGAATTGAAGCGCAAGGCGCGCGACGCCGGCCTGTGGAACCTGTTCCTTCCCGGCGATCATGGCGCCGGCCTCAGCAACCTGGAATACGCGCCGCTGGCGGAAATCATGGGCCGGGTCGAATGGGCATCGGAAATCTTCAATTGCTCGGCACCCGACACCGGCAACATGGAAATTCTCTCCTTGTACGGCACGCCCGAACAGAAAAAGCAATGGCTGGAGCCGCTGCTGCACGGCGAGATCCGTTCCGCCTTTTCGATGACGGAACCGGCAGTTGCTTCCAGCGATGCGACCAACATCCAGTGCGAGATCCGGGGTGACGGCGATACGTACGTGATCAACGGACGCAAATGGTTCAGCTCAGGCGCGCTCAACAAGCGCTGCAAGCTGCTGATCGTGATGGGCAAGACGGATGCCGCCAACCCGGACGTCCACACGCAGCAATCGATGATCCTGGTGCCCAAGGACACGCCGGGTGTGCGCATCGTGCGCGACATCACCGCCTTCGGCTACGACGATGCGCCGCTCGGCCACCCGGAAATCGTGTACGAGAATGTGCGCGTTCCGGCATCGAACCTGCTGCTGGGCGAAGGGCGCGGCTTCGAAATCGCGCAGGGCCGGCTCGGGCCGGGGCGCATTCATCACTGCATGCGGCTCATCGGCGCCGCACAGCGCGCACTGGAGGTCATGTGCAAGCGCGCGGAGTCGCGTAGCGCCTTTGGCCGCAAGCTGTCGGAACAGGGCTCGGTGCGTGAAGACATCGCGCATTCGTATTGCGACATCGAGCAGGCCCGCCTCCTGACCCTGAAGGCAGCCGACAAGATGGACCGCGAAGGCAACAAGGCTGCGCGCGACCTGATCGCGGCTGCAAAGATCGTCGTGCCGAGCATGGCCTGCCGCGTCATCGATCGTGCCATCCAGGTGCACGGCGGGATGGGTGTGTCGCAGGACACCTTCCTGCCGAAAGCCTATGTGTATGCGCGCTTCATCCGTATCGGCGATGGGCCGGACCAGGTGCATCTCGCTGCGTTGGCAAAGCAGCTCGTGCGCCAGCACGCCGCTCGCTGATGCGTGCATGACAAAAAACCAATTCCGCTCTCCAGGAGAGTTACGATGAAGGAACTATGCGCCGACCTGCTTGCCGAATATCAGGCACTGGCCGAACTCGCGGCGACGATGAGCCCCGCGCAGTGGGACAAAAAGACGCAGTTTTATGGCTGGACGCCGTGGGATGAAATCGCGCATCTCTGCTTTTTCGACGAGACCGGCCTGCTGGCGGCAACCGATGCCGCTGCCTTCGCCGACAACACGCGCGAACTGCAGCAGGAACTCGACAAGGGCACCGAGATCAGCGCCATTACCCGGAAACGCTTCGGTCATCTCGATGGCGCGCAGCTGCTTGCCTTGTGGCAGGAGCGATTCAATGCGCTTGTCACCGCGCTGGCTACCATGGACCCGAAAGCACGCTTGCCCTGGTATGGACCGATGATGAGCGCGCGCTCCTTTGCGACCGCGCGCATGATGGAAACCTGGGCACATGGACAGGATGTCTACGATTGTCTCGGCGTGCGCAGGCCGGCTACCGACCGGCTGAAGCATATCGCGCACATCGGCGCGACCACTTTCGGCTGGACCTTTGTCAATCGCAAGCTCCCGGTGCCGGAAGTGAAACCTTATATCGCTTTGCGTGCGCCCGGCGGCGATACCTGGACCTGGAACGAGGCTTCCGACCGCGACTACGTGCGCGGCAGTGCGGAGGACTTCTGCCTGGTGGTGACGCAGCGCCGCAATGTGCGCGATACGCAACTGGAATATGCCGGCGATGTCGCATCGGCATGGTTGCCGATTGCGCAATGTTTTGCCGGACCGCCGGCGCACGGACCGGCGCCGGGCGTGCGCGCCATCCACTACTGAATCATGCGGATGACGAACAGCGAAGGTGCAGGCCCTGCGTTGGCGCAACGAGCCGGAGAGACACTCGGCCTGGAACATGAAGCGGAAATCGACGGCTATCTCGCGACCTTGCGTGAACGTCTGGGCAAGGACTGTCTCTCCGATTTCGCCTTTTCCAACCTGTACCTGTTCCGCGCCACGCACGCTTACCGCTATCTTCCGGGGCCGTATCCTTGTGTCGCCGGCACGGCCTACGACGGAACGCGGCATCTGCTGCCATTGTTCGATCTCGCATCGGCGCCATTCCACGACATGCGCGCACTTCTCGCCGGACATGACTGCTTCTTTCCGATCGCTGCGGAGACCGCCGCGCGCCTCGACCGGAACCGCTTCATCCTGAGCGCATCCGGCGACGATGCTGACTATATCTATCCCGCCGAGAACTTCCGCTCGTATCGCGGCGAACTCCTGCGCAAGAAGCGCAATCTGATGCAGCAACTGCTCGGCAGCACGCCGGTGCATGCGCACTTCCTGACGCCTGAGCGCATGAATGACGCCTTGCAAGTTCTTGAACAATGGATGCGCGACAAGGGCAAGGCAGCGGGCGAAGCCGATGCATTGCCGTGCCGCGAAGCCTTGCAGCTATCCAGCCATTTCGGCTTCGAAAGCATGATCTACTATGTGGACAATGCGCCAGCCGGATTCCTGATCGCGCAACGGCTTTCCGCCTCCGTTGCCGTGATGCGGTTTGCGAAGGGTAACGATGCCTACAAAGGCATCTATCAGTACATGTTCCACCATTACTGCATGCACACGAAAGACATTGCGTGGATCAACTTCGAACAGGACCTTGGCCTCGCCAATTTCCGCCAGACCAAGCGTTCCTACCAGCCATCCGCAATGCTTGCCAAGACACGGGTGAGGATCAGCGCCTGAACGCGGCAGCCCCGCAGCGCAGGCTGCGAGCGGCTCCCAGCCACTTTACGCAAGACGCCCGGACGCAAGACCAGTAACTTTTCAAGTGTGGACATCTTCCGCGTCCCAACGAAAATACAAGCAAACGCACATGGCCTACATCGAAACCAATATTTCCACCAGCAGCGAGACCTACCAGGCGAATCGCACCGGCATGCTCGCGCTGCTCGGCAGGGTGCGCGAACTCGAGGAACGCACCCGCCAGGCATCGGCCGCCTCGCGGCACCGCTTCGAAAAGCGCGGCCAGCTCCTGCCGCGCGAGCGCCTGTCCTTGCTGCTGGACCACGGCGCGCCCTTCCTCGAGCTGTGCACCCTCGCGGGCTACGGCCTTGACGTGCCCGACCCCGACAAGAGCGTGCCCGGCGGCGGCCTGGTGGCCGGCATCGGCTATGTCTCCGGCGTGCGCTGCATGGTCTGCGCCTCCGATTCCGGCATTGATGCCGGCGCCCTGCAGCCGCGCGGGCTGGACAAGCAGCTGCGCGTGCAGGAACTCGCGCTGGAGAACCGGCTGCCCTATGTGCAGCTGGTCGAGAGCGCCGGCGCCAACCTGATGGCCTATCGCGTCGAGGAATTCGTGCGCGGAGGCAACCTGTTCCGCAACCTGGCGCGCCTGTCCGCCGCCGGCCTGCCGGTGGTCACCGTCACGCACGGTTCGTCCACGGCAGGCGGCGCCTACCAGACCGGCTTGTCGGATTACATCATCATGGTGCGCGGCCGCTCGCGCGCCTTCCTGGCCGGCCCGCCGCTGCTGA
>NZ_DATFAI010000041.1:0-508389 GCF_035254685.1 Noviherbaspirillum sp. | reverse complement strand
GAATTCGAACCGTTTTCCAGCAGGCGGCGCACCAGGTAGGCAAGCAGGGTTTCATGCGAACCGACCGGCGCATAGATGCGGCAGGCCTTGCCCAGCTTGTCGTCGCCGACCACCTGGTCGTACAGCGTTTCGCCCATGCCGTGCAGGCACTGGAACTCGTAATCGGTCACGCCGAATTCCTGCGCCCAGATATAGATGGAAGCCAGCGTCTGCGCGTTATGCGTAGCGAATTGCGGATAGATCACATCCGTCGAACCGAGCAGTTTCTGCGCGCACACGAGATAGCACACGTCCGAATACACCTTGCGCGTGTACACCGGGTAGCCGGGCATGCTGTCCACCTGCGCACGCTTGACTTCCGCGTCCCAGTAGGCGCCCTTGACGAGGCGGATCATGAACTTGCGCTTGCTGCGGCGCGCGAGATCGGCCAGGTAATCGATGACGAAGGGGCCACGCTTCTGATAGGCCTGCACCACGAAGCCGATGCCGTCGAAGCCGGCAAGGTCCGGATCAGCGGCCAGCGCCTCCATCAGGTCGAGCGACAGTTCGAGGCGGTCCGCTTCTTCCGCGTCGATGTTCAGGCCGATGTTGTATTGCTTCGCGATCAGGATCAGCTTCTTCAGGCTGACCAGCAATTCATTCATCGTGCGATCGCGCTGCGCGCGCGAGTAGCGTGGATGCAAGGCCGACAGTTTCACCGAGATGCCGGGACCTTCCTTGATGCCGCGTCCGTTCGACGCCTTGCCGATCGCATGGATCGCGCTTTCATAGGAACGGAAATAGCGCTCGGCATCCTCCATCGTCAGCGCTGCTTCGCCCAGCATGTCGTAGGAATAACGATAGCCGCGTGCTTCGTTGTCGCGGCTGTTGGCGAGCGCTTCGGCAATGGTCTGGCCGGTCACGAACTGATTGCCCAGCATGCGCATCGCCAGGTCGACGCCTTTGCGGATCAGCGGTTCGCCGCCCTTGGCGATCAGCTTGGTCAGGGCCGAGCCGAGACCCTGCTCGCTGCTGGTGCCGACCAGCTTACCGGTGATCAGCAGGCCCCAGGTGGCGGCGTTCACAAATAGCGAGGGCGATTCGCCGAGATGCTTGCGCCAGTCGCCCTTGCTGATCTTGTCGGCGATCAGGCGGTCGGCGGTCTGGTGGTCGGGAATGCGCAGCAAGGCTTCGGCCAGGCACATCAGGGCCACGCCTTCTTCCGATGACAGGGAGAATTCATGCATCAATGCATCGACACCCGATGAGCGGGTGCGCTTTTCACGCACTGCCTCGACCAGCTCGCGCGCCAGCGATTGCGTGCGTTCCTGCGCCGTCGCATTTACTTTCGCCTGCGCCAGCAGCCAGCGCACCGCTTCGCGCTCGTCGCGGCGATAGGCGGCAGTGATGGCTGCGCGCAAGGGGCTTGCGGACGGAGCGACTTCAGTGTGCAATGCGGAAAACGGAGCAGGTGCGGCTGTTACTTCAGGAGAAACAATCAACATAAGAGTCCGTACGAAAGATAATCGGTCACAAAAAATGATGATTCGATTGTAGTAAGCTTTCGTGTGGATTAATTCTGGAAATCTCGGTCCCTATCGAAATTTTGTATTTTGTGGGACAATCGCGCCGAACAAAATTCTTACGAGAAGAACGCCATGCTCGACAAGATCAGCAAGAGAATCCTGTCTGAACTGCAGAACGACGGCCGCATCAGCAATGTGGAGCTGGCATCACGCGTAAACCTGTCGCCGGCCGCCTGCCTGGAGCGTGTGCGCAAGCTGCAGGAAGCCGGCTATATCCTCGGTTATACCGCGCAGCTCAATCCGCAGTTGCTCGATGTGTCGCTGCTGGTCTTCATCGAAGTCGTCCTCGACCGCACCACGCCCGAAGTGTTCGAAGCCTTCAAGCGCAGCGTGCAGGTGATCCCCGAAGTGCAGGAATGCCACATGGTCGCCGGCGGCTTCGACTATCTCGTGAAAGCGCGCGTGAAGGACATGAACGCCTACCGCGAATTCCTCGGCAAGTCCTTGCTGCAACTGCGTGGCGTGCGCGAGACGCACACCTACGCCGTGATGGAAGAAGTGAAGAACACCACCAAGCTGCCAATCCGTTAATCTGCTCATCGGCTGATTACCATCCTGCCTTTTTTCTGAGCAGGTATCCCGAATACGCGAGGCGCTCCTCGCCGTCCGCTTCCACGACGCGGATTGTTTCCCCCATTTGCCGCCCCAGGCCAAGAATCACCAGTTCGGTTTCCGACACGGGCCTTACCGCCAACCTGACTACTTCCTCGCCGAGGTCGGGCAGCAATGCCTCGAACACCAGGAAACCGTCGCGCAGACGCAACGCCATGTTTTCCGGGCGAAATGCGTCACTCTCACCGTTCACGATCTCATACTCGCCCAGCCGCGCCATCCACCGTTCGCCGATGGGTTCCGGATGGATTCGTTCCCCCGCCAGCATGCGTTGCCCATTGCTGCTCGCCAGCAGCACGTCGTGGCCGGCGATATGGGCGAGCGACAGGTCCATGTCCGAAATCCCGGGCAATGCAATCGGGAACAGGCCAAGGAAGCGGTATTGCAGTTCGACGCTGCCATTACTGCGAGGCACGAGACGGAAGCGCCTTCCAAGCAGTTCCACGCGCATCGTGTTGCCGCTTGCGCTGACCTTGGCGAAACCGGCGGCGGTGGCGTAATAGCCGCCGAAGGCGCGCAGCTCGCTTTCCTGGACCTGAGCCGCTTCGCTGCCGGTGTCGGCAACCGACTTGATGCCGGTCTTTTCCTCCAGCGCGAGCGTCAAGGCTTCGGCGGAAATCTCGTTGAGCGCCGATGCCGCCGACGGTGAGTTGGCCAGCATGATCACGCCGAGCTTGTGCTTCGGCAGTGCGATGATGGCGCTGCGAAAGAGTTGCGTGCCGCCGGCATGCCGCAGTGTCGGTCCGGCCTCGTCGGGGTGCACGCCCTTGAGCGGGACCAGCATCCAGCCGAGGCCGACGGCAAAGTCGACATCCAGCGCGACGCCCGCGTTCTGCCGCCGCATCATTTCAGCCAGCGTTGCCGGCTTGATGATCTGTTGTCCGCCGAAGCGCCCGTCGGCGAATACCATTTGCAGGAATCGGCCGAGGTCGAGCACGCTGGAATTCAGCCCGCCGGCAGGCACGTCGCGCAAGGGCGATTCCTCCGCCACTTTTCCCTTGCGATAAGCCTTCGACATGAGCGGCGCTTCCGGCCGCACCGACAGGCTTGAATGCGTCATGCCGAGCGGGCGCAGGAGCGTGCGTTCGACATGGCTGATGAAGTCTTCGCCGCTCGCCTGCTGCACCACATGGCCAAGCAGGGTCGCGCCGAGATTGGAATAGGACATGACGAAATTCGGCGGATAGGCGACATACTCGTCCCTGAGCTTGTTCGCGAGGCGGGTGAACGGCTCCGGGTGCGCAGTCCACATGCCGCGCAGGTAATCGGCCGGCAATCCGGAATGATGGCTCATCAGCATGCGCGGCGTAATCGGTGCGGGCGCAAAACGGCTTCGCATCGCGAATTGAGGAAGCCATGTTTGCAGGGGCTGGTCGATGTCGAGCCTGCCCTGCTCCGCGAGCTGCATCGCAGCCATGACGGTGAACAGCCGGGTGATCGATCCCGCGCGATATACCGTCTCTGCGGTGGCGGGAATGCCATCGGACTTGTCGGCGAAACCGAACCCCTCCGCCCACACAATGTCCTGGTTGTCCACCAGCGCAATGCTCAGGCCCGTCACCTTCTGCTTGCGCATCTGGACGCGGATCAGGTCGGCGACATGTTGCCTGGTCGCGGCGTAGGACAGTTGCGCCTTTTCACCGATGGCTTCGGCTCCAGCCGTGCAGCTTGCGGTGAATGCGGCCGTCGCCATGAACACGGCGGCCAGGCATCTCAAACGCCTGGGCATGTTGTTCTCCCGATGTCACTCTTCCGCTATCGGCCCGCTTCGGTGCAGGCGCAATGGATGGTGCTTCAAGGATAGGACATCTTGCAGCAGGCCGGGACGAGCAAGCTCAAGCCGCTTCCGCATCGGAAAAGAAGTGGCGATGCGCCATTTCCCGCATCAGTGCCGCCGTCTCTTCTTCGCCGGCAAGTATCGCGCGCGTTTCGATTTCATCGAGCAGGCATTCGAAGCGGTCTAGCAACGCCGGATCGAAATGATTGCCCCTGCCCTCGCGCATGATGTGCAGCGCCTTGTCGCGGTTGAACGGCTCCTTGTAGGGGCGCCTCGCGCGCAGTGCGTCGTACACATCGGCGATGCAAAAGATGCGTGCCGCGAGCGGAATGGCTTCACCGGCGAGCTTCTTCGGATAGCCGGAGCCGTCCCATTTCTCATGATGGCCTTCGATCACTTCTCGCGCGTTGACGAGAAAGCCCGCTTCGCCCGCGATCTGCCCGCCCAGCTCCACATGCTGCTGCATGATCGCGAATTCCTCCGCATCAAGCTTGCCCGGTTTGAGCAGGATGGCATCCGGTATGCCGATCTTGCCGACGTCGTGCAGGAAGGAACCGGCGATCAGGCTGCGCATCTGCGCCGCACCCAGGCCGGCTTCCTCGCCCAGCCTGGCGGCGATCCAGGCGACCCGGTAGTTGTGCGCGCCGGTGTCGGAATCGCGCTTGGCGATGGCGCGGCCGAGGGCTTCGAGGATGCCGATGTGCGCTTCCAGCAGGGATTGCGCGCGGCGGAAATTCTTCACCGCGAGGTCGGTCAGCAGCGGTGCGAGCACGAGCGCGCACACCAGCACCGAGGCCGCCGCCAGCAGCGCCGAAATGAAGGCCGACTGGCGAATGTTCGCCAGCTCGATGTCATCGAGCACACGCACGCCCTCCAGGTGGCCGATGACCGTGCCCTGCGTTGTTGCCAGCGGCGTGAAGACACGCAATACCTGATGGCCCAGCACCATCGCCGAATCGTAGCCGCCATGCGCGGGCGGCGCACCGTGCGGCAGCTTTTTCAGTGCTTCCTCGATGTCGTCGAATCCGGGCTGCACGGCTTCGGCGATTTTTCCGCCATCCGCCGCGTACACCTCGGCCACCGAGAAGATGCCGCCCACCATGCCCTCGATGGCTTTTGCCAGCGCGTGCTCGCGCTGCGGCGAAGGCAATTCCAGAATGGCGGGGGGCACGATGCGGCGCGCTTCGATGCGCAGCATGCGTATCGAGCCATTTTCCGCTGATTCGCGTTCATGCAGGTAACCGAGGATGGCGGCAGCCACCGCCACCGTGAATGAGACGGCCAGCACCCGGACGAGCGCATTCTTCAGCAAGCCACGCAGATTCATGAATTACCCCTTTTAATGCAAGGGGTAATAATAACGTGTCTGGAAGGAAAGTCATGCGCCGGCACGCTCGGGTGCCGGCGCTCCTGCAACGGTCCTCAACGATCTTTTGTCATTCCTCCGGCGCCACCTTGTACTGGCTCGCCAGCCGTTGCTGCACCGTCGGCGGAACGGGATCGTAATGGCTGAACTCCACGGTATAGCTGCCGCGTCCGCCCGTGGTCGAATGCAGGCGCGACTGGTAGCCGTTCAACTCGGACAGCGGCACCTGCCCCGTCACCACCACCGTGCCGGCCTGTGCGGTCTGCATGCCGCTCACCTGTCCGCGCTTGGAGGACAGGTCGCCGGTGATGTCGCCCATGTTTTCTTCCGGAGTGACGATCTCGACATTGACGATCGGTTCCAGCACCATCGGGCGTGCCTTGAGCACGGCGTCGATGAAGGCCTTGCGTCCCGCCGTGGCGAAGGCGACTTCCTTCGAGTCGACCGGATGGCTCTTGCCGTCGTACACCGTCACACGCACATCCTGCATCGGGTACCCCGCCAGCGGGCCCGCTTCCAGCACCTGGCGTATGCCCTTCTCCACTGCCGGAATGAACTGCCCGGGGATCACGCCGCCCTTGACGGCATCGACGAACTGGAAGCCTTCGCCGCGCGGCAGCGGCTCCACGCGCAGGAACACTTCGCCGAACTGGCCGGCGCCGCCGCTCTGTTTCTTGTGGCGGTGATGCCCTTCGGCCCTGCCGGCGATCGTCTCGCGATAGGCGATCTTCGGCGGACGGGTGGAGACTTCGATCTTGTACACGTCCATCATGCGCTCGAGCGCCGCGCGCAGGTGCAGTTCGCCCAGCCCGAGCAGCACAGTTTCGTTGGTGCTGACCTGGTGCTCGACCTTCAGGCAGGGATCCTCGGCGGTGAGCTTGTTCAGGATTTCCCACATGCGCTGTTCGTCGCCGCGCTTCTTCGGTTCGATGGTCAGGCCGAAGATCGGCAGCGGGAACGGCAGCGGCTTGAGATGGATATGGTCGTCTTCGGCGGCATCGTGCAGCACCGCGTCGAAGGCGATGTCCTCGATCTTCGCGACCGCGCAGATATCGCCGGGCACGGCTTCCTGCACTTCGATCTGTTCCTTGCCCTGCAGGACATACAAGTGCGCGACCTTGAACGGCTTGCGTGCATCGCCGATATAGAGCTGGCTGTCGCGCCGCACGGTGCCCTGATGGATGCGGAACACCGACAGCTTGCCGACATACGGATCCACCGCGATCTTGAAGACGTGCGCCAGCACATGCTTGCCGGGATCGGTGACGGCATGGATTTCGCTGCGTTGGTCGGGCGCGTTCACATCGTCGCGATAGAACAGCGGCGGATTGCCTTCGGACGGATTGGGCATCAGCTTCACGAATACATCCAGCAGTTCGCTGACGCCCGCGCCATTGCGCGCGGAAACGAAGCAGATCGGCACCAGGTGGCCTTCACGCAGTGCCTGCTCGAAGGGCGCGTGCAATTGCTCCGGCGCGATCTCGCCTTGCTCGAGATAGAGCGACATCAGGTCGGCATCGACTTCCACCACCTGGTCGACCAGCGCGCGGTGCGCTTCCGCCACCGAGGAGAAATCCGATTCGCCGGCCGGATTGAAAAAGCAGTCCACCACCTTCGTGCCGCCGCCCGCGGTCAGATTGATCGGCAGGCATTCCTTGCCGAAGGTTTCCTGGATGCGCACCACCAGGCCGGGCAGGTCGATGTTTTCCGCATCGATCTTGTTGATGATGATCATGCGGCACATGTTGCGCTGCTGTGCCATCTCCATCATGCGCGTCGTCATCATCTCGATGCCGGACTGCGCATTGATCACCACCGCCGCAGTTTCCACCGCAGGCAGCGCGCTGATGGCCTGTCCGGCAAAATCCGGATAGCCGGGCGTGTCGATCAGGTGGATGCGCGTGTCGCGGTGGTCGAGGTGGACGAGGGAAGAGAAGAGAGAATGCTGGTATTTGCGCTCCAGCGGATCGTAGTCGCAGACGGTGCTGCCGCGCTCGAGGCTGCCCTGGTTCGGAATCATGCCCGCCTTGTGGAGGAGCGCTTCTGCGACGCTCGTCTTGCCGGAGGCGGTATGCCCGAGCAGGGCGATGGTTCGGATGGCTTCGGTACTGTACGGCATGGCGATTCCCTTTCGAAAAGCTGGAGCCTCTGATGAACAATCCCGCGTTGATCCTGTCGATTCATTATCGCACCAAGGTCAGGCGCGAATCGACCGGATAGCACTCTCCACCGATGCTACGGAGCGCCGGATGAAAATTGATTGACGGACATCAAAGATTGCAGAGGGTGTCGAAGGGCACGCTACGTGTCAGCCCGACATCAGCACGGGGATCGTCATGGATTGCAGCACGGTACGCGTCACACCGCCGAGCAGCAATTCGCGGAAGCGGGAGTGGCCGTAGCCGCCCATCACCAACAGGTCCGCACCGATATCGGCGGCCAGCGACAGCAGTGCCTCGCCGATATCGGTCTCGGCCCACTGCGGTATCACGTTGACGCGCACGCCGTGGCGCGCGAGGTACAGCGCAATATCGGCCCCCGGTTGTTCGCCGTGCGACGTGCCGCCCGCGTCGGGATTGAACACGGCCACATCCACGGCCTGCGCGCGCTTGAGCATCGGCAGCGCATTCACCAGCGCGCGCGTGGCGCTGATGCTGGCGTCCCATGCCACCACGATGCGCCGACCCGGCACGTCGAGGCGGCCCGCATGGGGAACGATCAGGACCGGCCTTCCCGAATTCAAGACCACGAATTCGGGAAAGTCGGGCATCACGACGGGCGAATGTTCGTCGGGATCGAACTGGCCGATGACGACCAGGTCGCTGTAGCGTGCACGAAGGCAGATCCCCGCGCCAGCCTCGTCGTCGATCAGCGCGCTTTCGAATGAACGGACCTCCATGCCGCGCGCCTGGCTTTCGAATTCCTGCAGCGCGCTGCGCGCCCGCCCGCGCAGCGCATCCAGGTGCAGCACGAGATGCTGCGCCGCGTTGGGCGCGGCCTCGTCGATCATGCCTGCCTGGTAGACATACCGCGACACGCCGCTGGTCGCCGCGCCGACGAGGTGGGCCTCCTGCTGGGCGGCAATGACGGCGGCAAGGCGGATGCGTGTGTGGGCATGCCGCGATGCATCGACATGCACGAGGACCGTTCTGTAGGACATGTCAGGCTTTCTTCATGCGGTAGACGAACACAGGGATGTCGCACAGCGCGAGTACCTTGCTGGTGACGCTGCCGAGCAGCAGTTGCCCCAGGCCGCTGCGACCGTGCGAGCCGATGAAGATCAGGTCGCACTGCTGTTGTTGCGCAATCTCCACGACCTTTTGCGCGGTCTGTTCGGAATACACGATGACAGAGCTGTATTTCAATCCGCTTTCCGTCGCGGCCTTGCGCACGCCTTCAAGATAGGCTTCGCCGGTACGCGCGATCGACGCCTTGTACTCTTCCTCAGTCGGATAGCTGGGCGGAATGATCTCCACGCCGATCGGATAGTGGTAATCAGGTGCGACAAACACGCCGACCACTTCGGCCTGGCACTGCTTTGCGAATTCAACGCCGGCCTGCGCTGCGTTCGTTGCCAGTGTGGAGCCGTCGGTTGGAATCAGGATTTTCTTGAACATGATGGCCTTTCGTAGCGTTTGATTCGGAATCACTTGTGCTGGCGAATCACCAGGACCGGGATGGTCGAGTGCGCCAGCACCTTTTGCGTTTCACTCCCGAGCAGGAATTCGCTCAAGCCCTTGCGCCCGTGCGACGCCATGAAGATCACGTCGCAGCTCATGTTGCGCGCGGTATCGATAATCTTCTCATAGGGAGAAAACGATTGCTCGACCACGATCTCGCAGGGCACCTTCATCGCCTTGGCCTCCTCGGCCACCTTCTGCACGTTGTGCCGCGCGCGCGCCAGCATTTGATCCTCGTAATGCGCGCATTCCTGCGTCATGCTGCTTTCGGCCATGGGAGAGAACGGATAGGGCTCGGCGACCGACAGGCCGACCACATAGCCGTCGCTCTCCTTGGCAAACAGGATGGCTTCGTGGATTGCCTGTTCCGCCAGTGTCGAACCGTCGGTCGGTACCAGGATGGTCTTGAACATCGCGTTCTCCTTCCTCCTTCCGTGTGTGAGATCACCGGGCCTGCTGCCCGGGCTACACCATGTACTGCCCTCCGTTCACCGAAAATGTCGCGCCATTGATGAAGCCCGCGTCCGCGCTCGCCAGAAAGGCCACCACGCGCGCGATGTCCTCCGGCGTGCCGAGACGTCCGACGGGTATGCCGGCAATGATGGTCTTGAGCAGGTCCGGCGGCACTGCAGCCACCATGTCCGTATCGCAATAGCCGGGAGCCACCGCATTCACCGTGATGTTCTTGCGTGCGACTTCCAGCGCCAGCGAACGGGTGAAGCCGAGGATGCCGGCCTTGGCTGCAGCATAGTTGGTCTGGCCGGCCTGGCCTTTCTGTCCGTTGACCGAGCTGATGTTGATGATGCGCCCGAAGCCGCGCTCGCGCATGCCGTCGATGATGTTGCGGCACATGTTGAAGACGGAACCGAGGTCGTTATTGATCACACGCCACCATTGCTCGGGCGTCATGTGGTGCAGGATGGCGTCGCTGGTGATGCCGGCATTGTTGACCAGGATGTCGGCCGGGCCGAGGTCCTGTTCGACGGCGGCGATGCCTTCGCGGCAGGCGTCGTAATCGGAGACGTCCCACTTGTACGAACGGATGCCGGTGGCCGTACTGAATGCCTGCGCAGCGCCGACGTTGCTGCAGTAGATAGCGGCAACGTCGCAGCCTTGCGCCTGCAGCGCAATGGAAATGGCCTTGCCGAGGCCGCGTGTGCCTCCGGTGACAATGGCGGTCCGCTTCATGATCGGGTTCCCTGCATGCGTCCGGTCGTGCCGTCGACACGTTCCGGCTTTGTTTTCAGGGTAGACGATGCGCTGTGGCGATGCATCGGATCTCGTTGATCTGAGTCAACGAAAAACGGAAAAATTCCACGGTCGCGGAAGGGCTTCGCTTGCCTGCCTTTCACATGCCGCAAACCACATTGATCAAACGCAAAACGTGTTTGGATACTGGTCAGCGCGCATTGTCGAAACTGTCGGGTTTGCGAGAATACGTGCCGCGAATTCCAACAAATCAGAAACAGGTCCCATGTCGTTTTCCACACCGCGAACCCGGATTGCCCTCGTCTGTGCCGAAGTGCCCGTAGTCCCTGGTATCCAGGCATGAAGGCGCGATCCGTCCGGGTCCTGGTCGTCGAGGACAATCGTGATTTCCTGCAGATCCTGTGCGACATGCTGGAAAAGCTCGGGCACCAGCCGCATGGCGTATCCTGCGCGGAAGACGCGCTGGCCGTCTGCCAGACGCGCGGTTTCGATGTGCTGATCGCGGACGTGCAGTTGCCCGGCATGTCCGGCATCGACCTGGCGAAGATCATGGCCAGGAGCTCGCCATCGACCAGGATCATTTTTTCTTCCGGTTTCGGCTACCTGCTCACGGACAAGCTCGATTTCGGATTCACCGTGCTGCACAAGCCCTATTTCCTCAACCAGCTCAGGCATGCAGTTGCAGCAGGCGACGCCGAATGCGACGCCAGGCCGCAGCAATAAAAAGCCTGCCGCGCCCTCCCGGCATGTTTGACGTGAGTCAAAGGGCCTCCCCTGCGGAATAAGGTACAACAGAACGATCGCCGCTTTCGCGGCGTCGAATGCATCGGGAGGTCTCGAAATGATGTGGCATCATGGAGCAGGCTGGCACTGGCTCGGATCACTTGCAGTGATCCTGTTCTGGGCGCTGATCATCGTCCTGGCGCTGGCCCCGATCAAATATCTTCGCGCGCAGCTGCAATCCCCCGAACTCGGTGAGGCAAGCGACAAGGAAGAACAGCACGAGGATGCTTCCGGAGAGCCGCGGCGCTAGCCGCAAGGTCATGTGCACATAACGCGCACGTCACGTCTGCGTCACAAACGGCGCGTAGCATCCGGCGCTGGAATCAGTGTACCTGCAGCGTATCTGCCAACGTGTATCAGCGCCATGGAAAACTTCATCAGCAGCGAGCATATCGTGATCGTTCGTGACGGCGAAGCCTATCGCCTCCTGCACGGACACCTGCGCCTGGCAAACGTGCTGCGCGGCACCGGCATGGCCCGGGTCGAAGTCAAGGGCGAGGGACAGATTACGGTGCTCAAGACCCGCGATGGATGGTGTGCGGACAGGAACGGGCAGCACCTGCCCCTGCGCATCGCCTGATCCGCGCGCCAGGCCTTGGCCAAGCCTTAGTCAGGCTTTATTGCGCGATCCCTACTTTCGCGAAGGTGTCCCGCGTGGTGCCGCTCAGGTGGTCGCGCAACCATTTGTGCGCGGGATTACGGGTATCGCGTTCGTGCCACAGCATGTCCACATGCACGTTCGGCAATGAGAACGGCAGTTCCTTGGTGACCAGGGCGCCGGTGATGCCGGTCGATGCGATCAGATGGCGCGGCAGCACGGTGATGAGGTCGGAGGTTGCCACCACGCGGCCCGCGGTGAAGAACTGGTTCACCGTCAGGAGGATGCGACGCTCGCGCCCGATCTTCGCCAGCGCCTCGTCCACCAGGCCGTGCGCGCGCCCGGAAAAGCTCACCAGCAGATGATTGGACCCGCAATAGTCGTCGATTGTCAGTTCCTTTTTCGCCAGCGGATGATGCTTGCGCATCACGCAGACATAGCGCCCGGAATAGAGCTGCTCATGCCGGATCGGTGACACCGAAGCCTGGCCGCCGGTCAGTTGCGCCACGACGCCCGGGAAGAAGCCCACTGCGAGATCGATGTCGCCGCGCAGCAACAGCGGGCGCGGTTCGCGCGTCGTCAGGGGAACCATGCGGATGGTCAGGCCCGGCGCTTCACGCTCGATGGAGCGCACCAGGGAAGGCAGCCACAGCGCTGCCGTGGCGTCGGCCATGGCCATGCGGAACGTATTCTGCGCGGTGGAAATGTCGAAGTGCTCATCCGGCGAAATGGCTTCCTCGAGCGCAGCAAGCGCACGGCGAACGGCCGGCCACAGGCTTTCCGCACGGGGTGTGGGCTTGACGCCGTGCGCCGTGCGGATCAGCAGCTCGTCGCCCAGCGCGTCGCGCAGGCGCCGCAGAGCGTTCGACACGGCCGGCTGCGTCATCGCCAGCCGGTTCGCGGCACGCGTCAGGTTCTGTTCGGTCATCACCGCATCGAAGACGCGCAGCAGGTTCAGATCCAGTGTCAGGAAGCTCATGGCTCAAGGACCCCAAGGAGGATCGTTAGAAAAAGGAAAGACCCTGATATTCATAAGGATTATAGCTGATATGCGGAAAGGAAATTGGTTTTATAACTGAGTGCAACTTATACTGCACTGCAACATAAGAGAAAAACGAAGAAGCGTACATATTGTTTTGGAGTAAATCATGTCTATCCTGACCGTTGCCATTCCTGCCGAATCCGCCCTGCCCGCGTTAGAGGTGCTGATCTCCAACGCCCTGAACGTCGTGCGTCCGATGCTCGGCGTAGGCGTCCTGGCCGCGATCGTCGTTGCATTCAAGCCACTGCTGGTCGGCCTGCTGCGCGCCGCGTTGCTGGTCGTGAAACCACGCCGCTCGCTGGAACAGCGCGAAGAGCGCCGCCGCCTGAAGGCCATCCTGCAGATCAACCGCCTGGCGCGCGATGTCGAAGGCCTGCACCCGAGCATGGCTTCCGAGCTGCGGTCCATTGCATCGCGCGGCAACTAAGAACGCAATCACATTCGCCGAGGTGAAATCATGAGTGCAGTCAGCCATTCCTTCCATCCGAACCTGCTGGAGCAGGCCGCTTCCTTTGTGCGCCGTTCACGCAGCCTGTCGTCGATGTTGCCTTCTCTGGTGCTGAGCGGCCTGATCACGCTGGTGATCACTGCGGTGATGCACGTGATGTGGTTGGGAACGGCCGAAGGTTTCTTCGGTGCATGGATGGAAAGCTGGCTGACGGCTTGGCCGATCGCCTTCCCGGTGACTTATGTCGCCGGTCCGATGCTCTTCAGGCTGGCCGCCCGCGCGCCTGTTGCCGTGGTGCCGATGCCGGTACGCCGCGAACCTGGCCTGGCGTTCAACGACATCCTGGACGCCTCGGAACGCGTGAGCGCACGCAACGGGCTGACCGCGCTGCGCGGATTGAAGCCGAACCCCGATTTTAGTGCCGTGTAAGACACGCCGGCACGACCCTTTGTCTCCTCCTCCCTGTCGAAGGAAGGTTTAACCCCGCAGGCTTTGGCCTGGCGGGGTTTTTTTATGGCGATCGGTGCCGCAAGGGCGCCAGCAGGGAAGTCAGGCCGTTGTGGTCGAGCTCATGCATCAGGTTCAGGAGGCGGCCGGTTTCCCCTGGCGGAAAACCTTCGCGCGCAAACCAGTTGAGGTAATGACCGGGCAGGTCGGCCATTAGGCGGCCCTTGTACTTGCCGAAGGGCATGGTGCGGGTGACGAGCAGTTCCAGATCGGTAGGGTCCATGGCGTGATTCAAGGTGGGACAGCGCGCTCTTGCGAACCATCGCGCACTATCGTGCAATTATGCCTTTTCCTGGTGCAAGGCCATGGCCATTGCCTTATTCCGACGGAGGAATATTCCGCTCGACCGCCTGTTCGACGCGTTCCTTGCCCGATTTTTCCATCGCCTCACCCAGCGCATCGACCGGCTTCGCGGCAGCGGCATCCTGCGGCATCTGCCCGACGCGCCGCGCCTGGTCCGACTGCTCGTCGAAGTTCTGCTCTTCCGCTATCGAAAACCGCGCCTCCCCGGCCGATCCGGCGCTGCGCGAGAGCGAGGCGTTGGATTGCGTGCTGCGGCCTGCCTGCGGCGCATTCGCGGCATCCTGCGAACCGGATGCCGGCGGCGCGCCGTGCTCCTCGACGAAAGCCTTGAAGCAGGCCAGGTCTTCCTCCAGCCTGCGCGCCATCATCGTATCGGTATTGCCATCCGGTGCAGCCAGGATTTCGCCAGGGTCGCATTCCATGCTCAGCGTGACGCGCGACCTGCTGCCGTTGACGGACTGCAACTCGACTCTTCCTGTGTTGGCCGGCCCGCTGATGTTGCGCCAGGCAATGCAACGGTCAGGTTGCTGCTCGATGATCTCGGCATCCCACTCCATGGTCAGGTACGACAGATTGCTCGACCAGTGCAGGTGTCGAGCATCGAGCTGCTGCACCGTGTCGATATCCTGCATGAAGCGCGGGTAGTCCTCGAAGCGGGTGAGCTGAAGGTAGGCGGCGTGCACCGGCACGCCGATCTCGATGGATTGCTGGATCCTTGTCATGATGCATCTCCGTCAGGCCTGTTGCCGGCGCGCATGCGACGCAAAGGGATATGGCCGGTCTCTGGAGTCTGAGAGTGCGACAGGCGACGCAAGTTGCGGGGGGATGTGCGGGAAGGGCCTGAGAACTGCGCGGCGCCATGTTGCCGAGAGGGGATCGGCGCGGGACAGTCGTCGGACTATCCCGCATGCCGGCTACTTCGTTGCGCGCGCCGGCTCGCCGTCGTCTTCAGCCTCCCCGACGGTGGGGATGGTGGGCAGCACGAAGTCGAAGTCGATCGGCCCCGTAGCGGCCTGCGCTTGCGTTTCGGCAGCTGCGGGTTCTTCCGCAACGGGAATGCTCGGCAGGATGAAATCGAAGTCGATCGGTCCGGTGCCGGGTTTCGGCAGGTCGGCAGGCGGCTCTTCGGGTTTCTCTTCCGCTGCAGCGGCCGGAATGGCCGGCACCAGGAAATCGAAATCGATCGGGCCGGGTTCCGGCTGCTGTTTTTCAGCTGCGGCTGCCAGTGCCGACGGCGTCGTTTCGTCGATGCGCAATGCATCGAGATCGAAATCGAGGTCGTTTGCCGAGGGTTCCGGCGCGGAAGACGGGAGCTCTTCGACAGCAGGGATGCCTGGCAGCGGCGTCGTGTCCGCTGCAACGGCGTCGGATGCCATCGTGACGGCTTCGCCAGTCAGTGCCGTCGCAAGCGCGCCTTCCTCGTCATCCTCGTCCTCACTGTCATCGGCCAGGTCGGGC
Source organism: Noviherbaspirillum sp. (assembly GCF_035254685.1). Taxonomy (GTDB): domain Bacteria; phylum Pseudomonadota; class Gammaproteobacteria; order Burkholderiales; family Burkholderiaceae_D; genus Noviherbaspirillum. Next base: position 493,041 of record NZ_DATFAI010000041.1, on the reverse strand, counting down.
ACGGCCATAATGATTTCCGGCCTCGGCTTCGGTGCGCTGGTCTTGTTCTGCGCATACAGCGGATTGTTCGGGTCGATTTCGAGGCCCATGGCGGCTGCATGCGCCCAGTCGTCACCCTCGCCCTTCGTCATCCGGTAGAGCTCGCGCGCGAGCGATTCGTAGGCCTGCACATCCTTGCGGCCGGCGAAGATGCCGAGCAGTTTGACGCGCAGCGCATGGCGCTCCGGCTGCTTCGCCAGTGCATCCTTCAGTACTTCCTCCGCCTGCACGTCGCGGCCGTAGGCGATGTAGACATCGGCTTCCGACATGGCGTCCACCTCGCCCGAATGAGACGGGTTGCCGAGCAACGACCAGGAGGAATTCAGCGTGCCGGAAGCCATGCCTTCCGTATTGCTGTTTTCATGGCTGTCCGGTTTCTCATTGCTGAAGCTGTCCGCATCGAACGGCTGCTGCGCCTTCCTGCGGCGGCGATACAGGCCGAGCGCGCCGACCAGTACCAGCAGCATGCCTGCGCCCGGCAGCACCAGCGGGTCATCGAGAAGGCTGGGTTCCGGCGGCGGTGGCGCGACGGGCTTCGGCCTGGGTGCCGGTTTCGCGACGGCCGGCGCAGGTTTGACTGGTGCGACCGCGGATGTTTCGCTCTTTGCCGCGGCCGGTGCGGTTTCCGCAGTCGCCGGCGCTGCGCTGGCGACGACGGGGGCAGGCGCATCGGCTTTCAATTCTGCTTTCGCGCCCGTCTTCATCCCCGCCTTCGTCAGCGCGTTCTGCTTCTGCAATTCGGCCAGCAGGGCGTTCGTGACTTCGAGCAGTTTCTGGAGTTCGCCGACCTTGACTTCCAGCGCCTTGACGCGCGCATTGGCATCGGACAGCGCCTTTTCCATGGACGCATAGTCTTCGCGATTGATGGCGGCATCGCCGTTCGGCCCCGCTACCGCGCTCACCGCCGACAGCTTCAGGCGCGACTTTCCGCCGTTGTTGAGCGCAGCCGGTTTGCCGGCATGCTCCTGCACGGCCATCGGCTTTGGCTGTGCCAGAGTGGCTGCAGGCGGCTTCGCGGGGGCGTGCGCAGGCGGTAGTTTTTCCGCCGGCTTCGCGGGGTTGGCCGCTGCTGCTGTGGCTACCGCAGCCTGTGCCGGCTGACTTGGGCTTGCCTTGGGCGCCACGCTGTTATTCGGTACGCTGGCCGTTGCCTGCGGTAGCGGCAGGCTGGCCGGATCGAGCAGGAAAACGTATTCGCGCACCATGCGCCCGCCGCCGCTGCCGAGCTCCAGCAGCATGTCGATGAAAGGCTCGTTTATCGGCTGCGCCGACCAGACGCGCACCACCTGCCTGTCGCCGCGCTGCTCGACCGAAAAACGCAGCGACATCAGCGCGACGTTGAACTCGATATTGGCCTGACGGTAGGCCTCGTACGATGCCAGCTTCACGCGCACCGGGCCTTCATCGGTCTTCGCGGTCGACACCAGTTCGATCTCCGCGCGCAGCGGTTGTCCGAGCGCCGACTGAACCGTGAGGTCGCCCAGGCCGACGGCATGGGCATTGCAGACGGCAATGCTCGAAATAACTGCGGCGCAGAGCGTTTTCAGGCGGAACGCTTTCCAGCGGGAGAAAAGAGGCGGTGACATGATCGATGAAAGCATCCTACGGAGAGGGCTATGCTATGCCGCTACTTGCATTGCGTCAATTTCTCTACGGCATCAAACGAAGAAGATTGACCGGCCTGCCGGGATTTCCTGTCATTTCCTGTCTTTACGATACGAAGGTAACTGTAAGTTGGTTATCTTCTCTTGCTTGCCGCCATCTCACGATGATTGAGCGTCCGAGCATGCCGCGGAACGCGCTGCACCTGTTCGGGTCTACGCGTTAAAGGTATAGCAACAGTAACCGCGTTCACGGAAGACAAGCTATGAGACGGCGTGACCTGACAGCATCGATGTGGGATGAGGCACTGGAACTGCTGGAGCACGCCGACAGGCTGCACCGGCAATTCTTCCAGCTCGAAAACCGCCGTACGCGACAGCCGGTCTGGCAGCCGCCGGTCGACATTTATGAAACCGAGCGTGAAGTGGTCGTGTTCGTCGCGCTGCCCGGGGTGGCTGCCGAACAGCTCGACATCTCTACCGATGGCGGGATGATCGTCATCCGCGGCCAGCGCGCCCTGCCCGCCGTATGCCGCAGCGCGGCCATCCGCCGGCTCGAGATTCCGTATGGCCAGTTCGAACGCCGGATCGAGTTTCCCTTGGAACGCTACCAGCTCGGGCAGCGCCTGCTCAAGGACGGCTGCCTTGTCCTGACCCTGACGAAGATCGGATGATCCATCATGATCCGGAACGCTGAACAAGACTCGCGCCAGCACGTCCCTTCGCACGACGACAATGCGGCGATCATCGAAGCGACGCAGCCTGCCGCACACCAGCAGCGCAGCCTGCCGGACGATGCCATGATCATCGTGCCGGTGCGCAATCTCGTGCTGTTTCCCGGCCTCGTGGTGCCGATCAACATCGGACGCGAGAAGACGATCGCCGCCGCGCAGGAGGCAGCGCGCAACGAGCGCCCGGTTGGCGTCCTCCTGCAACGCCATGCCGAAGCTGACGTGCCGCAGCCGGAAGACCTGTACCAGGTCGGCACGACGGCCAGCGTACTGCGCTACGTCACGCAGAACGATGATCATTACATTGTCTGCCAGGGCAACCAGCGCTTTCGCGTGATCGAATTCCTGCAGGGTTACCCGTTCTACGTCGCGCGCGTGCACATCTTCGCCGAGCAGGACGAGAACACGGCGGAAGTGCAGGCACGGCTGCTGCAGCTCAAGCAGCGCTCCACGGAAATCCTCGGCATGCTGCCGCAGGTATCGAAGGACGTGGTCGCCACGGCGCAGAGCATCACCTCGGCGTCGGCCTACGCGGATTTCGTCGCCGGCCTGATGGATCTCGCCGTCCAGGAAAAGCAGGACATCCTCGAAACCATCGACCTGCCGCAGAGGCTCGACAAGGTGCTGAATCTTCTGGTGCATCGCATTGAAGTGCTGCGCCTGTCGCAGAAGATCGGCAAGGAGACCAAGGAGCGCATCGACGAACGCCAGCGCGAATTCATGCTGCGCGAACAGCTGAAGACGATCCAGCAGGAACTCGGCGAAACCGAAGAAACCAATCCCGAAGTGCAGGACCTGGCCGAGGCGATCGCCAAGGCAAAGCTGACGCCCGAGGTGGAGACGCATGCGCAGAAGGAGCTGCGGCGGCTGGAGAAGATGCCGGAAGCGGCGGCCGAATATTCGATGCTGCGCACCTATCTCGAATGGCTGTCCGAGCTGCCATGGTCCGTCATGACCGAAGACAGGATCGAGCTTGACGAGGCCGCCCGCACGCTCGACGAAGACCACTTCGGCCTGGAGAAGATCAAGCGCCGCATCCTCGAATACCTTGCCGTGCGCAAGCTGAACCCGCAAGGCAAGAGCCCGATCCTGTGCTTCGTCGGCCCGCCCGGCGTCGGCAAGACCTCGCTCGGGCAAAGCATCGCGAAGGCCACCGGGCGCAAGTTCGTGCGCGTCAGCCTGGGCGGGGTGCATGACGAAGCGGAGATCCGTGGGCATCGTCGCACCTACATCGGCGCACTGCCGGGCAACATCATCCAGGCGCTGCGCAAGGCCGGTTCGCGCAACTGCGTGATGATGCTCGACGAGATCGACAAGCTCGGCGCCGGCGTGCACGGCGACCCTGCCGCCGCATTGCTGGAAGTGCTCGACCCCGAACAGAATGCGACATTCCGCGACGCCTATCTCGGCGTGCCCTTCGACCTGTCGCGCGTGATGTTCATCTGCACCGCCAACATGCTCGACACCATTCCCGGCCCCTTGCGCGACCGCATGGAAGTCATTTCGCTGCCCGGCTACACCGAAGAGGAAAAGGCGCAGATTGCGCGCCGCTACCTGGTGCGGCGGCAACTGGAAGCCAACGGTCTGACGCAACAGCAGTGCGACATCACCGATGAAGCGATCCGCGCCATCATCCACGACTACACGCGTGAAGCCGGGGTGCGCAACCTCGAGCGCGAGATCGGCAGCGTGTTCCGCCATGCCGCCATGCGCGTCGCCAACGGCAGCGCGCAGCAGGTGCACATCGATGCCGCCGACCTGCGCGGCATCCTCGGGCCGAAGCGTTTCGAGAGCGAACTTGCCATGCGCACCAGCATGCCGGGTGTCGCCACCGGCCTCGCATGGACGCCGGTGGGCGGCGACATCCTCTTCATCGAAGCCAGCCGCACGCCCGGCAATGGCCGGCTCATTCTCACCGGTCAGCTCGGTGACGTGATGAAGGAAAGTGCACAGGCCGCACTCACGCTGGTCAAGGCGCGCTCCGAGTCCTTGCAGCTCGCGCCCGACATATTCGAGAAAAGCGATATCCATGTGCATGTCCCCGCCGGCGCCATTCCCAAGGACGGCCCCAGCGCCGGCGTCGCCATGTTCATCGCGCTCGCCTCGCTCATGATGAACCGCCCGGTGCGCCACGATCGCGCGATGACCGGCGAGATCAGCCTTCGCGGCCTGGTGCTGCCGGTCGGCGGCATCAAGGAAAAGGTTCTGGCCGCCTTGCGTGCGGGCATCACCACCGTCATGCTACCGGCTCGCAACGAAAAAGAGCTCGAGGAAATTCCCGAAGAGGCGCGCAAGAAGCTGCGTTTCGTGTGGCTGGAAACGGTGGACGACGCGGTGCGCGAAGCGATCGGTGAGGCGCAGGAACAGACGTTGAATCCGATCGGTTGAAGCGTCGATGTGTTGGTGTGCAGAAAACGCTTGCCTGCCAATGTGTTGGATCAAGCCAGACACTTTTCTCCCCAAGAACCGTGTTTTGTCCCGTATTCAGGCGATTTTCCACGCGTCGGACGCATGGCATGCTCCCTGCAAGTGTCTGCGCGAGCGCAACAATGCGCCGCACCGTTCCAACTTGCCAACCGAAGGAGATTTGCCATGAAAGCCCTGACCATCAAGGACCTGCCCGAGACACACCAACTGAGCCACGACGCGATGAGCGATGTGCACGGCGGCAGGATGAAACTGCCGTTCCAGCGAACATCCACCAATGGATTGCTGACTTCGCCCGACGGCGAGCCCGTCTCCGTCTATGTCGACGGCGTGCTCGTCAACTCCGTCACGGACGGCTATGTGCACCTCTGAAGCGCCTGCCTCCTGATCGACACCATCGGGCAAGCCCGGCATCCGCCGGCCTTGCCCGATTGGCATCGGCTCCTGCCTTGCTGGAAAAACGCCCTTCCCCGGCTTACAATCCCCCGGTCCGCACCAATGCCTCCGCCTCCATGCAAATCGAATCCATCCGTCAACGCTTGCGCGCGCTCGGCGCCAAACCCGAACACGAGCAACGCGTGCTGCGGGACTGGTTGCAAGGCCGCTCGCACGACCAGGGGCGGCGGCGCGCGAAGGATTACCTGCCGCTCGCCCTGCGCGACGCGTTGCCGCAAGTCGATGCCGAACTGCGCGGCATCGCGCGACTGGTAGCCTCGCATCCGACGGAAGAGGAAGGTTCGGCGCGCCTGCTGGTTGGCCTCAACGATGGTCAGACGGTCGAGAGCGTGCTGCTGCCGCGCGGCGGGCTGTGCGTGTCCACCCAGGTCGGCTGCGCGGTCGGCTGCCAGTTCTGCATGACCGGGCGCAGCGGATTGATTCGTCAGCTCACCAGCGGCGAGATCGTCGCGCAGGTGGCGCTCGCGCGCACTCAGCGCGCGGTGAAGAAAGTCGTCTTCATGGGCATGGGCGAGCCTTCGCACAACTTCGGCAATGTGATGGATGCCATCGAGTTGCTCGGCACGGAAGCCAATATCGGCCACAAGAGCCTGGTGTTCTCGACGGTCGGCGACTTGCGTGTGTTCGAACGCCTCGGCCAAGGCACAGTCAAGCCGGCGCTCGCCCTGTCGCTGCACACCACCAAGGCCGCATTGCGCGAACGGCTGTTGCCGCACGCGCCGCGCCTCACGCCGCAGCAACTGGTCGACCTCGCGGAAGAATACGGCCGCGTCACCGCTTACCCGGTGCAATACCAATGGACGCTGCTGGACGGCATCAACGACGGCGACGACGAAATCGAGGGCATCGTGGAACTGTTCAAAGGCAGGTATGGCGTGCTCAATCTTATCCCCTACAACGCCGTGCCCGACCTGCCGTTCCGCCGCCCGGAGGTGGAGCGCGCGCGGGAAATGGTGCGCATCCTGCATCGTCGCGGCATCCTCGCCAAGCTGCGCGATTCGGCGGCGCAGGACGTGGATGGCGGCTGCGGGCAGCTGCGGGCGCGTGCCATCGAAACGCAGGCAAGCATCATCCGCATCCGCGCTGCGTGATCAAGTTGCAGGAGAACCGACATGAAAAGCCATCGCAAGGAACTCTGGTTCAACACGTCGACGCGGCGCGCCTTCATCAACATCACGTCGCAAGTGGAAGCGGCGCTCGCCGAAAGCGGCGTCCAGGAAGGGCTGGTGCTGGTGAACGCGATGCACATCTCGGCATCGGTCTTCATCAATGACGATGAACCCGGCCTGCATCATGACTTCGAGGCCTGGCTGGAAAAGCTCGCGCCGCACGAGCCGATCGGGCAGTACCGCCACAACGACACCGGCGAAGACAATGCCGATGCGCACATCAAGCGCCAGGTGATGGGCCGTGAAGTGGTGGTGGCGATCACCAAGGGGAAACTCGATTTCGGTCCGTGGGAGCAGATCTTCTACGGCGAGTTCGACGGCATGCGCAGGAAGCGCGTGCTGGTCAAGATCATCGGGGAATAGCCAGGGCAGAGGACGCCGTTCAGGCAAACCACAGCCCCTCGCATCCATAACAGCGCCCTGACGCAACCTCAGTCCCGATTGCCGGAAAAAATCCTTTTCATTTTCGGGAAAAAAGCTGGCATTTCCGGCTTCTCGTCATTCCGGTTTCCCCCATTGCACGCACCACACCACGCGCCAGAGCCCGCTTTCCGGCCGCGCTGCCATGTTTCGTACGACCATTGAAACATGGCATCACTCTTGCATTACAGCATATGAACGCTTCCCGGGCCCACACGGCATGCCGCGCGGATCAATGAAGGAAGCAGTATCTGGTCCATATCTGAAGGAGGTGCCATGAATGCCTGGATGATCAATGGGGCCTTTGCCCTGTTCGCTGTGCTGTGCCTGACCGGCGTGTTTTTCTTTGTCTTCACGCGAGGTGCCCTGATCGTGCGCGGGTTTGTTCCCGCCTGGCAGAACGAAACCTCGCATGTGTACCCCGTCTACTCCGACATGCGGCTCATCAGGGCCGTCGATTTCCAGCCGGTCATCTCGGCCATCCTGCTGTTCCAGTATCGCCGCCTGGTGTCGAAGATCGTCGGTGAGATCAGGCGGATGGACCTGCGCAACAAGAAACTGCTGATCACGTCCTGCGCGTTCGGCAATGTCATGCCGCGCGTGGTGAAGGCAGCGCTGCAGGCTGGCGCCGAGCGTGTGCTCATTGCGGACATCATTCCCAATGAACTCGACCATGCCAGGGCCAAGCTGGCCCGCTTTGGCGACAAGGTGGAATTCATCCGCGACAACGCGACCAACATGCAGCAGCGCGACGGCGTGGTCGATGCCAACGTCATCTTCTTCCTGCTGCACGAACTGCCGCATCACCTGAAGGGACAAGCCTTGAACGAGGCTGGCCGCCTGCTCGCCCCTGGCGGCAAGCTCTTCCTTGCCGAATTCCATCGCCCCAGCCTGCGCGTGCTGCGCGCCCTGAGCTGGACGTACTTCAAGGTATTCGAGCCGCTCGGCCTCGCGCTGTGGGATACGCACGATCCTGTCAGCTACCTCGAAGAAACGGGCCAATGGACCTGCGAACGCAGCACCTGCTTCTTCGGAAACTTCCAGGTCATCACCGCGACGAAACAATAGCGGCACAGGCAATGATCAGGGCAGGCAAGCTAGAAATGCCCGCCCTGCCTGCCGTTCAGTGATGTGTGCTTTCGGCGCCGTAGCGCACCGCATCCTTCACCTTGTCCCACGCGCTTTCCGGATGCTGCCGTTCCCAGTCGCTGCGCAGGTCCGGTTCCGCATCTTCCCAGCGATAGTTCCTGAAACGTTCGGTGCCGGCCATGGCGGAGCCATAGCGATACGCGGCATCGTAGTCCTCGTAACGCCCGCCGGACCGACCGTAGGCATCCTGCCAGTGGTGTCGCCATGCATCGACGCCGGACGCACCGATCTGCTCGACGTCCACATCCGTCCTGCGCACGGTATCGTTGATCTCTTCGGTCTTCTGCGTCACTTCCTTGTTGACCACCACTTCCTCGACCACGTGCGCGGTCTTGGCCACCACAGGCTCTTCCGCCATCTCGCGCATCTCGACTGAACCCTCCTTGAACGCGCCAAGATCGGCTTCGCTGGCCGGCTTGTCGACGGCATGGCGTTCGACCTTCACATGTTCTTCGCGCAGCTGCACCGATTCATGCACCGGCTTTTCGCTGACGCGCCGGAACACCCGCACGCCGCCACGCTGCACTTCACGCTTGCCGACCGTGAGTTCCTCTTCAATGACGGGAATGCGCGAGGTTTCCGATGTCGCCGACGCCGTGGACCCTGTCCCGATATCTTCCTGCCCGGACCATCCCTGCTGCCGCCATGCGCTGGAAAGCTCGTCGATATCGAGCGGATTGAAACGGCCCATGATGTGCGTTGCGCGATCGATCTCTTCGTCGTTCTGCGTATCGATCGTCAGCACATAACTGCCACGCCGCACCGATTCGGCATACACCTCGTGATGCGCCTCGTTGTCGATACCGAACAGCGAACGGAAGAAATTGGTGATACCCGCTGCGCCATGCTGATGGCCGGTGCTCACCATCGCCGGCTGCGCCGCTTCCGATGCGTTTTCCGAGGCGATGTGAATCGCCTCGCGCGCGAAGCCGGCGGCAGTCAGCGCCTGCAGCGCTCCTTCCGCATCAGCGTAGTCGTCATAGACGCCGACCACGGTGTCGCGCAGGTCAGCCGGCGCGGTGTCTTCGGGCTGATGTGTGTCGTGCCTGGAATCATTTCCTGAAGTTGAAGCCATGATGCATCTCCTTGTTCATGCCTTGCGAAAAGCGTCGTTGCGGCCCGGCATGCGGAAGTTGATGTGAGGTGACGGGGAAAGCCGGCGTGCTGCGTGTCTGGAGGGGCAAGGGCGCTCTTCGGCGGATTGATGGAACCGCAATGGCAATCGTCTTGTATGAAACCTGTGCGCGCACAGAGTTCCTTTCCTGGTTCCATCCGGCGCCGCCGCTGTCACGAACTTAATGACGATTGCCGTTGTCAGTGAATGACGGTCTGCGCCGGCGCTTTCGCTTCACCGGCTCCAGGCACCCTTGCACGAAAGGAGATGCACACCATGAACATGAACAGGATCGTTACCATCGCCGCGCTTGCCGTGGGCGGAGTTATCCTCTCGAAACAATTCACGAAAAAGCGTGGCATGGAGCGCGGCTCCTCCACCAAGGAATCCATCGATGTCGATGTGCCCGTCAGCACCGCCTACAACCAGTGGACGCAATTCGAGGACTTCCCGAAATTCATGAGCAGCGTCAAGGAAGTGCGCCAGGTTGACGACACGCACCTGCATTGGCGCGCGGAGGTGGCCGGCAAGGAGCGTGAGTGGGATGCCGAAATCACCGAGCAGATTCCCGACAAGCGCATCGCCTGGCGCAGCATGAGCGGCCCGAGGAATGCGGGCGTGGTCACCTTCCACAAACTCTCGAACGGCAAGACGCGCATCATGCTGCAGATGGATTACGAGCCGGAGAGCATGGATGAGAAGATCGGCGATACGCTCGGCCTGGTGAAGATGCAGACGAAGGCGAACCTGACGCACTTCAAGGAAATGCTCGAGGGCCGCGGTCGCGAGTCCGGCGCGTGGCGCGGGTCGGTCGCGCAGCATTGATGCGGCAATGAGATGCGATGAGACGCCTTGAGAGGCAATCAGCGGCAATCAGCGGCAACGGACCAATAAACTGATCCTTCTCAAGCGCAATCACAGATTTTCCCTTTGCATGGTGTCCCCAGGCGTGCCGCCACGGTAAAATCCGGATATAGGGCGCGAGTCACGCCTGACAACGCTGGACAGAGGAGGAATGCCATGCCTTCCGGAAAAATCCTGGTCGCACAGGGCGGCGGCCCGACCGCGGTGATCAACCAGTCGCTGGTCGGCGTTGTCCTCGAAGCGCGCCGCTTCCGCAATGTCGAGCTGGTCTACGGCGCGCGCCACGGCGTGCGCGGCATCGTCGATGAAGACTTCCTCGACCTGACGCAGGAGACCAGCCACAACCTCGAACTGGTCGCCAATACACCTGCTTCCGCCCTCGGCTCCACGCGCGACAAGCCGGACGTGAAGTACTGCCAGGAGATCTTCAAGGTGCTGCAGGCGCACCAGATCGAACAGTTTTTCTACATCGGCGGCAACGACTCGGCCGACACGGTGCACATCGTCAGCCAGGAAGCGCAGAAGGCCGGTTATCCGCTGCGCAGCATCCACATTCCGAAGACCATCGACAACGACCTCGTCGGCAACGATCACACGCCCGGCTTTCCGTCCGCGGCGCGCTTCGTTGCGCAGGCCTTCGCCGGTGCCAACCTGGACAACGCCGCCCTGCCCGGCGTCTATGTCGGCGTCGTGATGGGCCGCCACGCAGGCTTCCTCACGGCTGCCTCCGCACTCGGCAAGAAATTCCCCGACGACGGACCACACCTGATCTACCTGCCCGAGCGCACGTTCAGCATCGACAAGTTCCTGGCGGACGTGAAGCGCATCTACGATCGCTACGGCCGCTGCGTGGTCGCAGTCTCCGAAGGCATTCACGACCTCAGCGGCACGCCGATTGCGACCCTGCTCGCCAAGGAAGTGGAGCGCGATGCGCATGGCAACGTGCAGCTCTCCGGCAGCGGTGCGCTGGCCGACCTGCTCTGCAATGAAATCAAGTCGAAGCTGAAGATCAAGCGTGTACGCGGCGATACCTTCGGCTACCTGCAGCGCTCCTTCATCGGATGCGTGTCCGACGTGGACCAGCGCGAGGCGCGCGAGGTCGGTGAAAAAGCGGTGCAGTACGCCATGTGGGGCAGCCGCGACGGTTCGGTATCCATCAACCGCACCGGCTTCTACTCGGTCGATTACGAGTTGCTGGACCTCGAAGTCGTCGCCGGCCAGACGCGCATTATGGACGACGAATTCATCACCGAAAGCGGCACCGACATCACCGACGCCTTCCGTCTCTACCTGCGCCCCCTGCTCGGCTCCGGCATGCCCGACGCCTTCCGCCTCCGCTATTACCCGGTCCCGAAGGTGAAGAACATAGCGCGCTAGATTTTTGTCCACGGAAAACACGGAAAGCACGGAAATTTTCTTTTCGTGTTTTTCGTGGACAAGGGGTTTTGTGAGGCGGCAGTATCAAACGGCGTAAGGCTATGCGCCGAGCATTTTGTTTGTCCACGAAGAACACGAAAGACACGAACGTTTTCTTTCCGTGTTTTCTGTGTTTTCCGTGGACAAAAATCTACTCCGCGTCCTTCTCCATGCTCCGCTCGTACTTTCCTTCGCGTGCGAGGCCGTTCAGGCGGCAGCGCAGGAAGAAGGCTTGCTGCGCCTTGCCGGACTGGTTTTCCTGGCCTTGCCATGTGGCGATGACGGGGGCTTGCAGGGCGCGGCCGTAGGAGAAGCTGAGTTGCCAGGGGTGGGGGCCGGTGCGGTTCATGGCGTTGAGGTGGTCAGTGGCGTCTTCGGCGCTCTGTCCTCCCGAGAGGAAAACGATTCCGGGAACGGCGGCGGGTACGTAGCGCCGGAGGCAGCGCAGGGTCGCATCGGCGACCTGCTGCACGTTCGCCTGTTGCGGACACTTCATGCCGGGGATGACCATGTTGGGCTTGAGCAGCATGCCTTCGAACGCGACGTGCTGCGCATCCAGTTCGTCGAACAGTGCGCCGAGCACACGTGAAGTCACTTCCTCGCAGCGCGTGATGCCGTGCGCGCCATCCATCAGCACCTCCGGCTCGACGATCGGCACGATGCCGAGTTCCTGGCACAGCGCGGCATAACGTGCCAGCGCATGCATGTTCGCGCGGACGCCGGATCGTGTCGGGATGTCGCGCTCGTCGATCTCGATGACTGCGCGCCACTTCGCGAACTTTGCGCCCATCTGCTGGTACTCGGTCAGGCGCTCGCGCAGGCCGTCCAGCCCCTCGGTGATCTTTTCGCCCGGATGCAGGGCGAGCGGCTTGGTGCCCTTGTCGACCTTGATGCCGGGAATGATGCTGCGGCGTGCAAGCAGTTCGGGAAACGGAACGCCATCCTTTGACGACTGGCGCAGGGTTTCTTCATACAGGATCACGCCGCCGAGATACTGCTCGACGCCATCGGTCGTGAACAGGATCTCGCGGTAGCGCCGCCGGTTTTCTTCGGTGGATGCCAGGCTGATCGCATCGAAACGCTTCTTGATGGTCGGTCCGCTCTCATCGGCAGCGAGGATGCCCTTCTGTTGCGACACGATGGCGCGCGCCAGCGCATTCAGTTCGTCGATGTTCATGGTCGGTCACCCCGGAGCGAGACAAACGGATGATTCAATGTTGCATGGAAGGGGCGGGCCTGCAATGGTGAACTGACATCATTTCTGCATGTCATCCACGCCCGGCCTGGCTCAGTCGCCCGTCGGCGAAATCTGGAAGGAGCGGACCTGCTTTTGCGACACGAGGTACTTGGCCAGCAGCGCCATGTTGCGCGCGTCGGCGGTGCGGATGACCATGCGGTATTCGAAATATTGCCCGTCCTCGGTGACGCGGTAGTTCATGTTGGCGATGTTGAAGCCGTGGCTCGCGATGATTTTTCTCACCTCCTCCTCGGAAAGAACCTGGTCGCGCTCGAAACGCAAGGCGTGATGCGCATACAGTTGCGAGGGCATCCGGGCCTCGATGCGACGGAAGAAGGACAGGATGCCGAAGGTCAGCGCGGTGGAAAGGATCGCTGGATAGTAAAAACCGACGCCGATCAGGATGCCGATGGCCGCAGTGATCCAGATCGACGCCGCGGTGGTCAGGCCGCGCACGCTCAGGCCTTCCTTGAAGATCACGCCGGCACCGAGGAAACCGATGCCGGTCATGATGCCCTGCGCCATGCGCGTCGGATCCGTGCGGATGGTATCGCTTGGCGCGCCGGGCAGCCATTTCCACTGGTACAGCATCACCAGCATGAGCAGCGCCGAAGCAACGCACACCAGGGCATGTGTGCGAAAGCCGGCCGGCCGGCCGTGGTAGCTGCGTTCGAGCCCAATGATGCCGCCCGCGCAAAGCGCGCCCAGCAGGTGGAGAGTGATGACAACATAATCCGTATTCATCGTGCATTCCATTCGTCAGCGATCGCCCCGATGCAGCCGGGCATGTCATCAGTCTGACAGCTTGCACACAAGGCATCGCGTGAAATCTCAACAAATATCCTTCTTGCAACGATCGTGCCGAAGTTTGATGTCGATGCTTTATTTTGCTGAGAGGCAACGATACACTCGGGGCATGAAACGCATCCTCCCTTCGATACTGCTCTGCCTGGTGTGCCACCTGTGCCTCACGCTGCCCGCCTTCGGCAAGACCCCCGGTGAAGTCGAAATCGGCTCTGCGCTGCGCGAAGCGCAAATGCAGGGCCTGTCCGGTCCGGCGAAAAAACTGTCGTCCTACCGAGGCAAGCCGCTGATCATCAACGTCTGGGCCAGCTGGTGCGGACCCTGTCGCGCGGAAATGGGCTCGCTGGATCGCCTCGCGCGGCGCTATGGTGGCAAGAAGTTCAATGTGATCGGTATCTCCACCGACGATTACCGCGACCGCGCACTGGCCTTCCTCAACCAGGCGAAGACCGGATTCAGCCACTACATCGACAGCGAACTTTTCATGGAGAACATGCTGGGCGCCGACATGATTCCGCTGACCGTGCTGGTGGACGCGCAGGGCCGCGTGCTCGCGAAGTTCTACGGCGCCAAGCAATGGGACAGCCAGGATGCGGTGGACGTGATCGGCAAGACCTTCCGCATCAAGATGTGACACAAGGCGTGGCGCGCTATTGCACCGTGACCTCGATCTGAGCGGGAGTGGCACCGACGTTCTCGAACCAGCAAATCGATTCGGAAACAAGGTCAAGCGACAGGTAGAATTTTCCGGCATGCGGAAATGTCACCGTGATCGCATTGGACACCGATTCGCCTGGAAGCACATCGCGCGCGAAGCAGCTTCTTGCGAAATCCAGGTTGAGCAGATTCCGGTTCGCATCGTAAAGATGGGCACCGAGCTTGACGACACCTAAATCACCGAAGTTCTTGCAAAGCCATTTTGCCCCGCCGCTATTCAGGATATCGACGTCGATCACAAGTTGCTCGCTTCTCCCGACCTTGTAGCTTGTCCGTTCTGCCTTCATCGCATAGGCAAGCCCTTCATGCCCGCGGCTGTCGGGCATGGCCACGCCCTTATGGATGAAAAAGACGGTCTTGCCGGCATTCACGATCGTGGCCTGGCACTGCTCAAACCCGATCCTGTTGGCAAGCTTGAAAATGCCGTCGAGATCGACATCGTTCTCCAATACCTTGAAATTTGCCATCTCATACTGCGATTGCGGGCTGCGGGAATGATACCTGCCCGGTTCGCTAAACCCCGCGATGCCGCCGTCCCTGAGAACGCGGAAGAACTCGGCCAGCACTTCTTCCTGGTTCGGGATGTGATGGAATGTATCGAAACAGATGATGCGGTCGACCGATTCGTCCGGCAAGTCGATGCGGTGGCCATCAAACACCAGGAATTCGGGCGCGGCCACATAGTCACCGATGATCGGATATTCATGGAACAGGCGTTTTCCTATGCCGATTGCCGTGGCAGAGGTATCGCAGGCCACGGTCGCGCATTGCATCTGGCTGAGAAAGCGCGAGAACCAGCATGCTCCCGCACCGAATTCCAGGACCCGCATGGTCTTGCCCAATTTCAGCCCGGATAAAAGTTGCCCCATGTTGATGAGCAACTCGGGTGCTTCCACCACCGACGAAAACGGCTTTGCCATTTGCGGCCACGGATTGGCGATTGACTTGTAGTAATCGTCGGCAGACTCGCACAGGTCCTTGATCGAATATTTTTCGATGACCTCCTGAGGATTGATCATGGGGTTGCCCCTATGCAGGATGGGAGAATCTTTCGCTTTCTGCGATAAGCCTTGTCGCAGCTGGTGCCAGTAGCTTGTCAAAGACATGGTTGAGGTTGCGAAATTCAAGGTGGCGAAATCTTCATGGGGAGAACCTGCGCAGGAAGCCGCCGGGAAAGATTTGCTCAATGGGCATCGCACGCATCAACGCATTCTGCGTGAAAGGTGTTTGCCACACTTTGATGGATGTATAGAACTGATCGGGGCCGCGACACAATGGCGGACAGGCCCGAACTTGAAATGTGCGCCGAGGCAGCGAGGCGAGTGCTCTTGCTGCCGACATCACGGTACGCGGCGCGCGCTACGTTTTTATCTGGAAGAAATACTTAGCCAAACTGCCGTCGCCGCTTGCGTGCCGCCGAATTCTGCGCGTGCAGAATGCTGTCCACCCGATCCGATGCTTCGCGTGCCAGTTCCTGCGCCAGTTCGCCGCTCGGGAAAAACTCGGGGCAGCGGTAGCTGAGCCAGGCATAGGCGGAATACATGCGGCAGACATCCTCCACTTCCTGCAAGTTATGTCGTGACAAGGCCGGGCTGGATGCGCGATGCAGCGCAAACACCTTCCGTTTCGCCAGCGCGCGCGCCCAGTCCTGCCACGCGATGTGCAGCGACGGCACGCGCGATGACACCGGCACCAGCGATAGCGTGAACTTGTCCGCGACCGACAGCTGCAAGGTGTCCAGCCACAGCGCGCGTTCGGTCTGGTCCTCGGTGATGCGCGGGAAGAAGAAGCCGTCCGGAACATCGATGTTATGCACGAAGCGCTTGAACAATTTCGTCAGCGACTGTTCGCCCGTCACCGCTGCGATCCGGTGCAGATGTTCCAGCGTCGGCGCGACGGAAAAGCCGGCGGCTGCGACGGGCGGAATCTTCTCCTTCAGCAGTGCGCGCATCACGTGGTGCGTGTCATCGTCGTAGCCGGCGACGAAGCCTTCCTCGTGCACGCCGAAGCGGCCCGCACGGCCGGCGATCTGGCGCGCCAGCGAGGCAGGCACTTCTTCTTCCTCATAGCCGTTGAATTTCACCGAGGTGGTCATCACGACGCGCTCGATCGGCAGGTTCAGGCCCATCGCGATCGCATCGGTGCCGACCACGATATCCGCTTCGCCGTTGCGGAAACGCGCTGCCTGCGCGCGCCGCACTTCCGGCGAGAGATTGCCGTAGACGGTCGCCACCGCATGGCCCTGTTCGGTGATCATGTCGCGCCACATCAGCACATCGCGCCGCGAGAACGCGATCACGGCATCGCCGCGCCGCAAATTGCGCAGCTTGCGCACCGGCCCCGCCTCCATCGACAGCGGTCCCTTGCGCTTGAGCACATGCACTTCGAGCGGACATTCAAGACGCTCCGCGAGCGCTTCCACCGCGCGCCGCGCTTCCAGTGCGCCGACCAGGTAGACCACCGATGCCGGCGCGCCGCACACAGCGGCAGTCCATGCGGCGCCGCGATCCTTATCGCCCAGCATCTGGATTTCATCGATCACCGCCACCTCGACGCGCGTGCTGGTGTCGAGCATCTCCACCGTGCTTGCAACATGCGTCGCCCCCTCCACGATGCGGCGCTCCTCGCCGGTCACCAGGCTGACCCTCAGTTCCTGCCCGTGCGGCCTTGCTTCCAGCAGCCGCTCGTAATTCTCCAGCGCCAGCAGACGTAGCGGCGCGAGGTACACCCCGCTCTTCGCCTTGGCCAGCGCTTCCATCGCATGATGCGTCTTGCCCGAATTGGTCGGGCCGAGCAAGGCGATGAAGCGACGCGGCATACGACAGGCGAGCTCGAACGACGCCGGATACTCCGCCAGGTTGATGCTCTCCTTGGTCAGCGTCGCATGCCGCTCTTCCTGCTGCCGCTCGATCGCATGCAGCAGGCGCTGCTCGATGCGATCGAAGACGTACTCCGCCGGATCGGCGTTGTCGCGGCTGGCCAGCGCGCGCAGGAAGGTCATCGCATCGAGCCCGAAGTCGTCGGCTCGCATGTAGATCCCTGCGACGAAGGCCAGCACTTCGCGATGCAATTCCTCCTTCACGCCGGCATGCGCGCGTTCCGTGATCAGCTGCACTTGTTCCTGCGGAGCCATCTTGCGCCACTTGCCGGGCTTGGCCAGCACGCCCTGGCTAGGCACCAGGCTGTAGGGCACATGCAAGCCGCCTGCCTCTGCGGCGCCCGCAAAGCGCAGGAATACCCGCCCTTCCAGCTTGACCAGTTCGGCACCGAGCGCCTGCGCGTGCAACTCGGGCGCCATGCCGTCGTCAGATTCGGGGATGGCCGGAGGGAAATCCGGGGATGAGGAGTGGGTTGTCATGAGGAAGGGAAATCGGTCGAATGCTTCAGTTTACGCCTTGATGGTTGGCGGGCAAGCCACGACTGTCACCAATCCGGCTGGCCTCGTCTGCATGTCTGCTCGCCTGCATGATACGCAAGGACAAGACGCATGAGCTTAATCACCAGCAATATTCACGCACGTCTCGACCGCCTGCCCTGGTCGCGCTGGCACTGGCGCGTCGTCATCGCGCTCGGCATTGCCTGGATCCTGGACGGACTCGAAGTCACGCTGGTGGGTTCCATCGGCGGTGTGCTCGAACGCAGCGACACGCTCGGCCTCAGCGCGTCGCAGATCGGCTGGTCGGGCTCGCTCTACATCGCCGGCGCTGTGTTCGGCGCGCTGCTGTTCGGACGCCTTGCCGATCGGCTCGGCCGCAAGAAGCTCTTCCTCGTCACGCTGGCCGTGTACATGTGCGCCACGCTTGCCACCGGATTCTCGACCGGCTTCACTTTCTTCGCGCTGTGCCGCTTCGCCACCGGCCTCGGCATCGGCGGCGAATACGCCGCCATCAACTCCGCCATCGATGAACTGATTCCCGCGCGCGTGCGTGGCCGCGTCAACCTCGCGATCAACGGCAGCTTCTGGATCGGCGCCGCGCTGGGCGCCGGCATCTCGCTGCTGCTGCTCGATCCGCGCGTGCTCGGCCCGGTCATGGGATGGCGCGCCGGCTTCGTGCTCGGCGCAGTGCTCGCGGTGGCGATCTTCCTCGTGCGGCGCGGCGTGCCCGAAAGCCCGCGCTGGCTGCTCGCGCATGGGCGAGAACAGGAAGCGCAGCGCATCGTCGAGCGGATCGAGGCCGAGATCGAAAAGGAACACGGCCGCCTCGCTCCGGCCGGCGGCAGTCTCCAGTTCCTGCGCCGCGCCGAACCCTCGCTGCGGCACGTCGCGCACATCCTGCTGCGCCAGTACCGCGAACGCAGCGCGGTGGCATTCGCGCTGATGGTGTCACAGGCCTTCTTTTACAACGCGATCTTCTTCACCTATGCGCTGGTGCTGACGCGTTTTTATCATGTGCCCGATAGCCTGGTCGCGCTGTACATCTTTCCTTTCGCGCTGGGCAACGTGCTCGGTCCTGTGCTGCTTGGCCCGCTGTTCGACCGCATCGGCCGGCGCAGGATGATTGCGCTGACCTATGTGCTGTCGGGCATCGGGCTCGGCCTGACCGGCTGGGCCTTCATGCTCGGCTGGCTCGACGCGCGCAGCCAGGCGCTGTGCTGGTCGGCGGTGTTCTTTCTCGCCTCGGCGGCCGCCAGTTCCGCCTACCTCACGGTGAGTGAAGTGTTTCCGCTGGAGATACGCGCCGTTGCCATCTCGGTGTTTTATGCGGTGGGAACAGGTGCCGGCGGATTCGCTGCGCCGCTGCTGTTCGGGATGCTGATCGACACCGGCAGCCGCGGCTCGGTGACAGTGGGATACGGCATCGGCGCCGTCCTCGTCGTGGTGGCCGGCCTTCTTGCCTTGCGATATGCGGTGGACGCCGAGTGCCGACCGCTGGAAGAGGTGGCGCTGCCGCTCGGTGTGGTCGAGGATCGCGGCGCATAGCCCGCGGGGCTCACAATCGCGCCAGCGTCGCCGGATCCGGCTCCCCTGCGAAATACTTCTGCAGGCAGGCGTTGAACACCTCATTGTCGTCCGCCGCCTGCGCAAAGAGAGTCATCGACGAGCGGAACTTCATGTCGTCCGGATAGCCGAAAATCTCCTCCACCGTGTGCCCTTCGAGCCCGGCCACGATGCGCGCACATTCGCGCAGGCGCGCTCCGAGCACCGGATGCGCGAGATAGGCTTTCGCCTCCTGCAGCGAAGAAATCGCATACCGCTGCGCCATCGGGCTGTGCCCCAGTCCTTCGATCTGCGGAAAGATAAACCACATCCAGTGGCTGCGCTTGCGGCCGGCGCGCAGTTCCGCGCATGCCGCTGCGTAGGCCGATTCCTGCGCATCGACGAAACGCTGCAGGTTCCAGGGATCGCTCATGCTCAGTCCGACAGTTCGCCCTTGCCCAGCACGCGCAGCAAGGCTTCCTTGCCGTGGATGCCGAGTTGCCGCTCAAGCTGCTCGCGCGCTGCGTGCTCGGTGCCCGCCGGGCCGCAGGTGATGCGCTTGCCCGAAGTGCGCTCGGTGATCGCCCAGCCGCCATGGTTATCGTACAGCCAGGAATGCAGGATGAACTGCAGTTCCTCATAGCCGGGCACGGCAATTTCTTCGCCGACGAGTTCCTGCGGTTGACCGAATTCGTTCTGGATGCGGAATCTTTGCATAGGAATGCTTTCTGAATGATCTTGTCATCTTAGGCGAAGATCGCGGCCCTGCGCGGAAGATTTCCCTGCCGTCCTTTGTGTGGCGTCAATCCTCGCAACGGCGAAATTCCTAATCTGTAGGTGCGTCCCGCGCTCCCGCCCTACCCGACCGATATCCGCAATGGAACAGCCCAAGCAAGCCAAGGAAAGAGTCAGGGAGTACCTGGAGCGGCGGCAGATCGAACGCCGCCAGAATGCCCGCTCGCCGCTGCACGATCCGGAGCAGATCCGCAAGGAAATCGGCTGGGACCTGGTCGAACGCAGGAAGCTGGACCGCCGCGGCCGGAAGTGAGCGCCCACGTGCCCTTGTCTCAGGCCGGTTCTCCAGCCGAAACCCAGGCCGCAAGCCGGTATCCGCCAGTGCGGCGGCATGACGCAAAAGCAATAGATTTAACCTATGGTATCGATCTGAACTATCGATTTTACGTTTTCATAGGTTCGCACTATGATTCACTCATCGCGTTTTTCTTCAACCAACACCAACACGGGAGCATCCATGTCTCTGATCAATACACAAGTCAAACCCTTCAGCGCCACCGCATTCCAGAACGGCAAGTTCACGCCGGTCACCGAAGCCGACCTGAAAGGCAAGTGGTCCATTGTGTTCTTCTACCCGGCCGACTTCACCTTCGTCTGCCCCACCGAGCTGGGCGACCTGGCCGACAACTACGACACCTTCAAGTCGCTGGGCGTGGAAATCTATGCCGTGTCCACCGACACCCACTTCACGCACAAGGCGTGGCATGACACTTCCGACACCATCCGCAAGATCAAGTATCCGATGATCGGCGACCCGACCGGCGCCATCACCCGCAACTTCGACGTGATGATCGAAGAAGAAGGCCTGGCGTTGCGCGGCACCTTCGTGATCAATCCGGAAGGCCAGATCAAGCTGTGCGAAATCCATGACAACGGCATCGGCCGCGACGCCAAGGAACTGCTGCGCAAGGTGCAGGCTGCCCAGTACGTCGCGTCGCATCCGGGCGAAGTCTGCCCGGCCAAGTGGACCCCGGGCGCGAAGACCCTGGCTCCGTCGCTGGACCTCGTCGGCAAGATCTAAATCATCCCGGCGCGCTGCCTGCGGGCGGCGCGCCTTTCCGACGCGCTCCGCGTCCGCAGCACCACTCCCCGATCATCCTCTTCGATCCGCCGGCGCGAGCCTGATCCGGAAGTGGACCTGCACATCTCAACATCCCGACATTCTGTCATCCTCACAAGGGAACCATCATGCTGGACAACAACCTCAAAACCCAATTGAAGGCTTACCTCGAGAAGCTCGTTCATCCTATCGAGATCGTCGCCTCGCTGGACAGCAGCGAAAGCTCGCATGAAATGTCCTCGCTCCTGAACGACATCGCCAACCTGTCCCCGCACATCACGCTCAGCGAGCAGCGCGGCGGCGATGAACACACGCCTTCCTTCTCGCTCAATCGCGTCGGCTCGAACATGGGCATCCGCTTCGCCGGCATCCCTATGGGGCATGAATTCACTTCGCTGGTGCTGGCGCTGCTGCAAGTCGGCGGCCATCCGCCGAAGGCCGAACCCGAGGTGCTGGAGCATATTCGTAACCTGCCGGGTGAGTACGTGTTCGAAACCTACATCTCGCTGTCCTGCCAGAACTGCCCCGACGTCGTGCAGGCACTGAACCTGATGGCCGTGGTCAATCCGAACATCCGCCACACCATGATCGACGGCGCACTGTTCCAGGACGAAGTGAACGCGCGCCAGATCATGGCCGTGCCGACGGTCTTCCTCAACGGCGAAAGCTTCGGCCAGGGTCGCATGAGCCTGGAAGAGATCATCGCGAAACTCGATACCGGCGCGGCGCAGCGCGAAGCGGCGAAGATCGCGCAGAAGGAGGTGTTCGACATGCTGATCGTCGGCGGCGGGCCAGCGGGCGCGGCAGCAGCCATTTACTCGGCGCGCAAGGGCATCCGTACCGGCGTCGTCACGGAGCGTTTCGGCGGGCAGGTGCTGGACACGCTGGGCATCGAGAACTTCATCTCGGTGAAGGAAACCGAAGGCCCGAAACTTGCGGCGGCGCTGGAACAGCACGTCCGCTCCTACGAGGTCGATGTGATGAACCTGCAGCGCGCCGAGGCATTGGTGCCCGGCGACACTATCGAAGTCAAACTGGCCGGCGGCGCCAGCCTCAAGGCGAAGACCGTGGTGCTCGCCACCGGCGCGCGCTGGCGCGAGATGAACGTGCCCGGCGAAAAGGAATACCGCAACCGCGGCGTGGCCTACTGCCCGCACTGCGACGGCCCGCTGTTCAAGGGCAAGCGCGTGGCGGTGATCGGCGGCGGCAATTCGGGTGTGGAAGCGGCGATCGACCTGGCGGGCATCACGGCGCATGTCACGCTGCTCGAATTCGACAACAAGCTGCGCGCGGATGCGGTCCTGCAACGCAAGCTGTTCAGCCTGCCGAACGTCACCGTGATCACCAGCGCGCAGACCACCGAAGTGACCGGCGACGGCAACAAGGTGAACGGCCTGCGCTACACGGATCGGACGAGCGGCGCTGCGCACCATCTCGAACTGGAGGGCATCTTCGTGCAGATCGGCCTGTTGCCGAACACCGACTGGCTCAAGGGCACGGTTGCGCTGAGCAACCGCGGCGAAATCGAAGTCGATGCGCATGGCCGTACCTCCGTGCCCGGCGTGTTCGCGGCCGGCGACGCCACCACCACGCCTTATAAGCAGATCATCATCGCAATGGGCGAAGGCTCGAAGGCAGCGTTGAGCGCATTCGACCACCTGATCCGTAGCTCGGCGCCCAAGGAAGACAAGGTGGCGGTCGCCGCCTGAGCATTTGCAGTGGCAAGGAACAGGTGATGCCATGATCGTGTTCCTCGATTTTGACGGCGTGCTGCATCCCTTCCATCGTCCTGACGGCGCATTCAGCCTGCGCCGCGAGTTCGAGCGGGTGATGCGCGATTACGGCGAAGTCGATATCGTCATCTCCAGCACATGGCGCGAAGCGCATGCGCTGGAGGAACTGCGAGCCATGTTCGCACCCGACATCGGCGAGCGCATCATCGATGTCACGCCGGTCTGCAGCTGCCTGAAGCACGAGTATGTGCGCGAAGCGGAAATCCTGCGCTGGCTGCACGAAGCCGGCCGCGAGGCAGAAGCATGGGTGGCGATCGACGACACCGCCTGGTTCTTCTCCCCCGGCTGCGCCAACCTCATCCTGGTCAATACCGAAACCGGCTTCAACTTTGCGACCGAACGCGAGTTGCGCCGCCGGCTGGCGAGGTGATTCAGGTAGTAATGAATCCTGTCCACGGAAAACACGGAAAGCACGGAAATGGTTCTTGATTTTTCCGTGCGTTCCGTGTTTTCCGTGGACAAACGCTTTTTTGTTAATGTGAAGCAGTCCGGCCACCATTCACCGTCGTCCTGATCCAGATGGCCCAGCCGCCGAGGCCGAACACGACGGCGGCGATCATGACGAGGCCGCCGATGAAGGGAATTGCAGCGGCGATGCTCAGCACGATCAGCGCCAGCGCGAGGAACAGTGCGACTTTCTTCACGCTCACCGGCTCGGGCTGCTTTGCGACGGTGGCGACTTCGCCGCCGATCAGGAAGGCCGTTGCCAGGTAACCGAGCATCAGGCTCAAGGGATACAGCAACAGCAGTGCGAAGCCGATCGGAATGCCGATCACCGTGACCATGAACAGGATCGCCACCGGAGGAACCGTGAACACCAGTGCGAGGCCGAGCAGCAGGCTGCGCAGGGGGTACTGTCGGATGGCGCGCTGTGGGCCGAGCGCCGCATTGGGGAACACCGCGTACAGCAGCACGCCCGCCAGCAGCATGCTCAGCACGAAGAAGGGATGGAACCACGATACGCCCCGGTGCCGACCTTCAGCCTTGCTCCAGCCTGGCGGCGTCGCCTCGCGCGTGACGCTTCCCAGCACTTGTGCTGCGGGATCTCGCGCTAGCTCGTTGGGGCTGGCATAGACAAGATTGCCGCGGATTTTCGCACCGGGCATCAGCCGGATCTGCTGGCCGTACAAGTGAGCGTCACCGCCGATGTCGCCCGAGACAGTGATGTTGCTCGCATAAATCCTCGCGCTTTTTTCTACGCGGCCGGCCAGCGTGACATCGCCTCCCGCCAGCCAGGCCGAACCTGCCACCCGCGCCGCATCGCTGACGCGCACATTGCCGCCCGCCGCAACAAGATCACCATCGGTATTGCCTTCGACATCGACACTGCCGCCTGCGACGCGCAGGTCCTGATGCACCGGTCCGCGCACGGTCACTGATCCGCCGGCCAGCGCCGCGTCCGCGCCGACATCGCGCTCCACGCGCACGCGTCCGCCGGCCGCGAAAAGGTCCGCTGCCACCGGCGTCGTGATCGCGAGGTCGCTGCCGCTGATGTAGGTGTTCCCCGCCTCGCTGGTCTGCATTTGCGATGGCGCCGGGAGCGCGATGGTAGGAGTCGACAGGCAGAGGGCAAGCATGAACGCACGCAAACGGAAGGGCAATGCGTAAAGAGATGACATCGGGGGTGACATCGGGGATGACATGGCAATCCTCCTTTTCGGAAAGCTGCGCTTGTTCCATCATCCTGCAGCCGGCGCGAGGCGGCTTGAGGCAGCGCAGGCATGCGTGCTACAGGACAGCAGTCTCTTGCGGACCGGACCAGGGAATGTCTGTTCTCCACCACGCAGGTCGCGCGATGCGCCGTGCGAGTGGCCCATCGGCCTGTTTTTGAGGCATCATGTCAGCCTCCCTCTGCCGTTCGCGACACGCGACTGAAACAGGCGGTTACACGCGGCACCGGGTTTTCTTTTTACAATCTTCTGCATGAAACTCCTGGCTTTTCTTTTCGCGCTGCTGCCCCTCGTGCCGGCGCATGCACACAAGGTGATCGGCGTGGCCGACGGCGACAACCTCACACTCCTCGTTGGCCAGCAACCCCTCAAGATCAGGCTCGCCAATATCGATGCGCCCGAGAAGGCACAGCAATTCGGCGATCAGGCGAAGCAGTCGCTGATCGAACTCTGCTTCGGCAAGGAAGCCAGCTACAAGGAACAGGCCATCGACCATCGCGGGCGCACGGTGGCGGTCGTCATTTGTGATGGGGTCGAGGCCAATCGCTCGCAGGTCGAACGCGGCATGGCATGGGTCACGCCGAAGACCAACCAGGACCTCACCCTGCCGGGCCTGGAGGCGATGGCAAGGCAGCGTCGTGCCGGCCTGTGGGCTATGGCAGAACCGACGCCGCCGTGGCAGTTCAGGAATCCGAAACCGAGGAAAGCGAACACGATACCCGCAGAGAATACGGACGGCAGTATCTGCTTCACCGACCGGCACGGCGAATACCGCTTTGTGGATGGTGTGAAGCGGTACGGGTGTTAGGGGGCCTGACAGGCGATCACGAACTGGCCCGAGATGTACGTAAGGCAAACGGCATCAAACTGCCGGACCGGCTGAACTCACGTCAGGGTTCTACCGGCAAACCTGCTGCGCGGGCTTGCCTCGGCAAGGTGGCCAGGACACCATCGTGCATAGGGTAAGGACTCGGCGCCCATTGGGAAATCGATTGCGCCCCGGATTTGCCGCGCAGCCGGTTGTCGAGCGCGGCGCTCAGGATCTCGTGCATGAGCATGCGCGCTTCCGCGATATCGTCCTTGAGGGACCGGCGGGGCAGCAGCCCCGCCTCAACGGCCTTTGTCACTGCTGCCGTCAGCATTTCATCTGTAATCTTCATGTCTCACCATATGCTCATTCTTATGAGCAAATGATGCCGTCTTGCACGATTTTGTTGGCGTGCCGTTACATCTTTTTACAGAGGCCAGGTGAATGTCGGTCGGCGAACGAGGCCGGCGCACCGGAACGCCTCAGAGGCCCGGGAGTCCTTCCTGCGCCGCCTTCTTCCCCGCACGCGGTGCGGCCCGGGCTACCAGGCGCTCGGCGGGATAGCGTACGAAGAAGCGATGCGCGTCGTCAACCGGGCAATGCAGCCATGCGTCGTACTGGTCCGGATCGAGGATGACCATCATGCGCTTTTCGTCGCCGGGCTTGTGGAAACGCTGCATCATGGGGTGGCCATCGGCGTTGATGGTCAGCATGGAGAAGGACAGGAGCGGCAGTCCGTTGCCGCCATCACGCTTGTATTCCCAGATGCCGGCCACGCCGAGCGGAGAGCCGTCGGTATTGGCGATCTCGAAGCGCACCGGCTTGCCCGACTCATAGCTCGGCTCGAAAAAGGAATGCAGCGGAATCACGCAGAAGTGACGTGACGTATACGCATGGCGATAACTCGGCTTGCTCGCAACGGTCTCCGTCCTGGCGTTATAGGTTTGCCGCGCCAGCTTCGGATCGGCCCATCCCGGCACCATGCCGAACATGCCCAGTGCGCAGGCGCGGTCGCCCGGGACAGACTCGGCGTGCGGCAGGCGGATCATCGGCGCCATGTATCCGGGGAAGGCTTCTTCCGGGTAGCCGGAATCCGGCGCCGCAACGCCGAAGAACTGTTGCAGCTGGTCACGCGTGGAAGGGATGTAGTTGGCGCACATGGGTTCATTCTAGCGCTTGCCCGCAAAGGCGATAAAGACGATATACGGTTTTCCCGCGTCCGCACGCGCAGCCTGCAGACTTTTCCCATGCAACTTATCATGCAGTCTTGCGCAAAGCGAAAGGACATCGATGAAAGCCATTCTTACCGGACATGCGCGCGGCCTGGGCGCTGCCATTGCCGAGGATCTTCTTGAAAGAGGCATCGGCGTCCTCGGCATTGCGCGGCATGGCAACACTTCACTCGCAAGCAGGTTTCCCACCCTGCTGGAACAGATCACGCTCGACCTCTCGGATACCGGCGCCGTCGCAGGCTGGCTCGCTGGCGATACGCTGAAGCGCTATCTTGCCGGCAGCAAGACCTCCCTGCTCATCAATAACGCTGGCATAGTGCAACCGGTCGGGCCCATGCAGGCACAGGACATCGCCACGATCGGCCACGCCGTCAGCCTGAATGTCGCCGCACCGCTGATGCTGGCCAGTGCATTCACCGAGGCCAGTTCCGATGCCGCGGACAGGCGCATCGTGCACATTTCCAGCGGCGCGGGACGCAGTGTGTATCCCGGCTGGAGCGTTTACTGCGCCACCAAGGCGGCGCTGGACCACCACGCACGCGTTGTTGTTCTCGACCAGACGCCAAATCTGCGCATCTGCAGCCTTGCGCCTGGCGTGATCGACACCGACATGCAGGCGGAAATCCGCGCGACCGCGCTGGAACAATTTCCGTTGCGTGAGCGCTTCGAAGCATTGAAGCGCACCGGCAGCCTCGCCGACCCGCGAGAGTGCGCAAGGCGCCTCGTCGACTATCTGCTGGACGATGGCTTCGGGCAGTCGCCGGTGGCGGACCTGCGCGACCGGGGCAGCTGAAGAATCAGGATTCCGCCGGTGCCGCAGCTTGTGCCAGCGCGCACTGGTTGCGGCCGTTTTCCTTCGCGCGGTACAAGGCGTCGTCCGCCTTCCTGAAGGTGAGCGCGGCATCCGTCGCGCGTTCATGCTCCGCAATCCCGATGGAGATCGTCACCCGCAGCGACGGATCGATTTCCGGGAAGCTCAGCCGTTCAATTTTCTGCCGCACCCGCTCGGCGGAAATCATCGCCCCGCATGCAGCCGCGTCGCTCAGCACCATGACGAACTCCTCGCCGCCGAAGCGCGCGAAGATATCAGTCGTGCGCAGCGCGCCGGATGCCGTTGCCGCCACACGCTGCAGCACGATATCGCCCGCCATGTGTCCGTAGATATCGTTGATCTTCTTGAAGAAGTCGATGTCGATCATGCCTATGCAGAACACCGCCCCGCCGCGGGCGCAACGCTGCGTTTCCTCGACGATCCGGTCCATCACGTAGCGCCGGTTATAAGCGCCCGTCAGTTCGTCGCGGATTGCCATTTCGCTGATCTGCTGCAGTGCCGCTTCGAGCGCAGCGTTGCGCTGTTCGAGTTCGTGATTGTTGATGCGCAGCTTGTGGCGCAGATTGCCGATGTACCCAGCGAGGAAGCTGAACTCCACCACGGCCACGAACTCCGCAAGCAACTGCACCACTTCGACCTTGACCTTGACTTCGTCCGGACGGAAGACGTACATCAAAATGATCAAGCCACCGTAGCCCGCCAGCATGAACGCGCCGAAGCGCGTGAAATCGCGCGTCCTGAAGCGGAACATGCCGAACACCAGCATCGCCACGCCGAGCAACAGGAAGGCTCCCCTGAAATCATCGGCGTAGTACATCAGATACAGGCCGGACAAGGTTGCCGCCGCCATCTGCGCCTTGGTCAGGCTCGGATCGGCAAAGCGCTTGTTCAGGCCGGAACGGATGATCGCGTAGACGGCAACGTGGATGGCGAGCACGAAGCCGGAATAGATGGCGACGGTCCGCGTCGTGAAATAGCCCATCCACCAGCACGCGAGGACGAACGCCAGGTTCATCGCGTAGGTTGCCGCCGCGAGGAAGAAGCGGCGGAGCCTGAGCTGCTGTTCGGGCTCGTCGGGAAAAAGCGCAAAACGTTTCGCTGTCATTTTTCCACTGGTCGGAATCGGACGATGGCGCGGCTCGCCAGCCGCCATGATTGCCAGATGGTAACGCAAGGCCGCAAAACCTGCAGAACCAGTGCTTGCAGGAAATGTTGCCGCTGACGTATCGTATGGCTCAGCAGGGAGGATGCAATGAACTCCAGACAACGGAGTGGGCTGGTGCCGATTTGGCAATTTGCGTTGGGCGTCACGCTAAGCGTGGCGGGCGCCGCGCACGCGGAAGACATGAAGATCTACCGGTCGTACGACGCGACCGGCAAGGTGCCGACCTTTTCCGACCGTCCGCTCGACCGCAGCTCGCGCATCTACGCGGTATTCGACGGCAAGCAGCTGTGGCCCCATTCCGGCGGAGGGCCGGTATCCCTGCCCCAACTGGCCGCCCGCCGCCACGCGCTGGAGCCGCTCGTGCAGCGCATCGCCGGCATGCACGGCATTCACGCCGCCCTCCTCAAGGCGATCATCGAGGTCGAATCCGGTTTTGATGCCGGCGCCCGTTCGCCCAAGGGCGCCATCGGCCTGATGCAGGTCATGCCGGCGACTGCGGCGCGCTACGGACAATTCAACCTGTATTCACCGGAGCAGAACGTCGAGGTCGGCGCACGCTACCTGCGCGACCTGCTCGCGATGTTCGACGGGAACGTACGCCTCGCCGTCGCCGCCTATAACGCCGGGGAAAACGCGGTGATCCGCCACGGGCGCCGCGTGCCGCCGTACCAGGAAACGATCCGCTACGTGCCAATGGTCATGGAACGCTACGACCGCTTCAGGGCGCGCGCCGGGTCTTGAATTTGCGCGCGGCAGTGGTAGGCTGTCATTTGGCCTTGTTGTGCTGCTACGGCAGCCACGGGTGAGCGTTCCCGGATACCCCGGAAAACCTGCCAACACCCGGCCAGCACCCCGGCCAGCATCCCGGCCAATGATAAGGAGCCCAAAGTGGACGAGCATACAAGCTTCGATCTGCACGGCTGCGGCCCATCCGGCACTCCCCGGACCGATGCCGCAGATCCATCCCGGACACCCGCCCCGGAACGGCCGCGCATCCCCTTCACCTGGATGGTCAGCTACGACGGCAGGAAGGCGCGGCGTAACATCGCCTACTTCGAGCACGGCGCGCGCAACTGCAAGCGCGCATTCCCCATCCACGTGTACATGAGTGCGCTGACGCCGGCCGTCGTCATTTCCTTCGTGCCCTTGACCGGCGTACGCGAACCGCATGTCCGCGAGTGGATGTCCAGCTACCATGAAATCCCGGTCGAGGAAGCCAAGCGCCGGCTCGACGCATTTCCGGAATGGCCGTATGACGGTCGCGACGCGGACGTGGTGCGCGTGGAGCAGATGAATGAACCGGTGTTCCATCATTAGGTCAGGCGGGCATAACGAAGGAGCATGAGCGCGGCAAGTCTGCTGTCGGCAGGTGCCGGAAACCTTGCGGCTTGTCCCTTATAATTCTTTCTTGTCCACGCCCCTGGCGCGGCTGCCGGTTTGTCTGTGTGGATCCGAACGGATGCCGGTGCGCGGCCGGGCATCGATCGACTTCCACATCTCCGCAGCCATTCATGCACTCTTCCCGCGCCAGCTCAAACCCTTCCGATCAACCAGTCAGGCTCGCCATCAACGGCTACGGCCGCATCGGTCGCTGCTTCCTGCGCGCCCTGTACGAGTCGCCGCTCAAGGAGCAGTTCCAGGTGGTGGCGATCAACGAGCCGGCCGACCTGGCGACCATCGCTTATCTGTCACGTTTCGATTCGACCCACGGCGTTTTTCCTGGCAAGGTCGAGGCGGGCGACCATCAGCTGATCATCGACGGCCAGCCCATTCACGTCAGCCACGCGAAGGCGCCGGAAGCGGTGGACTGGGCGGGGCTGGGCGTGGACCTGCTGGTGGAATGCTCCGGCCAGTACGCGCACCGCAATGAACTGCAGCGCTTCCTCGATGCCGGTTGCCCTCGCCTGCTGCTGTCGCACCCGGGGCATAGCGCGCAGGACGTGGACCGTACCATCGTGTACGGCATCAATCACGGCGAACTGGTCGGCGACGAGCGCATCGTATCCAATGCCTCGTGCACCACGAATGCAATCGTGCCTGTGCTCGATCGGCTCGACCGCGCTTTCGGCGTGGAGCATGCGCTGATGACCACGTTGCATTCGGTGATGAACGACCAGCCGCTGATCGACAGTTACCATCACAGCGACTTGCGCCGCACACGCTCGGCCATGCAATCGATCATTCCGGTGTCCACCGGACTGGCGCGGGGCGTCGAGCGCTTGATGCCGCAACTCGCGGGACGCGTGCAGGCCAAGGCGATGCGCGTGCCGGTCATCAATGTGTCGGCGATCGACTTGGTCGTGAGCTTCCGGCATGAGGTCAGCATTGCGCAGATCAATGCGCTGTTCTCCGGCGCGGCGTCCGAATATGCCGGCCTGTTCGCCTATTCCGACGATCCGCACGCCTCCGTGGATTTCAACCACAATCCGCATTCAGCCATCGTCGACGGCAGCCAGACGCGCACCATCGGTCCGCACATCGCCAACCTGCTGGTATGGTTCGACAACGAATGGGGATTCGCCAACCGCCTGCTCGATGTGGCGCAGGCCTGGCAGCAGCGCTTCGTAGAACTTTGAACCTGTTCGTTTCGAACAGGTTCTCAGGTAGGCCGCGCGCCGAACATCTCCATCGCGCGCTTTTCCATTTCGTCCGGCGGCACGTCTTCGATGTGCGTGGCGATCCACCATTTGTGGCCGAAGGGATCGACCACCAGGCCGCCCCGATCGCCGTAGAACTGGTCGGCCACCGGCCGCTCCAGTTTCGCGCCCGCCTTCACCGCACGCTCCACCAGTGCATCCACGTTTTCCACATAAAGATGGATGAGCACCGGCGAGCCGCCCAGCGTCTCCGGGCTCGTGCCATCCATCTCGGGATATTCGTCGCTCAGCATGATGGCGGAATCGCCGAGGCGGATTTCCGCGTGACCCACCTTCTTGCCGGACGGATCGTTGAGACGGAACACCACGTCGGCGCCGAAGGCTTTCTGATAGAAATCCAGCGCCGCCGCAGCGTTCCTGATCGTCAGATAAGGCGTGACGGTATGAAAGCCGTCAGGAACCGGTTTTACCTTGGCAATCATTGCACAGTCTCCATGTTGGATACTACAAACCGCGCAACAGCATCTCCGTATTGACCACACGCACGCTGCCGCGCACCTGAATGCCGTTATCAACAAACCATCGCTGCGCGACGAACGGACCGAAGCCCGTTTCCTCGCGGATCGCGTACTGGAATACCGCGTCCCAATCGGTATTGCGCGGCATCACCCACACCACTTGATGCCCGTTGAAGGCGCGGATGCCGGCATGCCGCAGGTTGGCGCGCACGCCTTCCGCGCGTTGCGCGCGCCCCGCCGCATACATGCCATCGAGGTCGGGCACCGGCAGCACGGCCGGCACCCGTCGCTGCTCGACGGAGGTTGCGTTGGTGCGGAACTTCGCCCAAGGGCCGACCAGCGTGTTGGTAACGAACTGCAATTCACTCTCTGTGAGAGGTTCATCCAGGTAAAAGCAGGGCAGGATCAACGTATATTCCCGGGAAAAATTTCAACTTTGATACCGCAGGATAAACCCTCTGTGCTGATTTAAACAGAACCGGCCGGCGCCGCACTGATGCGGGCCAAAGTCCCGACGCGCCAGAAATCGGAAAACCAATCAGGGAGGCGCTTGTCCAATTTTCAATTCAAGGTCGAGAAGAAGGATATCGATGGTGGACAACGAGAATCCGCAGAAGCAAGACCCGCAACATTTTTCCGGAGACAGAAAACATTCCCGCAGCCGCGCGTTCTTCTGGTACCTGCTCAAACTGACGGCTGCTTTCCTCATCCTGCTGACCGCCGCAGCCATCGTGGCCGGCGCCTACATCGCGAAGCTCGTTCCGCATACGCCGGATGTCGACGGCATGTTCGACATCCAGAGCGCCAAGCCCAGTGTCTTGCTGTCGGCCAATGGCACGCATCTCGCCACCTTCGGTCGCGTGCAGCAGGAACTGGTGCCGCTGGACCGCGTGTCGCCTTGGGTGATCCGGGCACTCATCGCCACGGAAGACCATCGCTTTTACGCGCACCAGGGCGTCGATATCAGCCGCACGCTGTCGGCGGTGGTGCATACCGTGCTCGGCCAGGCGCAGGGCGGCTCGACCATCACGCAGCAACTGGTGCGCAACATGTTTCCGGAAGAGATAGGCCGCGCGCGCACGGTCGACCGCAAGCTACGCGAGATGATCACCGCGATCAAGGTCGAACGGATGTACACCAAGGACCAGATCCTCGAAACCTATCTCAACACCGTGCCCTTCCTCTACAACGTGGTGGGCATTGAGATGGCCGCACGCACTTATTACGACAAGCCGGCGTCCGCGCTCGGCGTGCTGGAGAGCGCGACGCTGGTCGGCATGCTCAAGGGAACGAGCTACTACAATCCGATCAGCAATCCGGATCGCGCGCGAACGCGACGCAACGTCGTGCTCGGCCAGCTCGTCAAGCATGGCTTGCTTGACGCAGCGCAGGCGGATGCGTTGCGCGCCGAGCCCTTGCAGGCCAGGCTCAACCGGCAGCCCGAACCGCTCGGTGACGCGCCGCATTTCGCGGTGTACGTGCGACGGCAGCTGCTGGAATGGGCCGAGCAGAACGACTACAACCTTTACACCGACGGTCTCGTGATCACCAGCACGATCGACGACAAGCTGCAGGAAGCCGCGACCGATGCTGTCGAGCGGCAATCCGCTGCGTTGCAGGCGGTCGCGGATGTCGAATGGGGACGCAGTACGGCGCGCGTCATCTCGCACGGCCCGAAGGCCTACAAAGCCATGCGCAAGAAAGTCGAGCCGTTCCGGTATTTCTGGGATGAGCGTGCCGGACTGCTCGACGCCTTCATCCGCGAAAGCCCCGAGTACAAGAAGGTCGTTGCGCGAGGCAAGTCCGATCGCGCGGCGCTGGCGCAATTGAAGACGGACAGCGAATTCATGGAGCGCCTGCGCGAGGGCAAGACGCGGCTGGAAGCCGGCTTTGTCGCCATCGAACCCGACACCGGCGAGGTCAAGGCCTGGGTCGGCAGCCGCGACTTCCAACGCGACCAGTTCGACCACGTCGCGCAGGCCGAGCGCCAGCCCGGCTCCACGTTCAAGCCCATCGTCTATGGCGCAGCGCTGGAACAGGGATTCCGTCCCGATCGCATCTACCCCGACGGCCAGGTCGAGATCCGTGCGGATGACGGCAGTATCTGGCGCCCCACCGACATGTCGGGATACTCCGGGCGGATGATGACGATGCGCGAGGGCCTGGTGTATTCGAAGAACACCATCACTGCGCAAGTGATGCAGGATGTCGGCGTGCACCATGTCATCGACATGGCACGCGCCATGGGCGTGACGCAGAGCCGGCTCGATCCTGTGCCTTCGCTCTCGCTCGGCTCCAGCCCGGTTACGCTGCTCGAAATGGTGTCGACCTACGCCACCATCGCGCAGGTCGGCGAATACCGCAAGCCGGTCGTGATCCGCAAAATCGCGGACCGCGACGGCAAGGTGCTGGCCGAGTTCCATTCCGAAGCACGGCGCGCGATGTCGGAAGATGCCGCCGTCGAACTGATCGACATGCTGCGCGGCGTGGTCAGGCAAGGCACCGGCACCGCAGTGCGCGAGCGCTTCAACCTCGTTGCCGACATCGCCGGCAAGACCGGTACCACGCAGAACAATACCGACGGCTGGTTCATCCTGATGCATCCGGACCTCGTGGCCGGCGCATGGATCGGCTTCAACGATCCGCGCGTGACCATGCGCAGCGATTACTGGGGACAGGGCGGCCACAACGCGATCCTGCTGGTCGGCGATTTTTTCCGCGGCACCTTCAAGGAAAAGCTGATCGACGCGAAAGCAAAATTCCCGCAGCCGAAGCGGCCACCGCCCTTGATGGCCACGTCGCCGGACAAGGACTGGATCGACCAGCTCAAGCAGGAAGACATGATCCCGCCCGGCTACGGCGTGGTGCAGCGTAACGGCAGCGAAACCACGATCGTGGTCGGCCCGAACGGTGTGCAGACGGTAGACCGCGGAAGAGGCCGCAGCGACGATGCGCTCGATCGCTTCCTGAACGGGATGGAACGCGACCCGGCAACGGGCACGCGGAGCAGTGGATCATCAGGCGACAGCGCTGGTAGCGCCGGCGGCGATATGGACTTCCCGGGGCCGGTGCGGTAGGCGTTTTTTTGTCCACGGAAAACACGGAAAACACGGAAAAATCTCAAGGAAAATTCCGTGTTTTCTGTGTTTTCCGTGGACAAAAAAACTGTTCGTGCTCCTCCGCGGCCTCTTCTTCCTCAACATTGCCCTCCCCCCTTCGAGCATGGCAAGATACCGGACTGCAACGATGGCGTTGCGCTTCTCTACTCTTGCAAGGTCGAATGTGGATACGCTCACCAGCATGAAGGTGTTTGCCGCCGTGGTCGATAACGGCAGCTTTGCGGCCGCGGCTGATCGCCTTGATATCTCGCGTGCGATGGCATCGAAGTACGTGGCGCACCTCGAAGAACATCTTGGCACCCGCCTGCTTCAGCGCACCACGCGCAAGCTGACGCTCACCGAATCCGGCACCAGCTATTACGACCGCTGCGTGCAGATCCTGGCCGACATCAGCGAGGCGGAGGAAGGCGCGGTCAGCCACACCGAGGCGCCGCACGGCACCTTGCGCCTCACCATGCCGGTGTCATTCGGCATCCTGCACATGGGGCCGATCGTGTCGGACTATCTGCGCCAGTATCAGGATGTGAAGGTCGACCTCCTGCTGAATGATCGCCGCGTGGACTTGCTCGAGGAAGGGCTGGATCTTGCGGTGCGCATCGGCATGCTGCAGGAGTCGGGATTGATCGCGAAAAGGCTGGCCTCCGATCGCATCATCATCTGCGCCGCGCCCGAATACTTGAAGCGCCACGGCGTGCCGCAACAGCCCGCCGACCTGGCGCAGCACAACTGCCTGACCTACAGCTATGCGGCCGCTGGCGACGACTGGAAGATGACCGGGCCGAACGGTGAGCATGCGGTGCGTGTGGCGGGAAGTCTGCGCGCGACCAATGGCGACATGATCCGGCTCGCGGCGCTCGGCGGCGTCGGCCTGATCCGGCAACCGCTGTTCCTGGTGGGGGAAGATATCCGCGCGGGGCGGCTGGTGGAAGTGCTGCCCGAATACCGCTCTGACGAGATCGGTATCTACGCGGTGTACCCGAGCCGCAAGCACTTGTCGGCAAAGGTGCGGACCTTCGTCGACTTCGTGGCTGCGGCGCTGGCGCTCAAGAGCGAGTGGTGATCAGAGCTGCTTGTGCGTGCCGTCGCACAGCGGCGAGTTCGCACTCTGCTTGCAGCCGCAGAAATACACCGTCTTGCTTTCGACGGCGGTGTGCTTCATCGGCGTGAAACTCGTGCCTTTGTGGCTTCCATCGCAGAAGGGTTGTGCCTTGCTGCGGCCACAGCTGCACCAGTAGTAGTCCTTGCCTGCCTCCACGTCCACTGCGTACGGCGTCTTGCTTGCAACGATGGCTTTGTCACTCATGGGAACCTTTCATAGATAAGATGTTTGCTTTGCCTGCATGGACGCGCGGTCCATGTGTCGTTCGGAATTGTCGTTCCGGATTCAATAACCGCCTGCCTCCTGCGCCGCCTGGAGCACCAGTCCGATCGTGCACAGCGCGGGAATGGCCGCGAGCGCGGTGGCCGTGGCCCACGAGCCGGCGCCGCCGCAGTGCCTGCGCCAGCGATTGACTGCATGCACCAGCGGATCCGCGAGCAAGCCTGCGACGAGCAGCGCGACATACGCGAGCGAAAACCCGGCATACAGGTACGCGTTCATCAGCAGCACGCCGAGCAGCAGCACTGCCATGCCGATGGCCGCTGCGGAGAACATCGCGCGCCTGTGTGTCAGGTTGAAGGCGAGGCAGGCTACGATAACCGATGCCAGTACGCCACACAACTGCCCGATGGCCTGGCTTGAATCGAGCAGCAGTGCCAGGCCTGCGCCGCCGGCGACGACCATCATCAGCAGCGGCGGCGTCGGTCGGCTTTGTGCGGCGCGCACCAGCCAGGACCAGATGAGGCAAACTGCGGCGGCTGTCAGTCCGGCGGCCAGCGCTACTTTCTGCGCGCCCAGCCCTTGCAGGCCGAACCATGCGGTGGCGGACGTCGCCAGCAGCGACAGCACGAAGCGCGCGATCACGCGCACCGCAGCGCTCTGCTTGTGTTCGATCGTGATCGCACCGAGTGTGCCGAGCACCGCGATCGCCGGCAACCAGTCGAGTGCCTGCTGCGGTAGCGCGGACCATTGCCCGTGCAGGATCGCGAAATAAGCCGCGATGAAACCCGCGCACAGTGCGAGTACTGAGGCCGCTGCGTGCTTGCGCAAGGTGAACAGCAGCGCGAGCGCCACACCGAAGGGAAGGACGGCGCTCTGCAGCAACAGCGGAATGAAAAATGAGGGATTCGGCATCGCCGGTCTCCTGGAATCACAGCAGAGAAAATTGCGTGGGGATGGGCATTGCCTGCCCATCCGCGCGAACGATTACTGTTTCACTGCTTCGATGTTGATGTGCAGGTCCACTTCGTCGGTGGCCGCGCCCGGCACACCGTAGTTCATGCCGAAGTCGGTGCGCTTGATGGTGCCGGTCGCGACATAGCCGACGCGCGTCTCACCCTTCATGCCCTTGCCCGAACCGATCTGCTTGAGCTTCAGGGTGACCGGCTTGCTCACGCCGTGCAGGTTCAGGTTGCCGGCCAGTGTGCCTTCGCCCGCAGCGTTCAGGTTCACTGCGGTCGAGGTGAAGCTCATGACCGGGAATTGCACTGCGTTGAAGAAATCCGGGCTCTTCAGGTGCTTTTCCAGCGGCTCATGCTTGGTATCGATGCTGCCGGTCTTGATCTCGACCTTGATCTTGCTCTTCTCGGGCGTATCGACCACCAGGTCGCCCGACATGTCGTTGAAGCGGCCCATGAAACGGCTCACGCCGCCGAGGTGGCCGATTTCAAAGTACGCGACCGAGTGCACCGGGTCGATCTTGTAGTTGCCTGCCGGAGCCGGCGTGGCGGCGAAGGTGGATGCCGACAGGGCCAAACTGGCGGCGGCAATGACGGAGGACAGCGAGCGGAGAGCGAAGCGAGACATGGTTCTGATTCCTTTAGTGTTGCGAAGCTTGGTTGAAGAATTCCCTGAAGCGGCGGAAACTGGTTTCGAAGCGTGCGAGGTCTTCGCTGTCGAATCCGGCAAACGCCGCCTGCAGATAGGCGAAATGGTGATTGGCTGCCCGCTCAAAGGTCACCCGGCCTTCGTCGGTGAGATGCACGACGCTGGAGCGACGATCCTGCGGCGACGTGCTGCGTCGCGCCAGCCCTTTCTGTTCCAGCCTGTCCACGATTCCCGTCAGCGTGCCCTTGGTGATCCCCGCTTCCTGGCCGAGCGCCTTGCAGGAAATGCCCGGGGCGCGCATCAGGACCGACATCACCGAGAACTGCCCAGGTGTCAGCCCCAGTGTGCGCAGATGGCGCGAAGCGAAGCCCTCGAAGGCGTGATAGGCCAGGCTCAGCTCGCGCGCCGCCGGCGGCATGCGCAATCCAGTATCGGAATGCTTCGCCAGTGAGGGGCAAACGGTTTTGCTGGTGTCGCGCATTGCTTCGGGCAGGGACGGTTCGTGTTAGGACGAAGCCATTCTATTGCCGCAAGGATTGCGAATAAACTGCCTGATTGGAATGGCACTGTTTCTTAGTTATTGATAATTTGCACTGCAATGGAGCAGCGTGTGCACGTCGGGACAGGAGATGTTGATGGCGTTGTTTTTGTTATAAGCGCCGATATAAACTGGTTGGCGTTTTGGGCCTGTTTTTTTGCGTGTTTATTGCCGCATTGAGATGCAGTACTTTTCCGGCCCCGACAGGCTGTCGGCAAATGATGGATGGACTTTGGCACCCGCAAGTTCGGGCTGGGCATCATTCACTTGCGTGCCCCGTGCCGCACCGGGAATGAGGAAGAACGATGACCATAGAAATATCCAAGGAGGCGCGTGCGGAAGCGATCGCCTCCATCCAGCGCTACTTCGAAGAAAACATGGAAGAACCCATCGGCAACATCGCCGCCAGCGGGCTGCTGTCGTTCTTCCTGGAAGAGATCGGACCGCTGGTCTACAACAAGGCGGTCGCCGAGGTGCAGGAGCGTCTGGAGGCGCGCATCATGGACCTGGACATCGAGGTGCACGAGGAGGAGTTCCAGTACTGGCGCAAGCATGAACGCAAGCGCAAGGGGAAGTGAGACGCAGACTGGTAGCGGCCATCAACAGACACTTGGCAGTCACGACGCATGCCGGGCGGAAAAAAACATTCGCCATCCGCTTCATCTGCATCAAGCGCGGTCATGAACGCATGCAGCGCCTGCATGTCGTATCAATATACCAACCCGCTTGGGAGGAACGCACAATGGCAATTGACATCGGAATTTCCGAACAGGACAGGCGTGCCATCGTCGACGGTTTGTCGCGCTTGCTGGCCGACACCTATACGCTCTACCTGAAGACGCATAACTTCCACTGGAACGTCACCGGGCCGATGTTCCAGACCTTACACCTGATGTTTGAAGCGCAGTACACCGAGCTGGCGCAGGCGGTGGACCTGATTGCGGAGCGCATACGCGCGCTGGGTAGCTACGCACCGGGCACTTACGGTGACTTTTCCCGCCTGAGCACGATCAACGAGCCGGACGGCGTGCCGAACGCGCAGGAAATGATCCGCCAGCTCATGCAGGACCAGGAGAGCGTTGTGCGCACGGCGCGCGCAATGTTCAAGGCCGTCGACCGAGCCGGCGACGAGCCGACTGCCGACCTGCTGACGCAGCGCATGCAGGTGCATGAGAAGACCGCATGGATGCTGCGTTCGCTGCTTGAGAAATAGGCGGCGATCAGAACCTGTAGTTGAGGCCGATGCGCAGCACCGGATAGACCTTGAACTTGCTCACTTCGTCGTGCAGGGCGGCGTTTTCCTTCGCCACGTCGGATGAGAATTGCGCGCACATCGGTGCCGGCGCGGTGCATCCGCTGCTGGTGAGCGTTGTTTTCGGCGATCCCTGCAGCAGCACACCGACATCGGTCGCGAACGACCAGCCTGTCTTTTCCGTCTTCGGCCGGCCCCAGCCGATGCCCAGATAGGGTGCGAACTTGTTGAAGCTGACATTGCCGGTCACCTTGCCGAAGCTCGCAGCGTCATAGGTGTTACCCTGAATGCTGTAGCTGCCGGAGGAATTCGGCCGCGCCTGCGCGTCGATGCGGTTGCCGTTGTAGGCCACGCCGGCGGTGAGACGGAAACTGCTGCCCGTATTCGGATACCAATCGAGCAAGGCGTCATAGGTCTTGGCCTTCAGGCTCAGGTCATAGTCCATATCGTTGGTGCGTCCATGATAGGAATAGCCAAGATAGCCGAGGCCGACGCGGGCGTTGACATTGGGCTTGATTGGAATGGTGGCGTGAAAGCCGATGCCGGTGGTGCCGATGTCGCCGGACGCACTGATGTCTCTGGCATGGGAATTGGCGGCGGTGAATGCGATGGCGAGGGTGCCGAGAGCAGCGAGGGATTTCTTCACTAATGGATTCCTGTCATGCGTGGAAAATCGTCAAGCCAATTTTTCATCCATGCAAATTTGCCCGACGTACAGGCCGTTCTGACAGGAACGTTGCGGGCCGGTTCCACGATTTTCCACAATGATGCGTGAAGAGCTGCGCCGGACGGATTCGCGTGCAGGTTGGCGCTGCAAAGACAGCAATGCGGCCGGCGCAATCGGGATCGATTTGTTATGGTGCACACGCCCGATCCGTCGATATCATTCAGGAGTAGAAAGACTTGCCATGAAAAAAGAGCGCCACATCCATCCCTCCGACCTCCGCGCGCTTGCCAGCCTGGCCACTGATGCCACGCTCGGCATCACCGACCTGGTGGAAGCGATGCATGGCTCGGTCCTGCGCGGCACTAGCAAGCAGCCGCGGGAACGCACGAGCGGTCTCACTGGCCTCATCTATGATGCGGTGCGCGGCGTCACGCGCATCGCAGGCAATGGCATCGACACCGTGCTGGCACGGCTTGTGCCATTCTTCGAAGAGCGCAGCTCGTCACCCGAGCGGGAAGCGGTCCTCGCAGCGCTGAACGGTGTGCTTGGGGATTACATGGCGGATAGCGGCAATGTGCTGGCGATCAGGATGGCCTTGCGCAAGGAGTCACATGCGCTGTTGCTGGAGCGGGAGCACTTGCGCGGCGCATTCCCGCAGGCCGGTGGCAGGTTGCTCATCCTTGTTCACGGACTCTGCATGAATGACTTGCAATGGCAGCGCCAGGGACATGAGCACGGTGCGGCGCTGGCGCGCGATCTCGGCTACACGCCGCTCTATCTGCATTACAACAGCGGCATGCATATCTCGACCAATGGCCGGGAACTTGCCGCGCTATTGCAGACCCTGGTACAGCAATGGCCGTATCCGCTGGAGGAAGTGAGCCTGCTTTGTCACAGCCTGGGCGGACTGGTGGCGCGCAGCGCCTGCCACTATGCCGCGCAAGAGCAGTTGTCGTGGCTGCCGATGCTGCGCAAGCTCGTGTTCCTCGGCACGCCGCATCACGGCGCACCGCTGGAGCGCGTCGGCAACTGGGTGCATACCGTGCTCGAAGCCACGCGATATGCCGCACCCTTTTCGCGCCTCGGCAAGATCCGCAGCGCCGGGATCACCGATCTGCGCCATGGCAACCTGCTTGATGAGGACTGGAAAGGGCGCGACCGCTTCGCACGCACCGACGATTTGCCGCAACCAGTGCCGCTGCCGGAAGGAGTGGATTGTTATGCGCTGGCCGTCATGCTCAGCAAGAACGGCGGCGAATTCAGCGAGCGCGTGCTGGGCGACGGCCTCGTGCCACTCGACAGCGCCCTCGGCCGCCACGCCGATCCCGCGCGCTGCCTGGCAATTCCACCGGAGCGGCAGTGGATCGGGCTCGGCATGGGGCATCTGGAATTGCTGGGCAGCGCGGAGGCCTACGCGCAGATGCGTCGCTGGCTCGCGCGTGATTGAAAATCAAAACGCCGCCAGCACCCGCAAGGCGCGCTCGACATCGGCACGGTCCACATCCAGGTGCGTGACCCAGCGAATGCGCTTCATGGCACGATCCTTCAGGCGCTGCGTGCCTGCAGTGATCTTCACGTCGTTTTCCGCCAGATGCCGCAGCACGTCATCCGCCACGATGGCGTCGACATCGAAAAAGACAATGTTGGTGTTCGCCGCATGCGCAATCGAACGCCCTTGCAAGCGCGCGTGCGACGCGGCGATGCGCGACAAGCCTTCCGCCAGCAGCCGCGCATTGGCATGGTCATCCGCCATCCGGCGCACGTTGTGCTGCAGCGCGTAGACGCCGGCCGCCGCGATCATGCCTGCCTGGCGCATGCCGCCGCCGAGCATCTTGCGGATGCGGCGTGCCTGCCGGATAAAATCCTTCGAGCCGAGTAGCAGCGAACCGATCGGCGCGCCGAGTCCTTTCGACAGGCATAGCGACACCGAATCGTAGCCGCGGCAGATTTCCTTTGCCTGCTGCACCGGGTCGCCGCCTTCGGCCTCGGCCATCGCGACGGCAGCGTTGAACAAGCGCGCGCCATCGATATGCGTGCGCAAGCCATGCCGTGCGGCCAGCGCCTGCACGTCGCGCATATAGGCAAGCGGCAGCACCCGGCCGCCGGTCGTGTTTTCCAGCGCTACCAGGCGCGTGCGTGCGAAGTGCGGATCGTCCGGCTTGATCGCCGCCTCGATATCGGCCAGCGCAATGGTGCCGTCAGGCTGGTGTTCCAG
This sequence comes from Noviherbaspirillum sp., assembly GCF_035254685.1. Lineage (GTDB taxonomy): Bacteria > Pseudomonadota > Gammaproteobacteria > Burkholderiales > Burkholderiaceae_D > Noviherbaspirillum. Next base: position 450,792 of record NZ_DATFAI010000041.1, on the reverse strand, counting down.
CGGCTGCGGCTGGATCGAGCCGAGCACCGCCATGCCGCCCGCCTCCCAGCGGTAGGTATGCCACTGCTGGCCGACGATCGCTTCGTCGCCGCGCTGGCAATGAGTCATCAGCGCGATCAGGTTGGTCTGCGTGCCGCTCGGCGCCAGCAGCGCCGCTTCGAAGCCGAGCATATCGGCTGCGAGTTCCTGCAGGCGGTTGACCGTCGGATCATCGCCGAACACGTCGTCGCCGAGCGGCGCTTCCAGCATGGCCTTCTTCATGGCGTCGGTAGGTTGCGTCACGGTGTCGCTGCGGAAGTCGCTCATGTCTGCCTCTTCAATGTGTCGAAGGCACCATTATCGGTTTTTTTCCCGCGAGAGGCTGATGGCCCATCCCCCGCCTGGATGATCCGTCCAAAATGAGGGAGTGAACCTGGTGCGTGTTATCATTTCTGCAATTATATCCGCGCCCTGCGGCTCCCCCCTCGTTCATCAGGACGTCACTTACCATGAACCTCGCATGCCAACCTGAGGATGATCAAACCGGTACCCGCCGCTTCGTGCTTGAGATGCTCGGCTTCTCCGCAGCAGAGAAGGCCATGCTGTCGTCCACTTTCCGCCTGACCGGCCGGCGCACCTACTGCTATGCCGAACCAGCCGCTCCGAGGGAGCGCGCGGACATCTACCTGGTCAATGCAGACAATCCGGACGGCATGAAACTGCTGCGCAAACGTTCTCCCGGCGTGCATGCGCCGGCAGTGCTGGTCGGGCGGGCTGCTCAGGACGACGGCTGGCCGTTGGTCCAAAAGCCGATCCACTGGATGCGCCTCTTCGAACAGCTCGACCGACAGATGCAGGAGGCCCTGGAGCGGCGCGCGCAGCGCATGGATGAAAGCCAGTGGGACGGACGCACGCTCCGGCGTGCGATGGACAGGGCGACGTCGCCCGTGCCGGTGTTCCTGGAACCCAATCCAGTGGAATCAGTGCTGGTGGTTGACGACAGCGCGACCGTGCGCGCCTTCATGCGCACCCGGCTTGCGCCCTTCCGTTTCGATGTCGACTACGCGGAAAACGGTGAAATGGCGATCGACATGGCACAGGCCAAGCGCTATACCTGCATCTTTCTCGATATCCTGATGCCCGGCATGGACGGCTACCAGGTTTGCAAACGCATCAAGTCCAGCCCGGCGACCAAGGGATCGGCAGTGGTCATGCTGAGCAGCAAATCGTCCGCGTTCGACAAGTTCCGTGGCAGCTGGGCGGGGTGTGATGCCTATTTGGGAAAACCGGTGAGTGAGAACGAGCTGCTGGCGACCATCGCGCGCTTCCTGCCGAGCGCGCGCAGGGCCGCGCAATCTATCCTGTCACGGCCCTCCTGATGCCGCAAGGCAGAACGTCTGTTCTGCCTTGCCGATGCTCAATCCGCCAGGTTGGCGAACAGCGGCGTGCTCAGGTAACGCTCGCCGAAGGACGGGATGATGGTCACGATCAGCTTGCCCTTGTTTTCCGGACGGCGCGCCACTTCCACCGCGGCCCACAATGCCGCACCCGACGAGATGCCGACCAGCAAACCTTCTTCCTTCGCGCAGCGGCGCGCGAATTCAAACGCATCGTCGTTCTTCACCCGTACCACTTCATCGTAAACCTTGGTGTTCAGGGTATCCGGGATGAAGCCTGCGCCGAGGCCCTGGATCGGGTGCGGTCCCTTGGCGCCGCCCGACAGCACCGCTGATGCATCCGGCTCGACGGCGATGCACTGGAAGGAGGGTTTGCGCGCCTTGATCACTTCGCCCACGCCGGTGATCGTTCCGCCGGTGCCGACGCCAGACACCACGATGTCGACCTTGCCGTCAGTGTCGCGCCAGATTTCCTCAGCGGTCGTCTTGCGGTGGATTTCCGGATTGGCGGGATTCTTGAACTGCTGCGGCATCAGGTAACGCGGATCGGAGGCGACCAGTTCTTCCGCTTTCTTGATGGCGCCGTTCATGCCTTCCGGTCCTGGCGTCAGGATCAGGTCCGCGCCGTAGGCGCGCAGCAGCATGCGGCGTTCCTTGCTCATGGTTTCCGGCATGGTCAGCACGCACTTGTAGCCGCGCGCCGCGCACACCATCGCCAGCGCAATGCCGGTGTTGCCGCTGGTCGGCTCGACGATGATCGTATCCGGCTTGATCAGCCCGGCTTGCTCCGCGGCATCGATCATGGCAACGCCGATGCGGTCCTTCACGCTGTGCGCCGGATTGTAGAACTCCAGCTTGGCAACCACGTCGGCGACGCAGTCCTTGCTCAGCTTGCGGATGCGGACCAGGGGCGTGTTGCCGATGAGTTGCGTTACGTCATTTGCGATGTTCATGGTGCTCCTTTTCTTCTTCGATGTCGGGATGAATCCAGCGCATAGGATACACCGTCCACAGGCTCACTTTGGCCCTGCTGCCGGCGGGGTGATCAGCAGGTCCGCGATGCGGCGCTCGCGTTCGACCTGGATCGTGTGCGCCGCCACGCCTTCTTCCACGCCGAGCGTCTGCAGCACGAAAGCCGAGAGCTGCAGCCCCGTCTCGAGCGTTTCCGGAATCACGAAAGTGGCGCCGGCCTGCTTGAGCGCCAGCGCATGCTTTTCGTCGCGCGAGCGTGCCAGCAGCGGCAGGTGCGGATACTGGCGGCGGATCGCCTTGACTGCATGCAGCGCAGAGGCAGGATGGTCCATGGTCAGCACGATCGCTGCCGCGGCGTCCGCATGCACCTTGCGCAGCAGTTCGATGCGCGCCGCATCGCCGAAGAACACGGGTACGCCGAGTGGATGCAGCTTCGCTACCAGGCGCGAATTCGCTTCCACGGCGACGTAGGAGATGCCCTGTGCCGACAGCAGTTGCGCAACGAGCTGGCCCACGCGGCCGTAACCAGCAAGAATGACGTGCCCGCCGGTTGCTTCCGGCCCGGCGCGCTCGAGGTCGGGCACCTCGTCCGGATTGCGCTTCTTCCACCATTCGCTGAACAGGGCGCCGGCACGCGCAATGAAGGGCGTGGCCAGCAGGCTGAGGCTGACCACCAGCAGCATGAATTTGCCGGTCGCGACATTGAGCAGGTGCAGGCCGGTCGCGTAATCGACCACGATGAAGGTGAACTCGCCGCCTTGCCCGAGCAGCGTGCCGCCTTCGATGGCGCGCCCCCAGCTGAATCCGCCCAGCCGGAAGATCACCGCCAGCACCAGCGACTTGATGAGGAACAGCCCGATCACCGACAACGGCAGCAGGGCCGGCGAGCGCAGCACTTCGCGCACGTCGATGTCCATGCCGACCGACATGAAGAACAGTCCCATCAGCAAGCCCTTGAACGGCTCGACCGTCACTTCCACTTCATGCTTGAATTCGGTTTCCGCCAGCAGCAGGCCGGCCAGGAATGCGCCCAGCGCCATCGACAGTCCGGCCGCAGCGGTCAGGCCCGCGATGCCGAGCGAACTCAGCAGCGTGAGCGCCATGAACACGTCCGGCTGCCGCTGCTGCGCGAAGGAATGGAACAGCGGGCGGATCACGCGCCGGCCGAGGACATAGATCAGCACGATGGCGCCGGCCGATTTCAGCAGGGTGAAGCCGGCCAGGCCGGCGAGGCCCGCAGTGTTGCCCTTGGCCAGCACGCCGGTCAGGATCAGCAGCGGCACAACCGCGAGGTCCTGCAGCATCAGGATCGAGAAACTGGCCTGGCCGAGACGCGTGCCGAGCATGCGCCGCTCGTTCATCAGCTGCATCACGACCGCCGTCGAGGAGAGCGACAGCACGCAGCCCAGGACGACGGCGGATTCGAGAGGATTGCCGAAGAAATAGGCCAGGCCGCCGATGATCGTGGCGGTGACGATCACCTGCACGCTGCCGGCACCGAACACCCAGCGCCGCAGGGACCACAGTCTTTCGGCGGACAGCTCCAGGCCGATCATGAACATCAGGAACAGCACGCCAAGATCGGCCAGCACCGTCACGCCTTCGCGCTGCGGAAAGGTGAAATAAGCGAGCCAGGGAATGTCTTTCGCGAGCAGGCCGAGTCCGAACGGGCCGGCCAGCGTGCCGACGATGAGAAATCCAAGCACCTGGTTGACGCGCTGGCGTTGCAGCAGCGGGATCAGGATGCCGGTGAGCGCGAGAAACATGAGCGTCTCGCGCAGGTAAGGAATGGCCTGGTGTGCTTCCACGTGAAAGTCCTGTCTTGCATGATGTTGCGCGGCGCTGCCTTTGCGCCGGAACGCAAGTTTGTCACAGATTCACGGGAGAGAGGATGATTGCGACGCAAGAATGTGGAGAGGCGAACCTGGATCAACCCATCAGGCCCCTGCCTGCGGCGAACGCTTCTTATCTTCTCCGCTTCTTCCAGTTGTAATCGGGATGCGGATCGGCCACGCCGGGCGGGCCGACCGAGTCGGGGTTCTCCGAGCTCATGGTGATGAAGCACAAGCGCTCGCCTGCCCGTTGCCGCGCGCGCAGCTCTTCCATGAATTTCAGCGCGCCGCTCAGGTCGTCCGACGCAAAGCCGAGGCTGTGCGGAGCGGCCTTCTCGTCTTCAACTTGTGTCCAGTAGACCATGTACATAGATTCGACTCCGGCGGCTGCAAGGCATTCCGCGAGGACAGGATCAGAACGACAGCAGGCCCTTCTGCCAGGTATATTTCGCCAGCATGACGCAGCAGACTGTGACGATCATCGGACGGATCAGTTTCGTGCCACCGCGCACCATCGCGTGCGATCCGGCCCATGAGCCAATCACCTGCCCGCCGACCATGGTCGCGCCGACGGTCCACATGACCTTGCCGCCGGCGATGAAGACCGCCAGCGAGGCGATGTTGCTGGCGAAGTTGAGCACTTTCGCCTGCGCGGTGGCGGTGACGAGGTTGTGGCCGCGCAAGGCGACGCCTGCCATCGAGAAGAACGAGCCGGTGCCGGGGCCGAACATGCCGTCGTAGAAACCGATGCCGGGCACCACCACGCCGCGATAGGCGGCGTCGTTCATGCGCGGCCGGTTGTCGAGTGCGCCCGCGTTCGGCGCCAGCACGAAGTACAGGCCGATGCTGACCAGGACGACCGGGATCACGATGTCGAGCGTCTTTGTATTCACGAACTGCACGGCCCAGGCGCCGATGGCGGCGCCGGCCAGCGAGCAGGCGAACAGCGCGCGCATGTCCACCCAGTTCACCAGCCCGCGGCGCAAGGCCATCAGCGATGCGGTGAGCGAGCCGAAGCTGCCCTGCAGCTTGTTGGTGGCGAGCGTGTGCAGCGGCGGCACCTGCGCCAGCAGCAGCGCCGGTATGGTGATCAGCCCGCCGCCGCCGGCGATCGCATCGATGAAACCCGCGACCATGGCCGCTCCGAACAGCATCGCCAGGACTTCCGGCGACAAGACAACATCCATTTTTTATCCGCTTGTGAAAGGACCAGGAACAGAAACAGATCAGGTTTTCGGCTTGTCGTGCAGGCGGATCAGGCCCTCCTGCGCGAGCGTCGCCACCAGCGTGCCATCGCGCTGGTAGACATGCGCGATGTTCAGGCCGCGGCCGCCCGAGGCGTTCGGGCTTTCCATCGCGAACAGCAGCCACTCGTCCATGCGGAACGGGCGGTGGAACCAGATGGTGTGGTCCAGGCTGGCGATCTGCAGGCGCGGGTCGCCCATGGTCACGCCATGCGGCTGCAGCGAGGTCCAGATCAGGCCATAGTCGGACACGTAGGCGAACAGCGACTCATGCAGCAGCACATCGTCGGGCAGCGCAATCGGCGAGCGCGTCCAGACCTGCTTGCACGGCTTGCCGTGGTGTCCGCTGTAGATGTCGCCTTCGAAATCGGCGCGGAAATCGACCGGCACCGGGCGGAATGGCCGCTTGGCCTTGGCCGCATGCTTCTTCCAGAATTCGATGCTCGACGAGAGCGATTCGGGCGCATGGTGCGGCGGCGCATCTTTCTGGTGCGACAGGCCCGATTCCGGCGTCTGGAACGAGATCGACACCACGAAGATGCGGCGCCCTTCCTGGGTGGCGACCACGCGGCGCGTGCTGAAGGTGCCGCCGTCGCGCACGCGCTCGACATCGTAATCGATGGGCAGGCGATGGTTGCCGGGCAGGATGAACATCGAGTGCAGCGAGTGCGGCCGTCGTCCCTCGACGGTCATCGAGGCGGCGTACAGGGACTGGCCCAGCACCTGCCCGCCGAACACATTCGGGCTGCCCATGAAATGGCTCTCGCCGCGAAAGCGGTCGTCGCCCACCTGCTCGGGCTTGAGCAGGCCGAGAATTTCTTCGGTATTGAAAAGGGAATCGTCCAGCATGTTATTGGTCTGTTGCGTGAATCAAATCAGAGCGGGCCGAGCGTCGCGCCGAGGCTGTCGCGCAGTTCGCGCTTGAGCACCTTGCCGATCGCGCTGCGCGGCAGCGTGCTGGCGAAGCGCACCGCGGCCAGCCGCTGTGTCTTGCCGAGCCGTTCATTGGCCCAACCAAGCACATCCTGCTCCTGCAGCGATGCGCCCTGCTTCGGCACGACCACGGCCACCGGCGTTTCACCCCAGCGTACGGACGGCGCGCCCACCACCGCGGCTTCCGCCACCTGCGGATGCTGCATCAGCACCGCTTCCAGGTCGCTCGGATAGACGTTGAAGCCGCCGGAGATGATCATATCCTTCTTGCGGTCCATCAGCGTCAGGAAGCCATCTTCGTCGAAGCGGCCGACGTCGCCGGTGCGGATGAAGCGCTTGCCGCTCGGATCGTACCATTCCGCCTCGGCGGTTTTTTGTGGCTGCTTGTGATAGCCGGCCATCATTGCCGGCGAATGGCCGACGACTTCGCCCAGTTCGCCGGGCGGCACTTCCCTGCCGGTATCGTCGATCAGGCGGATGTCGTGCCCCGGGCCCGGCTTGCCGACGGTGTGCAGCTTGTGCGGGAACTCATGCGCGGCCAGCACGCAGGTGCCGCCGCCTTCGGTCATGCCGTAGTACTCGATCAGTCCGCCCGGCCAGCGCTTGAGGATGTCGGTCTTGAGCGCGGCGGAAAATGGCGCGCTGGTGCAGAACTTCATCCTGAACGAGGACAGGTCGTGGTCGCCGAAATCCTCGCGCGCCATGATGCGCTGGTACTGCACCGGCACCAGCATGGTGTGCGTGACACGATGCTGCTGCGCCAGCGCAAGGTAGGCGCCGGCGTCGAACTTGGCCATCATCACCACCGTGCCGCCCAGCGCAATGGTCGGCAGGAAACTGACCAGCGTGGTGTTGGAATACAGCGGCGTCGAGATCAGCGTCACCGCGCTTGCATCGTAGCCGTTTACACGCGCCCGCTGCACATGCGTCCAGCGCATCGAATGCGGCTGCACGATGCCCTTGGGCGCGCCGGTGGTGCCGGAGGAATAGATGATGTTGAACGGCCAGTCGGGCCGGATCTCCACGGCTTGCGGCTGTGCTGTCGGCGCGGCCAGCCAGTCGCTGAATGGAGGTGCAACGCTGCTGTCGTCCAGCGCGATGAGGCGTGCAGGCAGGCTCTCGCGCACCGGCTCCAGCGCTTGCGCAACGGAATGGTCGACGAACAGCAGGCGGGCATCCGCGTCCGTCGCCATCGACACCAGGCTCTGCGGCGACGATGACGGCGCCAGCGGTGCGACTGCGACGCCGGCGCGCAGGCTGCCGAGGAACACCGCGGCGTAGGGAATGGAAGTCGTTGCGCAGATCGCAATCGCTTCGCGCGGCTGCACGCCCTCGCGCTGCAGCGCGGCAGCAACGCGGTCCATCATGGCATCGAGTTCTGCGTAGCTCACGGACTGGCCATCCTGGACGAGCGCAGTGCGCGCGGGATCGGCGGCCGCATGCAGGCGGATCAGGTGAGGAATCGTGCTGAAACTTTCTTCAAGTACGGGTTCAATGATCGATCGGTTGGTCATACTGGATTGTCGGAATGAACGAAATGACGGCGAGGAAACGCATACCTATTCCCTCAATACTATTCCACTTTCGGTTTTTTCGCGGGAAGCGCCCTGCCGGTGCTTCTGGTTGCAAGTCCGGTCGTAATTTCGACTACATTTCCGGCCGCAATTCCGGGCACGTTTTCGGCGCCATTTTGCGCGGCGCGTGCGCAAGCGCTAGACTGGCCTTGTCATTCCAGCATTTTCACGACGAGGAGCGCGCCATGAACAAGGATGTCCATCTGCACCTGCAGCACAGCGAGGCCGTCGTCGCCGGTATGGCGGCGACCATTTTTGCCGGTTATCTGCAAAGCCGCCAGATCAGCGAGAACAACGAGGACGCCTATTTGCGGAAGGCGGTTGATGCGGCGATCAGGATGGCCGGCTACGTCGATACGGCGGTCAGGAGCGACGAGGAATGGCTGAAGACGGAAGACAAGACTTCGTCGATGCTGTGATGACGCCCGAATCCATCCACGCATTCTGGTTCGGCGCCGAAGCGGACGATGCACTGGTGGCGCAGCACAACGCTGCGCTCTGGTGGAAGAAGGACGCGCGCGCCGATGACGAGATCCGCCGGCGCTTCGAGCCCGGTGTGCAGGCGGCGGCGCGACACGAGCTGGACAGTTGGTCGTCGACGGCTGCAGGCTGCCTGGCGCTCATCCTCCTCACTGACCAGTTCCCGCGGAACATGTATCGCGACACGCCGCAGGCATTTGCCTTCGATCTGCTCGCGCGCGGCTGGTGCAGGCAGGGATTGCAGGCGGGCCTGCATCGCTTGCTGCGTCCGATCGAGCGGGTGTTCTTCTACCTGCCGCTCGAGCATTCGGAATCGCTGGCAGACCAGGAGCAGTGCATTGCGCTGTTTCGCGCATTGCTGGACGAACTGGATGCCGCGCGCAGGCCGGCCTTCGAGGGCTTTCTCGACTACGCGCTGCGGCACCGCGAAGTGATCGCGCGTTTCGGCCGATTCCCGCATCGCAACCGCATTCTTGGACGCGCATCGACGCCGGAGGAAACCGCTTTCCTCGCCCAGCCGGGCTCATCGTTCTGAGCAGCAGCACAAAAGAAAAAACCCGCTGGTTTGCGCCAGCGGGCCAAAGCTCGTTTCGTTTGGAGATTTCACGAATACAGCCCGAATATAGGGTGCTTCGGCGTGGCAAAATGTGATGGCTGTCACTAATTGATACATTTTGTTTCCACGGGCGGACGACTTGTCCTTACTTTCATTGCCGTTTCACCAATGCTTGATCAAGATACAAGCTCCCGGCCGTCGCTGCGCTCTAATGATGCTTCGACGACACGGAGATCAGACTTGCGCTTCCTTTCATTATTTCCAGGGGCCCTCCTCCCGATCCTTCTGCTGTTTGCGGCGCCGCAGACAGTCGCCGGTGCCTTGCCTGCCGGCATGGAACGTTTCATGTTTGCCGACGAATCCACCGTGCCGGGCAAACAGATCCCGGTGTGGTACTACAAGCCGGCGGGCATCGATGCCAATGCGCGAGTGATGTTCGTGATGCATGGTGCGGACCGGCGCGCGGACCAGTATCGCGATGCCTGGGTGGGTTTCGCGAAGAAATACAAACTGTTCGTGGTCGTGCCCGAATTTGCCGAAAAGGATTTCACGATCGATGAATACCAGTTCGGCAATGTCACCGACCCGCGCAGGGAGCGCTGGAACTTCTGGATCATTGAGCATCTGTTCGACGAGCTCCGGCGGCGCGAAGGCATCGCCAGCGAAAAGTATTACCTGTTCGGGCATTCCGCGGGCGCGCAATTCGTGCATCGTTTCATGATCTTCATGCCTGCACCGCGGGTGCGCATGGCATTCGCCGCCAATGCCGGCTCCTACACGCTGCCGGTCTATGCCAACTCGGCATTCCCGATGGCGCTCGACCGTGCGCGCGTGGACGAGGCGCAACTTGCGGCAGCATTCTCGCGGCGCCTGGTGGTGATGCTTGGCGAGGAAGATATCGATCCGAACAGTGAAGGGCTGCCGACATCGCCGGAAGCGATGGCGCAAGGAAGGAACCGCTACGAGCGCGGCGTCCATTTCTTCCGGCTTGCACAGCGACAGGCCGTGCAGCAACATGCGTTGTTGCGCTGGAAACTGGTGAGCGTGCCGCGCGTCGGGCACAGCAACGGCGAGATGGCAGAGGCGGCACTGCACTACCTGTTCGATTAGTGGTCCGCCGCAGCATGCTGCGACAGTTTGACGTTGCTGCGTCCGCTGTTCTTGGCGTCGTACATCGCGAGGTCGGCGCTCTTCATCAGGGACTTGGCATCCGTGCCGTGCTCCGGATAGAGCGCTGCGCCGATGCTGGCGGAAATATTGAACGTGTGGCCGGCGATCTCGAACGGCTCGTTCAGGCGCTCGAGGATCTTGCTGGCAACCGTCTCCACGGCATGCGGCTCTTCGGTGTCGGACAGCAGCGCGACGAATTCATCCCCGCCCAGCCGCGAGGCCGTATCCGATTCGCGCACGCAGCTGCGCAGCCGCTTGGCAACTTCCTTGAGCAGCAGGTCGCCATAGGCGTGGCCATAGTTGTCGTTGACCGGCTTGAACTTGTCGAGGTCGATGAACAGCAGCGCGACGTGATGCTTGTTGCGCTTGGCCTTGACCAGCGCCTGCTCGATGCGCTCATCGAGTAGCTTGCGGTTCGGCAAGCCGGTGAGCGTGTCGTACAGCGCGAGTTGCATGGCCTGCTCGGCCGCCTGCAGCGCGCGCGCACGGTCATCGAGGAACAGCCAGATCAGCAGCGTGACGAGCAGGCTGATGCTGATGCCGGCCTGCAGGATGATCAACGGCCGGTCCGACAGCATTTTCGCCTCGAAGGCCGGCAGGCCGGTGGTCACGATGGTCCAGGTGCGATTGCCCGCTTCGATGCGGCTGATGCTGCGGAAACGGTGCTGCGGATCGAGCGCTTTATCCCACTTCACGGAGTCGTACAGCCGTGCCTGCTGCGACAGGTCGTTGTCGTCGTAAATTTCAATATCGAGGTCCTCGGCCTTTTCCCCGTTCACGCTGTGCATGAAATCCTCCATGCGGAACGGCGCGTAGATCCAGCCGGCCAGGTTCGCGCGCCGTCCTTCCAGCGTGTCATTCACCGCGTCGTGGCGATACAGCGGCAGATACATCAGGAAGCCGGCCTGCACTTCTTCCCCGGCTTCCTGCACCAGCGTGACCTTGCCAGATACTGTCGTCTCGCCGGTATCGCGCGCCAGGGCCATCGCGGCCTGGCGTGTCGGCTCGGAAAACATGTCGTAGCCGAAGGCGCGCAGGTTCCTTCCGGTGAAAGGTTCGAGAAAAATGATCGTGGTATAGATGTCCCGCTTTCCTTCCGGCCAGACCGTGTAATTCGGAAAGCCGCTGGCGCGGACCGATTCGATATGCCGCTTCAGTTCGGCGGGCGGGATGACTTCGGCGTAGCCGATGCCCTGGATGCCGGGGTAATTCGTCGTGATCTGCAGCGTATCGACAAAGGCGCGGAAGTCGTTCTGGGTGACGCTGCGGCTTGCCTTGAACAGGCCGGCGGTGGCGCGCAGCACCTGTTCATAGATGCCCAGTCGCTGGCGGATGCGTTCGTTTGATTCGCGCACCCGGAAATCGAAGGTCGTGTGCGAGGCCTGCCCGGCCACCTGGCTGGCTGTCGTCCACAGGTTGTACGTGATCAGAAGGGAAATAATCAGAAACAGTGCAGTGAGCAGTTCGCGCGCGCGGAACAGATCCAACACTTCCTGCTTTCGTTCTTCAATCTGTCTCATGCGGCATCCTGCTGTGCTTCTCGGCAGCGATGGCCTGTTCCTGATGCATGCGTTGTCTTGGTGTGCGGCAAGGAGCGCTCCCGTTGTTGTTGTATGTCTCAGCCAGCTATGACCAGCAAATGCGCGCGGGGTTTTAAAAACAGGAAAGCGCAGCACGGCAATTTCGACGTGGATCAATTATGCTGTCGCTTCTACAAGGGGATGAACGATGCCGTTACCGACTGTCGATGAAAACCTGCGCGCCGCGCGGCCGTGCCTGTGGGTGAACCCTGCGCGCGTGGAGGCTGATGAAGCCTTGCGCGCGCTGCCCATTCATCTCGACGCGATCGAGGAAGCCGAGGCGCGCTGGCGGCGTTTCGCTCCGCTGATTGCGAAACTCTTTCCGGAGACCGCTGCTGCTGGCGGCCTGATCGAGTCGGACCTGATCCCGGTGCCGCATCTGCAGCGCGCGATGATGGGCGGCTCCGCATCCGGCACCTGGCTCATCAAGGGCGACCATGCGCTGCCGATCGCCGGTTCGATCAAGGCGCGCGGCGGCATCCATGAAGTGCTGGAGTTTGCGGAACGGATCGCGCGGCAGCATGGCCTGCTCGACAAGGCTGCCGACTACACCGTGCTGGCAGAGCCCGCGGCGCGCGAGGTGTTTGCGCGCTACGTCGTGGCCGTCGGCTCCACGGGAAACCTTGGACTGAGCATCGGCGTGATCGCCTCCGCGCTCGGCTTTCGCGCGCAGGTACACATGTCGGCCGAGGCCAAGCAGTGGAAGAAGCAACGGCTGCGCCAGCGCGGGGTCGAGGTGATCGAGCATGCCGGCGACTACGGTGAAGCGGTCGAGGCCGGGCGCCGCGTCGCGCAAGGCGATGCGTTCAGCTATTTCGTCGACGACGAGCGCTCGCTGTCGCTGTTCCTCGGCTACAGCGTGGCCGCCCTGCGCTTGCGCGATCAATTGCGTGCAACCGGCATCGCGATCAGCAGCGGCACGCCGCTCTTCGTCTACCTGCCCTGCGGCGTCGGCGGTGCGCCCTCGGGCATCACCTTCGGCCTGAAGCAGGTGTTCGGCGACCACGTGCATTGCTTCTTCGCCGAGCCGGTTGCCTCGCCGTGCGTGCTGGCGCAGATGAGCTATCCCGAACGACCCGGCATCACCGTCTACGACCTCGGCCTCGATAATCGCACGGATGCGGACGGACTTGCAGTGGCCAGGGCATCGGAACTGGCGGTGCAGATGATGACTCCGCTCCTGTCCGGCATCTTCACCGTCGAGGACGACGCCCTGTTCCGTCAGCTCGCCCTGCTGCACGAGAGCGAAGGCATCCGCATCGAACCCTCCGCCGCCGCCGGCATCGGCGGGCCGCACATGCTGCTCGACACGGAAAACGGACGGCAATACCTCGCGGACAACGGCCTCACGCAGTGTATGTCGCAGGCTGTTCACCTGATATGGACGACCGGCGGCCTGTTCGTGCCGGACGAGGAGTATCGTGCGTTCCTCGAACGTGGCAGGAGATTGCTGTCAGCGACATGAATGTGTGGAGGGTGGTCTTGACCGACGCATCAGCGCCGCGGTCGTGACGCTTTGGATGTCCACGAAAAGCACGAAAGGTAGGATTGATTTTCGTGCTTTTCGTGGGGCACGCCGAGTGTCGTTCGTGGGCAAGAGTTTCCACTCGGCAGGTTCGTGTGCTGGCTTTGCAAGGCAAGCGTTTGGCCTCGCTGGTCAGTGCAACACGGCATCATTTGATGGGTTGTCGTTTTAATATCAAGCAACGATTCAACGACCACCATTTCATCATCATGCGCCACTACCTGATCCCGTTGTTTGCCACTGCTGTGTTTTCCGTATCCGCCCATGCCGGGTTTTCCGAAGGCATGACGGCCTACAACAAGAATGATTTCACCACTGCGCTGACCGAATGGAAGGCGCTCGCCGAGCAAGGCGACCCGCGCGCGCAATACTACCTGGCGTGGATGTACGAGCGCGGCGAAGGCGTGTCGCAGGATTACGCGCAGGCCGTGCGCTGGTATCGCCAGTCGGCTGCGCAGGGACATCCGATCGCGCAGATCAATCTCGGCAACCTGTACACGCTGGGACAAGGCGTGTCGCACAACCAGAAGCTCGCCGTGTACTGGTATCGCAAGGCAGCTGATCAGGGCTATACCAGCGCGCCGGTCGGACAGGGGATCCGCTACGACAATGGCGAAGGCACCACGCAGGACGACGACCAGGAACTGCCGCCCTACCGCAAGGCGGCCGAGCCGGATTACGCCGCGCTGCAGTTCAGTCTCGCCAACCTGCTCTACAACAAGGGCCAGGGCGTGCCGCAGGATTACGGCCAGGCCCTGCAGTGGTATGCGCGTGCGGCCGAGCAGGGCCATGCGCTGGCGCAGATCAACCTCGGCAACATGTACACCTACGGCCAGGGCGTGCCGCAGAACTATCGCCAGGCGCTCTACTGGTATCGCAAGGCTGCCGAACAAGGCAATGCCTACGCGCAGAACAACATGGGCAACATGGTCAAGAACGGCCTCAGCGTGAAGCAGGACTACGCGCAAGCGGTGCAGTGGTACCGCAAGGCCGCCGAGCAGGGCGACCCCGGCGCGCAGGTCAACCTCGCGCTCATGTATGCCGCCGGCGATGGCGTGAAACAGGATCTTGATCAGGCACTGCACTGGCTCTTCAAGGCCGCCGACCAGAATGACGCCGGTGCCGAATACCACCTCGGCCTGATGTACGGCAACGGCGAAGGCGTGCTGCAGGATAACGGGCGCGCAGCGGACTGGTTCCGCAAGGCCGCCGAGCAGGGCCACACGCTCGCGGCCCATACCCTCGGCAACATGTATATCAGCGGCGAGGGCGTGGAACGCGACGTGGAGAAGGCCGTGTACTGGCATCGCAAGGCGGGCTATCAGGGTGATGCCTACGCGGAGAACCACATGGCGAACCTGCTGATCGCGCAGGGTCACGGCGTGCCCAAGGATTATGCACAGGCAATCCAGTGGTATCGCAAGGCGGCCGAGCAAGGTTATCCGAGTGCGCAGGTCAATCTCGCCAACATGTACCGCCGCGGCATCGGCGTGAAGCAGGACGCGGCGCAGGCTGCGCACTGGTACCAGCTCGCCGCCGAGCAGGGCGACACGAACGCGCAGTACAACCTCGGCCTGATGTACCACGCCGGCGAAGGCGTGAAGCAGGACCTGATGCAAGCCGCGCGCTGGTACAAGAAGGCGGCCGAGCAGGGCCATGCGGGCGCACAGTACAAACTGGGACTTCTCTACACCAAGGGATCGACGGCGGTGACCATGCTGAACCAGTAAGCACGACGGCGCGGGTTCGCAAAAGTTGATCATGCGCAAGCATGGTGCAGGATTGTCGGCGGCATGACAGCAAATCCCGCGACTTCGTTTAGAGTACGGGTTTGCCAAACGCTACACCGATGGAGAACACCATGCCGAACATGTACGAGGTCGGCCTCGACCGCAATCCCGCCAATTACACGCCGCTGTCGCCGCTCAGTTTCATCGAGCGCGCGGCCGAGGTTTATCCGGACCGCACCGCCGTCATCCACGGCGCGATACGCCGCACCTGGGCCGATACATATCGCCGCTGCCGCCAGCTGGCATCGGCGCTCAGCACACGCGGTATCGGACTGGGCGACACGGTCGCCGTCATGCTGCCCAACATCCCGTCCATGGTGGAAGCGCATTTCGGCGTGCCGATGACCGGCGCCGTGCTCAACACGCTCAACACCCGCCTCGATGCCGAGTCGATCGCCTTCATGCTCGACCACGGCGAGGCGAAGGCTGTCATCGTCGACCGCGAATTCGCGCCGGTGATGAAGGCCGCGCTCGCCCTGAGCAGCCGCAAGCCGCTGGTCATCGATGCGGACGATCCGGAGTACAAGGGACCGGGCGAGCGCATCGGCAGCGTCGAATATGAAGACTTCGTCGCCGGCGGTGATGCCGCCTACGCATGGCAATTGCCGGCCGACGAATGGCAGTCGATCTGCCTGAACTACACCTCCGGCACCACCGGCAATCCGAAGGGCGTGGTGTACCACCACCGCGGCGCCTACCTCAACTGCATCTCGAACATCCTCGAATGGGACATGCCAAAGCATCCGGTCTATCTCTGGACGCTGCCGATGTTCCACTGCAACGGCTGGTGCTTTCCCTGGACCATCGCCGCGCGCGCCGGCATCAACGTCTGCCTGCGCCGCGTCGAGGCGCAGGCCATCTTCAGCGCGATCAAGCAGCACAAGGTCACGCATTACTGCAGCGCGCCCATCGTGCACAGCCTCCTGATCAACGCGCCTGCCGAGATGAAGGCCGGCATCGAGCACCGCGTCAATGCAATGGTCGCGGGCGCGGCGCCGCCGGCATCGATGATCGAAGGCATGGAACGGCTCGGCTTCGACATCACCCACGTGTACGGGCTGACCGAGGTGTACGGCCCTGCGGCGGTGTGCGTCAAGCATGAGACGTGGAATGCGCTCGACATCGGCGAACGTGCGCGCCTGAACGCACGCCAGGGCGTGCGCTACCACTTGCAGCAGGCAGTCACGGTGATGGACCCGGACACGATGCAGCCGGTGCCGGCAGACGGCGAGACCATGGGCGAGATCATGTTCCGCGGCAATATCACGATGAAGGGCTACCTGAAGAACCCGAAAGCCACTGAGGAAGCCTTCGCCGGCGGCTGGTTCCATACCGGCGATCTCGCGGTGATGAATCCCGACGGCTATGTGAAGATCAAGGACCGCAGCAAGGACATCATCATCTCGGGTGGCGAGAACATTTCGAGCATCGAGGTCGAGGATGTGCTGTACCGCCATCCCGCGGTCATCGCCGCCGCCGTCGTGGCCAAGCCGGATTCGAAGTGGGGCGAGACACCGTGCGCCTTCGTCGAACTCAAGCCCGATGCGCAGGTGACGGCCGACGAGATCATCACGCACTGCAAGCAGCACCTCGCCAGCTTCAAGGTGCCGCGCAACGTCGTGTTCGGTGAAGTGCCGAAGACGTCCACCGGCAAGATCCAGAAATTCGCATTGCGCCAGCAGGTCAATTCTGTCGACGCGCTGAAATAATCCTTCCTGCATCGCGGGCCGAGTGGCCCGCACCGCCCGCATTGCCCGCGATGCCCGTGTCGCCCTCTCTTCCCATCGCTGCCCGGTGCAGTGCAGCAGCAACTCATCCGTTCGGACGATTGCAAAGCGGGCCTCTCACCTTATGATGCGATAACAAAAAATCAATGCCGTTGCCTGCGGGCGCGGCGCGGGTTTTTTGTGGACCACTTGCATAAAAAAATGGAGCTGGTCGGGCAGGCCTTCGGGCCGCCGACAGACCGGCCCGATCCAGGGAAAGAGGAGACAAGCATGTCTTACGCATGGCAACAACTGCAATGTGCGGTACGGGCACTTTCGGGAACCAGCGAGCAGCGGGAGCGCCTGGTCGTCGCTTACAACAAGCTCGTCAAGCTCAGGCCAAAGGATCTGCCGGCGGAAGTGGCCGCGGATTTCGAACTCCTGGTGGGCAGCATTCCGCGCTATCCGGCGAAGAACGTCTTGCGCGAGGTGAAAACGGAAGTGCATTCATTGACCGATACGCAGGTGACGCAGGCCATCGCCGTGATTTCCGCCATGCATGAAGCAGTCTCGGTCTATCAGCCGCGCCGGGTGCATTGCGCGATGACCGTTGCCGCCAGCCGGCAAGAAGTTGCGGAACATGCGCAGTAGCGGTGATCATGATGGCTTTCATGGATAATGGTTTGGCTTCCCGGGGCAAATGACAGGGGCGGCGCCTGAACGGCGTCCGCTTACCATCGTCATCAGGCGTGGCCGCGATGCGCGCCGTGACTGCATGTGCCCGGTCCGAGTCGGCCCTGACGATGAAAGTTCGCCCATGACCCTGCAACAACGTTGGCTCCTTCCCGTTCTCTTCGTCCTCGTCAATCTCGCCGGTTGTGCCGGCGTGTTCGAGCAGGCAGCCACTGCGGCATTGAATGCGGAGCGTGAGCGCGCCGGCCTCGAGCGCAAGGAAATCGATCTGCCGGACGGATTGCGCTATGCCTACCTCGAAGGCGGGCAAGGCGAACCATTGATGCTGCTGCACGGCTTCGGCGGCAACAAGGACAATTTCGTGCGCACCGCGCGCACGCTCACCACGCATTATCGCGTCATCATTCCCGACCACATCGGCTTCGGCGAATCGGCGCATCCGCAGCAGGCCGACTACGCGCCGCCGGCACAGGTGGAGCGGCTGCGCGCATTGGCACGCGCGCTCGGTATCGCCCGCCTTCATCTTGGCGGCAATTCCATGGGCGGCCAGATCGCGCTTGCCTACGCGGCCACGTATCCCGATGAAGTCGCCAGCCTCTGGCTGCTCGATCCCGCCGGCGTGTGGAGCGGGCCGAAGAGCGAGCTGGCCAATACCATCCTGTCGGGCGGGCGCAACCGCCTGATCGTGCGCAACGAAGACGAATTCGCCGAGCTGTTCCACTTCGCCATGAGCGATCCGCCCTTCGTGCCGCGTCTCTTCCTCAAGGCGCTGGCAAAGGAACGCATCCGCAACGCTGACCTGGAAGAGCGCATCTTCCAGCAGATCGCCACCGCTTCCGTGGAACAGCAAATCAAGGGCCTGCGCACGCCCGCACTCATCGTGTGGGGCGCCGAGGACCGGATTATCAACGCCGGCACCGCCGAGGTGCTCCACCAGTTGCTGCCGCGTTCGACAGTGATCGTCATGCCCGGCACCGGCCACATGCCGATGCTGGAAAAGCCGCGGCAGAGCGCCGACGATTACCTGCGTTTCCGTGCGGCGCTGCAGCCTGAATCGCAGTAGGTGTCGATGAGGGAAAAGGAAAAGGCTATTGGTGTCCACGGAAAACACGGAAAGCACGGACATATCCCTCGAATTGGTACCGTTCGTGCCTTTCGTGGACAACATGTTTTTTGCGTTATGACACCTTAAGCAAGGGTAGCCACAAAAAACGTACAAAAGGCATCAAAACAATTGATGCCTTCCGTGCTTTCCGTGTTTTCCGTGGACAGCGAAAAGGGAGGACGAGATGGGATGGCTGCAACAAAGTCGTGAAAAATCGCTGTTCGGCCAGCTGCTGCTCAAGCATGATCTGGTCTCGGAGGAACAGCTTGCGCGCGCCATCGAGCAGCAGCGCAGGACAGGCCAGCGGCTGGGCGACATTCTTGCTGAATGGAACCTCGTCACGCAGCGTCATGTGCAGGAAGTCCTGCGAAAGCAGCGCAACCTGCGGCTTGCGGCGACGATTGCCGCGATGCTGATGGGCCCGCTGCGTGCTTACGCCACCGATCCGTTGCCGGCGCAGGTGACCGTGTCGGCGCAGGCCCCTGACCTGCACGCCCGGGATGAAGCGCCGCACGGCCTGCGCGCCATGACCGAAGAAGACCTTGACCGCGTTTCCGCGCAGGGCCTCACCGACGACCTGCTCAATCGTGCCACGAAGCGCCAGAACGGCGACAGCGGCCTCCGGGTGCTGGGCGACGTGGCGACGATGTTCAATCCCCTGCTCGGCTTCCTTGAAGCGGACACCACGATCAAGGATGTTGTCTATGACCCGGCCAATGCGGCGGTGTCGGTCAGCAAGGACGGCGCCATCGTGCTGCGCCTGCCCAGCACGATCGGCGAGATCAGTTTCGATAACATTCGCATCCGCGGCACCTCGGGCGCAAGCTTCGGCAGCATCCACATCCACGACATTGACCTGACCGGCACGACGGTAGTGCTGCGCAGCCTGCCCCGCTGAGCGCTCCGGCGGCTATCCTCAGAACTCTTCCCAGTCCTGACCGGCAGCCGCCTGCAAGCGTTGTACCGGCTGCCTGGCTTTCCGCGCGTTTGCCGGCGCTGCGCCGGGAAGGCGCGTGCGTGCTCCGGATGCCGGCGTAGTGGCCGGCGATACGGCCAGCTGCATTCCATCCAGCTTGAATACGCCGACTGCCTCTGTCAGGTGGTCGGCCTGGTTCTGCAGGGATTCCGATGCTGCCGCGGCTTCCTCCACCAGTGCGGCATTCTGCTGCGTGACCTGGTCCATCTGCGCGATGGCCTGGTTGATCTGTTCAATGCCGGATGTCTGTTCCTGGCTGGCCGCGGTAATCTCGCTGATGATGTCGCTGACGCGCTTGACGCTGTCGACGATTTCGGTCATCGTCGCACCCGCCTGATCGACCAGCTTCGCGCCGGTATCGACCTTCTCCACCGAGTCGCTGATCAGCGCCTTGATTTCCTTGGCCGCCGCTGCCGAGCGCTGCGCCAGGTTGCGCACTTCGGAGGCAACCACCGCGAATCCGCGCCCCTGCTCGCCGGCGCGCGCCGCTTCCACCGCAGCATTCAGCGCCAGGATGTTGGTCTGGAAAGCAATGCCGTCGATCACGCCGATGATGTCGACAATCTTCTTCGCCGAGTCGTTGATGGCGCCCATCGTCTCGACTACCTGCGACACCACCGAGCCGCCCTTGAGCGCGATTTCCGAGGCTGATTCGGCCAGCATGTTTGCCTGGCGTGCGTTGTCCGCATTCTGCTTGACCGTGCCGGTCAGCTCTTCCATGGACGACGCGGTTTCCTCAAGCGAGCTGGCCTGCTGTTCGGTACGCGAGGACAAGTCAAGGTTACCGGAGGCGATCTGGCCGGACGCGGTGGCGATGGCGTCGGTGCCGCGCCGTACTTCCGTGACGATGTTGACCAGGCTCGTATTCATGTCCTTCAAAGACTTCAGCAGCCTGCCGGTTTCATCCTTCGTCGTGACATCGATGCGGCCGGTCAGGTCGCCGGCGGCAACTGTCTGCGCGGCCTGAACCGCAGCATGGATCGGGCGGGTGACGCCGCGCGTGACATACCAGGCGATGAGCACGCCGGAGACGACCGCCAGCACGCTCAGTATCGTCATCAGCAGACGGGCGTTGTGATAGGCCGCATCAGCACTTTTCTCGGCTTCGTTGCTCAGCTTCTCTTCGAGCGTGACGAGGTCGTTGATTTCGCGCACCCATTCGAACTGCAGCGGCCGCACATCCTTGATCAGCATTTTTGTCGCACCGGCCGCATCGTCGTTCAAGCCCAGTTCGGCAGCCTTGGCCATCAGCGGCAGGATCGCGGCTTCGGTTTTCTTGATGCGGGGCAGGAAGGCCTTTTCCTCTGCCGTGGTGTCTGCGTTCTCCGCGAACATCCTGTCGAGCTTGCGTTCGGCATCCGCATACAGCTGCTCCTGGTGTCGGATGCGCTCAACCTCCGGCTTCATGTCAGCCATCTCGGTCAGCAGGGCCAGGTTGCGCAGCGCAATCATGCGATCGTTGACGGTGGCGCGCATGACGGTCGCGAGTTTCACTTCGACGTTGTTGACGCTGGCGATGGAGACCAGCCGGCTCTGCACCTGCGCCAGGCGGCTGATACCCAGTATCGTAATCATGACTAGCAGCGCCAGGATGGCGCCGAACGCCAGGGCCAGTCGCGTGCCGATCTTCAGATTCGCAAATTTCATGTCCATCCTTTCGAAAAAGTGACGGGGCAATGGCCGTGCGCATCGCGTTGCATCACGCGCCATTACGTTGCGTTACAGAGTGCAAATGCGTCCGTCAGGTTCATTGTGTGCGGCGAAGTCCGGTTGCTCGCGCGAGCGGGCTGCACGGAAGCAGCGCGGCACAAGGCAGCGGCCGGTTGTGCGGCGGGGTAAAGGCCGAACGGAGTTGCAGGATGCCGCGGGGTGTTGGGCGGCAGGGGAATCGGTCACTTGCAGCGGGTTGGGGAACGGGGAATGGGTTCCGGTCGAGCGATAAGCATCAGCCCATCGCCGAAGGCGCTGCAAGACATCAACACATGATATTTTGCATCGCGAAAGACTTGTTGTAAATCAATTAGTGATGTGACCTTCGGTTTCTCTTATGTCTTCACTTGTTGTTACGCGCCTTGGTAATCAGCGGCTGGAGCGCGTTCAGGGTCTCCTCGGCGGCCAGCAGGGTTTTCGCCACGTCATTGAGGCGCCGCCGGCCGGAGCGCGCGTAGTCGCGCAGCACTTCGAACGCGGTATTGCGGTCGGTCTGGAATTTCGCCATCAGCAAGCCGACTGCCATGCTGGTTTCGCGCCCGGCGGCGAGCGCGGCGGTGAGGTTGAACTCGGTGCGCCGCAAATGACGGATCTCGTCGGCGCTGGCGAGTGCCGCTTCAATCGCCGGAAGGATCTGTTCGCGGGTGAACGGCTTGACCAAATAGCCGAGCGCGCCGCACCCGGTCGCCTCGCGAACCAGCGCCATGTCGTTCTGGCCAGTCAGGAACATGAACGGCACGGTGGTTTCCGTCTGCAGGCGCCGCGCCAGATCAAGGCCGCTCATGCCGGGCAGGACGATGTCGAGCAGAGCGAGGTCCGGCTCCTGCCTGGCGATGATGGTCAGCGCGTCTTCGGCGGAAACAGCGCGCTCGGTCGCATAACCGTCGCGCTGGAACAGATGGGTGAGGAGGTCGAGGACGACCAGATCGTCGTCGACCAGGAGGATGGAGCGCCTGGCTTGTCTTGGGGTGATTTCCAGCTTGTTCACGTGGGATTCCTGGGAGGGGAGGGCCGGTGGCCGCGCCGTCACGCCGACGATAGGTGATTACGGAGCATCCCTCATCTTTGCGCTACCTGTTGGCAAATTCCTTAACTTGCATCAAGCGCGCCTTAGCTCGCGATGCGATTGCGCCCGCCGTCCTTGGCGCGATAGAGCGCCGCATCGGCGGTTTCCAGCAGCGCGTCGGCGTCGCCCTCGGCATCCAGTCCGGCCACGCCGGCGGAGAAGGTGGCGGTGAAATCTTCCAGTTCCGAATGGTGCCGGATATGCGAGAAGGATTCGCGGATCTGGTCCAGCACGAGCGCCGCCACCGCGGACGGCGTGGCGGGCATGATCACCGCGAACTCCTCGCCGCCGTAGCGGCCGATGATGTCACCGCGGCGCAGGCGCTGCTGCAGCAGGCGCGCCACGGCGCGGATCACCTGATCGCCCACTGGGTGGCCGTAGTTGTCGTTGACGCGCTTGAAGTGGTCGAGGTCGAGCATGGCCAGCGCCAGCGGCGTGCCGCTGCGGCGGGCGCGTGCGACTTCGCGCACAAGGTTCTCCTTGAAGGCCGAGTGGTTGAGCAGGCCGGTCAGGCCGTCGCGCATGATCAGTCCGCGCAGTTCGCGGTAGCGCTGCGCGCGGCTCGACAGCGCCGAGACGAGGTGCGCCGGCGTGATCGGCATGGTCAGGAAATCGTCGGCGCCCGATCCGATCGCGTCGAGCTGCTTGTCGACATTCGCTTCGCCGGACAGGAACACGATGGGCACGTCGAGATACATGTTGTCCTGCCGGATCAGCCTCGCCAGTTCGATGCCGCTGCACGTCGACAGGTAGAGATCCATCAGGATCAGCTCCGGCCGGTATTCGACGAGGACGTGCAGGGTCTCGGCGGCCTTGTCCAGCACCCGCGCCTCCATGCCCGCGGCGCGCAGGATCGACGCATGATCGGCGGCCGTCTGTGCGTTCTCGTCGATCAGCAGGATGCGATACGGGCGCGCTTCCTCGCGTGCCAGCAGCCGGTCGAGGCGTTCGACCAGCGCGACGATGTCGAGCGGCTTGGAAAAATAGCCGTCCGCGCCGGCGCGCACGGTGGCGAGGCGTGACGCGAAGTTGCTGCGGGTGGAGATGAAGATCAAGGCGAAATGGCGTCCGCCATGTTGCCGGATGCGCGCGACTTCGGCGGCGCCTGCAAGGATCCCGGCAGGAAAGCCGAGGTCCATCACCACCGCTGCCGGCGCGCACTTCGCAATGGCCGCCTCCAGCTGCGCCAGGTCGCTGATGATGGTGACCGGATAGCCGAAATGCTGAAGTTGCACCGCGATTTCGTGTGCCATGCCGGCGTTGTCGTGCACCAGGTAAACCGGCTGCTGCCGGTCATCCTTGTTCGCCGTTGATGCGGCCGGTGCCACCCGGCTGTCGCCCTTGGGATTGGTTTCGGCCCAGTGCAGAAATTCCTTCACGCGTGCCGCGACCGCCAGGAAATCCTTGCCGCTGGCGCCGGTTCCCGCGGTGAAGTCGCCGAGCAGGATTTCCAGTTCCGTCGCCCGCAGGCCCAGCTCGGAAAAGCCGAAGGTGCCGGCCGAGCCCGACAGCCCGTGCAGCTTCGCCAGCAGCGGCTCGCAGTGTGCAGGCTCGCCGGGTTCGTCCAGGCAGCGCTGCAGGCAGTCGCCAAGCTCGCGCAGGCGCTCCGGCAGTTTCTCGGCATACATGCGTTCGATGGCCTGCAGCGTCGCGCACAGGTCCTGGTCACCCGATTCAGGCATCGGACTGCTCCCAGAGCCGGCGCACCTGGCTGGCCAGCTGCATCGGATCGAAGGGCTTGGCAACGACGCCGATGGCGCCGAGCGAGCGGTAGTGGGCGATCTCCCCGGCCTGCACCTTGGCCGTCATGAAGACGACCGGAATGTCCATGCCCGACGGCAGCGCGCGCAGCGCCGCCAGCGTGGTGGGGCCGTCCATGCCCGGCATCATCACGTCCAGCAGCACCAGGTCGGGGACGAAGCCGCCGGCCACCATGTCCAGCGCTTCGCGGCCGGAGGCGCACACGGCCAGGCGGAAACCGCCGACCGCTTCGAGCGCGATCTGCGCCACCGTCCGAATGTCCGGATCGTCTTCGACGTAGAGAATCTGGTGGAGCGCGCCGCGGCTCATCGATTGTCCTTTTTGTCCTTTACTCCGCACCGGACCGGCGGATCAGTTGGTGCAGGATGGCAAGCAATTGTTCGTTCGAGGTGCGCGACTTTACCAGCGCCGCCCGCACGCTGTCGAGCGTTTGCCGATCCGTCTCTTCGGCGGCGAACACCACGACCGGGGTGGCGGCGTTCAGCGGTGGCAGTGCGCCGAGCAGTTCCGAGCCATGGCCATCTGGCAGCTGCAGGTCGAGCAGGATCAGGCCGTAACGTTCGGCGGCAAGCCGAGTGCGTGCTTCGGCCAGCGTGCGGGCATGACATGCGTCGAAGTTCGGATGCAGCAGCGCGGACACCACCTTCGCCAGGTCGATATCATCTTCCACGTGCAGCACGGACGGCGCGTCGCTCCTTGCATGCTGCACGACGCTTTGCAGGGTCGACAGCAGGCGCGGCGGGTCGATCGGCTTGGGGATCCAGTCGATGATGCCGACCGCCCCCCCGCTCAGCCTGTGCCTGCTTTCCTCCGCGCGGGCCGAAACCACCACCACCGGCAGATTGCGCAGGTCCTCCTGCGCGCGCATCCAGCGCAGCAGCGAAATGCCGTCCTCGCCCGGCAAGGCCAGGTCCAGCGTCATCGCTTCGTAGCCGCCTTCCAGCAGCCGGCTGCGCGCCTGTTCCGCATCGAAGGCGATGTCGCTGGCGAGGCCGGCCTGCGCCAGCATCAGGGCGAGCAGGCGCGCCACGTCCGGATCGTCTTCGCACACGAGGACCTTGCGGTATCCGGCCGGGAGCGCGGTGTAGGCCGGCTCTGCGGGCAGGGGCAGCTCGACATGGAATTCGGTGCCGCCGCCCGGCGCGCTGTTGAAATCGATGCGGCCGTGATGACGTTCGACGATGGCGCGCGAAATGCTCAGGCCGAGGCCGGTGCCGCCCTTCTGGCGCGAGTCGGAGGAATCGGCCTGCGCGAACTTCTGGAAGATACGCTCGTGGAAATCCGGCGCAATGCCCGGTCCCTGGTCGATGACCGAGAGGCGCATGCAGCTCGGCAGCCGCGCCAGCCGCACCTGCACACAACCGCCGGGAGGCGAGAATTTGACGGCGTTGGACAGCAGGTTGATGACCACCTGCGCCATGCGGTCGGCGTCCATCGCCACATGCAGGTCATGCGCGTCGTTATGCAGCCTGAAGCTGACCCTGTATTGCGCCGCGTAATCCTGCATCGCGTCGAGTGCCTGCTTCACCAGCGGCAGGACAGGCTGCTGCACGATCTCGAAGCGCATGTTGCCGGATTCGATCTTTTCCACATCGAGGATGTCGTTGATGAGGCGCACCAGGCGTTCGCAGTTGTTGTTGGCGATCTGCAGCAGACTCTTTGCGCGCTCCGGGATCTCGCCCGCCATGCCGCCGGTCAGCAGGCCGAGCGAACCGCGAATTGAGGTCAGCGGCGTGCGCAGCTCGTGCGAGACGGTGGAGATGAATTCATCCTTGATCTGTTCGGCGCGCTTGCGTTCGGTCAGGTCGTAGGCGACGCCAAGAAAGCCCGTGATGCGCTGCCGCTCGTCACGCACCGCGGTGATCGAAAGCATCACCGGCAGCCGGCTGCCGTCCTTGCGCAGGTAGGTCCATTCCTGCTCGTCGGCGATGCTGCCGCGGGCGCGCGCCACGAACACATCGAAGCCCGGCTCGATCGGACGCCCCAGCTCGATGCTGAGCAGGTGCGCGCGCGCGACGATCTCGTCGGCATCATGCAGCACAGCGGGCGTGCCCTTGCCGATCAGCTCTTGCGGCGCGTAGCCCAGCATGCGCTGCGCGCCGATGTTGAACAGGCAGATCACGCCATTGACATCGGTGGCGATAATGGAGAAGTTCGCGCTGTCGAGGATCGCATGTTGCAGGCTGGTGGTCTCGGCCAGTTGCCGGTTCAAGGCATTCATGGCCTCTTCCGCCGTCTTGCGCTGGGTGATGTCGGTGCCCACACCGCATACACCGTACACCGCGCCTCTCTCGTTGATCAACGGCGAGCGCACGACCACGTAGATGCGGCCATTGTTGTCGCTGCGCACCTCGTCTTCATGGCGGGTGCCGGCGCCGCCCTGAAGCACGGCCTGATCCCTTTCCCTGTTGTAGCGCGCCCACTCCGGCGGATAGGCTTCCTCGAGCGTTTTGCCGATCAGGTGGCCGGGCTGGAAGCCGAACACTTTCTTGTATTCCTTGTTCGCAAACAGAAAGCGGCCGTGCATGTCGCGTACATACACGAAGGACGAGGTGCTGCCCATCACCGCCTGCAGCAGTGCGCTGCTCTCGCGCAGCTTACGCTCGTTCTCGCGACGCACGGTGACATCGCGAATGATGCCGGCAAAGCCGCGCCGGCCGTGCAGCCACATTTCATTGACGGTCAGCTCCATCGGAAACAGCGAGCCGTCCTTGCGGCGGCCGGTCACCTCGCGGTCGAGGCCGATGATGCGGGTCTTGCCGGTATCGCGGAAATTCTGCAGGTGGCTGTCGTGCGCCTGATGATAGGCGGCAGGCATCAGGACCTTGATGTTCTGCCCTACCACCTCGTCCGGCTGGTAGCCGAAGATACGCGTCGCCGCCTGGTTGATCGACACGATCATGCCGAACTGGTCGAGCGTGATGATGCCGTCGGCGACGCTGTCGACCACCGCATGCAGGCGCGACTCGCTTTCCTCGGCCACCGTCAGCGCCTGCAGCAGTGCGCGGTTATTCAGCTCCGATTCCGCCCATTGCACCAGGTCGCGCAGGGCATCGACATCCTCCGCCTCCAGTGCGCGCGGCCTGCGGTCGAACATGCCCAGTGTCCCGGCACGGCGGCCGGCGGCATCGTGCAGCGGCCATCCCGCATAAAAGCGGAGCGGCGAAGGACCGGCGGACAGCGGATTCGCCGCGAAGCGCGGATCGGCGTCGATGTCTTCGATCACACAGGGAACAGCGTCGGATGCCGTGGCGGCGCAAAACGGCAGGCAGTGCGGCAAGTCTTCATCCGTCAGCCCGAGGCTGAACCGGGCCGGCCGTGCGCCGGTCTCGTCGAGCAGCACGAAGACGGCTTGCACGGCGAGCGTGCGGCGTGCAATGCGCATGATGCGCTCGAAGCGCTCCCTGGTGGCCGCTTCAGGTCCGGCTTCCATGGGTCTCGCGTCTTCAGTTGATGTGTCCCGTTCCAGCATGCATGTTCCCGGCATACAAGCTGCCGCCAGTCAGCGGCATGGATGTTCCTGTTTCAGTTTTTTCAGCGGTCGCTTGCTGCGCGTCGGCCGCATGCGTTGTTGCTGTCAGCAGGAGGAGCGATTGCGGACGCAGCCGTTTTTCCCAGATTCTACGCGAGTCTTTCTCTTGCCGGATTAACCCATACTTGCAAAGTGGTTATATCCAGGATAGTGAATTCCGTTGCGGAACGGCGGGGTGATATCGGCCTTCCATACCAGCATTCAATACCGGCGTGGAAGGACAGAGGAAAGAAGCAATGCGCTATAAGGCCTGCAGAGGGCTGCCGGGACTGCATCGGTGTGCATGCGGCGCTGCAGCAGCGGTACGCAATACCCATCACTATAGGAAGGCGAGGGCACGGCGCCGATGGATTCCACGTTCTCTTTGCGCTCACACAAACAAGCGGCAAGCGATCGAAACACTGGATGAACTCTTGTTTCGCTGGTCGTCCAATCAAGAGCCTGTCATGAATAGCGCCACGGGCGCCGCCCATGACAGGCACCAGGTGAGTTGTGCAGAACAAACCTGACGCGACCAAGAAGACGGAGACAACAAATGAGCGCACGCGGTTCCACCATCGACGGCATCCAGATCGCACGCGGCAACATCGCGGCCCTGGGCAAGCCGGCAGAAGGCATAGTCATCCAGTGCTACGACGACCAGATCCCGCCATTTGCGGAAGCGGCCATGCTGCGCCTCTACGGCAACCTGTTCTCGTCGCTGGCGCACCTCAGGGTCTACGGGCGCATGCAAAACATTAGCACTTATGCCGTGTTCGACGATGGCGCGCTGGTCACCGTCTGGCTGTTCCGCCGGGAAAAGAACCATGTGCAAGTGGTGAACGAAGGCATGCTGCTAGGCGACCACGAAGTCTCGCGCTTCGCGCGCCACATCCTTGCGACCTATCCCGAGGTCGACATCATCACTTTCCACGCGGTACAGGCCATGACGCAACGCCTGCCGCTGCCGCATCAGCACTTCAACTGCCTGGAAGACATGGTCATCACGCTGCCACCCAGTGCCGACGAGTATCTCGCAAGCATGGGCAAGGCCACGCGCAGCTATATTCACCGGTACATGAACAAGCTCAAGCGCGACTTTCCCACTTTCCGTTTCCGCGTCTACGAGACGAAGAACATTGATCCGGCGCATATTCGCGCCATCATCGACTTCAACCGCGTGCGCATGGCCGACAAGGGCAAGGTCGCCGTCAATGACGACGAGCGCATCATCCAGCTGGCGAAGGAATGCGGCATGGTCTGCGTGATGACCATCGATGGTCGCGTGTGCGCCGGCACCATCAACTACCGCGCCGGCGACAATTTCTTCCTTGAAGTGATCGGGCACAATCCGGAATTCAACAACTACCGGCTCGGCACGCTGTGCTGCTTCCTTACCGCCTGCGAATGCATCGCGCGCAGCGGCCATGAATACCATCTGCTATGGGGACAGGACGAGTACAAGATGCACTTGAAGGCGACGCAGCGCAACCTTGATGACCTGGTCCTGTACCGTTCGCGCCTGCGCATGTTCGGCCATCCGGAAACGCTAGTGAGGAATGTGGCTGCGCGCTGCCTGCGTCGCGCAAGGCTGTGGTCGCGCAACCTGCAACGCCGCGGCGGCTTCGGTTCGGGCATCGCCGCCGCGCTGGTGCGCCGTGTGCGGAACATGTTTCCGGCGCACTCCTGAGGCTGCCTATTCCGCGTCCGGCTGCTGCGCCGGATGCGCTGCGGCGAAGGCCGCCAGTTCGCCGCAGCGCGCATGGATCGCCATCACGGTCGGATAGGCCGACATGTCGACATCGAAGCGCTGGGCATTGAATACCTGCGGCACCAGGCAGCAGTCGGCGATGGTCGGCGCATCGCCGTGGCAGAAGGCGCCGGTCTGCGGCGCATGCGCGAGAAGTGCTTCCAGCGTGCGCAAGCCCGCTTCCGTCCAGTGCCGGTACCAGCGCGTTTTCTCTTCTTCGCTTGCCTTCAATGTGCCGGTGAGATATTTGAGCACGCGCAGGTTGTTGAGCGGATGGATCTCGCAAGCGATCGTCTGTGCCATCGCGCGCACTCGTGCACGATTCAGCGGCTCGGCCGGCAGCAGCGGCGTGTCCGGCCAGGCTTCCTCCAGGTATTCGAGGATGGCCAGTGACTGCGTGAGGATGTGTTCGCCATCCTGCAGGCTCGGTACTAGGCCGGCAGGGTTGATCGTGCGGTAGCGCTCCTGCAGCTGCTCGCCGCCGTTGCGCAGCAGGTGCACCGGCACCGTTTCGTACGCAAGGCCCTTGAGGTTCAAGGCGATGCGCACGCGGTACGCAGCGGAGCTGCGGAAGTAGGTATAAAGTTTCAGCATGGTCGGATTCATTCGCAAGTGAGGCTACTGCCCCGGCTGTCCCCGATACTTCGCCACCGTCTGCTGGATCGTCCCGAAGATGCTGTGCCCGGCCGCATCCTTCATTTCAATGCGCACCGTGTCGCCGAACTTGAGGAACCCCGTCTTCGGCGCACCACTTTCAATCGTCTCGATCATCCTCAGTTCGGCAATGCAGCAGTAGCCCACGCCGCCAGTCTCGATACGCGATCCATGCAGGCTGCCATGCCGGTTCGACACGGTGCCGGAGCCGATGATCGAGCCCGCTTCCAGTTCGCGCGTCTTCGCGGCATGTGCGATCAGTTGTCCGAAATCGAAATTCATGTCGGCGCCGGCATTCGGCTTGCCGAACAGCTTTGTGTTTACATGCACCAGCAGCGGCAGGTGAAGTTTCGCGTCGCGCCATGCGTCGCCCAGCTCATCCGGCGTGACCGTCACCGGGGAAAACGCGCTGGCCGGTTTCGACTGGAAAAATCCGAAGCCCTTTGCCAGTTCCGCCGGGATCAGGTTGCGCAGCGAGACATCGTTCACCAGCATCACCAGCCGGATCGCCTCGGCGCATTGCGTCGGCGTCGCACCCATCGGCACATCGCCGATAATCACCGCGACTTCCGCTTCGAGGTCGATGCCCCAGTCTTCACTCAGCGCACAAACCGGATCACGCGGCCCGGCAAAGGAGTCCGAGCCGCCTTGGTACATCAGCGGGTCGGTGTGGAAGGAGGCCGGCATCTCGCTGTTGCGCGCCTTGCGCACCAGCTCGACGTGGTTCAGGTAGGCGGAGCCGTCGGCCCACTGGAACGCGCGCGGCAGCGGCGAGTGGCATTGCGTTTCATCGAAGGGCTGCGCGTGTTGCGCGGTGCCGCTGTTCAGCGCGAAATAGACTTCCTGCAACTGCGGCGCGGCGCGTTCCCAGTTGTCGAGCGCGGCCTGCAGCGTGCGCGCGATGTCCGGCACCGGGCGGCATTGCGTGAGGTCGCGACTGACCACCACCAGCGTACCGTCGCGGCCGCCGGCCTTGAGCGTGGCGAGTTTCATTTGTTGTTGCCTTTCCTGTTCAAGCGTGGCGGGTTTGGAATCACTTCGTATCGAGCTGGCGGGTTACTTCGGCGAACGTGTCCTGTCCGACTTCGTGGGAGAACATGTCCCACACCGGCTTGACCTTGGCGCGCATGCGTGAGCGTTCGGCCGGCGTTACGTCGTTGACCTGCATGCCCTTGGCAGCCATCGCGGTCTGTGCCGAAGCGGCCTGGTCGCGTGCGACCTTGCGCTGGTAGGTGCGTGCCTCCGTCGCGGCGTCACGCAGGATCTTGCGGTCGGCTTCGGATAGCTTGTCCCAGAATTTCTTCGACACCAGCGGCACAAATGCGCCATACGCATGCTTGGTCAGCGACAGGTACTTCTGCACCTCGTTGAGCTTCAGCGCGGCGATCACTGCGGTCGGCGTGCCCTGTCCATCCACCGTATGGGTTTCCAGCGCGGTATAGAGTTCGGGCACCGCCAGCGGCACCGGATTGGCGCCGAGTGCCTTGATGGTTTCCTGCGAAATCTTCGCCTGGATCGCGCGGAACTTCAGCCCCTGGAAATCCTCGACCTTCGCGATCGGATGCTTGCTGTTGGTGGCGTTGAAGAAGCCGTTCTCCCAATACGCCAGGCCGACCAGCCCCTTGGCCGGCAGCTTGTCGAGCAGTTTCTGGCCAGTCGGGCCGTCGAGCACTTTCTCGGCTTCCTGTTCCGTGCTGAAGAGGAAAGGGAAATCGAGGATTTCGAATTCCTTGACCATGCCCGTCAGCGTGGTGGTCTGCGGCACGGTGAATTCGATGGTGCCGCCCTGCAGCGCGGAGGTGACTTGCACGTCGTTGCCGAGAGCGCCGCTGTAGAAAGGCTTGATCTTGATCTGGCCCTTGCTCTTGGCATCCACCAGTTCGACGAATTTCGCCACGCCCTGGCCCTGGTGCGATTTTTCCGGCAGGGTCACGGCGAACTTGGCATTGATTTGCGCCAGCGCCGGGCCGGACAGCAGTGCGGCGATCGCGAGGGCCATCAGCTTGTGCATTGGTTTCATGATTTGTGTCTCCTTATTGGATCAATGGATAGGAATCGAAGCGTGGCGTCAGTGCCACCACGAAGCAGGAACCGTGACGAGCGAAGGCATCAGGATCAGCGCCACCAGCACCAGCGATTCCGCCAGCAGGAAGGGCAGGACGCCGCGCACCGCGTCGGCCATTGACACCTTGCCGATGGAGCTCACCACGTTCAGCACCACGCCGACTGGCGGGGTGATCATGCCGATCGAGCAGTTCATCACGAAGACCACGCCGAAATACACCGGATCGATGCCGGCCTGCTGCACGATCGGCAGGAATACCGGCGTGAAGATCAGGACGATGGGGATGAAGTCCAGCACCATGCCGGCGAAGAACACCACTACCATCATCGCGATCACCAGCAGCAGCTGGCTGCCGGCGAAGGCCTGCATCCACCCGCCGACCTGGCCGGGAATGTCCGCGATGGTGATCGTGTACGAAGCCACCATTGCCAGCGCCGCCAGCAGCAGCACCACGGCCGTCGTGCGCGCCGTGACCAGCAGGCAATGGTAGATGGTGGCAAAGTCCAGCTCGCGATAGACCACGAGTCCGACGAAGAGGGCGTAGGCGGCGGCAACGACGGCGGCTTCGGTCGGCGTGAAGATGCCGAACTTCAGCCCGCCGATGATGATCACCGGCAGCATCAGCGCCCAGAAGCCCTTGCCCAGCAGCGCCATGCGTTCGCGCATCGGCAGCTTCGGCGCGAGCTTGACATCGGCCTTGCGCGATACCAGCCACCATGCGATCACCAGCGCCAGCCCCATCATCACGCCGGGCATGATGCCGGCCAGGAACAGGCGCGTGATCGACAGGTTGGCGACCACGCCGAACAGCAGGAAGCCGATGGAGGGCGGGATCACCGGCGCAATGATGCCGCCGGCCGCCATCAGGCCGCAGGAACGTGCCGGATCGTAGCCGGCGCGGCGCATCATCGGCACCAGGATGGCGGCCAGCGCGGCGGTGTCGGCCACTGCAGAGCCGGACAGGCTGGCCAGCAGCACTGCGGCAAAGATCGCGACATACCCGAGCCCGCCGCGCAGGTGGCCGACAAAGGCGCCGGCGAGATCGACGATGCGCTTGGACAGGCCGCCCGCGTTCATGAATTCGCCGGCCAGGATGAAGAAGGGCACGGCCATCAGTACAAAGTTATCGGCGCCGCCGATGGCGTTTTGCACCACGATCTGTGTATCGAACTGGTCCATCTGCAGCATGACGGCCACGCCGCCGAACAGCAGCGCAAAGGCGATCGGCATGCCGGCCGTGATCAGTGCCAGCAGGACGCCGAGGAAGATAAGGGCATTCATTCAGGTTTCTCCGGGTGCTGCTGATGCTGCTGATGGCGGCGCGCCACCATGTCGTCCATCTTGTCCTCGATGCGCGTGCCGATGTCCTTGGTCAGCACCAGGTCTTCATCGCTGCGCCGGAACGCCTTCCACACGTTGGCGCTGATGGTGAATATCATGCCGACGCCGAATGCGATGGCCACGGCATACAGCCATGCGTAGGAGATGCCGAGCACCGGATAGGCATTGTCGAGATTGATCATCATCTGCTGCCAGCCGCCGCTGATGAACATCACGCAGGCCGCCAGCATGAGCGCGGCGGTTACGGCGATCAGGGCCTTGCGCCATGCCGTCGGCAGTTTCGTCACCAGCGAATCGAAGCCGATGTGCGCGTGCTGCGCCGATGCGAGGATGGCGCCGAGAAAGATCAGCCAGACGAACAGCAGCCTGGCCAGCTCTTCCGAAACGGCGATGCCGGAATTGAAGGCGTAACGCAACACCACGTTGCCGAACACCAGGATGGCCATGATGGACAGGCACGCGACGATCATCCATTCCAATCCGCGCGACGCCCATCTTCCGAGGCGACTGAACATGTCTCCTGCTCCTTTGCTTGGTTCTTTTGCAGCCTTCCTCCATGCGAGGGAGGAAGGCCTTGTGCGCTTACTGCTTTGCCGAGTAGCTGCCGTCATGCATCCATGCGGCGTGCTTGGGCGCCTTCTTGGTGCGGTTCCATTCCTCGATCATGGCCTCCTTCACTTCGTCCAGCTTCTTCATCATCTCGGGAGTGGCCGTGTTCACCGCGAGCTCCAGGCGATGTCCGCTCGGGTCATAGAAATAGATCGACTTGAAGATGGTGTGGTCAGTCGGGCCGATCACCTCGATGCCGTCCGCTTCGAGGCGCTTCTTGGCATCCATCATCTCTTCCATCGTGTCGACTTCCATCGCGAGGTGCTGCGTCCAGACCGGCGTGTTGCGGTCGCGGTCCATCGGCGCCTGGTTCGGCAGTTCGAAGAAGGCCAGGATGTTGCCGCCGCCCGCGTCGAGGAAAATGTGCATGTAGGGATCGGGCGCGCCGGTCGACGGCACCTGGTCTTCGGCGATGGCGAGCACCAGTTCCATGTTGAGATATTTGCGGTACCAGTCGATGGTCTGCTTGGTGTCCTTGCAGCGGTATGCGACGTGGTGGATTTTCTTGACCTTCATTTTTGCCTCCTTGGTTGAATGGATTCCGGAACTTGTATGAAGACCCTGCATGGGTTGCAGTTTTCAGGCAGGCCGGAATGGTTCTTTCTGTGCCGAAAGCGTCATGTATTACAGGCATTAAAGCCCAAAGGGGTTTATCATTCAAACGGGATTTTTCGCTGGATTTATCAGATAAGCCGATGAGTGTGACACTAAGACAACTGCGCGCGTTCATTGCCGTGGTCCGGACCGGCAGCTTCACCAGCGCGGCGGAGAGCCTGCATGTGACGCAGTCCGCGCTGAGCGGGCTGATCAAGGAACTGGAGCAGACGCTGGGCGTGCAAGTGTTTGACCGCACCACGCGGCGCCTCGAGCTGTCGGATGTCGGCAGCGAGTTCTATCCGCTGGTCGACAAGCTGGTGCTGGACCTTGACGGTGCACTTGGCGAAATCAACAACCTGAAGGCGCTGAAGAAAGGGCTGGTGCGCGTGGCCGTACCGCAACTGATGGCCTGTACCCTGCTGCCGGATGTCATCAATTCCTATCGGCAGCAATATCCGAACGTGCAGGTGCAGCTGGTGGATTGCGGTGTGGAAAGCGTCGTGTCGCGCGTGCTGAGCGGCGAAGTCGACATCGGCGTCGGGCCGGAGCGCGACCTGGTGTCGGGCATCGACGCCATGCCCCTGTTCGAATTGCCCTTCATGCTCGTCTTCCCGAAGAAACATCCGCTGGAGAAAAAACGGCGCCTGACCTGGGACGAGGCAATGCGCTATCCGTTCATTGCCCTGCAAGGCCAGTTCTCGGAAAAACTGGCGCTCGACCTGCACGCCTCCTTGCGCGGCCTCACGCTCAATCCGAGCAACGAGGTCACCTTCATGACGACCGCACTGGCAATGGTGAGCGCCGAACTCGGCGTCGCCGCTTGCCTGCCCTATGCGGAATCGCTGGTGAAGCTGTACCAGTTGCAGATGCGGCGCCTGCACGAGCCGGAAGTGACGCGCAGGTTCTTCGTGTTTTCGCGCCACGGTCGCTCGCCGCTGCCGGCGGCGCAGAGCTTCGCGGAATTCCTGCTCGACTACGTGGAACGCAAGGACATGGCGAAATACAGGTAAAGCCTGCAAAGCCCGTGTCTTATTCCCGCATTCCCTCGGCAGCGCAGATCCTGTTGCGGCCGGTATTTTTCGCTTCATAGAGCGCGGCGTCGGCTCGGCCGAGCATGGAGTCGATGGTATCGTCCGGACGGGCACGGCTTGCCAGGCCGATCGACACGGTGAAGCGGACTGTCCTCCCATCGTCGAGGCGAACCTCGGCAGACGATACGGCCTCGAGCAGGCGCGTCGCGACCTCACGCGCGCGTTCTCCGTCAGTCTGCGGCAACACCGCGGCGAACTCCTCGCCGCCAAGCCGGCCGATGACGTCGACGGCCCGCGTTGCATTGCGGAACAAGGCAGCAAAGGTTTGAAGAACGATATCGCCGCTCTTGTGGCCATAGGTGTCATTGATCTTCTTGAAGTGGTCGATATCCACCATGAGCACCGACAGCGGCCCGCCGTAGCGAGCGGCGTGCGACAGCTCCTGACCTGCCAGCAGCAGGAACTGGCGCCTGTTCGCCACGCCGGTCAGGAAATCGGTCTGCGCCAGCCGCTCCAGCTCCAGCTCCGCCTGCTTGAGTTTCGTGACATCCGACACCAGGACCACGAAACCTTTCACCCTGTCGCCATCCTTGTCCGGAATATATTGCGCCAGGGTATGGCCGATACTGCCATCCGGTTTGGTCAGTGTGCGTTCAAACAATTGCGGCTCGCCGCGCAGGGCCGCGCGCATGTACGGCTCATTCTTCGCGAACAGCTCCGGGCCCATCAGGTCCTGGATACGGATATCGCGCATCTGCTCGGGCGTCTTGCCGAACCATTCCAGATAGGCGGCATTGGAGAATCGGCAGCGCAATTCATCCGTCCAGTAGGCAACCATGCCCGGCAAATGGTCGGCGATCATTTTCATGAAGCGTTCGTTCGCTGCCACCACCCTGAACGCCTCGGCTTCCCTGGCCGCGGACTCCAAGTGCTTGCGCTGGTAGGCATAAAGGCCGGCGATGGAAAGCAGGGCCATCGCGCCATAGAGCGCGGACAGGATCCTGATGTCGCGATACAGCGTGGCATAGATCAGGTCGAGCCTGCGGCTGACCGCGACCACCATCGGCTGGTCCAGCTTGAGCCCGGCCGGCATGACCGTGCGCTGCGCGATCATGCGCTCATCACCGGTGGCATACACCCGCCCCGAATACACGGTCGCTGCCCTGCCGCCTTCCCGATGGACGGTGAAGAAGGTGCCCGGCTGCCGCAGGTTCATGGTGGCCGTATTCCCCTGGTCCGGCCGCACCAGGAAGCGGGTGCCGCTCCAGTGCACGATGGAGGTCATCGTATCCGGCGTATAGCGGATCGATTCGAGCAGCGGCGCGAAATAATTCGGGTCCAGGGTGGCAAGCACCAGGCCGGCGAATCCGCCGCGGACATCGGCGAGGACTTTCGTCACGACGATGGTGTAGACATCAAGCGAGGTGCGAAAAGGCGGTGAAACGAAGAGGATGTCCGGATCCCGGCTTCGTCGCGCTTCGTCGAAAAAGGCGCGCTGGCGCATATTCTGATTCGCCAGCTCCTTGCGGCTCGCGCCAGTCACGTTGCCCTGCGCATCGAGGACAGCCACGGTGCGGATCGCCGGCATCGCATCCGTCAGTGTCTTGAGATAGAGATCAAGCTCGCGCCCGGCGCCGAGCGTGGGAAGCTGGTTGCGGACGTCGACCAGCGCTGCGTCCACCGCTGCCAGGTTCTGGCCCACGTTTTCCTGGACGACCCGGGCCTGCGCCAGCAGGCGCTCCTCTTCACGTTCCTGGGTGCGATGCTGCTCCTCGAAGAAATAAAAGATGCCGGCAGCACCAAGTACAAGCAGTGCGGCACTGAGAATGAGCCAATGCGCGATCAATGGCGCCGGTTTCGTTCGGGTCTGCATCGCCGGTAGAAAAGGGGCAATCCCCCCGTTCCTTTGTCCATCCGTGAATGACAATTCATTATCGCATGATGAACTGTCTGTGCGGCACTTGCATTGACTGTTGGTATAAATGCGCGCCCCCGCGACTTTGCCGTATTGCCAAGATGCGCTACATTACTTTTTCCGATCCATGACAAGACCGCATGCGCATCTTTTCCCGCTTCCCCGTGGCAAGGCTAAGCCCGTACATTGACCGCTTCTGGGGTTGGGAATCGGGCGAAGGTGAGACGGTCCCGTTGCCGACCGTGCTGCCCGGCACTGGAGCGGAAGTATTTTTCCATTACCGCACGCCATTCGCGCAAAGCGAAGGCGGGAAGCTTTTCTCCCTGCCAGCCACGCACCTGCTGTGCATCCGCAGGCGCCCGATGCAGCTTGCTGCAATGGAAGGACTGGGCTTCATCGCGGTGCGGTTTCGGGCCGGCGCGCTGCATCACTTCACGCAGCTGCCCGGCAATGAATTGATCGACCAGCAGCCGCGCGCGCAAGACCTGTGGGGAACGCCGGGAAAACGGCTTGCCGACGAGGTGACCGGCGCACGCTCCCACGACGAGCGTGTCGCGCTGCTGCAATCCTTCCTGCTCGAACAGCTCGAAGCTCGGGCATTCGATGCGATCGTCAGCGCCGCCGCGACCGTGCTTTATCGGCATTGCGACACGCTGTCGATTGATCAGCTGGCAGCGCGCTTTCATCTCGGCAAGCGCCAGCTGGAGCGGCGCTTCCTGCAAGCCACCGGCCTGACGCCGGTGGAAGTGCGGCGCCTGGGCCGCTTCCAGAAGACCGCGCGCACACTCCTGCTCGATCCGTCCGCGACCAGCGCCGATGCCGCCCTTGCGCACGGCTACTACGACCAGTCGCATTTCATCCGCGAATTCCAATCCCTCACAGCACTCTCGCCGCTGGCATACCTCAGCCAGGCGCGCCTGAAGACGCATTTTTACAATACGCCGCGCCCCGCCTCTGCGACGATTCACGGCACGCTTTCATCCTCACCGAGAGCGTAGCGCGCTGGCCGATGCCGCAGCACAGGCGGCATGGCAAAGCGATCCTGATATCCACAGAAAGGATGGTTCATGAAGTTTCGCGCACTATGGCAGTTCACGGCGCTCGGCATCTGCGTGCTCGCCCACGGCATTGCGGCATCGGCTCCGCTGCTCGATGTCCGGGAAAGCATCGCCCTCAGCGTTGCACCGGGCACCGCCTGGCAAGCAGTGAAGGATTTCGACAACATGGCCTGGCATCCCGCGGTCGCCACGACGCAGCTCACCGCAGGCCGCAATAACGAACGGCAGGCAGTCCGCCTGCTCACGCTCAAGGACGGCGCGACCATGCGCGAGCAGCTGCGCGAGTACGACGATGCGCGCCGGGCCCAGCACTACGCCATGCTCGATTCTCCGCTTCCTGTCACCGACTACGAGGCGTCGCTTGCCGTCACCCAAGGCGAAGGCGGCGGAGCCGTAGTGACGTGGCAGGCGCGCTTCCGTCGCAAGGAAGGCGCCGCCATGGACGATACGGCAGTCCGAAGCACGATCAGCGGCATCTTCGCGGCCGGGCTGGGCAACCTGAAGCAGCTGCTTCAGGGGCAGCGATAAAGCATCAACGAGGCGCGAACCGTTCGATCATCGCGGCCGTGATCACACCCGAATACGCGGTCTTCCCGCCTCGGCCGTCGAACCAGTAGCTGCGCGGCTTTTCTCCATGCCATGCGGGATCGATCGCATAGCGCAGCTGCTCGGGCGGCGCCACGCCGAAAGCCCAGGCGTGGCGTGTCATGCCGAGCGCTCCCAGCCGCTGCTGCATGAGCGCCACGGCATCCGGATCATCCACCGCATCGGTGGAAACCGTCACCACGCGCAGACCCTTGCGCCTGCGCATTTCCCGAGCGATGGTCTTCAGGCTGGCCTGGCAGTACACGCAGTCGAGCGACCATACGACCAGGATGAACGGTCTGCCCTTCTGTGTGTCGACGATGCGCGCCAGGCTGCCCGGTTCGAAGGCTTGCAGTACCTGGCCCGCGCGCGCCGAGCAGGGGACAAGGAAAGATAGCGCCGCCAGCAGCGATGTGATCAATATGAGCAATGTGCGCCGCATCATTGCCCTCCCTTCACAGGCACGATGCGGATGCCTTCCGCCTGCGTGCGCCACGCGAGCACGATGCCCGCCGGCGTCGTCAGCAGATGCGGCTGGTCCGATGCGCCTGCGGTGCGGGCAAGTTCCATGTCCTCCCATGTCGCGCCGCCGTCGTTCGAGGCCTTGCCGAAGATCGCCGTCGATGCGCCGTCGAACTGCTTCCATGCGAGCGCGACGCGCTTGCCAGCCACCGCCACGTCCGCATGTTCCGCATTGGCGGCGCCGAGTCGTCGTTCCGGACCGGGTTTCCCGCCGGGAGTGGCGCTCGCATAAAAGATCCCGCCATCGCCGTCCCTCATGCTGAACCACACCTGGTGCCGGATGCCGTCGTCACCGAAGGCAAGCGACGGTCCGTGATGCGGGCAGGCGTCGATGCGCCAGTTGTCGAAGCTCGCGCGCGCGAGCGGCCCGGCCTTGCCATCGGGACGCAGTTCGGCCATGGCGTGATCTCGCATATTGGGTGCGAACACATGACGCCACATTGCAACGGGATTACCGTCCGGGCCAAGCGCGAGCGCAATGCGGCAACATTCGCAGGAATGGTCGGCGATCTTGTAATCGCCCCGGAAGCTCGCACCCTTGTCCTCCGACACGGCGTAGTACAACGCGGCGCCGGCATACTTTCCCTTGTGCGCCGCCGCTGCGATGCCATCGCGCTTGTCGATCCACGCAATGTAGATGCGCCCGCTGCGATCGACGAGCATGGCATCGAAGCGATGCGTGATCTCGTCGCGATTGGCATGCACGGTCACCGGCGGCAGGAAGGTCTTTCCGCCGTCGAGTGAGCGCACGAAACGGATCTCGCCGGTATAGGGCTTCGCCAGCGGTTTCGTGTACGAGATGTAGAGTTCGCCCTGGGTGCCGAAGGCCAGCTTCGGACGGTTTTCGCCGTCGGCCGCCACCGGCTCCGGCTGCTGCTGCACCCGCCGGGGCGCAGACCACGTCCCGCCGCCGTCATCCGATGCCTGCAGCACCACGTACTGCGCATCGCCATCGGCTTCCTTGCTGGCAGCCCACAGGCGCCCGCTCGCATCGACGGCCACGCTGGTACCCAGTTCGATCCGTTTGCCAGCACCCGTGTTGTCACCCGTGTTGTGATTCATATGCCCGGCCTGTGCACGGGCATCGATTGCCGATCCGCTCGCGGCCAGCATGCTGAGCGCAGCGATGCCGCAGTTGAAAATGTCAATGGCGCGCATGGTCTTCTCCTTCCGTCACGAATGCGATCCTGCTGATGCCGTTCTTCTGCGCGGTGGCCATGATGGCAGCGACGCGATCGTAGCGCGTGGCACGGTCGGCACGCAGGTGCATCTCCAGCATCGGCGTGCCGGCGATCGCATGCAGGCGTTCATCCAGCGCGTCGAACGGTACCTCCTTGCCGTCGACGAAAACCTTGCCCTCGGCATCGAGCGCCACTTGCACTGTGCGCGGCTTGTCGTCCACGCGGCTGCCATCGACTTTCGGCAGGTCGACCGGAATCGCCTGGTGGAAGAGCGGCGCGGTGATGATGAAAATCACCAGCAGCACCAGCATCACGTCCACCAATGGCGTGGTGTTGATTTCCGCCATCGGCTGCGCCGTGCCGCCACTGTTCTGCTTGTTGTTGAATGCCATGGCCGCTCCTCAGTGCGCGTGCGCGGCAGGCAATGCGGTGACGGTGGCGGCGCGCGCCTGCCCGTCGAGCCGCACACCGGCCACCAGCCAGGCATGCAGGCTGTGCGCGAAGCCGTCGAGTTGCGCCAGCACCAGACGATTGGCGCGGGTGAAGGCGTTGTAGGCGAGCACTGCAGGGATGGCAACGAACAGGCCCGCCGCCGTCATGATCAGCGCCTCGCCCACCGGGCCGGCCACCTTGTCCAGCACCACCTGCGTCGCGCCGGAAAGCCCGACCAGCGCGTGATAGATGCCCCACACCGTGCCGAACAGGCCGACGAAGGGCGCGGTCGATCCCACCGAGGCGAGGAAGGTCAGGCCGCGCTCGACGCGCGCCTGCGCCAGCAGCGTCGATTGCTGCAGCGTGCGGCCGATGAACTCGCCGGCATCGACGCCTGCGCTGTGGATTCCGTGTTCCGCTTTCTCTTCCCAGGCCTGCGCCGCCAGAACCGCATCGGTGGCGAGCGCGGCGAACACGCCGGTCCTGTCTTCCTGGCGTATCGTGTCGAGCGCCTGCGTGCGCGACGCAGCGTTCCAGAAGGACTGCATGGCCGACATGGTCGACGCGCGAGCGCGCCACTGCCCGAAGAGCTTGCCGACGATGATGGTCCAGCTCACTGCCGACATCAGCAGCAGCGCGAGAGTGATGGCGTGCGACACCGCGTCGCCTTGTGCCCAGAAGTGGGCGATGCCGAGTTTTTCATTCATGATGCAACTCCTTGGTTGAGTAGACGCAGGGTGCGCTACTGGTAGGTGTAGGCCAGGCCGACCATCACGCTGCGCGGCGCGCCGGGCGTGTACTGGTTCTGCGTGTTCGGCGAATAGGCGCCGACGCCGGAATAGGAACTCGAAGCCGAGTCCGCATAACGCCTGTTGGCCAGGTTGCTCGCCTGCAGCCAGGCTTCCCATCCCTTCGCGAACTGATAGCGGCCGCGCAGGTTGAGCAGCGTGTGGCCCGGATACTTCACCGTGTTGGCGTTGTCCATCCAGTACGCCCCCTGGTGCACCAGTTCCAGCGCGATGCGCCCGCCCGCCACCGGCTTGTAGCCGATCTCCGCAGTCGTGATGTCGCGCGGTGCCTGCGGCATGGTCTTGCCGCTGTAATCCAGCGTGCCGGAGACCTGGTACTTGCGGAAGCGATGTGACGCGATCGTAGTGCCGAAACGCGCATCGACAGCACCGGCCTCATAGCTGAGGCCGAGTTCCAGTCCCTGGCTGCGCGTGCTGCCGGCGTTGCGGTATTCGCTGTTGCCCGGCGCGACGGTGTAATTCACCAGCGTGTCGCGGCCATCGAGGCGGTACAAGGCCGAATCGAGCTTGAGCGCGCCGTTCAGGAAGGCCATGCGCAGGCCGATCTCATAGTTGTCGTAGGTGGACGGCTTCAGGTTGGGAATGCCGGTTTTTCCATACAACTGCAGCACTTCCGGCGGCGTGAAACCTTCGCTGATATTGGTGTAGACGCTGGCGTCCTTGTCGAGCGCGTAGGTCGCGCCGATCTTCGGGCTGAAATGCGAGAAATTGCGCGCTTCGTCCGGCGCGCCGAAATTGGCGCTGCCCGCCGGCGAGAGATTGTTGTGATAGTCGTAGCGGATGGTATCGATGCGCCCGCCCGCCACCACGCGCGTCTTTGTCCATGGCGACAGTTCCCATTGCGCGAAGGCGGCGACGTTGTCGATGTCGGCCTGGAAGTCGCGCACACCCTTGGGATCGGTTGCGCTGGAGAGCGCATAGCCGACATATCTCCCGCTCGCCGGATCGCGCGTGATGTTCAGGTTGTCGCTGACGTAGGGATTGTCGCTCCGGTCGATGTAGACGCCGGCGACGAGACGCGAGGCCAGCCAGTCGAATTCCTGCTGATGCTTCACATCGACGCCGAGCGAATCGACGTGATTGTTGTTGATGCTGCCCTTGCAGGTGTTGCCCGCGCAACTGCCGATCGTGTAGCTCGGGATCTGCCCGTGGTCGTTCCGGCGGCTGAACAGCGTGACCGTGGTCAGGCCGTTCTGCGTCGTCTCTGCCTCCCACGCGAGGTTGGCGCGCGTGGTCTTGTCCTTGCGATAGGTGAAGGTGTTGAGGCTCTTGCCGGGGTTGGCGCGGTAATCGTTCTCGAACAGGCTGCCGGTCATGGCGGCGTCAAGATCCGTGTGCACCAGCGTTGCACGCAGTTGCGAGGACGCGCTCAGCGCATAGTCGCCGCGCAGCGAGAAGGAATCCTTGCTGCCCTTGCTGTACTCCTGCCAGTTGTCGCGCGTGCGCCGCGAGCTGTAATGCGAGAAGCGCAGGCCGAGCGGCCCCCAGGTGTTGCTGGCGGCCGAGTCGTAACGGGTGAAGCCGGCGGTGTTGTCGTGGCGCACGCCGGCACTGGCGGTCGGCGTGCGCGATGGCGCAGCGGTCAGGAAATTGATCGCGCCGCCGACCGCATTGCTGCCATAGAGCGAGGAGGCCGGGCCCTTCACCA
Organism: Noviherbaspirillum sp.; assembly: GCF_035254685.1. Taxonomy (GTDB): domain Bacteria; phylum Pseudomonadota; class Gammaproteobacteria; order Burkholderiales; family Burkholderiaceae_D; genus Noviherbaspirillum. The sequence continues at coordinate 407,035 of NZ_DATFAI010000041.1, read as the reverse complement.
CTTCCACGCTTTCCGTGCCGGCAAGGTTCATTTCGTTGAGCGAGTTATGGTTGAACACGCCGAGCGGACGGATCGGGATGCCGTCTTCGAGGTACTGGTACACCGCATTGGTGCTGATCGGCTGGCGGATGCCCATGCTGTGCTGCTCGTTGCCAAGGTCGTTCCAGTAGACGCCCGGAATGCGGTTGATGACTTCGCCCATGGCCTTGGGCTTGTCGCGTTGCAGGACTTCTTCTTTGACGACGCCGATGGCCTGCGGCGTCTCGATGAGTTTCGTCGCTGCGCGCGAGCCGCTGACGACGACTTCGTCGAGCACGGGTGCGTCACTCGCCGCAAGGACGGCATGTCCCGGTGCCACGAGTGCGGCCAGCAGGATGATGCGGAATGGTTGGTCGTGGTAATGCATGCAATTGCTCCCTGGTTTGAATTGGTTCAGTTGTCGAGCCGGAACACCAGCGGCACGACAACGCTGCTGGCGACGGGCTCGGTGCCGCGCCGCGCCGGGACGAAGCGCCACTTGCGCACGGCGTTGAGGGCGGCTTCATCGAGGCGGGGATAACCGCTCCCCTGTTTGATCTGCACGTCGTCGGCTTCGCCCTTGGCGGACACCTGCACCAGCAGCAGCACCTTTCCCTCTTCATGCAGCTTGCGCGAGAGCAGCGGAAAGACAGGTGCCGGATTCTGCAGGTAGTCGGCATCGAAGCGCGCTGCCGTCACTGCGGGCGCCGCGGTGGGTGCAGCGGGTGCAGGCGCATGTGCTGCTTCTTCCCTTGCCGGCGCGGGCTGCTGCGCGGGAGCGGCCATGCTTGCGGCCGCTGGTTCGGCAATAGCAGGTGCGGCCTGCGTGGTCGGTACTGCCGCGTGGGTAGGGCGGGCGACAGAGCGGACTTCAGGCTGTACCGGCCGCATGGGCGCCTGCGGGGCGGTGGGCTTCTGCATGGCAGGTTGCGGCGCAGGCAGCGCGACGGTGCGCACCGACATGCAGATTTGCGGCGGTTCGGGAAGCGTCCCGATCCGTGACTGCCATGCCCACGCAGCGAGCGCGAGATGCATGCCGAGCACCAGCATGAATGTGCCCAGGCGCTTGATGCGCGAAGCATGCACGGTATGGTCGAAGACGAGTGTGCCGGAGGTCATGGATACCTCATGAAGTTCAGACGTGAAAGTTGGTGCGTGTGCCCGCCAGGGCAGCGTCAATCGCGCGCGTGATGACGCGGCGTGTCGCACCCAAGCGCCCATGCAGCGCAGCGCCATGATGTCAGGGCGCAGCGATGGAAGGGCGACCGGTGCTGCATGCAGCGAGCACGCGCGACGGACGATGCCGATCAGCCCGACCGTGCGGCGTGCGAAAGCGCCCCGGCCAGGACTGGTGCAGGCAGATGCAACGCGATAGCCAGCGTTCGCGCGGCTAGTGGTCCGTCACGTCTCGATTTGGGTTTGATGCCGAGGCAATCGGCGGCGAGTACAAGGCGCCTACCGGAGCGATAGAGTTGTTATCGCGAGGATGGGCAACGCAGCAATCGCCGTTGAGTGTCCGGCAGATATCCCAAATCGGGGTGGGGCGGGCCACTAGGGGCGGCGGAGATCAGGCGATGAAAGGCGGTGCGCGGGATTGCGCGGCGGCCCAGATGAACAGCGGGCGCGGAGATTGGTAAAAGAGGAAAGGACGTTCCTGCGTCGCAGTGACGATCGGCAGGGAAATGGCTGCGACGGGCGGCAGGCCGACCGAGCCGCCATGCGTGAAGCAGAACGGGCAGTGCTCGAAGTGCAGGCTTTTCTGCACGGGTCCGGAGTGATCGGCGTGCTTGCTGGTGTGCCTGTCTGCTTGCATATCAGCCTGCATGTCGGCATGCATATTGCCATGCATGTGGGCATGCTTGTCACCATGCATGCCTGTATGCCTGGTCATGCCGGCCTGCGTGCAGATGTCGCTCCAGATCGAATTGGTGCCCTTTGCTGCGGAGATGGCATGGGAGATCGACGGCGCAAGCGCGGCCAGAAGGACCGCAAAGCATGCGGTCCAGGCAGCGATCCTGCGCGTCAAAAGATTCATTCCCATTGGATCATATTAGCATTCGGCCTTGGCCAAGGGCAATATGATGGCCAAGGCCGCGCTTGCTGCACAATGAGACAGATCAAGTTTAACGGCTTCGGCCTCGCGTCGATCGCTGTCGCCTGCTGCTTACCTGACCATGGCCGAGAACGGCCAGACATACGCCTGCAAGGTCACGAACACGCCAACCAGTGCAGCCAGCGCGATCGAGTGGAAGAACACATAGCGCAGGATGTCGCCTTCATGGTTGAACCAGCGGGTGGCGGTCGATGCCACGACGATGGATTGCGCATCGATCATCTTGCCCATCACGCCACCCGAGCTGTTGGCCGCGCCCATCAGGTTGGGCGATAGGCCGAGCTGCTCGGCCGCCACGCGCTGCATGCCGCCGAACAGTACGTTCGACGCGGTGTCGGAACCAGTCATGCTCACGCCCAGCCATCCCATCAGCGTGCCGAAGAAGGGATACAGCACACCGCTGTTGGCGAACGCCAGGCCGAGCGTGGTGTCGGTGCCGGAGAAGCGCGTCAGCGTGCCCAGCGCCAGCATCAGCACGATGGTGATCAGCGAATAGCGCACCAGCCAGAACGTGCGGGCGAAAGTGCGCGCGATTTCCACCGGCCTGTATTTCATGACCAGCGCGCCGACGATGGCCGCCAGCAGGATGCCGGTACCGGTCGCCGAAAGCAGGTTGAGCACATACACCGCGGCTTCCGGATGCGCTTTCGTCACCACCGGTGGCATCTTCATGACGAGGTTGTGCAGGCCCTCCATCGGAAACTTGGCGACGAAGAGTTTGTCGAGGAAAGTCTTCACCGGCGGCAGGCCCCACACGAACACGAAGCCGGTGAGGATGGCCCACGGCGTCCAGGCGCGCACCAGCTCGGCGCGCGAGTAATGCTCGACCGGCGCCGGCTCCGGCACGCGGCCGCCGTCGTGCTCATGGCCTTTCAGGTTGGGCGAGAGCCAGATCTTTTTCGGCTGCCACACGCGCAGGAACAGGATCAGCGAGACCATCGATACGATGGCCGCGATGATGTCCACCAGCTCCGGGCCGATGAAGTTGGACACCAGGTATTGCGGAATCGCGAACGACAGGCCGGTGACCAGCAGTGCCGGCCAGATCTCCATCATCGCCTTGCGGCCGGCAAACGCCCAGATCAGCCAGAACGGCACCAGCAGCGAGAAGAACGGCAGCTGGCGGCCGATCATCGCGGTGACGTCCATCAGGTCGTAGCCGTGCACCTTGGCCAGCGTGATGACCGGCGTGCCGAGCGCGCCGAAGGCCACCGGCGCGGTGTTGGCGATCAGGCTCAGGCCCGACGCGGCCAGCGGCGAGAAGCCCAGGCCGATCAGGATGCCGGCGGTCACCGCGACTGGCGTGCCGAAGCCGGCGGCGCCCTCGAAGAACGCGCCGAAGCAGAACGCGATCAGCAGCAATTGCAGGCGGCGGTCATCGGTGATGCCTGACAGCGACGATTGCAGGATCTTGAAGCTGCCGTTCTGTTCCGACAACTGCTGCAGGAAGATAATGTTGAGCACGATCCAGCCGATCGGCAACAGGCCGGTGAAGCCGCCGAGCAGGGCCGCCTTGCCGGCCATCGCGGCCGGCATGCCGTACGCGAACACGGCAACGACGAACGCCGCCAGCAGGCCGAGGCCGGCTGCGAGATGCGCCTTGATGTGCAGAAAACCCAGCGATACCAGCATCACTACTACCGGTACCGCCGCCAGCAGGGTCGAGATGACCATATTCCCGAACGGGTCGTAAACCTGTTGCCAAACCATGAAGCTCTCCTCCAGCAAATCAATCAATGAATTAATGAATCGGTGCGTAGTCCGTACGTAGTCCATACGTAATCGGCATGTGCGTCGCCCGTGCCACGGGTACGCGGATGCGCTGCGTCACCGGTAAGGTGGTGACGGCAGGTCAGCCGGGAGGCAGGGCGCAGCAGGGATGGTGGTGTTGCGTGAATCGTCTCCTGAGAGCCACGACCTGGGGCGTTGATCGAGGCGTGTCTTTGCGTATTTCTTGTTGTGCCCGCATAATCCCAGCAGATGCCCGAGCCATGCAAATTGGTCGGACCAGTCGAAAAATGACAATCGCAGGAGACAGTGATGGGCGGCAGGCAGGCGAGCGGACGGGTGGAAGAAGTGATGCGCCGGCTGGAGACGGCGATGCTCGACGGAAGCTTTCCGGCCAACGCGCGGCTGCCTTCGGAGCGGGACATGGCGGAGCACTACGGCGTCTCGCGCAACACCGTGCGCGAGGCCGTCCAGCGGCTGGCGGCACGCGGGCTGGTGCGTAGCCGCCGGGGCGCGGGCGTCTTCGTGTCGGACCAGCTGCGCACCGGCATTGCGTCACCCTGGGCACAACTCATGACCGACCATCCCGCCGTGCGCGAAGACATGCTCGAATTCCGCCGGGTGCTGGAGGGAGCGACCGCTTACTTCGCTGCCCTGCGCGGCAGCGCCGAGGACATCGAGTGCATCAGCGGCCTGATGCAGGCGCTGGAACAGGCGCGAAACACGGACGACAAGGAAACCGAATCCAGCATCGACGCCAGGCTGCACGACGCGATTGCGCTGGCCTCGCACAACAGCATGTTCCTGCATCTGCACAGCAGCATCATGAGCATGCTGCGTGAACACATCACGCTCAATGTCGCCGGCCTGCGCGAGCTGGAAGTGTCGGTTCCGGAGCAGCTATTGCTGCAGCATCGCAGCATATGCGACGCCATCTGCACGCGCCGTCCCGAGGAGGCGCGCACGGCGATGCAGTCCCATATCGACTATGTGCGTAGCCGCCTGGGGCCGGCATCAGAAAAGGCGTAAACTGGCCCTACCAGTAGGGGCTCACCTTCCCCACGGCACCGCCAGTACGCCGAACAGCTGGCGATGGAAGCTCATCACGAGCAGCGCCAGCACCACGCCGCCGACCACGGCCATCACATCCTGACGCAGCACCGGCGTGAAGGTCTTGGTCGCATGGCGCGCAACGGCTGAAATCAGGTCCACGACCGCGTACGCAAGGAAGGCGCCGAACAGCACGGTCGCGCGCAGCTCGCCGTTCGCCAGCAGGTGCACGGCCGACCAGATGCCGAGTCCGATCAGTTGCGGATGCCGGACAGCGCGCCGGATATAGGTGCGCATGTTGGCCGCGGCGAACAGCACGAAGCTGACCGTCACTGCCAGGGGCGCGATCCTCACCGCGCCGGGGAAAGGATCGAACAGCTTCGGCTCGCTCGGCGCGTGGCCATAGCCCACCACGATCAGCACCAGGCCGATCAACGACACGAGCGAGAACAGCGCCTTGTATTTTTTCTCGCCGAGCGACCGGAACAGCGCATTGCGCAAGCCTGGCACGGCGGGAACGAGGTGAATGCCGAGAAACACGACGAGTCCTGCAATGAGGATTTCCATGCGGCGCTCCTGAGTCCTGAGGATGGGTGGTCGTCCATTACACCACATCAGCGCAGCGCTGCAAGCGCGCGGCGCAAGGCCTGTGCAGGAGCGCCCGGAGGCCTTGCCTGGCGTCAGCCTCGCGCCTTCGGACGCGAATTCGGCAGGTCGAAGTAATAGCTCATGCGCTTGCGCGGATTCAGGTAGGCGTGCGCCTCGCGCGAGAGCTGCATGGGCTTGAGGCATTCGGCGATGTTGATGTCCGGCTCATGCTCCAGGTCGAGGATGATGGCCTCGCTGCTCGGCACGCCCGGATCGTAGATCAGCACGCTCGGACGCAGCGGCTTGGCCGAATTGACCGCTACCACCAGGCCCGGCGTGCCGTCCGACAGGCGCACCACGGTGCCCGGCGGATACACGCCGAGGCAGCGGATGAAAATGCCGAGCGGTTCGCTGTCGAGCTGGTTGCGCTGCCGCGCGAACATGTGCGCCAGCGCCGCGTACGGCGAGACCGAATCGGCGATGTTCGGGCGGTTGCACAGGTTGTCGTAGGTATTGACCACAGCCACGATGCGCGCCAGCGGCGAGATCCGGTCGCCCTTCAGGCGGGCCGGATAGCCGCTGCCGTCCATGTATTCATGGTGCTCCATGATGATGTCGATCGCCGGCTTCGACAGGCCCAGCTTTTTCGCGATCGGCTCGCCATAGGCGCAATGCATTTCCACCAGGTTCTGCTCGGCGCGCGTGAGCGGCGTCGTCTTGTGCAGCACGCGGGCCGGAATGTCGAGCTTGCCGATGTCGTGAAACAGGCTGCCGAAACCGAGCTCCTTCACCTGCTCCTTCGGCAGCTTGAGCTGCTTGGCCAGCATCATTGCCAGCACCGAAACATTGAGCGAGTGAAAGTACATTTCCTCGCCGCCGATCTTGTCCTTCATCAGGTGGATCGCGATGTCGCGGTCGGTCAGCACCGAGTCGACCAGGTGATCGACCAGTTCATTGGCGCGCTGGTAGGCTTCCTGCGGGCGCGCGAAGAGGTTGTTGTTGATCTGCTTTAGCGTGTTCGCCGTGCGCACGAATTGCGACTCGCATTCCACCACGGCGGCACGCAACTGATTGATGCGTTCGACGCGCTCCCGCTTGGCCTTGGCCATCGGGCTTTCCACCAGCCCGGCGGTCGCATCTGTGTCTGGTGTGGCGCTTTCACCGGGCGCCAGCGGCTCGGGCACGGTATCGCTGCGCATCGGATCGATACGGATCCGCTTCAGGCCGAGGGCACGGATCTTTGCCAGCTGTTCTTCGTTCTTGATCTTGAAACTGTTGCGGGGGAAGTCGTGCTGCAGCCAGCTCAGGTCGAGAATGACGAACATTCCGACGCGAAGCTGCCCGATGACGATTTGATAAGGCTTTGCGGTGACGTTCATGAGCGACGCCCGGGGACAAGCGAACATTTTAGCACCCGGGCTTGGTCAATAGGCAACTTGTCGCGTAGGGGTTTTGGCGACGCCGCGCGCGATCCGGTCAGCCCTGAAGCTTCGTGAAATTCTGCGCCCGCAGCAGCGGCGCGGCAAAGTCGATGAAGGCGCGCACGCGGGCCGACACCAGTTTCGCATGTGGATACAACATCGTGATCGGCAAGGCTTCCGCCTCAAACTTGCGCAGGATGGGCCGCAACTCGCCAGCCCTGACCGGCGCCTGCACCATGTAGGAAAGGAAGGCGCCGATGCCCATGCCATCGCGGCAGGCATTGAGCGCAGCGTCCACCGAGTTGGTGGTGATGCGCGGCGCGATGCGCACGTTCAGGTCGCGCCCATCCTCACGGAATTTCCACTCGCTCAGCACGCTGCGCCCCGTGAAGCGGATCGCCGCATGCTGCTCCAGCTGTGACGGATGCCGGGGCGTGCCGTGTTCCTTGAGATAGCCGGGGCTGGCGCAGATCACGCGCTGCAGCGCGCCGACCGGCACCGCATGCAGGGTCGAGTCCGCCAGATGGCCGATGCGCACTGCGACATCCACGCCTTCCTCGATCAGGTCGATGCTGCGGTCGAGCAGCAGCAATTCGGTGTTCAATTCCGGATGCATGCGCAGGAAGCGCATCACCAGCGGCGCGACGTGCAGGCGACCGAACAGCGACGGCGCCGTCACCACCAGCTTGCCGGTCGGCTTCGCCTTGGATTCGAACAATGCCTCTTCCGCCTCCTCCAGCTGCCCGAGCGCCGTCTTGCAGATGGTGAGGTAGCGGTGTCCTTCATCGGTCAGGCGGATGCGGCGCGTGGTGCGGTTGAACAGGCGCACGCCGAGGGTGCTTTCGAGCTCCGCCAGCTTGCGCACGACGGTAGGAAGGGACGTGTCGAGCGCAGCGGCGGCTGCCGTGAGGCTGCCGCGTTCGGCGATCTCGACGAAGGTCTGAATGCTCCTGAGCTTGTCCATGGGACATTTCTGCACGCTCTGATTACTCCATATTATGAAGTAATTTGCTTCGTTTATTGCCATTTATTCAGCAATGCGTCTGACGCAGAATGTGTGCTGCGTCATATGTTTCCCGTATTGCGCCGCCGGCCCGGCGGCATCCCATTCCCAGCCAGAAGGAGAACCGCCATGCAAGCCTCGTCCCCGATCAAGCTTTACCGCAGCGTCGTGTCCGGCCACGCGCACCGCGCCGAACTGTTCCTGTCCCTGTTGGGCCTGTCTTACACGCCGATTGACGTCGATCTGCGCGCCGGCCAGCAGAAGAGCCCCGAATTCCTCCAGCTCAATCCTTTCGGGCAGGTGCCGGTGATCGATGACAACGGCACCGTCGTTGCGGATTCGAATGCCATCCTGGTCTACCTCGCATTGCGCTATGGCGACGAACACTGGCTGCCGCGCGATCCGGTCAATGCCTCGAAGGTGCAGCGCTGGCTCTCGGTGGCTGCGGGCGAAATTGCTTTCGGCCCCGCCTTGGCTCGGGTCGGCAAGCGCTTCGGCAGGCCAGTCGACATGGAAGCCGCGCAGCAGCGCGCGCAGCGCCTGTTCGGCATCCTGGAGCAGGAACTGCAGTCGCGCAGTTTCCTGCTGGGCGACACGCCCACCATTGCGGATATTGCCTGCTACAGCTACGTCGCCCGCGCACCGGAAGGCGATATTCCGCTCGATCCCTATCCGGCGATACGAACCTGGCTGGCGCGCATCGAAGCCTTGCCGCGCTTCGTGCCGATGATCGAACTGCCGCCTTACAACGCGAAGGCGGCATAAGAGGATCGGCATGGACACTCACCGTTCGATGCCACGCGCCGGCGCCTTCCATGCCGGCGAGATCGCTGCGCAGGAGCGCGCTGGCGTGCGCATGCAGATGGAAAGAATCGGCGCGATTGCGCTGCGGGATTACATGCCGCAGCAGCATCGTGATTTCTTCCCCTTGCTGCCGATGCTCTTTGTCGGAGCGCGTGATGATGAAGACGATGTCTGGGCATCCACCCTGTGGGGCGAGCCAGGTTTTGTGCAGTCGCCCGATCCGGTCAGCCTGCGCATCGGCGCGCGCCTGCAGCGGGACGATCCGATTGCCTCCGTCATCCGCCCCGGCCATGCGCTCGGCTGCCTCGGCCTGCAGTTCGAGACGCGCCGGCGCAACCGCGTCAACGGCGTAGTGGGCAGCGCCGATGCGGAAGGCTTCACGCTGGACGTGTGGCAGAGCTTCGGCAATTGCGCGAAGTACATCCAGACGCGCGAACGGATTGATCCGCCCGCGCAGCGCAATCCGGTCGTGACGATGGGCGATGGCAAGTTATTGCCCGATGCGGCAAGGACCCTGATCCGTCAGTGCGATACCTTCTTCATTGCGAGTGCCGCAGGCGATACGGTCGATGTCTCGCATCGCGGAGGAAGGCCCGGTTTCGTGCAGGCCGATGCGGATGGCGTGCTGATGTGGCCGGACTTCCAGGGCAACAACTTCTTCAACACGATTGGCAACCTGCTCGTCGATGCGCGCGCCGGCCTGCTGTTCATCGATTTCGAACAGGGGCACCTGCTGCATTTGAGCGGCCATGCCGAGGTCGTGTGGGAAGGGCCGCGGGTCGAGGGCTTCGCTGGTGCAAAGCGCATGCTGCGCTTCATCACCGAACGTCATGTATTCAGGCAGGGCGTGCTGCCGCTGCGCTGGGCCTTGCGCGAACCGTCGCCGCACCTGGAGGCAACCGGCCGCTTTGCATAGATTAGAAACGTGCGCGGAATCATTTCCCGATTCCGCGCACATTCCTTATTGCGGAATCCGCACCGTTCCCTGGATGGTGAGGCCGGGCTCAACCATGACGGGCGGCCCCGGCGCGTAGATCACTGCCGGTTCGCCAGGATCCTTGCACTTGCGCTTTTCCTCGAACTCGCCGTTCTTCTTGAACTTGCGCTCCACCTTGCAGTTTCCGTCCCAATATTTTTCCTTGTGCTTGTGGCCATTGCCGCCTTCATCTTTCCACGAGTCCGCCAGCGCCACGAGCGGCAAGGTAAACAACATCACGGTCGGTAATAGCAATCTGCAAACGTTCTTCATCATTCTTCCCTGGGAGTTTGCAACAGTTTACTGACTGCATTCCCGCCCTCGCAGCCCTATTACCGATTGAAACAGATTCAGATTCGCGCTTGCGAACGATCACAGGAGAAACATTTCCGTACGTAAACAGGCATAATATTTCGGCTGCTGCGAGAACACCATGGCCGATCATTATCAGACTGTCCGCTCCGTTTCTACTTCCTTGCAACGCTTCGCCGTCCGGGTGCTCGCCCTGTTCGGCTGGCGCGTGAACTTCGCACCCCTGCCCGGTCCGCGCGGCGTGGTCATCGTCTATCCGCATACCTCCAACTGGGACTTCGTCATCGGCCTGTTTGCGAAATGGGTGGTCGGCGTTCCGTTTCGCTGGCTCGGCAAGGAAGCCCTGTTCCGCGGTGTGTGCGGCATGATCCTCGGGCCGTTCTTCCGTGCCTGCGGCGGCGTGCCGGTCGAACGCGGCGCATCCACCGGCGCCATCGAGCGTCTCGCGCAAAGCATCAAGGACGCCGACCGCTACTGGCTCGCGCTCGCGCCGGAAGGCACGCGCAAGTATCGCGATACCTGGCGCAGCGGCTTCTATCACATCACGCTCAGCGCCGGCGTGCCGCTCGGCATCGCTTGCATCGACTACCAGCGCAAGGAAGTGCGCCTGGTCGATTACCTCTCGCTCTCCGGCGACCTGGACGAGGACCTTGCGCGTATCCGTGATGTGTACAGCAGCACGCGCGGCCTGCGGCCTGAACTTGCCTCGCCCATCCGGTTCGCCGATCCCGCGCAGCGCAAGGAACGCATGTAATCCACGCGGGAAACGCGGGAAACGCGGGATACATTCCGCAGCGACAGCCGGCATTTGATCCGGCCCGCCCTCCTTGCATTTCCCGGGAACGATATGCCCGCCTGCAAGCTCGAACCTCTTGCATAAGCAGCAAGCAGGATCAACGCACGCGGGAGACCCAATGCATGTTCTTTGAAATTCCGGACCGGCTGACGCCCGGCCAGCCCTATCCGCTCGGTGCGAGCTACGATGGCTCGGGCGTCAACTTCGCCGTATTCTCCGCGAACGCGGAAAGGGTCGAACTGTGCATGTTCGACCCGGCCGGCCGCAAGGAGCTCGCCCGCCTGTCCCTTCCCGATTGCACCGACGAAGTCTGGCACGGCTACCTGCCCGAAGCCGGCCCCGGCCTGCTGTACGGCTATCGCGCCTACGGGCCTTACGAGCCCCAGCGCGGCTTTCGCTTCAACCACCACAAGCTGCTGCTCGACCCGTATGCGCGCCAGCTCTCAGGGCCCTTGCGCTGGACCGATGCGCTGTTCGGCTACCGCATCGGCTCCTCGCGCGGCGACCTCAGCTTCGACCGGCGCGACAGCGCGCAGGCGATGCCGAAAGCCGTCGTGGTGGAAGACCTGTTCAACTGGGGCGACGATCGCCGCCCGCACGTGCCATGGTCGAAGACCGTGATCTACGAAGCGCATGTGCGCGGCATCTCGATGTTGCGTAGCGACCTGCGTGCCGACCTGCGCGGCACCTTCACCGCGCTCGCCAATCCGCGCTTCATCGAGCACCTGCACAAGCTCGGCATCACCACCGTCGAACTGATGCCGGTGCAGGCCTTCCTGCAGGACCACTTTCTACTGCAGCGCGGATTGCGCAATTACTGGGGCTACAGCCCGCTTTCCTTCTTCGCGCCCGAGCCGGGCTACCTGTCGGGCGGCGGACTGAACGATATGCGCCTCGCGGTGCGCCGCCTGCATGCCGCCGGCATCGAAGTGATCCTCGACGTGGTCTACAACCATACCGGCAGCGGCAGCGAACTCGGCCCGACCATCTGCTTTCGCGGCCTCGACAATGCCAGCTATTTCCGCCTCGTGCCGGGCAACGAGCGCTACTACATCGATGAAACCGGTTGCGGCAACACGCTCAACATCTCGCATCCGCGCGTGCTGCAGCTGGTGCTCGATTCCCTGCGCTACTGGGCGGACTCCTTCCATATCGATGGCTTCCGCTTCGACCTCGGCGCCACGCTCGGCCGTGAAGGAACCGGCTTCGACCCGGGCGCCGGCTTCTTCGACGCGATCCTGCAAGATCCCGTGCTGTCGCGCCTGAAGCTGATCTCCGAGCCCTGGGACGTCGGCCTCGGCGGCTACCAGCTCGGCAATCATCCGCCGCGCTTCGCCGAGTGGAACGACAAATACCGCGACTGCGTGCGGCAGTTCTGGCGCGGCGATTCCGGCCAGCGGCCCGAACTCGCCAGGCGCCTGAGCGGCTCCGCCGACATGTTCGACCGCCGCCATCGCAAACCCTGGGCCTCCGTCAATTTCGTCACATCGCACGACGGCTTCACCTTGCAGGACCTGGTGAGTTACGCGCAGAAGCATAACGAGGCCAACGGCGAAGACAACAATGACGGCCACAACGAGAATTACAGCGCCAACTGGGGCGCCGAAGGCCCGACCGACGATCCCGCCGTCCGCACATTGCGCGACCGGGTCAAGCGCGCCATGCTCGCCACCTTGCTGCTCGCGCAAGGCACACCGATGCTGCTCGCCGGCGACGAATTCGGACGCACGCAGCACGGCAACAACAACGCCTATTGCCAGGACAACGACATCTCATGGGTCGACTGGACGGCAGCGCGCACGCCCGAGGGACAAGCACTGATCAGCTACGTCGGCCGCCTCGCGGCATTGCGCCACACGTTCACCGCGCTTCAGTCGAACGCATTCCTGCACGGCCAGGAAATTGCGCCCGGCGTGAAGGACATTGCATGGTTCGACGAACAGGGCCAGGCCTTGTCGGAAGAAGCCTGGCCAAACCCCGAAGCCCGCGCGCTCGCAGTGCAACGGGCGAGCGTGTCTGCGAAGGGCGAGCTGGAGCTGGTGCTGATGTGCATCAATGGCGGGCCCGAGGCAATACGCTTCAGTCTTCCGTCGTCGCAAGCGACGTGGCATTTGCTGCTGGATAGCGCGGAGCCGCAGGCAGAGGTGCGGGTGGTCGGGGAGCCTGCGATAGAGGTGCAGGGGCGCAGTGTGGTGGTATTGGCGAATCGAGAGGCAAAGGGAGTGAGTTGATGCGTGGTGGTTGGCTTTTCGCGGGGGCGACATCCTTCCAGATGCTACGTCAACTGAACTGCATTCCAGCCCAGCCGGCACCTTTCCGGCAGATTGCTTTCGCACGTTATCCTGTGCTCCTGTGCGGCGACGCAAACCACTACGTCGCGGCGTGACTGAACGTTTGCGCCGCAGTCAGGCAGATAACGTCTTTTCGATGCGCTGCCAGTGCTGGGGAGTCTTGTACAGCGCGACGTCGGCATCGCCAATGGCGGCGGCAACGACGCTGCTCCGGCTTTCCGGCGTATAAGAAAGCGTGGTCCGTTCGCCATTCCGGATACGCGTCAGCGTTTCATCGCGATCAACGACAAGAAACTTCTTACCCCTGTTGTCTTCCAGTGCGCTGAATGCGGTGAGTTCCTCGACGCCAAGGTAGATGCCGGGAATCTTCACAAGATTTGCATACGCCCTGTTCGGTACAGAATACCGGCCGAAGGTCAGGTCCTGCGTCATGGCGCGGGTCTGCGGCGTTTGCAGCAACATGGCGGTCACCTGGTTGGCGTTGTAGCTCATTTGTAGTGGCGTATCGGGGTGTCCGCCGATGAAGTCTGCGATGTTTGTCCGCATCCTGTCCGCGTCCGCTTCGGAAGTGGCGCCCAGCGCATACAGCATGCAATCCCCGTCTCCCCGATTGCTAACAAGAGAAAAGGGCAGGTTACTCGTCAGGATGCGCGACTGCTTCGAGGCCGATCCAGGCACGAGGTGCGACCGGTAGACGAGGTCCAGGGCGGGCGATGCCTTGATCGGCGAAATCTCCTTGTTTGCGGCCGTGGGTCTGTCGAGGCCCAGGCTCCTGTCAAGTTCGCTTGACAGCGCCGCGTAGTCCAATTCCCTGGCGACGCTGTCCATGGATGCCGTGAACTGTGCAAAAAGTTCAGGGTTCAGCGCTTCGTGGCTGCGTCCACTGGCTACCGCCACGTTACCCCTCCAACTCTTGAACGCCTCAACCGCGTCGCGCGCAAACGCCTGGCTCTCCCATAATTTTTCTTTCCATGTCTCAAATTGCTCATCGCTGAACTTGCCCAAAAGACGGGAAAGGCCTTCGCCCGCAGTTGTTATTGAAACTGCCTGTTCGTCTATCGTTGCTATCGGTTGCGTGAGGTTTTCCAGGCGAGAAAAAATTTTATTCTTTATCTCGAAGTTATTTTCGCTTTTCGCCAGCTCGCCCTGTGTTCTTTCAACAAGCTTTAGAAACATCGCGATATTACGTTGTACGCCCACATTGGCCGACGTCGCATCCCGCCATGCCTTTGTCGTTTCCGGATCCAGTGTCTGGCCGCGCATTATCGCAAGACGGACGTCCGTGGAAAGCCTGATCAGCGCCTCAATTTGTTCGTTGGAAGCATTCAATCCTCGGGAAATGGTGTCGATATACACCTGCACCCGTGTAGGGTCATACGGCGGGTTGTGCACTTTCTCCCCTTGGCATGCGGCCGCCTGGATGCCTATGGTCGCCGCACGATCTTTGACCGGTGGCGCAGTGCGTCCGAAATTCTTGAAGAAGTGGAAGCGTTCGCGCCCCCGATTGCTGAATGACCCTGATAGCTGACGGCCATGCGATTCGGCATGAGGCAGTGTTGTTTGTCGCGGCTCCGGATCATTGTCCAAATCTCTTCCTTCCTCCTTGCGAAGGGAAAAGCAAGATTTGAAAGATGGAAAGGAAAAAAGGTTTGGCATTTCTTCTGCAATTTCGTGCCGCTCAAAGTTTTTGACTCGCTGCAAGCTTCTTAAGCAGCCGGAAACCTATGGCGAAGCCGCGTGGGATATTGGCCAGGAAATTCTGGTCAGGTGAATGTCGCGTCCATGTGCTTGACCGCCTTGTCAAAATACTGTGACACCCACGCAGCAACTCGTTCTCCCTCAACATCCGAGAGACTCGCTATGTTGCCATGGGAATGCTTGTTTGCTTCTGCCACCGCTGCCTCGAGAACCCAGGTTTGTCTTAGCTTTCCTTCTGCATACACTTCAAGCAAGCGAGTCGTCCTTTCCGGCGTTCCGGGCGACAAGGTCATGGATTCGGCCTGCGTTATCAGATCCTCCCGCCATTTGACCAGATGTTCACTTGCCTTCTGATCGTGCACCCATTCCTGAAGAAAGCCGGTCTTGAATTGCTCCATCAACGAGCCTTTTAGGGATTCGTATTTCAACTGCTGGCCCCTCATCTCGCCGTGCTTTTTGGCAGTGTTGGGAGACATGGTAAATTCACGACTCGCTTTCCTTGCCTTATCTCTCTCTTTGGTCACAGCAGTGTTGTAGGCCTTTTCAGCGCGCTTAGAATCGAAGTAAGCCTTTTTGAGCTCCTTAAGCTTATCAGGACCGATTTTTTCCTCGATGGCGCTGTGCAATTCCCTGATGCCCTCTTCGCTGGGGCAGTTCGGTCTGCCACCAAACGATTCCTTGATGTCGGCGCTTATTGCTTCGATTGTGATGGTCTTGCGCCTGTCGAGATTTTCAAGGTATTGATCCGGTGCGATAAAGCGAAGGGCGATGTTTTGCATGTTCTCCGCCGTCTTTTTAATCACCGATCTTGCATTAATGTAGGCTGTACGCGCTGCCGCGATTTGTTCCTCCGTCAGCCCCTCTTCCAGCAAGGTTCCTTTGGCTTTGTGCCAGAACGCTAGTTCCTTCTCCAGCGGATCGTAGCCATCAGTGGCTTTACTCACCTTGTTGTCAGCATGATGCAGTTCAAGCAGCCGTAAAAGCATGTCCGCGCCGCGTATCTGCAGTCGATCGTCCGGACAATTGTTCTTGAACTGTGCCTGTGTCGCTCGAGCCACGATCAGGATCCC
Source organism: Noviherbaspirillum sp. (assembly GCF_035254685.1). Taxonomy (GTDB): domain Bacteria; phylum Pseudomonadota; class Gammaproteobacteria; order Burkholderiales; family Burkholderiaceae_D; genus Noviherbaspirillum. The sequence continues at coordinate 391,167 of NZ_DATFAI010000041.1, read as the reverse complement.
CATCTTTTCCTCCGTGTCATCCTCCACGCCTTCTTTCATGTCATCTCGGTTTGAGGAGGAAACAAGCTTTTCCTCGGTTTTGCCAAGCGCCTTCGCCGTTGCCTGTTTGCGTTTCCCGTCCAAGGCCTCCTTGAGCTCCGCCAACGCGGCAGCATCAATGTCCTTGGTCATCAGTTCGTTGCAGAATTCCGGCACGCCTTCAAACGTCATGGCGGACAGCGGAAGGAGACTTGACGACCGGGAAGGAATGGAGAGCATCGATCTCGACTGCAGGAGGTGCGTGCTGAATGAAGGTAATCTGGTTTCAACCCTCTTGGGCATTTCCGGCACCAACGATACGGAGTTGCTACTGCCCGGAATCGCCTGCGACGATCCTTTTTTGCTCGAAAGGAACAGCAATGACGGCATCGATTTGTTGCGGAGGGACCGAAGGGAGTTTTTGGGCGGGGGATTCGAGAGATTTGCCGAGGACACGTTTTTATTGGCCTTGAACAACGGCGCACGCTTCTCCTGATCGAGGATCTGATAACGCCTGGACTCATCCATTGCCCTGCGCTGAGCCATCTCTTCTTTGGAGGAAGTGCTCTCATTGGGAGTGGCGGATGTCCCGCCATGAGTGGCAGGTTGGTTCCGAGACGTGTTCAGCAGTGGCGAAAGGTCACCCTCAGATCTCGAAATCACGCTCTTGATTCTGGCAAACATAAGATTTTCCTGGCAGATCATCTATTGGAATTCAACCCGCTGCCATCGTCCAATGACGATTAACGGGAATCAGCGAAGTAGTCACCTACATTACTAGCAAGCGAAGTATTGCTTCGCGGCAGTTGATCTTCGGTCAATGATGGGTGGCGGCAAGAGTCGATAAGTTCCCGACATATTCAGGAACGTGTTCATAATGCCGACAGCTCTAAATCGGATATGCGAATGAAGTGCGTGACTGGCAGATCCGATCACAGGGGATCCGCAGGCCGAGGGGTAATTCATCCGGAAATGAAGCGGTTTTGAAACTCGAAGAAGAGAACCGCCGCCCGAAGAAGACATATGCCGAAGAGCGATTGAAGGTCTAGATCATTGGAGTTCTGTCGATATCTCTTCCGTCCTGCGGACTTCATGGGATCGGTGTGTACCTTCATTTTTATTATGAGGCACACGACTTTCCGTAAATCTCACTGTATTTAGCGGGGCAGTTCCGGTTACGTAGGAATAAACGAGAAATCCGGCTTTGTACCGTTGGCAAGAGCTTTCTTCATTGATTGGATCTCCTGCGTTCGCGTCTTTGTGAGTTGAGCGATACACCACAACTCATCGTTGGCCTGCTTTTGGATTTGACTTGAGGTACTGAAGTCGCATTCGTGGCAAGACTCATCCGCAAATTTTTCACACTGGGTATCTCGGAAGTTAATCCATTTCCTTTGTTCCTGAACTAAGATGACTTTTTGTGTGCGATTCAATTTCTGAATGAGGTCTTTGTACTCGATATTCAGTTGGCGGTCCGCGTTTCTTAGCTTGCTTGTAAGGCGTGAATTTTCTGTACATGCGTAGGTCGTACATTCGTCCGCTAGCGAACCTCCTGCAATAAGAATTAATGAGAAGAAAATCGTAGTGCGAGGATGAAAATGAGTGCGATTAGGGAAGTTCATGCAAATTCACCGTTAGTAACTGTTTGTGTCGTAATAGTCTTCATCGAGAAAATTGAATTCGTTTTTTCTGAGTAAGGCAACACGGCGAGCTTCATCTACATCAAGGTGAACGCCGCCTAACGTAAGCTGGCCTTTCACGGTCGGTTTATAGCAATCAGAAATTGCTTTAAGTAATTCAAGTTCCTTCGCGTTTCTTTCGAATGGAATTTGAAAACCTAGACCTCGCCCAATGTCGACAAACGTAGATTCTTTTGTGCCGCGAACACGGCATGCTCCTACGAAGGCTAGAGCTCTGGCAGTTTGGATATTCATCTCTCTGCAATGAGGCAATGCCTTGTTGAAATAATCTTCTACAGCTTGTTCAAGTTGAACGTCCTGAAATTTAGAGCGTTTAACAAAATGATCGAAAAGGTGTCCAACGCACTTTCATCCCGAGTGTCGAGGAGAGTGCGATGGCACGCCAACTGGTTGATGATGAGCTATGGGAAATAGTCCAGTCGCTGCTGCCGGTCCAGCAGCGACGCACCACCCATCCTGGCCGCAAGCGGCTCGACGAGCGGCGCGTGCTGACTGGTATTCTGTTCGTACTGCAATCAGGCCTTCCCTGGGACATGCTGCCCCAGGAAATGGGATGCGGTTCGGGCATGACCTGCTGGCGCCGCGCAAGCGATTGGCAAAAGGCCGGCGTGTGGGAGAAGTTGCATCATATCCTTCTGGCGAAGCTGCGCAATGCAGACCGTCTCGATTTCTCCCGCGTGATCGCCGACAGCTCATCGGTGCGTGCCGTGCATGGGGGAAAAAGCTGGGCCCAACCCGACTGATCGGCGCAAGGCGGGCAGCAAGCACCACCTCGTCGTCGATGCCAACGGCACGCCACTGAATGTGATCCTGACTGGCGCGAACCCTCACGATTCGACACAGCTCACGCCGTTGCTCGACGGGGTTCCCGCCATCGCTGGGCGACGTGGCCGCCCTCTGCGCAAACCGAGGTGTGTGCAAGCCGACCGTGCCTACGATTGCGAGCGCTATCGTCTTATCCTGCAGCAGCGTGGCATTCATCCTCAACTCGCCAAGCGCTGTACCGGACATGGCAGCCATCTTGGCGTGACGCGCTGGGTGGTCGAACGCACTTTCGCCTGGCTGCATCGGTTTCGACGCTTGCGTGTGCGTTATGAAAGACGAGCAGATATGCATGAAGGTTTTCTCAGATTGGGCTGCGCCGTCATCTGCTGGCGAACGTTACGCAAAGCCTGGCACGATCCGTTTCCATTTCCATTTTGATAGACGCTCTTAGTATGTGTTTTTTCGTTGATCGACTCGAAGATGCCGAATCGTTCACCGGTGGTTTGATGCAACAGAATTGACTCGTTCAGCGTGCCATACAGCATTCGATGGGCTTCGTCGTAGTCATCAAGCGTTTCTTTTGTTCTGTTTCGCCAATCAAGTTTTTCCTCAATGTCCTTACGGATTCTGGCGTCTTCAACCAGGCGTTCTCTTTTCGAGTAGACGTTTTGTGGCTGAGGGTTTTGCGCTGATGCGAATGAGGCCGCGCTACTCAATACAGCGGCCGCGAAAATAAAAAGATTTCTTGGGAGTGCACATGCGTTCCGTAAGCAGTAGTGGTTAGCGAACGTGCCCTCTTCAGTAGGGCGGCCAACTTGTCACAAAAGCCGGCAGATCATATTCCGACGTAACAGGAAGCTTCGTCACTGGAATAGGAAAAGAAGCCCCAAATCCATGCATGACTTGGCATGCCAAGTGACGATAGATTTCATGTCATCAATACGTCAGCTATTCCCAACGCTTAATGTAAGTTCGAGCGCCCGATTTATCGTCATAGTCTAAATAGATCACTCCGCTCGTCGAGCCGACATCGTTGCTGCTGTATCCTATTCCATATGAAACGGAAGTAGATTTGATGAGGGGCTGATGAGCCTCTAAGTCAATGACGCATGACGCGGAAGGTTCAACGTCCTTCCTCAGGCAATTCGTCCGCTTTAACTTAATCTTCTTGGAATTTTCCGGAATGTCAGTGGAGAAACTTGTTATCCTTAAAGCACGGTCTCCAACATTCTTAATCGCTATGCTTAGCAACGGTGTATTTCCCAAAAAGAAACTCTTTGCTTCATTCTTGTCGAAATTTATTGTTGATCCAGGGCCGTGAATAATTCCTGTAACTGATGTGCTAAACGTCGTGGTAGCCAACGGCGGATAGCCGTTAATACCCGGACCATCAAAGTTTAGTGAAAATTGCTCGTCAAATTTTCCTGGGCCTAAATTTTTGGGGGCGACCATCCAATTGATTTTGTACTGCCTGGTTTTGGCACAAGTGGCATGGGCCTCTGATAAGTTGATTGTCAATGTATCACTCGAACTCACAGATACGGTCAAGTTGGCGGGACTCAAAATTAAGACAGATTCTTCCAGCGATGAGATTTCATTCTGATTTTGTTGTGACTGGAGATCCCCTAAATCAATTGAACGTTTTTCGCTCCATAACTTCCCTTGATGAAATAGGTAAGCGGACGGCATTTTTTTTTCTGTAATGGTCTTGCAAATAGAGTTTGGTATTGAGATATCTTTTGCATGAAGTGCAGAAGAAAATGAAAAAAGATAGATAAACCAGAAAGCGATTTTTCCAATACGGCTCATTTCATACACTCCTGCACATACTGATCAAAAAGAATTTTCAGATCGCCCATCTTCATCTGGGAATCTCTTCCACCTGGAAGACAGGACCACTCATTTGATAATCCCGTTTTATTAATCGCCTCTTCTATCCGACCTTCCATGATGTAGCCAAGCGCGCTGCGTCGTGGGTGGGGCATACTGCTATACGGCCTTCGATGGAGAAGAAGAATTGAAATTCTGTCCTGCATCGACGGGCTGAAATCCTTCGGCCAGCCAATCATCTTCTTTGTAACTTCTTCCCATGTCTGGAGCTTGATTTGATACGCGCCTGCGGGTTTGTTCTTTTTCTCTTCCGCATAAGGATGCGTACTAAAGTCGTTGAACGTTATATGTGACGGCCTTTCAGAGGGCGAATATCGGAGGGCGTGATATGGATCCTTGAAACCTTTTGCCTCGTGCTCCCGCAAAATTCGCAAAAATGCTTGTACGCGAACCAGTGCCAGGGTATCGCTGAACTTCCGAAATACCCCTGTGACTCGATAACGTTTGGTTGATTTTGCTGGCCCGCCTAGGGATGGAATAGCGGGCCACACGAAATCACTGATAAATCCATGATAGGTGCGAATGTCAACATGCCCGGGCGGATCCAGCTCTACTGGATCTACCTGCTCATAAACGATTACGTCCCCCGGTAAGGTATACATTAAATCCGGCTGCATGTATTTGACTTCTTTTTTTCTTACCGGTACAGCCGAACTTGTCTTCTCAGCTGTCTCGATTTCTTTTGCCGTCAACAGCTTCTTTTGTTTCTCTCCATCTCTCTGCGGAGTTTTAAGAGCAGCTGCATTTTTAAGGCATTGTTCAGCCTGCGGCCAATCAGTAGGAGAGAGCGCATCCTCATAGGTTATTTCAACTTGTGGAAGCGTGCTACTGACATCAGAAAATCCGTACTTCAGCCAATCTTTGCCAGACGTTTTTGCTTGGCCTTCCCATCCCGGGCCGTTGGTATAGCCTGCTTTGAATAGTGCGACTTTGACATACACCTGGCAAAGCCCTTTCGGTCTGTTTGGGTCTTTATTTTCAAATGTCGGTTCATTGGTCTTGGCGTATGCATTGATTACATTGACCGTTGTGCCGCCTTTGCCTCTATAGGGTGAATAATCGAGTTTCACCTGATGCTCTACAAAATCAATCAATTTCTGCAGCCGGTCCAATTCTTTACCAGAGAGTGGATTAGTCGGGAATATGACTGGGCGCAAAACCAGAGGATTTATTTTTGAGTGCCCTTGTGCTGACTTGCCTGGCTTGGCGATTTGCGAGCCATCTGTAGCCTGTTTATTTGCCTCTCGTGATGCCGCTGAATTTCTGGAAGATGTTTTGCGGGGTGGATGCAGAACCGAATGCTCAAAGTCGCGCCAGCTCCAGAAGTTAAATACGGCAAGAATTTTCCGTTTCAGCCAATCCAGCGTCATGTCTTCCACATTTGCTTGTGGATGTCCTGCCGAATCGCGCCCAAGGGTGATGTTCGGCTTGTTCTGTTGGCTGTTCCGGGTCGTTGCGATTTTTTGAACAGGCGACGTAGCGGTTTTACTTTCTCCATGGGAAGGAGATGGTGCGACGTCTATACCTTGCGAAGGTGTAGCCGGCAACCTTGCGGATGAGGCGGACACGCCGTCTTTCTTTTGTTCTCCAGATTCCTCTGGAGCAGGAGGTCTTTTCTGCTCCGCGTCACCGGGCTCTCCTACGTGCTCTTCTGTGTCCAGTATGTACTTAAGTTTCGGGCTGCATATCGCATAGCTGGAGTCGCCGGGATGAGCGTAGATCGAGCCGATGTTTTTGAAATCTTTTGTATGTTCTCTAAATACAAAGATTTGCACTTCGCTGCCGGGAATGATTTCAGTTAACGTGACGGTGTGGCACGCATTGCTGGTTATGCCGGTTTTTATGGTTTTGCCGTCGGCTACGAATTTATATTTCAAACCTTCAATTGGGTCGAATGCAAAATCCCTGAAGCCTACGAAAATCGTCGCGACATTGGTGTCGGAGCCTGCTTCATTTTCAGGCGATGAATCCTGGTTGGTTGCAATACTGGCGACGTTGTCTGTCCTAGTGTTCGACGTTTCTGTGTCCGCGCGCTCGGCCGTCGGTGCGGACTGCTCGACGTCCGCCGCATGCTGTGCCGACGTATCCGATTTAATCTCATTCTCTAAAACAAGGTCGCCTGTGTCATTCGGATTCACATCGTCGAGAGAGGTATTTTTTGTTAGAGAAGTATCTGTAACGAGGTCGGTTTTTTCCATTGCGTTTCCTTAGCTGTGATCACGATCCCCGAAAATTTGCCAGTGACCGTCGCCGATCCAAACCGTCAGCTGTTCGTTCCTGTTGGTAATAACACGTTGCGTGGTGCCTTTTTCATCAAGTCTTCCCGCTCCTAGCAATTTTCCGTGCTGACTGCGTATCTCATATGGAACTCGTTCGAGGACCTCGTCTTCTCCCGGCGCGAAGCCGATTACATGCGAAACATTGAGCCTTTGGCTGAAACTGTTCTCAGTGGCCAGTTTCGGTAAAGGTGGCAGGTCTCGATGTAGTTTTGTCGGCCCGGTAAAACTCTTGCTCGCACTCTTAATCGACACCGTCCCCGGACAGGCAAACGTGATGTTCCGTCCCTCGATGGTCAAACTCGCACCGCCCTCCGTGCACAGCGTGATGCTCTGCGCCGCCGCGAATTCGACATGGCTGTTCACGCTCGCGAGCTTCACCGCTTCCTTTGCCGCGAACGTCAACTCGCTGCTTTGCGCCTGGAACTCAACATCGTCCTGCGCGGCAATCAGCTTGATACCGGCATGGTCGTCCCCCGCACTCACTGCGCCGGCCAGGAGACCAATGGCTTGTCCGCTGTGCAGCGACAAGGCCTCGCCCACTGCGAGGTGCGTATCGCGCCCGCTTGCGAAATGCGCGACTTCTCCTGATGCGATATGCAATCCTTCCGAGGCTGTGACGCCAATGCCGGCCTGCGCGGTGACGATGACCATGGGCGCGTGCATGTGCGGGATCTTTTCGCCGTGCCCGTCGATGCTGCCGTCCTGCGCGTCGACCATGCCGGAGATCGCCTTGAGCATGGCGTCGATGGGGGTTTGTGTGTCGTCGAGCCGGCTCTGGCTTTTTGCGCCGTTGTGCGCATGGCCTTTGACGAGGATGAATTGCACGGTTTGATGCGTGGCGGCGGCGCGGTTGAAGTTCTCGGCAAAACCTTTGACCTGTTTCAGCAGGGCGATGCCGGGCGTGTTCTCTCCTGCCGGCTCCGGCTGGCCGTCGGGCCTGCCGCCGAGATAGGTGCTGAGGAGGATGCCTTTGCCGGCGCGGATGGCGCCGTAGGCATCGGTGCGCAATTCCCAGCCGGTGCCGCGGAAGCTGCCGCGATAGTTGTCGGCCTGGTGGATCAGATGGCCGAGGTTCAGTTGCGTGGCGGCGGCGTCGGTGGCTAATTGCGTGCGCAGGCGGCCGGTGCTGTCATCGAAGGCGAGCTGATTGGACTGGCGGGTGTAGCCGTCGACGCCGAGAGCGACGGATTTGAAGCCCGAGAGATAGCCGGCATGGCGGTGTTCGGCGGCAGCACCATGCCAGGCGGGCGAGTTGCCGTCGGCGTTCTTGTTGTCTTGGCCGGCGCGCGCATGGTCGCCGGCTCGCGCGAAGACGCTCGCGTCGTCTTGTCCCTGGCCGTTGTAGAGCACGCCGGCGACGACCGGGCGGTCGATGTCGTTGTCGAGGAATTTCAACAGCACTTCCTGGCCGATACGCGGGATGAATTGTGCGCCGTAGCCGGGGCCGGCGTGCAGTTGCAGCACACGTACCCAGCAGGTGTTGCTTTCTTCCTGCTGCCAGTGATAGCGGATGCGAATGCGGCCAAGATGATCAGTGTGGACCGTGCCGGCATTGGCGGTGCTGCCGTCTGGGCCGACGACGATGGCGGTCTGGCTGCCGTATGCAGTCGGCTTCGGGTTGAGATGTGTGCCCGTGCCGTCATGCAGCGTCGGGCGCCAGGGGATGTCGGCGCGGATGGCGGTGAAGCGGTTGGCGTAGCCGGTCGCGGTAGCCGCGTTGCGCAGCGTGTGCCAGTCGTCGCTGTCGTCTTCGACCAGGGGGCGGAGGCGCGTGGCGAGTGTCGCAGTGAGATCGGCGGGCAGGTTGTTGATGCCGGCGTGCTGCACCGCCAGCAGCGCGAAGCGGCGCTGCACCTGGGGCGCGCCGAGGTCGGCCAGCTCATCGAGCGGTGAAGCGGTCAGGGTGAAGACGCTGCCGGGGCGGAAGCTGCGGACTGCACCCTCGCCGGTCCATTGCTTGAAGCGGGCATCGGCGGCTTCGCGCAGGATGCGCGCGGTGCGCTCGGCTTCGTCGAGATTGGCAAAGGCGTAGGTGCCGGACCAGTCGTAGCTTTCGATGCGTGGCGCTTGTTCGCCGCCGAATGCGTGGGCGGTGGGCAACGCTGTGGCGGTTACGCGTTTGGCCTGGTAATCCCAGCTGCCAATGGTGGTTGTGGCCGCTTGCAGCCGGCGATGTGGGGAGAATGCCTGGATCGTGTCGTACTGCTCGATGGAGGCATTGCGATGGAAGCGGATGCCGCCTTGTGCTGCGGCGCTCGGATCGTCGGCGAAGGCCGTGGAATCGGCAAACAGGACCAGGCGCTGCTGCGACACGTCCATGTTGTCGGCCGGAGTTTCCTCAAAATAAAAACCGATGCCTTCCTCGGCCAGGATGCGCGACAGGAAAGCATAGTCGGATTCGCGATACTGGCAGCAATAACTGCGCGGGCGCAAGTCGGCGAGAAATGCTTCCGCGTCGGGCGTCATGCTCCAGTTGCTATACGGGCGGTAGGCGGCGAGCACGGCATCGATGAGTTCGGGCAGCGTCACATCCTGGAACACGCGCGAGCGGCGCTGGTGTTGCGCGAGCGCCAGCCATGGCATCAGTGTCAGGCGGTAGCGGGCGAGCCCGCCATCAGTACCAGGTTGTGCGATGGCTGTGATGTAGCCGGAACGAGGATGGCGGCTGCCGTCTGCGAGGCGGGTGTGCAGCACGGCTTGCTTGCCGAGCAGGGACTTGAGTTCAATGTGGGTGTCGGTGGCGAGGCAATCAACGTGGACCTCATACAGCGTCGACAATGCCTCCCTGCCGACGAAGCTTTCCACCAGCAAGACGTCCTTGCCCAAGGGCGTGTCGATGGCATACAGACGGGTGTCGGAAGTGAAGGCGGCCAGCGTGGCGTGGAGCAGGCTGGCGCCGTGCGACAGATCGGACATGGGACACCTCGGAGAGCCAGAGGGCAGGATTCAGGGGTATTGATTAAAACATAATAATTATCTGAATGGCAACTAAATGGGCAATAGCATGCGCGCCGCTTAGTATCGGCGGTGAGCCTTGTTGTCGGAGTGATTGAAATGGATCCGGCCCGAGCGTATCAGGCCGAATCCGGGGCACTTGCGTGTGGCGTCAGGCTGCTTCCAGCAGGCAGAAGCCGCACACATCGAGTGACGCGGTACGCCTGCCGGCTGTCGCATTTCGGCTTAGCACAACGCTGTTGAACGTTGGCACCGGCACCTGTTTTTCCGTCACGTCCATGTTGAACAGGCATACCAGTTCGCGGCCCTCCTGCTGCCGCGAAAAGGCAAGCACGCCTTCCGGCGCATCGATCAGGCGCAAGCTTCCATGGTCCAGTTCCGGACGTGCCTTGCGCAGCGCGATCATCTCGCGCGCAAAATTCAGCACGGAGTGCGGTCGCATTTCCTGGCTGTTGATGTTCAGTTCCCGATGGATTTCGTCCAGCGGCAGCCATGGCTCCACTTCACTGAATCCGCCGTGCACATGATTGGTCCAGGGCATCGGCGTGCGGCAGCCGTCGCGGCCCTTGAACTTCGGCCAGAAGTTCTTGCCGAACGGATCCTGCAGACGCTCGAAGGGCACCTCGGCTTCAGGCAAGCCAAGCTCTTCGCCCTGATAGAGGCAGATGTCGCCGTGCATGGTGAACAGCAGCGCCAGCATTTCCTTTGTGAATTGCTCGCGGTCACGGCCGTTCAGCCAGCGGGTCGCGACGCGCGGCTTGTCGTGGTTGCTCATCGCATAGCAGGCGTTGGCCGGCGGCCTGATGTGTTCTTCCAGTGTGGCGATGACGTTGCGCACGTAGGCCGCGCTGCTTTCCGGACGCATCATCGCGAAGCTGTAGGCGGAATGCAGGCGCGTTGCGCCGGTGTATTCGCCCATCAACTTGAGCGCGTCATGTCCGCCGACTTCCGCGAGGCTGAATGCGCCGTATTCGTCGAGCAGGCTGCGGATCCGTTCAAGGAAAGGCAGCATCTCGGGCTGCGCCTGGTCATACACGTGCACCTGATACCCATAGGGATGCAGCGCAGCGGCGTTGTCTTGCCTGGGCGGATTGCTGCGCAGTTGCAGGTCCTGGAAGATGTGGTTGCAGGCATCGAAGCGGAATCCCGACACGCCCATCTCCAGCCAGAAACGCATCTCGGCCAGCACCTGGTCCTGCACATCAAGGCTGTGCATGTTCAGGTCGGGCTGCTCCGGCAGGAAGGAGTGGAAATAGTACTGGCGACGGCCGGCATCCCATTGCCATGCGGGACCGCCGAACACCGATACCCAGTTGTTGGGTGCGGTGCCGTCCGGCTTCGGATCGGCCCACAGGTACCAGTCGGACTTGTTGCCCTCCTTTGCACGGCTGGCGACGAACCACGGATGTTCCTCGGAAGTATGCGAGATCACCATGTCGACGATGATGCCGAGATCCAGCGCCTTCGCGCTGCGCAGCAACTTCTTGAAATCGTCCATCGTGCCGAAGATCGGATCGACCTCGCGATAGTCCGCCACGTCGTAGCCGAAGTCCTTCATCGGCGACTTGAAGAACGGGCTGATCCAGATGGCATCGACGCCGAGGCTCTTGATGTAGGAGAGCTTTTTCTCAATGCCCGCCAGGTCGCCGATGCCATCGTTGTTCGCATCGAAGAAGCTGCGCGGGTAAACCTGATAAATGATCATTGACTGTCTCGCAAAACGAAATCGTTCCGGCAGTGCGCGCTCGGTGCGACGCTACCTTTGCAACGACAGTGTTGCGGTTGCCTGATGGAATTGTGAAGCAACATAGACTGGAAATGCGTGCGTTTGTTCCTGCGCAGCAACGGACTTGCGCGAACGACACTGCAGCGCGTGCAACGCTTCGCATGATCTTGCGATTTCTGCATATCGTCTTGAGAACAAATTGCCGGTCTGGATGCTCTATTTGGAAAGACGCGGCGCGTCGCCCATAACATCCGACTAACACTCGAATAACACCCGAACAACACCCAATACGAAATAATCGGCCCCCTGCTTGCCACGGCTGTTTTCACCTTGAGCGAACCGGTTCATGACGACTGTTCCATCGACGCCTTTCCTGCCCAGAATCTATTGCCTTCCCCCGCAGCTTGCCGGTCCGGCATCCGGACTCGAAAAACACCTGGACCGATGCATCGCGATGGGATTCGACCATGTGCTTGTTCCCATGCATGCCCTGCATCGCCGCGCGGGAAGCGACAGCATTCACCTGCCCGACGACACCGTTGCCGAGCTGGCGCGTCTGTGCGTGCGCAAGAAGCTGCGTCTGCTGCTCGACCTCGACATCGCAGCGATCGGTACCGATGATTCCATCGCGGAAAGCCATCCTGACTGGTTCTCCAGCGGCGACTTCGACGACCTGCCCGATCCGCGCTGGCCGGTACCGCAGCAACGCGCACGCGCACTGGGCTTCACGCAGCCGGACATCGCCGCTGCCATCGCCGGCTACTGGCAGCAGCGCATGCAGCCGTGGCTGCAAGCCGGCGTGACAGGTTTTCGCTGCGTCGAGGTCGCGGCCGTGCCGCCATCCTTCTGGCAACGGTTCATCGGCACGGTGAAGACGGCACACGCGGCCGCATGCTTTCTCGCATGGACGCCCGGCTGCACGCCACAGCAGCTGCAGGCGCTGGCGGGATGCGGATTCGACGCGACCTTTTCCTCCTCGGCATGGTGGGACTACCGCACGCACTGGATGACGGAAGAATATGCGCGGCTGAACATGGTCGCGCCACCGGTCACCTTTCCCGACAGCCCGGACGAACCGGTGATCGCACGCGCGGCCGGCTACGACGATATGGCCTTACGGCGTCCGCTGCACCTGCGCGCGCTCGGGCTGGCGGCGGCCATCGGCAACGGCATCCTCATGCCGATGGGTTTCGAGTACGGCATTGCTTCGCCGGCCGGCGCGGCAGCGGAAGACTTGTCCCTGCCGGAAACGCTGGAGGCACGGGCGGTGTTCGACATCAGCGAAGACGTCAGGCGTGTGAATGATTTCATCGCGGCCGGCATGGGCACCTTCTACGCGGCGCGGCTGCACATGCTGAGCGGCGAGGATTCCGGCCTCGCGGTGCTCATGCGCAGTACCGTGCAGCGGCCCGATGCCGGCGGCAAGGCGCTGTTGATTGTTGCCAATGCCGATGCCTCGCAGGCCTGCAGTGTCAGCGAAAACCAGTTGCTGGAGCGCGCGGAAGGTTACGTTCCCTACGAGCGCATCTGGCCCGTGATCGCTGAGCCACTGCAACCACTGCAGCCGCTGGCGCTGCCGCCTGCGGGTCTGCAGATCTTCAGCACGCGCCGCCTGCCGCCCATCCTGCTGCCCTTGCCGGAAGGCGAGCAACCGGTCAGTGCAGCGGCACGCGCGCCGCGCATCGCCATCGAAGCCGTCACGCCCTCGGTGGACGAGGGCCGCTTCCCGATCAAGCGCATCCTCGGTGACGTGGTGCATGTCGAAGCCGACGTATTCGTCGACGGCCATGAAAAGCTCGCGGTGTACCTCCTGTGGCGCGCGGCCGACGAAGCGGACTGGCATGAAGTCCGCATGCATCCGCTCGGCAACGACCGCTGGTGCGCCGCGCTGCCGATGACGCGCATCGGCCGCACCATGTTCACCGTCGAGGCATGGAAGGATGCCTTCGCGACTTATCGCGACGAGCTGGAAAAGAAGAGCACTGCCGGCCTGAACGTCGGCCTCGAACTGGAAGAGGGACGGCTGATGGTCGAGGCGGCGGCGCGCTCCGCGGACCGGCGGCGTATCACGCAGGCGGCGGCGCCGCTCAAGGCGCTGGCGAAAAACCTGAAGGAGCTGGGCGCCGGCGACAATGCCGGCGCGCGCGATCATGAACGCATCGCCGCGCTGCTGTCGGAGCCTACCGCCGAAGCGATGCGGCTTGCCGATACGCGTCCCTTTGCGGTGCGCCGCGAGCCGCCGCTGCGCATCGACGTCGATCGTGCGGCGGCGCGCTTCTCCAGCTGGTATGAACTGTTCCCGCGCTCGCAGAGCGGCGACCCGGCGCGGCACGGCAGCTTCGCCGACGTGATCCGGCGCCTGCCCGAGATCCAGGCGATGGGCTTCGATACGCTCTACTTCCCGCCCATTCATCCGATCGGGCGCAAGCACCGCAAGGGACGCAACAACACCCTCACGCCGGGGCCGGACGATCCCGGCAGCCCGTATGCGATCGGCGCCGAGGAAGGCGGGCATGATGCGATCCATCCGCAGCTCGGCACGCTGGACGATTTCCGCCGCCTGCGCGACGAAGCGGCGCGGCACGGCATGGAGCTGGCGCTCGATTTCGCGATCCAGTGCTCGCCCGATCACCCCTGGCTGAAGGAACATCCCGAGTGGTTCGCCTGGCGGCCTGACGGCACGATCCGCTACGCCGAGAACCCGCCCAAAAAATACCAGGACATCGTCAACGTCGACTTCTACGCAAAGGGCGCGTTGCCCGGCCTGTGGGCCGCACTGCGCGACGTGGTGCTGTTCTGGGTGAACGAAGGCGTACGCACTTTTCGCGTCGACAACCCGCACACCAAGCCGCTGCCGTTCTGGGAGTGGCTGATCGCCGATATCCGTGGACGCCACCCTGACACGATCTTCCTGTCCGAAGCCTTCACGCGACCGAAGATGATGTATCGCCTCGCCAAGGTCGGCTTCGCGCAGTCCTACACCTATTTCACCTGGCGCCACTCGAAGACCGAGTTCACGGAGTACCTGACCGAGCTGACGACCACCAAAGTGCGCGAATTCTTCCGCCCGCATTTCTTCGTCAACACGCCGGACATCAACCCGTATTTCCTGCAACGCTCCGGCCGCCCCGGCTTCCTCATCCGCGCCGCGCTGGCGACGACGCTGTCGGGACTGTGGGGCATGTACAGCGGCTTCGAATTGTGCGAGGCGACGCCGATCCCGGGCAAGGAAGAGTATCTCGACTCCGAGAAGTTCGAGATCCGCGCCTGGGACTGGCAGCGTCCGGGCAATATCGTGCGCGAGATCAGCGCGCTCAACCGCATCCGCAGCGAGAACCCTGCATTGCAGTCGCACCTCGGTATCCGCTTCCTGCACGCGTCGGACGACAACATCCTGTATTTCGTCAAATCAACGGAGCCGGCCGGCAGCGGCAGGCACTTCGGCGACAACATCGTGCTGGTGGCGATCAACCTCGATCCGTTCGCAGCGCACGAGGCCACGATCGAGCTGCCGTTCCGGGAACTTGGCTTGCCCGACGGCGCCGCGCTCGACGTGGACGACCTGCTGAGCGGGCAGCGCCTGGCATGGCACGGGAAGTTCCAGCAACTCCGGCTGGATCCGTCAGTCAGTCCATACGCCATCTGGCGCGTTCGACACAAGGGGATGTAAGCATGGACATCGGCAATATCAAACTCGAGCGGCGCAAGTCGGTACGCAGCGAGTCGGCAGCGAAGCGGCGCATCCGCTTCAACGAAGACCCGTTGTGGTACAAGGACGCGATCATCTATCAGGTGCACGTCAAGTCCTTCTACGATTCGAACAACGACGGCATCGGCGATTTCGCCGGCCTGATCGAGAAACTGGACTACATCGCCGACCTCGGCGTCAACACTATCTGGCTGCTGCCCTTCTATCCGTCGCCGCGGCGCGACGATGGCTACGACATCTCCGACTATCGCGGCGTGCATCCCGACTACGGCACCATGGCCGACGCCAAGCGCTTCATCGCCGAGGCGCACAAGCGCGGGCTGCGCGTCATCACCGAGCTGGTCGTCAACCATACCTCCGACCAGCATCCGTGGTTCCAGCGCGCACGCAATGCAAAGCCGGGCTCGGCGGCACGCGACTTCTACGTGTGGTCGGACAATGACGAAGCCTACGCCGGCACGCGCATCATCTTCTGCGACACGGAGAAATCGAACTGGACCTGGGACCCGGTGGCCAATGCCTTCTACTGGCATCGCTTCTATTCGCATCAGCCCGACCTGAATTTCGACAATCCGCAAGTGCGGCGCGCGGTGCTGTCCATCATGTCCTTCTGGCTCAACCTTGGCGTGGACGGCCTGCGGCTCGACGCCGTGCCCTACCTGATCGAGCGCGAAGGCACGAGCAACGAGAACCTGCCCGAGACGCATGTGATCCTCAAGGAAATCCGCGCCGAGCTCGATCGCGGCCATCCGGGGCGCATGCTGCTGGCCGAAGCGAATATGTGGCCGGAGGACGTGCTGCCCTACTTCGGCGAGAACGACGAATGCCACATGGCCTTCCACTTTCCGCTGATGCCGCGCATGTACATGGCGCTCGCGCAGGAAGACCGTTTCCCGATCACCGACATCCTGCGCCAGACGCCGGAGATTCCGCCCAACTGCCAGTGGGCTGTCTTCCTGCGCAACCATGACGAGCTGACGCTGGAAATGGTGACCGACAAGGAGCGCGATTACCTCTGGAACTATTACGCCTCCGAAAAGCGCGCGCGTATCAACCTCGGCATCCGCCGCCGCCTGCTACCGTTACTGGAACGCGATCGCCGCCGCGTGGAACTGCTCAACAGTCTGCTGCTGTCGATGCCCGGCACGCCGGTCATCTATTACGGCGATGAAATCGGCATGGGCGACAACATCCACCTTGGCGATCGCGACGGCGTGCGCACGCCGATGCAATGGACGCCCGACCGCAACGGCGGCTTCTCGCGCGCCGATCCCGCCAGGCTGGTGCTGCCGCCGATCATGGATCCGCTCTACGGCTACGAAGCGGTGAACGTGGAAGCGCAGAGTGCCGACCCGTATTCGCTGCTGAACTGGACGCGCCGCATGCTGGCCGTGCGCAAGCAGCACTGCGCGTTCGGGCGCGGCAGCCTGAGCCTGCTTTATCCGACCAATCGCCGCGTGCTTGCCTACCTGCGCCACTACCGCTACGCCGAAGGCGAAGACGGCGAAGAGACGATCCTGTGCGTTGCCAATGTCTCGCGTTCCGCGCAGGCCGTCGAGCTGGACCTGTCTTCCTATGCCGACCGTGTGCCGGTGGAGATGATCGGCGGCTCCGCCTTCCCGCCGATCGGCCAGCTGTCCTACCTGCTGACCCTGCCGCCGTACGGCTTTTACTGGTTCCTGCTGGCGCCGAAGGCACGCATGCCGGCCTGGCATACTCCCGCGCCGGAACCGCTGCCGGAGCTCTCGACGCTGGTGCTGCGGAACGGCCTCTCGGAAATCCTGGAGCCGTCGCGGCGCGCCATCATCGAGAAGGAAGCCTTGCCGGCCTATCTTCCGAAGCGCCGCTGGTATGCGGCCAAGCAGGAGAAACTGCTGTCGGCGCGCATCGCGCTCGCCACCACGCTGCCGGCTTCCACCGCGCGGCCGCATGTGCTGCCGACCATGCTGGTCGAGATCGAGACCACCACGCCCAGCGGCAGCGATCGTTACCTGCTGCCGTTCGGCTTCATCCGTGAGGAAGACATCGTCACGGCATTGCCGCAACAGCTCGCGCTGGCGCGCGTGCGGCGCGGGCGGCATGTCGGATTCCTGACTGATGCCTATGTGCTCGACTCCTTCTCCTATGTGCTGGTGGAGCTGCTGCGCGCGCGCACCGTCCTGCAGTCGGACGACGGCGAGATCCGCTTCATCCCGACCGATGCGCTGGACGCGATCGAATTGCCGAAAGAACCGGCCATCCGGCGTATGGCGATGGAGCAGTCGAACAGTTCGCTGGTGATCGAGGACAAGATGGTGCTGAAGCTGATCCGGCGCCTCTCGCCAGGCGTGCATCCGGAAGCGGAAATGGGACGCTACCTGACCACGATCGGCTTTGCCAACACGCCGCTCATGCTGGGCGAGGTGACGCGCTTTGCCGCCGACGGCACGCCGCTCACCATGGCGATCCTGCAACAGTACATCCACAACCAGGACGACGCCTGGCAATGGACGCTCGATACGCTCTCGCGCGCCATCCAGCAGGCCACCACGCAAGGCGCCGCACCGGCCACGCCGCCGCCTCCGCCCGCTGAAACGCCGCCCGCGGCGGAACTGGTGAGCGAGCTGTCCGATCCGCTCGCCGAACTGGGCGAACTCGCCACCATGCTGGGCCGCCGCCTGGGCGAAATGCACGCAGCCCTCGCAAGGCCGACCAACAATCCGGACTTTTCGCCGCAGGCCGCCACCGAAGAGGACACGAAGGCATGGGCTGCGGGCGCGCGAAGCCAGCTGGAAGCCGCATTCGACGTCCTGCGCGGCAAGAAGGACTGGAGCAATGCCGACGAAGAACGTCGCGTGGCGCGTCTCATCGGCCAGCGCGACCGGCTGATCGAGAGGATCGACAAGCTGGCCGCAGCCGGCATCGGCGCGCTGCGCACGCGCATCCACGGCGACTTCCATCTCGGCCAGGTGCTGGTGGCGCACGGCGATGTGTTCATCGTCGATTTCGAAGGCGAGCCGGTCAAGCCGCTCGAACAGCGGCGCGCCAAGAGCAGCCCGATGCGCGACGTCGCCGGCCTGCTGCGTTCCTTCGATTACGTGGCCGCCTTCGCCAGCAAGGCCGGGCCGGGCGATCTGAGCGAGGCGGCTGAAGTGCGCAAGCAACAGATCATCAAAGACTTCGTGCCCACCTCGCAGCGCAACTTCCTGCAGGCGTATCAGGAAGCAGCCTATGGCGGCACGCAGCCGCCGCACGAGGAGGCGGAGCGCGCCCTGCTGCAGATGTTCGTGCTGGAGAAAGCCGCCTACGAAGTCTGCTACGAGGCCGCCAACCGTCCCGACTGGATTCCCGTGCCGGTAAACGGCATGGCCAAGGTCGCCGATCAGGTGCTGGGCACGACGCAAGGAGAATCGCTGAATGACTGAGCAGACCGAAGAATTTCCGGACATCGACATGGAGAGCGTCGACGCGCTGCTGCATGGCCGCGTGCGCGATCCGTTCGCGCTGCTCGGGCCGCATCGCGAAGGCGACAGGGCGATGGTGCGCACCTTCCAGCCGGGCGCCTGGGCGGTGGACGTAATGACGCGAGACAAGCGCGGCGATGGCGCCGGCGAGGTGGTCGATTCCCTCTACAACCTGCACAACAGCGGCTTCTTCGTCAGCAGCGCGCCCACGCTGCCGGCCGGCATGCCCTACCTGCTGCGCATCACCTGGCCCGAGGATGAAAGCGGCGAGCATGTGAGCTACACCGAAGACCCGTACAGCTTCGGCCTGCTGCTGGGCGAGCTCGACCTGCACCTGCTGTCCGAAGGCAAGCATCGCGAGCTGGGACGCTGCCTCGGCGCCAATCCGATGAGTGTCGACGGCGTGGCCGGCACCCGCTTCGCGGTGTGGGCGCCGAGCGCGCAGCGCGTGTCGGTGGTGGGCGACTTCAACATGTGGGACGGCCGTCGTCATCCGATGCGCGTGCGCCACGATGCGGGTGTGTGGGAGCTGTTCATTCCGCGCATCGGCCCGGGCGCGCGCTACCAGTACGAGATCGTCGGCCCGGACGGCAACGTGCTGCCGCTCAAGTCCGATCCGGTGGCGCGTGCCACCGAAGCTCCACCTTCCACGGTATCGGTGGTCGCGTCCGATACACCGTTCGAGTGGACCGATGAGGCATGGATGGCAAGTCGCGCCAAGCGGCACCGGCCCGATGCCCCGATCTCAATCTATGAAGTGCACGCCGGTTCCTGGCTGCGCATCCTCGAAGAAGGCGGACGCAGCCTCAACTGGCACGAGATGGGCGACCGCCTGATTCCGTATGCGCTCGGCATGGGCTTCACGCATATCGAGTTCCTTCCGATCATGGAGCATCCCTTCGGCGGATCCTGGGGCTACCAGCCGCTCGGCCTGTTCGCGCCCAGCGCGCGCTTCGGCCCGCCGGCCGCATTCGCCTCCTTCGTCGACCGTTGTCATGCGGCGGGACTGGGCGTGATCCTCGACTGGGTACCGGCGCATTTTCCGGCCGACCAGCACGGCCTGGCGCGCTTCGATGGCACCGCGCTGTACGAGCACCAGGACCCGCGCGAGGGCTACCACCAGGACTGGAACACCATGATCTACAACCTCGGGCGCAACGAGGTATCCGGCTTCCTGATCGCCAGCGCGCTGGAGTGGCTGGAGCACTTCCACGTCGACGGCCTGCGCGTGGATGCGGTGGCGTCGATGCTGTACCGCGACTACAGCCGCAAGGAAGGCGAGTGGATTCCCAACATCTACGGCGGCCGCGAGAACCTGGAAGCCATCGGCTTCCTGCGCCATCTCAACCAGGTCATCGAAGAACGCTGCCCCGGCGCGGTCACCATTGCAGAGGAATCGACCGCCTGGCCGGGCGTCTCCGCGCCGGTTTCCGAGGGCGGCCTCGGCTTCAACTACAAGTGGAACATGGGCTGGATGCATGACAGCCTGCGTTATATCGGCACCGACCCGCTGTACCGCCAGCATCACCACAACGACCTCACCTTCGGCCTGGTCTACGCCTGGTCGGAACGCTTCATCCTGCCGATCTCGCATGATGAAGTGGTGCACGGCAAGGGATCGCTGCTCGGCCGCATGCCCGGCGACCAGTGGCAACGCCTCGCCAACCTGCGTGCCTACTTCGGCATGATGTGGACCCATCCCGGCAAGAAGCTGCTCTTCATGGGATGCGAGTTCGGGCAGGAATCGGAGTGGAACCATGACGGCTCCCCGAGCTGGAACCTGCTGGACAGCCCGGCGCACCGTGGTGTTCAGCGCCTGGTGCGCGACCTCAACCGGCTCTATGCGAACGAGCCCGCGTTGCATCGCAAGGATGTGTCGCATGAAGGCTTCGAATGGCTGATCGGCGACGACAACCACAACAGCGTGTTCGCCTGGCTGCGCAAGGGCGAGGCGGGAGACGCGCCGCTGCTCGTGGTGCTGAACATGACCCCGGTACCGCGCGAAGCGTATCGTATCGGCGTGCCGTCGAATGATTCGCACGCGCCGGTGGGATGGCAGGAGCTGCTGAACACCGATGCCGCAGCTTATGGAGGCAGCGGCCTCGGCAATGGCGGCGCGGTCACCAGCGAAACGGTGGCCAGCCACGGCAAGGAACAGTCGTTACTGCTGACATTGCCGCCGCTGTCGGCGCTGATCCTGAAACGAACGTAAGGGCCTGTTATGGACGGTATCAGGGGAGGAGCAGCTACGAGAACCGGCCGGGTGTTCCGGACGTGTGCAGGAGCGCTGGACGTCGTCACAAGAGAGTGTCTTCCTCTTTGCAGGTCCATGGTATCCACCTGTCCCTTTAACACCCCGTCGTGTCCCGGTGCGGGCGCATACGGTGGGTTTGGCGATGTCTTTTCCCCGTCGTCCCCGCGCAGGCGGGTGGCCGCCCCGCGGGGATCCATAGGGAGCTCACGCGGAGAGCGTCTCGTACAGATCACGCCAATGCGGGTTTCCCTTCTGGATCAGATTGATCTTCCACGCCCGATTCCATTGCTTGATCTGTTTTTCACGCGTGATGGCAGAGTGTGCGTCGACATGCGTCTCATACCACACCAAATGTTTGACACCGTGTTCCTTGGTAAAGCCAGCAACGAAACCTTCACGGTGTTCCCAGACGCGCCTGACCAGGTCGGAGGTGACGCCGACATACAAGGTGCCGTAGCGGGCGCTGGCGAGCAGGTAGACGTAAAAGGTTTTTTCCATCGGGTTATGGGTCCCCGCCCGCGCGGGGGCGACGATCTGAGGTCCGTGGGTTCAATGTTGTCGGCGACATTTTCCTGCAAGCGGGGGAGGCTGCAAAGAACGGCACTTGGCATAGCCCTGGCAAAGAGAAGGAGCCATTCGATGCCAAGCACCTCGCGCGGCATCTTTTCTCTAGTGAATGCAGCCTCAGAAGCAGTTCTTTGCGGGCGTTGATATGGCAAGCGTCCAGCTTCCATTGCCACCCATCAGGCCCGGATCGCCGATCCACCTGGGCGCAACATACGATGGATTCGGGACCAATTTCGCCGTTTTTTCCGCGCACGCTGTCAAGGTCGAGGTCTGCCTGTTCGATCCGGAAGGACGGCATGAGATCGCGCGCATTCCACTGCCGGAATGCACCAACGAAGTGTGGCACGGTTACCTCGCCGGCGTGCATGCCGGCGCGCTCTACGGCTTCCGCGCCTACGGCCCGTACCGGCCGGAGCATGGCCATCGCTTCAATCCCAACAAGCTGCTGCTCGACCCGTATGCGAAGCAGCTGCATGGCCACGTGCGCTGGACCGACGCGCTGTTCGGCTATCGTGTCCACTCACCGAAGGCCGACCTGTCCTTTGATCGCCGCGACAGCGCCTGGGCCATGCCGAAGGCGGTCGTCACCGATACTGCCTTCAACTGGCATGGCGATCGGCCGCCGCATGTGCCGTGGGAAAAGACCGTCATCTACGAAGCGCATGTGCGCGGTCTCACCATGCTCGCCGAACGCATCCCGCCGCGCGAACGCGGAACCTTTGCCGCGCTTGCCAATCCGTTTGTGATCGACTACTTCTCCCGCCTCGGCATTACCGCGCTGGAACTATTGCCCGTGTTCGCCTACCTGCAAGACCGCCGCCTCCTGATGAATGGCCTCAGCAATTACTGGGGCTACAACACCATGGCCTACTTCGCGCCCGAGCCGCGCTATCTCGCCGACGGTTCCCCGGACGAAGTGCGCCATGCGATCCGGCAACTGCATGCTGCCGGCATCGAGGTGATCCTCGACGTCGTCTACAACCATACCTGCGAGGAAAGCGAACTCGGCCCGACCATCTCCTTCCGCGGCTTCGACAATGCGAGCTACTACCGCCTGCAGGCAGACAACCATCGCCACCTCGTCAACGACACCGGCTGCGGCAACACGCTCAACCTGTCGCATCCCCGCGTGATCCAGATGGTAATGGATTCGCTGCGCTACTGGGTCACGGAATTCCATGTCGATGGCTTCCGCTTCGACCTCGGCGCGACGCTAGGCCGCGAGCACTACGGCTTCGATCCCGGCTCCGGCTTCTTCGATGCGTTGTTGCAAGACCCCGTGCTGTCGCAGGTCAAGCTGATCTCCGAGCCGTGGGACATCGGCCCGGGCGGCTACCAGGTCGGCAACCATCCGGCCGGCATCGCGGAATGGAACGACCGTTTCCGCGACGATGTGCGCAGTTTCTGGCGCGGCGATCCTGGCATGCGCGGCGCGGTCGCGGCACGCTTGCTCGGCTCGGCCGACCTGTTCAACCATCACCGCCGGCGCGCCTGGTCGTCAGTCAATTTCGTCACCGCACATGACGGCTTCACGCTGCAGGACCTGGTCAGCTACAACCGCAAATACAACGAGGCCAACGGCGAGGACAACCGCGACGGCAGCAACGAAAACCGCAGCAGCAACTGGGGCGCGGAAGGACCGACCGAGGATGCCGCCGTGCGCACCACGCGTGAACGCATCAAGCGCGCGATGCTGATGACGCTGATGTTCTCCAACGGCACGCCGATGGTGCTCGGCGGCGACGAGTTCGGCCGCACGCAGTACGGCAACAACAACCCCTACTGCCAGGACAACGAAATCTCCTGGTTCGACTGGGAGCTGGCGAAGACGGATGCCGGCAGAGCGCTGTTCGAGTTCGTGCGGCACTGCATTGCCGTGCGCCTCGCGCGGCCCGGCCTGCGCAGCACGCGCTTCCTCACCGCCAGTTCGCGCACGCTGCAGGGCGTGCCGGATACCGGCTGGTTCGATGAGACTGGCAGTGAAATGACGCCGGACCGGTGGAACTTCCCGGAAGGGCGGCTGCTCGCATTGCGCCGCATTGTGGGCGAGCGGCAGGACGCAAGGAACGGCCTCGTGTCCGCCTCGCTGCTGCTGCTGAACGCGTCGTCCGAGGATCGCGAATTCATTCTGCCGCAGCCGGTCATGCATTGGCATGTGGCGCTCGATGCAGCGGATGCCACGATCGGTCGCGGCGGTATGGCGTCGCATCGGCAGCCGGAACAGAACAGGATCATTGTCGCCGCGCACAGCGCGGTATTGCTGGTGGCCGACCATGTTACGCTTTGAACCTTCCTTCGGCGCGCGGCTGCTTGCGCCCGACCGCACCCGCTTCCGTCTGTGGGCGCCCGATCGCCAGCAGGTCGCGCTTGAGCTCGGCGGCAGGGCGCCGCAACTGATGACGCCCTGCGGCGAAGGCTGGTTCGAGGCGGAAGCCGACTGCGGCGCGGGGACGCTGTACCGTTACCGCATCAGCGATCAGCTCGCGGTGCCCGATCCCGCCTCGCATGCGCAGTCCGGCGACGTGCACGACGCCAGCATCGTCTGCGATCCGCAGGCCTACCGCTGGATGAACACCGACTGGGCCGGGCGAGCGTGGCATGAAACGGTGCTGGTCGAACTGCATGCCGGCATGCTCGGTGGTTTTGCCGGCGTGGCGCGCAGGCTGCCTGCATACGTGGCGCTGGGCATCACCGCCATCGAGCTGATGCCGGTGGCGGACTTCCCCGGCCCGCGCAACTGGGGCTACGACGGCGTGCTGCCCTACGCGCCCGATGCGGCCTACGGCACACCGAATGATCTCAAGGCCCTGGTCGATACTGCGCATGGCCTCGGCATCAGCGTCTTTCTTGATGTGGTCTACAACCACTTCGGCCCGGACGGCAATTACCTCGGCAGCTACGCCAGCGCCTTCTTCCGTGACGACATCCACACGCCATGGGGACAGGCGATCGATTTCCGCAAGCAGCCGGTGCGCGACTTCTTCATCGAGAACGCGCTGTACTGGCTCACCGAATTCCGCATCGACGGGCTGCGGCTCGACGCAGTGCATGCGATCAGCGAAAAGGACTTCCTGGTGGAACTCGCGCAGCGCGTGCGCACGGCCATCCCGCCGCCGCGCCACGTCCACCTCGTGCTGGAAAACGATGACAACGCCGCGCACCTGCTTGCACGCGCGCCGCAACGGTTGTACGACGCGCAGTGGAACGACGACCTGCATCATGTGCTGCACGCGATGCTGACGGGCGAGCGCGAAGGTTATTACGCGGATTACACAAACCAGGCCGGCGAAAAAATTGCGCGCGCGCTGGCGGAAGGTTTCGTGTACCAGGGCGAGCCTTCTTCCTACCGTGGAGGACAGCCGCGCGGCGAGCAGAGCCGACAGCTGCCGCCGACATCCTTCATCGCCTTCCTGCAGAACCACGACCAGGTCGGCAACCGCGCCTTCGGCGAACGGCTCACCATGCTGGCCGATCCCGACGCGTTGCGCGCGGCGTACGCCCTGCTGCTGCTGTCGCCGCAGATTCCCCTGTTTTTCATGGGCGAGGAGATCGGCGCGACGCAACCCTTCCTGTATTTCACGAGCCACCTCACCCCGCAACTCGCCGACGCCGTGCGCGAGGGACGCCGGCAGGAGTTCGCACGCTTTGCCGGCTTCGCCGACCCTGCCGTGCGCGAACGCATTCCCGATCCGAATGCGGAGCAGACCTATGTCGATTCGATCCCGCGTGCGCAGGACAACACCGCCCAGGCGTGGCGTGACTGGATCACCACCCTCCTGACCATACGGCGCGAAGAGATCGTGCCACGGCTGGACGGCGCCCAGGCGCTCGGCGCTGAATTGCTCGGCAGCGCGGCAGTCAGAGCGCGCTGGCGCATGGCGGACGGCACGGTGCTCATGATCGCCATCAACCTTGCCGACGCGCCGGTGCCGGTCACGCTGGAACACTTATCCGATGGGCAGGTTGGCCGCATCCTGTTTGAAACCGAAGGCGTACCGGACGCCGTGCTGCAGGGACGATTGCCGGCGCGCGCCTTCATTGCCGTGCTGGAGGCAGTGCCATGAACGACACCGAAGTTTTCAATCTCGCGCGGGCCTCCGGACTGGCCCGCGAGTGGACCAGCGCCAAGGGCGAGCAGATGCAGGTCGCGCCGGAGGCACTGGCCGCGATACTGGAAGCGCTCGGCCTGCCCTGCGCCACGGATGAGCAATGCCGCGACAGCCAGCGGCGGCTGGCGGAAATCCAGGGCGAGGACGTGCTGCCGCCGCTCGTCACCGGCGTCGTTGGCAAGCCCTTGCGCGTGCCCGGCGTACGTACATTTGCGGGAAAGAACTACCGGATCGAACTGGAAAACGGCGGGCATGTCGATGGCCGTTTTCCGGATGAAGCCGCCGCTGCGGTGGAATTGCCGCCGATCGATCGCTATGGCTACCATCGCCTGCTGGCCGGTGAGCGCGAGGTCACGCTGGCGGTTGCGCCGCAGCGCTGCTTCGGCGTCGCCGACGCTTTGCAGGGCAGACAGTGCGGGAATGGCGACGGGCGTGTCTGGGGGCTCGGCGTGCAGCTCTATTCCCTGCGCCGCCATGGCGACGGCGGCATCGGCGACTTCACCGCGCTGTCGCAGCTCGCACGCTCGGCGGCATCGCATGGTGCCTCGGCACTCGCAATCAGCCCCGTGCATGCGATGTTCAGTGCCGACGTGACCCGCTTCAGCCCTTACAGCCCGTCGAGCCGCCTGCTGTTCAATGTGCTGCACATCGATCCGGCCAGCGTGCTCGGGCCGGACGCGCTGGCGACGGCGCTGGCCTCGCTGGGCGACGATGCCGCCAGCAACATGGCGCGGCTGGAGCAGGAAGAATTCATCAACTGGCCGGCTGCCGGCGTGCTGCGCCTGATGGTGCTGCGGCGCCTGTTCGAACAGTTCAACGCCGCTGGCAACCAGACGGAATTCGCCGCCTTCCGCGCGCAGGGCGGCACGGCGGTGCAGGACCATGCGCGCTTCGAAGCCTTGCATGCATGGCGGATGGCGAACGGCGAGAGCGGCGACTGGCGCACCTGGCCCGAGGGCTTGCGCAATCCGCGCGGCACGGCGGTCGAGGAATTCGCGCACGCGCATGCGCCGGAAGTCGCATTCCACGAGTTCCTGCAATGGCAGGCGGCGCGCGGCCTGTCCGGCGTGCAGAAGGATGCGCGCGAGGCCGGCATGCCGATCGGCCTGATCACGGACCTTGCCGTCGGCGCAGACAACGGCGGCAGCCAGGCATGGAGCCGACAGGCGGAAATCATCAACGGGCTGTCGGTTGGCGCGCCGCCGGACATCCTCAACACGCGCGGCCAGAGCTGGGGCCTCGGCGCGTTCTCGCCGCAGGCGATGAAGGCAAAGGGCTTCGGCGCCTACATCGAAATGCTGCGCGCGGCATTCGCCCATGCGGGTGGCGTGCGCATCGACCATGTGCTTGGCCTGAGCCGGCTGTGGCTGGTGCCGCAGGGCGAATCGCCCGAGCAGGGCGCCTACCTGAAATACCCGATGTACGACCTGCTGCACCTGATCGCGCTGGAATCCTGGCGCCATCGCGCCATCGTCATCGGCGAAGACCTTGGCACCGTGCCGCCCGGCTTCGAGCGCATCATCGCGGAGCACGGCCTGCTCGGCATTCGCGTATTGCTGTTCCAGCAGCACAACGGCCGTTTCCTCAGCCCGGGCGAATGGTCGGGTGACGCGATCGCCACCACCACCACGCACGACCTGCCCACCATCGCGGGCTGGTGGCAGGGCCGCGACATCGACTGGGCGGCGCAGCTTGACCTGCTCGAACGCGGCAAGAGCGATGCGGATGCCCGGCATCAGCGCGAGCGCGACCGCATGGCGCTATGGCAGAGCTTGAAGGATGCCGGTTGCGGCAGCGGCAACGCGCCCGAGGCCCGCGCCGATTGCGCCCCGCTCGACGACGTGATCGGCTTCATCGCCGCCACGCCCGCGCCGCTGGCCATGCTGCCGATCGAGGATGCGCTCGGCCTGCCCGAGCAGCCGAACATCCCCGGCACCATCGAAACGCATCCGAACTGGCGCCGCCGCCTGCCGCAGACAGTGGATTCGCTGCTCGATGCGCCCACGGTCGCGAAGCGCCTCGCCATCCTCAACCGGGCGCGTTCCTGCGGGAAGATGAGCTGATGGCGATCCCGCGCGCCACCGTCCGCCTGCAACTGCACAAGGGCTTCGGCTTCGACGACGCGGCCGCGACAGTGGCGTATTACCACGAACTCGGCATTAGCCACGTCTACGCCTCGCCCATCCTGACTGCCCGCAGCGGCTCGACGCACGGCTACGACATCGTCGATCCGACGCACATCAACCCCGAGCTGGGCGGCGAGGATGGCTTGCGGCGTTTCGTCGCCCGCCTGCGCGCGGCGAACATGGGACTGATCGTCGACATCGTGCCCAACCACATGGGCGTCGGCCCGGAGAACCCGTGGTGGCAGCATGTGCTCGAGTGGGGACAGGCCAGCCCGTATGCGCGCTGGTTCGACATCGACTGGCACCCCGCCGACGAAAGCCTGCACGGCAAGCTGCTCGCGCCCTTTCTCGGCCAGCCCTACGGCGACACGCTGGCTTCCGGCGACATCAAGCTGCAGTTCGACGCCGCACGCGGCAAACTGTTCGTCAGCTATTACGCGCAGCGCTTTCCGGTCGCACCGGCGGACTATCTGCGCGTGCTGCGGGCGGCCGATGCGCCGCGCCTGGATGCGGCGATCAAGGCCTTCGAGCAAGGAGAGGGGGATTTCACGCAGCAGCAGGCCGATGTCGGCCAGGGCCTGCTGCGCGAGCTGTATCGCGACAGCGAAGGCGCGAGCGCTGTCCATGCCGCGCTGGCCGCGTATTCCGTGGAGACGCAGCAGGGTTTCGATGCGCTGCATGGCCTGCTCGAACGCCAGCATTACCGCCTCGCGTGGTGGCGCTGCGCCGCCGACGGCATCAACTGGCGGCGCTTCTTCGAAGTGACGGACCTGGCCGGCGTGCGCGTCGAACAGGACGATGTGTTCGAAGCCACCCATGCGCTGGTCTTCCGCCTCTACACCGAAGGCCTGATCGATGGCCTGCGCATCGACCACGTCGACGGCCTGGCCGATCCCGGCGCCTATTGCCGCAAGCTGCGCGGCCGGCTGGAGGCGTTGACCGCGCAGCGTCCGCCCGAGCTGCCGCCCGCACCGGCCTACCTCATCGTGGAAAAGATCCTCGCGCCGGACGAGCCCTTGCGCGCCGACTGGCGCATCGACGGCACCACCGGCTACGATTTCATGGAACAGGTCGGCGCGCTGCTGCATGACCCGGCGGGCGAAGCGGCGCTGGATGCGCTGTGGTCGGAGACGAGCGGATTGGAACGCAGCTTCGCGGAGGAAGTGCGGCAGGCGCGACGGCAACTGCTGGCGAACAATCTCGCCGGCGAATTCGACAGTGCCGCGCGCGCCCTGCATGCGGTGGCGCGCACCGACCTGCGCACGCGCGACTTCTCGCTCGCCGCCATCCGACGCGTATTCGCCGAACTGCTGGTGCATTTTCCTGTGTACCGCACCTATGCCGATGCGAACGGCCGCGACGAACTCGACCAGGCCATCATCGACCGCGCACTGGAGCAGGCGCGCAACACGGTCGAGCGTACCGAAGCCCCGCTGCTCGACCTGCTGGCGCACTGGCTCGGCGGCGATGCGCCGCGCCACTACGGCAACCCGCGCGTGCGGCGCCTGCACCAGGCCGCCATCACCCGCTTCCAGCAGCTGACGCCGCCGCTGGCCGCGAAGTCGGTCGAAGACACGGCGTTCTATCGCTATGGCCGGCTGCTCTCGCGCAATGAAGTCGGCGCCGACCCCGGCCGGTTCTCCATGCCGGTGCCATCCTTCCATGCAGCCTGCATTTGGCGCACGCAGCAATTTCCGCATGCGATGCTCGCAACCGCCACGCACGACCACAAGCGCGGCGAAGACGTACGCGCACGCCTTGCGGCACTGAGCGAAATGCCGGAATCTTGGAGCGATGCGGCGCACGAATGGATGCAGCTGCAGCCGGCCGAGATGGCCAAGCCACAGCCTGCCGACGAGTTGATGCTGTACCAGACGCTCGCCGGTGCATGGCCCATCGGCCTGTCGGCGAACGATGCGGAAGGCCTGCGGCACTTTGCGGAGCGCGTCGACGGCTGGCAGACTAAGGCCTTGCGCGAGGCCAAGCAGGTGAGCGACTGGGTGCTGCCGAACGAGGAATACGAAGCGACATGCCGGTCATTCCTGCAGGCGATCCTGAACCCCGGCCCCGACAACCTTTTCCTGCCCGCCTTCCTCGACTGGCTCGGCCGGCTCATCCCCGCCGGCGCAGCCAAGAGCCTCGCGCAGATCGTGCTGCGCATGACCACACCCGGTGTGCCGGACCTGTACCAGGGAACCGACTTCTGGGATTTCAGCCTGGTCGATCCCGACAACCGCAGGCCGGTCGATTATCCAAGCCGGGAAAAGGCGATGCAGGAAGCAACGCCGCTGCTCGCCGGCATGGAGGATTGGGAAAGCGGCATCGTCAAGCAGCAGGTCATCCGCCACACCTTGAACTACCGCGCGCAATTCCCCGACCTGTTTTCGCTCGGCGAATATGTACCGCTGGACGTGCAAGGCCCGTATGCATCGCACGCGATCGCATTCATGCGCCGCCACCAGGACCGCTCGATCATCGTGATCGCCGCGCATCTCCCCTGCGCGCTGCTGGCCGGCCAGCGCACGCCGGTGATGCCTGCTTCGGCATGGGAAGACACCGCAGTGCTGTTGCCTGATGCGATAGACGCTGCACCGACCGACATCCTCACCGGAAATCAGGCATCCATCAAAACTGGCCGCCTGCTGCTAAGGGATGCGTTATCGCTGCTGCCAGTCGCGCTGCTTGCGCAGTAGAGCCTGAGTAAGGTGACTTCAGCGGGGTAAAGGATGTCCACGGAAAACACGGAAAGCACGGAAAGATTTTTTTGGGTTTTTTCGTGTTTTCCGTGGACAAGGGGTTTTGTGCGGTGCTAACTCCCCACGCCCTGAGCAGTCCCGGAGACAGTCCCAAGTATCACCGGGCCGACCGGCGTTTCCTTTTCATTGGAGGCATGCATCGACAGCAGGAATTCGCGTTCGATGTAGGCAAAAAAGGTCGAGTCGGCGTACTTTGCGCGAAACCAGCGGTACCAGCGGGCATCCTTCTGTGTGGCGGCTTCCGCCTGCTCCAGCGCTTCGATGCGTTTCTGTTTTTCTGCCAGCGTGAATGCAGCGGCTTCGCTTGCCAGCCGGTACTCATTCGCCTGCCGCAGCAGTCGCGCGTTTTCCTGCTGCAGATGTTCGATCGCCTGCGTTGCCTTGTCGACAAGCGCGAGCAGGTCGTCCGGCGTGATGCCCTTGTCGTCAATGGACAGTGCCATGGTTTCCTTTCTGTTTTGCATGTTATTCCTGGGGGGAATCATTAGGTGCGGAAAATTGCCATCAGTTCCATGGCTGGATGCGGTTTTGTTGCATCCGAAAAAAAGAACAGGAGTGTATTCTGTTTTCTAAGCGCCGCGCCATTGACGCCACTCAAGCTTGTGCATTCCCTCAATTCGTACACTGCATCAAGTATGTCAATGGGGAGAACAAGAATGATCAAATCGGGAGGCGGCGCGCTGGCGTTGGCCATGCTGCTTGTCATCGCGCTGAGCGGCTGCGGCGGTGCGGATCCGCAATCGACCGCGCGGCAATCCACATCCTCGTCGACGCTGCTCGCTGCAAGCACGACCGAAACCTGGACCAAATGCGCGAATGAAAACCAGACCTGCTCCTTCTCCGGCACGACGCAGGTACGTTATGGCCTGAACGGTACCTGGGCCACGCGCACGGCAACGAATGCGATCGGCTGCGACAACAGCGTGTTCGGCGATCCGCTGCCCGGTGCCGACAAGATCTGCGAATTCCTCACGGTCACCACCGAGCCGCCGCCGCCTCCGCCTCCCTCGGACACGACCTGGACGAAGTGCGCGAACGAAAACCAGACCTGCACCTTCCCCGGCACCACGCAGGTGCGTTATGGCCTGAACGGTACCTGGGCCACGCGCACGGCAACGAACGCGATCGGTTGCAACAACGACGTGTTCGGCGATCCGCTGCCCGGCGCAGACAAGATCTGCGAATATGCCTCCACCTCTCCCACGCCGGTGACCGGGCAGCCCGCGCCCGTCCCCGACGGCACGCCGATGACGATGTCGTGCATCGAAGGCGCGAACACGCAATGCAGCGGCAGGTCCATCATCCGCATTGAAAACGGCATCACGCTGACGAGCGCCGGCGTGCAGGCTTACGGCAAATCGACCAACGACCTCGCCGTGCCGATCGCGAATGCAACGGCTGCCTATGGGCTGGTACCGGCATCGGGCGGCCTGGCTGAGATCCGCGCCCTCAAGTCGAGCGACGGCGTCGTCTCCAATCCGGTGATGCTGCTGTCGAAACTCGGCATTTCCTGGGACGGCAAAGTCGAGCGACCGCCCATCATCGAAACCTTCCGCGCCACGCAAGGACACATGCAGGTCGATGCCTCCGGAGCGATCAGTGCCGTCACGCTGCCGCCGAGTTCCGACCTGGCCTTCTATGACGTTGCGGGCAAGGGCGTCGCCGGTACGCAAGCCAACTATGCCAACAACAGCTACTTCCCGCGCAGCGAGCCTTCGCGCTGCCCGCCGGAGATGGTGCCCTGCCCCCTCGTCGAAACCAAGGGCCTGAAGAACCAGGCGGGCGACTGGCAGAACGGCGGCATCGAGCCGAACATCGCCGATATCAGCCGCCTGCATGAAGACGGCGACGTGCATGCGGGGAACGGGCTGCCGGATGCGAATGGCAATCCGACCATCCTGCCCGGCGGGAGTGGCTTCGGCGTGCCCTTCCCTGGATCGAAAGGCTATCGCCAGCTCACCAACTGGAGCTATCGCTACGCCACCCTCGGCGCCTGGTTCACGCAGGACACGGTACGCATCGTCGAGTGGACCGGCGGCGCAGGCACGGACGAGCATAACCAGGCGCGCACCGGCATGGTCGCGTTCGGGCAGGTGACGGATCCGGCGAACGTGCCCGCTTCCGGTTCGGCCGGCTACACCGGCATCGTCTATGGCTGGTACACGCCAAACGGCACGCAGGAGGCGGCCTTCTTCCGCGGCTCCGCGCTGGTCGCCGTCGACTTTGCCACGCGCACGGTAAGCATTTCGATCCAGAACACCCACACCTGGGACGCGGCATGGGCGGAAGTGCCGGTCGCGTTGAGCGGCACAACGATGATGGGGGCGACCGGAAGCAATGTCGCCAATTACCTGACGGGGACGATCAGCAATGCGTCATTGAGCGGCGGTCTCGGCGGACGCTTCTTCGGCCCGGTGGTCACGACAGGAAACAGCGGCGCCGGCCCCGCCGAAATCGGCGGCAGCTTCTCGCTGTCGAACGGCGCGACCAAGGCCGCCGTGGTCGGCGGCTTCATCGCGCGCAAGCAGTAGCGTCCGTGCGTGCGGGCGCTGCGGTGCGAAGAAAAACGACTCCCGATGGCCGGCATGGCCGGCCATGCGGGTGCGGCTCGCGCGCCTACTCTTCGCGTGCCGCGCGCAGTGCTTCGCCCGTCGCGGTCAGGCGATAGATCGACCGCCCGGGAACCGCTTCCACGAGCCCTGCGGCAAGCAGGTTGTCGATGTCGTAGGGATGCCGCTCGGACTTCTCGTCGAGCACCGTGCAAAACATACTGAAATCAGCGAGAACCTCGGGACGAGGTTTGACCATAATGTTCATGGACGCCTCCTGGAATGTCGTTAACAATGATGTTATCCGTGCCCGTGGATTAGGCAAACGCTTTTGCTGCGGACGCTTCTCCCAGATCAAGAAATTTCCGTGCGGCAGGCGATGCCCGCATTTCCGCTTGCCGAAAATGCATGCGGCGCACGCCCCACACGCTGCACACGCTTCATGAGGCACCCATGAAAACGCTGATACGCTTGTCTGCCGTCATTCATTTTCTGGCCACCGTCGCCTTCGTCGGCGCGGCGCTGGTACTGCTGGCGATCGCTGCGGTCACGGGGCTGCACGCACTGCTTGCCGAGGGCCTCAACGTCAACGGCGCGCAGGGCGTGATCGAGGCGATCGGCCTTGTCACGGTGGCTGTCGCGGCGTTGCAGATCGCGCAGACCATCGGTGAAGAGGAAGTGATCCGCGAAGCCCATGTCAGCGCCCCGACCCGCGTGCGCCGCTTCCTGTCGCGCTTCCTGGTCGTGATTGTCGTCGCCATGGCGATCGAGGGGCTGGTCGCCACCTTCAAGTCTGTGCGCGAAAACCTGGCCATGCTGCCCCATGCAACCGGCATCCTGATTGCCGTCGGCGTGCTGCTGGCTGGCTGGGGCGTGTTCATCCGGTTCAACGTTTATGCGGAAGAGCTGGAGCCGGAGGCGATGAAGCAGGCGAAGCAGGAGGACCGCAAGCTGGAGTAAGGGCAGGCCCAAAGTTCGCGCGATTGCCATAAGGCGATCCTGCTCAAGAAGCAGGTTTTCCACGCGTCCTATACTAGGACGCATGAACGCATGCGTTCTCGCCAGGAGGCTGCCCATGTTCAAGAAGCCTTTTCCTCTCGCCAAGGTCTACGCACTGATCGAACCCGGCCCGGTCGTCCTGCTGACGACCGCGCAGGACGGCCAGCCGAACGTGATGACGCTGTCATGGAAGACGATGCTCGAATTCGAGCCGCCGCTGATTGGCTGCGTCATCAGCAACCGGAATTATTCCTACGATCTCCTGGTGGCGTCGAAAGAATGCGTCATCAACATCCCGACGGTCGAACTCGCGAAGAAGGTCGTCAGCGTGGGCAACACGACCGGCGCAAAGGCCGACAAATTCAAGCGCTTCGGTCTGACGCCGCTTCCAGCCCGCTTCGTCGACGCACCTCTGATCGATGAATGCTACGCATGCCTCGAGTGCCGCGTGGCCGACACGCGCATGGTCCCGGAATACGGCTTCTTCGTCCTCGAAGTCCTGCAGGCATGGGTGGACCGCGCCGTGAAAGATCCGCGTACGCTGCATCATCGCGGATACGGCAGCTTCATGGTGGCCGGCGAAACGATCAGGCTGCGTTCGCGCATGAGGTAGGCCGATGAAGGGGACCCGTCTTCACTTCCTGCTTGCTGCCTTCGCCGCGCTGGCCATCGTCATGTTCTTTCCCTCCTGCGCGCGTTCGCAGGAAGCGGCAACCGCATCGTCGGCGGGAACGCTTGCCGAGATGGCGGAGCTGTATGTGTTCAACGATAGCGGCCGCACTCTCATCCCCGGCAACCAGGCCATCAACGACGATGGCAAGACGCTGGCAAGCCTGCCGCGGCAAAGCTGGGCGAAGATCGGGATCGCTCCGGGCCTGCATGTGCTGAAACCGTTTCCGCCCTTGTGGAACCAGGAAGTGACGATCAATGCCGTCGCCGGCCATCGCTACTATGTGCTTGTTGCCTACCGCCCGGAACGCTCATGGGCCGGGCCTGCCGCCGGCGCCCCTTTGATCCTGCGGGAGATTACCGAGGAAGAGGCGGCGCCGCTGTTGCGCGAGATGAGGGAGCAGAAATGAAAGAGCAGAATTGAGGCAGCGGAAAGTGCCGGCTCCCGGGTGCACAGCCTGCTAAGCCACTGCCACCACCTCGACATTCCCTTCCTTGCGGATCACGTTCACGCCCACGTTGTTCGGATAGCGCTGCAACAGCAGATCGACCGTGGCGCCGTTGATCGATAGGTCGTGGATCTCGACCGTCTCCAGGAAGGGCGGCAGTTGCGGATGACGGAAGCGGATCTCGGGCTTGCCCGGGTCGAAGGACAAGCCGAGGCAGGCCTGCAGCAGCGAGAACACGCTCGCCGCCGCCCATGCCTGCGGTGAGCAGGCCACCGGATACAGAGTGGGGCCTTCATCCGGCCGGCGTTCGAAGCCGCAGAACAGTTCCGGCATGCGATGCTGGTCCATGTACAGGCTGGCCGAGCGCAGGCCGGCGAAGACCGCCATCGCCTTCGCCGTGAAGCCGTAGCGCGCCATGCCGTCCGCGATGATGGCATTGTCATGCGGCCAGACCGAGCCGTTGTGGTAGGCCATCGGGTTGTAGCGCGATGCTTTCATCGGAATGGTGCGGATGCCCCAGCCGCAGAAGAAGTCTTCGTCCAGCAAGCGATCGGCAATGCGTGCCGCGTATTCTGGTGTGGCGATGCCGCTCCACAAGGTGTGCCCGGCATTGGACGAGCCCACTTCGCATTGCCGCTTCTCGCCGTCGAGTGCGAGAGCGTACATGCCGATGCGTTCGCACCAGAAGGCTTCGTTGAAATTCTTCCTCAGCAGCATGGCGTCATTGTGCAGCCGCTTTGCCAGCGGCGCGTCGCCAAGCAGGCGCGCCAGATCGGCCGCACGCAGCTTTGCTTCGTACACATAACCCTGCACTTCGCACAGCGCGATCGGCGCATCCGCCAGGCGGCCGTCGGCGTGGAACACCGAATCCTGCGAGTCCTTCCAGCCCTGTTGCGCCAGGCCGGTTTCGCTGTAGCGCGCATATTCGACGAAGCCGTCGCCGTCGCGATCGCCATATTCGTCGATCCAGGTCAGCGCGCGCGTGATGTTGTCCCAGATGCTGCGGATGAATTCGAGGTCGCCGGTGCGTTCGTAATAAGCGCCAGCCAGTCCGACGAACAGCGGCGTCGCATCGACGGTGCCGTAGTAGCGGCCGAAGGGGATTTCATTCAGCGCGGCCAGTTCGCCGTTGCGCGCCTCGTGCAGGATCTTGCCGGGCTCGGCATCGCGCTCGGGATCGAAATCATCTGCCTGCGTGGCGGCAAGGAACGCGAGCACGCCGCGCGCCAAGCAAGGGTCGATCCACAGGTATTCGCGCGCAGTAAGGATGCCGTCGCGGCCGAAAGTGGTCGAATACCAGGGCAGGCCGGCGTAGGGATAGTCGCCCTGCTTCAGGTTGGTGGTCAGCATGACCAGGTCGGCGGTCGAGCGGTCCAGCCAATTGTTGAACAGCGGGTCGGAGGTGGTGACCTTGCAGCGGTTCTGCAGTGAGCAGCTGACCGTGCGGTTGACCTGCGTGAATGCGGTGAAATAGTCGCTTGGCGGCGGCCGCTTCTCTTCGTTGCGCTCGCAGGTCACCGTGGCATACAGATGCACCTCACCCTTGGGTTCGAGCGCGACTTCGTAATCGGCCTGCCGCTCGGTCAGCTTCTGCGGTACCGGGTCGAAGTCGATGCGCGTCCGGCGCACCACGTCGTCCAGCCCGCGGTAGCCGAGCACCAGTTCGCGGTCGCTGATCTGCGGCGGCAGGTAAGTGCCGCGCCGCTCGCGCTTGAAGCCGCGCACTTCGAAGATGTCCTTGAAGTCGGCGCCGAATTCCATCGAGACTTTCGCGCGGATCGGCGTCAATCCGAAATTGACGATGCGCACATGCTCGTAGCAGCTGCCGTCGAGCAGCAGCTTGGCGCGGAAGATGTGCAGCTCGCCCTTCGGTATGTGGTCCTTCCCCGGTGGATAAAGGTCGGGGTTCATCAGCTCGACGATGAACAGGCCGTTGTCGTCGCGCACCGTCGAGTTCAGGTGCATCGGCCGCACGCCTTCAATCAGCAGCTCCTGCTGCGAGAGGAAGCAGGTGTCACCGTCGTAGATGCCCTCTTCGCCCAGCCCCATCGGCTGTACGTCGCCGAAGCGGTCGAACATGGCGAAGGTTTCGTTATGCTTGAGGACGCGCCGGCGCTCGTCGGCCGGCGAAGAGGTGGCGAGGATGTACCATTGCTCGCCGAGTTGGATCTTTTCAACCATTGCGTCTCCCGTTCGCTTGCGTGATGTGCCTGGTTTTCTTCCTGCAGATACGGTGACGGCCGGCGCCGGCAGCCTGCCGGCGTTCCTCCGGATCGCGCCGCGCCGGACGTCGCCTATGGATGACGCGGCAACTGCTGGTAGACGCGCAGGTAATGCTCCGCCATGTGCGCAGCGGTGAAACGGCGGTCGAAGACTGCGCGGCAGCCTTTCCTGTCGACCGTATCGATGTCTTTCGCCGCGCGCACGGCCTCGTCCTGATTCGTCACCACGAAGCCAGTCACTCCGTCTTCCATGATCTCCGGCACCGAGCCGTGCCGATAGGCAATCACCGGCGTGCCGCAGGAGAAAGCTTCGATCATGACCAGCCCGAATGGTTCGGGCCAGTCGATCGGAAACAGCAGCGCCCGCGCGTGCTCCAGCAGTTCACGCTTTTCATGCTGGTTGACCTCGCCGACGAACTGCACCAGCGGATGCCGCAGCAAGGGCTTGATGCACTCGTTGAAGTACGGCTCGTCGGCCTTGTCGATCTTGGCGCCGATATAGATCGGCACGCCGCACTGTTTGGCGATATCGATCGCGCGGTCAACCCGTTTTTCGTGGGAGATGCGACCGATGAAGGCGAAATAGTCGCCCGGTTTTTCCTGAAACGAATACAGGTCGGGCGGCAGGCCGTGATAGACCGTGTCCTGCCAGTTGGCGTCCGGCAAGGGCGTGCGCTGGTTGTCCGAGATCGAAACCAGCGGCACGTCATGAAAGTGCCGGAACAGCGGTTGCAGGTCCGCCAGGTCGAGCCGTCCGTGCATGGTGGTGACATGCGGGACACCGAGTTGCCTTGCAAGAGGAAAGTGCAGGTAATCGGTGTGGAAATGGATGACATCGAAGCTGTCGGCCATGTTGGCGACGAGGTCCATCTGGATCGTGTGATAGGACAGCCAGCTTGGGCGTGCCGGGTCGGGGCGCAGGCTTTGGGCGATCGGCGAGACCAGCCTTGCGGCGGTTACCGAGTCGCCGGAGGCGAATAGGGTGACTTCATGTCCTTGCTTGACCAGCTCCTCCGTCAGATAGGAAATTACACGTTCGGTGCCGCCATAGGCTTTCGGCGGGACGCTCTCGAAAATCGGGGATACTTGGGCTATCTTCATGCTCCAGTCGGACTCCGGGGCAGGGAGCCCATTATGTGGTTGGAATGGCGTTGATGAGATTGCTACGAAATGTGACAACGTTCCAGCCGATTTGTGCCCGACATTTTTGACGTGCCTGATTGAAACCAAGGACAGGAAATCGGCTACGCGGGCGCAGCGGTGCAACACCTGCGGCAATGGGCGAGGCAAGGCGTGCGAACGCACGCGAAGGAGGAGGTGACGGAGGAAGTCTTAGGCAGCAGGCCGGGCGCTGTCGTTCCCGGTGTCGTTCACACCGAGCGCGGTCGCCAGGGCGCGGCTGACGAAGCCCGCGACCGACAACACCTGCGCGCGCCCGGAGCGCAAGTGCTGCGCGAGTTCTTCGGCCGGCATCGACATGGCTTCATGCCGGTCGCGCGTGGAGAAGATATAGAGGTTGCGCAGCGGGCTGGTCCAGGCCAGCTTGACCTTGATCGCCGCGCCGTTCAGCCGCTTGAACTCGACCCAGGTGCCGCGTTCCAGCGTGGCAACCTGTTCGTCGAATGCGTCCGGCACAGGCTCCGGCTTCTGCCTCGCCTGGCGCATCAGGCGGCGTTCGGCTGCCCGCTTGGCGACCTGCAGCGCGATCTGCATCTGGCGCTCGGGAGAGAGTTCCAGCGGCGCGCGCACGATCGACGCATGGCAGCGTGCGAGTTCGGCGAAGAAGCGGGTGCGCTCCTCATCGTTCCACTTGATGAGGTCGAGCCATTTGTTCAGCATCGTCAGCATTGACGGCAGCCTGGCCAGCAGATCCTTGCGCTCGGCCATCGTGATCTTCGGCTTGACGCTCCAGCACAGGTCGTCCATGGTCTTGATCGCGCTCTCGACCGCTTCCGGCTTTTCATCCTTCACCGTATAGGCCAGCGTCAGCACGGGCACCCATTTGTCTTCCAGGAAGGTCTCCACGAAGGCCACGACTTCGCCGGTGCCGATGCGCAGCGCCACCTCATGCTTCGCCGCCCTGGTCGCTTCGTGCAGCTTCTCTTGCTGCAGCGCACTCGAGATCGTGGCCGACAGGGTCTGCGCGGCAGCGGTCTCATCGCGCTTGATGAAGGCATCGAGGCTGGCGGCCACGTCGGCGAACACGGAAATGCGATGGTCGGATTCCTGAAGGATGCGCTGCACGCTGCGCTGGACCAGCAGGTAGTGCGGATCGTTCACGCCCTTCTCCGGATCCCAGCCGACGCTGATCCGCGCCAGCAGTTCGATGCTGCGACGCGCCGGGAACGACTCCTTGAAGAAGAAATCCTTGTTGATCAGCGCGGCCTTCACGGCCGGCAGCTGGAGCGAACCGATCAGCTCCTTCATCCGGTCGGGAATGTTCCTGTTCTCGAACAAGGCATCGAACACCTTGCCGACCAGCTCGAAAGTGTGTTCGTCCGTCGGCGACAACAGTCCGTGCGGCATGCGGCGCTGCATCTCGGCCAGCGACGTGCATTTCGGCGACTCCATCCCGGCGAGCGCTGTGCGCATATCGGAATCGGCCTGCTGCAGGCTGCTCAGATAGTCAAGCAGTTCGTTGCGTGCGGCCGCGGCATGCACTGCATTTTCTTCGAACAGCGTCGGAAATGCGCCGTCCAGCGGGCGGCTGGGGGCCTTGGGCACAGCAACCGGTTCCTCCGGCGGGAACAGGCGGCGCAACTGCTGCGTGAGCGCGTCCTCTTCTTCGGCAGGGGCTTCCTGCTCGGTTGCCGGGTGCAGAGTCTGGGTGGTCTCGGCCAGTTGCGGCTCGGCCAGCGTCGGAACGATGCCGCGCTTGATCAGGGCTGCATTCAGCGCATGCAGGATCGGCGCCATGTCGAACGACA
Organism: Noviherbaspirillum sp.; assembly: GCF_035254685.1. Taxonomy (GTDB): domain Bacteria; phylum Pseudomonadota; class Gammaproteobacteria; order Burkholderiales; family Burkholderiaceae_D; genus Noviherbaspirillum. Next base: position 351,055 of record NZ_DATFAI010000041.1, on the reverse strand, counting down.
GCTTCGGCTGCAGCAGCGGGAATACCAGATGGTGCGATCCGGAATCCGGATTGAATTCGCACCACGCATCATGGATCACCGACACGAAGACATGGGGGCGGAACGGATTGTGCGCATTCGTCAGTTGTTCCATGCCGAGCAGGCGCGCCAGGCGGACATTCAGCGCGCTCAGGCGATCGGCATGCTCGCTTTCAATCGAACGGCTGGCCTTGATCAGGCAGAGCTTCTTGTCGATCTCCACATCGGGCGGCAAGCTGACCCGGCTCTGGGCCGGCGTGGCCGCTTTTGCGCCCGGGTTGTCGAGGGCGCTTGCCTCGCGCTCCAGCGCGGCGGTCAGGCGCGAGGAGAGTACATAGAAGAACGGATAGCGGTTCTGCCGCAGCAGATTGGCGGCATCGCGGTGCAGCCTGGCTTCATTTGCGTCGACGCACGCCTGCGACACGCGCAACAAGGCATCCGACAGGCGCCTGGTAAATCCCTCAATCTGCGCATTCGCGACAGTTGAGCCGATTTCGACAAGCTCCTGCAGAATCTCGGCCCGCGTGGTGGCGGGAACGGAATGCTGCGCGTCTCCGGACGTGGGGGAAGCCATTTCCTTGCAGACTGAATGTAGATTAAAAAGCGGATCGCGTTGGTCCTGGTCTTTCCGCAACACGATGCAGGCCTGAAAAATTTCGTGAAGGGAAATTACCGTAATAATGCGCGACTGTGATCGTATTCTCCCACAATATTGCCGTACGGCAAGATTTATTTTGTAATGAATCGTTACTATGATAACAAGATCGCAATTTTTTATTGCATTTAGTTATCGTAATAGTAAGGCGTGAAACTGGCACCCGGATAGCGCTTTGGCCAGGCAACTTGTCGGCTGCGATCCGCTGCGCCGGTTGAGAAATAGATATGGGAAGTGTCAGTGAAGAAAATCTCCGACGCATTCGCTCGCGCAAGCAGGATAAAAAAAACAGCGCGGCAGGTTGCCCTGCCGCGCTGTCTGATGCGGTAAAAATCGTTTCAGGCTCAGCTTGCCAGGCGCTTTTCCAGTTGCGCCTTGGCCGTTTCCAGTTCCTTCGGCAGGCGGTGCTTCAGCTTGTCGAACAGTTCGGCATGCAGCTTCAGTTCTGCTTCCCATGCCGCTTTGTCGATCGAGGTGATCGTGTTGAACTGCTCCTGCGTGAACTCGATGCCGTCCCAGGTCAGGTCGTCGTAACGCGGTGTGACGCCGAAGATGTTGTCGTGGCCGCCTGCGCTGCCTGCCATGCGGTCGAGCATCCATTTCAGCACGCGCATGTTGTCGCCGAAGCCAGGCCACACGAACTTGCCGTTTTCATCCGTGCGGAACCAGTTCACGCAGTAGATCTTCGGCAGCTCCGCCGGTGAGGCGGCGATCTTCTTGCCCATGTTGAGCCAGTGCTGGAAGTAGTCGCTCATGTTGTAGCCGGTGAACGGCAGCATCGCGAACGGATCGCGCCGCACCACGCCCTGCTGGCCGGCGGCCGCAGCGGTCGTTTCGGAACCCATGGTCGCGGCCATGTAGACGCCTTCCACCCAGTTGCGGGCTTCGGTCACCAGCGGCACGGTCGTCGAGCGGCGGCCGCCGAAGATGAAGGCCGAGATCGGCACACCGTCCGGATCGTCCCAGGCCGGGTCGATCACGGGGTTCTGGGTCGCGGCGACGGTGAAGCGCGCGTTCGGGTGCGCCGCCTTGCGGCCGGTTTCCTTCGCGATTTCCGGCGTCCAGTCCTTGCCCTGCCAGTCGATCGCGTGCGCCGGCGGTTCCTTGGTCATGCCTTCCCACCACACATCGCCGTCATCGGTCTGCGCGACGTTGGTGAAGATGGTGTTCGCGTGCAGCGACGCCATGCAGTTGTAGTTGGTCGTGGTGTTGGTGCCCGGTGCGACGCCAAAGTAACCGGCTTCCGGATTGATCGCATACAGGCGGCCATCCTCGCCCGGCTTGATCCAGGCGATATCGTCGCCGATGGTCGTGACCTTCCAGCCCTTGAAAGCCGCCGGCGGGATCATCATCGAGAAATTGGTCTTGCCGCAGGCGGACGGGAAGGCTGCCGCGACGTAATGCTTCTTTCCTTCCGGCGATTCGACGCCGAGAATCAGCATGTGTTCGGCCAACCAGCCCTGGTCGCGGCCCATGTTGGAAGCGATGCGCAGCGCAAAGCACTTCTTGCCCAGCAGCGCGTTGCCGCCGTACCCGGAACCGAAGGACCAGATCTCGCGGGTTTCGGGGTAGTGCACGATGTACTTGGTCTGGTTGCACGGCCATGCAACGTCCTTCTCGTCCGCCAGCAGCGGCTTGCCGACCGAGTGCACGCAAGGCACGAACTCGCCATGTGCGCCCAGCACGTCGTACACGGCCTTGCCCATGCGCGTCATGATGCGCATGTTGACCACGACATAGGGGGAATCGGAGAGCTCGACGCCGATATGGGCGATCGGCGAGCCGAGCGGGCCCATGGAGAACGGGACGACATACATGGTGCGCCCGCGCATGCAGCCGTCGAACAGCCCGTTGAGGGTGATGCGCATCTCGGCCGGGGCGACCCAGTTGTTGGTCGGGCCGGCATCTTCCTGTTTGGCCGAGCAGATGAAGGTGCGGTCCTCGACGCGCGCCACGTCGGACGGGTCGGAGCACGCGAGGTAGCTGTTCGGGCGCTTGGCCTCGTTCAGCTTTTTCATGGTGCCGGCAGCGACCATCTCCGCGCAGAGGCGATCGTATTCTTCCTGCGAGCCGTCACACCAATGGATCCGGTCCGGCTTGGTCAGGGCGGCGATTTCTGCAACCCAGCTGATCAGCTTGCGCTGTTTGACGTAAGATGGCGCATTCAACGGTGCGATACCTCCCATAACGGGCTGATTCATAAACTACCTCCAGTGCCAATAAAGAGTTCAGTCGTGTCCTTCACGGCAGGATCGTCGTCAGCTTTTGGCTCGGCTAGTTCCTTTGGGGCTAGCGGTACGGCGGTCTTGTCGACGGCGGTCTTGTAGTAACCGCGCTACCCGAAAAATGGAATGATGCTCGGGCCGATGGGTTCGCAAATCCTACGAAATTTGCAGAAAATGAGCCGCCGATTTTACACGGCAGATGTAGGTAACTCAATGATTCTGAAGAAAATGTAGTAATAATTGTTGAGAAATGTAGTAGGTCATTTTGCTGCCTCCAGTTAATCGTCGTTTTTTTACGTAATGAGGGCGTGCCAACATTGGGATTGGGAGTGCGAACGGGTCGCAGGCGCCGCAGGCCAAAGGGCCGGGACGCGGCGTAATCGTGCTGCAGCAATGCCGCCTCGGCGGCGTCCGGCAACACCGGCATGCGACGCCTGCGGCCCCTTCGCACTCCCGAACGAACCGCGGACATGTTCTGACATTGATTGAAAAATTCGTATGAAAGTTGCGATTCTTGACGACTATCAGGATTGCGTACGGCACCTCGCGTGTTTTTCCTTGCTCGACGGCCACGAAGTCCGCGTTTTCAACAATAGTGCCAGGGGGACAGGCCAGCTCGCGGTCCGCCTGGCGGAATTCGAGGCGCTCGTCCTGATCCGCGAACGCACCCGCCTGCCCGCCGCCCTCCTCAACAGGCTGCCCCGTCTGAAACTGATTTCCCAGACCGGCAAGGTCAGCGGCCACATCAATGTCGCTGCGGCCACGCAACGCGGCATCGCCATCGTGGAAGGTGTGGGCGACCCGACCGCCCCGGCCGAGCTGACCTGGGCGCTCATCATGGCCGCGTCACGCAAGATCCCGCAATACGCCGCCAACTTGCGCGACGGACTGTGGCAGACGGCGTCGGTCAATCCGGAACTGAACACGCTGGGCCGCGTGCTGAAGGGGCGCACCCTCGCCATCTGGGGCTATGGCCGGATCGGCCGCCTGGTTGCCGGCTATGGCAAGGCTTTCGGCATGCGCGTGCTGGTGTGGGGCAGCGAGGCAAGCCGGGCAGCGGCGGCCGGTCAGGGCTTCGAGGCGGCGCCGTCCAGGGAACGCTTCTTTGAAGAGGCAGACGTCCTCACGCTGCACCTGCGCCTGTCCGACGCCACGCGCAACCTCGTCACCGCCGGCGACCTGGCGCGCATGAAGCCCGACGCCCTGTTCGTCAACACCAGCCGCGCCGAACTCGTGACAGCCGGCGCGCTGGAAGACGCGCTGCGGCACGGCCGGCCCAGTTTCGCAGCGCTCGATGTATTCGAAAGCGAGCCGCTGCCGGCCGATGCGCCGCTGCTGCGCATTCCCACGGTGCTCGCCACGCCGCATCTCGGCTACGTGGAAAAGGACAGCTACGAGCTGTATTTCCGCGCCGCGTTCCAGAACATCGTCGACTTCGCCAACGGCACGCCGAAGCATGTGTTGAATCCCGAAGCGCTGGGCTGACGCGCCTCGCAGAACCGCTTCCGGCACGGTCGTTCGCATTTCGCTACACTGGAGCCTCCTGTTTCGGAGCCCCCATGCAAACCAGACTCTGGTCACTGACCCTCGGCAACTTTGCCATCGGCACCGGCGTGATGATCGTGCCGGGCATGCTCAATGAATTGAGCGCCGACCTTGCCATTGCGCCCGCGAAAGTCGGTTGGCTGATTTCCGCATTCGCCATGACGATCTGCATCACCGGTCCCTTCCTGGCAAGCTGGACCAGCGCGATCGATCGCCGCAAGCTGCTGGTCGCCTCGCTGCTGCTGTATTCGGTGATGCACATGCTTGCCGCCCTCGCGCCGAATTACGACATGCTGCTCGTCGCGCGCATGGTTACCGCCATTGGCGCGGCAATTTTCACTGCACAGGCCGCGGCGACGGCGGGACTGATGGTGCCGCCGGAGACGCGCGGCAAGGCGATCAGCCTGGTCTTCCTCGGCTGGTCGATCGCGGCTGTGGTCGGCACGCCGCTGGGTGCTTACCTCGGCGCACATATCGGCTGGCGTCCGACGCTCGGCCTGGTCGCCCTCCTGGCCGCGCTGTTCGCCGTCGGCGTGTGGATGCAGATTCCGCCGAAGCTGTTCATCGCACCCATGGACCGCGCCGCATGGAAGGCGCTGTTCGGCAATACGCCCCTGCTGCTCGCCATTTCCGTGACGGCCATCCAGGCACTCGGCATGTTCACGGTGTTTTCCTACATGGCCCTCCTGCTCAAGGATTTCATCGGCGCCAATGCCACCACCATCAGCCTGCTGTTCCTCTGCTTCGGCGCCACCGGCGTGATCGGCAACGTGCTCGGCGCGCGCTTCATGGACCGCATCGGCCCGGTGCGCGTCGGCGTCGCCGCGATGGGCTGCATGCTGGCCGCCATCCTCCTGTGGCCGCTCACGCGCGGCTCGCTGCCCGTCACTATCCTGCTGATCCTGGTCTGGGGGCTGGGATGCTTCTCGGTCAACAGCGCGCAGCAGGCGCGCCTGGTATCCATGGCGCCGCAGCTCGCCTCGGCATCGGTATCGATGAATTCCTCCGCGATCTATCTCGGCCAGGCGGCAGGTGCCTTCATCGGCGGCCTGATCATCAGCAGCGACGGCACGGCCAACCTGTCCTTCTTCGGTGCCTTGCCGATGGCGGCAGCCATCGCGGTGTCGCTGTTCGCCGCCAACCTGTCGAGGCGACAGCGACTGGAACAGATCGCATGCAAGTGCTGAGCGTCAATATCGCGCAAGCCGCTCCGCTGTTCGTGCAGCAGTCGGAACACGTGCGCCGCATCATGAGCGGCATCCAAAAGCAGGCGGTGCAAGGCCCGCAACAGGTGAACAGACTCGGCTTCGTCGGCGACGAGCAGGCCGACCTCACGGTGCACGGCGGACTGCACAAGGCGGTGTATGCCTATCCGGTCGAACACTATGCATTCTGGATCGCGCAGCGCTTCGCCGCATTGAAGCGTGAAGAACCCTTGCCGCATGGCGCGATGGGCGAGAACCTGACGCTGCAGGGCCTGCTGGAAGCGGATGTATGGATGGGGGATCGCCTGCGCATCGGCACGGCGCTGCTGCAGGTCACCGAGCCGCGCCAGCCATGCTACAAGTTCAACGCGCGCATGGGCTTTTCCCATGCGGCGAAGATGATGGTGCAGGCCGGCTGCAGCGGGTTTTACCTGCGCGTGATCGAGACCGGAGAGATACAGGCCGGCGATGCGGTAACGCTGATCGCCGGCCCGCGCGAGACAGCCATTGCGCAGGTCAACGAACGACGCCGGATTGGGCGTCAGCGCGATCTGTTCTGAAGCTCGTGCGCACCAGCGCGCTGCCGCCCGTCCACATGCGCGCCCATCCGGGCGGCCACGGCAGCGGCGGGCCGGCATAGGCGGGAACGCCACGCCGCACAGGAATGACAGGCAGGTGTTCCGGTACCGGGCCGTCGCGATGGTCCCACCCGAGTGTAAAGGCGTAATTCGGCAGCAAGGCTTCGCAGATCTGGTCGAACCAGAGGGTGTGGTCCTCGTCGCGGCTCAGCGCCTGCGCCAAGCCCTGCGGGTCGAACTGCGCCAGCGAGCGCACCAGTTCCTGCGCGGTCGCACCGGGCTGGTCGCCCCAGCCGAGGATCGGATTGAAGTTGTAATCCGCGCCAGAACCGTACCAGCCTTCCCGCCAGGGGCGGTCGAGCCAGTTGCGGCTCCCGGTGAACAGATGCCAGCGCCAGTGCAGCCCCGAGGCCTTCGGCCAGCTGTAAAGGTACAGGCGTTGATAGCCGGCGCGGTGCAGTTCGCGCACCATCGCCATCAGGCGCGCATGCGGCATGCGGTCGGGCGGGTCACGGCGGAAGCGGATCGGCTCGCCGTCCGCGTGCTGCAAATCATCGTGCGACAGATTCAGGTCGAGGCTGCGTACTTCATCGCCAAAACGCGCAGACACCCACCCGGTCAGCAGGTTGACCGAAGTGATGACGCCATAGCCGCGGAAGCGATGGAAGATGACAGTGCCGGGTGCAACGGGTTTCATGTGCAAATACGGTGAAAGCGATCAAACAGAAAACGGTGCAACAGAGTCAAAAAATACGGCGTTGGTTCGCAACGCCGCATGCGTCCTTCGAGAACACTGTAAACGATTCGCGCCGACAAAGCATCCCTAATTCATGTCATTCGGCGGCTTGTTTTTTGCCTCAAATTTCCAGTTTGACATTGACATTTCAAACCGGAAAACTGACGGTCACGCCAAGGCCCTTTCCGTCCATTCCTTCGCCGATGCGCACCTCGCCGCGATAGCGTTTGGCAATCCGCTCGACGATGGAGAGGCCGAGCCCGCTGCCCGCAACGCCGGTGCCGGTCACGCGGAAAAAGCGATCGGTCAGGCGCGAACGCTCGTCGGCCGGAACGCCAGGGCCGTCGTCCTGCACGCGCAACATGATCTGCCCGTGCTCCTTCCATACCTTCACCACCGCGCGCCCGCCGTCGCTGCCATACTTGATCGCGTTGTCCAGCAGGTTGTCGAGCAGGATGGAGAGCGCGAACGGATCGCTCCGCATATGGCAAGCCTCCTGCGCATCGACCTCCAGTTCAATGCCCTTGTCTTCGGCGGCGTTTGCGAAACGCGCAGCGCTGCCAGCGGCAAGGTGGCCGAGATCCACCAGCTGCAATTGCTCCGCGTCGACATGGTCGAGCCGCGCCAGCAGCAGCAACTGTTGCGCAAGGTACGTGGTGCGTTGGACACCGGCGATGACCTGCTGAATTGCGTGACGTCGTTGCTCTTCGTCTTCGGCAGCCAGTGCGACCTCGGCCTGTACCTTGATCGCGGCCAGCGGCGTTCTCAATTCATGGGCGGCATCGGCGGTGAATGAGCGCTCCCTGTCGATGGATTCGGACAATCGTTCAAGCAATTTGTTCAATGCATCGACCAGCGGTTGCACTTCGTCCGGCACGCTCGCAAGGTTGAGCGGTTCCAGGTTCTGCGCGCTGCGTGAACCAATGGCGTGCGAAACGGTCGTCAGCGGCGCCAGCCCGCGGCGAATGCTGAGCCAGACCAGCAGGGCGAGCACAGGCAATGCCAGCAGCAACATTTGCGCCATGCGGAACGCGAGCTTGTTGACCAGGTGGCTGCGTGTGCGCGCAGTTTCGAAGACCCGCACCTGGTAGCCCCGCTTCGGGTCGCGCAAGGCGAAGGTGCGCCACTCGCGGTCACCCACGCTGACCCAGCCATGGCCAATCTCCGGGTCGTAGCGGGCTTCCGGCGCGCCCGGCGCATGCAGCAGTAAAGCGCCGTCGCTGCCCCACACCTGGAAGTCGACATACTCCGCATGGTTGTCGTTGTGTTCGAGGCGATGCTCGCTCTCATGACCGTCTTCATGGCCATCGTCCAGGCCGACCAGCGCATGCAGGCGTTTGAGGTCGAGCAGGAGCAGCGTGCGCGCACTCTGCTCCATGCGTGCATCAGCCTGCTCGCCGACTTCCTCGCGCAGTTCGACATAGCCGGTCGCCAGCATGGCGGCCCACACCGCCACCAGGCTGCCGAGCAGCAGCGCGACGAGGCGGCGCCGTATCGAGAATGCTTTCATGGCGAGTCCTTCCGGATCAGGTAGCCGACACCGCGGATGGTCTTGATCAGCTCGTTGCCGAGCTTCTTGCGCAGGTTGTGGATGTGCACTTCCACGGCATTGCTTTCCACTTCCTCGTTCCAGCCGTACAGGCTCTCTTCCAGCCGCGCGCGCGACAGTGCCGTGCCGCGATGTTCCAGCAGGTCGGTGAGGATGGCGCATTCACGTGCCGACAGCGCGATCTGCTCGCCGTTGCGCGTGACGCACAGGGTGTCCGGCGACAGTTCCATGTCGGCGTAGCGGATCACCGACGCGCTGCGCCCGTGCGCGCGCCGCAGCAGGGCGCGGATGCGCGCGACCAGTTCGCTCAGGTCGAAAGGTTTGACGAGGTAATCGTCGGCGCCGGCGTCCAGGCCGGTGACGCGGTCGCGCACCGTGTCGCGCGCGGTCAAGAGCAGCACCGGCAGGTCGCTGCCCTTCTTGCGCAGGCGCTGCAGCAGTTCCAGCCCGGAGACGCGCGGCAGGCCGATGTCGAGCACCACCAGCTCGTATTCGGTGGTGTCGAGCGCCAGCTGCGCCGCGTGGCCGTCTTTGGCCCAGTCGACGGTGAATCCCGACTGTTTCAATCCGCTCTCGATGCCGTCGCCGAGCAGCGGATCGTCTTCAACCAGAAGAAGACGCATGATGTCCTTCCTTGTTTCCCATGGATTGCACTTCTTATCGCATCGCTCGCTTAAGGCGTTCTTAAGCCCGACCGGACAGGAGGAATTGTCCGGCAGCCAGATCAAGCGGGGCGCACAAGCTTGAGTATCGCCCCGGACAGCGGGGGAAACAAGGTTCGAAGGGGTTCAGGCCATTAGAAAATCCACAACTTCTCCGATGGGAGCTGCAACCAGTAGTCGCCCGCCTCCAGCCGGTACGGCGAATAGGCGCGCAGCTTGATGTCACCCTCCCTGCCGTGATGGAACAGGCATTCCCAGCGGTCGCCGAGGTACATGCAGGTCAGCAGCGGCAGCCTGAGCGCATTGTCGACTGGCGTGCCGGAGATGCGCACATGCTCGACCCGGATCATGGCGTTGATGTCGCTGCCGGCCTGCGCGCCGCGCGCCGTGCCCAGCATGGTCGTGCCGCCCACCTGCAGGCTCACGCTCGCGCCATCGCGCTGCAGCAGCCGCGCGGGCAGGCGGTTGTTGCTGCCCATGAATTCCGCGGTGAACAAGGTCTGCGGCGTTTCATACATTTCCTGCGGCGTGCCCTGCTGCTCGATCCTGCCGTTGTTGAGCAGCAGGATGCGGTCGGCAATCGCCATCGCTTCGCCCTGGTCGTGCGTCACCATCAGCGCCGACAGGCCGAGGCGAACGATCAGCTCGCGCAGGAAGGCGCGCGCTTCCTCACGCAGTTTCGCATCGAGGTTGGACAGCGGTTCGTCCAGCAGGATGACCGGCGGGTTGTAGACCAGCGCGCGCGCAATCGCCACGCGCTGCTGCTGGCCGCCGGACAGCTGGTGCGGATAGCGCTCCGCGAGCTGGCCCAGGCCGAGCTGCGGCAGCACCTTGTTGACGCGTTCCGCGATCTCGCCGCGGCTCATCTTGCGCAGACGGAGGCCGTAAGCCACATTGTCGAACACCGTCTTGTGCGGCCACAGCGCATAGGACTGGAACACCAGGCCCAGATTGCGTTCCTCGGCCGGCATTTCCAGCCCGCTGCCGCCGTCGAACACGGCGCGCTCGCCGATCCGGATGGTGCCGGCCTTCGGGCTTTCCAGGCCGGCGACGGCGCGCAGCAGGGTGGTCTTGCCGCTGCCGGAGGGGCCGAGCAGCGCGACCACTTCGCCGCGCTGCAATTCCATCGATACGCCCTTGAGGATTGCGTTGGCCGATGCGCCGCTGCCGTAATCGAGATACAGATCCTTGACGGAGAGTTCGTTCATTCTTTCACCTTAATCATGCAACTTCACGCCAAAGCGCAACGCAATGCCCAGACCGATCGCCACCAGGATGATGTTGATGAACGACAGCGCCGCCACCAGGTCGATCGCACCCGATCCCCACATCGACACCAGCATCGAGCCGATCACTTCCGTGCCGGGCGAGAGCAGGTACACGCCGGTGGAATATTCGCGCTCGAAGATCAGGAACACCATCAGCCATGCGCCCAGCAACCCGTAGCGCGCCAGCGGCAGCGTGATGTCGCGCGTGATGCGCCCGCGCCGCGCGCCGACGGCACGCGCCGCTTCTTCCAGTTCGGGGCCGACCTGCAGCAGCGCGGTCGAGATCAGGCGCAGGCCATAAGCCAGCCACACCACTGAGTAGGCGAGCCACACCGAGAAGATGGTCGAGCGCAGTTCGCGCAGTGGCGGGATCAGATTCTCCGACAGCCATTGAGCGACCCCGTTATCCATGCTCTTGAGGAAATGGTCGAGCGTGGCCGGCACGAACAGGAACACCCACAGAAAGGCGAGGCCCGCCAGCAGGCCCGGCACCGCGCGCGGGATCAGCACGCTGTAGTCGAGGAAGCGCGTGATGCCGTCCTGCCTGCGGTGCGCGGCGAGCGCGATCGCCGCGTAGCACATGACTGCCACGGCGCCGCCGACCACGCCGATCAGCACCGTGTTGAAGATGGCGCGCAGCAGGGACGGCTGGTCGAGGATGTCGGTGAAGTGCTGGAGCGTGAACACGTCAGCCAGCTTGACCCCTTCGCCCCAGTAGGACACGAAGGAACGCAGCGCGATGCCCGAGATCGGCATGAAGATCGTCAGCAGCAGCCAGAGCGCGATGAAGCCGAACGCAATCCACTTCCATTTCCCCAGCGGCAGCGGCTTCTGGCGCGCGCCCTTGCCCTTGATCGACACATACTTGTTGGCTGTCCTGAGCAGGAAGCGCTGGCACAGCACGAGCGGCACTGTCACCGCGACCAGGCACACCGCGACCGCGGCCATCAGGTGGTAGGACGGCGTGCCGAGCTTGTTGGTCAGCTTGTAAAGATAAGTTGCCACCACGAGGTGGCCCTCCGGATCGCCCAGCACCAGCACCAGGCCGAACACCTCGAAGCCGAGGAACAGCACCAGCACGCCGGCATAGGCGAGTGCCGGCATGATCATCGGCAGGGACACGTTCAGCGCCACCTGCAGCGGCGAGGCGCCGGCAACGCGCGCCGCTTCCTCCACGTCCGAGCCGAGGCTCTTGAGCGCTGATGAGGCGTACAGGTAGACATGCGGCACATGGGTCAGGCCGGCGATGACGACGATGCTGGAGAAGGCATAGATGTTCCAGGGCTGCACGCCGGTCCATTGCTTGATCCACGTCGTGTAAAAGCCGACCGGCCCCATCGACACGACATAGCCGAAGGCCATCACCATCGGCGATACGAAAATCGGCACCAGCAGCATGGGCGCCAGCCAGTTGCGCCCGGGCAGGTCGGTGCGCACCATCAGGAAGGCCAGCATCGCGCCGAGCGGGAGCGCGATGGCTGTCATGCCCACTGACAGGATGGCGCCGTTGATGAAGGCCTGGCTGAAGTCCGGATCATCGAAGATGAAACGATAGGAATCCAGCCCGAGCGTCTTGTTTGGCACGAAGAAGGGCGCCGACAGGAAGCTCTGGTAAAAGATGAGCAGCAGCGGCAGGAAGATGGCGATCGCCGTCAGGGTGACGACGAGGCCGCGCGGCCAGTTCAGGCGCGAAGACGACAGGGTTTGCATGGCTGATGACCGGGAAGAAAAAAGCGGCACGATCGGATCCGGCCGCCCGCGGAGGAATCATGCGGGCGGCCGTCGCGGCAGTCTTACTTCTTCGCCATCGTCTCTTTCCACTTCTTCAGGAAGGCGAGCCGCTTTGTTTGGTCGAGGTACTGCAGCAGCGAGGTATTGACCGGAACCGGCTTCAAGCCCTTGCCGATTTCCTTGCTCAGCGCGGCAGACGTTGCTTCACCCGTGACATCGCTGCGGATCGCGAACAGCTTCGCCTCGTTGGCGATCACGTTCTGGCCGCGCTTGGAGAGCAGGTAGTCGAACCACAGCTTGGCCGCATTCGGATTCTTCGCGGTCTTGTTGATGAACTGCACGCGCGACAGTACCAGCGTGTAGTCCTTCGGGATCACGACGCCGATGTTCGGATCTTTCTTCGCGCGCACCAGCGCGTACGAGCCGATGATGTTGTAGCCGATCAGGTTCTCGCCGGAAGAAATGCGCTCCAGCATGGTGCCGGTGGAGGACTGCACGCGCAGGCCGGTGGCGCCGAAGGCCTTGACCAGGTTCCAGAAGCCGTTCTCGTCGACATGCGAATCCTGCGTCACGAACATGAAGCCGACGCCGGATTTCTCGATGTCGTAGGTGGTGACCTTGTCCTTGTACTTGTCGGTCTTGCTGGTCAGCAGCTTCGCGAAGTCCGCGTGCGTGGCCGGCACTTCATTGGCGGGTACCAGTCGCGTGTTGTAGACAAACACGGCAGGCTCGAAGGTCGTACCGTAGGCGGTGTTGTTCATCACGGCCCAGTTCGGGATGGCTGCCACCTCGGGCGACTTGTATTGCATGGCATAACCGTCAGCCGCCAGTTTGATCTGCAGGTCCATCGATGAAGACCACAGCACGTCGGCGGTATTGCCGCCGGCTGCCGCCTCGGAGATGAAGCGGTTGTAGACCTCGGTCGAGTTCATGTCGTTGTATTCGACCTTGACGCCGGGGTACAGGGCATTGAAATCCTTGAGCAGCGGTTCCGCAGCCTTGGTATCGGTCGTCGAGTAAACCACCAGCTTGCCTTCCTTCTTTGCTCCGTCGACGATCTTCGCGTAATCCGCCGGATAGCCCGCCGGAACCTGGGCGAATGCGCCCGCCGTGAAGGACGCGAAGGTCGTGACGAGTGCGGCGGTGATGATGCTTTTTCCTGACAACATGGTATCTGCCTCCTTGTGTGAAATGCCTTGTGGACCCAACCTCATGTGCAAAAAATCAACAGCGCCAGAATACGCCATTCCTGCCGCTTCACGTTACCTTGCGTTCCTGACGCGCTCTGCAAAGCGGTACATCGGCCCGATCGTCATGACCAGCGCCGCCAGGCGTGTGACGTGGAAGGCGGTGACGATCGGCACGCCGAGCTGTAGTGTTTTGGCCGTCAGGCTCATTTCCGCGATGCCGCCCGGCGAGGTCGCGAGGACCGCCGTGGCGGGATGCATGCCGCTGATCATCGCCAGGCCGAATGCGAAACTGGCGGCGATAGCCATCGCCATCAGCGCGCAGATCGCCACGCTTACCAGGTAGCGCGGCGCGGTATGCAGGAATTCCGGCGTGAAGCGTGTGCCGAGCGATACGCCGATGAAGAGCTGTCCGAGATGCACCATCCACTCCGGCAGCGCCGACAGGTTCAGTCCGGATGCGGTCAGCGTCGCGGCCACCAGCAGCGGACCGATCACCCAGGCATTGGGCGCCCTGGTGCGCTCGAGCACGAGCGCGCAGGCCGAGGTCAGCAGGATCAGCAGCGCCAGGCCGCCGTAGTGCACCACGCGCGCGCCGGGCACGAACACATCCTGACCCTGCACGCCGGAGAACTTGAACACGAAGGGGATGATCCCGACCACCAGCATGATGCGCAGGCTGTGCGCAGCGGCCACACGATCGACCTTGGCGCCGTGGCGTTCGCCCTGGGTCGCCATCTCCGAAGCACCGCCGACCGCCATGGCGAAGAAGGCTGTGGTCTTGTCGATGCCGGACAGCCGGTGCAGCATCCAGCCGCCCACCAGGCCGAGCAGGAGCGCGAACAGCACGCCGGCGAGGATGAAACCGCTGAACGACACCAGCACCTTCAGCACCGGCGTCGTGAAGTACAGGCCGAGCGCGGTGCCGATCGCCCATTGCCCGGCTTCCCGTACTTGCACCGGGCAGCGCAATCCGGCGCCGGCCATGCGCGCGGCGGCAGTGCTGAACAGCGGGCCGATCATCCACGGCAGCGGCGTTTTGAGCCACTGGCACAGGATGGCGGAAAGGAAGCCGACTGCCAGCGTAAGCAGGAGGGGCTGAACGGTGGATCGGTCCAGGAATGGCATAAGGGCGGCATGCATGGCTTCAGCCGGGAAGCGCGCAGGGTGGCATATTTGTAGTTATGGAAATTTTGCACGAAAGACGCGACATTTGCCCGGCGCGCGTTCATCATGCTCTTGTTGTCGACGCCGGCGTCTCCTGCCGTCGTCCTGCGTCAAACATACCTGCTGCAAGCTTTCAAAAGCCTGTCATTTGTTTATGTATATCAGGATCATGTTCGACTGAGCGGTGTCAAATTGCCATTGCAGCAGAAATTTCGTCGGGATACTTTGCAACCGGAAGTAAAAGTCCGTATCTAATTCAAATTTTGCGCTTAGGTTTGCCATGCCCCCCACATCCCGAAACCAAGGAGAAACAATGGGACGATCCCTGCGCCCTGTCCTGTCCATACTGGTCTTGCTCGCCCTCGCTGCTTGCGGCGGCGGTGGCAATGGCGGATCCGGCACGACGACTTCCAGTCCGGTCAAAGCGGTCACATCGCTCGATCCCGGCGCGCCGCAGACGACCGGTAACACGGCGACCGACGGTTTCAACTGGTTCAACTTCCGGCGCCAGCAGGCCGGACTCCCGGGCGTGGCGCGTAATGCGAAGCTCGACCTGGCGGCGCAGGGGCATTCCGACTACCAGAAGTTAAACGACACCATCACCCATGAGCAGATCGCCGGCAAACCCGGCTTCACCGGGCAGACCACGGGTGACCGCTTGATGGCCGCGGGCTACCTGCTGCCGGCCGGCGGCTATGCGTATGGCGAGGTGATTTCGGCAACAAGCGACCGTTCCGGCTTCAATGCCGCGGAAGACCTGATCGCGGCGATCTATCACCGCTTTGTCATTTTCGAGCCGATCTTCAAGGAAGGCGGCTCCGGTGCCGCCACCGTCACCAATGGCCTGACCTACTTCACGACCGACTTCGCAACCATCGGCATCGATACGACCCCGCAGGAACGCAGCAGGCTGTTCACCTATCCGTATTCGGGGCAGCAGCGCGTGCCCGTGAATTTTCTGAGTGATAACGAAGTGCCCGACCCGGTCCCGAACATCAACGAGGTCGGCTATCCGGTCAGCGTGCACTCCACCCTCGGCACCACACTTGCCGTCCAGAGCTTCACCATCCGCCCGCGTGGCGGCGATCCGCTGCCGGTGCAGTTGCTCAGGCATGACACCGACCCCCAGACCCCGGGTTCGGCCGTCGCCATCATTCCGCTTGGCGTACTCAAAGCGGCCACGACCTACGACGTGCAGTTCACCGGCAGCCTGGACGGCGCCGGCATTAGCCGCTCATGGGCATTCACGACACAATAATCGCTTTCCCCGTGCCACCCCGGCGCGAATCTGCTATCGTGTCTTTGTTGCTGTAAGGAAAGCAGGGTATCGGCTTGCCACACCCCGCCTTTCTGCCGGCACAGAGGGGACATGACAAGACAAGCGGGCGGCACGATGGCGACGACAACAACAGCCTCATCAGCGCGCGACGACGATGAACTGTTGAGCGCGGCATTTGATGCCACAGGCATCGGTATCTGTTTTCTCGACGAGACGGGCACGTTCCAGCGCGTCAACCGCGCCTTCTGTGCCATGCTCGGCTATTGCCCGGACGAGATTGTCGGCCAGCCGTGGAGCAAGGCGGCGCCCCCGGAGGTCGCTGCCTATGGCGATCGCTTCGTGGCCGGCCTGTTCGCCGAATCCCCCAGACTCTCCGACGAATGGCGCATCCGCCGCAAGGACGGTTCGCTGCTGACCGCGCTGGTCAGCGTCAAATCCCTTGCCCTGCACAGCGGCGCGCGCCGCGTGGTTGTCACCTTCACCGATATCGAACGGCGCAAGGCAGCCGAGGAAGCCGCGCTGCGCCGCTCCAGGGACCTGTACCGCGACGTGGTGGAAAACGTCGGTGAAGCCATCGTGATCGTGCAGGAACGCCGCCTGATCTACAGCAATCCGCGCACCGTCGAGCTGTCCGGTTACACGATGGACGAACTGTTGTCGCTGCCGTTATCCAACATGGTCCATCCGGAGGACCTGCCCAGGGTGCTCGACGGCTACCGGAACCGCATGGACGGCGCGCCGGCATCCTCCGGTTATTCGCAGTTCCGCCTGCTGCGCAAGGACGGCACGGTCTTGTGGGTGGAATCCAGCGGCGTGCGCATCGACTGGGAAGGGCAGCCGGCCATCCTCGCCTTCCTGTCCGACCAGACCGAGCGCCGCCGCCAGCAGGAAGCGCTCATCACGTCCGAAGAACACCACCGGCAGGTGGTGGACAACGCCATTGAAGGCATCCTGGTGTTGCAGGACGGTGTGGTCGCCTTCGCCAATTCCCGGGTGAAGGACTTCATCGGCCTGCCCGCAGCGGAACTGATCGGCAAGCCATTCCTCGACGGCGTGCATCACGACGACCAGCACCTCGTTCTGGATCGTTACCGCCGACGCATGCGCGGCGAGGAAGTCGAGCAGAACGCTGTTTTCCGCATGTTCAACCGCAGCACCGGGCAGAGCCTCTGGGTGCAGGTCGCGGTGGTGACGATCGACTGGGGCGGGCGGCCGGCGGCGCTCGTCTTCATCAACGACATCACCGAGCGCAAGGCGCTGGAAGACAAGCTCAAGCAGACGCTCGCCGAGCGCGAGACCATTCTGGAAAACTCCATCGTCGGCATGATCTTCCTGAATCCCGCAGGCCGCGTGAACTGGGCCAACAGTGCGATGTTCGAGATCTTCGGGGTCGAGCGCAGCAACATCGCCGGCATGTCGCTCGAACCCTTCTATTCGTCGCGCGAGGAATATCTGACGACAGGCGCCATGGTCGCCGAGGCCGTCAGCAGGGGCGAGGCCTTCGAAGCGGAAATGCAGATGAAGCGCGCCGACGGCAGCATGTTCTGGGCCTACCTCTCCGGACGCGCGGTCAACCCGCATGACCTGTCGCACGGCACGGTCTGGGTCGCGATGGACATCACCAAGCGCCGCCAGCTCGAGAAAGACCTGAACAAGTCCGAAGAGCATTACCGGCAGGTGGTCGACAACGTCACCGAATGCATCCTCGTGGTGCAGGACGGGCGCATCGTACTGTGCAATCCGCGCCTGCTGCAGCTCACCGGCTACGAACGCGATGAACTGTTCGCGCAGCCCTTCGTCGCCGCCATCCACGCCGAGGACCGGCCGTTGGTGATCGATCACCACATGCGCCGCCTGCGCGGCGAACAGGTCGAGCAGTACTACCAGTTCCGCATCGTCAACAAGCAGACCGGCGCCATCGCCTGGGTACAGCTGTCAGCGGTGATGATCGAATGGGAAGGCAAGCCCGCGACACTGTCCTTCATGACCGACATCACCGAGCGCAAGGCGCTGGAGGACAGCCTCAAGCAGAGCATGGCCGAACGTATCCGCCTCGAGCGGTTGCGCATCCAGGCCGAACTGAAGGAAGCAGAGCTGGCGCGCCGCCACGCGGAGGAAACCACGCGCGCCAAGTCGATGTTCCTGGCGAACATGAGCCACGAGATCCGCACACCGATGAATGCCATCATCGGCATGGCGCACCTCGCCCTGCGCACCGGGCTCGACGCGAAGCAGCGCGATTACGTGGAAAAGATCCGTAGCGCCGGCATCTCGCTGCTGGGCATCATCAACGACATCCTCGACTTTTCCAAGATCGAAGCCGGCAAGCTCGACATGGAGCACATCAGCTTCAACCTGGATGACGTGCTCAACAACGTCGCCACCGTCACCGGCGCCAGGGCGCACGAGAAACGCCTCGAATACGTGTTCCAGGTTCCGCTCGACGTCCCACGCGGACTGGTGGGCGATCCGTTGCGCCTCGGGCAGGTGCTGATCAACCTGGTCAACAACGCCATCAAGTTCACCGAACGCGGCGAGATCTTCGTTTCCTGCAGCCGGCTCGATGCCAGCGCCGACAAGGTCCAGCTGCAGTTTCTCGTGCGTGACACCGGCATCGGCATGACGCAGGAGCAGACCGCGAAACTGTTCCGCGCATTCAGCCAGGCCGATGAATCGACCACGCGCAAGTATGGCGGCACCGGCCTCGGCCTGTCGATCGCCAGGCGGCTGGTGGAGCTGATGGGCGGCGCCATTTGGTTGGAGAGCGAGCCCGGTCTCGGCACCACCATCCGCTTCACCGCCTGGTTCGGCATGGCGGAAGCGCTGGAGCGGCGTCGCGCGGTGCCGGCCATCATCGACGGCATGCGGGTGCTGGTGGTCGACGACAATCCGGTCGCGCGCCAGGTGCTCGCCGACAGCCTGGCCGTGCTGCCGCTGCAGGTGGAACTTGCCGCCGGCGCGGCCGAGGCGCTCGACATGATCCGCGCCGCTGACGGTACGCAGCCGTACGGCGTGGTGTTCACCGACCTTTACATGCCCGGCATGGACGGCATCGACCTGATCGGCGCAGTGAGAATCGACGAAGCGCTGGCCGCGCCGCCGCGCATGGTACTGCTCAGTGCGCACGGACGCGAGGAAGCGCGTTACCGCATCGAGCATGTGCAGGCCGACAGCTTCCTCGTCAAGCCGGTCAACGCCTCGACCCTGGTCGACACCCTGGTCGAACTGTTCGCGCCGCACGCGCGCGCGGCCATCACCGGCGTCAGCGATCGCGCACCGCGCTTCCGCGGCCTGAATGTGCTACTGGTCGAAGACAACGAGATCAACCAGCAGATCGCCGCCGAACTGCTGCGTTCCGCCGGCCTGACAATCGAGATCGCCGCCAACGGCCTGGTTGCGCTGGAGAAGCTCGACGCCGCTGGGCCCGGCTGCTACGGCCTCGTCTTCATGGATGTGCAGATGCCGGAAATGGATGGTCACGAAGCCACGCGCCGCATTCGCAGCGACAAACGCTTCAACGCGCTGCCGATCATCGCCATGACCGCGCATGCGATGGTGGAAGAACGCGAGCGCTGCTTCGCCTCCGGCATGAACGACCATCTCGCCAAGCCGATCAGCCCCGACGAGCTGTATCGCGCGATCGCGCGCTGGTGCCCGCAGAACGTCGTCCCGGAGGAGCCGCCGCAGGACAGCACTGATATCGCAGCGGAAGCCGAACTGGAGATCGACGGCATCGACGTCAGGGACGGCCTGTCGCGCACGCTCGGCAATCGCAGCTTCTACCTGCAGATGCTGGCGCGCTTCCGTGAAGACCAGGACGGCATCGCCAGCAGGATCCGCAACGCGATCGCTCACGACCGTGAGCTGGCAGAACGCTGCGCGCACACGCTCAAGGGCGTCGCGGCGCTGCTCGGTGCGACCAACCTGCAGCAACTGTGCGGCAGGCTGGAGGCTGAGATCCATCGCGGCAGCGGCATCGACATGCTGGCTCCCTTGCTGGATGAGCTCGAACGCACCATGCACGCCTTGATGCAGGCCATCGACAAGGTGCTGCCTTCCTCCGTTCCTGCCGTGACCGTTGAAAGCACGGCAATCGACCGCGGCGAGGTGCAGGCCGCGATCTCTCGCTTCGCGCAACTGCTGAAAGAATCGGATGCCGAAGCGAGCGACCTGCTGGCGCAATCGGCGCACCTGATGTCGGCTGCGCTGGATGAGGAAAGCTGGCGTCGCATCGAGCGCGCCACGCACCACTACGACTTCGACGCCGCGCTCGCCGCGCTGCAGGCAGGTATCGGGAACAGCGGCTATTCGATCGACTAGCATCCAGGGGGAGCGTACTGATGAGCATTCCATTCGACAGCCTGCGCAAGCAAACCATCCTGATCGTCGACGACACGCCGGACAATATCTCGCTGCTCTCCGCGCTCCTCAAGGACAAGTACAAGCTGAAGATCGCCACCAACGGCCTCAAGGCGCTGCAGATCGCTTCCGTCGCGCCCTGCCCCGACCTCATCCTGCTTGACGTGATGATGCCCGTGCTGGACGGCTATGAAACCTGCCGCCGCCTGAAGGCCGCGCCGGAAACCGCCGATATTCCCGTCATGTTCCTCACCGCAAAGACGCAGCAGGAAGACGAGGAAATAGGCCTGAGCCTCGGCGCGGTCGACTACATTCCCAAGCCGATTAGCCCGGCCATCGTGCTCGCGCGCGTGGCCACGCAACTGAGTCTGAAGAAGGCGCGCGAGTTTCTGAAGGACCAGAATACGCACCTGGAACATCTCGTCGAACAGCGCACGCGCGAAGTGATGCAGATGCAGGACGCCACCATCCTCGCCATGGCCTCGCTGGCGGAAACGCGCGACAACGAAACCGGCAACCACATCCGCCGCACGCAGGCCTACGTTGCCGCGTTGGCGCGCAAGCTGCAGCACCATGCGCGTTTTGCCGAGGTACTCACCGAAGAGAACATCCACCTGCTGTTCAAGTCGGCGCCGCTGCACGACATCGGCAAGGTCGGCGTGCCCGACCGCATCCTGCTCAAGCCGGGAAAGCTCGATCCGGATGAATTCGAGATCATGAAGATGCATGCGGTGTATGGCCGCGACGCCATTATTGCCGTGGAAAAGCATCTCGGCGGTAGCAACGGCTTTCTCGCCTTCGCACGCGACATCGCCTACTGCCATCACGAAAAGTGGGACGGCAGCGGCTATCCGCAGGGGCTGAAAGGCGACGCCATCCCGCTGGCGGCGCGGCTGATGGCACTGGCCGATGTCTACGACGCGCTGATCTCGCGTCGCGTGTACAAGCCCGCGTTCAGCCACGAAGAAGCGGCCAGGATCATCCGGCAGGGCCGCGGCACGCACTTCGATCCCGATGTGCTCGATGCCTTCAACGAGATCGAGCACCAGTTCCGCGAGATCGCGCGGCAATACAGCGACAACGGGCACGGCAAGGACAAAGACGCGCCGGAAGACGACAACGGGCTCGCCCCGCAGCCGGTCACCTCCCGAGTCGCATGAGGTGAAACATGGCGGCACCTTCCCGTACCTCCATCCTCATCGTTGACGACAACGACGTCGGTCGCGCCATGCTGCGCCATATCCTGATCGAGCATGGCTACAAAGTGGTCGGCACCGCCGCGAGCGGGCAGCTCGGGCTGGAACTGGCGGCGCGCTTGCAGCCGCAGATCGTCTGTCTCGACATCATGCTGCCGGACTGCAATGGACTCGATGTGCTGAAGCGCGTCAGAGAGCAGTGGCCCCAGACGACGGTCCTGATGGTAACGGGTGACAATGATCGCACTTCCGTCAGCACAGCCATGCAGCATGGCGCCGCCGGCTACATCGTCAAGCCCTTCAACCCGGCCACGCTGCTGCAGACGATCGCGCAGGTCGCGTTCAAGACAGTCTAGCTTCGTTGCAATTGCCCACATTTCCTGTGGCTAAAACTGTGGACAAGTCCTACCCGACTTGCCTATCTCCATGATCTGCAAGGAAATTTTCATTCTGATTAAAATCAAGGCAGGCATCCGCCGGGCATCGCATGCGGCCTGAACATTGTGTGCCTCGCACAGTCCTATGCACATGCATGAAGGAGGCAGCGATGACAGTCATCAAGTACATGAAAGCGGATTGGGTCGCCCAGGCGGACATTCAGGAACAGCAGGACGGCAAGTTCCGCGGGGTCGTCATGCTGAGCCGTGAACGCGGCGCGGGCAGCGATGATACGCAGCATACGGTCGATGCGCCCTCCGATAGTCCGGAGCAGGCGCTGGAGCAAGCCAAGGCGCTTGCGCACCGCCTGCTCGCCGGGATCGATGCCTGACGGTTTTCAAGCGCCGTTCAATCGCCATCTACTTGCCCACATCCTGTGTGGATATTTCTGTGGGCAACCCGGAATAACGTTATCTATGTGCATGATCTATAAGGAAATTTTTCCTTTGATTAAAATCAGTGCACTGACAGCGGGCAAGCTACTTTCCTATACAGAAACGGCTGAAAATCACGCCCAGCAAATCGTCTGACGTGAATTCGCCGGTGATGCTGTTCAGGCATTCCTGCGCGAGCCGCAATTCCTCCGCAAACAAGTCAAGCGCCTGGCTGTCTTTCGATGCGTGCGCGGCGGCAAGCTCGAGATGCTCGCGCGCCGTCTTCAGTGCCAGCAAGTGCCGCTCGCGCGCCAGGAAACGAGACTCACCGGTCTGCTGCCAGCCGGCCACGCGCAGCAATTCCGTGCGCAGCAGGTCGATGCCGCGCCGCTCGGTCGCCGACAGATAGATATGCGTCGCATCCGGCATGCGGTCAACCGCTGGCTTGTGGCCCGACAGGTCGATCTTGTTCCACACGCGCAGCACCGGCACGCCGGACGGGAAACGCGCCATGATGTCCTCGTCGCCGCGCGTCGGCCCGCGACTTGCATCGAGCAGATGCACGATCACATCCGCCTTCTGCACTTCATTCCAGGTCCGCTCGATGCCGATGCGTTCGACCTCGTCGCCGGAATCGCGGATGCCGGCCGTATCGATGATATGCAGCGGGATGCCTTCCATCTGGATCGTCTCGGTCACCTTGTCCCGCGTCGTGCCTGCGATCGGCGTGACGATGGCGACATCCGAACCGGCCAGCGCATTGAGCAGCGAGGACTTGCCCACGTTCGGCTGGCCGGCCAGCACCACGTTCAGGCCCTCACGCAGCAGCGCACCCTGCGCCGCCTGCTCGAACACCTCGCCCAGGTTCGCGCGGATGCGCTCCAGCTGGCCGCGCGCATCGGATTTTTCGAGGAAATCGATTTCCTCCTCCGGGAAGTCGAGCGTGGCTTCCACCAGCATGCGCAAGTGCACGACCTTGTCGACCAGTTCATGAATGGTCTTTGAAAATGCGCCGGTCAGCGACGCCGAGGCCGATTTCACTGCCGCTTCAGTCGACGCCTCGATCAGGTCGGCCACCGCCTCGGCCTGCGCCAGGTCGAGCTTGTCGTTCATGAAGGAACGCTGCGTGAATTCGCCTGGCTCCGCCACGCGCAGCCCGATCTCCTGCCCGGCCTGCAGGCAGCGCGCCAGCAGCATTTGCATCACCACCGGTCCGCCATGGCCCTGCAGCTCCAGCACATCCTCGCCGGTATAGGAATGCGGTGCCTTGAAGTAGATCGCGATGCCCTGGTCGATCACGCTGCCGTCTTCATTCTTGAACGGCAAATACGTTGCATAACGCGGCTGCAGCAATGTCGTGCCGCACACCGCCTGCATCACTGGTGCCAGGTTCTTGCCAGAGATGCGCACAACGCCAATACCGCCGCGCCCCGGCGCGGTGGCAATGGCAGCAATCGGAGAAGAAGAATCGTAGTTCATGAAAATGATTGTAGGTTCGGAGGTGTCGGCAAGCAACAGAAAAGCGGGTGTCCACGGAAAACACAAAAAACACGGAAAACAACAACAGAATCGACTGTATCAATTCGATGTTCTTTCAACGGAGAGATGCCGTTGCACGTCCCGAATAATTTCTGTGCTTTCCGTGTTTTCCGTGGACAAAAACAAAAAGCCCGCGCATCGCACGGGCTTCCTTATTGCGCAGAATAACGCTTACGCTGGCTTGCCGCCCGTGATCTTCTTCGTGATCACCCATTGCTGCGTGATCGACAGCACGTTGTTCACGACCCAGTACAGCACGAGGCCGGACGGGAAGAAGAAGAACATGACCGAGAACACGATCGGCATGACCATCATCACCTTGGCCTGGACCGGGTCCGGCGGCGTCGGATTCAGCTTGGTCTGGACGAACATCGAAACCGCCATCACGACCGGGAGAATATAGAACGGGTCGGGCGATGCCAGGTCATGGATCCAGCCGAGCCACGGCGCGTTGCGCATTTCGACCGACGCCAGCAACACCCAGTACAACGCGATGAACACCGGGATCTGCACCACGATCGGCAGGCAGCCGCCAAGCGGATTGATCTTCTCGGTGCGGTACAGGTCCATCATGGCCTGGTTCATCTTAGCCGGATCGCTCTTGTAACGCTCGCGGATGTTCTGCATCTTCGGCGTGACCGTCTTCATCTTCGCCATGCTGCGATAGCTCGCGGCGGACAACGGGAAGAAGGCCAGCTTGATAAGGATGGTCAGCACAATGATGGTCCAGCCCCAGTTGCCAAGAACCTTGTGGATCTGGGTCATGAGCCAGAAGATCGGCTTGGCGACAATGGTCAGCCAGCCATAGTCCTTCACCAGTTCCAGGCCGGGCGCCAGTTTTTCCAGTGTGGACGACACTTCCGGACCGGAATACAGTGGTGTCTGCATCGTCGCGCTTGCGCCCGGGGCAACGGTGCCCAGCGGCAGGATGGTGCCGACAGCGTACAGGTTGTTGTCGACCTTCTTCGTGTAAATCTCCCGAGGCACATTTTGCGGCGGCAGGAAGGCCGACACGAAATAGTGCTGGACCAGTGCAATCCAGCCATCGTTGGCCTTGGTCGCGTGCTTGGCCTTGCCCTTCTCGATATCTTCGAAGGTCATCTTCTGGAATTTCTCTCCTTCCGTATAGACGGCCGGGCCGGTGAAGGTGCTGTAGAACTTCGACGTGCCTTCAGGCTTGTTGCCGTCGCGGACGAGTTGCAGATAGAGAGAGGGGCTGATCGGCGCGCCGCTGTTGTTGATCACTTCATGCTTGAGGCCGATCTCGTAGTCGCCGCGCTTGAACGTGAAGGTCTTGACCAGCTTGACGCCGTTCTGCTCGGATTCCAGCACCAGTTGCAGTTCGTTGTTGCCGTCCAGCGTGCGCGGGCCGGGTTTCGCAACGAACACCGACTTGTGGTTCGGGAACGGACCGCCGATCAGGCCGGTCTGGCCGAGGTAAGTGTGGTTGGGGTCGGACTCGAACAGGACCATATGCTTGGTCGGATCGACCGGATCCTTGTGCTGGAGGAGTTCCAGGCGCTTGATTTCGCCGCCGAGAGTGTCGATGTCCGCCTTGAACACATCGGTGGTGATGGTCACGGTTTCGCTCTTCGCTTGCGGCGCGGTGGCCGGGACGGCAGCGGGTGTGGCGGCAGGAGTGCTTGCCTGCGGCACATCGGCCTTGTTCGCCGGTGCGCTGCCGGATGCCGGTTTGGCCGTCTGCGTCGTGGTCGGGAAGAACATTGACGGTTTGCCGTTGTAGCGCATCCAGTTGTCCCACAGCAAGAGCAGGGACAACGAGAACACAACCCACAGGACGGTACGTTGGATATCCATAAGCGTATTGGTCAGTAATCAGGAATTCAGTGATGATGGCAGGCGCATGCGTCTGTCGTCGTTTCGCCGGTCGCCTTCTTCGGCACCGGGTCCAGCCCGCCTGGATGCCACGGATGGCATTTGCACAGGCGCTTCGCGGCCAGCAGGCTGCCCCTGGCCGCGCCATGTTCGCGAATTGCTTCCATAGCATAGCTCGAACAGCTCGGATAAAAGCGGCAGTTCCGGCCGAGGAAAGGGCTGATACCCAGCTGGTACGCGCGCAATAGTAGCAGTAAAAGCGTTTTCATCAGCGTGCCTCGTTGGATGCGGGCAGCGTGTGCTTCGAGCGAAGCAGCAACGTCAGCTCGTTACGCAATGCGGACTTGAGCTTCGCGGTCGATGCCGGTTCGGCCTTGGAGTTCACTGGTTTGGACAGGCGTACGATGCAATCGATCGGCGGCAGGTCGGATTGGCGGAACAATTCGCGCGTGATGCGCTTGATCATGTTGCGCGTGACCGCGCGCGGCGCAAAACGCTTGGCGGCGACGATGCCCAGCCGGGCGCGGTTCAGTTGGTTGCTGCGCGCATACAGCACGAAGTGTGCCGTGCGATGGACGGGCCGCAAACGAAAAACGGATGAAAATTCATCCGTTTTAACGATTCGCCGATCGCGTGCGTAGTGTTGAGAACGAGCTTCGCCCACGCCAGCAGCGTGCGGTGCAATGTCTGGCTCAGACGGCCAGACGCTTGCGGCCCTTGGCGCGGCGCGCATTGAGAACAGCGCGGCCACCACGGGTTGCCATGCGAACGCGGAAGCCGTGGGTACGCTTGCGGCGGACGACGGAAGGTTGGTAAGTACGTTTCATTATTGGTCTCGCTAGTCAGCAAAAATGGGTGGGATCATCACGCAGCCCATTCTTGTCTTGTGCTATGTCTACAAAACACACAAAACGCAACAGGCAGTGAACCCGCAATTAAACCCCACTTTCCGGTTTTCTGTCAATCACTTAGAGCGTCGGGAAGTTGCCGTGAAAGCAAGCGGCGACAAATTTTGCTTGCAGGAAATGATGGAAATTGTCATGCGCCGAATCCCGCCAGCAGGCAGGCCGGGCGCTTTCATGCCCATTCGTAATAAACATGTCTCGCCTCATCATGAAGCCCAAATTATCCACATTTGCAAGGAATTTTTTATGTCGGAAAAATGACGCAGCCTGTGGATAACCCACCTTGCGGGGTATAGAATAGCCGTCCCGTGTGGAACGCCAGACGTTACCAAACGCCGCACCGGCGCTGCATCAAGTCGCAACTGCAGGCCGCCGGAAGGGTGAACGCAAGGCAGTCGGTCATGTTCCGCGCCATCCCCCCGACATTAGAAAAAAATCATGGAAGATTTTTGGCAGACGTGCTCCTCCTTGCTGGAGCAGGAGCTTACGCCGCAACAATTCAGTGCATGGATTAAGCCGTTGGCGCCGCTCGACTTCGAGGATGGCCGATTGCGGATCGCCGCGCCCAACCGCTTCAAGCTGGACTGGGTGAAAACCCAGTTTGCCAACCGCATCACAACCCTGGCTGCACAGTATTACGAAGCGCCAGTGGAGGTGCAGTTCGTGCTCGACCCGCGCCTGAACGTCGCAAGAAAGCCGGCGCCGGTTCCGGCGGCAGCGGCCGTCGTGGCCCTGGCTGGCGGGTCCGACATGCCGGACATGCCGGATCCAATTGAACGCGCCGACATTGTTATCGAAGAAACAAAGAAGCGCGACCAGAGCAAGATCAACGAAGCGCTCACCTTCGAAAGCTTCGTGACCGGCAAGGCCAACCAGCTGGCGCGCGCGGCGGCCATCCAGGTCGCCAACAATCCCGGGGTTTCCTACAATCCGCTGTTCCTTTATGGCGGCGTGGGGCTGGGCAAGACGCACCTGATCCATGCCATCGGCAATCAGTTGCTGGCAGATAACCCGAATGTGCGCATTCGCTACATCCACGCAGAACAGTATGTTCGCGATGTAGTGACCGCTTACCAACGCAAAGGTTTCGACGATTTCAAGCGGTACTACCACTCGCTGGACATGCTGCTGATCGACGATATTCAATTCTTCGCTGGCAAGAGCCGCACGCAGGAAGAATTCTTCTATGCATTCGAAGCGCTGATTGCAGCCAAGAAACAGATCATCATCACCAGCGATACCTATCCGAAGGAAATCACCGGCATGGATGACCGCCTGATTTCCCGTTTCGACTCCGGCCTGACGGTCGCCGTCGAGCCGCCGGAGCTGGAAATGCGGGTGGCGATCCTGCTGAAAAAAGCGGCACAGGAAGGCGCAATGCTCAACGACGATGTGGCTTTCTTCGTTGCCAAGCATTTACGATCGAACGTTCGTGAACTTGAAGGCGCGCTGCGAAAGATCCTCGCGTACTCACGCTTCCACGGCAAGGATATTACGATCGATGTTGTCAAGGAAGCATTGAAAGATCTGCTTTCGGTCCAAAATAGACAGATATCGGTCGAGAACATTCAGAAGACGGTCGCCGACTTTTTCAACATCAAGGTCGCCGACATGTACTCGAAAAAGCGCCCGGCCAACATTGCC
This sequence comes from Noviherbaspirillum sp., assembly GCF_035254685.1. Lineage (GTDB taxonomy): Bacteria > Pseudomonadota > Gammaproteobacteria > Burkholderiales > Burkholderiaceae_D > Noviherbaspirillum. The sequence goes on along the minus strand of NZ_DATFAI010000041.1, from coordinate 322,959 downwards.
CGTCCGCGCCAGATCGCCATGTATCTCGCCAAGGAGCTGACGCAGAAGAGCCTGCCGGAGATCGGTGAACTGTTCGGCGGCCGCGACCACACCACCGTGCTGCATGCGGTGCGAAAGATCGCCGCCGACCGCTCCAAGAACCCGGAAGTGAACCACGAGCTGCATGTGCTGGAACAGACGCTCAAGGGGTAATCCACAGCTGCTTCACGGCCTGTGGACAAGTTCCCGGAAGCGCCCGCACGACAGACAGGCGCATCGCATCCGGTGAGTGTTTCTCTATGGAAATTTATCTTTCTCCAGTGCGGGAGAGAGATTGGCGCGGTCGGAGAAAGCGCTTGTCAAGAAGGCAAAAACCACACACTTTGATTTCTTGGAAGCCCCCCTTTTCTGTCAAAATAGAGGTTGTTCCGCGTTTGTTTTTCTGGTCAGTGTCAGTTTTTGCAGACCTCCCGTTTCACACGAAATCAAGCACTGTCTCAACCCAATTACTACAAGGACAAAAGCATGCAATTGGTCAAAACCCAACGAGACACGCTTCTCCGACCGCTGCAGATCGTGAGCGGTATTGTCGAGCGTCGGCACACGCTGCCGATTCTGGCCAATATCCTCATACGCAAGGACGGCGAAAAAGTGTCTTTCCTGTCGACCGACATCGAAGTGCAGATCACCACGCACGCCGATGTTGGCAGCGGCGGTGAAGTGGCCGCCACCACGGTTGCGGCGCGCAAGCTGCTCGACATCCTGCGCGCGCTGCCCGAAGGCGACGTGTCGCTCTCGCTGGCGAACAAACGCATGACAATCCAATCCGGCAAGTCGCGTTTCGGTTTGCAGACGCTCGCCGCGGAAGAATTTCCGACCGTGGCGCAAGCCGAGCACTTCAATGCAAAGGTCACGCTGCCGCAGAAGACCTTGAAGCACCTGTTCAACATGGTGCACTTCGCAATGGCGCAGCAGGACATCCGCTATTACCTGAACGGCATGCTGCTCGTCGTGGATGGCAAGAACGTGATCGCCGTTGCGACCGATGGCCATCGTCTCGCGTTTTGCCAGGTCGAGACCGACCAGGATTTCCAGCGCCATGAAGTGATCATTCCGCGCAAGACCATCCTGGAACTGCAGCGCCTGCTCGAAGACCAGGACAGCCCGGTCGAGATCGAGATCGCGACCAACCAGGTGAAGCTGAGCTTCGCGGACATCGAACTGATTTCCAAGCTGGTCGAAGGCAAGTTCCCCGACTTCACGCGCGTGATCCCGAAGGGCTACAAGAACAACTTCACGATCGACCGTCAGACGTTGCTGCACTCCCTGCAGCGCGCGGCCATCATGACCAGCGACAAGTTCAAGGGCGTGCGCTGCATCATCAGCCCGGGCAGCCTGAAGATCAGCTCGACCAACGCTGACCAGGAAGAAGCAGTGGAAGAACTCGAAATCGATTACGGCGGCGACAGCATCGACATCGGTTTCAACGTCACCTACCTGCTGGATGTACTCAACAACCTCAAGGGCGATAACATTAACATCGCGCTTGGCGACGCCAACTCATCGGCGTTGATCACCGTACCGGATAACGCAGACTTCAAGTATGTCGTGATGCCGATGCGTATTTGATTTGATTGATAACGCAATTCGCAAGGGGGCCGCTGGAGTTCGGGCGCGCCCCTTTGCTGCATTTTTGGAAGTTTACATTTTTAGCTGATTAGCTCCTTCCCCCTTGCAGGGGGGAAGGTTGGGATGGGGGTAGAGTGATTGCGCCATCACTTGCAATGATTCGATCTCACTACTCCCACCCGAACCTTTCCCTGCAAGGGGGAGGGAACCCGCAAGCTAAACCGTTCTTTTAGACGTAACTCGATTCATCAGAAGGCAGCCATGTCCGCGATCCCTCAGCAAAACACTCCGCAACCGCAAGTCAGTCAGTACAGCGCATCCTCGATCCAGATCCTCGAAGGTCTCGAAGCCGTGCGCAAGCGCCCTGGCATGTACATCGGCGACACCTCCGACGGAACGGGCCTGCACCATCTGGTATTCGAAGTTCTCGACAACTCGATCGACGAAGCGCTGGCCGGCCACTGCACCGAAATTCACGTCACCATCCACGCCGACAACTCCATCTCCGTGACCGACAACGGCCGCGGCATCCCGACCGGCATCAAGTGGGACGACAAGCACGATCCCAAGCGCAGCGCCGCGGAAATCGTCATGACCGAGCTGCATGCCGGCGGCAAGTTCGACCAGAACTCCTACAAGGTCTCCGGCGGCCTGCACGGCGTGGGCGTGTCCTGCGTGAACGCGCTGTCCAAGCTGCTCAAGCTCACCATCCGCCGCGACGGCAAGGTGCACCAGATGGAGTTCGCCAGGGGCGTTGTCCAGAACCGCGAACTCGAAGTGCAGGATGGCGTCAGCGTCTCGCCGATCAAGGTCACCGGCGACACCGACAAGCGCGGCACCGAAGTTCACTTCTGGGCCGATGAAGAAATCTTCACGCACGTCGAATTCCACTACGACATCCTCGCCAAGCGCATCCGCGAGCTCTCCTTCCTGAACAATGGCGTGCATATCAAGCTCACTGACCAACGCACCGGCAAGGAAGAAGACTTCGCGTTCGAAGGCGGCACGCGCGGCTTCGTCGAGTACATCAACAAGAACAAGAGCGTGCTGCATCCGACCATCTTCCAGGCCACCGGCGAGAAGGTGTCCGAGCACGGCACGACGATCGGCGTCGACGTCTCCATGCAATGGAACGACGCCTACAACGAACAAGTGCTCTGCTTCACCAACAACATCCCGCAGCGTGACGGCGGCACCCACCTCACCGGCCTGCGCGCCGCGATGACGCGCGTCATCAACAAGTACATCGAAGAAAACGACTTCGCGAAGAAGGCCAAGGTTGAGGTATCCGGCGACGACATGCGTGAAGGCCTCACCTGTGTGTTGTCCGTCAAGGTCCCCGAGCCGAAGTTCAGCTCGCAGACCAAGGACAAGCTCGTGTCTTCCGAAGTGCGCGGCCCGGTCGAGGAAATCGTCGCCAAGACGCTGACTGACTTCCTGATGGAAAAGCCGAACGACGCCAAGATCATCTGCGGCAAGATCGTCGAAGCCGCCCGCGCGCGCGAAGCCGCCCGCAAGGCGCGCGAGCTCACGCGCCGCAAGGGCGTGATGGACGGACTCGGTCTCTCGTCCAAGCTGGCCGACTGCCAGGAACGCGATCCGGCGCTGTGCGAGCTGTACATCGTCGAGGGTGACTCCGCAGGCGGCTCCGCCAAGCAAGGCCGCGACCGGAAGTTCCAGGCCATCCTCCCGCTGCGCGGCAAGGTGCTCAACGTCGAAAAGGCTCGCTTCGAAAAGATGCTGTCCTCCGAGCAGATCACCACCCTGATCGCCACGCTCGGCACCTCCATCGGCCCGGACGAATTCAACGCCGACAAGCTGCGCTACCACCGCATCATCATCATGACCGACGCGGACGTTGACGGCGCGCACATCCGCACCCTGCTTCTCACGCTGCTGTATCGCCAGATGCCGGCACTGGTCGAGCGCGGCCACGTCTACATCGCGCAGCCGCCGTTGTACAAGGTCAAGCACGGCAAGGATGAGCGCTATCTCAAGGACGACGTCGAAGAAGCGCAATACATGATGCAGATCGCACTGCACGATGCCGCACTGATCCCGAACGAAGGCGCGCAACCCATCGTCGGCGAAGCCCTGTCAGAACTGGTTCGGCAGTACAACACGGCCAACGCCATCATCATGCGCCTGGCGCGCGCCGTCGATGAAGCGGCGCTGTCGGCCATCATGACCGGCGTCACGCTCAAGCTCGACACCGCTGCCGATGCTGAAGCGTCCGCGCAAGCGCTGACCAAGGCCATCAATGACCCGGCCATCGCCGTCGTCGTCAAATCCGACGAACTCTCCGACAAGCACATGCTGCGAATCGAACGCAGCCACTTCGGCAACCTGAAGATCAGCACCATCGACGCCGACTTCGTGCACGGCCCGGATTACCAGATACTGTCCGCCGCCGCCGCCACCTTCAAGGGCCTCATCGGCCCGGGCGCGCTGGTCCGTCGCGGCCAGGGCGACAAGGCCAAGGAAATCGCCATCAAGGACTTCCACGAAGCGATGAACTGGCTGCGCGACGAAGCCGAACGCGGCGTCTCCAAGCAGCGCTACAAGGGGCTGGGCGAGATGAATCCAGAGCAGCTGTGGGAGACCACGATGGATCCGGCAGTGCGCCGCCTGTTGAAGGTGCAGATCGAGGATGCGATTGCGGCGGACCAGATCTTTACCACGCTGATGGGGGATGACGTGGAACCGCGTCGTGCGTTCATCGAAACCAATGCGCTGCAGGCGGGGAATATTGATGTTTGATGCAAGCTGTGAGTTGATCCATAACCTTGGCCAGGTATCCCCATAGCCTTGGCCTTTTTGCGCATGACATTGCTCTTATTAAGCGTTTAAATCTGGCGTTCAATCCCCGGCCGTGGTCGGGGATTTTTTATGGTGATCCCACTTCGAGATACTGAATGAGCGAAACAAAGAACTCTGACTGATGTTGATTGGATACTCGCTATCCAAATAGTCATCACTAAACTATACGTAGCACGCTTTATGCGGCAGCGGGGAGTCCTGGGCTCCCTGAAGAAAACCCCGAAGAAATTCCTAAGGGGTCGCTCATGGACATTTGTCGTTCCTACCCGACGGTCTCGATCGAGGTCGTGAGCACCCCGACCAGCGCGATCTTCTCTGCCGAATCGGCAAACCCGAGCACTGCATCTCCGCGCGTGAGCTGCCCCGCGTCCAGCAGGTGCGTCCACGCCGCCACTTCCTCGCCGCTGCCTGTTCGGCCCAGCCCCACACGGTACAGGGTCGCGATGAATTGTGTGTTGTCCAACGCGCCATAGCGCTGCTGCACTTCGCCCGAGCTCGCAAATTCGGCCGCAATGTCGCGCAGCGCTATGCCCGCCTCGCTGGCAGCAATCCAGTAGTTCAGCCCGGCCTGGTCCGGCGCGCGGTCGAACAGCGTGTCGTAAAGCCGCACCAGCGATGCCACATCGGTGGTGTTGAAGCTCTCGTCCACCGGCCTGCCCGCCTCAGCCGCCAGCTTCTCGGGCGAGTCGATGAACGACAGCACGACTCCGGCCCGGTCCGTTTTGCCCGACGTCAGCGCATCGAGCCAGAAGTTGCGCCCGGCCACGTCCGCCGTGCGCCCATGCACGCTGCTGTAGAGCAGGTCCACATACTGCGCATCGGTCAGGCTGCTATGCAGGTCTTGCGCTTCGGCGCTGCCGAGGAAGTTCACCGCAATGTCGTGCAGACTCATGCCCTGGCCGTGCTGGGTAAGCCAGTAATTGAGGCCGCCCTGGTCCGGGGCACGATTGAACAGCGCGTCGTACAGCCGGGTCAAGGTGCCAGTGGCGCTGGTGTCGGCCTGGGTGCCGGCAAAGCGCAGGGTTTCGATATTGGCCAGCGTATCGATCCCATCCACCCCGCCGTCGCGGTGTGTGGCGACCAGTTGGCCGTTCTCGACGCGCAGCTGATAGTCGGCGCGGCTGGCGCCGGCCAGGCGCACCACGTCGTTGCCGCTGCCGCCGTCAATAAAGTCGTTGCCTTCGCCGCCGAACACCAGGTCGTCGCCCTCGTCGCCGAAGATCTGGTCGTTGCCGCCTGCGCTGCCGACGGTGTCGTTGCCGGCGCCGCCATGCAGCACGTCGTCATCGGCGCCCAGCATGATGTATTGGCTGGCGCTGTCGCCCCAGACGTGCTGCGAGCCGTCGCCGCCGGTCACGTGAGCGGTGCCGACAATGGCGGCGAAGTCGACATGCTGCAGCTGGAGGGGCGTGCCATTGGGCAAGCTGCGGGCGTCAATGACCAGCGCCGTCGTTGCCGTGCCGGGCGCGGCCGGGGTGCCATTAATGACCAGCGGCGCGACCGGTGTGGTATTCGGTGTCACGGTGGGCACGATGGTTTGTACCAGCAGCGGGGTATTGGCCGACAAGCTGTGCAGGAAGTCAGTGCCACCGCCGGTCAGACTGGTCTGGTCGGCCGAGCCGGTGTTGGTATGCGCGTTGATCTCACGAATCAGGTCGGCCAGCGAGGTACCCGCACTCTTCGGCGCGGGGCTGCCGCTGGCCGTCAGGCCGAAGCCGGCCGGCACCTGCGCCGTCAACACGCTCGCGCCACCGGAGGTGACCAGCGGGATGTCGGCCACGGTGTTGTTGCCCACCGAATCGGTGCGGGTATTGGTGACGACCGGCACGGTAATGACTTGCGAGGGGGAACCGTCGGCGTTGCTGACCGTCGCAATCTGCAACTGCACGCCGTCGACCGTCGTGGTTGTCGGCAGCAGCACGACCGGGTCGGAAACCGGCGCGGCGGTCGTGTTCGTCACCGCCTTTGCCGCCAGTGCCGCCAGTTCGTTGCCGGCCGCGTCCAGCAGGTTGCTGGACGCCGCGGTCGGGTCGTAGTCGAACGTGACCGTCTGGCCGGATGCCACCGCCGAGGCCAGCGTAAGCGTCAGCGTGGTCGTGCCAGAACCGGCGACTGTATTGATCGCGTGGGCTGTGCCATTGACGGTGACCGTCATGCCGTCGGCCGTGCTGGCATGCACTTTCTCGGCAAAGGTGAACGTCACCGTCGCGCCATTGACCGTGGCGGTGCTCACCAGCGGTGCGGTGGTGTCGATGGTGAGCGCCAGGCCAGTCGACGCCACCGACAGACTACCTGCGGCATCGCTTGCCTTGGCGGTGAGCGTATGGTTGCCTTCGACCAATGCGCTGCTGGTGACGCTCCAGTTGCCGGAACCGTCAGCAGTGGTCGTACCCAACGTCGTCGTGCCGTCGGTGTCGTACAGGGTGACTGCGGCGCCGGCTTCGGCGGTGCCGGTGATGGTCGGCGTGGTGTCGCTGGTGATGCCGTCGGTGCTGGAAATGCCACTGTCGGACGCAGCCGCCAGCGCTAGTGTGTCCGGTGCTGTCGGCGCAGTCGTGTCGATTGTGAGCGCCAGGCCAGCCGACGCGGCGCTGATGTTGCCCGCGGTATCGGTTGCCTTGGTGGTGAGCGTATGCACGCCCGCACCCAATGCGGTGCTGGTAATGCTCCAGTTGCCGGAACCATCGGCAGTAGTCATGCCCAGTTCCGTTGTGCCGTCCGTGTCATAGAGCCTGACCTTTGCGCCAGCTTCGGCGGTGCCGGTGATCACCGGCGTGGTGACGCTGGTGATGTTGTCGGTGGCGGAACTGCCCAGGTCCGAGGCGGCGGCCAGGTCGGGGGTACCCGGCGCAGCGGGCGCGGTGGTATCAATGGTTACCGCGAAGCCGGCTGAGGCGCCGCTCGTGTTGCCGGCGGCATCCGTGGCGGTCGCGGTGAATGTGTAGTTGCCGTCGGCCAGCGAGGTGCCGGAGTAATCGTAGGTCCAGTTGCCACTGCCATCGGCCGTGACGGTCCCCATCGCCCCCATGCCGGAACGGTAGAGCATGACTGTGCTGTTGGCTTCGGCGGTACCCGACAGGGTCAATGTGGTGTCATTGGTGATGCCGTCGGCGGTGCCGGAATCGGTGGAGATTGCCGTGATCGCCGGCACTGCCGGCGCGGTGGCGTCGATGGTGACGACCAGGCCGGCGGAAGTGGCGCTCACGTTACCGGCTGCGTCGGTCGCTTTGGCGGTCAGCGTATGCGTCCCCTCTCCCAATGGGGAGCTGGTGATGCTCCAGCTGCCGGCGCCGTTGGCGGTCCCGGTGCCGAGGAGCGTGGTACCGTCGCTATCGTAGAGCGTGACCGTGGCGCCGGCTTCGGCGCTGCCGACAAGGACCGGCGTGGTGACCTTGGTCAGCCTGTCGGCGCTGGAGACGCCGCTGTCGGATGCAGCCGTCAGCGCTAATGCGCTCGGCGCTGCCGGGGCGGTGGTGTCCACCAGCACCGCCACGGTGGAGCCGACGCCATTGAGGGTGGTGACCAGGTTATTGCTGGCGACATCGCGTACCGTGTTGCCGTTCAGTGCGAGCGCGCCCACGGTGATGCCGCTGCTGTCATTATCGCCCGCCTGCACCGTGTAGCGGTACGTGATGCTGTTGGCCGTGCTCGACAGGTAGGATGCCTTGCGGACAACGCCGCCCACATCCAGCGCCAGGGTCGAATCGGTGCCGGTGACCGTGACGTTCTCCGACAGGTGGACGGTGAAATCGAGGTCCTGGCCTGCCTTGTAGCTGCCATTGGCCGGCACGCTCACCGAGGTCACGGTCGGCGCGGAGGTGTCGACCAGGATGCCGGCCGTGCTGGGCAGATGGCCGCCAAGACTCAGGTCGGCGCTGTTGCCAGTCGCATCCTGGATGGTGCTGGTATTGAGGCTGATAGTACCCATTGCAATGCCGTCGGCATCGTCATCGCCGGCCTGCACGGTGTAGCGATAGGTAACGCTGTTGCCGGTTTTCGACAGATACGCTGCCTGGCGCGCGGTGCTACCGATGGTCAATCCCAGCGTGCTGTCAGTGCCGGTAACGGTGACGTTGTCGTCAAAGGTGAGCGTGAAATCGAGCGAATCCCCGAGCACGCGCAGCCCGTCGTTCGGCACAGCAATGTTGCCCGTCACTGCAGGCGCAACACCGTCGATATTGACCGCCGCAGTGGACCCGACGCTGTTGAGCGTGGGGTTCAGCGCATTGCCCGCCACATCGGTAATGGTCGCGCCGGAAAGCGCGCCGACTGCAATGCCGTCGGCATCGAGGTCGCCGGCCTGCACGGTGTACTTGTAGACCAGGGTCGAGGCGGTGCTTGCGCCGGCATCGAAGGCAGCACTGCGGGCGGTGGCGCCGACGGTCAAACCGAGAGTGCCGCCGGTCGTGACCGCCACGTTCTCGGAGACATTGACCGTGAACGCCAATGTATCGCCGACCTTGTAGGTGGCGTTGGCCGGCACGGCGACCGAGGTCACGCTGGGCGCCGCCTGGTCGAGCGTGTAGCCCTGGCTGGTCACGGCGCCATCATTGCCGGCGCTGTCGGTGACCTTCAGTTTGAGTGTGTTGCTGCCGCTCAGGGTGACGCCGTCCCAGAGCAGCGTGGTGCCGCTCACCTTGGAAGTAATATCGGTCCAGGTAGCGCCGTTGTCGAACGAGCCGTAGACAACGTCGCCTGCTGCCAGGCCGCCGCTTAGGTTCCCGGAAATCGTCTGCGCGGCAGTCTTGGTCGTGAAGTCGGTGCCCGACGTACCCGTGTCGGCCGACAGACTCAGACCACTGAACGTAATCGTCGATGCGATGTTATCGAGCACGTAAGACTGGCTGGTTGCCGTGCCGCTATTGCCGGCGGCGTCGCTCACTCGTACCTGCAGCGTGTTGCTCGCTGTCAGGGTACGGTTGATCGTCCAGGTATTTGCACCCACGCTCGTCGTGGCAGTCGCCCAAGTCGCGCCGTTGTCGAGCGACACTTCGACGATTTCGCCGACCGCCAAGTTCGCACTGGTAGTGCCGGAAATCGTCTGGGCTGCGATTCTGGTAGTGAAGTCGGTGCCGGACGTGCCGGTGTCGGCCGAGAAGGCGATCGAAGCAATCGTCGTCGTCGGTGCGGTGGTGTCAATGGTGATACTCAGCCCAGAGGACGCCGCACTGATATTTCCCGCGGTGTCGGTAGCTTTGGCGGTGATCGTATGCGCCCCTTCGCTCAGGGGGTTACTGGTGATTGACCAACTGCCGCCGCCTGCCGTGGCCGTGCCCAGCACGGTGGTGCCATCGGTGTCATACAGCGTCACCGTCGCATTCGCTTCCGCCGTGCCGGTAAAGGTCGGCGTGGTGTCGCTGGTGATGTTGTCGGTGCTGGATATGCCGCTGTCCGTACCTGTCGCCATGTCCGGTGCCACTGGTGCTGCGGGCGCAGCGGAGTCAATGGTGATCGATAATCCCGAGGATGCGGCGCCGGTCACGCCCGAAACGGTCGCCTTGGCAGTGACCGTGTGAGCGCCGGAACTCAATGTGCCGCTGGTGATGGTCCAGACGCCGCCTGTGGCAGTGGTGCTGCCCAACGAGGTTGTGCCATCCGTGTCATATAGCGTCACTGACGCGCCGTCTACGGCCGTGCCGGTAAAGGTCGGTGTCGTGTTGCTCGTGATGTTGTCGATGCTGGAACTGCCGGTATCTGTAGCTGCCGTCATGTCCGGCGTGCCGGGCGCGCTCGGTACAATCGAAAAGGTGCCCTGAATCTTCGATGCCGCAATTCCCGCCGTTCCGCTGGAGAAGCCGGTCTTGGCGGCTTGACCGCCACCTCCCCCGGCACCGAAGTTACCGGTCGAAAGCGACGAATTCGTCGCGGCGTCGAGGATCAGCGTGCCACCGGCATTCCAGATACCGCCGACACCCGCTCCACCGTTGCCGCCGTTGCCGCCGGCGCTGTAGGCAGAGTCCCCCGCACCACCGCCACCGCCACCGCCGGCAGCGATGTTGTTGGTCACCGAGCTGTCAGTAATGGTGAGCGTGCCGGTGTTGTAGATACCGGCTGCGGCATCGCCGCCGCGCCCGCCCGCACGGTCGTAACCTGCGCCGCCCCCCCCACCGCCAATACTGATGGTTCCGTTGGTGGCGGTGCCGCCGGCGCCGCCGGCAGCGTACGCACCATAGAAACCGCCATTGCCGCCTATGAGAGATCCGCCGCGCCCGCCCATGTTGCTTTGGCCGGCACCGTTGCCGCCCCAACCTGAAGACGGGGCGGTTGGGGAATGATACAAGGTCATCGTGCCACCGAAACCGCCGGGGGTAGTCCCGAAGCCGCCGCCGCCGCCACCACCGCCGCCGCCGCCGCCTTGACTGCCGCCCCCGCCGCCGCCAGCCGCCTTGTTGGCGGTGATTGTGCTGTTGGTGATGGTCAGCGTGCCTGCATTCCGGATGCCTGAGCCAAGCGCATCGCCGCCGGCACCTCCTGGCACCCCCTCTCCGACATTGCCGCCATTGCCAGTGACGAACCCGTTGCTGATGGTGATGTTGCTGATTGCGACGCTACCACCGGTGATATTCAGGACACGCGCGACGTTGTTGCCGCTGAGGGTAAAACCGCCGCCCACGATGGAGAGCGTCTGCCCGTCAGTGACGTTGATGGCTATCGTGTCGTTGGCGGCGGAGAGTGTAATGTTGCCCAGCAGCGTGATCGTATCGGCCTGGCCATCGGTGCTCGCTGCCGCGATCGCAGAATTCAGTTCGGCGACAGTCGACACGCTCGCCGTGTGCAGGGCGAACGCGTAGCCGTCAAGATCCGTCTGACGTAGTACAGGCATAGATTCCACAGTGCCGGTACTGATCTCCAGCTCCCAATCGCCCCGCCCTGCGCCGCCGGTGGCGTCGTTCGATGCAGCGACGTCAGCACCAGTGGCCTCCGCCAACGCGGTCACGAAAGTCGCACCCTGTTCGCCGGCACCGACATCGCAACCGTACAGAAGGATATCGCCTTGTTCACTCAGTGCCGCGCCAATCGCCTGCAAGGCTGCTGCATGCTGCTCAATATTGCCGATATGCAGAGGACCGCTGCCCAACAGCAGCACGCCCTCGTCGCCGTGCGACACAATGCTGATGGACGCGACATCGTTCTGGCCTGCCAGTGCTTCGGCGATCTGTTGCACGCCGTCCTTGGCGGGGTCGAGCAAAACGACCCGCACGCCAGGCTCGGCAGCGCGCATGAGAGCGTCGAGGTCCGGCACACGGCTATCGATGAAGAGGAATTTGGCGGACGATTCCGCCTGAGCGCCGGTGGCAAGGCTGATGGCAGGAGTAACCTTTTGATCCGTTTGCCCAGCCACGCTGCTGCCAATGGCGGGCAGCACATCAGATGTTGCGTCATTCAAGCTACGAATCATTTTCAGGCTCCCTTCGAGGGTGGCGTCAAGCCATCAGCGGTTGTAGTTTTATTTGTTTTGTTACTTGGTCTTTTCGTCTTGCCGCAGGCGGATGACATTTGCCTCGCTTCCCGCGCCGTCCTCCCAGAACGACAAGGATGCGTATTGTCGGAATAAATCCGGCGGCAGGATGGTGCGGCGCGCTTCGACGCCGACCTTGCGCCGCACCCGGTGCAGGCCCGACACGCCAAGTGCCTGGTCAAATTCCGGTGCGTCATACTGGACGTTGTTGAAATCGTGCTCGAACCACGGCTCGCCGATGAAGTCGTAGACCAGTCGCAGCACTTGCTCCGGTGATTGCGTCAGCAAGTCGTAATCGACCACCAGGACCGACTTTGCCTGTTCGCCGTAATAGGCTTCCTTTAGCGCCGACCAGGCAAAACCGACCAGGCGGTTGCGCTGGGCGAGCGTGTCGACCCGGCTGGCCACCGTGTTGCGCTCCGTGTCGTCATTAAAGAGCCGGGTGTTCTCATAGGGATTCGCACGGTACAGCCGCTCCAGGCTGTCCATGATCCACGCAACATTGCGCACGCAGGCAATGATTTTTGCGTCGGGAAACAGGTCCAGCAGCGCGGGGAGCTTTGCGCACCACAGGCGATTGGTGTCGAAAATGACTTCTTTGTCCTGCTGATCGGCGTAGTAGCTTTCGAACAGGCCGCGTGACAACCGTTGCCGCTGGCTCTTGCTCAGTACCGCCCCGAATTCGCTTCCTGCACTAAATTGCTGCAGCATGGCGGTGAACAGGCTTCCGACCGGGCTGGTCATCCCTGCATGAAAGCGCGGGTTCTGCAGCAGCAACGCGGACAGCAAGGTTGAGCCCGACCGCGGCAACCCGGAAATGAAGTGAAATTTTTGTGGCATAAGCGTGCTGCTGAAAAATCGTTTAAAGACCGGGTTTCACAACATGAAGAGTGGAGTGGGCCCTTGCGCGAGGCGAGCTTGTGCGGGAAATGCTGCATCCCGATGACTTCGTCTTAATTGCCCAAATAGCGCGCACGAATGAACCGGTGCAGCTTCTCCGTACTTTCCGTGAGAGTGAGCTCCTCGGTATCAATCACCAGATGCGGAGCGAACGGCGGCTCATAAGGCGAGGAAATGCCGGTGAATTCACCGATTTCGCCAGCTCGCGCGCGGCGGTATAGGCCTTTCACATCCCGCGTTTCACATGTTTGCAGCGAGCATTTGCAATAGACCTCGGCATACGATTGCTCGCCGAGAATGTCGCGGGCCATCAAGCGGTCGTCACGCAAGGGCGAGATCAGCGCCGCAATGACTATCCATCCTTCGTTATTGAAAAGCTTCGCCACTTCAGCTACCCGCCGGATGTTTTCCCGTCGTGCAGCCAGATCAAAGCCGAGATCGCTGCACAGGCCGGAGCGCATCTTGTCTCCATCGAGAACCATTACCCGGCACGCCTTTTCGGACAGCACCCTTGCCAGCGCCTGCGCGAGGCTGGACTTTCCGGCTCCCGACAATCCTGTTAACCAGATCGTGAATGCGGGGTGTGAAGCGAGACAGGTTGTTGATGATTGGTGCACGCTAATCCCGCCCTCTTCGAGGAATGTAGGTTGCATCGGTTATAGGCAATTCATTTAGCGCCGTTCTCTATCCGGAAATTTGGAATGGTCGCCTTGTACGTCGTGAAGTCGAACAAAGCTTGCCCTAAGTGCTGCCAGGGCTAGCAACGCTAAATACCGAATCCGAAATTGATTTAAAGCAAAATTGTAACAAAAAGTATATAACAACTAAATACCATATGTGTGCTATGGTCTTTGGATAGATGTGGCTCCATCCTTACCTTACGGCCGGGTCAATTGCAGGCGAAATTGCCTTTGAACGTTTTGCTGCGACGACTCCGTTTTCTAACGCAATGATCAGTTTTGCTAAGGTGCGAAGCCAAATTTTGGGAATTTTCTGTCTTGTGGAACTTCAAGTTATTCCCACGCGGAGCACGCAGTCGAGCCCTTCCCGAACCACATCGACCCGACGGTCGGTACTGCTCAGCTCAATTGCAACTTGGGGATACCGACGCATAAAGTCTGGTAGCTGCGACAGAACCAGATTGCGGGCAATTCCAAGCGGCAGGTCAACCTGCAAACACCCTCGTAGCTCAGCGGAATCGGAGCGGAACAACCCTTGAGTCACATTTGCGAGCCGCAAGAATGTGAAATCGCGACTGTTTCGCCAGTAAACGACCGAAAGACGTAATATCAGTCCCATTCGTATAAGCAGAAATTGGGCTTTCACCATATGCACATCATCTACACCCCCGATCACCATCTCCATCGCGGCCAACTCGAGTTCTTCCGTGGCGAACTCGTCCCCTGCTTCGAAAAACCCGAGCGCGCCGATTACGTCTTCAAAGCCGTCAGCGATCACAACATCGGGCCAATCTCCGCGCCAGATAGCTTCCCGCTTACCCCCATCGAACGCGTGCACGCGTCACGTTATCTGCGCTTCCTCGAACGCGCATGGGACAACTGGACCGCCCTCGGCAACACACGCGATGCGATTCCTGCGGTCTGGCCGATTCGCGGATTTCGGCATGACGTCGAGCCGGAGAATTTCATCGCGCAGCTCGGCATGTATTCCTTCGACAGCGGTACGCCGCTTACTGCGGGAACGTGGCAAGCGGCGCGGCTTGCGGCAGAGGTGGCGCTGACGGGGCAGCGGCGCGTTGCGGAGGGCGCGCGTGCGGCATTTGCCTTGTGTCGTCCGCCTGGCCATCATGCAGGGACGGATTTCCTCGGCGGATATTGCTTCATCAATAATGCGGCGGTCGCGGCGCAGGCGTTTCTTGACGGCGGCGCTTCGCGTGTTGCGCTGCTGGATGTCGACTATCACCACGGCAATGGCACGCAATCGATCTTCTATGGTCGGGCCGATGTGCTGTTCCAGTCCATCCACGGCGATCCGAAGACGGAGTATCCATTCTTTCTCGGCTATGCGGATGAAACGGGAGTCGGGGAGGGGCTGGGGTTCAACCAGAACTATCCGCTGGCAGCGGGCAGCAGCAACGAGCAGTGGTTCGCGGCGCTGGATGCCGCATGCGAGCGCATCCGGGCTTATGCGCCGGATGCGCTGGTGGTGTCGCTGGGCGTGGATACGTATGCCGGTGATCCGATTTCGAAGTTCAAGCTGGATGAGCCGGAGTACTTGCGGATGGGCGCGCAACTGGCGGGGCTCGGATTGCCGACGCTGTTCGTGATGGAGGGCGGGTATGCGGTGGAACAGATCGGAGTGAATGTGGCGCAGGTGCTGCGCGGGTTTCGGGATGCCGCTGGTTGACTCTGCCTGAATACCTGTCTTCAGCGATAATCAGGCTATAGAAGTTGTTCGCCTATCGTTGATCAAATAGTTTTCCCCGCCATGCCCACCCGCCTTCCCGTCGAACTCTCCAAAGCCTACCGTCTTCTCAACCACGGCCCGACAGTGCTGGTCAGCAGCGCACACGGCGATGCGAAAAACGTGATGGCTGCGGCCTGGTCGATGCCGCTCGATTTCTCGCCGCCGAAAATCGCGGTAGTCATCGACCGTGCGACGCGCACACGCGAGCTGGTGGAAGCATCCGGCGAGTTCGCGCTGAACATTCCGTCGCGTGAAATGGCGCAGGCGGCGCTGCAGGTGGGTTCGGAATCAGGGCGTGACATCGACAAGTTCCGCGCGCATGGATTGATGACCTTTGCCGCTGAAAAGATCGCGGCGCCTTTGCTCGAGGGCTGTCTTGGCTGGCTGGAATGCAGGGTGATTGCGGAACCGCATATCCAGAATTGCTACGACCTGTTCCTCGGCGAGGTGGTGGCGGCGTGGGCTGACCCGCGCGCGTTCAAGGGCGGCCACTGGTCCTTCGAGGAGGGCTGCCCGCGCAGCATTCACTACATCGCCGGCGGCAATTTTTTCGAGACGGGCGCGGCGTTCGAAGTGGACAAGATGTAAAGAAAAATCTGCATGCGCCATGCAGGAAAATAATTTTTCAGAGTGCTACACTGGACACGCGCCTCGCGCAGGTCGAGGACATGCCGAAGCCGGCGGCATCCTGGAAAAATAATAATCGTGCGTTCGGGCGTGCAGGCCCGGGCGCTGTGAATCCGGCGGGGCCAATTCAGCTCAGGAGAATCGTGAGAGACGCTGCGACACCCTCCGGGATCGACGCCGAGCTCGAGAAATATCGACGCCTGTTCCGCTCGATGCCCGACTATGCGACGTTTTCCATTCTGAAGACGGGCGAATTCATTGATGTGAATCCGGGCTTCGAACGGCTCATCGGCTATCGGCGCGAGGAGGTGATCGGGCGCACCGCGGCGAGCATCAACCTCTGGGTGTATCCCGAGCACCGCGCGCAGATCGTGGCACGCCTGCAGCAGGTTGACGAGATGTCGATGGAGACGCAGTTTCGCGACCGCGGCGGCAATATCTACGACGTGTCTGCTTCCATGGCCATCTTCAACATGAACGGCGAGGCCTTGCTGGTGGCGACGGCGCGTGACGTGACCGCGCGCAAGCGGCAGGAGCAGGAGCTGGAGGAGTATCGCAACAGGCTGGAAAAGCTGGTGGAGCAGCGGACGACGGAGCTGGAATCGGCGATGCAGAAACTCAAGGATCTGGCGTCGCATGACGAGCTGACGGGCGTGGGCAACCGGCGTGACCTGAACACGCACCTTGACCAGGAATGCGCAACGTTCAGACGTCTCGGCCTGCCGTCCAGCATCGCGGTATTCGACCTCGACAACTTCAAGGAGGTCAACGACCGCTACGGCCATGCAACGGGCGACGAGGTGATCAAGGCGTTTGCGCAGATCATCCGGCGTGAAATGCGCGCGGTCGATTATGTTGCGCGTTTCGGCGGCGATGAGTTCGTGCTGCTGCTGAAGGGTATTACGGCTGACGCAGCGCAGGTGCCATTAGGGCGCATTCGCGAGGCGGTGCTGGGACATCCCTGGTCGGCGCTGGTGCCTTGCGCGGCGCTGACGACGTCGATCGGCGTGGCATCCTTCCATCCTTCCGAATCAGCGGATGATACCTTCCGCCGCGCGGACAAGGCCTTGTACCAGGCGAAGCTGCAGGGGCGCAACCGGATTGTGGTGGCGGGCGAGCCTTAGCGGCATGCCGTCTACGAACGTTGCTCGGCAGGGCTTTCTTCTAACGCAGGTGGTGATGGCCGCAATGCCGCCATCACCACGAGGCGTATCAATTCCCTGTTCACTTCCGCTTCTTCCCGGCAGGGGCGGCGAGGCAGGAGGCCTGCCTCGATCGCTTTCTTGATCGCCGCCTGCAGCATTTCATCAGTGACGTTCATGGCGTGCCTCATTTCGGGAATGCCGACCGTGCTCAGATGACGGCGTTGGCCTTGGCAATTTGCATCGGATTGACGTCGAGCTTGAACGGGCCGAAGCCGGCACCGATCACGCCTACATTGTTCAGCGCGTTGACTTCGATGTCCTGCAACTGGGTGATGTTCTGGTTCACGTTGACATTGACGTTGGCGAAGGTGCCGAGGTCGGTGGGCAAGGCATGGCCGCCGTGGACGGCGGACATGGCCTTATGGTCGAGTTCACGGGTGCGTTCGAGGTCGTGGATAGCGAGGGTCGACATGGTGGTTCTCCTTGATCTGGTGCGGGAGGTGGAGGCGCGCAGCCTCCACCGCTCTGTTGCTGATTAGCCGAAGTTGATGGTGTTGGTGCCGTTCTGGGTCGGCTTGACGTTGGCGGTGATGTTGTTCGCGAAGGCGACGTTGTTGCCGTTGTTGACAATGGTGTTCTGCGACTGGCCAAGCGATTGCGAAGCGTTGAAGTTGAAGTCGTTCTTCATGACGTCGATGTCGGGGCCGTAGAACGACGGCATGTACATTGGTGAGGTCATTGAGTACTTGCCCATGCCCATGCCGCCGTGCACGGTGGCCATGGCTGCGCGGTCGAGTTCTTCGGTGCGGGACAGGTCTTTGATCATCAAGGTTTTCATTGCGTTTCTCCTGAAAGGAATTAAAAAATATCGAGTTGGTGTAGCGCGTTTTCGTTGCGCTCGACAGACATACAGCAGGGAGCGTGCCAGTTGTGCCGACATAGGGGCATCTTGGCTGTAAGCCTTTGAAGAGAAAGGAGAATTTTGATTGCGGCTGGCCGCGCTGCGGCGTCAGCTTGTCAGTCGTTCAAGCCCTATTGGCGGGTCAGCGCCAACAGCTTGTGCGTGACTGTTTGTTTTGGTGCGACAGTTGAAATGAGACTGGCCCGGCAGTCGCACGGGCCTGCCCGATCAGGCTTTGATCAGGCTTTCGCCTTGACCTGCGGGTTTAACAAATTGGCAGGGCGACCGCCCGTGAGGGCCGCGATCAAATTGCTCGCTGCCGTGTTGGCCATGCCGCGTCGCGTCGGCTCGGAAGCGCTGGCGATGTGCGGCGTGAGTACTACATTGGAAAGCGACAGGAAGCCGGGATTGAAACGCGGCTCGTTCTCGAACACGTCGATGCCGGCTGCAGCGATCCTTCCCGCACGCAGGGCTTCGATGAGCGCCGCGTCGTCGACGATGCCGCCGCGCGCGATGTTGACCAGCGTTGCGCTCGGCTTCATCAGTGCGAGTTCGGTGGCGGTGATAGTGTGGTGGGTGGCGGCGGAGTAGGGCAGGACCAGGATCACGTGGTCGGACTGGCGCAGCAGGTCGTCCTTGCTCACATAGCGCGCGTTGTTGGCGGCGCGTTCCAGGTCTTCGCTCAGGCGCGAGCGGTTGTGATAGAGCACCTGCATGTTGAAGCCGGTCGAGCGGCGGGCGATCGCCTGGCCGATGCGGCCCATGCCGATGATGCCGAGCGTCGATCCATGCACGTCTGCGCCGAGGAAGGAATCGTAGCGCCATTTCTCCCATTTGCCGGCGCGCAGCCAGTGCTCGGATTCGGTGACGCGCCGCGCCGTTGCCATCATCAGCGCCCAGCCGAAATCGGCAGTGGTTTCATTGAGCACGTCGGGCGTGTTGGTCACCATGATGCCGGCTTGCGTGGCGGCGTCGAGGTCGATGTTGTTGTAGCCGACGGCCATGTTGCAGATCGCGCGCAGCTGCGGGCACGCGGCGATTGTTGCGGCCGATACGCGCTCGCTCGGCGTGGTGAATACGCCGTCCTTGTCCCGCAGTCTCGCCCGCAGTTCTTCTTCCGTGTAGATCCTGTCTTCCTGATTGGACTCGATCTCGAAGTACTGCAAGAGGCGCTCGAGGACGTCCGGGAAAACGGCGCGCGTGACGAGGATCTTTGGCTTGCTCATGGCGAAGGCGTTTCAGGGTGGAGTGATTGCTCAAATACTACCAGAGCCACCACGCGGGCGTTATAGGGGTCCACGGAAAACACGGAAAGCACGGAAACGCTGAAGGTGCGGAAGATTTTCGTGTCTTCCGTGGACAAGCTTTTCGGTGCCGTCGATGATCCGTTTGCCCTTCATCCGAGCACACTACCTTTCTGCGGGGCAGAACCAAGCGAAGCAACCACGGTGGCAAGGCCGAGCGCGCTCGCGCCGATCACGAACAGCATCGTGAATGAATGCGTGGTTGCATACAGCGTCGCCATCACATGCCCGCCGGCTGCCTGCAATACCGAATAGGAGAAGGTGAGCAGCGCCCAGTTGCGCTGGTGGCCGCCGATGCCGGCGATTTCAATCACGCGGCCTGATACCACCGCGCCCATGCCGGGCGACAGGGCGCCGACCAGCAGCGAGGAAGCGAGCAGTGCGACGGTGGACGTTGACACCAGCGGCAGCGCGACCGCCGCGCCCTTGATTGCGAGGCAGCCGATGACGGTCTTGCGGAAGCCGATGCGGTCCGCAATGAGGCCGCATACCGGCGGGCCGAGCGCTGCACCGAGGCCGAACACCACCCAGTATGCGCCGCCGGCGGAAACCGGCTTGCCGAGGCCGTGCACCAGGTATTCCACCCAGAACACGGTATGCGGCAGGTAACCGATGGCGTCGAGCGAATAGGCGACCAGCAGCGCGAGCAATGCGCTCCGCGGCAGCATCCGGCCTTGCGCCGGACGGGCATGGCTCTGGCCGTGGGTTTCCATCTGCGGCTTGCCATACTGCGGCCATGACCACAGCACGCACACGCCGATCATGGCGGCCAGCGCGAACCAGGCGAGCGGTAGCTGCGCCGCGCCGAACGCCGGGGCTGCGAAACCGGACAATACGACGCCCCAGCCCACACCGGAAAACATGATGCCCGCCGCCTTGCCGCGTTGCGCGACCGGAAGCTGGCCGAGGAGATGGGGCGCGGCGAGGATCATCAGCAGCGCGCCGGAAACGCCGGCGAGGAAGCGCCAGCCCCAGAACCAGGCCAGTCCGAGATCGATGCCGCAGGCGGCGAAGCTGAGCAGCACGCACACCATAGCGATGCGAACCACGCGCACCGTGCCGGCCTTCAGTGCGAGACGATGCGCGATCAGCGCGCCGAGCAGGTAGCCGATCAGGTTTGCTGCTGCGATCTGGGCCGCGCCGCCGGGCGAGGCCCAGCGTGCGTCGATCATCAGCGGCAGCAGCGCGACATAGGAGAAACGGCCGAGGCCGATGCCGATCAGCAGCGCGCACATTCCGGCTGCGGCAGCCGGCAGCCAGGGCGAGGAAGCGGGTTTGTTCATGCGTTGTTGTCAGGGGCGGCGGCCAAACCTCTCCTCAATGTGCTGCGTTGCAGGTCATGTCTTTTTTCACTTGCTGGTTGCCGGTGCGCGCTTGAGCAGCGCGCCGATCTCGCCCACGATGCCGCGGCGGAAGGCCAGCACGCAGAAGATGAAGATCAGTCCGGTGACGATGGTGACCGATTCGCCGATCGCGTTGAACCATTCGATGCTGGTCGCACGCGCAAGCCAGGAACCGAGGTCGCCCAGCTTGTTTTCCAGCGCGATGATGAGCAGTGCGCCGACGATCGGGCCGGCGAGCGTTCCCAGTCCGCCGACCAGCGTCATCAGCACCACGAGGCCCGACATCGCCCAGTGTACATCGGTCAGCGTTTCGAAGCCGAGCACGACCGTCTTGGTCGCACCGGCAAGGCCGGCCAGCGCGGCCGACAGCACGAAGGCCAGCAGCTTGTACCTGTCGGTGTCGTAGCCGAGGGAAACACCGCGCGGCTCGTTGTCCTTCACCGCTTTCAGCACCTGGCCGAAGGGCGAATGCACGGTGCGCATGATGAGCGCGAAGGCGGCGATGAAGATGGCCAGCACCACGTAATACATGGTGAGGTCGTTGCCCAGGTCGAGCAGGCCGAGCAGTTTGCCGCGCGGTACGCCTTGCAGGCCATCCTCGCCGCCGGTGAAAGGCGCCTGCAGGAAGACGAAGTACAGCATCTGCGCCAGCGCCAGCGTGATCATGGTGAAGTAGATGCCCTGCCGGCGGATGGCCAGCATGCCCATCAGCAGACCGATCAACGCGGCGAAAGCGGTGCCGAGCAGCAGGCCCGCTTCGAAGGGCAGCCCCATCGATTTGAGTGTGTAGCCGGCGACGTAGCCCGCGCCGCCGAAGAAGGCGGCATGGCCGAAGGAGAGCAGGCCGGTGAAGCCGATCAGCAGGTTGAAGGCGCAGGCGAACAGCGCAAAGCAGAGCACCTTCATCAGGAACACCGGATAGGCGAC
The DNA here is from genome assembly GCF_035254685.1 of Noviherbaspirillum sp. GTDB lineage: Bacteria > Pseudomonadota > Gammaproteobacteria > Burkholderiales > Burkholderiaceae_D > Noviherbaspirillum. The sequence continues at coordinate 301,498 of NZ_DATFAI010000041.1, read as the reverse complement.
GAAGGGCGCTGCCAGCGCCACGGCGAGCGCGATTGCATAGGCGAGTTTCTTGTTCATTGCAGATTCCTTTTCACTTCTCTTTGCCGAACAGGCCGGCAGGGCGGATCATCAGGACGATGGCCATGATGATGAAGACGACTGTGGCCGACAGTTCCGGATAGAACACGCGCGTCAGGCCTTCGATCACGCCGAGCCCGAGGCCGGTGACGATGGAGCCCATGATGGAGCCCATGCCGCCGATCACCACGACGGCGAACACCACGATGATCAGGTTCGATCCCATCAGCGGCGACACCTGGATGACAGGCGCGGCCAGCACACCGGCAAAGGCGGCCAGCGCCACACCGAAGCCATAGGTCGCGGTGACCATCAGCGGCACGTTGATGCCGAAGGCTTCCACCATCTTCGGGTTCTCCGTTCCGGCGCGCAGGTAGGCGCCGATCCTGGTCTTTTCGATCACGAACCAGGTGGAGAAGCAGACCACGAGGGAGGCCACCACCACCCAGGCGCGATACCTCGGCAGGATCATGAAGCCGAGATTGAACGCGCCGCCCAATGCTTCCGGCACGGAATACGGCTGACCGGATACGCCATAGAAGGAGCGGAACAGGCCCTCCAGCAGCAGCGTGATGCCGAAGGTCAGCAGCAGGCCGTACAGATGGTCGAGCTTGTAGAGATGGCGCAGCATGGTCTTCTCGATGATGACGCCGCCGAGGCCGACCACGACAGGCGCGAGGAGCAGCATCAGGAAGTAGTTCAGCTCGAAGTAGGAGAGGCCCATCCAGGCGAGGAAGGCGCCGACCATGTACAGCGCGCCGTGCGAGAAATTGATCACGTTGAGCAGGCCGAAGATCACCGCGAGGCCGAGCGAGAGCATCGCGTAGAACGAGCCGTTGACGAGGCCGAGCAAAAGCTGGCTCAGCATCGCCTGCAGGGGAATACCAAAGATTTCCATACGAAGTACCTTAATGTGTCCGTGTGCCGTGTACTGTGTCCGCGGATTGTTTATACGCCGAGCAGCTCGTTGAGCACCGGCATCATCACGTCGAGCTTTTCAGAGGGGAAGTGTTCGACGATCTGGCCGTGCTCCATCACATAGAAGCGGTCCGCGAGCGGCGCCGCGAAGCGGAAGTTCTGCTCCACCATGACGATGGTGTAACCCTTCGCCTTGAGCGTCGTGATCATACGCGCGAGCGCCTGCACGATCACAGGCGCGAGGCCTTCCGAGATTTCGTCGAGCAGCAGCAGCTTCGCGCCGGTGCGCAGGATGCGGGCCACCGCGAGCATCTGCTGTTCGCCGCCCGACAGGCGCGTGCCCTGGCTGGCGCGGCGCTCGGCGAGGTTGGGGAACATGTCGTAGATTTCCTCGACCGACATGCCCTTCTCCGTCTTCGACACCATCGGCGGCAGCATCAGGTTTTCTTCCGTGGACAGCGAGGAAAAGATGCCGCGTTCCTCGGGGCAGTAGCCGACGCCGGCGTGCGCGATCTTGTAGGTCGGCAGCGCGATGGTTTCGCGGCCGTTGATGCGGATCGAGCCTTTCCTGCGGCCGGTCAGGCCCATGATCGCGCGCAGGGTCGTGGTGCGCCCTGCGCCGTTACGGCCGAGCAGGGTGACGACCTCACCCTGCTGCACCGAGAGGTCGACGCCGTGCAGGATGTGCGATTCACCGTACCAGGCATGCAGTCCGGTGATGTCGAGTGCTTTTGTATTCATTGGAACCACGTTCTGAACATGAGGGTGGACGACGGCATCCATCAGTGCGCTCCTTCCAGTGCTGCGCTGGCGCTGCCCATGTAGGCTTCCATCACCTGCGCATTCTGCGAGACTTCCTGGTAGCTGCCTTCGGCGAGGATGGCGCCGCGCTGCAGCACGGTGATGCGATCGCAGATGCCGGACACCACCGCCATGTTGTGTTCCACCATGAGGATGGTGCGGCCCGCAGAGACCTGCTTGATCAGCTCGGTGACGCGGCTCACGTCCTCGTGCCCCATGCCTTGCGTCGGTTCATCGAGCAGCATCAGTTCCGGTTCCATCGCCAGCGTGGTGGCAATTTCCAGCGCACGCTTGCGGCCATAGGGCAGATCGACGGTCATGGTATCGGCGAACGTCTCGAGATCCACTTGCGTGAGCAGGTCCATGGCGCGCGCATTCAGGCGCGACAGAGTGCGTTCACTCTTCCAGAAATGGAAGGAGGTGCCCAGCGCGCGCTGCAGCCCGATGCGCACGTTTTCCAGCACGGAGAGATGCGGGAAAACGGCCGAGATCTGGAAGGAACGAATCACGCCCTGGCGCGCGATCTGCGCGGGTTTGGCCTGCGTGATGTCGCGCTTGTTGAAAAGGATGCGGCCTGTCGTCGGCGTGAGGAACTTGGTGAGCAGATTGAAGCAGGTCGTCTTGCCAGCACCGTTCGGGCCGATCAGCGCGTGAATGTGGCCGCGCGTGACCTGCAGGTTGACATTGCTGACGGCGGTGAAGCCCTTGAACTCCTTAGTGAGGTCCTGCGTTTCCAGAATGAAGTCAGTCATCCATTCTCCTGTTGGCTTGTGTGTCTGTGTGTGGTCCGGACAGGCATGTCCGGTTCATTGTTTTAAGCGGATGGACAAAAGTCTTTCGACAGTATTGAATCCTCTCGTTTCAAATCGTCGTTCCTGCGGAGGCGGGAATCCATAAGCCGGTTGATGGAACAGGCTTGCTATGGATTTCCACCTGCGCGTGAACGACGGGGAGAGGAGGAAGCATTGCGCAGGTAACAGCCCGCCTGCCAAAGCCCATGTGTCATCGTCAAAAAGACTCTTGTCCCCCTTTTGGTTTTTTTAGTGCGGAACCCCGGGTGCAACAAGCGTGCCATCCCATGCGCACCGGCAATCACGGCCGATGACGAAAACGCCGACAGCGGTCGCTGCGCGTGCCGCCTCCGAATGGGCCAAGGCTGTCGGCAGCATGATGTCCGATGAAGGATGCCCGTCTTTTGAGCGTGAGATAACGATAGGCAACTTCATGGCGCGTGTACTTGCCGTGAACACTCGCGATGGCAACTACTGTCTTTTGCAAACACAGTTGACCGGCCATGCGGAAGACATATTGCTGTCTTTCGAGTGAAGATGCGGGCTTTTGGGCGTGGAACAGAATTTGCTGACAGGCAGGTCGAGCACTCGCTTCCCTTGGAAAGCGTGCCGACATTGATGAGGAATGTGCGAGACCGATCCGCACCATTCCTTCGGACCAGCCACACTTGTTTTGATACAGGAAAACGGAGAACGACCTATGAAGCGCATCTTAAGCACGACCCTCACCGCTGTTGCGGCGGCCACCCTGTCAGCCCACGCCGCTGCACAGATTTCGGATGATGTCGTCAAGATCGGCGTGATCGTTGACAAGACCGGCGTGTATTCCGCCAACGGCGGCCCCGGCGCGGTCAGGGCAGTCGAAATGGCCGTCAAGGATTTCGGCGGCAAGGTGAACGGCAAGCCGATCGAGATCGTCAATGCGGACTATCAGAACAAGGTGGACATCGCGCTGTCGAAGGCGCGCGAATGGATCGACCGCGACAAGGTCGACATGATCATCGAATCGACCGACTCCGCGGCGGCGATCGCGATGCAGAAGCTGGGCGCGGAGAAGAAGCGCGTCATGATCTTCGCCGGCTCGGCCAGCACCGCGCTGACCAACAAGGAATGCTCGCCCTACGGCATCCACTACGTCTATGACACCTATGCACTGGCCACCGGCACCGGTCGCGCGGTGATGCAGGAAGGCGGCGACACCTGGTTCTTCATTACCGCGGATTACGCCTTCGGCCATTCGCTGGAGAAGGACACGACCCGCGTGATCAATGAAATGGGCGGCAAGGTGCTCGGCAGCGTCAAGCATCCGCTATCGGCGTCGGACTTCTCGTCCTTCCTGCTGCAGGCGCAGGCATCGAAAGCGAAGGTGATCGGCCTCGCCAATGCCGGCAAGGACACGCAGAACTCGGTGCGTCAGGCCGCGGAATTCGGCCTGACCGCCGGCGGCCAGAAGCTGGCGACGCTGCTGGTGTTCGATACCGACATCAAGGGCCTTGGCCTGAACGCCGCGCAGGGGCTGCTGTTTACCACCGGCTATTACTGGGACTACAACGACGAGACGCGCAAGTGGTCCAAGCGTTTCTATGACATCCACAAGGCGATGCCGACCATGATCCAGGCCGGCGCGTATTCGGCGACCATGCATTACCTGAAGGCCATCCAGGCCACCGGCACCGACAACGCCGAAACCGTCATCAAGAAGATGAAGGACACCCACATCAACGACTTCTTCGCGAAGGACGGCATCATCCGCGCCGACGGCCGCATGATCCACGACATGTACCTGGCCGAAGCCAAGAAGCCGAGCGAGTCCAAGGGTGAGTGGGACATCATGCGCATCAAGCGCGTGATCCCGCGCGATCAGGCCTTCCAGCCGCTGAGCGAGAGCACCTGCCCGCTGGTGAAGAAGTAATCCGCGCGACGGACGAAGCTGCGCGGCATGCACGCAGCTTCGTTTTTTCGCCGGCATGACATGCGGTGCCCATCATGAACAATCTTCACACCAAACAACTGGTCCGCGCCTGGCTGCAACGGCGCCAGGCGCACCCCGAACCGCCGCCGGAGCTGGAACAGATTCGGCGCGAGGTCGGCTGGGCCGCGCAGGAAGAAAAGCCGGAGGTTCCGGCGCCAGGCCCGGAAGAGCGTGATGTGCTTATCGCATGAGCGCTTCGCCGCGCGGCCACGCTGCAAGTCCGACGCGGATTTCCTACAATATTTGCATCATGAAAACCTGTCCTGACCATGTCGACCATGAATGACAAAGACCGCCGCAAGGCGCCCGGCGTGCTGCTGGTGCTGAACGATGTCGTCAAAGACATGGAGGATGAATTCAACCGCTGGTACCAGGAGCAGCATCTTGGCGACCGGCTCGGCATCGACGGCTTCCAGCGGGCGCGCCGCTACCGCTCGGTGGACGGACAGCCAAACTACATGGCGGTCTTCGATTGCCGTTCGATCGACGTGCTCGGCTCGCCTGCCTACCAGCGCCGCCTGGCCAACCCGACTGACTGGACGAAGAAGGTCATGCCGTGCTTTCGCAACATGCAGCGCTCGGCCTGCCGCGAAACCTGGTCGACCGGCGAGGGCACCGGCGGCAGCGCCATCGTCGTGCATTGCAAGCCGGTGCAGGGCAGGGAAGAAGACGCGCGTCGCTTCATCAAGGACCAGTTCGGTCCGGGCCTGATGCTCTCCAGCTGCACGGTGCGCATATCCCTGTGGGAAGCCGATCAGGCAGTGACGGACATGCCGAGCCATGAAGCAGTGCTGCGCGGCGTGCAAGACAGCGTGGCGGACTGGGTACTGTTCGTCGAATGCTACGACCTGGGCCAGATGGCGCTGGCGCTGCACACGCAGATCCTCACCGGCGAAGGCGCAAAGACCGGCCTCCTGCTCGGCTCCTGGATGCGCTACCAGCTCATCTGCGAACGCATCGCACAACGCGCAGCGGCGTGAGTGTCGTTACGCGGATGATCGGTCCACAAAAAATACTCGGCATGTTCGATGAAGGACGAGGAAAGATTTCCTGGTTTTCTTTCGTGTCTTTCGTGTTTTTCGTGGACAAAAAATATCGCCGCTGCACCGGCTCGCAGCTTGAACCGGCCTTGACGGCCTGAGCCTCGGCATCAAGCAATGATTTGCTTGTCCACGAAAGACACTCGGCGTGCCCCACGAAAAACACGGAAAATCTTCTGGTCTTTCGTGTTTTCTGTGTTTTCCGTGGACAAACCTAAGCCGCCATGCCCAGTTTCTTGTACAGGTAGGCGCGCGAGATGCCGAGTTCTTCGGCGACTTTCTTCTTGTTGCCGCCGTGCTTGAGCATGGCGTCGCGGATCATCACGTTTTCCATCTCTTCGATCGCGTCCTGGATCTTGCCGCTGGCGGGGCGCGATGGTGCAACAGGCGCCGGCTTTTCGACTAGACCTTCCGGGATCGGGCGGAAATTCTGCAGCGTGATTTCCGGCCCGTCGCAGAAGATGGCGGCCTTCTCCACTTCGTGCAGCAGCTGACGGACATTGCCCGGCCAGGGCAGTTCCTTCAGGTAGTCGTAGACGCGCCGGTCGACGCGCTTGGCCGAGGTGTGGTGACGTTCCGCGAAGGCCACAAGGAAGCTTTGCACCAGGTCGGGAATGTCTTCCGGGCGTTCGCGCAGGCTGGGCATGTGGATGGTCACACCGCTGATGCGGTAATACAGGTCGAGACGGAATTCGCCGTTGCTGATCATCTCCTGGAAATTGCGGTTGGTCGCGCAGATCAGGCGGAAATCGGAGTGGCGCGGGCGGTCGCCGCCGACGCGCTCGAACATGCCGTCCTGCAGCACGCGCAGCAGCTTTACCTGGATCTCCGGCGGCATGTCGCCGATCTCGTCGAAGAACAGCGAGCTCTGGTCGGCCTGCTCGAACTTGCCCTTGCGGCCTTTCTTTTCCGCACCGGTGAAGGCGCCGGCCTCGTAGCCGAACAGTTCGCTCTCGACCAGGCTGCTCGGCAGCGCTGCCGCATTGACGAACACCATCGGGTTTTCATTGCGCGGGCTGAGCGCGTGCATCGCATGCGCGGCCAGCTCCTTGCCGGTGCCGCTTTCACCGACGATCAGCACAGGCACTGACAGCGGGGCGACGCGCAAAATATCGGCCTTCAGCTGACGGATGGCATCGCTGTTGCCCACCATTTTGTCCAGGCCAAAGGAGCGGCGCTTCAGGCCGGACAATTCATTGCGGTAGAACTCGACTTCGGAACGCAGCTTGGCGACTTCGCCGCTCAGTTCGAGCACGGTTTCCGGGCCCTTGAACATCACGCGGCCGAGCGCGCCCAGCGTCTTGCCGTTTTCGACCAGTGGAATGCGTGCCACCACGCGGGTCACGCCGCCCATCTCCTGCAGCTTGCCGATCTCGGCCTTGCCGGTGCGCACCACCTCGTGCAGGTTGGTGTTCTCGATCACTTCGGTGACGTGCTTGCCGACCGCTTCGCCACGCTTGATGCCGAAGAACTTTTCATGCACCGGGGGAATGAACTGGATGCGCGCCTGGTCGTCCACCACCACCATCGACTCGTAGGGGTTGTTCAAAAAATAATCAAACACCGCCTGCGCGAAATCCACGCTGGAAACGAATTCGAACAGCGTGGAGCCGCCTTTGGCAGGCTGGATCAGGAAAGCCGTGGCATCGGCGCTGCTGCGGTAGCTGGCGATGAGATCGGGGTCGCCTTCGAGCGCAATCATGCCGCGGTCGGAGGCTTTTTCCTTGAACTTTTGCAGCAGGGCAGCGCGAGTTGCCGGGTCGCAAGCATATCCGGTCTGGCAAATAATTTCGTGTTGCCGATTCAGCACAAGCATGCCGAAGTCGGGCAGCTTTTCGTTCACTGCAGTCATCGTGTGTCTTTTGAAAAAACAGATTTCATTCAATGCATTGTCTCTCAAAAAGACATTCCTTTCAGCGTACAGGTTCAATTGCGGCAAGCCCGCCTGCCGCCCGGCATCGAATGCGAGCGGCCAGCAGGGCGTAAATCGCCATACGGTGCTGTATTGCGCGGGATCGGCCCCGGATTCGGTGGCTTGTCGGTGACTTGTCCGGCCCGCCGGCATCCGGATGGCATGGAGGTTGCTCTTGCCTCTACAGAACTCATTCCTGAAACGTCTTTGCAAACATGCTTCCTGCCGATTCATTACCGCCTCCGCCCTCCGAGAACACCTTGCGCCTGCTCGACGGCATCCGCGTGCTCGACCTCACCACCTCGATCGCCGGCCCCTATGCGTCCCTGCTGCTGGCCGACCTCGGCGCGTCCGTGGTCAAGATCGAGCGGCCCGGTCGCGGCGATGACTGCCGCGCCTGGGGGCCGCCTTTCCTCGACGGCGAGTCGCTCTGGTTCCTCAGCGTCAACCGCAACAAGCAGAGCGTCACGCTCGACTATTCGCAGCCGGCCGGGCTGGAGGCATTGCATGCACTGGTGAAGGTGGCCGACGTCATCCTCGTCAACCAGGTCGCGCGCAGCCAGAAGAAACTCGGCATCGACCACGCCACGCTCAAGGCCATCAATCCGAAACTGATCCACGTCTCGATCACCGGCTTCGGCCTGTCCGGTGCAAGCGCCGACCAGCCCTGCTATGATCTGATCGCCGAGGGGTACAGCGGCGTGATGGACATGACCGGCGAAGCGGACCAGGACCCGCAGAAAGTCGGCACACCAGCCGCGGACCTGCTCTCCGGCACCGATGCCGCGCTCGCCACCATGGCTGCGCTGATCGACCGCAACCGGACCGGTAACGGCCATGCAATTGATGTGGCGATGGTAGAGAGCATGACGCGCTTCATGACCCCACGCATCATTCCGTATCTCGGCTCCGGCGAGCTGCTGCGTCGCAGCGGCGGAAAAGACAGCGTGATCGCCATTTACCAGACCTTCCATACCGCCGACGATCCGATCACACTCGGGCTCGGCAACGACAACATCTGGGCACGCTTCTGTGAAGCGGTCGGACGCCCGGACATGGGATGCGATCCCCGCTTTGCCGACAACATCGGGCGCCGCGCCGCGCGCGAGGAAATCGTACGCGAGATCCAGACGCTTCTCATCACACAGCCGCGCGCGCACTGGCTCGCGCTGTTTGCCAAGGCGCGTATCCCGGCCGGCCCCATCAACCGCATCGACCAGGTGGTGACCGACCCGACGCTCACCGAGCGCGGCCTGTTTTATTCCGCGCAGCGCGACGGCTTTTCAGTGCCGCAGGTCGGCCTCGGTATCCGCTTCGACGACAATAACCAGACCTTCCGCAAGGCGCCGCCGCGGCTGGGCGAAGACACGCGCGCAGTGTTCGCTGGATGGCTGGACTGGGACGAAGAAAAAATTCAGCAACTCGGCTCCGCAGGCTTGCTCTGAGCCCCTATACAAACTACACAAACCAAAGGAAAAACAACCCATGACACGCCAGTTCGAAACCATCCTGTACTCCGAAGACGGCCCGATCGGAACCATCACGCTGAACCGCCCGAACAACGGCAACATGTTCAATGAGACCATGTGCCACGAGATCCGCGACTGCATCAACGAGATCCGCCGCGAGACGCGCACGCGCGTCATCGTGATCACCGGCGCAGGCGACAAGTTCTTCTGCATCGGCGGCGAGAAGACCGGCATGGAAGACACCAACCTCTACCCCGGCGTGCTGCCAGTGCTCGACATGTACGAAGCGATCGACCGCCTGCAGAAGCCGGTGATCGCCTCCGTGAACGGCTTCGCGGTGGGCGGCGGCCATGTGCTGCAGGTGATGTGCGACATCACCATCGCCAAGGAAAGTGCGATCTTCCGCCAGGTCGGCCCGATGATGGGCAGCTTCGACGCCGGTTTCGGCACCTGGTATCTGGAAGACCTGGTCGGCAAGAAGAAGGCCAAGGAGATCTGGTTCCGCAATCCGAAGATCACCGCCGCCGAAGCGGAACGCATCGGCCTGATCAACAAGGTTGTTCCCGATGACCAGCTGGCCGCCGCCACCCGCGAGATGGCGCTGGAAATCGCCGACCGCGGTGCCTTCGCGCTTGCGGCGATCAAGAGCGCCTTCCTGGCGCGCCACGGTGGCGTGGCGGGCTTGTCGCGCGTCACGCACGACATGCTGCTGCGCCTGAATCTCAACACCGAGGAATCGAAAGAGCTGTCGAAGTCCTTCGCCGGGAAGCGCTCGCCAGACTCTTCGACGTTCGGCCACTGACGAGGCAAAGACGAATGACTACGATTCTTACACTTCACGATCCGCAACAGGCGCACGCCTACTATGCCTCCGGCGTGTGGCAGGACAAGACCCTGTATGGCATGCTGCAGCAGCACGCCGCCAGTCAGCCCGATGGCTTCGCATTGCGCGACAGCGTGCATCGCCTGACCTGGAGCCAGGTGCTGGCCTGGGTCGATGCGGTGGCCGCGGATCTGGAAGAGGCGGGATTGCGCAAGGGCTCGCGCGTGTCGGTCTGGCTGCCGAACCGTGTGGAAGCACTCGTCATATTTCTGGCCTGCTCGCGCAACGGCTACATCTGCAATCCGTCGCTGCACCAGAACTACACCGTGGCGGAAATCGTGCGCCTGCTGGAACGCATCGACGCCGAAGCCTTCTTCGGCCAGAAGGGCTACGGCGCCGATGCCAACCGTCCCGGCGTGGCGGAGCAGATCGGCGCGGTGGCGTCGCTGCGCCGCACTTGCTGGCTCGAACCGCGCAAGAGCCGCACCGATACGACGGCAGGTGAATTCCCCGTGTCGAACGGTCGCAAGCCGGTGCAGGCGCCCGACACCAATCCCGACAAGATCGTCTACCTCGCCTTTACCTCCGGCACCACCGGCCTGCCGAAGGCCGTCATGCACAGCGATAACACGCTGCTCGCCAACGGGCGCGCGATGGTGAAGGACTGGCACCATGACCGCAACACCATCCTGCTCACGCTCAGCCCGATCAGCCATCACATCGGCACGGTGGCGCTGGAGCAGATGCTGGCGGCCGGTTTCGAGCTGGCAGTGAATGACGTGCCGCCGGGCCTGAAGCCGATCGACTGGATCCTGGAGACCGGCGCGACCTATGTGATGGGTGTGCCCACGCATGCGATGGACATCCTCGCCGAGATGAAGCGACGCGACATGGAAAAGCTCGGCCGCGTCAAGGTGTTCTACATGGCCGGCGCGGCGATTCCGCGCGAGACCGCGCAAGGCTTCGTCAACCGCGGCATCCTGCCGCAGAACGTGTACGGCATGACCGAGAACGGCTCGCACCAGTACACGCTGCCGAGCGACAGCACCGACACCATCGTCGGCACCTGCGGCCGTGCCTGCGCGGCCTACGAGATCAAGCTGTGGAACCAGGAGAACCCTGACCTCGAAGCAGCGCCGGGCGAGATCGGCGAAATCGGTGGGCGCGGCGGCTGCCTGACGCTTGGCTACTTCAATAACCAGAGCGCCACCGAGAAATCCTTCAATTCCTCCGGCTGGTTCATGAGCGGCGACCTCGGCATGTTCGATGCGAACGGTTGCCTGATCATCATGGGCCGCAAGAAGGACCTGATCATCCGCGGCGGACACAACATCCATCCGTCCACCATCGAAGATCTCGCGATCACGCATTCCGCGGTGCTCAAGGCGGCAGCTTTCCCGATCGCCGACGATCGCCTTGGCGAAAAGGTCTGCCTCGCGGTCACCACCCACGGCGGAGAGGCGCCTGGCGCGGAAGAAATGCTGCGGCACCTGCATGACGCCGGGCTGTCGAAGTTCGACATGCCGGAGTATTACATTCCGCTCGAGGAATTCCCGCTGACTGCCAGTGGCAAGATCCTCAAGCGCGAGCTGGTGGAATGGGTCAAGCAGGGCCGCATCGCGCCGGCGCCGGTGCGCTTTGTCGCGCCCGAGAAGCAATCAACGAAAGACACACACTGACCATGCCCATCACCTTAAGCTTCCGCGACGAATTCGCGGTCATGACCATCGACCGGCAGGAAGCGCTCAATGCATTGAGCTTTTCGCTGATCGGCGATATCGACAAGATCTTCGACGAAGTCGAGGAATCGGATGCGCGCGCGCTGCTCATCACCGGCGCGGGACAGAAATCATTCTGTGCCGGCGCAGACATCAGCGAGCTGATGAACCGCGACCTCGAAGCGCAGAAGCGCGGCGCGGAATTCGGGCAGCGCGTGTTCGCGCGCCTCGATACCTTCCCGATTCCTTCGATTGCGATCATCAACGGCTACGCCTTCGGCGGCGGGCTCGAACTGGCGCTGGCCTGCACCTTCCGCCTCGCCACCGCGAATGCCAAGGTCGGCCTGCCGGAAATCAAGCTCGGCCTGATCCCCGGCTACGGTGGCACGCAGCGCCTGCCGCGTGCCGTGGGCGAAGCACGCGCAATGGAAATGATCATGACGGGACGCACCGTTGCGGCCGAGGAAGCGCATCGCATCGGTCTGGTGAACCGGCTGGTCGAAGGCGATGCGATCGAAGCCGGCATCGCCTTCGCGCGCGAATTCAGCGGCCACGGCATGGTTGCGTTGCGCCTTGCACGCGGTGCCGTGCAGCGCGCGCTGCAGACATCGCTCGCCGAAGGGCTGAAGATCGAAGCCGACCTGTCCACCCTCGCTTACCAGACCAAGGATGCAAACGAAGGCATGGCTGCCTTCCTGGAAAAGCGCAAACCTCAATTCAAGGATTGCTGACACCATGAGCAAGCAAGGCACCATCATCGTCACCGGCGCCAGCCGCGGTATCGGGGCAGCCATCGCCATCGCGCTGGCCGAGCAGGGCTTCAACGTAGCCTGCCTGTCACGCAGGGGCGAATTGCCGGCTGTGCCGGACGCCAGCGAAGCCGCGAAGGCCCGCTGCACCGCGTTTTCCTGCGACGTCACCAAGGGCGACAGCCTGCGCAGCGCCTTCGAGCAGGTGGCGAAGAGCGGGCCGGTCATTGGCCTGGTCAACAATGCCGGCGTGCATCTCGAAGGCCCGAGCGCCACGTTCGCGCTAGAGGATTTCGATACGGTGTTCTCCACCAACTCGACCTCGGTCTTCATGGCCTGCCAGCAGATCTATCCGCACCTCGTGGCGGCCGGCGGCGGCCTGATCGTCAACATCGGCTCCTTCTTCGACAAGATGGGCGTCAAGCGTAATCTCGCGTATTGCGCATCGAAAGCGGCGGTGGGCGCGATGACGCGCTGCCTCGCGGTGGAATGGGCGGGCAAGGGGATTCGCGTCATCGACGTCGCGCCGGGTTACATCATGACTGACCTGAACAAGGAAGCGATGGCCGCAGGCCCGCTGCGCGAGTATCTCGACAAGCGCATTCCGGGGCGCCAGCCGGGGGCGTCGGAGGATGTGGCGAAATTGGTGAAGGCGCTGTATGCGGCGGATATTCCATTCTTGTCGGGGGAGACGATTTATATCGATGGTGCGCAGGGAATTGCGCACTAACTCTACTGCAACATGCGTCACAAATGAATGGTTCCCTCCCCCTTGCAGGGGGAGGGCTAGGGTGGGGGTAGAGTGGTTGAATCATCGTAGTCGAACGCTCAACCACTCCACCCCTCGCCGGGCGCCCCCATCCCAACTTTCCCCCTGCAAGTGGGAAGGAGCCATCCGATGTTGTGTTTTGACGCAGTAGTGCCATTTTTTTGAAAGAGACTGGCTGTGAACATTTTTGAACGGCTCGACGCCGATATCCCGCTGAACGAGGATGAAAGACTCCTGCTCGACAGCGTGCGCACGCTGGCGCAAGATGAATTGATGCCGCGCGCGGAGCATTACGACAAGACCGGCGAATTCCCCTGGGAAAACGTCAAGGCCATCAACAACCTCGGCTTGAATGCGATGTTCATTCCCGAGCAGTACGGCGGCGCGCAGCTTTCCTATACGGCCTACCTCGCCTGCGTGCGTGAAATCGCAAAGGCCTGTGCCTCGACCGGCATCATCTGGGCCACCAACTTCCATGCGATCAAGCCGGTGATCGACTTCGGTTCGGAAGAACAGAAGTCACGCCTCTTGCCGCGCATCGCGGAAGGCGGCCTGGCGGCGCTGGCGATCACGGAACCGAACGCAGGTTCCGACGCCACCGGCATGCGCACGCGCTTCACGCCCGAGGGCGACGAGATCGTCATCAATGGCGGCAAGACCTTCATTACCAACGGCGACGTGGCTGACCTGTACGTCGTGTTCGGCAAATGGAGCGAAATCGATGATCCGAAGCAGGCCATCTCGGTGGTCGTGCTGGAGAAGGGCACGCCGGGCCTGTCCGTGGTGCGCACCGAAACCAAGATGGGCCACCGCGCTTCCAGCACCGCGACGATTTCCTTCGACAACTGCCGCGTGCCGCGCGCCAATCTGCTGTGCAATCCGGGCGACGGCCTGAAGATCCTGTTCTCTTCGCTCAACAAGTCGCGCCCCAGCGTGGCTGCGCATGCGCTCGGCATCGCGCGCGGCGCGTTCGAGGATGGCGTGGCCTACATCAACGAGCGAAAGCAGTCGGGCAAGAAGATCATCGAATTCCAGGGCATCCAGTTCATGCTGGCCGACATGGCGACCGACCTCGCGCTGTGCGAGTCCTGGCTGTGGCGGCTGGCGAAGCTGGTGGATGGCGGCGGCGCCGATTTCGGCATCGATGCGTCGATGCTGAAGATGCGCGCTACCGACACCGCCATGCGCATCACGACTGACGTAGTGCAGCTGTTCGGCGGCTACGGTTATTGCAGCGATTTCCGCGTTGAGCGGCTGATGCGCGATGCCAAGATCACGCAGATATGGGAAGGCACGAACCAGGTGCACCGTCAGCTGATCGGACGCAGTTTTTTGACCAAATGAGGATTCCACAATGAGTGAGATCAAGACCATCGGCATCGCCGGCTGCGGCACCATGGGCGCCGGCATTGCCATCGTGTCCGCGCGCGCCGGTTTCCGCACCGTCGTGTACGACACGCGCCCGGAAGCGCTGGAGAATGCGCGCAAGCAGACGCGCGCCTTCCTCGACAAATCGGTGCAGCGCGGCAAGCTGAGCGCGGAGCAGGCCGACAGCGCCATGAACAACCTGGTCGCGACGACCAACCTGGCCGACATGAACCAGTGCGATCTCGTGATCGACGCGGTGTTCGAAGACCTGCGCGTCAAGCACGAGCTGTTCGGCAAGCTGAACGAGGTGTGCCCGCAGCACACGATTTTCGCCTCCAACACCTCGACGCTGTCGATCACTGAAATCGCCGCTGGCTCCGGACGCGACGACCGCTTCGTCGGTATGCACTTCTGCCTGCCGGCGCAGCTCATGAAGCTGGTCGAGATGTCGCCCGGCCTGAACACCTCCGAGGAGACGTTCACGAAGGCATGGGCCGCGTGCGAAGCGCTAGGCCAGCGCCCGGTGAAGACCAAGGACAATCCCGGCTTCATCCTCAACTACTTCCTCGTGCCCTACAACAACGACGCGATCCGCCTGGTGGAAGCCGGTGTCGCCGCGCCGGCGGATATCGACCGCGCGATCAAAGAAGGCCTCGGCTATCCGATGGGCCCGCTTGAACTGCTCGACCTGATCGGCCTCGACACGCAGCTCTTGCTGTGCGAAGCGCTGTACGGCATCACGCACGAGCCGCGCGCCGCCTGCCCGCCGCTGGTCAAGCGCATGATCGCCGCCGGCCACCTGGGCCGCAAGTCCGGGCGCGGCTTCTACACCTATCAAGGCAACGCCATGTTCGGGAGCTGACACATGAACTATTCCATTATCGACACCGGCAACAGCCGCTCCTTCCCGGCATCCCACGCGCTACTGGAAGGCAAATCAACGGACGGCGAGGTCGTCATCCTGATCGGACAGCAAGCCGGCGATGCGCTGGCGAAAGTGCAGGGCGCGGACAAGAAGGCTGCCATCCTGATTGAGCTCGGAACGGAATGCCTCGGCGTGCACACCGGCGAAAGCCGCGGCAAGGAAGGCTCCAATGTGCTCGGATTCAATCGCTTCCGCCTCGGCGATGGCGATCCGTCCAATCTGATCGAGCTGGTGCGCCAGCCGAACACCTCGCAAGCGGCAATCGATGCCGCCAAGGCGGTGCTCGAAGGCGCGGGCCTGAAGGTCGCGGTGTGCTTCGACTTCGCCGGCCGCATCATTGACCGCCTGGTGCGCCCGTACTACAACGCCGCATTGCGCCGCCTTGACGAAGGCCTCGCGACCGCAGACGACATGGACCTCACGCTGCGCCTTGGTCTCGGCTATCCGGAAGGTCCGATCGCGCTATTGGAGCGCACCGGTCTTGAGCATCATTTCGATGTGAGCAAGGACCTGTTCGACGCGCTCGGCGAGCAGCCCTATGCGCCGGCGCGTCGCGCCCGCGTGGCGAAGATGCGCGCTGAAAAGAAGGAAGGCTGAGATGATGCGTCCGCTTGAAGGCGTGCGCGTCCTCGATTTCAGCACGCTGCTGCCCGGGCCGCTCGCGACGCTGGTGCTGGCCGAAGCCGGCGCCGAAGTGATCAAGATCGAGCGCCCCGGCCGCGGCGACGAGATGCGCAGCTACATGCCAAAGTTCGGTGACGACAGTGTGAACTTCGCCATGCTCAATCGCGGCAAGCGCAGCATTGCCATCGACCTGAAAGAGAAGGGCGTGGTCGACAAGCTGCGCGGGCTGATTGAGAGTGCCGATATCGTGGTCGAGCAGTTCCGCCCCGGCGTGATGGACCGTCTCGGCCTCGGCTATGAAGCGCTGTCGGCGATCAATCCAAAGATCATCTACTGCGCGATCACCGGCTACGGCCAGACCGGTCCGCGCGCGAGCGTCGCGGCGCATGACCTGAACTACGTCGCCGAGTCCGGCATGCTCGGCCTGAGCGCAGGCGCCGACGGCGCCCCGGTGCTGCCGCCCGCGCTGATTGCGGACATCGCCGGCGGCACCTATCCGGCCGTGGTCAACATCCTGCTGGCGTTGCGCCAGCGCGATCGCACCGGCAAGGGCTGCAAACTCGACATCGCGATGGCGGACAATCTGTTCACCTTCCTCTACTGGGCCATCGGCAACGGTTTGGCGGCGGGCGAATGGCCGACGCCGGGCGGCGACCTCGTCACCGGCGGCACGCCGCGTTACCAGATCTACCGCACGAAGGACAACAAGTTCCTCGCTGCCGCCCCGCTGGAAGACAAGTTCTGGGCGAACTTCATCGACGCCGTCGGCGCGCCGCAGGAACTGCTCGACGACAGCCAGTCGCCGGCCACGGTGAAGGCGCGCATCCAGGACATCATCGGCGCGCGGACCGCGGAGCACTGGGATGCAGCATTCGAAGGCAAGGACGTATGCTGCGCCATCGTCGCCACCATGCAGGAAGCGATGGCGAACCCGCATTTCCGCGAACGCGGCGTGTTCTCGCGCGAGCTCGCCAGCGGCGGCAAGCGCATCACCGCGCTGCCGGTGCCGGTGCAGGACGACTTCCGCGGAAGCGATGCAAGCAGCGGCTATCCTGCACTGGGCGAAGCGAACAAGGACTTTGGGCTGAGTTGAGTTTGCGTTTTGTTTGTCCACGGAAAACACGGAAAGCACGGAAAAAAACCATCAATCATTTTTGTGTTTTTCGTGGACAAGTTTGCAGCGTTTGCACTTCACGGGCCTCAGTCAAGACGGTCCACGGAATACACGAAAGACACGAAAAAAAGCCAGAAATTTTCCGTGTTTTCCGTGGACCCCAATAACCAACCGAAAAATTCCTATGCGAGCAATCCTGATCAGGGAACATGGCGCGCCGGAGACGCTGAAGATTGAAGACGTTCCGGCACCGGTATGTGGAGACGATGATGTGCTGATCGATGTGCATGCGATCGGCGTGAACTATCCGGACCTGCTGGTGATCGGCGGGCAGTACCAGATCCTGCCGCAGCGGCCGTTCAGCCCTGGCAAGGATGCCGCCGGCGTGGTCGCTGCAGTGGGACGCAATGTGACGTCGTGCAAACCCGGCGACCGCGTGGTGGCACAGGTGGAATACGGCGCGTACGCCGAGCAGCTGCGGGCACGCGGCGACAGCTGCTTCGTAATGCCGGACTGCATGTCCTTCACCGATGCCGCGGCGATGGGGCTGGTGTACCAGACCGCGCATTTCGCGCTGGTCGAGCGCGGACAGTACCAGAAGGGCGAGGTCGTGCTGGTGAACGGCGCGGCGGGCGGGGTGGGACTGGCGGCGGTGCAGATCGCCAAGGGGCTGGGCGCGACCGTGCTCGCGGGTGTACGCCATCCGGAACATGCCGAGCTCGCGAAGGCCAACGGCGCGGACCACATCATCGACCTCGCGGCGGACAACCTGCGTGACGCGCTGCGCCGCCAGGTGCATGAAGTCACCGGCGGACACGGCGCAGACGTGGTGCTCGATCCGGTGGGCGGCGACGTGTTCGATGCGTCCCTGCGCGCGATGGCATGGCGGGGACGCATGGTGGTGATCGGTTTCGCCGAGGGACGCATTCCCACCGTCAAGGCCAACTACCTGTTGGTGAAGAACATCCTCGTCTCCGGGCTGCAGTGGAGCGACTACCGCGAGCGCACGCCGGAATGGGTGCGCCGCGTGCAGGGCGAATTGTTCAGCCTGTACACCGCCGGCAGGATCAAACCCAATGTTATGCGCGCCTTCCCGATGGAGCAATTCGCCGAGGCGCTTGCACTGGTCAAGGCCGGCAAGGTGCAAGGCAAGGTGGTGCTGACCACTGCACGCGAAGAGAACTGAGCTAGAGAGAGAAATCATCATGTCTAACGCACTACCATCGTCCAGCATTGTCGCCATCGTTGGCAGCGGCGCCATGGGCTCCGGCATCGCGCAAGTTGCTGCCGCATCCGGCCATCCGGTCAAGCTGTATGACACGCGGCCGGAAGCAGTCGAGAAGGCGATCGCCGGCATACGCAAGACCTTCGGCATGCTCGCCGAGAAGGGGCGCATGAGCGCAGAGGCCGCCGAGGCAGCGGGACAGCGCCTTGCGCCGGCCGCATCGCTGGCCGAGCTGGCCGACGCGAGCCTGGTGGTCGAGGCCATCGTGGAAAACCTCGACATCAAGCGCGGCCTGTTCGCCGAGCTCGAAGGCATCGTCGGCGACGACTGCATTCTCGCGACGAATACCTCCTCCATTTCCATCACCGCGCTCGCTGCGAAGCTGCGCCTGCCGGGCCGCTTTGTCGGGATGCATTTCTTCAACCCGGTGCCGCTGATGGCGTTGGTGGAAGTCATCAGCGGACTCGCGACCGACGCCGCTGTGGCGGAGGCCATTCATGCCACCGCAAGCGCATGGGGCAAGAGTCCGGTGTACGCGCGCTCCACGCCAGGTTTCATCGTCAATCGCGTGGCACGCCCGTATTACGCGGAAGCGCTGCGCCTGCTGAACGAACAGGCCGGCGAGCCGGCCACCATCGATGCCATCCTGCGCGAAGCGGGCGGCTTTCGCATGGGACCGTTCGAGCTGATGGACCTGATCGGCCACGACGTCAATTTCGCCGTGACGCAGTCGGTGTTCCAGGCCTACTTCAACGACCCACGCTTTACGCCTTCGCTGGTGCAGCAGGAGCTGGTCAATGGCGGATACCTCGGCCGCAAGTCGGGGCGCGGCTTCTATCGCTACGGTGAGGGCGTCGTGCCGCCCGCACCGCAGACGGAAGAGGCGTTCGACAAGCCGCAGCAGGTCACCATCACCGGTTCGGGTTTCGTTGCCGAGGCGATCGCATCGCGCGCAGCGGCAGCAGGCGTGGCGGTATCGCGCGCCCATGCTTCGCAGGAAGACGATGCATTGCTGGAATGCGGCGGTGCGGTGCTCTATCTCACCGACGGCCGCAGTGCAACGCAGCGCGCCGCCGATAACGGCATCGCGAATACCGTGCTGCTCGACCTCGCACTCGATTTCAGCAAGGCCACGCGCGCGGCGCTCTGCCCCGCCGACCAGTGTGCTCCGCAGGCGTATCAGGCGGTGGCCGGCCTCCTGCAGGCCTGCGGCTTCAAGGTGTCGCGGCTCGGCGACGTACCCGGCATGGCCGTGATGCGCACGGTGGCGATGCTCGCGAACGAGGCAGCGGATGCGGTGAACCAGGGCGTGTGCGACGCCAACGCCGCCGACACCGCGATGCTCAAGGGCGTGAATTATCCGCGCGGTCCGTTGGCCTGGGCCGACGCAATCGGATTGCATTACCTGATGCGCGTGCTGGGCAACCTCGGCACGAGCTACGGCGAAGACCGCTACCGCATTTCGCCGCTGATCCAGCGCAAGGTGTGGAACGGCGGCAGGTTTCATGACGATGCCTGACACATTCGAGCAGCTTTGCAGGGTGGTTAGAGCGCAGCGAGACTATCCGGTGGACCTGTGTCGCTGGAACAACCGATTCATCACACGAGAGAGAACGACATGACTGAAGCCTTCATTTGCGACGCCATCCGCACGCCGTTCGGCCGCTACGGCGGCAGCCTGGCCCAGGTGCGCGCCGACGACCTGGCCGCCATTCCGATCAGGGCGCTTATGGAACGCAACCCCGGCGTAGACTGGGCAGCGCTGGACGACGTGGCCTACGGCTGCGCCAACCAGGCGGGCGAGGACAACCGCAACGTCGGCCGCATGGCGGTGCTGCTGGCCGGCTTGCCCGAGACCGTGTCGGCGAACACCATCAACCGCCTTTGCGGCTCCAGCCTGGATGCGGTTGGCAGCGCGGCGCGTGCCATCAAGTCCGGCGAGGTTGGCCTGATGATCGCCGGCGGCGTGGAGAGCATGACGCGTGCGCCTTTCGTCATGGGCAAGGCCGACAGCGCCTTCTCGCGCGGCGCGAAGATCGAGGACACCACTATCGGCTGGCGCTTCGTCAATCCGCTGATGAAAGCGAAATATGGCATCGACTCGATGCCGGAGACAGCGGAGAACGTCGCGCGCGAATTCGGCATCGCGCGCGCCGACCAGGATGGTGTCGCCTTGCGCAGCCAGCAACGCTGGGCTGCAGCCAATGCCGCCGGCTTCTTCCAGCGCGAGATCGTGCCGGTCACCATCCCGCAGAAGAAGGGCGACCCGAAGATCTTCGCGGCCGATGAGCATCCGCGCCCCGAAACCACACTGGAAGCGCTGGCCAGGCTCAAGGGCGTGGTCACGCCCGACGGCAGCGTCACCGCCGGCAATGCCTCCGGCGTGAATGACGGTTCCTGCGCGCTGCTGCTCGCCTCGGAAGCCGCTGCGCACCGCCACGGCCTGACGCCGCGCGCCCGCATCCTCGGCATGGCGACTGCCGGCGTTGCACCGCGCATCATGGGCTTCGGCCCGTCGCCGGCATCGAAAAAGGTACTGGCACTGACCGGCCTGCGCATCGACCAGATGGACGTCATCGAGCTCAATGAGGCCTTCGCCGCACAGGCGCTCGCCGTCACGCGCGATCTCGGCCTGCCGGATGACGCTGCCCAGGTGAATCCGAACGGCGGCGCCATCGCCATCGGCCATCCGCTGGGCGCGTCCGGTGCCCGCCTGGTCACCACGGCGCTCAACCAGCTGGAGCAGGCGCACGGACGTTATGCGCTCTGCACCATGTGCATCGGCGTAGGGCAGGGCATCGCGCTTGTCATTGAACGGGTGTGAGTCGGCACCAAACTGAGATGTGAACGAGTAGCGCCCCGCTGCACCGCTGTTCCCGGGGCAGCCGGATTTTGTATCCGGTGCATCCAGGCCATGCACGGCTCCACGCGGGCCTGATCTGCATCATCCCGCCGCGCATCCGTGCTGGCGCGGCGCAAAAGCGGCCCTACAATGCCGGAAGGGATACCGCACAAGGCGTCACGCATGATGCCGGAACTCACCTGGATTCTCTTACTGCTGCTGGCCTGCATGCCGTGCCTTGCCTTGACGGCATGGCGCCGGCGCGCGCCTGTCCGAGGCGAAGGCCGGCGAATCATGGCACCCGGCAAGACAATGAGCGTGATCGCCGCATTGCTGGCCTCCTTCTTTCCCGGCACACGGCCGGGCACCAGCGAATGGTCCGTGCCATGGATGCAGGCCGCGCAGGCCGCGCAATCCACCACTGGCCCGGTGGACGCGGTGATCCGCTACCACGAATTCTCTTCCGTCTCGCGCAGCGGTGTGTTCGGGCGTGCGCCGGGCGTTGATTGGGGTGCACCGCCGCCGGCGTTCAAGTCCTATCCCGATGCGTCGCATGTGACACTTGCCCATGTATCCCTCGACGGCCGCACGCTCGGCACCGCACTGCGCACGCCTGCGCCGCGAACAAAGCGCCTGCGGCTCGACGAACTGGGCGAGATGCTTTACCTCGCCGCTGGCGTCACGGAGCGCCACGGCGGCCATGCGCTGCGCTCATCGCCGTCGGCCGGCGGACTGTTTCCTTCCGAGCTCTATGTGGTAGTACGCGCCATCGATGGATTGCCTGCCGGTCTGTATCACTACGACGCCGAACACCACCGCGTCGATGCGCTCGGCGCCGTGCCCGCTACCTTCGGCGCTCCCGATGCGGACGGCGCCGATGCAGTCGTGCTCGTCAGCGCGATGTTCCGCCGCACTGGCTACAAGTATCGCGACCGCACCTATCGACTTACCGTGGCGGACGCCGGGCACTTGCTGGAAAATCTGCGCGTGGCCGCCCATGCGCTCGGTATGCAGGCAACACCGCTTGCGCAATTCGACGAAGCGCGCGCGGCAAAGGCAATCGGCGTGGATGGCGTCGAGGAAGGCGTGCTCGCAGTCATGGACCTGCGCCGTGCGACAGGCGATGCGACGCCGCCAGGACGGCCCTCGCGCGAACACTTCGCCGCCGCACAAGCGCCCGAGAACACATCGATCGGCGTGACCGGTGTGGTGCAGCGTGCGACTTCCCTGCACCTCGTGCCGGAGGATGTGCCATCCGGTGCCATTCCCTTGCCGCCGTCGGAAGCGGCGTCGCGCGATGCACAGGACACCATCGTCCATCGGCGCAGCATGCGGCGCTATTCCACTGAACCGGTGCCGCTGGCCGCCTTGTCATCGATGCTGGCCGACATGGCCCTGCCGCCCCAACTATCGAATGCGATCCGCATCCACCTTGTCATCAACCGCGTTGCAGGACTGCGTCCGGGCGTCTATCGCTACGTGACGGGGCACAGGCTGGTGCGCGTGCGTGACGGCGATGTCGCCGCAACAGCACAGTCGGCCGCTCTCTCGCAGGACGTGATTGGCGCCGCCGCTGTGGTGCTGGTGCTGTCCGTCGACCGCGAACGCATGCTGGAGCAGGGTGCGCGCGGCTACCGTCACGCCTATCTCGAAGCGGGCATGATGAGCGAACGCTGGCTGCTCGGCGCGGTGGCGCGCGGACTGGCAGCCTGCCCGGTCGGCGCCTTCTACGACGACGAAGCAGCCGCACTCATCGGCGCCGACACCCACCACGAATGGGTGCTGCACTTCGCCGCGCTAGGCATCGCAGCTCGCTAGCGCAGAGGCGCTGATTGCTGGCGTTATTTTTTGTCCACGGAAAACACGGAAAGCACGGAAGCATTCGTGAAACCTTTCGTGTTTTTCGTGGACAGATTAGCGGTGCTTGTACTTCACAATTCTCAGTCAAGAGAGTCCACGAAAAACACGAAATATTTTTCCGTGTATACCGTGTTTTCCGTGGACAAAATCATTTCTCCCACTCCACGAACAGATTACTGTGTCATGACCGCAGCCGTGCCGCGTGCAGTCTGCACGGTCTGCACCCCTTGCACCATGTGCGGAAGGGCCGGCGCTCCCGGACGGTGCGGGTTGATGAACAGTTCGTCGAGGTTGCTGTCGGAGGATTTGCTGAGCAGGGACGCGCCGCCGCCGTCGATGCGACCGGCCAGCCAGGCATCGGCCACTTCGCGGCCGAGCGCTTTCATGTGCTGCAGGAAGGAGAGCGCGGTGTTGCTCTTGCTCGCGACGCCGTAGCCCGCCATCTCCGCATGCGGCGGAATGTAGTGCATGAAAATTTCTTCCTTGCCGTGCAGCTTCCCGCCGGGCTGTTTCGCGAGCGCCTGCGCCGGTACCTGCCGCAACAGTTCGTTCACTTCATGGATGCGCTTGATCTCCGCAATCAGCGAGGCATTGAAGGTGATCTCGTTCATGCGGTCAATGATTTCCCACGCGGTGTCGGGCGGCACCTCCGATTCCTGCATCACTATCGGATTGACGCCGACGATCACCAGGTCGCGCGTCGCCTGCTTGTGATGCGTGATCAGCGGCGCCAGTGCGGGATCTGCGACATAGCCGCCGTCCCAGTAATACTCGCCGTCGATCAGTACCGCGCGGTCCACCACCGGCAGGCAGGCCGAGGCAAGCAGGTGGGGAATGCCGATTTCCTCTTTCGTGAAGGACTTCGGCTGGCTGGTGCGCACATTGGTCGCACACACATACAGCGCTGGTCCGATCGGGCTGTGGTTGAGCACTTCCAGGTCGATGCTGTCGCCGATCGCCATCGCCACCGGGTTCTGGCGCGGGCCGAACAGGGACTGATAGGGCGAGATCACGAGCGATAGCGCGTTGAGCGTAACCGGCACCGGCAGACCGTCGATGTTCCAGGAGGTGTGCAGCGGGTTGGCGGTGAAGCGGTAGGGATTCCAGAACAGGTTGCCGAGCGCGGCCACGTCGGTCCAGAACTTGTCGAGCAATTCTCTCGTCTTCGCGCGTCGTGCCGCTACATCGAGTGGATGGCCCTGTGCATCGCGTTCCATGCTCAGACCGTAGGCCAGCACGGCGGCGATCATCGCGCCGCCGCTGGTACCGCTCACCGCAACGATGTCGAG
This sequence comes from Noviherbaspirillum sp., assembly GCF_035254685.1. Lineage (GTDB taxonomy): Bacteria > Pseudomonadota > Gammaproteobacteria > Burkholderiales > Burkholderiaceae_D > Noviherbaspirillum. The sequence continues at coordinate 277,232 of NZ_DATFAI010000041.1, read as the reverse complement.
CCGCTCTTCCTGCAACAGGCGATCCACCACGCCCCACACATAAGCGGTGTGCGCACCGCCGCCCTGCAATGCCAGCATGATCCTGTTGTTCCGCCCACGCTTGTTGTCGTTCGCCATATCGGGAGCCTTTCGGGTTACTACGGAAATGCGTCGCAGGTCGTGCAGGGGCGGCGCGGGATGCAGACAATGTAATGATGTGGACGCGCCGGCGCAAATCCGGATGCAAGTTTCCCGACATGCATCAAAGGTGCGGCTTTTCGCTTCTTGAAGTGCAATGGAACAAGGTGTTTGTGGGAAGTACGGGCGGCACGGAATGCCGCTCATTGAAACTGCGTCAACACAGCAGCCGGCTGTGCTTCGGCAATTGCGCGGCGAGGTAATCATGCTGGTCGGCTAGCACGTTCCTGCCGCTGAGCAGGTAGTGTTCGGCGCGGCATGGCACATAAGGCACATACAGCAGCGGCCGGAAATGCTCGACCAGCTTGTCGCCCTTTTCCTGGTTGCAGCGACGGCATGCGGTCACGCAGTTCATCCAGGTGTCCTTGCCGCCGCGCACCCGGGGCAGGATATGGTCGCGCGACAGTTCCCTGTAGCCGAAGTGGTTGCCGCAATAGGCGCAGGTGTAGCGATCGCGCTTGAACAAGAGATAATTCTGGTTGCCGAGCGGGAGTTCCCTGCGCAGCTTGCGCGTCATGTGCTCGCTGCCGACGATGGCAATGATCGGCTTGACGGTGATCCTCGATTGCAGTCCCGAGCGCTGGTACCCGCCGCGGAACACCATGCTGATTCCGCCCAGCTCCCATGCCACCTTGCCGGTTGCATAATAGATCACGGCATCCTGCGCGGCTATCCAGCCGAACGGGTTTCCCGCGATATCGAGTGCCAGGACATGGGCAATCATTGCATCACCTGTGTTGCATCGTCTGAACACCGGTTGTGTGCCGGATGCAGCCGCGAACCGCAAACCGGACCGCGAGGCCACAGACAGATCATAGAACTAAATGTTGACGCCGTGAATGATTCACGGCCAATTCACGGCCATTCCGCGTCCGTGCGCCGCATTATGTGCTGGCCGCGCAACGACGGACCCTGGTGGAACTTCCCTTCTTCGGCAAGGGCGAAGCGCACTGGCTGGGCATGCCCATCGGCGCAGCAGGCCCGTCCGCTTCAACATGTATGGACGGCTCCATCAGATATGACCCCGGATCGGGCAATTAATTGCCGCGACGCCGCCATTGATGCGACGCAGGCGATCGTTATTTTTTCGCCCTACAATTGCTCCGTCGCATGATCACGACAGGGAGCGAGGACATGAACGATTTTCCGCAGGATATTTACACCGAACCGTCAAACATCGATGTCGACACGCTGGCCAATCTCGGCCCCCTGCGTCCGATGGCGGGTGTCTGGCGCGGCGCGCGCGGGCTGGACGTGAAACCGAAGGCCGATGGTCCGCGCAAGCAGGCCTATGTCGAGCGCATGGAGCTGCAGCCGATCGATCCGGTGACCAACGGGCCGCAGCTGTTTTACGGGCTCCGTTATTACATCCACATCACCAAGCCCGACAATGTAAAGACGTATCACGAACAGGTCGGCTACTGGCTGTGGGAGCCGGCTACCGGCACCGTCATCCACACGCTGGCCATCCCGCGCGGACAGATCGCGATGGCGATGGGCAGCGTGAGCGTGGACGCGAGGGAATTCGAGCTGGTCGCGCGCAAGGAGTCGGAGAACTACGGCATCCGCTCCAATCCCTTCCTCGACTATGCCTTCAACACCGTCGAATTCCGCATCCGCGTCAGCATCCACGACGACGGCAGTTGGTCCTACGAGGAAGACACCATCATGCTGATCCGCGGGAAGGACGAACCCTTCCACCACACCGACCGCAACACGCTGGTCCGGAGCGGCGAGCCCACGCCGAACCCGCTGGTGCGCTGAGGTGTAGCCGATTCGCTTACGTGCAGCCGGCCCGGCGAGGCTGCCCCTACTTCCTGTTGCCGCCCGCGGGTACGTTATCTTCCGGCCGTCCGTTGGTGTAGGTCGCCGCCTGCCTGCGCTCGCCCGGCGCGGGCCTGCCCTCCAGCGGCGGCAGGTCCTTCGCCTTCGACAGGTCGATGCCCGCAGCCTGGGCCACGCGCCGCCCGTAGTCATGGTCGCAATGCCACAGGTGCCATACCATGCGCAGCTGGATCGGCTCCGGGCATTGCTTCAGGTCGCCGCCGATGTTGGCGATCAGGTCTTCGCGCTCCCAGTCCTCGAAGCTGCGGTAGCGCTCGCCGGCCTGTCGGTAATCGTCGGCGGTGCGCGAAGTCTGATAGCGCCCGAGGTGGCCTTCCACCCACTGGTGGTATTCCTTCTCCGGCTTCGGCGCTTCGCGCAGCCCGCCCAGCGAGCTCGGCTCGTAGTTGATGTGCCGGTTCGCGCCGCTGTCGTCGACGTAATGCGCCATCTGTCCGTCGCGCTGGTTGGTGTGCGCGCGGGCCTTTTCCTGCGGTGCATTGACCGGCAACTGGAGGTAGTTGGGGCCGACGCGGTAGCGCTGCGTGTCCGAATACGACAGCGTGCGCCCCTGCAGCATCTTGTCATCTGAAAAATCGATGCCGTCCACCAGCACGCCGGTGCCGAACGCCGCCTGCTCCGTCTCCGCGAACACATTGTCCGGATTGCGGTCGAGCACCATGCGCCCCACCGGCAGCAGCGGGAATTTTTCTTCCGGCCAGAGCTTGGTGTCGTCGAGCGGATCGAAGTCCAGCTCGTCATGCGCGTCGTCCGTCATCAGCTGCACGCAGAATTCCCACTCCGGAAACTCGCTGCGCTCGATGGCGTCGTGCAGGTCCTTCGTTGCATGGCCCGTATCCTGCGCCTGGATGGCCGCCGCCTGCGCGGAAGTCAGGTTGCGCACACCCTGCTTCGGCCGCCAGTGGAACTTGACGAGGTGCGCCACACCTTCATCATTAACCAGCTTGTAGGTATTGACGCCGGCCCCTTCCATCTCGCGGTAGTTGGCCGGAATGCCCCACGGGCTTTTCACCCAGGTCAGCATGTGCAGGGCCTCGGGCGACTGCGAGATGAAATCGTAGAAGCGCCATGCCTCCTGGCGATTGGTCACGGGATCCGGCTTGAAGGCATGGATCATGTCGGGAAACTTGATCGCATCACGGATGAAGAACACCTTCAGGTTGTTGCCGACCAGGTCCCAGTTTCCGTCCACCGTCTTGAACTTGACCGCGAAGCCGCGCGGGTCGCGTGCCGTTTCCGGCGAATCCTTGCCGCCGATCACAGTGGAAAAGCGCACGAACACCGGCGTGCGCACGCCCGTTTCGTTGAGCACTTTTGCCCGTGTGTACTTCGATGCGGCTTCGTTGCCGATCTTGCCGTAGGCTTCGAACCAGCCGTGCGCGCCGGTCCCGCGCGCATGCACCACGCGCTCGGGAATCCGCTCGCGGTCGAAGTGCGTGATCTTTTCGATGAACTGATAGTTCTCCAATGTCGCCGGTCCGCGCTCTCCGACCGAGCGCAGCGACTGGTTGTCGCTGACCGGGTGGCCTTGGCGGGTAGTAAGGGCGGGGCGTTCGTCGCTCATGGCGTTCCTTTCGTGTGCGGGGAGGAAGTCAGATTGACAATGCGCCCTGCATTTCTATCCCGGTATCAGCAGCGTTGCAGGAAGGAACGTGGATGAGGGGCAGGTCTTGCGCTGTCTCAACGGATCGTTGTACGACGTCGGGTACCGTAGGGCGGCAGCGCTCGCTGCCATCGATCCACCTCGCAAGGAACAATGCCATGGCCGACCTGCCATTCCTGAGACGGATTGCCGCTCTCGCCGCTATCACCACCGCGCTGCTGCTCGCCGCCTGTTCGCCCTCGGGCAAGGAGCAGGCAGCGCCGGCAGCTCCGCCCCCGGCGGTACAGGCACCCGCACCTGCGCCGACCGCCCCGGCACGCGGCATCGAGTTGCCCAGCTTCGTCAAGCTCGTCAAGCAGGCCGGCCCGACGGTGGTGAACATCGGCGCGATCCAGAAAGGCAAGGCTTCGGGGCTGCGCCGAGGCGATCCGCTGTACGAATTCTTCCGCCGCTTCGGCGGTGTTCCCGATACCGGCGAAAGCCCGACGCTCAGCCTCGGTTCCGGTTTCATCATCAGCCAGGACGGCTACATCCTGACCAATGCGCATGTCATCGACCAGGCCGATGAAGTGATCGTCAAGCTCACCGACAAGCGCGAGTTCAAGGCCAAGGTGATCGGCGCCGACGTCTACACCGATGTGGCGCTCATCAAGATCAATGCGAACGCATTGCCGGTAGTGAAGATCGGCGATCCGTCGAAGGTCGATCCGGGCGAATGGGTGGCCGCCATCGGCGCTCCCTTCGGCTTCGAGAACAGCGTGACCGTCGGTGTTGTCAGCGCGAAAGGGCGGCTGCTTCCGAACGGCAGCTTCGTGCCTTTCATCCAGACCGACGTCGCCGTCAATCCCGGCAACTCGGGCGGCCCGCTGTTCAGCACGAACGGTGAAGTCATCGGCATCAATTCGCAGATCTACAGCGAGACCGGCGGTTACATGGGCATCTCCTTCGCCATTCCGATCGACATCGCGGTGGGCATCGCCAAGCAGTTGCGCGAAACCGGCAAGGTGGTGCGCGGCTACCTCGGCGTGCAGTTGCAGGAGCTGACGCAGGACATTGCCTCGTCGCTCGGACTGAAGGACACGAACGGCGCGCTGATCTCGGCCGTGCAGCGCGGTGGTCCGGCGGACAAGGCAGGCATCAAGCCGGGCGACGTCGTCGTGGCGTTCAACGGACAGCCGGTGCAGACTACTGCCGACTTCGCACGCCTGGTCGGTGAGACCAAGCCGGGCACGAGCGTCAGCATGGACGTGCTGCGAGGCGGCAAGAAGGAAACGGTGAAGGTCACACCGGGCGTGCTCAAGGGATAGGGCGATGGCGTCCTGATCCGGTCAGGCCGGCTCCTCCCCGGCGCCGGCGGGCGGGAGATGGTCGAAGCAGCCGCAGCCGGCTTCCGTTGCGATGATCCGGTGCAGATCGGCGAAGCGCGCCATCGCCTTGTCGACGAACAGCGGATCGGGCGGCGCCTGCGACAGCAGCATGCCGATGGCTTGCGCATCCGCATCGCCAAGTCGCGTGACCGCCAGCGGGAACAGCGCCAGTTCTTCCACCACCATGTTGTGCCGCAGGCGTTCCGCATACAGGCGGATCTCGATCGGCAGTTGCACCCACGACACCGTCTCCTCGCGCGCCGCCGATTCCAGGTCGCGCATCAGGTCCTGCCCCTGTTGCGCCAGCACCCGGTGCTGCCGCTCGATTTCCTCGCTCAGGCCGTTGTCGAGCGCGCCCTTGTTGCGCAAGGCCTCGACGATGCGGTCCTCCACCGGATGGTGGTGAACATCGGGAAACTGCGTCAGGTAAGACAGCACATCCACCAGCAGCTGGATTTCAGCCTGATCGGGCGGCAGTTCGGACAGCGAAGGTCGGAACCGCGACAGCAATCCGGCCAGTTTGTCGAGATTGCGGTGTTCCAGCTCAAGTTGTGTGACAAGCGCTTTCATGCGTGGCACCTTCAGGCAGCGGTCAGCACCGCTGGCCGCATAATGGCTTTCTGACTGGAACACCATTTGACCCCATATCAGCGGCGCGGTTCATGCTTTCGGTGTACCCTTTCGAAATGGAAAGAATGTCATCGACAACAACAAAGGAGCAAGCAATGGCAGGCCAATTCGAGATCAGCAACATGGCACTGTTCTGCGACTTCGAGAACATCGCCCTCGGCGTGCGCGACGCACGTTACGCGCACTTCGACATCCGCCGCGTGCTCGAGCGCCTGCTGCTGAAAGGCAGCATCGTCGTCAAGAAAGCCTACTGCGACTGGGACCGCTACAAGGACTTCAAGGCACCCATGCACGAAGCCGCGTTCGAGCTGATCGAAATCCCGCACGTGCGCCAGTCCGGCAAGAACTCCGCCGACATCCGCATGGTGGTCGACGCGCTCGATCTCTGCTACACCAAGTCGCATGTTGACTGCTTCGTCATCATCAGCGGCGACTCCGATTTCTCTCCGCTGGTCTCCAAACTCCGCGAGAACAACAAGTACGTGATCGGCATCGGCGTGAAGGACTCCACGTCTGACCTGCTCGCCGCCAACTGCGACGAATTCATTTTCTACGACGACCTCGTGCGCGAGCAGAAACCCAAGCGCAAGCCCGCCGAAAAGAAAGCGCCGGCGAAGAAGGCCGGGAATGGCGCCGCCAAAGCACCTGCACCAAAGAGCGAAGAAGACAAGCGCCAGGACGTGCTCGACTTCGCCGTCGAAACGGTGGAAGCCCTTGTGGCCGAGCGCGGCGATGACAAGATCTGGGGCTCGATGGTCAAGCAGACCATGAAGCGGCGGCGGCCCGGCTTCAACGAATCGGCCTACGGCTATCGCTCCTTCAAGGAGCTGATCGAGGACGCGCAGCGGCATGGGATGCTGCAGGTGGTGCGCGATGAGAAGACGGGGCAGTACACGGTGAGGCTCGGGGCAGGAGAGGAGTGAGGGCAGAGCTGGCCGGCGGATACGGGTCGCCGATGCGCGGAATCTGGTAGGCTGGGATGCATCCCAGCACACTTCAATCAGCTTTAGGATAGCCGGGATTGCATCCCAGCCTACCGGGCTCATTGAAATTCCCCGTTGTGTGAAGAGGTATTGAACGGGGACAGGCGATAGCGGGCGGCGGCGCGAACGTATTGAAGGAAATTGCCCTCACGGCCCTGGCATCGACGGGGAGCCGCAAAATGGTAGCGCCTTCCCCCGTGCGCGCCGCAGGAGAAGGCGGGGCCAAACCAGGCGCTTAGATCACGCCCTGGGAGAGCATTGCGTCGGCGACCTTGACGAAGCCGGCGATGTTGGCACCATCCACATAGCTCATCCGGCCATCCGCGCGCTTGCCGTATTCGAGACAGGCGGCATGGATGCCCTGCATGATCTGCAGCAGGCGCGCATCCACTTCCTCGCGCGGCCAGGACATGCGCACGGCATTCTGGCTCATTTCCAGTCCGGACGTGGCCACGCCGCCGGCATTACTGGCCTTGCCCGGGGCATACAGCACGCCAGCCGCTTCGAACGCCTTCGCCGCTTCGATGGTGGAGGGCATGTTGGCGCCTTCGGCGACGCACTGCACACCGTTCGCAATGAGCGTGGCGGCGTCCTTTTCATCGAGTTCATTCTGCGTTGCGCAGGGCAGAGCGATATCGACCGGGACGTGCCATGGGCGCACGCCGGCTTCGAAGCGCGTACCGGTGCGTTCGGCATAGTCGCTGACGCGGCCATAAAGGTGGTTCTTCACTTCCATCAGGACGGCGAGCTTTTCGGGGGTGAAGCCGTCTTCGTCGATGATCGTGCCGCTGGAGTCGGACACGGTGATCACCTTTGCGCCCAGCGCCATTGCCTTCTCGACCGCGTATTGCGCGACATTGCCCGAGCCCGACACGCTTACGCGCATTCCGTCAAAGGAACGGCCGCGCGTCTTGAGCATTTCGTCCGCGAAGTACACGGTGCCGTAGCCGGTCGCCTCCGGCCGGATCAGCGAGCCGCCAAAGCTCAATCCCTTGCCGGTGAAGACGCAGTCCGCGCGGTTGCTCAGCTTCTTCATCATTCCCGCCATGAAGCCGACTTCGCGGCCGCCCACGCCGATGTCGCCGGCAGGAACGTCGGTGTCCGAGCCGACATGACGGAACAGTTCGCTGACAAAGGCCTGGCAGAAACGCATTACTTCAGCAGGGCTCTTGCCCTTCGGATCGAAGTCGGAGCCGCCCTTGCCACCGCCCATCGGCAGGGTGGTGAGCGCGTTCTTGAAAGTCTGCTCGAACGCCAGGAACTTCAAGACTGACAAGGTCACCGACGGATGGAAACGGATGCCGCCCTTGTAGGGGCCGATCGCCATGCTGTGCTGGATGCGGTAGCCGCGGTTGACTTGCACCTGGCCGTGGTCATCGACCCAGGACACGCGGAACATGACAACGCGTTCGGGTTCGACGAGGCGGTCAAGCAGGCCTTGCTCGGCGTAGCGCGGATGCTTCTCGATGTAGGGCCACAGGCTTTCCATCACTTCCGTGACGGCTTGCAGAAATTCGGATTGGCCGGGATTGCGATCGGCCACATGTTGCACGAACTGGTGGACAGATTGGTATTTCATGGCGGCTTCGACAGGGGTGGTGAATAATTCCGGGACGCACCATTTTCGCACAGAAAACGGGATGAATTGGTGCGCGCCAGATCAAAGTGGTGCATGGCCGGGCGGGAGTTGCACCTTGTTTGTGCATAATACGGCTGCGTTGGCAGCCGTTGGCGGGAAGAGGAGAGAGGGGGGCCGCGGCAAACCGGATTTTGCCGGCGACCACATGGCTGGCTTCCGGCCGTGCGGGCTCTTCTCGAGCGTTGGGGCTTCAGTTCATGCCCGGCTTGTCAATGACAGTCCGGCACATCCTGATCCAGGTACACCTCGAACGCGATGTTTTGCACCGCTTTCTTCGTCAGCTGGTCGAGGTAGCCGCTGGCCATCCAGTCCTGCACGACTTGCGTGAGGAAGGTGGTGGTGTTGGTGTCGACCTTCGGCACGATCAGCGCAAGCGGCGCGCGCTGTGTCGAGTTGAGCGTGGCGGAAAACTTTTTCCACTCCGGCAGCTTGATCAGCTCTTCCAGGATGGTGTTGTCGTGCACGGCGGCATCGCATGCGCCGGTGCGCAGCGCGATGAGCGCGTCGGCTGGCGCCTTGAAAACCATTTCGACGGCGCCGTATTTCGCCGCCGGCATGCCGACGTAATGGCCGCTCTCCGACAGGCACACCTTGCGACCCTTCAGGTCGTCCCAGGACTTGATGGTGGTATCGCTGCGCATGATGGCCATCGGACCCGCGGCATAGCCGGTGGGGATGATGGTGGCCGAGCGCGGCAGGCGTGCCCTTTCCGTCAGCATCATGAGGGCGATGTCCGCCTTGGTTTCCACGCGCACCGTGGTGAGCGGGAGATTCAGGCGATGCGCGATGTCTTCCGCGAGCGCGGTATCGATGACCTCCGGCGTACGGAACTTGGTGCCGGCCTTGTATGCCGGGACGACGTAGCTGACGCCGGCAATGAGTTTCTTGCGGCGTTTGGCATGGTCGAGCGCCGGTGCGGCGAGGATGCCGGCGCACACTGCCACCAGCACAATCCCGAGCGCCGCCTTCTTCAGGCCCTTGCGCGTACCTGAAGAGGCGATCGTGCCGTGTCGGCGGAGGTGCGGATCAGACATACTGGTAGCGCAACACGCGATGCTTCAGTCTTTCGAGCAGGAGTTGGTCGATCAGCGGCGCGAGGATCGCGATCGCCAGGATATTGGTCATCACGCCGACCATGTCGGCGGTCTCACCTGCGTAGGACAGCGAGCGGCCCAAACCTTTCCCGAAGCCGACCAGCATCTCGCAGGAAATCAGCGCGCGCCAGGCATTGCCGAAGGCGAGCTGCGCGCCGGTGATGAGTTCCGGCATGACGGCCGGCAGATAGACGCGCTTGAGCATTTCCCAGCGCGATGCGCCCATCACGCGCGCGGCGGAGACGTGCACGTGCTGCACGCTCTCCGTCGCATTCATCACCGACAGTGCGGCGGGGAAGAAGGCAGCGACAGCGACCACGACGATGATCGGCGTGTTGCCGAAGCCCATGAGAATCAGGAACAGGGGTACCCAGGCGATCGAAGGAATTGATTGCAGGATGATGATCGCGGACTTGAGCACTTCCCGGAAGAAAAACAGGACCGCACCGATCAGGCCGAAGCCGACGCCGAGCAGCATGGCGATACCGTAGCCGACGGCGAGGCGCCCGAGGCTGCCCCCGAGCGCGGCGCGGAAATTGTCGGTCTGGATGTCCTGCCACAGGCGGGCAATGACGGTGGGCACGTCCGGCATCAGGAAAGCGGGAAGCGACCAGGCGGCGATCTGCCAGCCGAGGAGGATGAAGACAACCGCCAGTGCAAACGCGAGATACTTGCGGTGGCCGGAGATGCGGGTTCTGGTGCTCATATTCGTTCTGCTATAAATGCGATGGCCGGCGCGGGCCGGCCATCTTGTGCTCTTGTGCTTCGCCAAGTCTAGCAGAGGAAACGGATTCTTTCCCCCGCAACGGCGGCTGCCGCGGATCTTAGAGCTTCCGGTCTTTCTGCCAGCTCAGGTCGAGGATGTTCTTCACATCATACGGCTTGCCGTCGCGCGTCTTGAGCGATCCCTGCTCCTGCAGGATGCCGGCGATTTCCTGCATGCGCGCCTCGTCCTTCGCGGCGATCACCGGGCTGAATGTCTGGCTCTTGATGGCGTCCGTAATCACGGCTTCGCGCGGCACTTCGCCCTTCTTCAGGGTTTTGAGCGTCGGTTCGGAGATGAAATAGCCCGCGATCAGCTTGGCGGTATCGGACGGCTTCTTCTGCAGCATGGTGATGGCGTCGCGCTGTGCATCAAGCGACTTCCAGACGGCATCCTTGCGCTTCTTCAGCGTGTCGCCGGAGGTGATGACGACCATGCAGGGGAAAGGCCAGACTTCGCCGATCTCGTAGATCTGCTTCACCGGCGCGATCAGCTGCGCGATGGAAGCTTGCGGTTCGAACAGGAAGGCCGCATCGACGCGCTTGCCGACCAGCGATTGCACCGCCACCTGCGGGCTTACGCCCATGATGTTGACCTCATCCGGCTTCAGGTGCGCCTGCTTGAGCACCACGCCTTTCAGCACGGTGTCGGCGGTGCTGCCTTCGGCCTGCGACGCGAGCGTCTTGCCTTTCAGGTCGGCGACGGTCTTGATGCCGGAATCGTCACGCGCGATGAGGGCATGGTAGCCCTGCTGCGCGCCGCCCACCACTTTCAGGTCCGCGCCCTTGGAGGCCCAGGCCAGCGCATTGGTGAAGCCGAGCACGCCGGAGTCGAGCTGGCCGCCGACGATGGCCTTGATCAGGTCGGTGCCGGACTTGAATTCGACCAGTTCCACATCGAGGCCGTGCTTCTTGTAGAGGCCTGCTTCCTGCGCGACGATGGCTTGCGCGTCGTCCATCACGCGCAGGTAACCGACCTTGAATTTTTCATTGGCGAGGGCGTGGCCGTTGAACGCAACCACTGCCAGCGCCGCGACGAGAAATTTCGACAACTTCATATTCCTGCTCCTTCCAGTAATGCTGTGTTTTCTTCGTGCTCGGCATGGATGCCGAGCAATCCCAAAATCTCGCGGCGCACCGGCGCGAAATCCGACAGGTCGTGCGTCTTTTCATAGTGCGCGAGGTTGAATTCCTTCAGCACCGTCGCGGGCCGCTTGCTGAACACGAGGATGCGGTCGGCGAGGAACAGGGCCTCATCGACATCGTGCGTCACCAGCAGCACGGTCGGGCGCGCTTCGCGGATCAGGTCGCGCAGCGCATCCTGCAGCGTCATGCGCGTGAGGGCGTCGAGGGCGCCGAAAGGCTCGTCGAGCAGCAGCACCTTCGGATGCGTGATGAAGGCGCGCGCCAGCGCCGCGCGCTGCCGCATGCCGCCGGAAACCTGGTGCGGGTAGTAATCCTCGAAGCCCTTCAGATTGACCTTCTCCAGCCACGCGGCGGCCTGCGCGCGTGCCTGCTTCTTGTCCACCTTCTGCAGTTCGAGCGCCATCGCGACGTTCTGCGCCAGCGTCATCCACGGATAAAGCGCGTTTTCCTGGAACATCAGCATGCGTTCCGGATTCGGCCCCTGTACCGGCTTGCCGTCGACAAGGAGCTGGCCAGCGCTCGGCTTTTCCAGGCCGGCGGCGATGTGCAGCAGGGTCGACTTGCCGCAGCCGGACGGGCCGACGAGGGCAATCAGTTCGCCTTCCTCGACCTCGCGGCTGAAGGTTTTGATGACCTGCAGGTCGCCGAAACGCTTCTCGATATTGTTAAACGCTAGGTTCATTCAAATCATTTCTTGCCGCCGGGACGGCGCACGATGGAAACGCTGGGAGTCGTTGCGGATGTGCGTACATTGGAAATGTTCGCGCGATTCTTAATTACTTTTCGCAATATCGAACTTTAATGATGGATGTTGGCAAGGACAACAATTTTTCCGAACTATGCTTATTCGGAAATCGCATAAGAGCCTGACGCATCGCAAAGCCGTCCGCACCGGATTGGCAAGCATGAGTGAAGTGTTGATGAAACGGTAATGGCAATTACCATTTCGTTAACATCACGCGCTGGGTAGCGGCTCAATGCCTTTTTGACAGCAGCGTGGCCGAATAGATGCGCGATGGAGGAAGGCATGGTGTATGAACTGTATTACTGGCCGGAGATCCAGGGGCGCGGTGAGTTCATCCGCCTCGCGCTGGAAGAAGCGGGCGCTGACTACGTCGATGTGGCGCGCCGTTCCGAGCGCAGCGGCATGGGCACGGCGGCAATGTTCCGCTTCATGGACGACGAGGCTGTGCCGTGTCCGCCATTCGCGCCGCCCTTCCTGAAAGCCGGCGACCAGATCATCGCGCAGACCGCGAACATCCTGCTGTTCCTCGGCCCGCGCCTCGGGCTAGTGCCGGAGGATGAAGGCGGGCGGCTCTGGGTACATCAGCTGCAGCTCACGATCGCGGACATGCTGGTCGAAGTGCACGACACGCATCATCCGATCGCCGCAAGTCTTTACTACGATGAGCAAAAGCCGGAAGCCCTGCGCCGTGCCACCGAGTTCACGGTTTCGCGCCTCCCGAAGTTCCTTGGCTATTTTGAAAGTGTGCTGGCGCGCAATCCTGCGGGGAATGGCTGGATGGTGGGCGACGCATTGACTTACGCCGACTTGTCGATGTTTCAAATGATGGCCGGCCTGCGCTACGCCTTTCCGCGCAACATGCAGCGCATCGAACCGGGCTATCCCTTGCTCGTCGCCTTGCATGACCGCGTCGCCGAGCGCAAGCGGATCAAGGCCTATCTGAAATCAAAACGAAGGATTCCGTTCAACAACGACGGCATTTTCCGACAGTACAAGGAACTGGACGCATAGGCAGACTGCTCACCGGAGCGTCGGCGTTATGGCGGCATGTGCGGAGTATCCACGGAAGATACCAATTCGTTGTTGAAGTTCGTGTCGCTTGCGAGCATTTATTACGCTTCGGTCGCCACATAAAAACCCTTGTCCACGGAAAACACGGAAAACACGAAAGATATTTTTAGTTTTTTTTCCGTGTTTTCGGTGTTTTCCGTGGACAAGGGTTTTTGCAACAGCTGCGCAGCCGCCTAAGCTCGCAAATACAAGAGCATCCTGATTTTTCGTGTCATCCGTACGCGGGAATCCTTTTAGTGGATGAGCAACTCCACTGTACCCAGGCGATCTACTCGCGCGCGGTGCGCTTGCGGCGCTCGATCGGAGATGAAGGAAGTTCCACCGGCGGCACCGGCGTTCCATTGGCCTGGACGAACGCTTCCAGCGCGCTGAACAGCGCGTTGATGGTCGGCTTGCCGAAGGTTTTTTCGATTTCCTCGTATTGCGCATCGATCAGCGGTGCGATTTCGCTGATCAGGCGGTCACCCTTCGGCGCCAGGCGCACCATCACCCGACGCTGGTCCTCCGGCAGTCGCGCGCGGCGCACCAGTCCCATGTCCTCCATGCGCGCCAGCACGCCTGCCATGCTGGGGCTCTGGATCTGGCACAGGTCGCACAACTCGCGCGGTTCGAGCTGGCCGTGTTCATCCAGCACGCGCAGGATGCGCCACTGCTGCTCCGTCACGCCGAAGTGGTTGAGGATAGGCCGGAAATGCGACATCAGGCTCTCGCGCGCTTTCAGGAAAAGCTGCGGCAGGTTGCGATAGGTAATGCGATGCTTCATCGGTCCTCCGGGAGGCGCTTTTGCAACGAGGGTCAGGAAAATGCATTATACCCATTGACTCGCTAATATATTAGTGATTTAATCGCTCACATATTAGTAAACTGCTCGCGGAACACCTGCGAATACCTCCGATATTCGTACCGGCACGGCCACATCTCCCCCATGGCAAGACCACGCCAGCGCATGGAACCCCCATGCGGCGGGAGCCGCATACCTCGAACGACGCGACGGTTTCATCGACCACGACCGATTTCACAAAGGAGACTATCTTGCTGAACCCGATCCGACTGACCCGTTACGATGAACGTATCCGCATGCCCGCGTTGCGGGAGAAGGTGACCTCTGCCGCGGAAGCCGCCGTGTGGGTGAAGGACGGCATGACCGTCGGCATGAGCGGCTTTACCCGTGCCGGCGACGCCAAGGTGGTGCCGTTCGCGCTCGCCGAGCGCGCGCGCCACGAGAAGTTGCAGATCACGCTGATGACCGGCGCATCGCTCGGCAATGACGTCGACCGTACGCTCACCGAAGCCGGTGTGCTCGCGCGCCGCATCCCGTTCCAGTCCGATCCGGTGCTGCGCAACGCGATCAATCGCGGAGAGGTCATGTACGTCGACCACCATCTTTCCGAAACCGTCGAACTGCTGCGCACGAAGCAGATCGCGCCGATCGACGTGGCCATCATCGAAGCCGCGGCGATCACCGAGACCGGCGCCATCATTCCGACCACCTCGGTCGGCAACAGCGCCAGCTTCGCCATCCTGGCCGACAAGGTGATCGTGGAAATCAACCTGACGCAACCGGCCGAACTCGAAGGCCTGCACGACGTCTTCATTCCGAAGCGCCGCCCCGAGCGCGAACCGATCCCGATCATGGGGGTGGAAGACCGCGTCGGCACCACGGCAATCGAAATTCCGCCGGAGAAGATCGTCGCCATCGTCATTACCGAAAAGCTCGACAGCTCTTCCACCATCCTGCCGCCGGACGGCGAGACGGCCGCCATCGCACGGCACCTGGTCGAGTTCTTCAAGAAGGAAGTCAAGCTGGGACGCCTGACCGAAAGCCTGCTGCCGCTGCAGGCCGGCATCGGCACCATCGCGAACGCCGTCATGTCGGGATTCATCGACAGCCCCTTCGAGCATCTGCGCATGTATTCGGAAGTGCTGCAGGATTCGACCTTCGAACTGTTCGACGCCGGCAAGCTGGATTTCGCCTCCGGTTCCTCGATCACTCTGTCGCCGGAGAAAAGCGCCTCCGTGTTCGCCGACATCGAGCGCTACAAGGACCGTCTCGTGCTGCGCCCGCAGGAGGTGAGCAATCATCCGGAAGTGATCCGCCGCCTCGGCATCATCGCACTCAACACTGCGCTGGAGGCCGACATTTACGGCAACGTGAATTCCACGCACGTGCAGGGCACGCACATGATGAACGGCATCGGCGGTTCGGGCGATTTCGCGCGCAATGCCTACCTGTCGATCTTCGCAACGAAGTCGATTGCGAAGGGCGGCAAGATCTCAAGCATCGTGCCGATGGTCTCGCATGTAGACCACACCGAGCACGACGTCGACATCCTCGTCACCGAAGTCGGGCTGGCCGACCTGCGCGGACTGGCGCCGCGTGAACGCGCGCAGGTCGTCATTCAGAACTGCGTGCCGTCGCCTTACAAGGAAATGCTCGAAGAGTATGTGGCCGAGGCCAATGCGCGCGGCGGCCATACGCCGCACGTGCTGGAGAAGGCATTCTCCTGGCATGAACGCTATCGCGAAACCGGTTCGATGCTGCCGAACAGGCACGCCAGCGACAGGTAAGCAAGACTAGGGTACTGCCTGCGGCGCGGGCAGTACGGCTTCCACTTCCGATGTCGCCGCAACTACCTGCGGCGTGCCCTTGCCGCGTAGCGCATAACGGTTCAGCCCTGCCATATGGCTGCGGCAAAAATACTCCGGCCAGTTGATCAGGCCCGGATCCACCGGGAACATTGCGCGTTCTTCGCTGGCGAAACGCTGCGCCAGCGCCAGCAGGCGCGTGTGGTGGAAGCGGTAGCGCGGCTGCGTATAGAACGAGAAGGTCACCGCGAGCGTCTGCGTGGTGCGCAGTTTCTCCATCGCACGCGATTCGCCGGCCATTCCCAGCACGCGGCGTGCACCCGTCCACAGCTTGAGCCCGGCCTGCATCGCGCTCATCGCGAAGCGGAAGGTCGCATGGTTCACGACGCGGAAATCATGCGTCGGCTCCGTGAGGAACAGGCGGTCATACTGCTGCCAGTTGCGCTTGCATTCGTCCTGCAGGAGTTTGATCACTTCGCCGATCCGCACCGGATTGCCCAGTCCGCTGCTGCACTGGTAGATACGATGTTGCGCCGGGTCCATCAGCGCCTCGGCGGCGGCCAGGATGATGCCGTTGGCGACCAGATCTGCAGGGATGATGTCAATCACGCCATCCGGTTTCGCCGGAAAAAAATCGGTCTTGCCGCGCGCGTAGGCGAGGATGATCGCGTCGGCCACCTTCACTCCCTCGACCCAGCCCGGTGCCGGTTCCTGCAGCGTGCTTTCGATGATCGCGGGGCGCACGATGCTCAATGCACGTCCCTGCATCCCGCGCATCGCAAGCTGTTCTCCCATCCATTTGGTGAAGGTGTAAGTGTCGTTCCAGCCATAGCGGTTCGCCTCGCGGATGCCAAGTTCGGTCAGGCGGCGCTCGCGCAGCTTGGGCTCCGTCACGCTCGCCTTCACTTTCTCGATCTTCTGTTGCAGCTTGCCGATCAGCGCTTCCATGTCGTAGTAGCCGTCGCGATGACGTGTGATCGACGCACCGGCCGGATGCACAATCTGCTCGCGCATCTCGCCGCGGTGGTAGCCATTCACGTAGCAGGTTGAAATCTGCACCAGCGGCACGTCGGCGGCGCGCGCCAGCGCGGTGAGGTGATGCAGGCTCAATGCATTGATCGCCAGCGCCTGGTCGAGCGGCTCACGGAAATCCACGCTGGCGGCGGCGTTGATCACCACGTCCACGCGCGACGCCAGCTCAACGAACCTGAGTGCCGGCAGGCCGAAATTCGGCTCGGTCACTTCACCGGTGATGCATTCGATCCGTTCGTTGAAAAAGCGTTCGAGATGATCCGGCGTCTCCGCGCGCAGCCTGTCGAACACCGACGACGTGGCGATCTCCCGCTCGAAGCGTTCGCGCGCGCTGTCACTGCCTCGTCCGCGCCGGATCAGCAGGACCACGCATCCGATGTCGGGCACGGACCGGATCAGTTTCTCGAGAACGACCTTGGCCAGAAAACCGGTGGTGCCGGTCAACAGGACCCGCTTGCCGGACAATGCCTTTACGCTCAGGATGCGGTCGCTTCGTTTCATGCTTTCATCTCTCAGTCTCGGCGGAATGGTGCAACCCGTTCCCGCCACACGGTTGCGGTCAGATGATGCGGGTCAGCCGGAACATGGCGAACATGGCGAGGCCCGGCATGGCATTGCGATGGCAGCAATAGGTCTTCTCGACCACGCCCTGGAAGCGCGACTTGGCGAATTCCAGCCCCTTGAAGTTGTACAGGAAGTCCATGCGCTCGCGGATGACGGACATCGTGCGGCGCAGCAGCTTCGATTCCTGCGGCTCGACGCCGTCGGCCAGCATCAGCGGCACCAGGCCAAGGTCGAGGTAGGGCACGCCCTCCGCCTTGAAGACCTCCATCGCGTGCACCATCAGCGCGTACCACAAGCCCTGCTTGAAATTGGCAGAGGAGCGCGAAATGTTCGGCACGTAGCTGATCAGCTTGCCGTTCTGGTAGATCGGGTCGAAGAACACGAAGCCGACCGCTTCGCCGTGGTGGTACGCATAGAAATAGCGCGTGCCTTCACGGTAGTCAATCAGCATCGGCCGAATCAGGAAACGGATCTCGTTGTTCTTGCAACGGCGCGTGCGGATCCAGGCTTCAGAGATGCGCTTTGCCTCGGGATTGAAGCCAGCCTCGCGGATCTCGATGCCCTGGTTGCGCGCCTGGTTGATCGCGGTGCGAATGACCTGCTTCTTCGAGCCGCGCAAGGACCAGTTCGTCAGGTCGACCTTCGATTCACTGCCGAACTGCGTGCCGTAATAGCCGTAGCGCCGATGCAGATGGTCGACCACCGGCTTGCTCACCTGCACGAACATCGCCTTCGGATATCGCGCAAGGAAACGGTCCAGCAGATGCGCGCGATGCTGGGGTGCGCACACCGGGTCGGCCAGGGCGAAGCGCATGCCCATGTGGTGTGCATAAGCCACATAGCCCATGCCGGGCACGTCGAAATACGATATGTCGGGCTGCATCGTCGAGAACGCCATCGAATGCGAGCCGAACTGTTTCAGACACGCGATGCGGCGCGCCATGTCGAGCTGCGCCACGCTCGTGGAAATGGGCCTATCCAGCGCAAAAGCCTGATCAGACAAAGGGACCTCCATAGTTATGGGCTGGTGAGCGAGCGACGGGTCTTTCTTCAGTGTGTGCATGGGAGCCTGCCAGAACACCGAAACGCCGGCACGGCATGACGCGGGCAACACGCTGCCATGCCCGGTGCCCGGGGCGATCAGGGAAGCGTGGCCGGCTGCCGGCCGGAATCAGACTGGCTTCTTGCCGAGGACGGACCAGTAGCAATTCAGCAGCAACAACCGGAAGTGCCTTTGCTCGCGGATGTGCAGCCCGAGTCGCTTCATCCACTCCGGATAGTTGTAGATCTTGTGGACCGCATTGCCGGCGAAGGCCCAGAAGAACAGGACGGCGCCATACCAGTAGGCGACCTTCACTGCGCGCGAGAGAAAATTGCCGGTCGGGTAGGAGAAGTCGCCGACCACCACGTCGGCGCCCGGCTTGCCGAGCTTGATCAGGTGCTCCAGCACGCGCACCATCATCGCTTCGTCAAAGACGTTCAGGAAGAAGTTCGCGACCACCATGTCGTACTGCTCATGCTCCGCGACCTTCATGATGTCGCTGTGCACCTGGCGGATCTTGACGGTGATGCCTTCCTTGTCCAGGTTGCGCTGGAAGTTCTTCAGCATCGTTTCCGACAGGTCGACCACGGTCACCTCGGCACCGAGCTTGGCCGCGTGCACCGCATCCATGCCGTGGCCGACGCCGGCGAACAGCACCTTGTCGCCCGGCTTCAGGTGATCCAGCATCGCGACCTTGCAATGATGAATCGACTTGCCGCTGTAGAACGCGCTCAACCAATCGTAAATAGGACCAACCAGCTTGTATTTGTCTTTCATCGCTTCATCCTCAGGTCTTTTCAACCTTGTCGTTGGCGCCGGCGGAACCTGCCGCCGGCGTGTCTCCTCGCTCCATGGGAGCGGTGCCCGCTCTGCATTCCTTCTGCCGCACGCTCCGTTTCGATTCACGCGCAGCGAACGGAGAGGCAGCACTAGAGCGTTAAGAGTAAGCCAAGACAAAAAATAAACATCGCGTTTCACCTTGGCTTCGCAAGCCAAATTGATGACCTTGAAAGTCACGAGGCAGGGAGTTTTCCTGGGGGAATTTTTGTGCTTGCGACGACGCGAGACGAGAGGCGGAGTGGCTCTGTCGGGATGCTTGCGGGAGATCAAGCGAAGGGCTGGCGCAGGCCGGGAATGGATGGGACGGCACACGCGCCGTCCCATCCATGTTCAACGGACTATCAACGTGATGGATACATCCGGATCCATGCATTGCCCACGATGCCGCCGCCGCTGACCGGCGGTTGATTGTTCACGGTCACTGGCTTGCCGACGAGGTTCTGCCAGTCGCTGCCGAAGGGCCGTTGGATCTGCATCGAGGACAGGGTGAGATTCATGGTGAAGTGCCCCGCGATGTTTTCCAGCCCGGCGAGCTTGGTCCCGGCCTGCGAGAAGCCGGTTTCCAGGTCAAGGAAGAGGAACACGCTGGTGGTGTCACCATGACTGTCGGGTACCTGGGTCACCGGCAGCAGCCGCACCGTGCCGGTCGGTGCGGGAATGTCTGCGCGTACCTCGGTACCGGCGGCGGTGCGCCCATACACATGGATCTGCGCGCCGTCCTGGACCTTCACGGAAACCAGCTCGCCGGTATCGCTGGTGGACATCTCTACCTTGTCGATGACGAAGCGCATGATCTCCGCTGCCTCGCCGGTGCCGATGCCGGGTGAATCGCTGCGTTCGGTGAGGTCGATGGCGATCCGTCCCACCGCCTTCTGGTTCGCCACGACCTGGCCGGAAACCGTGGGCTGGGCGAACTTGCCGATACGGATGCCGAATGCGGCGATCGGTGCGGCGGGCGCGGCAGCGGGCGGCTGGATGCCGCAGGTTCCGTCGATCTCGACATGGCATCCCGCGCTGACGACGTCGATGTTCAGCGGCGGCGGCTGTGTGCTACCGGATGCGACATCCACGATCCCCGAATCCGTTTCGAATTCGGTGAGGGTGACGGGAAGATAGATCACCCTGTTCCTTCTGATGTAGAGGATCTGGTCGGCAACCACATCGAAAAAGCCTTTCAGCGACTGATCCGTAACGGTCGAAGTGTCGGACGGATTGCCCGCCGGCGGCGGGTTGGTCGTGCCCGTGTTCGGCGCGGGCGCGGGTGTGGGTGCAGGTGCAGGTGTGGGGGCTGGTGTGGTGCCGGCTGGCGTTGTGCTGGACGGTGGCGTGCTTGGGGCAGGAGTGCTTGAGGGCGCCGTGCCGGAACTCGATGCGCCGGCCGCCGTTGGTGTGGTGGACGGCGTGCTGCCGGAGGAGGGCAGCGTGCCGGCACCGCTGCCCGGTGAACCGCCGCCGCCGCCACAGGCAACGAGCAACGCCGATGCAGCAAAGAGAAACGGAACAATCTTTTTCTCGTACATGTCAGGCCTTCCTTCCTTGTCGGGTGAAAAACTTCAGGGCATCCTGGAAACCGGCTGCAGCAACAAACCACGGGCGCGCGCACTCCTGCCGCCTCTGGCATGTCATTCGGGTGTTACCTCCTTAGTCAGGTGAGTGGGCCGTGGGCAGATGGCGGAATCAATTCATTGCACGCGGCGGACAATGAACGGGCCGCACGGCCCAGCAGGTGGCGAGCGGTCGGCCCCGGCTTCGCGGTTCGCGCATGAACTGCGGCGGCATGACGTCATGCTGCGGAACATCGATCGCTTGCATAGGCATGTGTCTCCAATTCTTCTTCTGGCGCCTGTGAATGCAGGTTGGGTGCAATCAGCCAGCGGACAGGCTTGATGCGGCGCCGGATGAGAAGCTGTTCATCCGCGCGCATCATTGATGACATCTTTGTTCATGGACGCGCCAAGCTCTATGCGAAGGCGCTACTTTTTTGCGTGCCATCAAATGGCGTGGCGCGACGGTTACGCAGGAGCGTCGCAGCCGTGCGACACACGAAACAGGAAGTCGAAGCCCGCTGCCTGCGCTGCGGCGTGCGCGGGTCAACAATGATGCAAACGTTTGAGAAGGGACGTGTGGAAGGAGAGCGTTGATTGAGAAAGCTCATGCAGCCGAACGAGACTGCGGTGGCGGATACGGTCTTCTCATCCGCAGGCGTGAATCGATGCCGGCCATGTCAAGCGCGACTGTTTATTCCATGTCGCGCGGGCAAGTGTGCCAGGCACGGCATGCCTCCAGGCAGCTGGTGGTCCGCCACATCCCGGTTTGCGGTTGCTGCCGGACACTCGCCCGCGATTGCTGCGTTGCCCATCCTCGCGATAGCAACACTATCGCTCCGGTGGGTGCCTTGCACTCGCCGCCGATTGCCTCGGCATCAACCACAAACCGGGATGTGACGGACCACTAATCTTCGCCGCGCGCCTTTGCCTTCAGCTCAGTATATTTCCGCGCCGATCCATACGACTGATCAACGGGATAGCGTTGTGCATTCTTCGCGATCTTCTCCTGCGCTGCCTGCAGCAGGTCGATACCGCTTTCCTCGGCAACCAGCAGCAGGTACAGAAGCACGTCCGCGCATTCGTCCTTCAGCGCCTGGCGAAATTGCTCGTCGCTGTTCAGCGACGCCAGCTCCTCATCGGTCTTCCATTGCGTCAGTTCCAGCAGTTCGGCCGCTTCGAGGTTGAGCGAGATGATGAGGTTCTTCAGGGTGTGGAACTGTTTCCAGTTCCTGTCATCACGAAAGCGGATCAGCAGCTTGCGGACTGTGTCGAGGGTAGTCATGGCGTGCGCGTCTGAGATGTCGACAAAAGGAGCATGCGGAAGAGAACACGAAAGAGCGGGGACATGCGAACAAGTATAGTCCCCGCTCACTTCTCCGACGCATATGAGTGCGACGCCATGAGTGCGGTGAATTCTCCCGCCGGCACCGGCTTGCTGAACAGGTAGCCCTGCATCTCGTCGCAGGCGTGCGCGCGCAGGAAGTCTTCCTGCTCCGGCGTCTCGACGCCTTCCGCCACCACGGTGAGCTGCAGCGTCTTGCCCATTGCGATGATGGCCTCGGTCAGCGCCTTGTCTTCGACGTTGGTGGCGAGGTCGCGAATGAAGGAACGGTCGACCTTGAGCGTATCGATGGGGAAATTCTTCAGCTGGCCGAGCGATGAATAGCCGGTGCCGAAGTCGTCGATCGCCAGGCGCACGCCCATCGCCTTGATCTTGCCGAGCAGCTTCAGCGCATGCTCGGCATTCTGGATCACGGTGCCTTCGGTGATCTCCAGTTCGAGCAGATGCGGCGCCATGCCGGTCTCCTTGAGAATCGCGGCGATGTCCTGCACCAGGCGTTCATCGATGAACTGGCGGGCCGAGAGATTGACCGCCATGCAGATCGGCGGCAGGCCCATGCGCTGCCATGCGACATTTTGCGCACAGGCGGTCTTGAGCACCCATTTGCCGATCTGCACGATCAGGCCGGTATCTTCCGCAATCGGAATGAAGCGCGCCGGCGACACCGGGCCGAGCTCCGGATTGTCCCATCGCAGCAAGGCTTCAACACCGGTGATGCGGCCCTGGCTGAGTTCGCGCTTGGCCTGGTAATGCAGGGTGAACTCCTTGCGTTCCAGTGCGCGGCGCAGATTGGTTTCCAGTGCGAGGCGTTCCAGCGACTGCGCGCGGATGTCGCTTGAGTAGAACTGGTAGTTGTTCTTGCCTTCGTCCTTCGCGTAGTACATTGCGATGTCGGCATTCTTCATCAACGCCTGCTCGTCCTCGCCGTCCTGCGGGAACACCGCAATGCCGATGCTCGCGGTGACATGGCAATCGCGCCCGGCGAGCGCAATCGGCTTCGTCGCCGCGGCCAGAAGCTTGCGCGCCACGGTCGCCACCTGGCTGGACTGTTGCATGTCCTGGATCAGCACCACGAATTCATCGCCGCCGAGGCGGGCAACCACATCGCTTGCGCGCAGCGCCTTCTTGAAGCGCTTGCTGATTTCCTTGAGCAACTGGTCGCCGACCTCATGGCCGAGTGAATCGTTGATGAACTTGAAGCGGTCGAGATCGATGAACAGCACCGCGCACTGCCGGTCGTAGCGGTACGCGGAAGCGACGGCGGTGGAAACCAGGTGGCTGAACATCACGCGGTTCGGCAGCCCGGTCAGGCTGTCGTGCGTGGCCAGATGCTGGATGCGTTCCTCCGCGATCTTCTGTTCGGTGATCTCGCGCGACACGCCGCGATAGCCGAGGAAGCTGCCGCTGCCGTCAAAGACGGGCTCGCCGCTGACACTGATGTAGTACGGCCGGCCGTCGGCGAGCGTGCGGTGCATGATGATGTCGCGGAAGGGCTGGTGCGCGGAAAGCAGGTCGCGGTGCGTCTGCCATCCGCCCAGGCCTTCGATCTCGAGCTCGGTCTCCCAGGGGCGCTTGCCGAGGAAGGATTGCTGCGTCGATCCGGCCCGCGCGTGCCGGCTTTCCATGCGCGCGTAGCGGAATTCCGCATCCTGCTCCCAGTACCAGTCGGAAGAAAGATTGGTCAGCGCGCGAAAGCGCGCCTCGCTCTCGCGCAACGCATGCTCCATGCGGCGGCGCTCGGTGACGTCGCGCAGGATGCCGCGGAACCCGAGGGCGGTGCCGTCGAGGTTGCGCACCAGCTGCACCGAACCTTCGCCGGTGACGATGCTGCCGTCCTTGCAGATCATTTGCCAGTCGAAGCTGTGTGCGGGCACGCCGGTGCGGTAGACCTCGTTGAAGGTGGCGAAGACGCTGGCGGCGGCATCCGGCGGCTGGAAGCAGCGGTTGTTCTGCCCGATCAGTTCCTCGGCGGTGTACTTCAGCATCCGGCAGAATGCGCCGTTGCACTGGACCACATTGCCTTTCAGGTCGACTTCGTAATAGGCTTCCTCGATGGTTTCCAGGATGCTGCGATATTTCGCCTCGCTTTCGCGCAGTGCCTGTTCGGTCTGGCGGCGAGTGGTGACATCGCGCAGCATGCCGCGGAATCCCGTGGCTTCGTTGCACAGGTCGCGCACCAGGTGCACCGAGCCTTCTGCAACCACGATGCTGCCGTCCTTGCGGCGCATGATCCAGTCGAAATTCCGGGCCGGCACACCGGTGCGGTAGACCTGATTGAAGGCAGCGTAGACGTTCGCGGCGACCTCGGTCGGCTGCAGCTCGCGGTTGTTGCGGCCGACCAGTTCCGCCGCCGTGTAGCCGAGCATGCGACAGAACGCGCCGTTGAACTGGACAACATTGCCCTTCAGGTCGACTTCGTAATACGCGTCCTCGATCGACTCCAGAATGTCGCGGTATTTTTCTTCATTGGCGCGCAGCGCTTCGATCGCGCTGTCGCGCTGATCGCGCGCCTCGTTTCCTGCGCGGTTACTCACGGTATCTCCTCCGTTGTAATTTTTTGTATAGCGACGCGGGCGGGGCGCCCGTCACGTTTCCGCCCGAGCGTCTGGCGCTTCTTATCTGGAACCGGGGGAAGATATTACGCTGATTTCAGGGATATTGTTATAGGGAAATATTCTTGAGGGGATTAACCGTGTGCGCTCTTCGCAACAAGGTAAAAATTGCCTGTTTGGCATTACTCCGATGCGATTGGAATGGTAATTCAGTTGCTGAGGCGCAACCATACCGATACCATGGATATCAACTGTATCCACAAGGCACTTCGACATGCATCACCGGCTCACGGCGTTCTTCCCGCGCGGCGGAACGAATCACCGCTTGCGCGCCGCCACGGCGCTCGCCCTCGCAACCCTTGTCAGCATGCTTGCCGCCGCATCCTTGCCGGCCTGGCTGGTGGTCGTACTCGCCCTCGGCCTGGGTGCGCTGGGCTTTTTCGCCGTCACGAAACCCGGGATGCAGACCGACGAGGCGCTGCGCGAACCCGAACGCATGTTCCGCAATTTCGTCGAGCAGTCGCTGGTCGGCCTGTATGTCGTCCAGGATGGCAAGATGGTCTATGCCAACAGCAAGTCCGCCGAATTGCTTGGTTACGGCTCTCCGGAAGAGCTGGTCGGCACGCCGGTCGCGCTCCTCACGCATCCCGACGACCTGTCCATGCTTCAGGAGAACCACCGCCGCCGCCTGTCCGGCGAAGCGCAAAGCCTGCGCTACAGCTATCGCGCGCTGCGTCGTGACGGCGGCGTGATCTGGGTCGACGTGCACGGGAGCACTTGCGACTACGAGGGACGGCCGGCGATCATGGGCGTTGCGCTCGATGTCAGCCGGCAGGTCGAATTCGAATACCAGTCGCGCCTGGCCAACCGCGTGTTCGACTCCGCCAGCGAAGGCATCGTCATCACCGACGCCGAATGCCGCATCGAGGCAGTCAACCCGGCCTTCACCCGCATCACCGGCTACAGCGCCGCCGAAGCCACCGGCAAGTTTTCGCGCATGATGACTGGCCACGGCGCCGAGCTGAACCACGACATGCTGGAGCACCTCGCGCGCGACGGCCACTGGCAGGGCGAAATGCTCGACCGCCGCAAGAGCGGCAACTGGTATCCCGCCTGGCTGTCGATCTCCACCGTGCGCGATGCGGACAAGGACATCACCAATTACGTCGGTGTGTTCACCGACAACACCAGCCGCAAGGAAGTCGAAACGCGCCTGCAATTCCTGGCCAGCCGCGACAGTCTGACCGGCATGCTGAACCGCAACGGCATGATGACGCATTTCGCGCAGCAGGTCGAAGCCGCACGCGCCGCCGACCGCCAGATCTCCGTGCTGTTCATCGACCTCGACCGCTTCAAGACGGTCAATGACACGCTCGGCCACCTGGCCGGCGACCAGCTGCTGGTCAGCGCTGCCGACCGCCTGCTGCGTCAACTCCGTGAAGGCGACGTCGCGGCACGCCTCGGCGGCGATGAATTCACCGTGTTGCTGGAGGAACCGCCCTCGTCCACGATGGCCGGCGAACTGGCGGAACGCGTCATCGCCAGCATGGCGCAACCCTTCATGATCGACGGCCAGGAAATGTTCGTCACAGCCAGCATCGGCATCGCCTGCTATCCGGCCGATGGCCATGACGCGGACACTCTGCTGAAGAACGCCGACGTCGCGATGTACCGCGCCAAGCAGCGCGGCCGCAACACCTACCAGTTCTTCACCGCCGACATGAACACGCGCGCCTTCGAGCAGCTTCTGCTGGAGAACAGCCTGCGCCACGCGCTCGAACGCGGCGAATTCGAGCTGCATTACCAGCCGCAGATCGATGCCGCAACCGGCAGCATCGCCGGCGTGGAAGCACTGATCCGCTGGCGCCATCCCGAGCTGGGTCTGGTGCTGCCCGGCACCTTCATTTCACTGGCCGAACAGAACGGCCTGATCGTGCCGATCGGCGCCTGGGCCCTGCAGGAAGCCTGCCGCCAGGGCAAGGCATGGCTGGACACCGGATTCCGCTTCGGCCATGTCGCAGTCAATCTCTCCGCCAAGCAGTTCTCCTCCGGCGACCTGCTCGACACCATCCGCGGCGCGCTCGACCGTAGTGGTTTGCCTGCATCGATGCTGGAGCTGGAGATCACCGAAAGCACCATCATGCACAATCCGTCGGAAGCGCTGCTGCTGCTCGAGCGCATCCGCGACATGGGCGTTGCGCTTTCCATCGACGACTTCGGCACCGGCTATTCCTCGCTGGCCAGCCTCAAGCAATACCCGCTCGACAGCCTCAAGATCGACCGCAGCTTCGTCAAAGGCATACCCGGCGACGCCGACGACATTGCGATCACCGAAGCCATCATCGCCATCGCACGCAAAATGCGCCTCAAGGTCGTGGCCGAAGGCGTGGAAACCGCCGAACAATCCGACTTCCTGCGCAAGGCCGGCTGCGACATGGCCCAAGGCTACCTGCTCGGCCGGCCAATGTCCGCCGCCGACCTCGTACGTCAGTTTCCGTCTTCCTGAGTTCGCTTCAGGGTCTGTCCACGGAAAACACAGAAAACACGTAAGGATTCGGTCAAAAACCTTGCGTGTTTTTTGTGGTGCGCCGGCTGTCGTTCGCGGATAAGCTGAAGTGAGAGATCACCGGTCGGCAAAGTCGTTTGTCCACGGAAAACACAGAAAGCACGGAAAGGATTCGGTCAAGAACCTTACGTGTTTTTTCTGGGGCGCCGACTGCCGTCGGTGGACAAGCTGAAGTGAGAAATCACCGGTCAGCAAAATCATTTGTCCACGAAAGACACTCGGCGTGCCCCACGAAAGACACGAAAAAAATCTTTTGTGTTTTTTGTGTTTTTCGTGGACAAGCTGAAACGGTAGCTCATCCTCCAGCCTCGGAAAGATCCACGGAAAACACAGAAAGAATTAGATCAAGAACATTCCGTGTTTTTCGTGTTTTCCGTGGACCCAAGCTTTTTTTTAAACACAAAAAAGCCCGCAAACCTCTCGGCTGCGGGCGTAAATCCAACTCTTGGAGGGAGTGGAGGAGACTCTTTTGCTGGAAGCTGCATGGTGGCGGCTTCCGGTTCATTCGCTGCTGTCAGCCGCCGAAGTGGACCGCTTGCGCCTTGCGTGCTTCCTGGATCGCTTCCTTGCGCACTTCGTCGCGGGTGCGGGTCGAGGCAACGTTGGTGAACTGGACGTATTCCTGGTTGCCGCTGGCGGCGGTCTGGCCGGCCGCGTAGGCTTGTTCCAGTTCGGCGCGCACTTCGGTGCGGGATTTGCCCGGCAGCGCAGCGGCCTTGAATTCGACGTATTCGGTGTTCTTTGCCTGCTGTTCGGCCGGCGTTGCGTTCTTCATTTCGGCGATCACTTCCGCGCGCGTCTTGGTCGAAGCGTGGTTGCTGAAATCGACGTAGGGATAGGTTTGGTCAGCGAGAGCCGAGCCGGCGGCGGTCAGTACGGCGATAGCGGCGATCAGTTGTTTGGCATTCATTTTGTTTCTCCACAGGGTGTTTGATGACTCCGGGCTCGGCGGTCTGGCTATATGTGCCGTCGGGTCCTGCCGTCGAGAGTCGCACTGCGTTTTCTGTTGTGTGCTCATCGATGACTGCAGTGTATCGACTGGAGACTGTTTGAAAAACAGGAAATGATGCAATGCAGAATTGCGGAATCAGGAATAATCCGCAGAGAGGAGGCGGTCTGCGAGCGAACGGATTTATTCCGCGTCTTGCCCGGCCCTGGCCCGGTGCTGGTAGGCGACCTTGATGACGGTCTTGCGGATGGTGTTGAGTACCGTCGCCGACTTGAAGGGCTTGACGATGAATCCGTGCACGCCGCGTTCCACCGCACCCTGCACCGCCGCCGGGTCGAAGCTGCCCGACACCATGAACAGCAGCGTCTTCGGCAGGCCGGCGCGCACCGTGTCCAGCCGTTCGAAACCTTCGGCATCCGCCTGGCCGATATCGATGCACACCATCTGCGGCTTCAGCTTGATCATGGCCGCGAGGCCCGCCGAGCTGGTGCTGGCGTCGCCCACCACATCAAAGCCGCCGTCAACCAGGACAGATGTCAGCAGGTTGCGCGAAATGGCATTGGCATCGATAACGACCACTTTGAGCATGGATGGCGGTTTCCTTGTTCTTGAGCCGAAGCGGGATGCTCCGGTGTCTCCAATTCCCGGTTTCCCGTAGTTGAATTCCTGTTATTGCCTTGCGGACACGATGCAATAGTGTCACGCTTCCGCGCCTTCCGCAATCGGCTTTGAATGCACAAGCGGGTGTGGATTTCCTCAAACTCCGGAAAAAAACAGATTGGCGCCCGTGGCCGGCGCAGTATCATGAAACTGCTGGTTCGCAATCGTACTTCAGGAGGCAAGCATGTACCGCAAAATACTGGTCGCCTATAACGGCACGCCGGAAAGCCGTCTCGCACTGCAGGAATGCATACTCATGGCCCCCGGACCCATGGCGCAGGTGCATCTGCTCGCCGTCGTGGCGCCGTCGCCCATCGTGCTGGCAGGCGAGTTCGTCGCTGCCGTGCCTACGCTGGATGAAGAGCAGGCCGAAAGGGAGGCGATGGAACAGGTGCTGCAGGCCGGACGCAAGCTCCTCGCCGATGCGGGACTCAACGTCCTTACCCACCTGGAAGCCGGCGAACCGGTGAATGTGATCGCCGACCTGGTGAACAAGCACGGCATCGAACTGGTGATCGTTGGGCATTCCCGCCAGAAGCCCTTCGCCATGCGCTGGTGGCGCGGCTCGATGGACGCCGTGCTGGTGGACAAGATCCGCTGCAGCGTGCTGGTAGCGGCAGATCCCAAGCCGGGCGTCTGAACTTTACAGGAAGCGGTCCAGTAGCTTCCGGCTGGCCTTGTCCAGCGCCTGCACGTCGCGGATCAGGAACTGCACGCCATGACTGTCCGCGATCAGCAGCGTGTCCTGCGCGATGCGTCGGATGTCTTCTTCGCCTTTCAGTACGAAGCTCGCCTCGCCGCGGTCAGTCTCGACCTCCCAGGTACTCGGCACCGCGAAGGTCGATACATGCCGGATGCTTTTGATCACCGGCAGGAATTCCCGGTTTTTCAATTCTTCTTCGAGCAGCGCGCGCGCCGGCGCGGGCAGTTCGTTCAGGCTGTCGATCCATGCCAACTCGTGGCCGTCCGCATCGACCAGCGCGATGCCGGAATCGGGCGCGGCGATCGGGAAGGCGCGCACCGGCACCACGCCTTCATGCACGCCCTCGGACGAGGTGAAGACCAGCTTGCCGAAGGCGTTGCGGCTCAGTTCAAACTTGTTCATGCGGCATCTTCCCGTAGGTCTGCGAGCGCCTCGGTCTCGGCCTGGCGCTGCTGCGCCTGGTAGAGGCGGTAGTACGCGCCTTCGCGCGCCAGCAATTCCTCATGCTGGCCGACCTCGACCACTTGCCCCTTGTCGAGCACTACGAGGCGATCGGCCTGGCGCAGCGTGGACAGGCGGTGCGCGATGGCGATCGTGGTGCGTCCGCGCACCAGGTTGTCGAGCGCCTTCTGGATTTCCTTCTCGGTCGAGGTGTCGACCGACGACGTGGCTTCATCGAGGATCAGCAGTTGCGGATCGATCAGCAGCGCACGCGCAATCGAGATGCGCTGGCGCTCGCCGCCGGAAAGCGTCTGGCCGCGCTCGCCGACCAGCGAGTCGTAGCCGTGCGGCAGGCGCAGGATAAACTCGTGCGCATTGGCCGCGCGCGCCGCCGCGATGATCTCCTCGCGCGTTGCGCCCGGCTTGCCGTAGGCGATGTTGTCGGCGATCGTGCCGAAGAACAGGAAGGGCTCCTGCAGTACCAGGCCGATATGGCGGCGGTATTCGGTGATCGGCAGCGAGCGGATATCCACGCCGTCGACCAGGATCGCGCCGTCCGACACGTCATAGAAGCGGCAGATCAGGTTCACCAGCGTGCTCTTGCCCGAACCGCTGTGGCCGACCAGGCCGATCATCTCGCCCGGCTTGATCGACAGGTCGACGCCGCGCAGCACCGCGCGGTTGCCATAACGGAAACCGATGTTGCGGATGTCGATGCGGCCTTCGATGCGCTCCAGGTGCACCGGGTTCTGCGACTCCGGCACGGAGGACACATGGTCGAGGATGTCGAAGATGCGCTTGGCGCCGGCGGCGGCCTTTTGCGTGACCGACACGATGCGGCTCATCGAATCGAGACGCGTGTAAAAGCGGCCGATGTAGGCGAGGAAGGCGGTCAGCACGCCGACGGTGATGTCGCCCTTCGACACCTGCCAGATGCCCACGCCCCACACGATCAGCAGGCCGATCTCGGTGAGGAAAGTGACTGTCGGTGAAAACAGCGACCAGACCTTGTTGACGCGGTCGTTGATCAGCAGGTTGTGCCGGTTCGCTTCACGGAAGCGCGCCGCTTCGCGCTTTTCCTGCGCGAAGGCCTTCACCACGCGGATGCCGGGAATGGTGTCCGCCAGCACATTGGTCACTTCGCCCCATACCCGGTCGATCTTCTCGAAGCCGTGGCGCAGCTTGTCGCGCACCACGTGGATCATCCAGGCGATGAAGGGCAGAGGCAGCAAGGTCACCAGCGCCAGCCACGGATTGATCGATACCAGGATCACCGCCGTCATGCCGATCATCAGCACATCGGTCGCGAAGTCCAGCAGGTGCAGCGAGAGGAACACGCAGATGCGGTCGGATTCCGAGCCGATGCGCGCCATCAGGTCGCCGGTGCGCCGGCCGCCGAAATATTCCAGCGACAGCCGCAACAGGTGCTCGTAGGTGGCGGTGCGCAGATCCGCGCCGATGCGCTCCGACACCAGCGCGAGGATATACGTGCGCGCCCAGCCGAGCCCCCACGCGACCAGTGCTGCGCCGAACATGCCCGCCAGGTACATGCCGACGAGCATGATGTCGATTTGCTGGCCGTTCTGGTAAGGAATCAGTACCTTGTCCATCAGCGGCATGGACAGGTAGGGCGCGACTAGCGTCGCGGCGGTGGATGCCAGCGTCAGCAGAAAGCCGGCGAGCAACTGGCCCTTGTAGGGCCTGGCGAAGCGCCACAGGCGGAACAGCGTCCAGGTCGAGGGCGGCGTGTGGATCTCGCGCGTACAGATCGGGCATTCTTCCTGCCCCGGCGGCAGCGGCGCCTTGCAGCTCGGGCAGACGGCCTGCTCCGGTTCTTCGACCGGCGTGCCGGTCAGCGCCGCATCGCGCTGCTGCTCGAAATGGTCGATCAGGCGCAGCGCTTCGGGATTGTGGCCGAGCGTGTAGCGCCAGACTGCGAGCCGTCTTGTCTCGTCCTGCAGTTCCAGCGTGCCGACGCCGGCGTGGTCGTGGTGTGCCAGCGCGAGATGCGGTCCATACGCACTATACGACCACTCCTTCCAGTCGCTGTCGCTGGCAGCCCTGGCAAGCAGGCGACGGTTGGTGACGACCACGACGCCCGGCGCGAAGCGCAGCCCGCCATCGAGGTCGAGCTCGACGCTTGCGACGGCGGTCTCGTCGGCGCGCAGGCAGGTTTCAAGCTCGTGTTGCCAGCGTGCAGGCACGGCATGTTTGGCGGGCAACGCGGTGGAGGATTCTGTGTTCATGAAAAGCCTGAGTATGCAAACAAGCGGGCAAACAGCAGTGTATTGTTTGCAGAATATAAAGTATTTCCGTTGCGCACTCACATGGATGCGCGTCGATGTGGCGCTAAGTATACCGAGAGGCGATAATGTTGTTCTCGGCTATTTAGTTCCATCCGCGATAATTTTTCCGGCGTCCAGTAAACTATTGCCCACGGAAAGCGTTTAGAACGCATGACAGGCCGACAAAGAGACACAGCCGTTACCCACAAAAGGCCTTTACCTTCAGCCTCAGTATTCAATGAACAAGAAAACCATTGAGATCATCAATGTGATGTCTCTGCGCGGACCGAACATCTGGACTTATCGTCCGGTCATCGAGGCGTGGGTCGATATCGGTGATCTGGAAGATTCACCATCCAACACGATTTCCGGTTTCTATGAGCGCTTGACCAACTGGTTGCCCGGCCTGGTCGAGCACCGCTGCGGCATCGGCGAGCGCGGCGGTTTCCTGCAGCGCTTGCGCGAAGGCACTTGGCCGGCGCACATCATGGAACACGTGATGATCGAGCTGCAGAACCTGGCCGGCGTGCAGACCGGATTCGGCAAGGCGCGCTCGACCTCGAAGCGCGGCGTGTACAAGGTGACCGTGCGCGCGCGCTACGAACAGGTCAGCCGCGTCGCGCTGCAGGCTGCGCGCGACCTGGTCATGGCCGCGATCGAGGATCGTGAGTTCGATGTGGCCGCTACGGTCGAGAACATGCGCGACCTGGCCGAAGCGGTTGCGCTCGGGCCCAGTACGGCCAACATCGTCGACGCCGCGACCGATCGCAGCATTCCGCACATTCGCCTGAACGACGGCAACCTGGTGCAGTTCGGCTATGGCAAGCGCTCGCGCCGCATCTGGACTGCGGAAACCGATCAGACCAGCGCGATCGCCGAAGGCATCTCCAGCGAAAAAGACCTGACCAAGACTTTGTTGAGCTCCTGCGGCGTGCCGGTGCCGGAAGGCCGCATCGTGCGCGATCCGCAAGATGCCTGGGAAGCCGCGGAGGACATCGGCCTGCCCGTCGTGGTCAAGCCGTCTGACGCCAACCACGGCCGCGGCGTGTCGATGGACCTGAATACGCAGCAGGAAGTGGAGGCCGCCTTCAGGATGGCCGACGAGGAAGGCAGCGACGTGATGGTCGAGCGTTTCGTGCGCGGCGATGAGCACCGGCTGCTGATCGTCGGCGGCAAGCTCGTCGCCGCCACCAAGGGCGAGATCGCCACCGTGACGGGCGACGGCGCCTCAACCGTCACCGAACTGATCAACACGCAGATCAACACCGACCCGCGCCGCGGCGAGCACGAGGATTTCCCGCTCAGCCTGATCACCTACGAGGAAGACCCGACCGTGCTGCTGGTGCTGGAACGCCAGGGCTACACGCCGGACTCGGTGCCGCCCGCCGGTAAGACCGTGCTGATCCAGAGCCGCGGCAACCTTGCCTTCGACTGCACCGACGACGTGCACCCGGAAGTCGCCGCCGCTGCGTCGCTCGCTGCGCGCATCGTCGGCCTGGACATCGCCGGCGTCGACCTGGTGGCCGAGGACATTTCCCGCCCGCTGAAAGAGCAGGGCGGCGCCATCGTCGAGGTCAATGCCGGCCCCGGCCTGCTGATGCACATCAAGCCCGCCAGCGGAAAACCGCGCCCGGTCGGCCAGGCCATCATCAATCACCTGTTCCCGCAGGATGACAACGGTCGCATCCCGATCGTCGGCGTGACCGGCAGCCATGGCAAGACCATGGTGGCGCAACTGGTGGCTGGCATGCTCAGGCTGCGCGGCGCGAATGTCGGGCTGGCCTGCAGTGACGGCCTGTTTCTGCGCGAGCGGCAGATGGACAAGCACGATTGCGCCAACTGGGCCGCCGCGCGACGCGTGCTCATGAACCGCGTGGTCGAGGCGGCGGTGCTGGAAAACAGCTATCGCACGATCCTCACCGAAGGCATTGCCTATGACCGTTGCCGGGTCGGCGTGGTCACCAATCTCGATCCGGAGGGAAGCCTGCCGGACTTGTACATCGAAGACGCCGACCAGATGGCCAATGTCGCCCGCACGCAGGTTGATATCGTGCTGCCCGAGGGCGTCGCGGTATTGAATGCCGCCGATGCGCGCGTGGCCGACATGGCACGCCTGTGCGATGGCAGCGTGATCTTCTTCAGCGTGTCGCCGGACGCAGCGCCGCTGGCGGCGCATCGTGACAACGGCGGGCGCGCGGTATTCGTGCGCGACGGCCAGATCATGCTGGCGACCGGCAAGGAGGAAACATCGCTCGTCAAGCTCGACCGGCTGGTAGCAGCGGGTATCGACAAGCATCCCCACGTGCTGGAAAACATCCTGGCGGCGGTTGGCGCCGGCTGGGCGCTCGATATCGACGCGGACTTCCTCCTGGCGGCGGTCGAAAGCTTCGGCTATGGCAGCGCGGCATAAGAAGGCGTGAAGAACAAACGGCCCGCGCTCGACGGGCCCATGTAACAGGCATGGCTGCCGCGCCCGGGCGGCCACGCGCACAAGGAACATACTGATGGAAATTTCGCGTATCCGCGCCCTGCGCGGCCCCAATCTCTGGAGTCGGCACACGTCGATCGAAGCCATTGTCTCGTGCACCGAGACCGAGCGGAACATCGCCGGCCTGCCGCAGTTCGAGGCGCGCCTGCGGATGCGTTTTCCTGAAATCAAATTCGTCGAGCCGGTCAGGGACGGCGTTCCCGTATCGATGGCGCATGCGCTGGAAGCCGCCGCGCTCAACCTGCAGGCGCAGGCCGGCTGTCCGGTGACGTTCTCTCGCGCCGTGGAAACCGTGCAGCCCGGTACTTACCAGGTGGTGGTCGAGTACACCGAAGAACCCGTCGGCCGGCTGGCATTCGAGATGGCGGAGCAACTGTGCCGCAGCGCGCTGGACGACACGCCCTTCGATCTGAAGGAGGCACTGTCGCGCCTGCGTGAACTGGACGAGGACATCCGTCTCGGCCCGAGCACCGGCGCCATCGTGCAGGCCGCCGTTGCACGCGGCATTCCCTACCGTCGCCTGACCGAAGGCAGCATGGTCCAGTTCGGCTGGGGCAGCCGGCAGCGCCGCATCCAGGCCGCCGAAACGAGCCGCACCAGCGCGATTGCCGAATCGATTGCGCAGGACAAGGAACTGACCAAGATGCTGCTCAACGCCGCCGGCGTGCCTGTGCCGAACGGCCGCGCGGTGACCGATGCCGAGGATGCGTGGACGGCCGCGCAGGAAATCGGCGGCCCGGTCGTGGTCAAGCCGCGCGACGGCAATCAGGGCAAGGGCGTCGCCGTCAACGTCAGGACGCGCGAGGAAGTGCTGGTCGCATTCGATGCCGCCTATGCGATCAGCTCTGACGTGCTGGTCGAGCGCTACATCACCGGACATGATTTCCGCATGCTGGTGATCGGCAGCCAGCTCGTCGCCGCCGCGCGGCGCGCGCCGCCGCAAGTGATCGGCGATGGCGAGCACACGATCAGTCAACTGATCGAAGAGGTCAACAAGGACCCGCGCCGCAGCGAAGGCCACGCAACCTCGCTCACCAAGATCCGCCTCGACGACATCGCGCGCGCCACGCTGGCGAAACAGGGATACACCGAAAAGAGCGTTCCGCCCAAGGGTGCGCAGGTGGTCCTGCGCAACAACGCCAACCTCAGCACCGGCGGCTCCGCCACCGACGTGACCGATGACGTGCATCCCGACGTCGCCGCGCGCGCCGTGGAAGCCGCGCAGATGGTCGGCCTCGACATCTGCGGCGTGGACGTGGTCTGCGAAAGCGTGCTCAAGCCGCTGGAAGAGCAGGGCGGCGGCATCGTCGAAGTCAATGCCGCGCCCGGCCTGCGCATGCACCTGCAGCCCTCGTTCGGCAAGGGGCGTGCAGTGGGCGAAGCCATCATTTCCTCGATGTTCGGGGAGGGCGACGATGGGCGCATCCCGGTGGTCGCGGTGGCCGGCACCAATGGCAAGACCACCACGGTCAAGCTGACCGCGCACATCCTCACCGTCAACAAGTATCGCGTCGGCATGACCGGCACCGATGGCGTTTACGTCGGCAGCGAGCGCATCGACACCGGTGACTGCAGCGGCCCGCGCAGCGCGCGCAACGTGCTCCTGCATCCCGACGTGGATGCGGCCGTCTTCGAGACCGCGCGCGGCGGCGTGTTGCGCGAAGGCCTCGGATTCGACCGTTGCAACGTCGCGGTCGTCACCAACATCGGCGAAGGCGACCACCTTGGCCTGAATTTCATCACCACGGTGGAAGACCTTGCCGTCGTCAAGCGCGTGATCGTGCAGAACGTCGCGCCCAGCGGCGTGGCGGTGCTCAATGCCGCTGACCCGATGGTCGCGACCATGGCCGCTGTCTGCCCCGGCAGCGTCACCTTCTTCGCGAAGGATGTGCAGCATCCGGTGATGACGGCGCATCGCGCGCAGGGCGGGCGCGTGGTTTACGTCGACGGCAACGAGATCGTGGCGGCGGAAGGCAAGAATGCGGTGCGCATCCCGCTGGCGGATATTCCGCTCACGCGCAACGGCAGCATCGGCTTCCAGGTCGAGAATGCGATGGCGGCGATCGGCGCGGCATGGGGGCTTGGCATCGACTGGAACACGGTGCGCGCCGGCCTGAAGACCTTCATCAGCGATGCGCAGAGCGCACCAGGGCGCTTCAACCTGTTCTCCTACAAGGGTGCGACGCTGATCGCGGATTACGGGCACAATCCGGACGCGATGCAGGCGCTGGTGAAGGCCGTGGAAACCATGCCGGCCAAGCGCCGTAGCGTCGTCATCAGCGGCGCGGGTGACCGTCGTGATGAGGATATCCGCCGCCAGACCGAAATCCTTGGCGATGCCTTCGACAGCATCGTCCTGTACGAGGATCAGTGCCAGCGCGGGCGGGCGGATGGCGAAGTGATTGCGTTGCTGCGCGAAGGGTTGGCGCATGCGCGGCGCGCGAAGTCGGTCAAGGAGATCAAGGGGGAATTCGCGGCGATCGATGCGGCGCTGGCGGATTTGTCGGAAGGGGATCTTTGTTTGATCCTGATTGATCAGGTGGAAGAGGCGCTGGCCTATATTGGAGCGCGGGCGACGCAGTGATGCGCACTTGTCATTCCCGCGAAGGCCTTGGCGGCGCTGCGGGAATTCAGGGGGATGTTGTTGATTCTCTCTTCGGTGATTCAGTGCCTTGTGCTCTCCGTGGAGACTAGCCGGGGGCGGCCCGGCAGCCGCTCACTTTTCTTGTCTCGCCAAGAAAAGTAAGCAAAAGAAGGCGACCGCACCTCGCTGCCCCTTCGGGGTTCCCGGCAAATCGGACGCCGAAGCGGGAAGCGAAACAAACTCGCCTTCGGCTCAGACAGGTTTCGCTTCTTTATCCGCTTCGCCGCCCGATTTGCCGGCAGCTCACAGCGGGAACGGCAACAGCCTCTATGTGCTATCCCATATCCATCAAATGGGTGCGGCAAATCATCCATGCACAAACAATCTCAAGGACATCAGTCCAATCCCCAGCGCAATCGACGTGAGCGCCAGCCGCTGCAGCCGGTCGGTCTTGGCCTTCCGTGCACGGACTCGCTGGAGGAAGTGGCGGTTTTTGCGGCGACGCATCGGCACTCCGTTGGTGTGGGTGGAGCGTCATTGTGCCGGTGGCGTGTGCGGCGGAATCTGATTTTTCGCAAGGATGATGTCTTTGCGACAAGTTTTTCACGCATGCTGCATTGAAACGCAGGGTGAGGGGCACTACTCCGGCCGCAGGCGGATCAGCTCTCCCTTCTCTTCGTCAGTCAGCACGTAAATCAGGCCATCGCGCCCGACGCGCACGTCGCGGATGCGCTGCTTCCTGTCCTGCAGCAGCTTTTCTTCCTTCACCACCTTGTTGCCCCGCAGTTCGATGCGGTCGAGATAGCGGAATTTCAGCGAGCCGACGAACAGGCTGCCTTTCCATGCCTTGCCGTATTTGTCGTTGAGCAGGAAGGCCATGCCCGATGGCGCGATCGATGGCGTCCAGTAGTGCAGCGGCTGCTCCATGCCTTCCTTCGCAGTGATGCCTTCGCCGATCTTTCCGCCGCCGTAGTTTTCACCGTAGGTGATGACCGGCCAGCCATAGTTCTTGCCGGCTTCCGGGCGATTGATTTCATCACCGCCTTGCGGGCCGTGCTCGTCGATCCAGAGCTTGCCGTCGGGGCCGAGCGTCATGCCTTGCGGATTGCGATGGCCGTAGCTCCAGATTTCCGGTCGTGCGGATTTCCTGTTGACGAAAGGATTGTCAGGCGGGATGGAACCGTCCTTGTGAATGCGGATGATCTTGCCAAGGTCGCTGTCGAGCTTCTGCGCGTCGTCCATGTGCGTGAAGCGATCGCCTACGCTCAGGAACAAGGTGCCGTCGCCATTGTCGACGACGCGACAGCCAAGATTCAGGTTGCCCTTGACCTGGGGCTTCGCGCTGAATAGGACCTTCACCTGTTCGAGCCGCTTCGCATCCTCCGGCAAATGCGCTGTTGCCAGTGCGATGGTGCTGGTTCCGGATGAGGAGCCCGGCTCGACGTAGCAGAAATAGATGGCGCGGTTATGCGCGAAATCGCGGTCGGTAATGAGGTCGAGCAATCCGCCTTGCCCGCCGACCTCGACCTTGGGCACGCCTGCCAGTGGCGGCTCCAGCTTGCCGTCGGCCTGCACGACGCGCATACGGCCCGGCCGTTCCGTCACGAGCATCCTGTCATTGCCGATGAAGGCGATGGCCCAGGGATGCTCAAGCTCGCGCGTGAGTACCTCGGGCCGGATGCTCACGGACTGTGCTGCCGCCGCAACCGTGCACAACGCGAGCAGGAGCAGGCCGTGCGCTTTCATCGCCTATTCCAGCGGCGCTGCCGATGCGGTTTCATCCTTCACCGTGCCGCGCGGCGCGCCGCGTTGCGCCAGCTCCGCCTGCGCCGCCAGCATTTCGCTGCCCAGGCTTGCGCGCTGGTCCGCGTCGAGCAGCTTGCACACCGCGGGAAACAGATGCTCCTCCTCTTCATGGTGATGATGCTCGGCCTGCTCCTTCAATACCTTGAACTTCGCCTCGAATGCCTTCTCCTCGGGATCGAGTTCGAGCAGGTCTTTCAGGAGCCGCTTGAGCGACAGATGCTCTTCCAGCGCTTCCAGCAGGTCGTCTTCGGTGCGTGCACGATGCACGGCGGGGTAGAACACCTCCTCTTCCGATTTGATATGCACGGTCAGCAGGTCGGCTGCCTTGATGAACAGCGCTTTTTTCGCGACGCCGGTTTCCGCGTTACGAACGAGTGCGAGCAGGTGTTCCATCTCGCGATGTTGCGCGACGAGCACCGCCACGGCGTCGGTTTCCTTGTCGATCATTGATGCGCTCCAGATATGTTATTCAAACAAGTTAGAGGCAGGGTGGCAGAACTGGTTCAGCAACAAGGGATTGCTCAATAGGACACGCCTCAAGGACATGCTCCAACGAAAAAATCCTGCTCCGCTTAAAATTGCCGGATTGCCTTGCCATGAAAAAACGATGAACAGCCGCAAACCGCTCGACTCACTTGCCATTGGATTGATGCTGGCGCTGTGCGTGATATGGGGCCTGCAGCAGGTCGCGGTGAAGCTGGCGGCGCCTTTCATGGGGGCGGTCATGCAGATCGGGGTACGCTCGCTCGCGGCGGCCTGCCTGGTGCGCGTGATGGTCTGGTGGCGCGGCGAAAGGCTTGACCTGCGCGACGGCACATTCCTTCCCGGCATCGCGGCGGGCGTGCTGTTCGCGCTGGAATTCCTGTCGGTTGCGCTCGGCCTGCAATACACCACCGCGTCGCACATGTCGGTGTTCCTGTACACCGCGCCGATTTTCACGGTGCTCGGCCTGCACTGGAGCATTGCCGGCGAACGGCTCGGCAGGCTGCAATGGGTCGGCGCGCTGGCCGCGTTCGCCGGCATCGCGCTTGCATTTTCCAACGGCTTCACCGCGCATTCGCGCAACTGGTCCGACATGCTGTTCGGCGATGCGCTCGGCGTGCTCGGCGGGATCTTCTGGGCCGCGACCACCGTGCTCATCCGCCGCTCCTCGCTCTCGGAAGCGCCGCCTGCCACCACACTCCTGTATCAGTTGAGCAGTTGCGGCGTGATTCTGACGGCGATTGCGATGCTGAACGGACAGGCCGGCAACATCGTGCTGAATCCGGTCGTCTGGGGCAGCCTGTTCTTCCAGTCGGTGATCGTCGCGTTCTTGAGTTTCCTGATCTGGTTCTGGATGCTGCGCCGCTACCTCGCATCGCGGCTCGCGGTATTTTCCTTCCTGACACCGATGTTCGGCGTCGGGTTCGGCGTATTGCTGTTGCACGATCCGCTCGACCTGCGATTTGCCGCCGGCGCCGTGCTCGTGATGGCCGGCGTTGTCATGGTGAACATGCGGAAATAAATTCTGCCGGGGCGGCACTTTTTATCGCGACGATTGCCCAAACATGGGTTCAGGCGGGCCGCACGACGCGGTACGCCAAGTCGCATGTTGAGGAGCCTGTCATGTTTCGCCTGGGTCGTTTCATCCGCGCGGTAGGGCGCGATATCCTTGTGCTGTGGTATGCCTGCCGCAATCCGGCAACGCCCTTGCTGGTGAAAATCGCCGCGCTGCTGATCGCCTTGTACGTCATCAGCCCGATCGATCTCGTGCCCGACTGGTTCGTACTGCTCGGTTGGACCGACGACATCACGTTGCTCGCGCTCGGCATTCCCGCGCTGCTGCGCTTTCTGCCGGAGCATGTGCTGCATGAGGCGCGCAGTGCGGCAGACGGATTGCTGCCGCGTTCACGGTCCTGATCAGGACGCGCCGAGCAGCGTATATTTCCCCGCATTCTCCACCAGCCAGCGATGCGACAGGTCACTTCCGAGCTGGTTCGGGTGGAAGTCCTCGCGAAAATATTCGCGCCAGGCGTGGAACGTCTGACGCAGCACGCCGCGCTTGCCGAACAGATAGCCAGCGCCGCTCTTCCAGGTGCCCCATTTCCATAGCGTGCCGTCGCGGCGCAGATTGTTGATGGTTTGCCGCAGCGTCTCGCCGAGGAAGATCATGGTCACGCGCCGCATCCATTTCACCCGCCATGCATGCGTGCCGCCCAGCGCCTGGTACAGGTCGAAGGCGGTGCACTTGTGTTCCGACTCTTCCGCGCTGTGCCACAGCCACATCGTCTTCAGGCGCGCATCGCAGCCGTCGAGCAGGTCGTGGTTCGCCAGCATCCATTCCGCAAAGATCGCGGTGAAGTGTTCGTTGGCCGCCGTGATCGCCAGCCAATGGCGCGGATCGACGCCTTCCAGCAGCTTCAGGCGCTTCTGTGCGCGCGGCCCCCAGGCGTTGACCAGCCCCTGCTTTTCCAGCTGAGCGTTGAACAGGCCATGGATGCGGCGATGCGTGGCTTCCTGTCCGACGAAGCCCTGCACCTCGGCGCGGTACTGCGCTTGCCGCTCGGGTGGCAAGGCCTTGAGACCGTTGCGCACCGAATCGATGAAGAACTGCTCGCCGACCGGAAAGCTCATCGACAGCGCATTGAAGAAAGCAGTACGAAACGCATCGCCGCCGCACCAGTGGCGCTCGAAGGGCGATTCCAGATCGATCAGCAGGCGGCGGACAACAAGGTCGGTCATGGCGGTGCTCCTGTCAGTTCATCCCGTCAGAACAACGTGGTACTGCATGGTACCAAGCATGGTGGGATGTTCTTGTGGTACTGTCAAGTACCAATTGATGATACTTCCGACATGACGCAAGCATTGCAGGACAGCGAGGTTGCAGCAAACCATCGCCAGCGTTTGCTGGAGGGCATGGCGCATGCTGTTGCCTCCAGGGGATATGCGGACACCACCATCGCCGACATCGTGCGCGAGGCAGCGGTGTCGCGTCGGACCTTCTACGAACACTTCAACACCAAGGCAGACTGCCTGCTCGCGCTCTACGAGGCGGCGAGCCGCAGCGCGCTCGCGGTGCTGCGCGGCGCGATCGATCCCGCTCGCGACTGGCAGGAACAGGTGGAAAAGGCGATGGCCGCCTACTTCGGCTGCCTGGAGCAGAGCCCGATGCTGGTGCGGACGCTGTTCGTGGAAATTCTCGGACTGGGCGCGGAAGGCCTTGCGGTGCGGCGCCGCGCGAATGAAGATGTGGTGGCATTCATGCTGCAGATGATCAATGGAGG
Organism: Noviherbaspirillum sp.; assembly: GCF_035254685.1. Lineage (GTDB taxonomy): Bacteria > Pseudomonadota > Gammaproteobacteria > Burkholderiales > Burkholderiaceae_D > Noviherbaspirillum. The sequence goes on along the minus strand of NZ_DATFAI010000041.1, from coordinate 234,920 downwards.
ACACGGCATGCGTGGCATACATCGGCGCAGGACGCCGCTGTCGAGGGAGATGGCGATGGCCGTGGTGGGCGGCATCAATGAACTGGTGCTGCAAGCGATCGAGGACGAGCGCGTCGACCGGCTGCAGGAATTGACCGCGCCCGCGATCGCGCTGCTGCGCGCGGTCACGCGGGATGCGGGCTGACCGGCAACTACTGCAGATTCAACTTGGCATCGTCCACATCGAGGGCGATCACTTCATACGTGCCTTCCTTGTAGCCCAGTTCCTGCGCGGCCTCGCTGGCTTCGCGCGCGCTGCGGTAATGCCCCGCCTCTTCCTGTTCATCGGTGAGCGACACGTCGCCGGCAAACGGATACAGGTAGCCGTCATGGGTCTTCACGATATAGGTGTGCATGATTCTCCTCGTTTGCATCAGGTGCGAAAACCTCGTTGCACCTATTTTGACGCAATTCCGATTCTTTTTCCCATTGCCGAGGTCAAGACTTGCCGAGTCTGGAAATATCCCTCCCATGGATCTGCGGCACGCCCGGCAAGACGCGCAGGCAGCGATGCCATCGTCCATGCGCCGGGACCGGAAATTTCCTCCAGTTCTTCCCAGGTGACCGGCACTGCGACCGGCAGGCCGGGGCGGGCCCGCACGGAATAGGGCGACACGACGCTGGCCTGGCGGCGATTGCGCAAGGTATCGATAAAAATTTTTCCAATGCGATTCTTTTCGCCCATCTTTGCACTGAAATGTTGCGGCAGCGTGCGCGCCATGTGCGTCGCGATTGCCCGGGAAAAATGTGCCACCTCGCTCCATGTGTGACGACGTGCCAGCGGCACCGCAAGATGCAGGCCCTTCCCGCCGCTGGTCTTCACGAAACTGCGCAGCCCGAGTTCGTCCAGCAGTATCCTGGTCAGCCTCGCTGCTTCCAGCACTTTCGGCCACGGCAGGGCAGGATCGGGGTCGAGGTCGAATACCATGCAATCCGGATGATCGATGTCGTTAGCGCTGGCGTTGCAGACATGCAGTTCCACCATGCCCATCTGCGCTGCGCCGGTCAGTGCCTGTGCGTCCTCGATCGCCATCAGCGGGCCGTGTCCGGGATCGAGGGAAGGATCGAGCGTGCGGATGCCGGGGATCGCCATCCGGTTGAGGTGCTTCTGGAAGAAATGCTCGCCGCCCACGCCTTCCGGGCAGCGCAGCAGATAGACCGGCCGGTCGTGCAGGAAGGGCAGGATGTGCGGTGCCACTTGCTCGTAGTAGCGCACGAGGTCGAGCTTGGTCGCGCCGCTCGCGGCATCGATGACCCGCTCGGGATGCGTGACCTTGATGTCCTTGCCCGTCCTTGCTTTCGCGCCGGCGGCATGCGGCTTTCCTTGCGACGGCAGGCCGACTGCATGTTCGCGCCGCACGGCGCTTGCCGCCTTGTCCGCGCGCAGTCCGTGGAATGCCGCCTGCCGCAGCAGCCCGTCGTCCGTCCATTCGGCGAACGACACTTCCGCCACCAGCTGCGGCTCGATCCAGTGCGTTTCTCCGCGGCGTATGCCGGTCGGCATGCGCGCGAATGGGCTTTCCTTGCGCTCCAGTGCGCGCATCTGCCGGTGCATGGAATGCAACAGGGCGCGGTCGAATCCGGTGCCGACGCGCCCCGCATAGCGCAGCCTGCCCTCTTCGTAGACGCCGAGCAGCAAGGCGCCGAAAAACTTGCGCGTGCCTTGCGGTTCGGTATATCCGCCGATCACGAACTCCTGGCGCTGGCGGCATTTCAGCTTGATCCAGTCGGCATTGCGTGTGCCGGCGTAGGGCGAATCCGCGCGCTTGCCGATGATGCCTTCCATCGACAGGCGGCAGGCGCCTTCGAGCAGCTTCTGCGGCGGTTCCGCCAGCGCCGCGCTGTAGCGCAGGTGCGCATTGTCCGCCTGTTCCAGCAACTGTTCGAGCATGTTCCTCCGTTCCTTGAGCGGTGCCGGGCGCAGGTCCGCGCCATTCAGGAACGGCAGGTCGAACAGGTAGTAGATGAAGGACGCGTCGCTCTTCTCGCTGAAGGCATTCTGCAGCAGCTGGAAGGACGGCACGCCCTCCTTGTCGAGCACCACGATTTCGCCATCCAGCCATGCGCTCTGCAGGTCCAGCGCGCGTATCGCCTGCACTTGTGCGGGCAGTGTCGCGGTCCAGTCCTGGCCATCGCGCGTCAGCATCCGCACATCCTTCCCGTCGACCCTCGCGAGGATGCGGTAGCCGTCGAACTTGACCTCGTATTCCCATTCGCCCTCGCGCGGAATCTCGTTGACCAGTGTTGCCAGCTGCGGACTGAGCATGTCGAAGAGCGCGGCATTTTTCGTCTTTCGTGTTGCGGATGATTTCAGGTTCGCATCATGCGTCTTTCTCGCACGACCGAGAACGCTGTCCGGCATGTCAGCCGTCACGTCGAACTCTGCATGCGCGCGCGCTGCCTCGTCCCTTTCCTTGATCAGCAGCCACTGTTCCTTGCTGCCTCCAGGCAGGTGCGTGCGCACCAGCACCCATCGACCATGCAGCTTTTTTCCTTCCAGCCGGAACTCCAGCTTGCCGCGTTCGTAAGCGGCCAACGGATCGCCGAGCGGCTCCCAGTAGCCGATGTCCCATACATCGACATGGCCTGCGCCGTACTGTTGTTCCGGGATGTCGCCTTCGAAATCGATGTAATCGAGTGGATGGTCTTCAACCTGCACCGCAAGCCGCTTTTCCGAAGGATCGAGGCTGGGGCCTTTTGGCACCGCCCAGCTTTTCAGCGTACCGTCGAGTTCCAGGCGGAAGTCGTAGTGCAGCTTGCGCGCGTGATGCTTTTGCACCACGAAGCGCAGCTGCTCGCCCGGCGCGGCGACGGTGCCTTTCGGTTCCGGCGTGACGCGGAAGTTGCGCTTCGCGTGATAAGTGGAAAGCTTGCCGGGCATGGCCGATCAGTGCGCAGTTTTCGGCGTGCTTTTTGGTGTGCGCGTGCGGGCATGCGCCGCCTTGCGCGCCGCAGGCGGAACAGGCTTGGGCACGCCATGCCTGTGCGCGGAACCCTGCAGGCTGCGGCGCAGCAGCTCGGCAAGGTCTTCTTCGGTGGAATGCTCCTCCGGATACTCGGCCTTGGTTTCGGAGATTTCCTCCGCGCGCCCTTCCTCGACTTTCCGCTTGACCAGCGCCATGATGTCGTCGCGGAAGGTATCCTTGTACTGCGCTGGCTGCCAGTCCTCGCTCATGTTGTTGATTAGCTGTGTAGCCATCTGCAATTCCTTCGGCTTGAGCGCGACGCTCTTCTGACCTTCCTCGGGCAGGTCGAGATCATCCGGACTGCGCACTTCCGTCGCCCAGCGCAGCGTGTTCAGCACGAGCGCGTGCGGCGTGGCGATCAGTGCGGCGAGATGCTGCTTGTTATGCATCACGATCAGCGCGATGCCGATTTTCTTCGTCTTCAGCAAGGCTTCGCGCAGCAGCGCGTAGACCTTTTCCCCGCCCTTGCCTGGCGCGAGGTAATAGGGCGTCTCGAAGAACAGGAAGTTGACGTCCTCGGCGTCGGTGAAGCCGACGATGTCGATGGTGTGCGTCGACTTCACGTTGGCAGCCTGGATTTCCTCGTCCGACAGCACGACGTAGCGGTCTTCATACTTGACCGCCTTCACGATGTCCTCCTTCCCGACTTCCTCGCCGGTCTCCTTCACCACGCGCTTGTAGCCGACCGGCTGCAGGCTGCCGCGCCGCAGCCAGTCGAAATCGATCTCGTCCTGTTGCGATGCCGGATGCAACGACACCGGCGCATGCAGTAAGCCGAAACTGACAGCGCCTTTCCACATGACACGTGACATGGAACTTTCCTTGATCAAAAAGCAACTTAATTGTTCGACATTTGCGCGGGCGGCGAGTTCTGCACCTCCTTGTGTCGCAACGTTCCTGTTTTTACGAAGACAACATCATTTTTTATTCGCTTTTTCAAATTTGCGCCGGCAATTAGGATGGATGCCGTTGTGAATGGAACGGCCGCCTGTGGCTGCGCCTCACTCGCAAACCAACTCCAGGAGGAAACATGAAAAAGTTTTTGATCGGCCTGATGGTCGCGGTCATGGCCTTGTCGGCCTTCGTGTCCGAGGCGCAGGCCAAGCGCATGGGCGGCGGCGGCTCGTTCGGGCGGCAGTCGCAGAATGTCAGCCGGCAGTCGATGTCACCGGCACCGCAACAGGCGGCGCCTTCCGCCGCGAGGTCGGCAGCGCCTGCAGCAACACCGCAAGGCACGCCACCCAAGCCCGCCAGTCCGTGGAAGGGCATGCTCGGCGGCGCCTTGCTCGGCCTTGGGCTCGGCGCGCTGCTGTCGCACTTCGGCCTGGGCGGCGCGTTGGCCAGCATGATCAGCACGATGCTGATGATCGGCCTGCTGGCGGCAGTCGGCTTCTTCATCTACCGCATGGTCACCCGCAAGAACGGCAGCGCCCAGGCGAAGAGCGGCATGCAGCCGGCGTATGCCGGGGCATCGCGCGCATTCTCGACGCCTGAGATCGGTTCACGTGTCGAACCTGCAGGTCTGCAATCGTCCTCGCAGGGCGGCGGCAGTGAAGCGACCTGGAGCATTCCGGCCGACTTCGACAGCGCGGGATTCCTGCGCCATGCCAAAACTTATTTCATCCGCCTTCAGGCGGCATGGGACAAGGCCGATGTGAACGACCTGCGCGAATTCACGGCGCCCGAAGTGTTCGCCGAGATGAAGCAGCAGTTGCTGGAGCGCGGGCCGTCACCCAACCACACCGACGTGGTGTCGCTCGACGCGGAACTGCTCGGCATCGAGACGAGCGGCAACGAGCATCTCGCGAGCGTGAAGTTCAGCGGCATGATCCGCGAGGCAGAGAACGCGCCGGCTGAACCGTTCACCGAAGTCTGGAACCTGTCCAAGCCGATCGCGGGCGCCGGTGGCTGGGTGCTGGCGGGAATCCAGCAAGTGTCCTGATCAACATCGATTGATTCTCCCTTTGAGGCCCCGGCGCAAGTCGGGGTTTTTTTTTGCGCTTGCGCAATGGTGCAATGCCATTGAAGGACCACATTTCATCCCAAGATAAAACACCCGGCACTGAACGCGCCACGCTTCCGCCATTTCCTTTCCATTTCGCATGAAGCTGCACCGCTCCATTTCCATAGCTTTCGCGCTGCTCGCCGCGCTGCACCTCTACATCGGCTGGCGCATCCTGCCGGCATTGCCAATCGGTCATGCCTGGCGTGTGGTCGGCGGGATATTGCTGCTCGCGTCGCTGGTGCTGGTGCCGATGGGCTTGCTTGCACGCACCATCAAGCGCCAGCCGCTGGCAGATCGGCTCGCCTGGGCCGGGCTGCTGGCACTCGGACTGTTCTCCTCGCTGTTCGTGCTGACGTTCCTGCGCGATGCCGGGTTGCTGCTTGCCGCCATCTTCGGCGCGCAGGGCGACGCGCTGGTGCGCTGGAGCGCGATTGCCGTTCCTTCACTGGCGTTCGCCGTCACGCTGATCGGATTCCTCAATGCGCGGCGTCTTGCACCCGTGGTCGATGTCGAGATCCCGATCGCAAACCTGCCGGAGCCGCTGCACGGCTTCACCATCGCGCAGATTACCGATATCCACGTCGGCCCGACCATCAAGCACGGTTACCTCGATGCGATCGTGCAGGCCGTCAATCGCCTTGACGCCGACCTGATCGCGGTCACCGGCGACCTGGTGGATGGCAGCGTGCGGCATCTCGCGCCGCATACGCAGCCGCTGGCGAAACTGAGCGCGCGGCACGGCGCGTACTTCGTCACCGGCAACCATGAGTATTACTCCAACGCGCATGACTGGATCGAGGAAGTGCGGCGCCTCGGGTTGAAGGTGCTGATGAACGAACACGTGGTGCTCGACCACGACGGCGCACCGCTGCTCGTCGCAGGCGTGACTGATTACACCGCGCACCATTTCGATGAATCGCATCGCAGCGATCCGCATGCCGCGCTTGCCGGTGCGCCGCGCGACGTCGCGGCGAAGATCCTGCTGGCGCATCAGCCGCGTAGCGCCACGGCAGCGGCGGGAGCCGGCTTCGACCTGCAGTTGTCCGGCCACACGCATGGTGGCCAGTTCTTTCCGTGGAATTTCTTTGTGCCGATGCAGCAACCCTATACTGCAGGGCTGAACCGGCTCGGGAGGCTGTGGGTGTACACCAGCCGCGGCACAGGCTACTGGGGGCCGCCGAAGCGCTTCGGCGCACCGTCCGAGATCACGCGCGTGCGCCTGGTGCCGGTGATATGAGAGACCTCAAACGCAAGCTTCAGACACAGGTTTCAAACACAGGCCTCAAACGGTCACCACGAGCCGCGCATCCGCCAGCGCGGCCGTGCGGTGCATGGTGATGGCCTGGTAGTCGGGCGAGCGCAGCATCGCCATGAATGCATCGCGCGACGGGTATGCAACCAGCAGGACTTCATCCCATTTCTCATGGGGCGGTGCGACGAAGGCATGTTTCGCCTGCGCCTCCCAGATCACCCTTGCCCCTGCATTCGCCAAGTGCGGTTTGATATTCCTCTTGTACGCCGCATAGGCATCGCGCCCACTGCAGGGGGCAAGCGCCAGCTCCGCCGGATAGTCGGCGCGCTCGCGAAAACGCAGCAGGTTCAGCATGACCAGCGGCACGCCGGCGGGAACCTTGCTCATCAAATCCTTCACGCTGTCGGATGTCGGTTCTATCGATCGCATCATGGTCTTTTCCTCACAGGCGGGTTTCAGTCGCGGGGCATCATGCCAGCTTTCCAATGCTGGGTCGACTACGTGCATTCAAGAAATTTCTTCCGCAACAAACAGAAACAAAATGACAAGCTGCCGCGCCGAACCATGCGCATGTGCGCCGGGTCGAATGGGCGGTAAGACAAGCCATGCGCGCGGCATCCGCCGCTGCGGACCGGTCCACGGCAGCGCAGTGAAGTGTTTTACGGAAATTGTTTCAAGGAGAATGACGTGGGCATACTTGGCAGCATGCTGGGCAAGAAGGGGCCAGAGGTAACGTATCGCACGATCGATGGAGGACACCCGGCGCCATTTCCGGACATGACCGACGAACAGCTCTACAACTACGAAATGACATTCGACGTCCCGCACAAGACTTTCGACAAGCCACCTGTTTCACCCAAGACCGGCAAGACCGGCAAGACCGTGCCGCGCCCGGAACATGTCGATGGCGCAGCGGAGAAGACCGCGCAGAACGATGAACCGCCGGCCAGGCTGTTCGACGCGCCGCGTTATTCCGCGCGCGCCGCGGCCAGGGAGCAGCAGAAGATGCAGTCAGAGCAGCAAGAGCAGGAGCCGCCGGTCCTGCGCGCACCCCAGCCGCTTGATCTCACGCGCCCGGTGCGGCTGGTCACCAGCAAGCAGCCGGTGGAAATCATCACCACTCGCGCCCGGCATCCCATCTTCAAGGTGCATGGCTACATCGGCGATGACAACGTCGTGACCGTCTTTACGCTGGAAGGCCAGCTATCGGAAAACGGCCCGCACTTCCTGGAGAATGTTCCGGAGCAGCGCCAGCTGCACCTGAACATCTATCTCAATCCCGACCGTCGCAGCGCCGACAAATACCTGATCACGCAGCACACGACCGAGGAAGAGGCGAATGCGGCCGCGACACCGGGCCGCCTTGCCTGCATTCCGGTGCGCTTTGATCTAAACGGTTAGTGTTCGGTTAGTGTTTGCCTAAGGTCGACTGCCGGAACAGGTCCTTCACTTCGCGCGGCTGGGCGCGCCAGTATTGCGGCGGCGCGTCCACCTGCGCTCCCAGTTTGGCAGCTGCATGCCACGGCCAGCGCGGGTCGTACAGCATGCCGCGCGCCAGGGCCACCATGTCGGCACGGCCCGAAGTGATGATCTCGTTCGCCTGTTCGGCTTCGGTGATCAAGCCGACGGCAATCGTCGGCATGCCGGATTCCTTCCTGATGCGCTCCGCGAACGGCACCTGGTAGCCCGCTCCGAGAGCGATCTTCTGCAGCGGGGAGAGCCCGCCGCTCGACACATCGATGAAGTCGCAGCCGCGCTTCTTCAATTCCTGCGCCAGCACCACGGTCTGTTCGAGATCCCAGCCGCTTTCCACCCAGTCGGTTGCCGAGACGCGGATGCCGACCGGCTTGTCGGCCGAGAAGTTGGCGCGCACGACGTCGAAAATCTCCAGCGGAAAACGCAGCCGGTTTTGCAGCGAACCGCCGTATTCGTCCTCGCGGCGATTCGAGAGCGGTGACATGAACTGGTGCAGCAGATAGCCGTGCGCGCCATGCACCTCGATTGCATCGATGCCCAGGCGGTCCGCGCGCCGCGCCGCTTCGGCGAAGGCGTTACGGATACGCTGCAGGCCGGCGGCGTCGAGCGCGACCGGTGTTTCGTCATGCTCGGCAAAGGGCAGGGCCGAGGGAGCGAAGGTCTTCCAGCCGCCCGCCTGCGAGGAAATCGACAGGCCGCCTTCCCACGGCACGGCAGTCGATGCCTTGCGGCCCGCGTGCCCGAGCTGGATCGCAATCGGCATGGTGGAATGCTTGCGCACCGCGCGCAGCACGCCATCCAGCGCCTGCTCGTTGGCGTCGTTCCACAGGCCAAGGTCCTGCGGTGAAATGCGTCCTTCCGGCTCGACCGCGGTCGCTTCGATGATCAGCAGGCCGGCGCCTGACATGGCAAGCTGCCCGAGATGCATCAGGTGCCAGGGCGTGGCACTGCCCTGGTCGGCCGAGTACTGGCACATCGGCGCGATGGCGATACGGTTCTTCAGTGAAAGCTTGCCGAGGAAAATGGGGGAGAATAGCGTTGTCATTGGAATTTGTCTTGTTCAGGTCGGTTGGAGGTGGAAGTCGACATTGCCCGGACTGGCGTCAAGAGCCAGTGACATAATCTTCATCATGCGAGAGAAACTGAAAAAACGATCATGCCGGATCACAACAAGCTCCATTTAACCACTATTGCTTCTTACGTGCTGGCGGCCATCGCGCTGACGGTCGTGCTGGCCAAGGGCCTGCTGGCATCGCTGTTTGCCGGGTTGCTGGTCTATTCCCTGGTGCACCTGTTGTCGCCCGCGCTCGGCAAGAACATCAGCGACCAGCGCGCCCGGATGATAGCGGTCGCCATCCTCGGCACATTGATCGTCGTGCTGCTGTCGCTCGCGGTCTGGGGCGCGGTGCTGTTCTTCCAGAGCGATGTCGGCAACCTGCAGGTGCTGCTGCAGCGGCTGGCCGATATCGTCGAAGCGTCACGCGGCCAGATGCCGGCGTGGATCAGGGAACATATTCCCGCCAACGCCGAGGCGATCCGCGAGGCGATCACGAACTGGCTGCGCACCCATGCCGTGCAGGCGCAGGCTGTCGGCCAGCAGGCGGGGCGCACCATCGCGCACCTGCTGATCGGCATGATCATCGGCGCCATGGCAGCGTTGTACGACACCACCACAAAGCCGCAGTTCAAGCCGCTTGCCGCCGCACTGCACGCACGCGTGGTCAACCTGCATGATGCGTTCCGGCGCATCGTGTTCGCGCAGGTGCGCATCGCCGCCATCAATGCGGTGTTTACCGCGATCTACCTGCTGGTCGTGATCCCGCTGGCCGGCGTTCACCTGCCGCTTACCAAGAGCATGATCGCTATCACTTTCGTGGCGGGCCTGCTGCCGGTGGCCGGCAACCTGATTTCGAATTCAGTGATCGTGATCGTCAGCATGTCGCATTCGCTCGGCGTGGCGCTGGCATCGCTGGCGTTCCTGGTCGTGATCCACAAGCTCGAATATTTTCTCAACGCAAAAATCATCGGCTCGCACATCAACGCCAAGGCCTGGGAATTGCTTACCGCCATGCTGGCGATGGAAGCGCTGTTCGGCCTGCCCGGCGTGGTTGCCGCGCCGGTCTACTATGCCTACATGAAAAAGGAACTCACCGACGTGGGCCTGGTTTGAGTGTCTTCGCCTGAACAGGATGGAAACTTTCGGCATTTCCAGCTATCGCATGATGACGGACCCGCGTGTCCGCCCATGCAATTTAACTGGAGAAATGGTATGTCGAATCTCAAGAGAAGTTCTGGCGAAGATGAAAAGAAGCAAGCGAAGGAAGCGGCTTCGCCCGGCGACAATTCCAAATCGGTGACGCCGAAGGATGTTTCTCCGCACGATGCGTCGGCGAAGGATGTTACCGAGCGCAAGATTTGTTCCGACAACCCGGAGGAAAAGGAGCAGGAGCTGCTGGATGATGCGGTCGACCTGACGTTCCCCGCCAGCGATCCGATTGCCGTTCCCGCGAACGACGCGGAGCGCGAAAGGCGCATCGCTGAGCAACATCGCCATCGCTGAGCGGATGCACCACTTCTTTCAATACAGGTCGCGGCCATGCCGCGACCAACTCTGCATCACCGATCCATCTCGCCTGCCGCCACGCGGGCAGCAGCCAGGTCCCAGGCCGCATGGCCGACCGTCTTCAGCACCGGCGTGATGCCGGCACGCTCCACGCCGTGCGCGAGCACATCACTGAGGTCCCGGACTGCATTCCAGTCAATCTTCGCCGCAATCAAATCGCCTGCCTCGTGTTTCGCGCCTTGCAGATGATCGACCACAATCGCGCGTGCGTGCAGCAGTTCCGCGGGAAATTCCGCCATGTCGGGCTTGAATGCACCCACGCCGATCGCCAGCGTATCTGGTCGCAGCTGCGCAGGAATCACAGGCGACTTCGCTGTGGTGAGCGCGATGACCAGGTCGGCTTCCTGGCAATGCGCATGCAGGTCGGAAAGGGTGATGGGCGTTGCAGCGACTTCAGGGTGGCGTGTCCAGAGCGCATTGCAGAACGCCTGTGCAGCCTGCATGGTGCGGCTCGCGATGCGGAAATGCGAGATGCCGAAGTAATCGACAAGGCCGTCAGCATGCGACGCCGCCTGGACGCCGGTGCCGATCAACAGAGCGGAAGAAGGCTTTTGCGGCGCCAGCTTTTCGATGCCAAGTAGTGTCACCGCCGCCGTGCGACGCGCCGTGACCGTCGGCCCATCGAGCAGCGCGAGGCGGCGTCCGGTAGCTGACTCGAATACGACCACCTCGCCCTGGATCACCGGCAGTCCGTGCCGTGCATTATCGGGATGCACCGTGATGAGCTTGGTGACGCCGATGTCCTGTGCTACTGCCGGCATCCCGAGCAGCACGGCGGAAGAATCGATGGCGACGACCTGCCGTTCGGGCGCGTTGATTTCGCCCTGCGCCAGCTGCTGCGCGGCTTGTGCAATGGCGGGAACGAGGCGGGCGAAGGGAAGGGCCTGGGCGGTGCGGGCTGCGTCGAGTATCTGCATGGGAGTAGGGGCGTGCCTGTGGAACCTCGATACTATAGCGCGGAAACAGGACCTCGGCTGGCGCGGCCGCGATGGTATGCTTGGTGCGACGGTGCGTCGGCGTGCGCAAGGGGTGGCGCGATACCTTGACCACACTCTTTCCTTCGCAATGTGCTCGATGAAGTGGCTCGAGATGGAGCAAGTCGTGCGGCTCGATGAACCGAGGCACGTTGCGGCACAAGTGCAGGATTGCGGCGGGCGCCGAAGAATGGAAAAAGGCAGGCTCGTGCCTGCCTTCCCGCCACAGAAACGTGAAAATGTCCTGGTGGTGAAAAATTATTTCAAGCGCGCCGGCAGCGCGTCGCGCAGCATGGCATTGGCTTCGCGAAGCATTTTTTCGGTGACTTCCCAGCCGACGCAGCCGTCGGTCACCGAGCAGCCGTATTTCAGCTGCGACAAATCTTCCGGGATAGCCTGCTTGCCGCCTACGATATTGGACTCGATCATCACGCCCACCAGCGACTTGCTGCCGAGACGGATCTGGTTCACCACATCGGCCATCACCAGCGGCTGCAGGTCCGGGTTCTTGAAGCTGTTCGCATGCGAGCAGTCGACCACGATGTTGGCCGGCAATTTGGCCTTTGCCAGCGCCTGTTCCGCCATCGCGACGGATACCGTGTCGTAGTTGGGGCGGCCGTCACCGCCGCGCAGCACCACATGACCATAGCGATTGCCGATGGTACGCACGATCGCCACCACGCCTTCGTTGCTGATGCCGAGGAAGGAATGCGGATGCGAGGCCGAGAGGATTGCATTGATAGCGATGCTCACGTCACCGTCGGTACCGTTCTTGAAGCCCACCGGCGTCGACAGGCCCGAAGCCATTTCGCGGTGCGTCTGCGACTCCGTAGTCCGTGCGCCGATCGCCGTCCACGCGATCAGGTCGCCGAGATACTGCGGCGAGATCGGATCCAGCGCCTCGGTCGCGGTCGGCAGGCCCAGTTCGCACACGTCCAGCAGGAACTTGCGCGCATTGGCCATGCCGCGCTCGATATGAAAGGAATCGTCCATGTCCGGATCATTGATGTAGCCCTTCCAGCCGGTAGTAGTGCGCGGCTTCTCGAAATACACACGCATCACCAGCAGCATGGTGTCCTTCACCTCTTCCTGCAACTTCTTCAGGCGGCGCGCGTAATCCAGGCCGGCGACCGGATCGTGGATGGAGCACGGGCCGACCACGACGAACATGCGCGGATCCTTGCGGTCGAGGATGTTGCGCAATGCCTCACGGCCCTGCGTCACCGTCGTGCCGGCGCTTTCGGACAGGGGCAGGCGCGCATGCAGCTCTTCCGGCGTCGGCATTGAATCGAAGGAGGTAACGTTGACATTTTCTACGTTGAAGGTGGTCATGATGGACTTGATGTCAGGATGGAATCGTGGTGCTGCGCCCGCCTGGAGGAGGCGGGGTGCGCAAAGGCTACAGTTTATCGCTTATTGGGCATGCCGAGCCGATGTGGGCATAGTGCGGCCGTTGGTGGTGGGATGAAATGGGGTATTAATCGCGAATCGTGCGATTATTTCAATTTTCTGTACGCCGAGGTTACGCCATCTCCGTCTTGTAGATAGGCGAGTCCGTGGGCATTTTCTCAAGGATTTTCCAAATTACGAATCCGAGCTCCAGGTGTTTCAAGAAGCACGAGCGAGCCCTTCTGCGTCAATCGATCCCCCAGCAAAACCGTCGTCTTGCCGGGCGTTTGAATGTTGATTCCAATCGAATAAGTTTCGTCCTCATCGTTCCATTCCTGAAAAACGACGTACTCGGTTTTCCCGTTCACGAATGTTAATGTGTACGCGCCGAAGCCGGCATTTTCTTTTCCCCCTCCGCGACGAATGCCGGAGAACTCGAATTTTTTCCAGGCGTGTTCATCCAATTGCCCGGGATATTGCAATTCAATCTTCTCTTTCGTCCCGAATCGGTATGTCAGATAGCTCGCGCTTGAGCCTTCGCATATGGACATGAATTTTCTTGATCTCGTCTCTTTGAATGAAAAGATGGCTTTTTCACTTTCGGTGCACAGGCTCTGAGCGTAGAGCGTGGACGACAAAAAGATTGATAGGCAGGAGAGGAGAAGTTTCTTGTATGTTGGCTTATCCATTATTTTTTTGGTTGTATTCCCTGTAAAACCGTTCAATGTTCGTTGCGTATTCCGGATTAATCTGGCGCCAATTATCGCCGTTATGCCCGGCTGCAATTTTTTCAAAGCTCTTTGTTCTCAGCCCGTCAGCGAGAGTCTTGTTTGAAGCAGCGAATTTCAAGAATGCTTTGATATGCTCAGCGTCGCTTCGACTCATTGCTTTTGTAAAGGAAATTACATCGTTGAAGCCTGCCATTTTGTAATTGAACCCCATTATTTGAAATTTTCCCCATGAACAGGCTTGAAGAGCAGCTGCGCGATTCAATTGATAGGCCTTGCATAGTCGCTTGTATTGAAATGCTCCACTCGGTCCGTACACATCATTTTCAGTCACAATTACACCGGAAAGATTTTTGATCCATTCACCGTTCTTATTCTTTCTTGCTCGTACGTATGCTGGCCCACAAATATCAGGGTAGAGCTTCTCGAAGGGGCTGAGCGTCTTTGTATTTCCCCGTGCGTATTCTCTGAACTTGTGTCTCTCAAACAGAATTTTGGGAACCGTCCTTTCTCCGAGCTTGAAGAATGATGAGATTGCTGACTCCTGCTTGGCAATTGCATAGATCAATCCTGGCTCGCATCCCAATTCCTTGGCCGCAGCATTAAGGTCTGCAGTAGTGATATCGCCTCCCACAAACTTGTCGAGAAATTCGTCCAGCCCCGGCACATCTCCTTCCACAACAGTGACCGCTTCCCCGTTCTTTGCCCTCGGATGCTTTACCTCGGGCCCAAGCTCCTTTTTATCAGTTGTCGGTTTCGCTGGATTGTTCTTGTCGTAGGCGGGCTTGATTGGCTTTTTGGTGTCTGGATGATGATCGGCCTGTCTCGGTGGATGAGGCTTGAGCTCCGTATCGACGACAAGCAGCGGACTGATCAAGGTTACGAGCTTGTTACGATAGCCGGAAATGACGGTGCCGATATCTTTCAGGGTGCCGTCAAAGCGCTTGACCAGTACCCGCACCTGATCAGTCGGCCAGTCCGTGAGGATTTTCTGTGCCTTCCCATATTCGTCCGTGGTCCCGCGAATACTCTTGCCGCAAAACTCGAGTACGTATTCGAGGCCTTTGATCGCATTGCGATCGGCATCGAGGAACAGGGCTTCAAGTCCGCATACGGCGTCCTTGCGTAGGGCGATCCGCTGCCCGACATCGAGCTTGTTCGGATTGCGAAGGTCGTTGAGCTTGCGCAATTCGGAGATAGTTGTGCCATGGTCCCTGGCAATCCTGGCAAGAGTGTCACCTTTCTTCACGACGTAAAAATCACTCATGCCGATTGTTCCTTCGCGCCCTCGTTGTTGTCATCAGCCTCCAGATATTCTTCGAGCACCCACTCTCCCGTTTCTATGGCGACCTTGATGCGGCCTGCGTTGTTCGAGAAAATTCGATTGGTGAGGCCTTCGGTGCTTGTAATGCCGCTCGAAATCAATTTCCCATCTTCTCGCACAATCCAATAGCGCTTTCTGGCCGTGTTGAAGCCTGGCTCCTCGTTCGTCGCCATATGCGACAGGTCGATCTGCTGGCTGAACAAGGGCATCTGCGGGTCGACGGACGGTTCAGGGTTGGGCAACGAGTCAACTGCCGTGTGGAGACTCGCCGGCCCGCTCATCTCCTTCATCCCCGCCTTGAACTCCACCTTCCCCGGCGCATGGATCTCGATGCTGCCACCGCCGATCCGCACATAAGCTCCGCCGGCAGTCAGCAGGACATGGTCCTTCGCCACCACTTCCACCATCGCATGCGTGCTGGTGACATGCACGCCCTTGTCCGCCGCTGCTTTCAGCGCTGCGCTTTGCGCCTGCACATCGACCTTGCCCTGCGCTGCATGCAACTTGATGCCGATCTCGCCATGCTCCTTGCGCTTTGCGTTGGCGTCGCCCGAAGTGAAGAGGCTGATGCCATTTTTCGCCGCGCCTGCGAAATTTCTCCCGACCGTGGCAGTGACGTCGATGTCGCCGGTGACCGTGGTGGCGTTCGCGCTGGCATGCATATCCTGCGGCGTCATGAGTGCAATGCCGGCCGGCGCACTCATGACGAGGTCGGGGCGGCCGAAGGCAGGTGCTGTGCCCGCGCCGCCGCCTTCAGCGGAGCCGATGCCTTCGACCGTTTGCTCCAGTGATTCGATCTGTCGCGCGAGAGTGGTCTCAGGCTGTTCATGCCGCGCCTTGTCGAACGCAGCACCGGAAAACGCCTGCTGACGTTGCGCCGTGCCGGCCAATGCCATTTGCAAGGCATGCGCCTGCTTCAACTGCGCGTGCGCTTCGCTTGCATCCATTTGCCCTGAGCCGGCATTGGGGGACGCATCGGCGGAAACCAGCAAGCCCTGGCTGGCGCGCAGCGCTCCATGGGCATCGGTCGTGAGTTCCGCGCCATGGCCATGGCTCTGTCGTCTTTCGTTGTCGCGCTGGCGTTTGATGTGGCCGAGGTTGAGCTGGGTGGCATGTTGCGTGGTGTACAGGCGTGTGCCAAGCTGGCCGGAGGTGTCGTCGAAGACAAGGGCATTGTGCCCGCCTTGTCCATCCTTGCTGCGGCCGGTTTCCTGTGTCTTGAAGCCGGACAGGATGGCGTTGTGCGCATGTCCGCCGCTGTTTCCTGCGAACCAGGCCGGGGCGTTGCCGACGGTTGGCCCGGCACCTTGCGCGACTTCGTTGCCCTGTGCATCTTCCATGCCCCTGCCGTTGTAGAGGCTGCCGATGATGATGGGTCGGTCGATGTCGCCTTCGAGGTAGTCAACGATGACTTCCTGTCCGATGCGCGGCAGGAAGCTGCTGCCGAAATTGGGGCCGGCGGCGGCTTCGGCCACGCGCACCCAGACATGGGCGCCGTCGTGGCCGGGCGCATTGTCGTCGCCTTGCGGATGCGGCCGGCGGCTCTGGCTTCGGGCGCCGCGCTGCCAGTGCATCTGCACCTTGATGCGATGGTCGCGGTCCGTGGTGATGTCCTCACCGGGCAGGCCGACGACGATGGCAGTGTGAACGCCCGTGACATGGGGCTTCGGGTGCAGCAATGCGCCGTGGCCGTCTTCCGTCCATGGCCGCCAGGTGATATCGGCACGCAGGGCGGTGAAGCTGTTGTGGTATTCGGGTTCGTCGTCGGTCGTGCCGGGTGATGGGGAGGTATTGGCAAACAAGCCGTCGATGAGCGTGCGTGCCGCCGATCCGAGGTTGTTGCGCGCACGGTGCCGCACCCTGGTGACGGCGAAGGTGGCGGCGTGGGCACCGTCCTGCAGGCGCGCCGTGTCGTGGATCGCGTGGCCGCTGAGAAGGAAGGTGGTGCCGGGTGCGAGCGTGCGCACGCTGCTGTCACCACGATAGGTCTTGTTGCGCGCTTCATGCGCTTGCAGTTGCAGGCGCGCGCTGCGTTCCGCAGCATCCCGGTTGTCGAAGCGGCGCATGCCGGGGTGATCGATGCAGGCCAGCTTCGGCAGCTCGCCGTTGTCATGCGCGCTTTCGAGCTCGGTGTCGACCATGCTTGCGGTGCGTTCGTTCCAGCTGCCGAGATGGATGGTGTTGGTGCCGATGCGGCGCTGCGCGTGCCAGGTCGTGATGCTGTCGCTGCGCTCGACGGCGGCGCTACGGTGAAAGCGCATTTCCGCTTGCGGATTGGGGGCGAA
This sequence comes from Noviherbaspirillum sp., assembly GCF_035254685.1. Classification (GTDB taxonomy): domain Bacteria; phylum Pseudomonadota; class Gammaproteobacteria; order Burkholderiales; family Burkholderiaceae_D; genus Noviherbaspirillum. Next base: position 217,859 of record NZ_DATFAI010000041.1, on the reverse strand, counting down.
GGCGTCGTTGTGGTCAGCGATGACCAGCGTATGACTACCGAATCCGGGGCTGGCAGGATCGGCGGCGTGTTCGAACCAGTAGAACATGCCTTCCTCGGCGAGCAGGCGTTCGACGAAGGCCAGATCGCTTTCTTCGAACTGGGTGCACAGCTCGCGCGGCCTGTATTGGCTCTCGTCGGCGAGGGCGAGCCGCCACGCAGGCGCGAGCATGCCATTGCCCTGATAGTCGCTGAATATCTCCGCGATGATCTCTGGCACGGTCTTGCCCTGCCACACATAGCTGTCGCGGCGATGCCGCAGGAAGGCGAGCCATGGTTCGAGGGTCAGGCGGTAGCGCGCGAAACCGCCTTCGGCGGAGAGCCGTTCAAACGCGGCGACGTGTCCATGGATAGGGCGCAAGCTGCCATCCTGCGTGCGCCATTCCAGCAAGGCCGGATGGCCGAGCGGCGCGGCGAGGTCGAGGTGTGCGTCGCTGCTGAGCGCGGTGATGGTGAACCGCCAGGTGTCGCTGAGTGCTTCGCGACCGTCGATGCACTCGACCAGCAGCTTGTCCGCGCCGAGCGATGTGGCGAGGCGCAGCAGGCGGGTGTCTTGCGTGAATTGCGCGCCCAGCGTTTCCGCGGCGCGACGGATTGCGTCGATCATGTTTTTTGCGACTGTTGTCTTTAAAACAACATCATTTCAGCATGGAATTGCATTATTGACAATGATGGCGTGTGGAATGTTTGCTTGCATCCCTCGCGGAATAGTCGAAACGTCCGCTCGCATGCAGGATTTCTGTCAGAATTTCCCCTGGCTTGCGCGGCCGGGCACCGGGAATGTTCAAACTAGTCAAATGACCGGAAGGATTGTCCGAAAGGCCGTGCTACGGCGCAGTACGACGCGCCTTTTATTCATGCAAGAAAGCTTTCAGCGACCCGATTCGTCGTCCTCGGTTGCTCCTCTGCCGATCCGTCATGTACCAGGAACCCATCATCATGCTCGACTTCGAGACGACCGGACTGAGTCCGGCCGCCGGCGCGCGAATCACGGAAGTCGCCGCGCTGCGCATCGAGGGCGGGCGCATCGTCGATCGTTTCGTATCGCTGGTGAATTGCCACGTGCACGTGCCGCCCTTCATCACCAGCCTCACCGGCATCACGCAGCGGATGGTCGATAGCGCGCCGTGCGTGTCGCGCGTGGTCCCGGAGCTTTTGCGCTTTATCGGCACCAACGCGCTGTCCGCGCACAATGCGAGCTTTGATGAAAAATTCCTGCGCGCGGAAAGTCGGGATCTTGGACTGGAGCCGGAACATTGCAGCTTGATCTGCTCGTTGAAGCTGTCGCGGCGCCTGTTCCCGGGACTGTCGAGTTACAAGCTTGGCATGCTGTCCTCGTCGCTCGGTATCAGCTTCAAGGGCACCGCCCACCGCGCCGAGGCGGATGCGGAAGTGAGCGCGAACGTGCTGCTGCATATCGGCGAGCATCTGAGCAGAGCCTATGGTGTGTCGAACATCGACACGCAACTGCTCGCGCGCGTGGCTGCGATGAGCGCTGCCAGGGTGCCCGAATTCCTTGAGCGGGAGTTGCGCCGGCCTGCGTGACATGCAACGAACCGGGACCATGTGAACCATGCCGCCATTGCTTCGCTTCGTTGTGATGTTGGCGCTTCTGCACGTGGCAGGATGCAGTTCCGTGCAGATCGCCCCGCATGTGCCGCGCGATGTCGCAAGCTTTCCCGGAAGCGCAAAGGAAAGCTCCGCGCCGCCGCAGCATGCCGTGCCTGCGCGTCCGTATGCCCGGGTGCCGCAAGTGCCTGCGCCGCGCATTCCGCCTCCTGCTGTAACGGAAAAAACGCCGGTCGGTCCGCAGGCACCGGTTCCCGTGGTGACCTGCGATCCAGCGGGATGCTGGGTCGATGGCAAGCGGTACGAGGGCGGCGCCGGCGGTACCTTCCTCGACAGGAACGGGCGGATGTGCCAGGGGAACGGCAGCTGGATACAGTGCTTCTGACCAGGCGCTGCCAGCCACGCAGCGAATTCACATATTCATGGTATGTATTGTGCAACGGAGGCATGGTAACTTCTGCACACTCCATAAGGTGTGAAGTGGCGGTGCGCTACCATGAAAAAACTGCTCGTGATGATGATCGTCGCGCTTTGTGCAATCGCATGGCGCAGCCCCGACATCATGCATGCGATCAGCGTCGGCGGTTTTGTTGCGGATTCGAACGCACTGGCACTGAAGGCGGCAAGTGCTCCCGCCAGCCGAAGCAAGCCGATGAGCGCTGACGAGTTCGCCACCCTGAGCAGGACCGACCCGCAGGCGTACCAGAAATTCATCAACAGTTTCCAGGACCAGGACCGCAGCGAAGTCGACAAGCTGATGAACCTCCTGGCGCGCGGCAAATACGAATAACAACGATCCTTGGTGCGTTACTTCAGACCGGCCTTTCGTGCCGGTCTTTTTTATCCGGGATGCCGGGCCTTCCGGCAGTTGCGGCCAGAGCGTTTTGGAGGTCCACGGAAAACACGAAAAACACGGAAAGCATTCAAAAACACTTGAGTGCTTTTTGTGTCGTTTGCGGATAAAGAATGGCCGTGCTTCACAAGCCTCAATCAAATCAGTCCACAAAAAACACAAAAGCGTTGTTGAGTTTTTCCGTGCTTTCCGTGTTTTCCGTGGACAAAAAAGCTTTGCCGCTCAGGCCCGCTCTGTGAACTGGCCTCCGAAAGTCACGGCACGTCGACGCTACCTGCTTCGCCCGGCTTGCCGGCCACCAGCGTGATGTTTCCGCTCTGTGTCACCTTGTCGATCGCGTTGGCGGACGTGTCGGCCACATACAGGTTGCCTGCATCATCGATAGTGATGCCTTGCAGGGAGTCGAAGGTATTGGTCGGCCCGACAACCGTACTCAGCGTACCGGAGGACGACATCTTGCGCACGCTGCGTCCCGAGGCGAGATAGACGTTGCCCGACGCATCGGCAGCAATCGCAAAGGTGTCGAGGATCAGGGCGGGAGCGACCTCGCTGTTGAAATTGCCCGCCATGGTGCTGACGATGCCGCTGGCCGTAATCTTGCGGATGAAGGTGCTGCCCTGGGGGATGTTCGGTGCCGGCGGGCCGTACCAGTCGGTGACGTAAAGGCTGCCGGACGGATCGATGGCGATGCCTTGCGGGCCGAGGAAGGTGGCGGTGGCGCGCGTGCCGTCGGCGGTGCCGCGCATGCCGCGTGTGCCTGCATGTGTCGTCACTACGCCTGCCGGCGTGACCTTGCGGATCAGGTAGTTGTCGCTGTCCGCCACGAACAGGTTGCCCGCTGCATCCACAGCAATGCCCCATGGATGATTGAAACGCGCCGCCGCACCGGTGCCATCGGCATCGCCCGTTGCGCCGGCCAGGCCCGCCAGTGTCGTCACCGTACCGCCCGCAGTGACCTTGCGGATGGTGCCGTCATCCACCGCATAGACATTGCCGGCCGCATCGACGGCAATTCCCTTCAGGATCTTGAAGCGAGCCGCAGCACCGGTGCCGTCCGCCGCTCCGCTCAGGCCGGGCGAACCTGCCAGCGTCGTGACCACGCCCGATGGCGCGATCTTGCGGATGGTGTAATTGCCCGAATCAGCGACATAGATGTTGCCGCCGCCGTCGATGGCGATGCCAAGCGGCTGGTTGAAGCGCGCCTGTGTGGCATCTGCCTGCATGGCGGCCTGCTGCCCGGCACTGCTGCCGGAAGAGGCTGGTTGGGTCCCCGACGCGCCGGTTGCGGGAGCGGGCGAGCCGGCGTTTGGAGATGGCGCCGCCGGCGTCGTGGACTGCTGTTGTTGTTGCTGCAGTGGCTGGCTGCTACTGCTTCCTGATTGCGTCAGCACATCGCTGCCGCTTCCTCCACCGCCGCCGCAGGCGGCAAGTACAACACACCAAAGAACTGCGCTGATTCGACGACTCAAGTTTGCACGCAACACTGACCACCTCGAAAGAAAGATTGGCTCCCTGACTTCTTCTTGGAGCCATCATCACCGAGTGGAAACATCGCGCTTTTGACAACACTCAACAGGGCGCATCACACCGCGCGAAATGTTGTAAGAAATCTTGTCAGGGGCGCCCTCGCTATACTGTCGCTTCGGGAAGAACATGCTTGACCCTGACGCAGCGTGAGACTTTAAGGTGCTTGCAAGGAGATGGAACGATGTTGCTGAAAACAGGCGATCTGGCGAAGCGTACCGGGCTGACCGTGCGCACCTTGCATCACTACGATGCGATCGGACTGCTGTGTCCGTCGGCGCGTTCGGACTCGGGATACCGGCTCTACAACCGGCAGGATATCGCGCGCCTGCATCGCATTCAGGCATTGCGCCGGCTCGACCTTTCACTGTCGGACATCGCCTCGCTGCTGGAAGGCGGCAGCACCGACCTGCAGACCGTGATCGAGCAGCAGATCGCGCTGCTCGACCTGCAGGCACGCCGCACCATGGCCCTGCGCGACCGGCTCAAGGGATTGCTCGAGCACGTCGCCGGCAATGTCGAACCCGACCTGTCGGACTGGCTGGTCACGCTGGAGATGATGTCGATGTACGACAAGTATTTCACGCGCGACGAACTGGCCACGCTGCGCGTCTTGCGCGACGCCGCCGACAAGGATGTCACATCGCAGTCGAAGCCGCTGATCGCGCGGATCCGAAGCTTGATGGACCGCAGGGTTCCGCCTGAAAGCAGCGAGGCGCAATCCCTTTCCGTGCCCTGGATGGCGCTGGTGCATGAACGCATGGGTGGCGATGCACGCCTGATCCGCAAGCTCGATGCCATGCACCGCAATGAATCGGCAGTGCAGGCGCTGACCGGCGTGGATGGTGCGATGATCGATTACATGGCCACCGCGTCCATCGCACGTCGCCTGGCCGTCTATCGCCAGTACCTCGGCGACAAGGAGATGCCGCAGGTGTTCGAGAATTTCTCGAAGTGCCGGCGAGCCTGGCTGGAGGCGGCCGCCGAAGTGCGCGACATGATCGAGAACGGCGTCGATCCGCGCAGCGCGGCCGCGCAGAAACTGTGCGCGCAATGGATATCGCTCGCGACGACGGTCTGGGGCGATGACCCCGACGTCCATGAAAAGATCCGGATCGCGCATGAAAAAGAGCCGAGCCTGCTCATCGGAACCGGCGTTAACAAGGAAATCATCGCTTTCCTGAGCGAGGGCATTGCGCATTGGATGAAACAACAAGGAACGAAGACAGGAACCAACCATGCATAGACAGGCAAGCGACAGCCAGCGCAACGCGCTCTTCCGGAGTCCCAATTTCCGGTGGATGGCCGCCGGTTCGATCATTTCCATGCTGGGCGACCAGTTCACCCTGATCGCCTTGCCCTGGCTGGTACTTAAGATGACCGGCGACACGCTGGTGCTCGGCACGGTGCTGGCGGTGATGAGCATCCCGCGCGCGTTGTTCATCCTCGTCGGCGGTGCGCTGGTCGACCGGCATTCGCCCAAGCGCGTGCTGATGCTGACCAAGCATGTCAATACGCTCCTGCTCGGCACGCTCGCGGCCCTCGTGCTGACGGGCCACCTTGACCTGGCAATGGTGTACGGCCTCGCGCTCGCCATCGGCCTTTCCACGGCATTCAGCATCCCCGCGGGCACCTCCATCATGCCGCATGTCGTACCACGCGAGCAGCTGCAGACCGCGAACGGCATCTTCATGGGCATCCGCCAGATGTCAATGTTCGCTGGGCCGCTGCTGGCCGGCCTGCTGATTGCGCTGTTCAGCGATGGCGGTGACGGCAGCCATGGCGTGGTGAAGGATGCACGCGGCCTCGGTCTCGCCTTCCTGTTCGATGCCTTCAGCTTCGCGCTGTCGGCGTGGACGCTGGCCAGGGTCGCCACGCGCGAAGCGGCGCATGGCCCTGCGGTGGTCAAGGCGTCGGTGTGGAAGTCGGTAGGCGAGGGCTTGCGCTACTGCTGGAAGGATGACAGCCTGCGCGTGTGCTTCACCTATTGGGCGGCGGTCGCTTTCTTCATCACCGGCCCGGTGCAGGTGGCGGTGCCCGTGCTCGCCGGCCATATCGGCGAAGGCGCCGCGGCGTTCGGCGCACTGGCAGGTGCGCACGGCGCCGGCACGCTGCTCGGCATGGCGCTCACCGGGGCGAAGCCGCATCTGCGCTTCGGCAGCTTCGGCATGACCATCCTCGTCATCGACGGCATCATCGGCATCCTGTTCATGCCGCTCGGCCTGATCGACATGACCTGGCAAGGCGTCGCACTGCTGCTGGTGATCGGTACGCTCAGCGGATTTTTGCAGGTCAATGTCTATACGTGGCTGCAGCACCACGCTGCACCTGCCATGCTGGGCCGCACCATGAGCCTGTTCATGTTCATCTTCATGGGCATTGCGCCGATGTCCTCCGCCATCACCGGATGGCTCATGCGCAGCATCTCACTGCAGCAGCTGTTCGCCGGCAGCGGCGCCCTGCTGGTATTGATTGTCGGTGTCGCGCTGCTTGCCTCAGGGATGCGTTCCATCAGCGACGCCAGGGCTGACACCCCGCGCTGATACCAACAGTTTTTCGCGCAGGCGGAAAGTCGCTCGCTCTCCGCCTGCGTTTGCACGAAAACCTCCCCTGAACCTGCCCGGTCTGTGCTTAATCGCAAGGCGACAAGCCACATTTGGTCGGAAACTATGCATCGCGGAACGATGTCAAAAAGGCGCTCTCCGGGTTGATGTGGAAGCCCGATGTACCGCCCTCCAGCATCCCGGTCATGGCCTTGGCTGCCGACGTCGATGAAAGGCTTGTTGCATCCGGGAGAGTGGCGCGACGAGACGCCAGACCGCAGCAATCCAACCAGGTACGGAGACCGGAGACATGGATGCGTCAGCTAGCCGCAGAAAGGAATGGGTGGCTCTGATAAAGAGCCTCAACATTGACGAACGCGAGATCCATCAGCGCAAGGAGTTCCTCGAATTCCGGGAGGAAGACGAAGAGCGCCTCAAGGAGATCAACAGCCTTGCAACCGCATATGCGCAAGAAGTCATCGATGACTTTTACGATCATGTGATGGATTTCGAAGAGACCCGCGCGTTCTTCACCGACCCGAAGGTGCTCGAACGGGTCAAAAATTCCCAGAAACAATACTTTCTTCGCCTCACACAAGGGCATTACGACGAGGCCTATGTCGAGAACCGGCTCAGGGTCGGCGCGGTGCATGAGCGCATTTCGCTGCCGATCAAGTCTTATCTCGGCATGTACAACTTCTACCTGCGCGCCGTCGGCGCACGCATCTTCGAGCGCTACAAGGACGACCATGCCAAGGCGCTGGAGACGTTCTTTTCCTTGATGAAGCTGACCTTCTTCGATATGGGTCTTGCAATCGATACCTATATCGATTCGCGTGAACGCACCATCGGCCAGCAGCAGGAAGCGATCAAGGAGCTGTCGACGCCGGTGCTGCCGTTCCGCGAAGGCATCCTGATCCTGCCCATCGTGGGCATGATCGATTCCTTCCGCGCAAGCCAGCTGACCGAGCAGTTGCTACGAGCCATCCGCGACAATCGCGCGAAGGTCGTGGTGGTCGATATCACCGGCGTGCCCTACGTCGATTCCCGCGTGGCGAGCCACCTGGTGCAGACGGTGGAAGCGGCGCGCCTGATGGGGTCGAAAGTGATCATCTCCGGCGTGGCACCGGAAATCGCGCTGACCATGGTAACGCTTGGCATCGACCTCGGGCGCATCGAAACTGTCGGCGACATGTTGAGCGGCGTTGAGCGTGCGGAACAATTGAGCGGATACAAGGTGACACGAGGATCTTTCGGTGACGAGAGCGAGCCAGGACAGGCCTGAAAGGACGCCGCATGATCGTCCCGATATTGAAACAAGAACAATTCCTGATCGCGTCCATCCAAGGGGAACTGACCGATCAGGAACTGCTGCTGCTGCGCGACCAGCTCGTGGACAAGGTGCGGCAGTACCGCTCGCGCGGCGTCCTGATCGATGTCACCGTACTCGACATCATGGATTCCTTCGCCGCGCGCACCTTGCGCAGCATCGCGCACATGACCAGACTGCTGGGCGCACAGACCATCGTGGCCGGCATTCAGCCCGATGTCGCCATTTCGATGGTGCAGCTCGGGCTGAGCCTGGAAGACACGATTGTCGCAATGGACCTGGAGGACGGCCTGGCGATACTGAGGAAGGGAGCGCGCAGCAATGACGCCGACGGCCGAACATGAAGCGGCAATCCCGATCCGGTCCGACCTTGACGTCCTGAAGGCGCGGCAATACGGGAAGGAGCTGGCCGGCATGCTGAAATTCAGCAACAGCGAGCGCACCATCATCGCCACTGCCATCTCGGAAATCGCGCGCAACACCGTGCTCTACGCAAAGTCGGGCTGCATCCGGCTCAGGATCGTCGAACAGGGCGGCAAGCGGGGCATCGTGGTGGTCGTGCGCGACCAGGGGCCGGGCATTCCGGATCTCAGCCTGGCAATGCAGGACGGCTACACCACCTCGCAGGGACTCGGCATCGGCCTGCCGGGCGCCAAGCGGCTGATGGATGAGTTCGACATTGTTTCCGAAGTGGGAAAGGGAACCATTGTCACGATGAAAAAATGGGAACGGTGACACGATGATTTCGACCGGCAGCACGCCGCTGTTGCATTACTGGGTCGCAGGGCGACCGAAGCCGGGCGAACGCGAATCGGGCGACAAGTTTGTGATTGCGCCGCGCCAACACGGCGTGCTGGTCGCCGTGATCGACGGACTTGGCCATGGCGAGGAAGCGTGCGTTGCCGCGGAGCTCGCTGCCGCCACCCTGACTACGCATGCCGATGAGCCGCTGCTTCCCCTGATACAACGCTGCCATCAGGAACTCCGGCGCGAGCGCGGCGTGGTGATGACGGTCGCTTCCTTTGATACCGTCACCAGTTCGATGACCTGGCTAGGGATCGGCAATGTTGATGCGATGCTGCTGCGCGCGGCCGAGCCTGGCGGCAAGCCGGTCGCCATTCTGCCGCGCGGTGGAATCGTCGGCGACAGATTGCCGGCCCTCGCGCCTGTCACCTTGCCGGTCTATCCCGGCGACTTCCTGATCCTCGCCACCGATGGCATCGGCAGTGCTTTCGTGCATGACCTGCGGCGTGCGGAACAACCGCAGCAACTGGTGAATCAAATTTTCTATGCCCATGCACGCAATACCGACGATGCATTGGTGCTGGGGGTGCAATGGACAGGCGCAAACAGGGAATCCACAAACGCTCGCAATTGACGCAGTTGCCGCTGTTGCGCAATCGCCCGACGCACAACATCGCGCGTGATAATTCGGATGACAGCGAGTTCACGGAATTCCAGAACGAGTACCGCATGGCACTCATGGAATACCTGAAGAATGGCAGCGACGAAGCATCATTGCTGCATGCCTATGAACTCGGGCGGCGCGCGGCGACCAGCCAGCTCAGCGTGCTCAGCCTGAATGAAATCCATCAGTCCGCACTGATGTCGGGCGAATTCCACAGGTCTCTTTCGTTCGACGACAACGGCGCTTATCTGCTCGGCAAGGCGGCGGACTTCCTTGGCCAGGCACTCGCGCCGTTCGACATGATGCACCGCGGCTATGTCGAAACCATTTCCCGCCTGCGTACGCTGAACGAGACCCTGCACCAGCAAAGCCAGGCGCTGCGCCTGAGTGAAGAGCGTATGCGCATGTTCATCAAGCACAATCCGGCGGCAGTCGCCATGCTCGACAGGGACATGCGCTATGTACTGGTGAGCCCGCGCTGGCGCATCGATTATCGTCTCGGCGAGCGCGACATCCTCGGCCTGTCGCATTACGAGGTGTTTCCGGAAACGCCTCGGGAATGGCGCGAGATCTACCAGCGCTGCCTTGGCGGCGAAGTCGACAAGCGCGACGAAGTGCCGTTCCAGCGCGCCGACGGATCGCTCGACTGGGTGCGCTGGGAAATTCATCCCTGGTATACCGGCGAGGGGGAAGAGAGCAGGATCGGCGGCATCATCATGTTCACCGAGGTGGTCACCGAGCGCAAGAACCAGGAGCGCAAGATTGCCCGCCTGAGCCGCATCCAGAGCATCACCAGTGCGATCAATGCGGCCATCATCCGCATCAACGACCGCGAGGAATTGATGGAGGAGGTGTGCCGCGTCGCTGTCGAGCAGGGCAGGTTCCGGCGCGCCTGGGTCGGCTTCGGCAAGGCGGACGCGCTGGCCATTTCCGCCGTTGCGTCGCAATCGCCGGCGAACGGCTCCAGCGTCATCGCCCGCGGCGAAGCATCCAACGTGCTGGTGGAGCGCTCCGTCATCGCCCGCGCCATGCAGTGCAACAAGCCGGTCGTCTGCAACGATATCGAGCATGACCGCCGGCTGCGCTACAAGCGTGAATTCCTGGAGCGCGGCTACCACTCGCTGGTCATGCTGCCCTTGTGCGAATCCGGCCGTCCGATCGGGATCCTCTGCCTGTGCTCCGCCGAGGCGCGGTTTTTCGACCGCGAGGAATTGAGGCTGCTGTCCGAGCTCGCGGACGACATTTCCTACGCGCTCAATCATATCGTCAAGGAAGAGCAGATCAACTACCTCGCCTACTACGATGCGCTCACCAGCCTGCCCAACCGCGACCTGTTCTTCGACCGGCTGCAGCGGCAGATCGAGGCGGCGCGGCATGAAGGCCGGACCATCGCGGTGCTGCTGTTCGACATCGAGCGCTTCTCGAACGTCAACGACACGTTCGGGCGGCATATCGGCGACGCGCTGCTCAAGCAGGTGGGGGTGCGCCTGCAGCGCCTCGTATCCTCGCACGATACGCTGGCGCACATCGGGGGCGACGTGTTCGCGATCATGCTGGCCGATATCAAGGATGCGCCCGAAGCGGCACATGCGCTGGAGCGGCTGATCGCCGGTTGCTTCACACCCGTCTTCGAAGTTGGCGGCTACGAACTGTATGTGGCGGTCAAGGCGGGCATTTCGCTGTTCCCCGGCGACGGCGCGGACCGCGACACGCTATACAAGAACGCCGAGATCGCGCTGAAGAAAGCGCAGAAGAACGGGGAGACTTACCTGTTCTACCGGCGCGAGATGAACGCCAGCGTGGCAAGGAGGCTGACGCTGGAAAACCGCCTGTACCGCGCGCTGGAGCGCGGAGAGTTCGTTCCCTACTACCAGCCGAAGATCCACACCGGGACCGATCGCGTGGTCGGCCTGGAATGCCTGCTGCGCTGGCAGCAGTCTGAATCGGAACTGGTGCTGCCTTCGGCCTTCATTCCCATCCTGGAAGAAACCGGCATGATCCTTCCGGTCGGTGCATGGATCATGGAAAAGGCGATCAGCGATTACCAGGGCTGGCTGGCGCAGGGATTGTCTCCGCCGCCGATCGCCGTCAATGTCTCGGTGGTGCAGTTGCGGCACCGCGATTTCGTCGCCTCACTGCGGCGGATCGGCGACAAGATTCCGTCAGGAGATGGCATTCTCGACCTGGAAATCACCGAGAGCATCCTGATGGAAAACATCGAGCAGAATATCGAGAAGCTGCGCGCCGCCAAGGACATGGGGATGAAGATCGCGATCGACGATTTCGGTACCGGCTATTCCTCGCTCAGCTACCTGACACGATTGCCGGTCGACCTGCTGAAGATCGACCGTTCGTTCGTGATCGAGATGAACCGCAGCCCCTCCGGCCTGGCCATCGTGAGTTCCGTCATCTCGCTGGCCCACTCGCTCGAGCTCGGCGTGATCGCCGAGGGCGTCGATGACGAAGAACAGGCCAAGCTGCTCAAGCTGCTGCGCTGCGACCAGCTGCAAGGGTTCTACTGCAGCAAACCCGTATCCGGCGTGCAGATCGAGACGATGCTGGGAAAACATTGATCGGTGTGTCCGCGAAAAAATCTTTGTCTACGAAAAACACTAGGCGTGCCCACGAAAGACACGAAAATGTTTTTTGTTTTTTGGGACGTCATGAGATTGCCCGAATAAGGACGTAGGGTGCGCGGAGCGTGCCGTGCAAAACCCAAAAACTTTTGTCCACGGAAAACACGGAAAACACGAAAATTTTCTTTCCGTGTTTTCTGTGTTTTCCGTGGACACCCTAACGTGCCGTTGCTGGGACAAGACTGCGCAGGGCGTCGGCAGTGCTGGCATCTGCAGGAAAGAATGTCTCGAGTGCCAGCTCCGACAAGGTTACGTCGATCGGCGTGCCGAACACGGTGGTGGTGCTGATGAAGGACAGGATGCCGGCCTCGGTACGCAGCTGGAAAGGCACTACCACGCCCGCGTAGGCCTGCCCGGCGGTGTTCATATGCGGCAGCACGCCGGGCGGCGCCGGATAGCCGGACAGTTCTTTCATCAGTTCGACCAGCACCGGATCGGCGCTGATATCGATCTGGTGCCGCAGCCGTTCGAACAGGTGCGAACGCCACTCCCAGTAGTTCGCAATGCGCGGTGCGACACCTTCCGGGTGCAGGCTGAGGCGCAGCACGTTCACCGGCGGCTGCAGCAGGAAAGCGGCCACGCCGGCCAGCAGTGGCGCCACTGCCTTGTTCGATGCGACCAGGTTCCAGTGCCGGTCAAGCGCCAGCGCGGGATAGGGTTCATGTCCGGCCAGCACCAGATCCATCGCCTTGCGCGCCGCTTCCAGCGCGGGATCTTCCAGCTTCCGTTCGGGAAACACGGGTGCATAGCCGGCAGCTACCAGCAGGGCATTGCGTTCCCTCAACGGAATGTCGAGCCGCTCCGCGAGGCGCAGCACCATCTCGCGGCTCGGCACCGAGCGACCGGTTTCCATGAAGCTCAGGTGGCGCGTCGAGATCTCCGCGTCTAGTGCAAGGTCGAGCTGGCTGAGGCGACGGCGCTGGCGCCATTCGCGCAGGAATTCTCCGACAGGTCGTGTGGTTTGCATGATGGCTTCGATCATAGCGCAAGCCGTCGAACCCTTCCCATTACCTCCGACGTAATCGACTTGCAGCGGGCCGTGGATGAACATGCAGTCACCGGCGCATTGCACCGCCGACGATTTCAACCCATCCAAGGAGCCAGACATGAGTGAACTGAATGCATTGATCGACCGCTATATCGCGGCATGGAATGAAGCCGATCCGCAACGCCGCCACGAAATGATTGCGAGCGTATTCACCCACGACGCGGATTACCTCGATCCTTTGGCCCACGTCTACGGCCCTGACGGCATCGATGCCATGATCGCCGGTGCGCAGCAGCGCTTTCCCGGACACCAGGTTTCGCTGCATGGCGATCTGGATGTCCTCCAGGATCATGTGCGTTTTTCCTGGCGCATGGCGCCGCTGGATGCGAATGCGCCGGGAGCGATGCGCCTGCAGGGGACGGATTTTGCCGTGGTGTCTGATGGCCGCCTGAGCAAGCTGACTGGCTTCTTCGATCCGATGCCCGAGATCGCGCAAAAAAAGAAGCGCGGCTGGTCGGTCGAGAGCTTCGCCGCATTCTGGGACAAGCCTGACGTGTCGCTGGTGGCTCGGGCCCTCACGCCCGACGTGGTCGGCTACTGGCCCGACAGCGAACCCTTGCGCGGCATCGAAGCCTACACGCAGCGCATCGCCGAGCTGATCGCGCTGGTGCCGGATTTCCGCTTGCAGGTCGCCGAGCACGCCGCCAATGGCGATTACGTCTTCATTCGCTGGATCGCGCGCGGCACTTTCGACGGAGCACCCTTCGAATTCACGGGCGTCGACCGCGTGCGCATGCGCGACGGCCTGGTTGCGGAGAACCGCATCTTCTGCGACCACCCGCTGATCCGGTCTCTGGCGCAACGTAGTTCCCATCCTTCATCACCCATGCGCGACAAGGCGATGGCGTGACGGAACATCCGCCGCTACTGCACGATGTTTGCCACGCAAGCAAGCGCCGCGCAATGCGGCTTGCACTCGCTACGGCATGGCGGCAGGGTGGCTGACGGCATATCGCCGTCGTAGTTCTACGGTCGCAAATTAGTTGCCAGTGGGAAACAAACTGCGTTAATGTTGGGTGAGAGCCGCCACCAGAAAATTGGAAAAAGAGGGGGCCAAGGAGGGGAGACTGAACTGTTAATCGAGAAATATCATGTGTCCCATGAACCACCTTGCCCCGATCACGCGCTTCGCGTTTGTCGACGAAGAGCCGGCTGTCAATTTCCCCCATCTGCACGTCCTTGTTGTCGATGACCTTGCCACCATGCGCAGGGTCGTCAGCAGCCTGCTGCGCGAGGAACTGGGGCAGGCAAGGATCTCTGAAGCCGCCGATGGCGTGCAGGAGCTGCAACTGCTCAAGTCGGCGAAAACGGAAGGCAGACCAGTGGATTTCGTGGTCACCGACTGCAACATGCCGAACATGGACGGCATCACGCTGCTGCAAAAGATTCGCGAGACGCCGCACCTGCAGCATGTGCCTGTCCTGATGGTCACCGCCGAAGCAACCCGGGATGTGATCCTCGCAGCGGCCCGCGCCGGTGCGGACGGCTACATCGTGAAGCCCTTCAACGCCGCCACGTTGCGGCTCAAGCTTGACCAGATCCTGAACCGGAAGAAGTGCCAGCACCGGCACAGCGCGGTGCTGGCATAGATCGCGCTACTACAGCTTTACGTGCTCGTCATGCGCGTGGAGCGTGGCGGAGGCGCGCGCCTGGGCGGAGCGCTTGCGAAGGCGGATGTTGAGCATTTCCACCATCAGCGAGAATCCCATCGCCGTGTAGATATAGCCCTTCGGCACATGGTGGCCGAAACCTTCCGCGATCAGCACGACGGCGACGACCACCAGGAAGGACAACGCCAGCATCTTGATGGTCGGATGTTCCGAGATGAAGCGTCCGATCGGGTTGGCGAACAACATCATCATGCCGACGGAAGCCACCACGGCAGCGATCATCACCGCGATCTGTTCCACCATGCCGACTGCCGTGATGATGGAGTCGAGCGAGAACACCAGGTCGATCAGCATGATCTGCAGCACGACGCCGAAGAACGTGCTCTTGACGCCGGCGTCCGCGGCGCCTTCGATGCCTTCGAAGCTGTCGTGGATTTCACCCACGCTCTTCCACAACAGGAACAGGCCGCCAAACAGCAGCACGAGGTCGCGTCCCGAGAAATCGAATCCGGAGACGGAGAGCAGCGGCGCCGTCATGCTGGCCAGCCAGGACAGCGTCAGCAGCAGGCCGATGCGCATGAACATCGCCAGGAACAGGCCGATGCGGCGCGTCATTTCGCGCTGCGCGTGCGGCAGCTTGTTGACCAGGATCGAGATGAAAATGATGTTGTCGATGCCCAGCACCAGTTCCAGCGCGGTCAGGGTGGCGAATGCGATCCAGGCATTCGGATCGGTCAGGATTTGCAGCATGGCGAATGATTCCGGAGGGATAAAAAACGAGGGTGTCTGGCGACACCCTCTTGTGAGCAGCAGGCCGGCAGGCGCTTACTCGTTGTTCGCGAAGCCGAGCAGGTGCAGCAGGCTGGTGAACAGGTTGAAGATCGACACGTACAGGCTCACGGTCGCCATCACGTAGTTCGTTTCACCGCCACGCACGATATTGCTCGTCTCGAACAGGATCATGCCCGACATCAGCAGCACGAAGACTGCCGACACCGCCAGCGACAGGGCCGGGACCTGGAAGAAGATCGCCGCGAGGCCGGCCAGGAAAGCCACCAGCACGCCGATCATCAGGAAGCTGCCCATGAAGCTCATGTCACGCTTGGACACCAGCGCGTAACCGGACAGGCCGAGGAAGATCGCCCCGGTGCCGCCCATGGCCATCATCACCGTCTGCGCGCCATTGGGCATGTTCAGGTAATGGCTGATGACCGGGCCGAGCGTGTAACCCATGAAGCCGGTGAGCGCGAACACCAGCGCCACGCCGAGACCGCGGTCGCGGTATTTCGTCACCAGGAACAGCAGGCCGAAATAGCCGACCAGCGTGATCAGCATACCGGGATGCGGCAGGCGCAGCGCGGCTGAAGCGCCTGCCGTGAGCGCGCTGAAGCCGAGCGTTGCCGCCAGCAGCATGTAGGTGTTGCGCAGCACGCGCTGCGCTGCGCCGTCGATCACCGTGGTCGCGGCGCGCGCACCGAAACCCTGGGTACGCAGTGATTGGTATCGATCGTTCATCATCCATCCTTTCTGTCGATAAAGCGTTTGCGGACAGTCGAACATCTTCGCCGTCACATGCGCATCATAGGCATCTTGCCTTATTCGAAAAAGCGAAGATAATGTGATAATAACTTCGGAAAAACGGAAGAATGAAGAACGCTCCCCTCAATTATCGGCACCTGTACTACTTCTGGGTCGTTGCCAAGGAAGGCAGCATCACGCGCGCCGCCGAGCGGCTCGACGTGGCGGTGCAGACCATCAGCGCGCAACTTGCCCTGCTGGAACAATCCATCGGCAAGGCCTTGCTCGCGCCGCAGGGACGCCGCCTGGTCCTGACCGAAGCCGGCCGCGTTGCGCTAGGTTACGCCGATCAGATTTTCCTGCTTGGCGAACAGATGCAGGAAGTGCTGACCGAGCCCGACATCGGCCGCACCATGCGTCTCACCGTCGGCTTGTCCGATTCGCTGCCCAAGCTGACCGCCTCGCGCCTGCTCGAAGCCGCCCTGAAGCTGCCGAGCAAAGTCAAGCTGGTCTGCCATGAGGATGATTTTGAATCCCTGCTCGGCGAATTGTCGGTGCACAAGCTCGACGTGGTGCTGACCGACCGTCCGGTGCCCTCCGGCACCACGCTGCGCGTGTTCAGCCATCTTCTCGGCGAAAGCGAGCTGATGCTGTTCGGACTGCCGCATCTTGCCGATCGTTACCGCGCGGACTTTCCGTCCGGGCTGAGCGGCGCGCCGCTCCTGCTGCCCACGCGCAACCATGCCGTGCGCGGACGCATCGACCACTGGTTCGAATCGCATGACGTGCGCCCCGACGTGGTGGGCGAATTCGACGACAACGCCCTCCTGAACACCTTCGGCCGCAATGGCATGGGCCTGTTTCCCGCGCCCTCCGCGCTGGCGAAGGATGTCTTCGAGCAGCTCGGCGCCGTGCCGGTCGGCGAACTGACGCAGGTACGCGAGCAGTTCTTCGCCATCTCCAACGAGCGCCGCATCAAGCATCCGGCCGTCGAAGCCATCCTCAACGCCAGCCACAGCAGCGTGTTCGCTGCCTGATCCCTTCCCGCAACAGCGACTTGACCGCAGCGGCCAAAAATTAGAGTAGTCGTTCGCTTCTTTATCAATTTGGCAATAAATCCATTGCCACCCGTTGCCTTCGTGAAATAACATCGCCAACCAGGTGAAATGGCGAATACCAGAAGACCATCCTTGCCGGCCCGCGCGTGACGGGCAATACACATTGCCACTTTCCACAGTGGTCACAGGGGGCAAAATGAAACTCAACGGACTGCGCATCGGCCAGCGCCTGGCACTGGCATTCGGTGTCGTTACCGCACTGCTGGTCTTGCTCGCGGCACTGTCCACCATCCGGATCAACAGCCTCACGGGTGAAATCACGACGATGGTCAAGGACCGTTATCCGAAGACGGTCGCCGCCAACACCGTCAAGGACGACCTCAACGAAAGCACCCGCAGCATGCTCAACGTGCTGATCATGGCCGACGCCGGGCAGATCAAGAAAGAGATCGTGAATATCGCCCGTCGCACGAAGAACATGGACGAGGCGATTGCCAGCCTGCAGAAGAGCATCACCGACAGCGAAGGCCGCGCACACGTGAAGGCGATCGCCGCACTGCGCGACAAGTTCGTGCCGGCGCAGGACAAGTTCGTTGCGCTAGTCAATGAGGACAAGAAAGACGAGGCGATGGTCAAGCTGATGTTCTCGGTGCGGCCCTTGCAGCTCAAGTATTTCGAACAGCTCGACGCCTTCATCAAGCACCAGAACAGCGAGATGGAAAAAGCCGGCGATGTTTCCACGCAGGCGGCGCATCGCACCGGTTACCTGATCCTGGTGCTTGCCGCCGTGGCGGGCGTGCTGAGCGTGCTGGTCGGTTTCCTCACCACGCGCAGGATCACCGCGCCACTGACCGATGCCGTGCGCATCGCCAAACGCGTCGCCGACGGTGACCTGACCAGCCGGATCACGATCACGACGCGCGATGAAACCGGACAGCTCATGGAAGCGCTCAAGGGCATGCATGAAAGCCTGTCGAAGATCGTGGACGATGTGCGCGGCGGTGCAGAGACGATGGCCTCAGCATCGCGTGAAATGGCCAGCGGCAACATGGACCTTTCCGCGCACACGCAGGAACAGGCCAGCGCGCTGCAGCAGACGGCGGCATCGATGGGCACGCTGACCAGCACGGTGCGCCAGAACGCGGAGAATGCGCGCCAGGCGAACCAGCTCGCCGCTTCCGCATCGGAAGTGGCGGAGAAGGGCGGCGCGGTCGTGTCGCAGGTGGTGCAGACCATGGGCTCGATCAACGATTCCTCGCGCAAGATCGTGGACATCATTGCCGTGATCGATGGCATCGCTTTCCAGACCAACATCCTCGCGCTCAATGCCGCAGTGGAAGCGGCGCGCGCCGGCGAGCAGGGCCGCGGTTTCGCGGTGGTCGCTTCCGAGGTGCGCAGCCTGGCACAGCGTTCCGCATCGGCGGCGAAGGAAATCAAGACGCTCATCGGCGATTCCGTCGACAAGGTCGCCGAAGGCAGCAAGCTGGTCGATCAGGCCGGCGCGACGATGGACGAAGTGGTCGCCAGTGTCAGGCGCGTGACCGACATCATGCACGAGATCACTGCGGCCAGTCAGGAACAGAGCGCCGGCATCGAGCAGATCAACCACGCGATCGTGCAGATGGATGGCGTGACGCAGGAGAACGCGGCGCTGGTCGAGGAAGCGGCGGCTTCGGCGGAAACCATGCAGAACCAGGCTGCCGGACTGGCGCAACTGGTGAGCGTATTCAAGGTCGACGGCGCGCCGGCGCTCAACGGCCACACAGGAAAGATCGAGGCACCCGTGGCAAAACCGCGCGTGCAAGCGAAGGTGAAGAAGCTGGCGGCGGCACCCCGCGCACCGGCAGGTGCCAACGACAATTGGGAGGAGTTCTGACGGCATGCACCGGCGAACGACCCGTGACGACAACATAAGAAATTAAAGGGAGCGTGAACATGAACAAACGCATCAAGTGGCTGCTCGCCATGGGGTGCCTGGTGGCAGGGCTGAACCAGGGTGTGATGGCAGCGGAAGTGGGCGGCGTGAAGCTGGAAGACAGCGTGCGCGTGGCCAACCAGGAACTGAAACTGAACGGCGCCGGCATTCGCAGCTGGGCAATCTTCAAGGTCTATGCAGCCGGGCTCTACCTGCCGGAAAAGAAAAAGACCGTGCAGGATATCCTCGCATCGAATGGCCCGCGCCGCATGCGCATGGTGCTGCTGCGCGACATCAGCAGCGATGAAATGGGCCAGGCGTTCATGGACGGCCTGAACAAGAATTCCGACAAGACGGAGAAGGCGAAATTCGTCAACCAGACCGTCAAGATGGGCGAGATCTTTGCCTCCATCCCTGCCCTGAAGGCAGGCGACACCATCACCAATGACTGGATCCCGGGCTCAGGCATGCACGTGCTCGTGAACGACAAGCGCGTCGGCGACATCCTGCCGGACGTCGCCTTCTACAATGCCTTCCTGAAAATCTGGCTGGGTGAAAAGCCGGCCGACAGCAGCCTGAAGCAGGCGCTCATTGGTAACTGACTGACCGCAAAAAAGACTGTGTCCACGGAAAGCACGGAAAGCACGGAAAATATTTTTGAATTTCGTGTTTTTCGTGTTTTCCGTGGACAAGGGATTTTTTGCGTGGATGAGGCCCGCTGTCCGTTATCCAGGAGCTTTGCCTGGATGCGCTACGCGTCGACCCAGTTCGCGTTCGGGAATTTTTCGCGGAACGCTTCCGGCATTGGCACGACTTTGC
Organism: Noviherbaspirillum sp.; assembly: GCF_035254685.1. Taxonomy (GTDB): domain Bacteria; phylum Pseudomonadota; class Gammaproteobacteria; order Burkholderiales; family Burkholderiaceae_D; genus Noviherbaspirillum. The sequence goes on along the minus strand of NZ_DATFAI010000041.1, from coordinate 197,990 downwards.
GGCTCTTGTAGTTGAAGAATACGAAGCCCGACTTGGCCATCGCCACCATCGCTCCGTCCGCTGGGCGCGTGATGCGGAAGGTGATGTCGCCGCCGTATCGGTTGAAATCCATCACGCCGACTTCGAACAGCAAATGGTCGCGCGCGTGCGCTTCGGTCTTGTAGGTCGTGGCGAGGTCGGTCACGATGATGCCGATGCCGTCCTCGCGGTTTTCCTCGATGCCGAATTCAAACATGAAGCGGGCGCGCGCTTCGGAAATCATCGAGATCATCGAGTCGTTGCCAAGATGGTTGGCGGCGTTGATGTCGGTCACGCGCACCGTGAGTTGCGTGGAGTAGTAGTACTGGTGTTCGGGGAATTCAAGTTTCAGGCGGGCCATCGTGGATCTCGTTTGCAGGGAATGCCGCTTCGCGCGACTGGCGCATTTTACCTTTCGACGCGGCAATGCGCCCGTTGACATGGCCTGCGCCAGTGAAAGGATCAGCAATACGTGAACAAATGCGGCCCGCCGGCCTCAAAACCGCATTGCCACGCATTGCTATTTCGGCAGGAGGGCCGCGCCTGTGAAAATCCCGATGCTTGTGACCTTGCTGGTGGTGGCGATGCTCGCCGCCCTCGCGCCCATCTTCCTGGTGTTGTGAGAATGCCATGAGTAATGGATCAACGGTCCTGCTCCGGCTTGTTGCCTGATGCCTTCCGGCCGGGCTGGGCTTTTCCCGGTGCGGGAGAGGGAATGTTCGCTCCCGGGTCCGACAATTCCTCGTCGCTGATTTCCCTGCCCGGCGGGTCGATGAAGCGCGCGACTTTTTCCAGCGTGCCTTCATCCTTGCCTTGCTTTTCTGCGCGGTTGTCGTCCTGCGTACTGTTCGTCCTGGAGTTCATGTCAAGCTCCTGTTTCAAATCAGTTGCGACAAAGCGGGATGCCTAATGTTCCGGTCGTACGCGGGCGCGGAAGCAGACCGGAGAAGATGACGTTACACTTGTCGGAAAGTGTGATTGTTTCCTGCCATGCCCCAGATTCCCGACGAGAAAGACGACCCGCCCCCCATGCAGCCGGAACGGCCGGGCGATGAAGAATGCTGCCAGAGCGGATGCGATCCGTGCGTCTTCGACTGGTATGCGCAAGAGCTGGAGCGATACCGCGCCGACTTCGCGGCGTGGGAGGAAAGACAGCGCAAGAAAGACAATCGCCCCGCAGGCTGATGCCGCGGGGCGATGCGTCGCAGAAACCCGAATCAGTTCGTCGTGGTCGTCAGCACCACTTGCTGTCCCGGCACCACGTCAAACATCAGCACGCCGCCCGAGATCGTGGTCGGCACCGTCGTTCCCGTCGTCGTGCGCGCCTGCACCTGGCCGTTCAAGTTGGCCTTTACCGGGATCGTCACGGTGAGCGGCGACGAGCACAGTCCCGGCGTGGCCGCGCCGTCGAGCCGTACCGTGGCCTGGGTCGACGAGGCGACTGTCGCCACCGGCGTCACCTGCGGACGGCACTGGCGATAGCGCGACACGTTGAGCAGGGTATCGATCCACAGTTTCGATGAGAACTGGCTGGCGTAGGTCAGGTGGTCGATCAGGAACTGCGATGTCACCGGGCTCCAGCCGTCACCGTCCACGCCATGTCCGCCGGCGACCATCCAGCCGCCAATCGAAACAGTTTCACTCAGCGTATCGTTCGCATTCTTCAGCGCGTCGGCAAGCGTCGGCGTGTGGTCCTGGTCGAAGAAGGCCCAGCGATACGTCGGATCATCCATTGCCACCTTGCGCACCGCGTAATGGCTCTGCTCGGCAATGCTCAGCGCATGCGCCGTGTACGCATGCCACGGGAACGCGAAGGTGAGCGGCTTGACGCCGATGTGCTGCTCGATCACGGTTTGCGCATCGTTGATTTCCGTGAAGAGCGTCGAGTCGGGCAGCGTCGGGTCGGACATGTCGATGGTGTGCGTCATCGAATGGTTGCCGATCTCGTGCCCTTTTCCTGCAAGGCTCTGCCATAGCGGCCAGCCGGCGATGTCCGCCGTGCTCGCGATGATGTAGAAGGTCGCGCGCAAGCCACGGTCCTCGAAGATCGTCGCGATCTTGGCGGCGGACGGATAGCCGTCATCGAACGTGTATGACGCTGCCGCGACCTTGTTGTCCTTGTACTTCGCCACCTTCGACGCGGTGAAGTCGAAGCACTGGTCGATGATGCCGCTGCAATCGCCGCTTGGCGGCGGCGGTGGCGGCGGTTCCGTCGTCGTGGTCGAGGCGTACTCGCAGATCTTGTCCGCGCCCGGCAACGGGTCGCCGAACACGTTGTTGTTGCAGGCAATCGAGCCGGTGGCGGTGCGCGTCACCCAGGTGCTGTTCAACCCGTAACGCACGTCCCTGGTCCCCGTGAAGGTACACACGCCGTTCTCATTCGCGCACTTGGTCCAGGTCACATCCGTGGGCGGAGGTGGTGGCGGAGGCGGTGGTGGCGGCGGAGGAGGGGGTTCCGTCGTGGTCGAGGCGTATTCGCAAATCTTGTCCGCGCCCGGCAGCGGATCGCCGAACACATTGTTGTTGCAGGCAATCGAGTCGGTCGCGGTACGCGTCACCCAGGTGCTGTTCAGCCCATAACGCACATCCCTGGTTCCGGTGAACGTGCAGATGCCGTTCTCGTTCGCGCACTTGGTCCAGGTCACGTCCGACGGCGGCGGAGGTGGTGGCGGTGGCGGGGGCTCCGTGGTCGTGGTGGTGAGGTATTCGCAGATCTTGTCTGCACCGGGCAGCGGATCGCCGAACACGTTGTTGTTGCAGCCGATCGATCCGGTGGCGGTGAGCGTCGCCCAGGTACCGTTCAGTCCATAGCGCACCTGCGTGGTACCGCTGAAGGTGCAGGTGCCATTTTCATCGGCGCACTTGGTCCAGGTTTCGACCACCGTCTCGGCGAGCGCCATGCTGCTGCCGGAAGCCTGTCCTGCGCGGGATGTGGAGAGAGAGTCGCTGTTGCCGCCGCACCCTCCCAGTCCCAGGATTGAAAGAAGCAACAGCCCGAATAGTTTGCACCCCTCCGACATTCGCATTGATTTTCTCCGAACAGGTGTCTGGTACTACCGAACAGTCTAGTCTTGCTTTTCTTTTCACCGTTGAGACTCGTCAAATCGCATCCTGCATTGAGCGGAGGTAAGGAAAGAGCGAAATTTCTCCGCAGATAGGTCACGCCCGCAAGGCTGGCGAGGAAAGCCAGGATATGAACGAGTGCGATGGTGCGATGGTGCGATAGTGCAATATGCAGCGCGCTCCATTCAAATTGATGGTCCCGGAATCGATGGTAATCTGATGGCCCGGCACAGACGCCGAGCCCTGCATGGAGTCCGCTGCCATGCCAACCATGACGATGAACTTCACAATGATCGAAACAAGAACCTTCTCCCCGGAGTACGCCGACGGCGTGCTGTCCGTGATTCTGCCGATCCAGCAGGATGAATTCCAGGTACCGATTACGCTTGAAGACCAGCCCGACCTGCTGGACATACCAGGTTTCTATCAGCGAGGCGCAGGAAACTTTTGGGTCGCGCTGGAGCAGAACCGCGTCGTCGGAACGATTGCGCTGATCGACATCGGCAATGGTCAGGGGACATTGCGCAAGATGTTCGTGCAGGCGGAATACCGCGGCAAGGCGCATGGCGTGGCGCAACGGCTGCTGGGCACCTTGCTGGACTGGTGCGCGCAGCAGGGAATGCACGAGGTATACCTCGGCACAACGGCCAAGTACCTGGCCGCACATCGCTTCTACGAGAAAAACGGATTTGCCGAGATGGCGAAAGAGGCCCTGCCGGCGACCTTTCCGCTGGTCGCCGTGGATACGAAGTTCTACCTGTGGCGATCGGGAACGGGGCGCGCCGTCGTTTGACAGCGCGCTCCTGGTACGGGCCTACTTCACATACATCAGGTCGCGCAGGAACAGCGACAGCGGCGGGAAGTAGGTGATGACCATCAGGCAGGTCAACACCACCAGCACGAAGGGGATCAGGCGCGGGATCATGCGGTCGAGCGAGATCTTCGCCACGGTGCAGGCGGCAAACAGGTTCACGCCGAAGGGCGGCGTGATCATGCCGAGCGCGAGGTTGACGATCATGATCATGCCGAAATGGACCGGATCGACGCCGAACTTGATTGCGACCGGCACGAGGATCGGCGCGAGCACGATGATCGATGCGGAGGTTTCGATGAACATGCCGATCACGAACAGTGCCGCATTCACGCCCAGCAGGAAGTAATGCGGGCTCTTCAGCGTGTCGGCCAGGAAGGCGCCGATTGCTTCCGGCACGCCGGCGCGGGTAATCATGAAGCTGAACAGTCCGGCATTGGCGATGATGAACATGATCACCGCGGACGACAGCACGGATTTCCTGACGATGCGCAGCACGTCAGCGAGTTTCGTTTCGCGATAGATGAACACGCCGAGGATCAGCGCGTAGAACACCGCGACCACCGAAGCTTCCGTCGGCGTGAAGACGCCGCCGTAGATGCCGCCGAGGATGATCACGGGCATCAGCAGCGCCAGCCAGGCCTGCCTCGCGGCGACGAGCACCGGCAGCTTGCCGACGTGGTCATTCTTGCCGTAGCCCTTGATGCGTGCATACACCACCACGAAGGCCATCAGCGCGACGCCGATCAGGATGCCGGGGCCGAAGCCGGCCATGAACAGTTCGCCGATCGAGACTTCCGCCGAGACGCCGTACAGGATCATTGGAATCGACGGCGGGATGATCACGCCGAGTTCGGCTGAGGTGGCCTGCAGCGCGGCGGCATAGTTGACCGGATAGCCATGTTTGACCAGCGCCGGGATCAGGATGGAGCCGATGGCGAAGGTGGTGGCGACCGAGGAGCCGGACACCGCCGCGAAGATCATGCAGGTCAGCACGCAGGTTGCGGCCAGCCCGCCCTGGATGCCGCCGACGAGCGACTTGGCGAATTCAACCAGGCGTTTCGAAATGCCGCCGGTTTCCATCAGGTTGCCGGCGAGGATGAAGAAGGGAATCGCCGCGAGCGGGAACTTGTTGATCGAGGTGAACATCTCCTTGGCCGCAATAAGCATGTTGGCGTGGGAGACGGAAATGCCGACGACGCTGGCCAGGCCGATCGATACCGCGATGGATACCGAAATCGCGAAGCACACGATCATCGTGATGAGCATGGTGAGGGACATGATGGACTCTTGATCGTGTGGTGGTTATTGAGCGGTTTCCAGTTCTTCGTGCTTCGGGTCGAGGAAGTTGCCGACGACGCCGAAGATCGCACACAGGCCACCGACCGGCATGGCGACATAGGCCCAGAACATCGATATCGATTCCAGCCCGGCCATGGTCTGCACGCTGCCGCGCTGGGCGTAATCCCAGCCGTACCAGATGATCACGGCGAGCAGCGCCAGCGAAAGGAGCGCGATCACGCCTTCGAGCACGCGGCGAAAGCCTGGCGGAGACAGACGGTGCATGAGGTCGATCGACACCATCGACCCGAGCCGGAAGGCTTCCGGCAGTCCCATGAACACCATCCAGATGAGGAAGAAGCGGATCAGCACTTCCGTCCATTCGGCTGGCTGCTCGAACACGAAGCGCGTCAGGATCTGGAACATGCCCAGGGACGCTGACAGGATCAGCATGAGGCAGGCGATGCCCATGGACAGGGCGGTCAGGCGGCGCTCCACCGCCAGGAAAGCAGATTTCATAGTGTTCTCTATCGGTCAGGTCTTCGGTGCCGCTACGTTAAATACATCAGCGCACTATTCCCTCCCCCTTGCAGGGGAAGGGTTAGGGGCGCCCGGCGTAGGGTGAGGGTAGTGAGGTTGAGCTATCGTAGACGTGAATTCAAGCTCACTACCCCCATCCCAACCTTCCCCCTGCAAGGGGGAAGGAGCTCGACTGCGAAATCAAGCCGGCAACATGGTTCATTCTCTGCCGGCTCAAGGTCTTCAAGGCTTCAATGACTTGTTAACAAAACGATTCCGGACACCAGTGCGCCTTTATGGAAACAACACTGGGAACGAAAACGAAGCGCCTCTTTGCACAGAGGCGCTTCATTCGCTTCCTTACTTCACCGCCTTGATCCGATCGAGATTGGCCTTGCCGAACTGCTTCTCGAAGTCGACGAACACCGGCGCGAGCGCGGCCTGGAACTTGGCCTTGTCCACCTTGTCGACCACCTGCATGCCCTTGGCGCGCAGATCGGCGACAGCGGTCTTCTCGTCGGAATCGACGCGGTCGCGGTTGGCCTTGGCGGCAACCTTCGCGGCTTCGAGGAAGGCTTTCTGGTCAGCCGGCGACAGCTTGTCGAAGGCCGCCTTGTTCATCAGGAACACGCCCGGCGAATAAACGTGGCCGGTCAGCGTCAGGTACTTCTGCACCTGCTCGAACTTGTTGGCGGTGATCACCGACAGCGGGTTTTCCTGGCCGTCGACCGTGCCCTGCTGCAGGGCAGTGAACACTTCGGTGAAAGCCATCGGCGTCGGGATGATGCCAAAGCCCTTGTACGCCTGGATGTGCACCGGGTTTTCCATGGTGCGCATCTTCAGGCCCTTCATGTCTTCCGGCGTATTGATCGGACGCTTGTTGTTGGTCATGTGGCGGAAGCCGTTCTCGCCCCAGGCCAGCGCCTTGATGCCCTTGCTGTCGAACTTCTTCAGCATCTCCTGGCCGATCGGGCCGTCCAGCACGGCGCGCGCATGCGCGTAGTCGCGGAACAGGAAGGGCACGTCGAGGATCTTCACTTCCGGCACAAAGTTCGGGATCGGGCCGGTGGAGGTCCAGGTCAGTTCCTGCGTGCCGAGCTGCACTGCTTCGACCGCTTCACGCTCCGCACCCAGCGCGCCGGAATAGAAGGTCTGGATCTTGTAGCGCCCGTTGGTGCGCTTCTCGACTTCCTTTGCCAGCGTGTCGATGGCGACGCCCTGGTGCGAATTCTGCGCGGTCGAGACGCTGATGCGCATGACGGTCTGCGCCGATGCGCCCTGCGATGCAAAGGCCATTGCCAGGCCGGATACGGCAACTGCGATAAGGCTGGAGCGGAAAGCTTTCATTGTAAGTCTCCTGTTTGTGAGGGGGAGTTCGTGGTGCTTTGAAGGTGCTGCCGGGTTGAAAACCGTTCGCCGGCGCGGATGCCGGCCATGAAGATGCGAGTGAGGTGCAATAGGCTGTCTCCCTTGATGTTGTTGTTGTTCATCGCCGGCGCCGATGCATCGTCCCCTGTACGCCGGAGCCATGGATCAGAGCGCTTTCATCCAGCCGAGCCCTTCGACCGTGCCTTTCGCGGGACGGTATTCGCAGCCCAGCCAGCCGTCGTAGCCGAGTTCGTCGAGCAGGCGGAACAGATAGCCGTAATTCACTTCGCCGGTGTCCGGTTCATTGCGTTCAGGCACGCCGGCGATCTGGATATGGCCGATGTGCGGCAGGTAGCGCCGCACCTTCATCGCGATGTCGCCCTCGACGATCTGCACATGGTAAAAATCCATCTGCACCTTCAGGTTGGGCGCGCCGACTTCCTCGCGGATCGCATGCGCATCGGCCTGCGTGTTGAGGAAATAGCCGGGGATGTCGCGCGTGTTGATCGGCTCGATCAGTACGGTGATGTCATGCTTCGCAGCCTCGGCGCACGCGTAGCGCAGGTTGGCGATGAAGGTGGCGCGATGCTGCGCCGGGTCGGCACCCTGCGGCAGCAGGCCTGCCATCGCATGCAATCGCGGTGTGCCGAGCGCCTTCGCGTACCTGATCGCCGTCGCCACTCCCTCGCGGAATTCCGCTTCGCGCCCTGGCAGCGATGCAATGCCGCGCTCGCCTTTCGCCCAGTCGCCGGGAGGCATGTTGAACAGCACGTTCTCGAGGTGGTTTTCCTTGAGCTGCGCGGCGATCTCTTCCGGCGCGTGCTCGTAAGGAAAGAGGAATTCGACAGCCTTGAAACCGGCTTGTGCGGCAGCCTGGAAACGCTGCAGGAAAGGCACCTCGTTGAACATCATCGTGAGGTTGGCGGCAAATTGGGGCACGGGATTTCCTTTCAGTGGTCGAGCCTGAACGCCTGGCGCAGTTCGTCGATCTGCGCTTCGCTCAGCACGCGCGGGTTATGGCCGCGCAACAGCAGGAACAGCTTCGCGGTTTCTTCGAGTTCTTCCATCGCATTGACCGCCGCATCCAGCGTAGCGCCGGATACCACCGGGCCGTGGTTGGCGAGCAGTACGGCCGCATGCTTGCGCGCCGGGCCGCGGATGGCGTCGCCGAGCTTCGGATCGCCGGGACGGTGGTAGGGAATCAGCGGCAGCTTGCCGATCTTCATGACGAAGTAGGCGGTGAGCGGCGGAATGCAATCGGATGCATCGAGGCCGGACATGCACGACACCGCCGCGCAGTGCGTGGAGTGCAGATGCACGATCGCGCCGGCGCCGCTGCGCTCTTCATACATGGCGCTGTGCAGGAAGGCCTCCTTCGATACCGGGTCGCCCGACAGCAGCTTGCCTGTCCAGTCGAGTTTCGACAGGCGCGCCGGATCGAGGCGGCCGAGACAGGAATTGGTCGGCGTCAGCAGCCAGCCGTCGTCGAGCCGCACGCTGATGTTGCCGCTGCTGCCTGTCGCCAGGCCGCGGTCGTAGAGCGATTTCCCAACCTCGCAGATTGCTTCGCGCAATGTGGATTCGTTCATGGCAGGACCCTCCATGCCTTGGTGAAGAAATCGACAGTGCCGAAATTGCCGGACTTGAGCGCGAGCGCCAGCGAAGGTTCGCCCAGGCTCGTGGTCCACGGCACGCCGGGATCGATTTGCGGGCCGATGTGCAGGCCCTTCACGCCGAGTGCGGCGACCACCGCGCCGGAGGTCTCGCCACCGGCCACGATCAGTTGCCGCACGCCGCGCTCCACGAGTCCCAGCGCGATGGCCGACAGGGCCTGCTCGACCAGCGCGCCGGCGCGTTCGGCGCCGAGCTGTGTCTGCACCATCTTCACGCTGTCCGGGCTGGCGGTAGCGTAGATCAGCGGCGTGTCGTCCTGCAGCAGCGGCGCGGCCCATGCCAGTGCCTCGCCGACCACGTCGGCGCCGGTGGCCAGCCGCAGCGGATCGACAGCGAAGGCAGGGCGGCCGTCGTCGATGTAGTCCGCCACCTGCGCCTGCGTCGCCACCGAGCAGCTGCCCGAGATCACGGCGCGCAATCCCTTCGGGACGGGCAGCTGGTCCGCCGTTGCGTCTTGCTTCAAGAGGCCGGACTTGCGGAAATTCTGAGGCAGGCCGAGCGCGACGCCTGAGCCGGCGGTGATCAGCGGCAGCCCCGCGCAGGCAGCGCCGATGCGCATCATGTCCTGGTTCGAGGTGGCGTCGACGATGGCGATCTCGAAGCCCTCGCTGCGCAGGCTGTCCATGCGCGAGACGATTGCGTCCGGGCCGGAGCGCACCGCTTCATGGTTGATGAGTCCGACCTTGCGATCCGTCTGCCGCTGCAGCACGCGCACCAAGTTGGCGTCCTTCATCGGCGTGAGTGGATGGTCGCGCATGCCGCTTTCGCTCAGCAGCACGTCGCCGACGAACAGGTAACCCTTGAAGATGGTGCGTTTGTTTTCGGGGAAGGCGGGGCAGGCGATGGTGAAGCGGGTGTTCAGTGCGCGCATCAGCGCGTCGGTGACCGGGCCGATGTTGCCGGCGTCGGTGGAGTCGAAGGTGGAACAGTACTTGAAATAGACCTGGTGGCAGCCGGCGGCCTGCAGCCACTTCAGCGCCGCCAGTGATTCCCTGACCGCATCGGCGGCCGGAGTGGTGCGCGACTTGAGCGCAATGACCACCGCGTCGATGTCTGGCGGCAGTGGCGTTTCCGGCACGCCGATCATTTGCACGGTGCGCATGCCGGCGCGCACCAGCATGCCTGCCAGGTCGGTCGCGCCGGTGAAGTCATCCGCGATGCAGCCGAGTAAGAGGGTCATGTCCTCGCCTTCTTGGTTAGGTCTTGTTATTTGCGTCGTTGCTCTTCCAGGAATTCCGGATCGGCGGTGCTGATCCGCTGCGACGCCATCTCCATGTGCTGGCGCGCGGCGGCGCGCGCGGCCTCCGGATCCCGGGCGGCGATCGCGTCATAGATCGCCTTGTGCTCTTCCCGCACCTGCGAGCGGGTGGCTTCCTGCCGCGCTTCCCATGCGCGCGAGATGGAGATCGTGCCTTTCAGGAACTGGCCGAGGAAGTCCCACAGTGCGAGGAAATGCGGATTGGCCGTGGCGCGCGCGATGCTGCGATGGAATTCCATGTCCGGCGCAACACCGTCCCCGCCCACCGCCACTGCGGTGTCGATGGCCTTCAGCCTGGCGCGGATGTCCGCGACCTGTTCCGGCGTGGCGCGCTCGGCGGCCAGCGCCGCGATTTCGGCTTCCAGGCCGCGACGCAGCTCGGCGACCTGCAGGACCGACTGGATGGAATCGACCACGGTGGGGTCGATGCGGAAGGGGGTGTCCGGGCCGACTTCGCGCACGAACACGCCGCTGCCCTGGCGCGATTCGACCAGCCCTTCGGATTTCAGCCGCGATACCGCCTCCCGGATCACCGTACGGCTCACGCCGAAACGCTGCGCCATCTCCGTTTCCGACGGCAGGCGCGACTTGGCGGGGTAGGCGCCGCTGCGGATCAGTTCCAGCAGGGCGTGCGTGACCCGGTCCGGCATGGTCGCGTTGGCGGTCAGCGGTTCAACCTGGAATGCAGGCGTGTTCGGCATCCGGCCCTCAAGTGTGGCAAAAATAGATATGATGTCTGCTCATCATACAACTTTGTTCTTTGTACTACAATATGCCTGCAAGCAAGTGGCGGGACCTGGTTAACCCGCCTGAAAATCGGCCGCGCCGCTGTGTTCCGGTCGCGGGCAGGATTCACGCAACGGCGCCGGACAGCGCGCCTTACTGACAGGGGAAATCATGCGGGTACTCATCACAGGCGGCGCCGGACTGCTCGGCGCGAAACTGGCGAAACGTCTTCTGGAACGCGGAACCCTGGCCAACGCGCAGGGGCGGCAAAATCCGATCACGCGCATTACCCTGCTCGACGTGGTTCCCGCCCGGGGTTTCGACGATCCGCGCATCGAAGTGGTGACCGGCGACATCGCCGACGCGAAGATGATCGAAGCCGTGCTCACGCCCGACATCGATTCCGTGTTCCATCTCGCCGCCATCGTGAGCGGCCAGGCCGAAGCCGACTTCGACCTCGGCATGCGCATCAATTTCGACGCCACGCGCCTGATCCTCGAGCGCGCCCGCCGCAACGGCAACAAGCCGCGCTTGGTCTTCACCAGTTCGGTGGCGGTGTTCGGCGGCGAACTGCCGGAGAAGGTGCCTGATTCGCAGGTGCCGACGCCGCAAAGCTCGTATGGCGCGCAAAAGGTGATGGGCGAACTGCTGGTCAACGATTACAGCCGCAAGGGCTTCATCGACGGCCGCGCCTTGCGCATGCCGACCGTGTGCGTGCGGCCCGGCGCGCCGAACAAGGCGGCATCGAGCTTCGCCAGCGGCATCATCCGCGAACCGCTCAATGGCGTCGAAGCCATCTGCCCCGTCGCGCCGGAAACCCCGATGTGGCTGCTCTCGCCGCGCTATGCCATCGAAAGCCTGATCCACGGCCATGACATCGACGGCAGCCTGTTCGGCAGCAGCCGAGCGCTCAGCCTGCCCGGGCTGGCGACCACGGTCAAGGACATGGTGGCCGCGCTCGAGCGCGTCGCCGGGCCGGAAGCTGCACAGCGCATCCGCTGGCAGCAGGACCCGGCGGTCATCCGCATCGTCAATTCCTGGCCGGGCAATTTCGTGACTGCGCGCGCGAATGCGATGGGCTTCCGGCATGATGAAAGCTTCGACGACATCATCCGGGCCTATATCGAGGATGAGATGACGAAGGCCGGTTGAACGAATCAAATTTGTCCACGGAAAACACAGAAAACACGGAATATTTTCTAGCGGATTTCTTCCGTGTCTTTCGTGTTTTCCGTGGACACTCTATCGAGGCGCTCTCCATCACACCGGACAGGCGCGGCAACGTCGCGATTTCTCACTTCATGTAATGTTGCGTGACCACTGAAACGGATCGCGGCGCATGCCGCAAGACCCGACATCATCACTTTTGTCCACGGAAAACACAGAAAACACGGAATAATTTCTAGTCGATTTCTTCCGTGTTTTTCGTGTTTTCCGTGGACCCTCTATCGAGGCCTCTCCATCACAGCGAACAGGTGCGGGAACGCCGCGATTTCTCACTTCATCTAATGTTGCGTGACGAACTTAAACGGGTCGCGGCGCATGCCGCAAGACCCGGCGTCATCACTTTTCCACAATCATTAGAAGGAGTCCCGCCATGTCCAGAATTTCTCCCGCCATCATCGCCGCGCTGTTTGCTTTCGCCGCCGGCACTTCCCATGCGCAGTCGAGTGCGCCGAACGACGCGCAGATCGCCGCCATCGTGGTTGCTGCCAATTCGGTCGATATCGATGCCGGCAAGCTCGCCGAAAAGAAGGCGCACGACAAGCAGGTGAAGGAGTTCGCCAAGCGCATGGTCACCGACCATACCGGCGTCAACAAGCAGGCCACCGAGCTCGTCACGAAACTGCATGTGACGCCCGAAGAGAACGACACCAGCAAGAGCCTGAAGGACAACGGCGCGAAGGAGCGGGAAAAACTCAAGGGACTGAAGGGGAAGGCGTTCGACAAGGAGTATGTCGATAACGAGGTTACCTACCACCAGGCGGTGCTCGACGCTATCGACAAGACGCTGATTCCGAATGCGAAAAATGACGAGCTGAAGGCATTGCTGGAAAAGGTCCGTCCGGCGATTGACGCGCACTTGCAGCACGCGAAGCAGATCCAGGCTTCCCTGAAATAAGGAGCGATCATGCGGACCAGAATGCGCCATGGAGGATCGCTGCTGCTTGCCCTTGCCTTGCTCGGCGTATCCGCCGGCGCGCTGGCCGATCGCACGCCGGCGCGGCATGAGGTCGTGATCGAAGCGATGCGCTACGCGCCGCAGACGCTCGAGGTGAAGGCAGGCGACACGGTGGTGTGGACGAACAAGGATCCGTTTCCGCATACCGTGACTGCGCAGAACCATGCCTTCGACTCCGGCGAAATCGCCGCGGACGGAAGCTGGAAATTCAAGCCGGTACGCAAGGGGACCTTCACCTACATGTGCACCCTGCATCCCACGATGAAGGCAACCCTGATCGTGAGGTGACCGGACGCGCCGGTCACCTTGCCATCGGCATCAGGGCTCGATGCTGACGCGCTTGATCGGTTCGTGCTGATGTGACTGGATCTTTTCCTTGTGGCGCATGACCTGGCGGTCGAGCTTGTCCACCAGGCCGTCGATCGCCGCGTAGAGGTCAACGTCATAGTGTTCGACGTGAACGACATTGCCCTTCATGCGCACGTTGACCTCGGCGCGCTGCCGCTTGTCCTTCTCGGAAGGCTTTTCAACGCCAAGGATCACCGCTGCGTCGATGATCTGGTCGAAATGACGGACCACCCGTCCAAGCTTGTCTTCCACATAGGCGCGCAGCGCCGGTGTGACTTCAATGTGCTGCCCAGTAATCATCAGGTTCATACAGTTGACTCCAGAATGCAAAGTGAGGAAACGCCATGATGCCCGGAAACGGCCGCGAGTGCCGTTGCGGTGAGACGATGTACTTCGGTGGAGGTTCATCGCGAGAAACCGGGCAGGGGAACCGGTCGAGAATCGGGTTCCCGGGCGGCCGGCAATGATACGACGCCCACAATCGCCCGAAACATGCGCCATGTCAATAAAACATGGAGTTGCGTGCGTCGTCGGAAAACTGTTGCTTTTATGTCCGTGCATGATGGCTTGTGCCGCCGGTCACATTCCTTCCGGAAAGCCGCCATTACACTGGAATTGTGCAGTGGAGGTCATCATGGGAAGAACGCTTCATAACAGGATACGGCTTTGCAGCAGATATTACGCATGGCTTCGCTTGAGGGTGCTGCTGCGGCGTGAGCAGCACTGACGCCGCGGGCCATGCCGCATGTATCAATGCAGGAATCAGTACGTGTCGTACACGGACTGGCGACGCTCGAACAGCGGGCGGCGGCCGGAAACGTCGATCGCCCTGCGGTGCGGATACGGTCCTGCCAGAAAGAAATTGACCGGATTGCGACGTTCCGACGTCCGGTCCCCGTAACGCCTCGACCGCATCTGCGTGCGCACCGACAGCACGGCAAGCGCGGCCAGTCCTCCCGCAACCCCGGCCAGCAAGGCAGTGCGCGCGATCGGGCGCCTGGAACTTCCGGATCCTTCCCGTTGCTTTTCATTGTTCATCATGATCCACCTCCCTCCGGTGAGGTCTTGAGATCGCGCGGTGTGCGCACCATCCATTACTTATGACTCCGCACCTTGCCGTTTTGTTCTTCGCAAGATCGTAGCCGCCGAGGGCTGCGCTTCAAGGGTGCGGAATGTCGAGCCCTTTTACGACTGCCGGACGGACGAGGAAAGCATCGAGCGCACGCGTGACATGCGGAAAATCCGCGATGCTCACGAGGTCGCCAGCGCCATAAAAGCCGATCAGGTTGCGCACCCAGGGGAAGGTCGCGATATCCGCGATGGTGTAATCCTTGCCCATGATCCACTCCCGGTTTTCCAGGCGGACGTCCAGTACACCGAGCAGGCGTCGCGTTTCCTGCACGTAACGGTCGCGCGGCCGCTTGTCCTCATAGTCCTTGCCGGCAAACTTGTGGAAGAAGCCGACCTGCCCGAACATCGGCCCGATGCCGCCCATCTGGAACATCAGCCACTGGATCGTCTCGTAGCGCAGCGCCGGGTCGGCCGGCATGAAGCGCCCGGACTTGTCGGCGAGATAGAGCAGTATCGCGCCCGACTCGAAAAGCGGCAGCGGCTTGCTGCCCGGACCGTTGGGGTCGATGATGGCCGGGATCTTGTTGTTCGGGTTGAGCGACAGGAATTCCGGAGACATCTGGTCATTGCTGTCGAAGCTGACGAGATGCGGCTCATAGGGCAGGCCGGTCTCTTCGAGCATGATGGATACCTTCACGCCATTGGGCGTGGGCAGCGAATAGAGCTGGATGCGGTCGGCATGCCGCGCGGGCCATTTGCGTGTAATGGGGAATGTGGAAAGATCGGTCATGCGGTTTCCTTGGATGGCGAGTGAACGAGAACTATAAACGCTTCGCATTTTCCTGTCCTGCCGCGCCCTGTCCGTGGTATTGACGGGCGGCAAAGTCATCGCTGCAGGAATGGGTTTATGCTTGCATTGCGGATACGCCGATGCCGGCCTTGAGCAGGATCAATCCGGGCACATCCGGCGTGGCGCAACAGAAGATCGAAAGGTCAAGATTCCCTCATGCCCTCCAAGACAATCTCCCTCCCGCGCCGTGTCGCGGCCATGCTGGCCTGCCTCACCATCCTTGCATTGCATGACGCAGCCACCGCCGCCACCTCTCCCAGTTGCCTGATTCCAAGTGCATGGACGGTGCTGGAAAAGGCGCCGTTCCGCACCGTGCCTGCTGCCAATGTCCTTGGTGACATGGCGAAGCGCGACGTAGTGCTTCTCGGCGAACACCACGATGACGATGCGCATCATCGCTGGCAGGTGCAAACGCTGGCGGCGCTGCAACTGCTGCATCCGAACATGGTGATCGGTTTCGAGATGTTCCCGCGTCGCGTGCAGGCCGTGCTGGACCGTTGGGTCGCAGGCGAACTCACGCTCAAGCAGTTCCTGGAGCAGTCGGACTGGAACAAGGTGTGGAACACCTCGCCCGATCTCTATGTGCCGCTGTTCGAGTTCGCGCGCATCAACCGCATACCGATGCTGGCCCTGAACGTGGACGCGGCGCTCAACAGGGCTGTGCGCGACAAAGGCTGGGACAAGGTGCCCGAGGCACAGCGCGAGGGTGTGGGGCGTGCCGCGGCACCGAGCGAGGCTTATCGCGATTTCCTGTTCGATGTCTATCGCATGCATGCAATGCACGGCGGGACGGAGGACAAAGCGGAGAAGCCGGGCAAGTCGGACGCGGGCTTTCGCAATTTCGTCGAATCGCAGACCACCTGGGATCGTGCAATGGCCGAGGCGCTTGCCAAGCGGGCAAGCGCCGCGCAGGGCAGCGACAAGCCGCTGGTGGTCGGCATCATGGGCAGCGGGCATATCCGCTTCAATTACGGCGTGCCATACCAGCTGCGCGACCTCGGTATCCGCAACGTCGGCACCATGATGGCGGTGTCGCCGGACATGGATTGCAAGGAGATCCGCGCCGGCATGGTGGACGTTGCATTCGGCCTGCCGCCGCAGGTGGAGGCGCCGGCCCCGCCGCCGCGCCTGGGCGTGCGGCTGGAAGAGAATGAGGGCGTGGTGCGCATCCTCGAAGTCTCGCCGGGCAGCCTGGCCGAGAAGATCGGTTTGAAGGCCGGCGATCGCCTGCTGGAAGTCGCTGGCACGAACGTCAGCACGAGCGGGACGGTGGTGTCCGCGGTGCGCGCACAGCCCGCCGGAACCTGGCTGCCGATGCGGATCAAGCGCGGGGACGACACCATTGACGTGGTCGTCAAGTTTCCGGTGAACCGATGAGCAGGCTTCCCTTGCGCCATCTCCTCGGGCTGCTTTTCGTCCTGCTGTTTTCCTTCGTCGGCGCAACGGCACATGCCGTGCCGGCGCTCGATCTGCATGTCGAGCTGAATCCCGGTACGCACGAGTTCAAGGCGTACGCGGAGTTGCGCCCGCCTCCGGGTGAATTTCAATTCGCGCTGCATGAGTCCCTGCAGGTGACGAGCGCAGCGGCAGGCGGCAAGCCGCTGCAAGTGTTTCCCGCCGGGCGTGAAGGCGCCCTTCGCGCCTGGCGCGTGACCTTGCCGCCGGGCGCCCGCACGCTGCGAATCGACTACGGCGGCACGCTGCCGCCGCTCGATCGCAGCCTCGACCATCGCGGTGTGCTACACGGCCTGCCGCCGATGGCCTCGCAGGAAGGCAGTTTCCTTCCTGCCGGCAGCGGCTGGTATCCGCAGCCTGCGCCGCTGTTCGCGTATCGCGTCGCACTCAGCGTGCCTGCCGGCCAGCGCGCGCTGGTAGCGGGCCACCTGCTGTCGGAAGATGTGCCCAACGATACCACGAAGCCCTATCGTGCGAACTTCGAATTTCCGCAGCCTGCGGACGGCATCGACCTCATGGCTGGCCCGTGGATCGTGCACGAAAGAATGGTGCCGCGCACTGGCGCCGAAGGCTTGCGCCTGCGCACCTATTTTCCGCGTGAGCTGGACGCCATGCCCGGGCTGGCCGCCGCCTATCTCGAGGATACGCAACGTTACATCGACCTGTATTCGCGGCAGATCGGCGACTATCCATTCAAGGGTTTTTCCATCGTCGCCAGCCCCTTGCCGACCGGCTTCGGCATGCCGTCGCTCACCTACATCGGCGCCGAGGTGCTGAAGCTGCCTTTCATCCGCGCCACCTCGCTCGGCCACGAGATCCTGCACGACTGGTGGGGCAACGGCGTGTATGTCGACTACGAGGGCGGCAACTGGAGCGAGGGACTGACCACGTTCATGGCCGACTATGCGTACAAGGAACGCGAGTCGGCGGCGGCCGCGCGTGAAATGCGCCTGGCGTGGCTGCGCGATTTCGCGGCGGTTCCGCCGGGCGACCAGCAGACGCTGCGCGGCTTCCGCTCGCGCACGCACGGCGCGGAAGCGGCAATCGGCTATGGCAAGTCGGCGATGCTGTTCGTGATGCTGCGCGACATGATCGGCGAGGAGGCCTTCGTCAAAGGCATCCGCACGTTCTGGCACCAGCATCGCTTCAGGTCGGCAAGCTGGGATGACCTGCGCCTCGCCTTCGAGCATTCGTCCGGCAAGCCCTTGGGTGATTTCTTCCAACAGTGGCTGGCGCGCGCTGGCGGGCCGACGGTGACGATTGCCGATGCCAGCCTGGCTTCTGGAACAGCCAATGAAACAGGGAAGAAGCACGTGCAACTCGTCATCGAGCAAAGTGAGCCGCCGTATGCACTGCGCCTGCCGGTCGAGCTGGTGTATGCGAATCGCACCGAGATGCGGCGCGTGGATGTCTCGCACACTCGCGAGCAAATCAGCCTGGACGTGGATGCGCCGCCGCAAGGCGTGCGCATCGATCCCGACCTGCGCATCTGGCGCGTGCTCGAACACGACCAGCTTCCTCCCATCCTGCGGCAGTGGTTCATCGCGCGCGCGCCGCGCCTCGCCATTGTTTCGCCGCAGCTGCGAACGGCGGCAGACGAACTTGCGCGCCGCCTGTTCGAGAATCCGCCGCAAGCGGCATCGCTCGCGCAGGGTGTATCAGGAACCGAGCCGATGATGCTCATCGGCCTGCATGCAGATGTTGATGCGGCGCTGGCGCAGGCCGGCCTGCCGCCGCGGCCAAAGGAACTGGACGGGAAGGGCAGCGCGCAGGTGTGGACGGTGCCGGGCAGCCGTGTGCCGCTCGCCGTGGTATCCGCCGCCGATGCGGATGCCTTGCGCGCGCTGCTGCGGCCCTTGCCGCACTACGGCGCACAGAGCTGGCTGGTGTTCGAAGGCAGCCATGCGGCGGCGCGCGGCGTGTGGCCCGCGCCCGGGAAGATGATAAAGGTTCGCGCGGCGAAGTGAGGACCGCGCGGCCTATTTCTTCGCGCCGCGCGCCTTGGTGATTTCCATGATCGACTGCTGAAACCCGGTAGTCGGCACGGTTTCCCCGCTGCGGTCCTGCAGGCGCGCTTCGTTGGCCTTGAGCAGTTCAACCGCATCGGGACGCTCGCCGATGTACACACCGTCGCTCAAGGTAACGCTCGAACGCGAGAAGGTGCCGGCGCCGGCGCACAGGATGGTCTTGGTCGGACCGTCGCGCGACACCAGGTACAGCATGCCGGGCGTGACGCACTCCGGCTTGAGCAGCGCGAGGTCTTCAGGGCGCATCAGCTCTTCCGTCATGCGCGTGGCCGCCGTCGGTGCCAGGCAGTTGACGCGAATGCCGTACTTCTGGCCTTCGAGCGCCAGCGTTTGCATCAACCCCACCAGCGCCATCTTGGCCGCGCCGTAATTCGATTGGCCGAAGTTGCCGAACAGTCCGGAGGAAGAGGTCGTCATCACGATGCGGCCGTAATTCTGCTGCCGCATGATTTCCCACACCGCCTTGGTGCAGTGGACCGCGCCCATCAGGTGCACGTCGACGATGGCGCGGAAGTCGTCCAGCGTCATCTTCGAAAAGGTCTTGTCGCGCAGGAAGCCGGCGTTGTTCACGAGGATGTCGACACGCCCCCATTGACGCATGGCCTGGTTCACCATTTCCTCCACGGCAGCAGGGTCCGTGACAGACGCCGCGCTCGCGATCGCCTGTCCTCCGGCCGCCTTGATCTCCTCGACCACGCTTTCCGCTGGCGAGAGGGTGTTGCCGGTGCCGTCCCGGGCGACGCCGAGATCGTTGACGACGACCTTCGCGCCGCGCGCGGCCAGTTGCAATGCATGCGAACGGCCGAGGCCGCCGCCGGCGCCTGTCACGATGGCAACCTGGTCGTCGAAGCGGATGGAAGTGTGGGATGATGTAGCCATGGCTGTGAATGACCTTGAATGCGTTGAAGAAAGTTATCAGCCAACAATATTAATCGGAATCGGGTTGCGTTGTGCAAAACCTGCATGCGAGCGCTGTCAGAAAGTCAATTGACGAATCGCAAAGTTATTTCTTCCCGTCCGATGGCCGAAGTGCCCCATCGTCACAATGACCGGCGCTTCTGACAGGAATGCGCGCGGCAGCGCTTCTGCCGTCTTCATGCGGACAAGGATTTGCGGAAATGTATTACGGGGAGAGATTCAACAGCTTCAGTCACCTCGCCGGCGCCGTGCTGGCGGCATGCGGAACGACGCTTCTGATCGTCATGGCCGCGCATGCGGGCGATCCATGGAAGATCGTCAGCTTCAGCATCTACGGTACGATGCTGTTCGCGCTCTATGTCGTTTCGACGCTGTACCACAGCCTGCGCGGCACTGCGAAGGATGTGCTGCGCAAGCTTGACCACTGCGCGATCTACCTGCTGATCGCGGGCACGTATACACCATTCACGCTGGTGACGCTGCGCGGCCCGCTCGGCTGGGCTCTGTTCGGAACGATCTGGGGGCTCGCCGTGATCGGCATCGTGCAGGAGCTCTGCATCGCGAAAGGCGCGCGCGTGCTGTCGATCGTGATCTATGTGCTGATGGGCTGGATGGCGCTGCTGGCCGTCGTGCCGCTGATCTCGGCGCTGAGCTGGAGTGGCTTCGGCTGGCTTGCAGCCGGCGGCGCGGCGTATACCTTCGGCCTGGTGTTCTATGTCCGCGACGAACGCATGGTTCACGGTCACGGCATCTGGCACCTGTTCGTGCTCGGCGGCAGCGCGTGCCACTATCTTGCGATCCTGCTGCATGTTGTGTAGCTTGCTAAAAAACCATTGTCCACGGAAAACACTAGGCGTGCCCCACGAAAAACACGAAATCAAATGTCTTGTTCGTGTGTTTCGTGTTTTTCGTGGACGCCTCTAATACCTTGGCTACAAGACGGATCATTAAGACATGGATAACCTGGAAATCAACGGTGTTTTCCGTGCTTTCCGTGGGGCACGCCTAGTGTTTTCCGTGGACACTCTTCTCCCGCTCCGCAAAATACTCCTCGAAAAATTCCACGCACACGCGGATCTTGGCTGAGCCGGTCAGGCGTTGCGGATACACCGCCCAGATATTCGCATCCTGCTGGTAGTCCGGAAGAATTCTGACCAGCTCGCCGCGCGCAATATGCGGCTCCACATCCCACATCGAGCGCAGCATGATGCCCGCGCCTTCCATCGCCCAGCGCACCACGATCTCGCCATGGTTCGATGACAGCGGTCCGGTCACCTTCACCGTGGTTTCCTGCGCGCCGTTGCGCAGCTTCCATACACCGAACGGATGGTCGCGCTCCTTGATCACGAGACAATCGTGGTTGGACAGTTCATGCAGCGTCTTCGGCGTGCCGCGCTTCGCCAGATATCGCGGTGAGGCGCACAGGATGCGGTAGTTGGATGCCAGCCGCTTCGCGATCAGGTGCGATGCAATCTCGTCGCCGACGCGGATGTCGAGGTCGAAACCTTCGCTGGCGATGTCGATTAGCCGGTCGAACACTTCGAAGCGGACCTGCAGCGCGGGATATTTCTCGACCAGCTGCGCGATGGCCGGCGCCACCACGTTGCGGCCAAAACCGAAGCTGCTGCAGATGCGCAGCTGGCCGCGTGGCATGCGGCGCGTGGCGGAAACGTCATCGTACAGGTGGTCGATGTGCTCGAGGATCGCCTGCGCGCGGGCATAGACGCGCTCGCCATCCTCGCTGACGGCGACGCGCCGCGTGGTGCGGTGGAACAGCTTCACACCGAGCGTCTTCTCGAGAATGCCGATCCGCTTGCTGATGTAGGCGGGAGACATGCCCAGTTCTTCGGCTGCGCCGGCAAAGCTCGCTTTGCGCGCCACCGTCACGAATACCCGCAGGTCGTCATTGTTCACGATACGTGTCTTGTCCATTCACATATCGGGGCATTGTAAACGAACTGTTCTGGTCTATGCTTGTGCCATCCCTCGATTTCGGACCCAGGAGAAAGTTGATGAAAAAGCACAAGATCGCAGTCATCGCCGGCGACGGCATCGGCAAGGAAGTGATGCCGGAAGGCCTGCGCGCCGTCGAGGCCGCCGCGCGCAAGTTCAACATCGCGCTGGAATTCACCACCTTCGAATGGGCCAACTGCGACTACTACCTGCAGCACGGCAAGATGATGCCGGATGACTGGTTCGAGCAGCTGAGCCAGTTCGAGGCCATCTACTTCGGCGCAGTCGGCTGGCCGGCCACCGTGCCGGACCACATTTCGCTGTGGGGCTCGCTGATCCAGTTCCGCCGCCAGTTCGACGAATACATCAACCTGCGCCCGGTGCGCCTGATGCCCGGCGTGCCCTGCCCGCTGGCCAACAAGAAGCCGGGCGACATCGATTTCTACGTGGTGCGTGAAAACACTGAGGGCGAGTATTCCTCCGTCGGCGGTCGCATGTTCATGGGCACCGACCGCGAGTTCGCCCTGCAGGAAGCAGTGTTCACGCGCCACGGCGTGGACCGCGTCCTGAAGTACGCCTTCGACCTCGCGCAGCGCCGCCCGAAGAAGCACCTTACGTCCGCCACCAAGTCGAATGGCATCTCCATCAGCATGCCGTTCTGGGACGAGCGCGTGGAAGCCGTGGCGAAAGAATATGCCGATGTGACGTGGGACAAGTATCACATCGACATCCTCTGCGCGCGTTTCGTGATGAGCCCGGAACGCTTCGACGTGGTGGTGGCATCCAACCTGTTCGGCGACATCCTGTCCGACCTCGGCCCGGCCTGCACCGGCACCATCGGCATTGCGCCCTCGGCCAACCTCAATCCGGAGCGCAAGTTCCCCTCGCTGTTCGAACCGGTGCACGGTTCTGCGCCGGACATCTACGGCAAAAACATTGCCAACCCGATCGCGATGGTCTGGTCGGGCGCGATGATGCTCGACTTCCTCGGCCAGGGCGACGCGAACTACACCGCCGCGCATGACGCCATCCTGAAGGCGATCGAACAGAGCATCCTCGACGGGGCAGTGACGCCGGACCTCGGCGGCAAGGCATCCACCACGGAAGCGGGCAAGGCGATCGCGGCGGCGATCTGAAGTTCGACGCGGGCCTGTGGTGTCTTGACATGCCGTAGGCCTGGTCGACGGCGTGATTAATGTCCACGGAAAACACAAAAAGCACAGAAAAATTCTTCTCGATTTCCGTGTCTTCCGTGTTTTCCGTGGACAAAAAAACCTCTGCAGCGGATAAACTTCCTTCATCCGCATTCTCTCTGCCGGTCGATATCACACCGGCAATGTCAAACCGCCATGCACATCCACGAATACCGGCAACGCATCACTCTTGCGCTCGAAGCGCTGGGTATCTCCGACGACATCATCGCGCGCAAGCAGTTGCCTTTTTTTGAAGAAGCCCGCGAACTGGTGATCGCCGAAACCGACGCAAGCAATCGAGAACACCTGCTTGTGCCCGACGCGGCGCAGGCGTGGTGGTCCATGAAGGGCGCTGCGCAGGAAGAAGGTGTTGTACTGGAAATCGTCTCCGCATTTCGCGGCGTCGATCGGCAGATCGAGATCATCCGCGCCAAGATTGCGCGC
This sequence comes from Noviherbaspirillum sp., assembly GCF_035254685.1. Lineage (GTDB taxonomy): Bacteria > Pseudomonadota > Gammaproteobacteria > Burkholderiales > Burkholderiaceae_D > Noviherbaspirillum. The sequence continues at coordinate 174,831 of NZ_DATFAI010000041.1, read as the reverse complement.
GACATGCCGATGGAAACCATCCTCACGCTCAGCGCGCCGCCCGGCTACAGCGAGCATCACACCGGCCGCGCCATCGACATCAACACGCCTGGCTGCGAGCCGACTGAAGCGCCGTTCGAAGACACCGACGCCTTCCGCTGGCTATGCCGACATGCTGGCCGCTTTGGTTTCACGCTCTCGTATCCGCGCGGGAACGCACTTGGTTTTATCCACGAACCGTGGCATTGGTGTTATCAGTCGGGAGGGGCGGTGTAGACCGCGAGGATGCCGCGAGAAGCTGAAGGGGGGCATCCACGGAAGAGAAATTCTTGTCCACGGAAAACACGAAAAGCACGAAAATTTTTTTGATCTTCGAGTCTTTCGTGTTTTTCGTGGACACCAATATTACCGTGGCGTTGGCGCTAGCAGTCGGGATGGGCAGTGTAGACCGCGATGATGTCGCGAGAAGCGAAAGGGGTGCATCTACGGAAGAGAAATTCTTGTCCACGGAAAACACGAAAAACACGGAAAACAACAAGAATTTTTCTGTGTTTTCCGTGTTTTCCGCGGACACTTCTGTTAGTGCTCCTCGAACTGCCAGATCCTATGCGCATCCAGCAGCAGTCGCGCCTGCGCTTCCAGCGCATCAAGCTGCATGGCTTCCGCGGATGCAGCAGCTTCCATCGACTGCCGCCGTGCAAAGAGCAGTTCGCTCAATGAAGCTTCGCCCAGCGAATACGCCTTGGACACCAGCGCTGTGTTGTCGTCCGTCTGCTTCGCCACCTGCGCGAGCCTGTGCCAGGTTTCATAAGCCGCTTCGGCATTCATCGCGACGCTCATCGCGTCGCTTTCCGCCTTGACGCTCACTTGCGCTGCCTTGTCCTCGGCAATGCGCGCCTGGGCCAGACCTGCCTCGTGCTGTGAACGGCGCAGGCTGCCGGACAGCGGAATTGAAAAGGTGACGCCAACGATCTTCTCCTGCCGGTCGCGCTCCTGCGCCATGCGTACGCCGAGCGTGGGGTCGGGCATGCGGTCCAGCGCGAGACGCTCGGCATTCAGTTTTTCCTGGTCGGCCATCGATCGGGCCAGCTCGATCTCGTGGTTGTCCGCAAGGATGCGCTGCTTCCATTCACCGGCACCGCCAGTCAGCGGAACTGGTTCGGGCAGCGGCTGCGGTACGCGCAATTGCGCGCCAGGATATTGCGATTGCAGTGCGGACAGCACGCGCGCTGCCCGTTGCTCAGCCTGAGCTTGCGCGGCCGATGCCCTTTCGTATTCGGTGTCGGCCAGCATCAGTTCGACGCGCGGCGCGTCGCCTGCCTTGACGCGCTTGCGCACGACATCCGCCTGCTGCTTCAGCAGATCCGCCTGTTCCTGCAGACGCGCCGCCGTGCGGGCTTCGCGCATCGCATCGAACCAACTTCGCAAGAACGCGCGACCCGCTTCGTGCCAGGTGTCAGCCAGCGCAAAACCAGCTGTCTTCACACGTTGCTCACCCAATACACGGTCCTTGTCGCCCTTGCCGAACCAGCGGATCGGTCGTTCGACCGCCAGCTCGTTTTCACGATAGCGCGTGCCGCTGGCGGACTCGGTGCGCCGCTGCAGGCCACCCTTGACCATCCATTCATACGGCCCTGCACGCAGCCGGCCGGCGTTGGCTTCTTCCAGGTCGATGCCATTGCGCGCCGCCTTCACTTGCGGCAGTTGCTCCAGCGTATTGCGCACCATCTCCTGCGGCGGCAGGGAGGCGGGATACTCCTGCGCGGCGGCGCCGAACGACAGGGCAAGCGCGGCGATCGAACACGCCGCATGAAACATCTTCTTTGCACTCATACGAATCTTCCAAACCTGATCAGCGGCGTCACCCAGTACGCCATTTCTGGACTGTGGAAATCGGCACGCAGGCTCGCCAGCAGCGGATCGACGTTTCCCTCCTCCATCAATATCGTGATGACGCGGCGGCGCGCCCGTCCGCGCACCTGCTCCATGGTCGTCGGCAGGCTCATGCCGGTGCCGAAGCCCTCGGCCGGCATGATCGAAAAGCCGCTCACCCATTCCGGATGCGCCTGCAAATGATCGAGCACTTCTTCTTCCAGCCGTGCCGGCAGCGCCAGCGTGAGCACGCAGTTGTACTGATGCGCCATCATTTTTCCTCCATGCCGAATTGCTGGAACAGGATCGGCAGCAGCACCAGCGTCAGCAAGGTGGATGTCACCAGACCTCCAATCACCACGATCGCCAGCGGACGCTGGATCTCGGAGCCGGGCCCGGTCGCCAGCAGCAAGGGGATCAGGCCGAAGGCCGCGATGCTGGCGGTCATCAGCACCGGGCGCAGGCGACGCTTCGCGCCTTCGATCACGACCTCGGCAGCGCCGAGCCCCTTGGCCTTGAGCTGGTTGAAATAGCTGATCATCACCAGCCCGTTCAGCACCGCGATACCCATTAGCGCGATGAAGCCGACCGATGCCGGCACCGACATGTATTCCCCGGTGACGGCAAGCCCGACCACGCCACCGATCAGCGCAAACGGAATGTTGACGAACACCAGCGTCGCCTGGCGCAGCGAACCGAAGGTCGCGAACAGGAGCAGGAAGATGAGCGCCAGCGAGATCGGCACCACGACCAGCAAGCGCGCCGCTGCGCGCTGCTGGTTCTCGAACTGCCCGCCCCACGCAATGCGGTAACCGGCCGGCAGCTGGACCTGCTTCGCTACCGCTGCTTTCGCATCATCGACGAAGCCCACCAGGTCGCGGCCGCGCACATTGGCGCGCACCACCACCATGCGCGAGGAATTCTCGCGTTCGACCTTCACCGGCCCATCGACCGGGCGCAGCGAAGCCAGGTGCGAGAGCGGAATCGCCTGGCCGTCCGCGACCGGTATGCGCAGTTCCTGGAAGCGCTCCGGCGACAGTTGCAGCTCGCTGCCGCCGCGCACGATCAGCGGCAGGCGACGGCCTTCCTCGATCACGATGCCGGTGGGGCGACCTTCGACCAGCATGCGCAGGTCGTTTTGCACCTGCTCCACGCTCAGGCCGTAGCGTCCGATCGCCGCGCGGTTGAAATCAACCTGCAGGTACTGCACGCCGGCGTTCTTCACGGTCAGCACATCTTCGCTGCCGGGAATGGCTTGCATCACGCGCACGATCTGTTCCGCCATCGCGTTGAGTTTCTGCATGTCGCTGCCGTACACCTTCACCGCGAGATCGCCGCGCACGCCGGACAGCATTTCCGAGGTGCGCATCTCGATCGGCTGCGTGAAGCTCACGTTAATGCCGGGGAATTCCGCCGCCACCGCGCGCAGGCGGTCGATCAGCACTTCCTTGTCCGGATCGCGCCATTGTTCGCGCGGCTTGAGCACGAGGAAGGTGTCGGTTTCGTTCAGCCCCATCGGGTCGAGCCCGAGTTCGTCGGAGCCGACGCGCGCCACCACGCTTTTCACTTCGGGCACAGCTTCCAGGACACGGCGCTGCAAGGCCTGGTCCAGTTCCGCAGAGCGCGCCAGGTTAATCGAAGGCATTTTCTCGACCTGCATGATGATGTCGCCTTCATCCATCGATGGCATGAAGGATTTACCGACCAGCATGAACAGGCCGGCCGCCACGAAGAGCGACACCACCGACGCGATATATGCAGTCTTCCTGTGCGCCAGTGCCCAGTCCAGCAGCGGCAGATAGGCTTTCTCCAGCTTGCGCACCAGCCACGGGCTTTCGTGCGCCGCCTTGCCAAGGAAGAAGGAAGCGAGCACCGGGATCACCGTCAGCGACAGCAGCAGCGAACTGGAGAGTGCGAACACGATGGTCAGCGCCACTGGCTTGAACAGCTTGCCTTCGAGGCCCTGCAGGGTGATCAGCGGCAGGAACACGATGACGATGATCGCCATGCCGGACGTCACCGGCACCGCGACTTCCTGCACGGCGCGGTAGATCGTGTGCAGCCTGGTGCGTGCTGCGCCGGGCGAGGGATGCGCCGCATGCGCTTCGATGTTCTCCACCACCACCACCGCTGCATCCACCAGCATGCCGATCGCGATCGACAGCCCGCCGAGCGACATCAGGTTGGCCGACAGGCCGAAATAACGCATCAGCAGGAAGGTCGTGAGCGCAGACAAGGGCAGGATCACCGCCACCACCAGCGCCGCGCGCAGGTTGCCGAGGAACAGGAAGAGCAGGATCATCACCAGTGCGATCGCTTCCACCAGCGCCTTCGATACCGTGCCCACTGCGCGCTCCACCAGGTTGCCGCGATCGTAGAAGGGCTTGATGCTCACGCCCTTGGGCAGGCTCTTCTGGACCTCGACCAGCTTGGCGCGCACCTGGTCCACGACCTGCTGCGCATTGGCGCCGCGCAGGCCGAGCACCAGCCCCTCGACCGCTTCGCCGCTCCCGTCCTTGGTCACGGTGCCATAACGCGTCATGCTGCCGAGGCGCACCTCGGCCACATCGCCCACGCGCACTGCCACGCCGTTGCGCGTGTCGATGGCAATGGCCCTCACATCATCGACGGTGCGCACGCTGCCGTCGCTGCGCACCAGCAGCGATTCCTCGTTCTGCGACAGGCGTCCCGCGCCATCGTTGCGGTTATTCGTTTCGAGCGCCGCCTGCAATTGCGCCAGCGACATGCCGCGCGCCGCCAGTGCGGCCGGATCGGGCACCACCTCGAAGCTCTTCACCAGACCGCCCAGCGCGTTCACATCGGCCACGCCGGGAATCGCGCGCAGCTGCGGCCGGATCACCCAGTCGAGCAGGGTGCGTTTCTCGACCAGCGGCAAGTCGCCTTCGATGGTGAACATGAACATCTCGCCCAGCGGCGTGGTGATCGGCGCCAGTCCGCCGGAGACGCTTGCCGGCAAGTCTTTCTCGACATTGCCGAGGCGTTCGGCCACCTGCTGGCGCGCCCAGAAGATGTCAGTGCCGTCCTCGAAATCGAGCGTGATGTCAGCAATCGCATACTTGGATTGCGAACGCAATACGGTCTGATTCGGAATGCCCAGCAGCTCCTGCTCGATCGGCGCGGTGATGCGCATCTCGACTTCCTCGGGCGTCATGCCGGGAGCCTTCATGATGATCTTGACCTGGGTCGACGAAACATCCGGAAAGGCGTCGATCGCCAGGCCCTTGTAGGCCACGATTCCGGCACCGATCAGCGCCGCCGTCAGCACGAGCATCAGCAGCCGCTGCGCCAGCGAAAATGCAATCAGACGGGAAATCATTATTTGCCCTCGCCCGATCCGCCCAGGCCCAGCCACATGCCCTTGAGGGTTGATACCCCGCGCACCGCGATCTCATCGCCGGCCTTGAGCGCTCCCTGCACCGCCGCGCGCTCGGCGCCGCGGCTGGCGACCGTCACTTCGGCCGGGCGGAATCCGCCGCTTGTACGCACGAACACGTAGTCCTTGCCCTCAAAGCGCACCAGTGCTGCTGACGGCACCTCCATCGTGCCGGCCTGGGCACGACCCGGCTTAACGATCGCTTCGACAAACTGGTTCGGACGCAGGCAGGATTCCGCCGACGGCAGCTCGGCGCGCAGGATGATGTTCTGCGTCGCGCTGTCCACCTGCATGCCGACCGCGCTGATGCGGCCCGGCTTCGGGCATCCCTCCACGCTGACCGCGTCACCGACGGCGATCTGCGCGGCCTGCGCCCTGGCCGCCTGCAGCTCCAGCCACAGCCTGTTCGATTGCGCGATCTTCGCCAGCGGCGCGCCGGCTTCCACCCGCTGTCCCGGGGCGGCCATCTGCTCAATGATGGTGCCCGCCGAAGGCGCGGCAACGGTCAGGATGGGGGAAATTGCCTGCGAGCCGGCGAGCTTCCTGATGTCCTTGTCGCCCATGCCGGCGATCTTCAGCGCCTGGCGCTGCTCCTGCTCGGCCACACTGCTTTGCACCAGCGCGCTGCGCGCCTCCTGCAGGCGGCTTTCCGCGATGATGCCCTCCTTGAACAAGGCCTCATCGCGCTGGTACTTCGTGCGGGCGAGTTGCGCCTGCACGCTGGCCTGCACATAGCTGCGCTGCCATTCCATCAATTGCGGGCTGTGGATGCGCACGAGCGGCGCGCCGGCCGCGACCTTGTCCAGCGGCTCCGTCAGCACTGCCTGGACGACGCCGGCCGCCGAGGCGCTGATGACCTGGACGGCCTTGGCGGGAAATACCGCGTTGCCGGACAGCCGCAGGCCATCGCCCGCGGTGGACGAGGACGCGATGCGTTCCAGCGCGATGCCCGACTTGCGCATCTGGTCGTCGCTCAGCTTGAGTAAATTTGGGGACGCCGCGCTGGCGGAGGCGAGCGCGATGCCAAAGAGAAGTGGCAAAAAGGAAATTGTTTTCGTGCGTTTCATGAGCTGCCCGTGATTCATTTTTATGACGAGCCACTCTAGAAAGCAAACCTTAAGGCGTTCTTAAGAAACGGTTCCCTTGAGTAAAAACAAGAAAGTGCAGCAATGGATTGCTGCGCGGTATGGCGGGGTCAGGCGCAGCGGTGGAGCGTGAGGAGTACGTTGCGCGGAGTGCGACGCATTACAGGCGCACTGTCCGCTCTCCGAAATAGCCGAGTTGCAGGCTGCCCGCGATGCGGTCCGCGATCAGCAGCATCTCGCGCGATGCCGGATCGTCGAACAGGTCCGTTGCCGTCTGCTTGAACAGCGACAGCCAGCGCACGAAATGTTCCTCGCGGATGCCGGTGAGCGCCATGTGCTTGCCGAACACGTTGCCCTGAAAGCGCGCGGTGCCGAGCAGGACGGTCGACCAGAAGGCATACATGCGCGGCATGTGTTCATCCCACTTGCCATGCAAGGCTTCCTCGAATACCGGTCCCAGGACTTCGTCCTTGCGGACCCTGTCGTAGAAGGTGTCGACCAGGACGCGAATGGATTCTTCAGTAACTGCTTGAAATTTCATGATGTCTTGGGTAACGCAGAAAGGCGCGACCGCTGTGCGAACATCGCGACGGCACATGTTCAGAAACCGTCAGCGTGTTCGCGATCCGCCGGCGGCACGCGACAACTCTTTCAGGAAGCCGGTGTGCATCCGGGCAATCTGCTTGCCCGTGCTGCCCTCGGTGATATCGGCCAGCGTGTAGTTGTCCATGGTGGCGTAGAAGGCGCACAGTCCGACGCGCAGCGCATCGCGCAGCAGGCACACTCGCTTCAATGCGCAGCCGCGCTCTTCACAGCCAACCAGCTCGGTGTCGCCCTCGAGTTCGCGCAGCACCACGCCGACCTTCAGTTCCGCCGGATCCGCGCACAGGCTGATCCCGCCATTACGGCCGCGTATCGCCAGTATCCATCCAGCGCGCGCTAGATGGCCGACCACCTTCACCAGATGGTTCGCGGGAATCTCGAATTGGGTCGCGATCTCCGCCACCGTGACCGGCACCGTCCTCTCGCCGGTCTGGGCGAGGTACATCAGGACGCGCAGTCCGATATCCGAAAAGTGGGTCAGGTGCATGACAGGGCCGTGTGGTGGGGTTGGGGAATTTTACCAAACGCCGGTTTCGGGGAGGGCGAGGCGGAAGGGGGCGGGTGTGGATGAGCATCGCAGTATGGCATGCTGATGTTGTAATAATTGCAATAAAAACGTTAAACTGCGCGTCGGTGTTTGGCGTCGGGCGCTTGAACTGCATCTTGTCGAGAACGCTGTAGCTGGCAATCGCGTCATTCACTTCCGTCTTATGCGTTATATGCCTGAGATATTTTTAATTCATTAGCAGCTCAAACAGAGGACGTCATGCATCCTGTTATTCAAAAAACCCTTGGTGGCCTGTCGGCACCGTATTACTTCCGGCAAATGTTTTTTGGTCTTCTGCTTGCCGGTTTTGTTTATGTCATGTCAACGCGCGGTGGACACGGCATACCCATCGGCATGTGGTTCCTCATCATCGTCAACACCTTGCTATATCCCTACTCCCGCTTTGTTTATGAGAGCATCGTCGGCTTCCTCATGGGCGAGAATATCTTCGTTGTTCATGCATTGTTAATGTTGTTGGTTAAAACCCTGACCGTGTTGTTGTGCTGGGGCTTTGCAATCTTCGTTGCGCCGATCGGTCTGTTATACCTATACATCTATCATTCGCGGGCTCGACGTTAAGCTCTCCAGCACATATGTTGGGCAGCAAAGCCCAACATCGTAGGCTGCAAGCTCCAATGCGATGGCGGAGATCAAGCCGACGTTGCGGACGGTGGATGTTGGGCTTCCTTCGTCAGCACCAACCTACATCCATTATTGACAAGCAGCGCGGTAGGTTGGGCTGCAAAGCCCAACATTAAGCATGACACCAACAATGCAATACCGCAGATCAAACACGCCAGGGGGTACGTACTTTTTCACGGTCAATCTCGCAGACCGGAAAAGTGGTCTGCTGACAGATCACATCGCAGCGCTTCGACATGCGGTACGAACGATCCGCCAATCCCATCCTTTCGACATCGTCGCCATGGTGGTATTGCCGGATCATTTGCATGCGATCTGGCGCTTGCCGTTGGAAGATGCGGATTTCCCTTTGCGCTGGTCTTTGATCAAAGGCGTATTTTCACGTGCGATTCCCAAAACCGAAGTGGTTCGGCGCAGCAGGGAAATGAAACGCGAGCGCGGCATATGGCAGAGGAGATATTGGGAGCATCGGATCAGGGGTGAAGACGACCTTGCGCGGCATGTGGCTTATATCCACTTCAACCCGGTCAAGCATGGCTACGTCAAGCGTGCGACGGATTGGCCTTATTCCTCCATTCACCGGGAGATCCGACGGGGGAATTTGAATGATGATTGGGGCGGTGCGGCGGAAGAGGAAAGTGGAGACTGGGGTGAATAGGGCGATCTGTGCTGCGGGCGGTGGATGTCGGGCTTCCTTCGTCAGTACCAACCAACGTCCATTATTGACGAGCGGCGTCTCGCCTACACTTCAATTACCATCCGCGGATCAAATCCCGGATTCTCCCACTGCAGTTCCTCCGGCGATTGCGCACTCGAACGATTCAGCGTGTAGCCGCGCGGGTTGGCGATGACGCGTGTCTTGCCAACGCGGTAATCGAAGCTGTCGTGCACATGGCCGTGGATCCAGATGTCGGCCTGTTCGAGCAACGGCCCCAGGTCGCTGATGAAGGACGGGTTCAGCGGGCTGTCGGCGAAGCGCGGATGGATCGATGCGCGATGCGGGGCGTGATGGGTGACGACGATGGTCGTGCCGTCGAAGCGTTCCTGCAGTTTTTTTTCTAGCCAAGCGCGCGATGTGAGGTGCAACGCCTCGGCATCGCGCGGTAGGAAGAAGTTGCCGTTCAGCTTGATCAGTTCATGGTCGATCAGGATGCGCTCCGCTTCGGCCATGGATTCTTCTTTCCGGCCGCTGTACAGCTGGTAATCGGTCCACAGGCAGCAGCCAAGAAAACGCACGCCACCCTGCACATGTTCGTCGCATTCGAGGAAGCGGACCTTGGTGCCTTCTGCGCCTTCGCGCAGGCTCTTCACCATCTCGAGATAGTCGTGGTGATAAGCCTCGTGGTTGCCGTGCACGTAGAGCACGGGAATCGGCCAGTTGCGGAAGGCCTCAATGGCGCGGTTGCCCTTGTGTATATCGCCGGCGATCACCAGCAGGTCGGCATCCGTCGGCTCCACCACCCGGTAGTCCGGAAAACGGCGCGTGAGAAATTCGAGATGGAGATCGGAGGCGATTTGTATCTTCATGGTCGCGTCATCTTACAACGAGCGCGAAATAATTTCTTTCATGATCTCGTTGGCGCCGCCGTAGATGCGTTGCACACGGGCATCGGCGTACATCTGCGCGATCGGATATTCCAGCATGTAGCCGTAGCCGCCGAAGAGCTGCAGGCATTTGTCGATGAGCGCGCATTGCAGATCGGAGATCCAGTATTTCGCCATCGAGGCGAGCACGGTGTCCATGCGGCCTTCCATCATGTCGACGATGCAGCGGTCGATGAAGATGCGTGCGACCGTGGCTTCGGTCTTGACTTCCGCCAGCACGAAGCGCGTGTTCTGCATCTCGATCAGCGGTTGCCCGAAGGCCTTGCGTTCGCGCGTGTAGTCGATCGTGAGCTGCAATGCGCGTTCGATGCTGGCGACGCCGGCCACCCCGATGATGGTGCGCTCGTAGGGCAGTTCGTTCATGAGCTGCGCGAAACCCTTGCCTTCGACGCCGCCGAGCACGCTGTCGAGCGGCATGCGCACGTTGTCGAAGAACAGTTCACAGGTGTCCTGTCCTTTCTGGCCGAGCTTTTCCAGGATGCGGCCGACGCGGAAGCCTTCGCAGTTGCGGGTTTCCAGCAGCATCAGCGATACGCCCTTGGCGCCCGCTTCCGGTTCGGTCTTCGCGACGACCACGATCAGGTCGGCGAGATTGCCGTTGGAGATGAAGGTCTTGGAGCCGTTCAGCACATACGCATCGCCGTCCTTCAGCGCGGTGGTGCGCACGCCCTTCAGGTCGGAGCCGGCGCCGGGCTCGGTCATGGCGATGGCGGCAACCATCTCGCCGCTGGCCAGCTTCGGCAGGTATTTCTGCTTCTGCGCTTCGGTACCCTGGTTCAGCAGATAGTGCGCGACGATGGCGTGCACGTGCAGGCCGAAGGCGGTATCGCCGGCATGGCTCAATTCCTCGAAGACGACGCACTGGTGCGCGAAAGTGCCGCCCGAGCCGCCGTAGCTTTCGGGAATGTCGGCCAGCAGCATGCCCATTTCACCCGCCTTGTTCCACAGCCCACGGTCGACATGCTGCTGCTTTTTCCAGGCGTCCTGATGCGGCACGATCTCTGCATTGACGAAACGGTGCACGGCATCGCGAAAGCCTTCGAGTTCCGGCGTCATCCAGGGGGAGATGATATTCATGTTGTTCCTCTCGATGTGGAATGCGTGGAAGGCATCAGGATGCCTGATACAGGGTGACGACACAGGCGCCGCCGAGGCCGAGGTTGTGCTGCAATGCCGTGCGCGCGCGGGTGACCTGGCGCGCTTCCGCCGTACCGCGCAACTGGTGCGTCAGTTCGTAGCATTGCGCGAGGCCGGTAGCGCCGAGCGGATGGCCTTTCGACAGCAGGCCGCCTGAGGGGTTGGTGACGACCTTGCCGCCGTAGGTGTTGTCGCCTGCATCGACGAACTGTTCGGCGCTGCCTTCCGGGCACAGACCGAGCGCTTCATAGGTGATCAGTTCATTCTGCGCGAAGCAGTCGTGCAGTTCGACGACATCCAGCGCGTCCGGGCCGATGCCGGCTTCTTCGTAGACCTTGCTTGCCGCTTCCTTCGCCATGTCGTAGCCGACGAGCTGCATCATGTCGCCGGATTCGAAGGTACCCGGACGATCGGTGGTCATGGCCTGCGCGGCGATGTGCACCGAGGTGTTGAGGCCGTGCCTTCTGGCGAACTCTTCCGATACCAGCACCGCCGCAGCGCCGCCGCAGGTCGGCGGGCAGGCCATCAGCCGCGTCATCACGCCGGGCCAGATCATCGGGGCGTTCATCACGTCGTCGGTAGAGACCACCTTCCTGAACAGCGCGAGCGGATTGTTTTCGGCATGCCGGCTGGCTTTCGCGCGGATCTTCGCAAAGGTCTCGAGCTTCGTGCCGTACTTCTTCATATGGGCGAGGCCCGCGCCGCCGAAGTAGCGCAGCGCCAGCGGGATCTCGGGCATGCCGACCAGCTTGTCCGTGACGGCGTCGAAGGCATCGAAGGGCGTGGGGCGGTCCTGGAACACGGAGCCGAGCGCGCCAGGGCTCATCTGCTCGAAGCCGAGCGCAAGCACGCAGTCGACCGCGCCGCTGGCCACCGCTTGGCGTGCGAGGAAGAGTGCCGTCGAGCCGGTGGAGCAGTTGTTGTTCACGTTGACGATGGGAATGCCCGTCATGCCGAGCTGGTAGAGCGCCTTCTGGCCGGCGGTGGAGTCGCCGTACACATAGCCGGCATACGCCTGCTGCACCTCCGCATAGGCGATGCCCGCGTCCTGCAGCGCAAGCCGTCCGGCCGCAGCACCCATCTGATCGTAGCTGGCGCTCGCGCCCGGTTTTGCGAAGGGGATCATGCCTACGCCGGCGACATACACTTTTCGGCTCATGTTGTGCTCCGTCAAATTGGAAAAATTGTCCTTGTGCTACTTATTAGGTCGATTGACCGAGTAGGAAAAAGCATTATAGGTCAAGTGTACTATTCGTCAACGGACGTGGGATAATTTTGCGATCGATCAATTGACCTTGCAATGCCACTGAACATGCTGCCTGCACTCAAGACCTCGCTCAAGGGGAAAACCTCGAACACCACCGAAAAGGGCTACGAGCGGGCGCGCGATATCCTGCAGGCCGCACGGGAAATCTTCGCAGCCGAGGGCTATGGCGGATTGTCGATGCGGCGCGTGGCGGCGCATGTCGGCGTGAGCCTGAGCAACGTGCAGCATTACTTCGGCAGCAAGGACACGCTGATCGAAGCCTTGCTGCTCGACTCGATGAACCAGTTCCAGGAGAAGATCGACAATATCGTCGCTTCCATGGCCGGCAAGTCGCGCGTCGAGCAGTTCGTGGCGACGATCGACATGTTCCTCGAGGAACTCGGCAACCCGGTCACGCGCGGCATGTTCTTCGAGTTCTGGGCATTGGCGACACGCAATACCTTTGCATCTGCCCTGATGGAAAAGATGCAGGCGCGCGAGCGGAAGGCGATCTTCCGGCTGATCCAGGGCATGTCACCGCGCATTGCGGATGAGGATTACGTCATCCGCGCGGCGCTGATCGTGGCGCAGGTCGAGGGGCTGATGCTGTTCCGGGTGCGCAACCGCCCGAAACGCCCCGAGCTCGAAGGCCTGGAAAAGGCCGCACGCGAAGCGGTCCTGCGTCTGGCGACGCAACCCTGACGAGAACGGACTGAACATGACCGCATCGCCTTCGCAACCACTTCCCACCGCGCCGCGCCAGGTGCCAGGCCCTGACGGCGTACCGCGCTTCGGCCGTTTCACGGGCGCCACCGAAACCATTGACTGGGCGCGTCTCGATGCACCCTATGCGCGCAGCGCATTCTGGCGCCGCACCCATCACAAGCGCTGGCACTATGTCGCGCTCACCACCGACGTACTGTTCTGCGGCATGGCTATCGTCGATCTTGGCTGGAGCAATACCGCGTTCGCCTATGCTTTCGACCGGCGGCTCGGCAAGGAAGTGGCGGCTTACTCGCAGAACGGATTGCCGGGGCTGGGCGCACAGGTGGCGCAGCAACCCGGGCAGGGCAGCGCCTTCCACTGGCTCGGCAACCGGATCGCGATCCAGCCCCTCGGTGCGCAACGCCGGCAGGTGCTTCTGCATTGTGGCAATTTCCGGATCGATGCCGAGTTCGATGCTTCAGGTACCGCTCCGGTGCTGCTGGCAGTCGGGCCGATCTGCGGCGGTTCGGTGCATGCGACGCAGAAGTCGCCCGGTATGCCGCTGAGCGGCAAGGTGCAGGCCGGCGGCCGCACCTACGACCTGCGCGGCGGCGTCGCCAGCACCGACTATTCGAACGGACTGCTGGCGCGCCGCACCGCCTGGCGCTGGGCATCCGCGCACAGCCTGAAACTCGGCTTCAACCTGCAGGACGGCTATTTCGAGGACCGCGAGAACGCACTCTGGCTGGACGGACAGCTGATTCCGCTCGCGCAGGCGCGCTTCGAGTACGATCCGGCGAATCCGCTCGCGCCCTGGCACATCCATACTGACGATGGCCTGCTGGACCTGCACTTCACGCCCGAAGGCGCGCGCCGCGAGAACAAGCGCCTGTTAATTGCAGCATCACGCTACATCCAGCCCGTCGGCACCTTCAGCGGCTGGGTCAAGCCCGCGCCCGACGCCCCACCACGCGTGGTCGAACGGCTGGCCGGCGTAACGGAGGATCATTTTTCCAGATGGTAGCCAGCCGTGTGCGGCTGCGGGTACACTGAGCAGATATCCGCGTCATTCCGGCCACCTGATACGACGGCGCCATGAGCAAGCACTTAACGTTTCCTTTTCCGCGCAAGGGCTGAGGTTTCTCACAAGTCGGCTGATGTGCGCGCCGGCGTATGAGGAGCGTATCGTACGGTTCCTTCCCCCTTTGAGGGGGAAGGTCAGGATGGGGGTAGTGAGGTTGAATCGCCGCAAACGAAAAATCGATCTTCCCACCCCCATCCCAGCCTTCCCCCTCAGAGGGGGAAGGAGCCTTGCAGTGCGCCGGTCATGCTGCGCTCGCATGTCTTGACTTGTCGCCAACCCTACAGCTGCAAAGGAGGTCTGCAGCGCAGCGTTTGACGCAATAGTTACATGGCCTCATTCACAAGCCGCACGCATGCCCGACCGCAAAGATCCCTGGAAAATCATCCGCCTCCTGGCCATCACACAGATCGTGTCATGGGGCTCGCTGTTTTACGCCTTCGCCATCGTTGCGCACGATATCCAGCGCGAGCTCGGCTGGCGCACGGAACTCGTGTTCGGCGCCTACTCATGGAGCCTGCTGGTATCGGGCCTGGCCGCGACGCCGGCCGGCATGCTGATCGACCGCTACGGCGGCCGCTGGGTGATGGGCATCGGCTCGCTGCTGGCGGGCGCAGGCATGATCGGTCTTGCGCTCTCGCACTCCTTCGCGCTCTACCTCGTATCGTGGACAGTGATCGGATTCGCGATGGCGATGGTCCTGTACGAAGCCGCGTTCGCGACCATCAACCGCGAATTTCTGCACAGCCCGCGCAAGGGCATATCCGTACTGACGCTGTTCGGCGGGCTGGCCAGTACGGTGTTCTGGCCGCTTACGCTCAAGCTCAACGGCATGCTCGGCTGGCGCGACACCTTCCTGGTCTATGGCCTGATCCACCTGTTGCTGTGCGCGCCGCTGCACGCGTTGCTGCATGCCGGTCCGCGCCGCGCCGTTCCCGCCGCAGTCAAGGTGGCACGCGATTACACCCTGCACGAAGCCTTGCGCGATCCGACCTTCTGGAAGCTGGCCTTCGCGTTCTCCGCCAACATGTTCATCTTTTCTTCGCTGTCGGTGCATCTGATTCCCCTGCTGCAGCGCTTCGGCCACAGCGCCGGCATGGCTGTGCTGGTATCGACGCTGATCGGGCCGATGCAAGTCGCCGGCCGCATCGTTGAAATGACCCTGGCGCGGAACATCCGCCCGCAGATGATAGGCAAGCTGACCTTCGCCAGCATGCCGGCCGGCTTGCTGGCGCTGCTGTTCCTCGGCCAGCACGAGGTGGCGGTCGCCGCCTTTTGCATCCTCTATGGCGCGAGCAACGGCGTGCTCACGATCGTGCGCGGCACGGTGCCGCAGGTTCTGTTCGGCCGGGAAAACTACGGCGCGATTTCCGGCGCGCTGGCCGGACCGTCCCTGCTCGCCAAGTCCGCCGGGCCGATCGCTGCCGCGGCGTTCATCGAGTTCAATTCCTCTCCCGCGTGGCTGCTCGGCATTCTGTTCGCAGTGTCTGTGCTGTCGCTGGTCTTTTTCCTGGCGGCGGTCCGGTCCGAGCGTGCCGGCAATGCGATGGCGATGGAGTAGGGGTGCGCAGGGTCGGCCTACGCCGGCACGAAACTGACCCTGATGCAGGTCCCGCCCTTCTCGGGCGAGCTTTGCAGGCTGATCGTTGCGTCATGCCGGTCGGCCACTTCCTTGACGATCGCCAGCCCGAGGCCGGTGCCGGTGGGTGAGCCATCGGCGAGCCGGTAGAAGCGCTCGAAGATTCGCTCATGTGCGTAGGTCGGAATGCCCGGCCCGTTGTCTTCCACCTCCACGAACGGCCGTCCGTCTTCGCCGATGCCGCTGCGCGCGGTTACCGTGCCGCCGCGCGGCGTGTACTGGATGGCGTTGTTGATCAGGTTGGCAAGCAGTTCGCGCAACAGCCACTCCGAACCTTCGACCAGTGCCGGCTCCGGTTCGAACCCGAGGTCGATGCCTTTGGCCAGCGCGGCATCGAACCATGACGAGGCACTGGCGCGTAGCAGGTCTGCAAGGTCGATCCTGCGGCGCTCGTTGCCGATGTTTGCCTCGGGCCCCGAGCGCGCCAGGGCCAGCAGCTGATGCGTCAGGTGGCCGAGCCGTACGGTGGCGTCATGGAGGCGCACCACGCGGCTGTGATGCTCCTCGGGCAATTCCTCCAGCGCGAGTTCAAGCTGCGTCTGCAGGCCGGACAGCGGCGTCTTCAACTGGTGCGCGGCGTTGGCGAGGAATACCTGCTGCCCGGCGGCGGCGGCACGCAGGTCCGCGATGAGTCCGTTCATCGCATTGATGAGCGGTTCCGCTTCGCCCGGCGTATCGCGCTTGGGTATCGGACTGGTGTCATGCGCGGGCCGGCCGGCGATTTCCTGGCCGAGACGGTCCAGCGGCGCCAGGCCCCGGCGCACGCCGAAGTAGACCAGCACAAGGGTTGCCATCACGAGCAGCACATTGGGCAGAACCATCGCTGCCAGTATCCGCGACCCGGCGCGCTCGCGCTTTCTCAATGTCTCGGCAAACACGACGGTAACGTCCCCGAGGCCGGTCGCCTTCCTGTACGTCGCTTTGCGGATACGGGTGCCGCGCAGCGTCGCGTCGGAGATGCGCAGGCCGCTGGCGGGCAGCCGCATGTCCGGGGTGAGGTCTGCATCGCCGGCGAGCAGGCGGCCCTGCGGGCCGTAGACTGCGAGGAATTCCTGGTCGGTGCGATCGGCCCGCATGAGCGACTCGACGTCAGGCGGAAGATCGACGCGCAGCATGCCGTCACGCACGACGACGCGCATCGCGAGCTCATAGGCGCTTTCCGACAACGCATAATCGTAGGCTTCCTGCGCGGGGCTGTTTGCGAGCCGGTAGTCGAAGGGCAGGCCGAGCACGAGCAATGCGGCCAGCGGCAGCAGCAGGAAAACGAGCAGGCGCCGGCGCAGTGTCTGGCGCGCGGGTTCAGGTGGGGGCAACTTCATCGACGCGGTAACCGATTCCGCGCAAGGTGCGCACTTCCACCCCGCTGTTGCGCAGCTTGGTGCGCAGGCGGGAGATGTAGATTTCGATGGCGTTCATGGTCAGCTCGTTGTCCCATTCGCTCAGGCTCTCCACCAGCTTCTGCTTGGTGACGACGTTCGGGCTGGCGAGCATCAGCTGCTGCAGGATGTCCCATTCGCGGCCGGTCAGTTCGAGCGGTGCGTTCTTTACCGTCGCGGTGCGGCGGGCAAGGTCGAGGCTCAGCGGGCCGACGCTCAGCTCGGAGGATGCGACCGAGCGGCTGCGGCGGATCAGCGCGCGCACGCGTGCCTGCAGTTCGGACAGGTGGAAGGGCTTGACCATGTAATCGTCCGCGCCGAGGTCGAGCCCGCGCACGCGGTCGTCGACGCCGTCGCGTGCGGTCAGGATGAGCACCGGCACGCTGATGCCCCGCGCGCGGATCTTGTGGATGAAATCATGGCCGCTCATGCCGGGCAGGCCGATGTCAACGATGGCAAGGTCGTACTGCGTGAGCTCCATCGCATGCTCGACCGGTTCGGCCGAGAGGCTGTGGTCCACGGCATTGCCCGATTTCTCCAGCGCCTCGCGGATGCCGGAGGCCACCATGACATCGTCCTCGATCAGCAGGATGCGCATGGTTCACGCGGCGCGATGGCGCCTGATCGCGAGCGATACGTTGCTGCCGCCGAAGGCAAAGGTATTGGAGAGTGCCACGTCGATGTCCATGTGTTTTGCCTGACCGTGAAGGAGTTCGATGCCGTCCACGCCCGGTTCGTCGAGATGGGCGGTAGGCGGCAGCGTGCCGCGCTCCAGCGCCAGCACGGTGATCGCCAGCTCCAGCGCGCCGGCCGCGCCCAGCGTGTGCCCGTGCACGCCCTTGGTGGATGATACCGCAGGCGCCGCGCCGCTACCGGAAAAGAACTCGCGGATGGCGGCGGCCTCGATCTGGTCGCCGACGGTTGTCGCCGTGGCATGGGCATTGATGTAGCCGATCTCCGCCAGCGCCACTTCGCCGTCCCGCACGGCAAGCGCCATGGCGCGCCGCTGGCCGTCCGCATCCGGCCGCGCGTAATGGCTGGCGTCACCGGCATTGCCGTAGCCGCACAGTTCTGCGTGGATATGCGCACCGCGCGCCAGTGCCACGCTCTCCCGTTCCAGCACGAAGGCCGCGGCGCCTTCGCCAAGCGCCAGGCCGGTGCGCTTGCGATCGAAGGGACGGCAGCTTTTCTCCGGCGCATTCTCATCGCGGCGGGCCAGCACGCGCAAGGCGTCCCATGCCTGCATCTGGCCCGGCACGACGGGCGCTTCCGAGCCGCCGACAATGATCCGGTCGGCGCGACCCCAGCGCAGCGCCAGCATGGCTTCGCCGATGGCGGTCGCGGCCGATGCGCACGCCTGCGAGACGGAGAGTTGCGGCCCGCGCAGGCCGAACTCCAGCGCGATCTGCGCCAGCGCCGCATTCTGCATGGCGAGCAGCACGGTCATCGGACCGATGCGCTGACCCGCATGCAGGCGGGCGTAGCTGTTCTCGGTGGTCGCGGCGCTGCCGACGCCCGTGCCCCAGTAGACCCCGAAGCGTTCGCTCTGCACGGCAGACAGCTCGCCCAGCTGCGCATTTGCCAAGGCTTCGCGCACGGCGAGCGTGGCAAAGCCGACATGCCGGTCGACATTGGTCGGCAGCCCCGGCATCGAGCGTGAAGCCATCTCCTCGGGGATGGTGGCGGCCACCCAGCGGCTGTCCGGCCCGGGCCAGGGGCGGATTCCGGATTCGCCCGCAAGTGCGCCGGCAAACAGCGGTTCGATGCCGGCACCGAGCGCTGACACCGCGCCGATCCCGGTGATGACGACACGCTCCGGCCCGTTCATTGCACCGCCGGCGTGCGAAGCTGATCGACGAGGCTGGCGATGTCGGCCAGGCTCTTCAGGTTCTCGGCCTGTGCATTGTCGACCTGGATGCCGAAAACTTCCTCCACGCGGAAGATGAATTCCAGCACGCCGATCGAATCGATACCGAGGTCGGCGATGGTGGCGTCGGGCGTGATCTTGGCCGGGTCGCAGTTGAATTCCTTGACAGCGAGTTCTGCCAGCATTTGTCGTGTGTCCATGTGTGACCTTTCTTTCAGTTCAGGCAAGACGTCTTGCCAGGTGGGGTGCTCCCTCCGCCAGTTCGCGCAGGAAGCCAACGCTGGCGCGCGCAACGGCATCGCGGTCATTGTCGAGGGTGAGCATGTGGTAGCTGTTGCTGAAAATGGTCTTGCGTATGATCGCCGAGCCAAGTCGGCCGGCAAGCAGCGTGGGCGAGCGCAGGCTCGCGATTTCGTCTTCGGCCGCATGCAGGATGAGCGCGGGCTGGCTGATCTCGCGCAGGCCTTTCTTGACGACGCGCATCAAGCGGTAGGCTTCGTGGATCGCTGTCAGCGGCAGGTCGCGTGCGCCTGCAGCGGAGTTGCCAGTGTTTTCCATCTGGCGCGCAATCCATTCGCGGATGCGTACGTTCTTCACGCCGTAGGGATCCTTCTCGCGCAGCGAATAGCAGTGCCGCAGCGGCGTGCATCCGGCGATGGGCAGCAGCCAGCGGTACGAAGGCAGGTTCCATCCGTCATAGAAGAGCGTGGTGGAAATGAGCAGCAGGGCGGAGACGGATTCGCCCGACAGCTGCGCCAGCCGCAGCGCGAGGTTCGCGCCGATGCAGATGCCGCCGGCGGCAACCGGGCCGTGGCTGCGCACCAGTCCGTCCAGGCGTTCTTTCGCCAGTTCCGTCCAGCGCTCGCTGCGCGCCAGCGGCGTGCGGTCATGTTCGCTGTGACCATAGCCCGGCAGGAACGGCACGCTCACGGTATGCCCGGCAGCATGCAGCCGTTGCGCGAGCAGCTGCAGCTCCATCGGATTGCCGCGCAGTCCGTGCAACAGCAGCACCGGGCTGCCGCGTCCTTCCAGGAACAGATCTTTCATGGGGCCAGTCTTCGTGATCGGGAAACCCATCTTATGCGGGGCTGCCTTTCAATTGCCTGACAGGACATACATTGCAAATTGGAAAGGATCGCGTGTTTATAATCCCCGTTTTTCCATTCATCCGGAGTACGCCATGGACCAGAAAGACCAGCAGTTCGAGAACGGCTTGCAGGTGCGCAAGCAGGTGATGGGCGAGGAGTTCGTCAGCAAGGCATTTGCCAATGCGGACGAGTTCACCATACCCTTGCAGGAATTCATCACGCGCAATGCGTGGGGCACGGTATGGTGCCGCGACGGACTGGACCTGAAGACGCGCAGCCTGGTCACAGTATCGATGCTGACAGCCCTGGGCCGCGCGCATGAGCTCAAGGGACATGTACGCGGCGCTCTCAACAATGGCGCGACGCCGGAGGAGATCCGCGAAGTGCTGCTGCATGCAGCGGTATATTGCGGCGCGCCCCTGGCAGTGGATGCTTTCCGCGTGGCACAGGAAGTTGTCGCAGATTTATCTCGCTAGCCATTTCATTGGCGCACATGCGGCATGCGCCCTATGATGAATAGGAACACCTTTTTATCATGCAATGCGCCCGTGATGCGCTGCCCCACGGTAATGCGGGGCGCTGCCAGGCCGCATTGCCCGAGGGAGAATCCTTCATGGAAGCCGAGCGCGTGACTGCATTCCTCGTCAGGATGCTGGCCATTCTTGTCACTGCCATTCTTGTCACTGCTTGTGGCGGCGGCCCGGGTCCGGGCGTACGGGTATTCGCCGTCACGCTCAGCGGCGCCGAGGAAGTGCCGCCCAATGCCAGCACGGCAATAGGCACCGGACTCATCACGGTTGACCTCGACACCCTGACGATGACCGCGAGCATCGTCACGACCGGCATTGCGGACACCGCCGCAGCCATGCAGGCAGGCGCGGTTAGCGTCAATGGTCCGGTGCTCTTGCCGCTGGCGCGGGTGTCAGGCAGCCCGGTGTGGACCGGCGGCGCGATGATCAGCAATACGCAATTGCGCGCGCTGCGCAACGGCGCCGATTACTTCAACGTCTCCAGCACGGCTTTTCCGAACGGCGAGCTCCGCGCCCAGATCATCGAGCAATGGCCGACCGACGACGAATGGAACCGCCTGCAGGCCGCGCGCTTCCTCTCGCCGCAACTCGACCAGCAGATGTGGCTGGTCGAGCACGCAGACGATCTCAGGGACTGGCACGGCTGGGGATGGGGGTTTGGGTTTACCCTCGGATTTTAGGAAAAGCTTTTGTCCACGGAAAACACTAGGCGTGCCCCACGAAAGACACGGAAAAATTCCGTGTTTTCCGTGTATTCCGTGGACAAGAATTATTTCGGATACAACTGATAAATCGCTCCTGCCAAGTCATCCGAAATCAGCAGACCGCCCTTGCCGTCCGGGATGACGTCTACCGGCCTTCCCCATACTTCGCGCGCATCCGGATCGGTGACGAAGCCCCTCACCAGGTCGATTTCGGCGCCGGCGTTGCCGGCATCGTCGAAGGGGAAGAAGACGACCTTGTAGCCGGCGCGCAGGCTGGTGCAATTCCAGCAGCCGTGCAGCGCGATCGCCGCGCCCTTGTTATACGGCGCCGGTACATTGCTGGCCTGCAGGAAGCTGAACCCGAGCGGTGCGGAATGCGCCTGTATACCCTTGGAGGCGCGGTCGACCTTTGCGCAGTCGAGGTTTTCACTGTTCCTGTTGAGTGTGAAGTCGGGCAGCAGGTCAAGGTTCGACATGCTCGCGTTGGGCACCGCGTTGCAGAATGGCCAGCCATAATTGGCGCCGTCGCGCACCACGGTGAAAGGCTCCGGAGGATTGTTGTCGACATAGGCAGGCAGCAGCTTGCCGAGATCGCTCACGCCGTCGCCGTCGAAATCCACATCCAGCGGAAAGCGCACCTGGTCGCTGTTATTGACTGCCGCCCAGAGCGTGTTCGTGCCGGGAATGAAATCGAGTCCTTCGGCGTTGCGCAGGCCGCGCGCAAACAGGCGTCCGTCCTTGCCGTCGGCGCTGTACTGGTAAATCGCGCCGCGCACCGGATTGCTCACGGTGTCCTCGGCGCAGGCATTGCAGGCCGATGCGATCGAGACGTACAGCTTGTGGTCGGGCGATAGCGCGATGTTTTTCAGCTGGTGGCCATAACTGCCTTGCAGCTCCGGTGTGGAATCGTCGGGCAGGTTGTCCACCACGGCTTCGCGCTCGCCGGAGGTCGTGTCGCCATCATGGTAGATCGAGCGGCTGATGCGATTGGATTCCGCGACATACAGGTACATGACGTCGCCGATACGATGGAACACCATGTCCTGCGGATTGTGCAAGCCGGTTACGAAGTCGAATGCCTTGGGCACGTCGCCCGGGCGTTCGCGCAGCAGCGTGATCTTGCCTGCGCCCGGATTCGATACCAGGACATCGCCGTTGGGTGCGAGCGCCATGAAGCGCGCGTTCTGCACGCGTGACCACAAGCGGATGCCAAAACCGGGCGGAACGCTCAGGCTGTGTTCCTGGTTGAAGGGCGTGTCGGCCAACGCCTCCGGCACCTCGAGCGTGCGTACCGTGCTTGCGGCGGCAAGCTGCGGCTGCGGTGCAGGCGTTGCGGCGGCCGGTGCGGGTGCTGCGCTTGCATTGCCGGCACTCGCGTCACTGGCCATTGCTCCACCGCCGCCACCGCACGCCGTCACGGCCACACCAAGCGTAAGCGACAGGCAAAGCAGCAGCACCAGCATGCGCTGCCTGTCACGGCGCCATGCTGCCATCATCGATGATTTCATTCTTTTACAAGGTCTGATCGCAATGGCCAGTGTGATGCGAAACTGTCAATTTGGTTCAACCTTGAGAAAACACAAGATTCTGCGCTGCCAGGATTTATAAAAATCAATGGCGCGCATCATCTTTTTTCTGACGGGAGATGAGGGCGTGAGATTGGAACGTGATATGGGGTGGGCTGTCGATTGGATGAATCGATAAATTGCGGCGCGATGCTGCGTGATCACTGCTGCATCACAGCCAATACTGCAACGCGCGTGCTGCCCACTCGAGCACACGCTCCTTGATGCCGCGACTGCGCCATTGCTCGCGCGTGATTTCTGTTGAATCCTGCAGGTCGCGCGCGAACAGGTCTTCCATGCGGCGCGCGAAATCGACATCCAGTACCACCGCGTTGAGTTCGTCGTTGTGCAGGAAGCTGCGCATGTCGAGATTGGTGGAGCCAATGGTGGACCACACGCCGTCGATCACTGCGGTCTTTGCGTGCAGCACGTAGGCCTTGCGCTCGTAGACGTGGATGCCGGCATCGAGCAGTTCCGCATAATAGGACCGGCCCGCGTACAGGATCAGGCCCACGTCACTCAGGCTGGGAAAGATGACGCGCACATCGACGCCGCGCCGCGCTGCGTCCGCCATGGCCTGCACCACCTGGCGGTCCGGCACGAAGTAGGCGGTGGTGACATGGATGGTCTTGTCGGCATTTGTGAAGGCCGAGATGTAGGTCTTGTAGATCGCGTAGTCGGCCTTGTCGGGCGTGCTGGCGATGGCCCGCACCAGCGCTTTGCCTTCCGCTTTCAGGGGCGGAAAGAAGTCTGCATCGGGCAGCGACTCGCCGGTCTCGCGCCGCCAGGTATCGAGGAACTGGCGCTGGAAGTCGGCGACCACCGGCCCTTCGATCTGCATGTGCGTGTCGCGCCATGCATTCTCCTTGGCGTCCTTGGGCGGCGGCTCGTTGCTCCTGCTCTTGAGGAGCGCGCTCTTGCCGTACACCTTGCTGATGTTCACGCCGCCGGTGAAGGCAATGCGGCCGTCGACAACCAGCAACTTGCGATGGTCGCGCTGGTTGATTTCCCAGTCGCCCCTGGCATTGGCCGGATTGACCGGGTTGTATTCGAGTACGCGGATGCCTGCTTCGCGCAGCCGGTCGAAGAATTCGCGCGGGGTGCCGAGCGCACCCACGCTGTCGTAGATCAGGTTGACGGCCATGCCTTCCGCTCTTTTCCGGATCAACAGGTCGGCCAGCGCGCGCCCGACTTCATCGTCCTCGAAGATGTAGGTTTCCAGGTTGACGTGATGGTGCGCGCCGCGGATGGCTTCCATCATCGCGCGCATGGTGACCGGACCATCCGCCAGCAAGGTGACCTTGTTGCCGGCGACCAGCGGCCTGCCGCTGATCGCTTCCTCCGCTGCCACATGGCGCGCGAGGATATCGGTCTCGCCGACACGGCTCGCCATGTGTTCCAACAGCGCATGCGTCTTTGCCTCGGGCAATTCGCCGCGCACGCTGACGATGCGGGCATCCTGCGGCACCAGTTCGCGCTCGCGCAGGTAGCGCACGTCGGGAAGGCTCGCGCACGATACCAGCAGCGCGACCAGCAACAGCGTGCTGATCCATGTGCCGCGCAGCCAGCCCAGGCGTCTCCGGTGTTGGGGCAAACCGTCCATTGCGGCATTCGCTTTCCGTTGTTCCTGATAATTTATTCCGATCGGTGAACCGCGGAAAAATTCCTGCAATCCTTGGATGCATAGCAAAAAATCACGGCATCGGCACGATGCATTGCACGTTACACTTGCCGCCATGAACATCATCGGCGTCGATTTCACCTCCGCACCGCGGCGTGCAAAACCCATCACCGTCGCGCATGGCGAGAGCCAGGGCGATGTGCTGCGTATTGACAGGATCGCCGCGCACGACGACTGGACATCCTACGAGGCATGGCTGGCGCAACCCGGTCCGTGGGTCGGCGCATTCGATTTTCCGTTCGGACTGTCGCGCGAACTGGTCGAGCATCTTCAGTGGCCGCAGACCTGGGCGGAACTTGTCTCGCATTGCGCATCCATTCCGCGTGCGGAGTTGCGCGCCACCTTCAAGGCCTTCTGCGATGCGCGTCCCGTTGGCAACAAGTTCGCGCATCGCGTCACCGACGGCCCGGCAGGTTCCAGCCCTTCAATGAAGTGGGTCAATCCGCCGGTCGCCTACATGTTCCATGAGGGCACGCGCCGGCTGTTGCAGGCTGGTGTGACGGTGTTCGGGTTGCAAGCGGGCGATCCGCATCGTATTGCGCTGGAAGGCTATCCGGGGCTGGTGGCGCGCGCAGTCACGCGCGCTTCCTACAAGAGCGACGAGCGCGCAAAGCAGACGCCGCAGCGGCGCGCGGCGCGACAGGAAATCATCAAGGCGCTGGAAGAGGGCACGCATCCGCTCGGTGTCGTCCTGCAGGTGAGCACGCGCTTGCGGCGCGAGCTGATGGATGACGGCACGGCGGACCGGCTCGATGCGGTGTTATGCGCTGTTGCTGCAGCGTGGGCAGCGCGCCGGCCGAATTACGGACTGCCCTTGCAGATCGATCCGATTGAGGGATGGACGGCGGGCGCGGCGCATGAGGGGCTGGAATAAGTGGCTGAAACAATCACTGACACAAGCACTGAAACAAGCACTAAAACAACGGGGGATGCATGTTGTGCATCCCCCGTTTTATCACGCTTCCTTTCCCGCAACGGGAATTGGCACGGCGCCAATGAATGGCCGCGCGTGTGTGAAATCTCTTCAGATATTCGGACCTATCCGGACCTTGTTGCTGATGCTGGATATGGCATAACCCTTGGCGTCGATCTGCGCGAGCGCATCATCCGCTGACAGGCCGTGCACCGGTTCGGTGTTCTGGTCGAGGTCGATATTGTGTTCTGCAGTCTCCCAATCGATGTTGGTTGCTTCTTCAGGAATCGGCCTTCCTTCCGGCACGGCCAGATACGAAAACCTGCCTCCCTGCTCAGGGCGTTTGTACACATCAACTTTCATGGTGCCATCCTTATAAAAACGGGTGTGAACTGTTGGGTGTGAGCTATTGACTCCTCGTCATCACAAAGGTTGCGCCTTTCCGAAATCCATTTCGTGCAATGGCGATGTTTGCCATTGGAGAAATGCGTCCTGCTTACAAAGTGTAGTGCATGAAATGCACTGCGCCACCAGCAATTGATGACCTTCCTGCAAGGGAATGCGGGAAAGCGTTTTGCTCTGACAACATATTCGTAAAAAAATGTTTCTGAGTTGCATAAACGTGTATTGAATCGGGGAAAACCGGTATTTAGAATGGGCAACACTTGCGCTGCATCAAGGAGACTGAAGCAGCGCCCCGGCGGTTCGCGCAGCGGGCCGGTGTGTTTGTCATTCGATGGGTATCGGATTCATGTCAATACAGAAACCCCACGCGAAGAAGACCTGGACCCTGTCCGCTGTTCTGGGCATTCTCATTTTCACTTCCAGCCTGTTCGCAGGCCCGACTGCCGCCGAAGCCGTGGTGCTCGATTCGACGCTGCGCGAGCAGGTTGTCATGCTTCCTGTCATCTCGGCCGGTGAAGCAGTGGATCTCGAAACCACGATTTTCAAGCCGCCAGGCATCGGACCGTTCCCGCTGGTCATCATGAACCACGGCAAGGCCCTCGGCAGCCCGCGCAACCAGCATCGCGACCGTTTCGTTTCCCTGAGCCGTGAATTCGTCAAGCGAGGCTATGCAGTCATCGTGCCGATGCGCAAGGGATTCTCGAAGTCGACCGGCGACTATGTCGACCCCGGCTGCGACATGACCGCACACGGCCAGACGCAGGCAGACGACCTGCAGGGCGTGGTGGAATACCTGCGCACCCAGAGCTGGGTCGATCGTGATCACATCATCATTGCCGGCCAGTCCTATGGCGGCCTCACCGCGCTGGCATTCGGCACGCGCCAGTTCCCCGGCGTGCGCGGCCTGATCAATTTTGCGGGCGGCCTGAAGATGCACGGCGGTGACTGCCATTGGCAGCAATCGCTGGTGCAGGCTTTCGCCGACTACGGCGCGAAGACAACGCTGCCGAGCATTTGGTTCTATGGCGAAAACGACCATCACTTCGGCCCGGAACTGGCGGCGCGCCTGTACAGCGCCTACAACCATGCTGGCGGGCACGCGACCCTGGTCGCCTACGGCCCGTTCAAGAAGGACGCGCACGGCATGAGCGCCAGCCGCGACGGCATCAGGATCTGGTGGCCGGAAACGGAAAAATTCCTGAAGGAAGTCGGCATGCCGACCGACCAGGTGGTTGCACTGGATGACGAGGTCAAGGTGCCGGAGCATGAGTACGCTGCCATCGATGACGTGAAAGCGATTCCCTATCTGAAGGGCAGCGCGCGCGAACAGTACCGCGCCTTCCTCGGCAAGTCCCTGCCGCGTGCCTTCGCTGTATCGGCGAGCGGCGCATGGAGCTGGGCCGAGGATGGGGACGATCCGGTGGAACAGGCGCTCGAGGATTGCCAGCAGCACAGCAGCGTGCCTTGCAAGCTGTATGCGGTCGACAATCACGTGGTGTGGGCCGACGGCCAGCAGCCGGTCATGGCCACGGCTGCGCCCGTTTCCACTCCCGAACCCGCTCCCGCAGTGGCGCCGGTGCAGACCGCCTCCGCGCCGGCCCAGGCCAGCACCGCCGCCGTTACTGGGCCCTGACAGCCGGCCGGCATGAGCGCCCCTGCCGCGGGTGTTCATGCCGTCTCGTCGTGCACATTTTTCAACAAGCATTTTCTTCCGCAAGCCTGATGGATTGCTTCGCAGGATCCTGCCGTAGCAATCAAGGAGCATTCGATGGACAAGCAATCCGATCCCTCCCGCAAGAAATCCGGTTTCCTCGCCCTGTTCACGAGGAATTACTCCGGTCCGCTGACCGGCGTCGCGCTTTCCGCACTGAGCGCCTGGATGATCGTCACCGGCCTGAAGGGGCTGGCCGGATTTGAAGTCACCCGGGAATCCGCGCTCGCGGATCTGCTGGGCATCATCCTCATCATCGGTGTGGCGCGCTGGATGAGGCCCAAGGCCAGGTAAGCCTCGGCGCTGCAAGCAGGTTTGCGTCCTCTCAAGGGACGGGTGGGGAACTCTGGTAAATGTTGCGGGTAACGCACATTTTCCTGTAACGGCCGCTGACCACCATGCGAATTTCCTCCCTGCTTGCGCTCGTCCTGCTGTTTCCCTGCGTGCTTGCGTTCGCCAGCGAGGCGGATTTCAGCGGCGCGTGGGTCGCCTGGCTCTGTCCGCACGACGTGAAGCGCGAATCCGGCAAGTGTTCGAATTTCGTGCTGGAGCTGCACCAGAAGGACGACAAGCTGTGCGGCGCCCATTTCTTCGCGACCGCCGGCGCTGCCAGTATCGACGAGGGAGCGGCGCCCTCGATCATGGGCGAGATCGTGAATGGCACTGCAAGCGTGACGACGATCAGCAGCCGTGCACCTACTCCTGTGCGCTTGCGTGCGGAGATCCGGAAGGTCGAAGGCGGCCTGCAGTGGCGGCGCCTGGACGAGCCGCCGGGCGATTACCTGCTGCCCGAGCGAGCCCGGTTGACGAAATCGAAAAGCCGGACCTTGTTCGCGCCGGTCTTCGCGCAGCAGCTCACTGCCGCCTGTTCCTCTGCCTTCACTATGATCGAACACCGCAATGACGCGGCGGCTTCATCGCCACCTTCATCACCGCCTCCATCGTCGCCCTCAATACTGCCCTCATCACCGCAGAAACCGCAAAACCCATGAGCGCAGGCGCAGGCAGCGTTCTTTGTCGCCTTCCGCACGGCCGTTTCGCGAAATCTTCTTAGACAGACCGCTTCACTTTCCGGATTTTCTCTGGCGCAATGCCTGATACATTCCCTGCATAGTCATCGTGCCCGTCGATCGGCGGGCCGAAGCGGCATGTGCCCTGCCTGCGGCACGAACCCTGACGAAATACTCACCTTCCTCAGTGTCTCCTGAGGCTTGGAGTGGAGACGATGCGATGGCATTGCGGTCTCCACTCCCTTTTTCCCGGCTTGCCAGCGGAATGTGCGGGTGCAAAGAGGTCGGCTCTTCTCTCGCCAGGACGCCAAGCACGCCAAGGAAACAAGGGGCTACTTGTCGATCGACGATGCGAGCGATTGCATCTTTCGCCATCCTCGCCTTTCTTGGCGTTCCCTGCGTCCTGGCGAGAGAAAAATGGTCTTCCAGTAAAAACACCCCGAAAAACATGCTGCGCCGCAATTGGGGCGGCCAAAGTCGGCGGAGAGTGATACGCTATACGTTTTGCCGTGCAGCATTCAATGCGCGGCCGCAGTCATGTTTGCAGTATTTCACTCCATGCCGATCAACTATCTCGCTTCTCTTACCGCTCCCGAACGTTCCGCACGCGCCAATCTGCACCTCGGCGTTTCGCTCGCCTTCGTTGCCGGCGCACTCAATGCCGGCGGCTTCCTCGCTATCGGCCAGTACACCTCCCACATGTCCGGAATGCTGTCGACCGCCGCTGACTTTACGGTGCTCGGTAATTTCGAGGTCGCCGGCACAGCATTCCTGTCCATCCTCTCCTTCATCTCCGGTGCGGCCTCCACGGCCTTGATGGTGAATTATTCAAAGCGCAACACCGACCGCAACATCTACATGCCGCCGCTGCTGCTCGAAGCCACGCTGCTGCTGGTGTTCGGCCTGATGGGGGCGAACCTGCAGATGCATGAGTTCATCAACCTGTCGCTGACGGCCGTGCTGCTGTGCTACGTGATGGGCCTGCAGAATGCGCTGGTCACGAAAATCTCCAATGCCGAGATCCGCACCACGCACGTGACCGGGCTGGTCACCGACATCGGCATCGAGCTCGGCAAGCTGTTCTACTGGAACCGGCATGACAGCGATGCCAGGGAATTCTACGTGCTGGCCAACCGCACCAAGTTGCGCGTGCACCTGATGCTCGTGATCTCCTTCTTCAGCGGCGGCGTGGTCGGCGCGCTGGGCTTCAAGCACATCGGCTTTTCCACCACCATCCCGCTGGCGATCGGCCTGGTGATCATGTCTTCCGCGCCCGTGTTCAAACCGGACGAATAACGGGACAAATAGCGGGGCGAACAAGCGGCCAGACAAGGAGGCGGCCGCAGGCCTGCGCAGTCACGCGCAGGGCGGGAACGAGATGTACAAGGAAGCGGTCTGCGAAGCTGCCGGGCGGAGCCCGGATTGAACCACTGCGGATTGAATCCCCGCGGATTGAATCCCCGCGGATTGAACCCCTGCATATGGCAGGGCTATTTGCAGGCGATCGTCAGGATTTCTTCTTCAACCGGCGCCGGATGCCAGGTCTTTTCATCCGGTCTCCGCGTCGCGCATTCCACTATCGTGCAATGGCGGTACATCTGAAAAAGCTTGCGCTCGGCATCAGGCCGGTCGCGTCCGCCGATGATGATGTTGTCCACCCGCTGGCCGCTCCGGTTCTTCACCGAGAAATTGAACTTCAACATTCGTCCTCCCCTTTGCACTTCTGCTTCTTGTAATTGTTGTCCCTTTATAGGAGACATCAGGGGTGATGTCAAAGCCGATCAGGCAGGTTAAACCCGCCTATTTCACACATTCTTACAGGATTTACACGGGCGTTGCGGAAAGCTTGCCAAAGCATCATGCCTTGCTGACGATGGCGGCCTTCCACTTGTCGACCAGGCCGAGTGCCAGCGCAGTTGCGCACAGGACGACGGCGATGCCGATGACGGTGCCCGGCGTGATCGGTTCGCCAAGCAGCAGCCAGGCCCAGATCGATGCGGTGGCCGGCACCAGAAAGGTCACGGTGATGGCCTTGCTCGATCCTTCGGTGGCGATCAGGTGGAAGAAAATCGCATAGGCCAGCCCGGTGCAGAAGATGCCGAGCACCGCAACGGCCACCAGCACCGTTCCCGTTACCGTCGTTGCAGCATGCGGCACGGCGGGCAGGGCGAAGGGCAGCAGCGCGAGGCCGGCCGTCAGCTGGCTGCCCGTGGCCGTTGCCAGCGAGGGCAGGTCGGATGCCTTCATGCGGGTATAGGTGGCGGCGTAGCCGTAGCAGACCGCGGCGCCCATCCCGGCCAGTACCCCCAGCACCGTGTTGAGGTTGACGGCCGTCGGCCCGACACCGACCAGCACCGCCACACCGAGCAGGCCGAGCACGCAGGCCGCAATCCGCGTCGGCGTCAGGCGCTCGGCCAGCAGCAGGAAGCCGAACACGCCGGTGAAGATCGGCGCCAGCGAATTCATGGTGGCCATGTAGGACGAAGGGATATACAGCGCGGACCAGGCGAACAGCGCGAACGGGATCGCGGTATTGAACAGCCCGATAAC
Organism: Noviherbaspirillum sp.; assembly: GCF_035254685.1. Lineage (GTDB taxonomy): Bacteria > Pseudomonadota > Gammaproteobacteria > Burkholderiales > Burkholderiaceae_D > Noviherbaspirillum. The sequence continues at coordinate 143,896 of NZ_DATFAI010000041.1, read as the reverse complement.
GAGATAAGTGCGGGCGTTGCGCCGCCAGGCGAAGTCGATGCCGCGCGAGCGGGCGACGAAATACAGCGCGCTGCCGCCGAGCAGCACGCGCCCGAGCGTGGTCAGCATCGGGCCGATCACCGGCGCGGCGATGCGCATCAGCATGAAGCTCGTGCCCCAGATGGCACCGAGCAGGAAGAGTCTCAGAAGGTTGGAAGTGGACATGGTGCGGAAAGGATTTTGCAGGCCCGCGCAGGACTGCTGTTGTGAACAGGGCCGCTTTTAGAATCCACCATTTTATGCGGGTGCATGATGAAAGGCTAATGACATTTATTGACATGCCCTGTGAGAATAACTAACAACCGGCCGCACGGATGCATCGCCATGCGCAAGCAAACCAGGTCGCGTAAACTGGCGGCCTGAATCCATTCGACACTCACTTCATGATGCAAGCCTCACGTCTTTCAAGCTTCGCTGCCGGTGCGCGCGACACGCTGCCGATGCTGGTCGGCGCTGCGCCCTTCGGCATGATCTTCGGCACGCTCGTCGCCACTACTCCGCTCGCCGCGTGGCAGGGCCAGCTGATGTCGCTCAGCGTATTCGCCGGTTCCAGCCAGTTCATCGCGGTCGGTCTTGTCGCCGGCCATGCCGGCATGCTGGTGATCTGGCTGACGACCCTCATCGTCAACCTGCGCCACATGCTGTATGCCGCGACGCTGCTGCCGCACGTAGCCCATCTTCCCGCGCGCTGGCGCTGGACGCTCGGCTTCCTGCTGACGGACGAAACCTTCGCGGTGATGAACGGCTACTACAGCAAGCGCACCGACCCGCGGATCGGGCACTGGTACTTCCTCGGCTCCGGTCTGTCGATGTACGCCAACTGGCAGGCGTGGACGCTGGTCGGCCTGCTGTTCGGCGCGGTGTTCCCGCAACTGCAATCGCTCGGCCTCGACTTCGCCATGGTCGCGACCTTCATTGCCATCGTCGTGCCGCAGCTCAGCCGCCTGCCGCATCTCGGCGCGGCACTCGGCGCGGGCCTGTTCGCCTACCTGCTCAAGGACCTGCCGTACAAGCTCGGATTGATGTCTGCCGTGCTGGTCGGCGTCACCATCGGCGTGGCCCTGTCGCGCTGGCAGGCCAGGCAGGTGGAGGCGGCATGAACTTCACCCTCATGATCCTTGGTATGGCGGCGGTGACGATATTCATCAAGGCCGCCATCTTCGTGCTGGGCGGACGCGTGGTGTTTCCGCCCCTCCTGCAACAGGCGCTCGGCTTCGTGCCGGTCACCGTGCTGACCGCCATCATTGTGCCAATGGTGCTCGCGCCGCACGGCGAAGGGCTCGAACTCAACTGGCGCAATCCGCAACTGATCGGCGCGCTCGCGGCCATGCTGGTATGCGCCGCCACGCGGCGCCAGCTGCTGACGATCACGGTCGCGCTGGCCGTGTTCTTCGGCTGGCAGCTCGGCGTCATAGGGACGTAAATCGGCACATGAACCGGCACATGAATAGGTGCATGAGCAGGCATATGATTATTGAATTGATAACAATGTATCGCCCTTGATACGTTTCCCGGGTTGACTGGCTGTTGCTGCGGGCCTGACAATAATCAAAGGAAATATTTTGCCATCACAATACGCCGTGGCAGGCTGATACGAGGCTCAAGCAGAGGCTCATCATGCGTCGGGCCTGGCCATTCATCATGCTGGAGATTACATGGGTCGATCGCTGGGCCTGCGCGGCAAGTCTGTTCTCGCACTATTTATCACGTCCGTCCTGGTCCTGCTGATCGCCGGCGCAATCGGCTGGCAGGCGATCGACACCATACGCGCCCATCTCGGCACGGCCTTCACCCGCAACTTCACTTTGCTCAATCGCGAGCGCATCCTCGCTCCCGTGACGCGCGAACTGGCGCTGGCCAGGCGGCTCGCTGCCTCCCAGCTCATCCGCCAGTGGCTGGCCGATGACGCCGACCCTGCTAAGAAAGCGCTGGCATTGCGCGAAGCGGAGGACTTCCGCGCCGACTTCACCGACCACTCCTATTTCATTGTCGCCGCCGGCAGCAGGCACTACTACTTCAACGACACCCGGTCGCCCTTCAGCGCCGAAGCGCGCTACACGCTGAATCCCGCGGATGCCAACGATGCCTGGTTCTTCAATTCCATGAAAGCCGATGCCACGTTCAACATCAATGTCGACCCGGATGTGCGGCTGAACCTGCTCAAGGTCTGGATCAACGTGATCGTGCAGGACGGCGGGAAGCGGGTCGGCATGGCCGGCACCGGCCTCGACCTGACCACTTTCCTGCGCGAGTTCATTCATACCACCGAGCCGGGCGTGACGCCGATGGTGGTCAATCCCGACGGCGCGATCCAGGCGCATCCCGACGGCAAGCGCATCGCGTTCAACACCGCCGGGAAGAATGCCGGCGTGGAGCAATCCCTGTTCGGCATCGTGCAAGGAAAGAACGATGCCGCCATCGCGCGCGCCGCGCTCGCCTCCGCAGTCACCCAGCCCGGCAGCGCGCACCTGTTTTACGCCACACTGAACGGCAAGCGCCAGCTGCTGGCCGATTCCTACATCCCCGAACTGAAATGGCACGTGCTGACCGCGGTCGACCTCGATGCCGCGCAGCTGATCGATCCCGGCCTGATGAAATGGATCGCGGCAGCCGGGGTGGTGCTCTTCGCACTGGCGATGGCCGGCTTCGTGTACGCCGTCAACCGCCTGTTGATTGCGCCACTGCTGAAACTCAAGCAGTCGGCGCAGCAGATCGCGGCGGGCAATTACGCGGTCGCCCTGCCGGAAGGCCGTGCCGATGAAATCGGCGAACTGACCGAGAGCTTCGGCGCGATGGCGCAGAAGGTGCGCCGCCACACCGAGGAGCTGGAAGAAACGGTGCGCGAACGCACGCGCGAGCTGATGGTCGCCAACAGCGAGATGACGGCGGCCAACAAGAAGATCAGCGATTCGATTTCCTACGCCAGCCTGATCCAGCGCGCCATCCTGCCGGACCGCCAGCTTGGCCGCGCGCTGGGCAACAACCATTTCGTGCTGTGGCGGCCGCGCGATGTGGTCGGCGGCGATTTCTATGTCTACCGCGAAGCGGGCGACGGCTGCCTGCTCGGCATCGTCGACTGTGCCGGCCATGGTGTCCCGGGCGCCTTCATGACCATGCTCGCGCGCGCGGCCATGGACCAAGCGATCAATGAAGCCGGCGTGGCTGATCCCGCCGCGATCCTGCACCGCACCGATCGGGCGATGCGCGCGATGCTGCAGCTCGACGGCGGCCACAAGCACATTGCCACCATGATGGATGCCGGCGTGGCATGGATCGATTTCGCAAGTCGGCGCATCACTTTCGCCGGCGCGCGCATCGCGCTGTACTGGAGCGACGGCAGCGAGGTCGACAGCATCAAGGGCACGCGCCGCTCGCTGGGCGAGCGCCAGCAGGGAGAGTATGTCAACATGACGGCCGAGCTGCTGCCGTCACGCACCTTCTACCTGACGACCGACGGTTTTCTCGACCAGGCCGGCGGCAGCAAGGGCTTCGGCTTCGGCAATGCGCGCTTCACCGACATGCTGCGCCAGCATGCGAACCGGCCGCTGGCGGAGCAGAGCGGCGCATTCGAATCCACGCTGGCGGCATACCGGGGCGCGCATCCGCAGCGCGACGACATCACGATAGTGTGTTTCCGTTTCACCTGACCTGAGGGAGAAGGCATGCATTCAATCGATCTCTTTTCACTGCAGCAGACCTACAACCAGCAGCGCATCATGCTCTGCTTCAATGGTCCGCTGACCAGGAGTCTGATCGAGGAGATCGGCAACGCGCTGCGCAATTACATGCAGCGCGAAAACGCCACGGCTTCGTCCGCGATGGACGTGTTCGGCGCCTACATTGAACTGACGCAGAATATCCGGCATTACGCCGCGCGCAAGGGCTGGGATGATGCCAAGGCATCCGCTACGGTGATCATTGCGCGCGACGCCGAGGGGCGCTACGTGGTCTCGGCGGGAAATATCGTTGATGCGGGCGACGGCCCGGAACTACAGGCGCGCGTCAAGGCGCTGGCCGCGATGGACAAGGTGCAGCTCAAGGCAAGATACAAGGAGCAGTTGCGCCAGCCGCGCGACGAAGGTTCCACGACCGGCGCCGGCCTGGGGCTGATCGACCTCGCGCGCAAGGCGGCTGAGCCGCTTGCCTGTTCGCTGCGCACACTGGATGATGGACGCGCATTCTTCAGCATGCGCGTCGTGATGTAACGGAAGGAACAATGATGAACGACCTGAGAATTGAAGGCACGCAATCCACGCCCTCCATCGTGGCGGATGCGCGGACCGGCACCGTCGAGATGAGCGGCGACTCCTATCCGGAGAATTCCTTCGAGCTGTTCTCGCCCGTCCTGCAATGGATCGAAGCGTATCTGCGCGACACGCAACACGCACTGACCCTCAACCTGCACCTGCTCTATCTCAACACCAGCAGCGTCAAGGCCATGATGGACATCTTCGACATGCTGGAAGACGCGCACCGCGAAGGACGCGAAGTGGCGGTCAACTGGTTTTACGACGAGCAGAACGAGCGGGTGGCGGAGCTTGCCGAGGAATTCAAGGAAGATTGCAGCTTCCCCTTCATGATCGCCAGCCAGGTGGAATGACCGTGCGCGACGATAAGAACCTGGAACTGGTCATCGAGATGCTGCTGGCGGATCCTGCGCACAAGGAGAATCCGCTGCACTATCCGTTGCAGGAGCTGTACCAGGAATTTCGCGGCCTGCTGCGCCAGATCGACCGCATCACGCGCATTTCCGATGGCTATCAGAGCATCGTGCGCGAAGAGAAGCTCGGCCTGACGGAGCGCTACCAGCGGCAGTTGCGGCAACTGGAAAAGATCGCGCATATCTCCGACCGCTACCAGTCCATGATGCGCGACCTCAACGAGGCGTTGAAGGAAGCCTCGACCAAGGATCCGCTCACGGGCATCGGCAACCGGCGATTGTTGATGGACCGCCTCAAGGCCGAGGCGGCGCGCGCCGAGCGCATGGAGCGGCCCTTGACCATCGCGCTGGCCGATGTTGACCATTTCAAGACGATCAATGACAGCTACGGCCACGAGGCCGGCGACAAGGCGCTGATCGAAATTGCCGGCGCCATCAAGTCCGGCGTGCGCGACTACGACATCTGTGGCCGCTGGGGCGGCGAAGAGTTCCTGGTCATCATGCCCGAGATCGGCGCGGCCGAGGGTGTGCTGGTCGTCGAGCGTATGCGCAACGCCATCGCCGCACTGGAGCTGGACATCGTCGCCGGCAGTGCGCCGGTCGAGATCTCCGCCACCTTCGGCATTGCCGAACGCCGCCCGGGCGAGAGCATTTCCGATACCATCCGCCGCGCCGACACTGCCATGCTGCAGGCCAAGCGCGAGGGACGCAATCGTTACCGGATCGCCGAGTAATCTCCAGCCTTTATTCCATTCGGAGCGCTTTTGTCAGGTGGTCCACGAAAAACACGAAAGAGACCACGAATCAACAAGCTGGCATCGTGAGCCGGTAGGAATGACAGCAAGGCGGGAGGCGGTTTCGAACGCTTTTCGAACGTTGATCCTTTTCGTGTTTTTCGTGGGGCACGCCGAGTGTTTTCCGTGGACAAATCGCTTTCCCAGGTGGCGCTTCGCGGAAGAGATTCACGTTATCCCAAGGTCCGTCGATCTACGCCTGCTTCTTTTTTCTCTTTGGCGCCAGCAAAGTCCCACGGCAATTCTCCGCACCGCACAGGCAGGCGTAGGCGCGCTTGAGCGCCGGGGTGTGGCGGCCGTCCAGTGTCAGGCCGTAGTCGTAGTTGAGTTCTTCGCCGCGCTTGATATCGTGCAGGGAATAGATGAAGACGTGGCCGTCTTCTTCCCGTGCTTCGCAGTTGGGTGCACAGGCGTGGTTGATCCAGCGCGCGTCGTTGCCCTGGCTGCCGCCGTCGATGATCTTGCCGTTGTCCAGGCTGAAGAAGAAGGTGTGGAAGTCGTCGGGCGCCTTGGCATTTTCCCGCTTGACTGCTTCCTTCCCGCTGATGCGCTCGCCTTCGTATTCGACGATGCGGGTGCCGGCCGGGATCTTGCGTGCGGCGAAAACGCCGCGTCCGTGGATCCGGGAATTGCGTACGGCGAAAAGGGGGCGTTCGGTGGATGCGGCGGCTGCCTTGCTGATGCGACTCATTTCGGTTCCGGTGAATGAAGGGAAGGGCTGCTGGATGCCTTGTGCGACACGTTTTTCAGGAAGGTTTGAAGTTTAAACAATTCTCGGGCAGTTTGGGCTGCGCATCGCTTGCTCCAGCGAAAAAAACGATGCGGCGCCCGGCGGCGGAACCAAGACCACCCTGTTTCCTCAAATACAAGATGTTTGCGCATTGACGCGCTCGGCGTGCAGCCTATCTTGTATAGAGAGCACCCTGCATGGGTCGCACTATCAGAGGAAAGAAGGGAAGGCATGCCTAAGACCGCAAGGATTGTCCTGATCGCACTCGCCGCGCTGGTGGCGCTGCTGCTTGCTGCCGCGGGCATCGTTGCCGCAACCTTCAATCCGAACGATTACAAGCCCTTGCTCATCAGGATGGTGCAGGAAAAGAAGCAGCGCACGCTGCGGATTCCGGGCGATATCAAGCTGAGTTTTTTCCCGAAGCTCGGCGCGAAGTTCGGGCCGGCCAGCATTTCCGAGCGCAACAGCAGCGCGGAATTCGCCTCCGTAGACAGCGCGAGAGTATCGCTTGAACTCATCCCGCTGCTGGCGAAAAAACTGGTCATCGACCAGGTCCAGGTCGATGGCCTTCGCGCGACCATCACACGCCATAAGGACGGCAGCAGCAATGTCGACGACCTGACTGCAAAAGGCGAGCCCGGCCAGCAGGTGCTGTTCGATATCGACAGCGTGCGTATATCGCATGCCGACCTCGTCTACGACGACCGGGAGCAGGACCGCCGGTTCGAGCTGTTCGACATGGACATGGAAACCGGCAGGATCGCCAACGGCGTGCCGAGCAAGCTGAAGCTTGCAGCTGACATCAAGGGCAACAAGCCGGCGGTGAATGCCAGGCTGTCCTTCAAGAGCGGCTTCACGCTCGACCTCGAGCGCAAGCGCTATGCACTGAAAGGGATGGATGCGGAGCTGAAGGGGAGCTTGTCCGGCTTTACCGACCTGCTGCTGCACGCCGTTGGCAACGCCGACCTGCAACCGGACGCGAAACACTTCCTGCTTGACGGCATCCGCCTGTCGGCGAGGGGAAAGGGCGCGGGCAACGCACTCGAGGCGAGCGCCGACATTCCGAAGCTGGTGGTGTCCGATGCGAAGGTCAGCGGCAGCAAGCTGAGCGGCGAGGCGAAACTCAGCGAAGGCGCGCGCACCATCAGCGCCATCTTCAGCACGCCGAATTTCGAGGGCTCGCCTCAGGCCTTCACTCTGCCTGCGCTGATGCTCGATGCGACGATCAAGGATGCAGCGCTGGACGCGAAGGTGAAGCTGTCCGGCGCGCTCTCCGGAAATCTCGACAAGCTGTTGTTGACATCACCGCAAGTCGCCTTGAACCTGTCCGGCCGGCAGGGCGACACCGCACTCAACGGATCGATGACAACGCCACTGTCGATCAACCTCGCGACCCAGTTGATCGACTTGCCGCACATCGCCGCCGATTTCGTCCTGCCCAATCCCGGTGGCGGCACGCTGGCGCTGAAGGCGGGCGGCAACGCCAGCGTTCGCCTCGACAAGAAGACGATGTCGGCGACGCTCAAGGGCAGCCTCGACCAGAGCAACTTCAACGCAAGCTTGGCACAGAACGGATTCTCGCCGGCGGCATATACATTTGACATCGGCATCGACCAGCTCGATCTTGACCGTTACCAGCGCAAGAGCGCACCGCCGGCGAACGCGCCGGCATCAAAACCGGCGAAGCCGGAAGCGCCAATGGATTTTTCCGCGCTGCAGAAATTGCAGGCAAGCGGCAGTGTGCGTGTCGGCGCGCTGAAGGTACAAAACATCAGGACAACGAATGTGCGCTTCGATGTGCGCGCGGCGGGTGGAACACTGAATGTGCGACAGCTCACGGCCAGTCTGTATGGTGGCAGCGTCAACGGCGGCCTGGCCATTACTGCCGGCAGGCCGGTGCGTTTCGCGCTGCGTCAAACGCTCTCCGGCATCAATGTTGGCCCGTTGCTGAAGGATGCCATCGACAAGGCGCCGATCGAAGGACGCGGCAACGTGCAGCTCGACGTCACCACCAGCGGCGCGACCTTCGGCCAGATCAGGAAGGCATTGAACGGCACGGCGCGACTGGAGTTGCGCGACGGAGCGATTCGCGGCGTCAACATCGCGCAGGCGGTGCGGCGCGCCAAGGCGCAGATCGGCGCGATACGCGGCGACGTGCCGGCGCAGACGGGCACGTCATCTGCCGAAGAGAAGACCGACTTCAGCGAACTGACGGGATCCTTCCGCATCGCCAACGGCATTGCGCACAACGACGACCTCAATATCAAATCGCCATTGATGCGCATCGGCGGTTCGGGCGACATCAACCTCGGCGACGAACGCATCGACTATCTCGTCAAGGCAACTGTCGTGTCGACGCTGCAGGGACAGGGTGGTCCCGAACTGCAGGCGCTCAAGGGACTCACGGTGCCGGTGCGCCTCACAGGGCCGTTGGCGTCGATGAGCTGGCGCATCGATTTCGCCGGAATGGCAAGCGAACTCGCAAAGCAGAAGCTCGAAGAAAAGAAGGGAGAAGTGAAAGCAAAAATCGAGGAGCAGCTCAAGGACAAGCTGAAGGGCTTCCTCGGCCGATAGGGCGCTTCACATTTCAATATACCTCAGCGATTCAAACGTGCAAGAAATATTACGATGATGTGCATCGGCATTTGCATCGATGCAACGCACATCGTGCACGCACAACATATCGCGCAATCTCTTCCTGTCGCATCTGCATCAACACCATCGCACGAACAGCGCGTGCTTTGCCATTCAATTCATGCGTTCACTGCGCGACCACATGCATGACACGTGCAACGGTGTCGCATTTACGCACCATCTATCTTCGATGACGAATCAGCATGCTGCGCTGCACTGCATCGCGAAAACGCGCTTTCACGACAGCGATTGCGCAAAAAAGTTTTGCGCAATCAAAACTTTTTTCGCAGAAAACACGAGCGAAATACGAGAGAAATATCGCATTGAAAAGATGAAGTGGCTACACAAATTTTTAACGGTTTTCTCTGTCAGAAAAAATCCGAAAATTTTCTATGGACAATGGAAAACAGCGCGTATTATTAAATTGCGGAGTGGAAATTCAAATCTGTATCCGACACCCAATGACCGGTAGATTTACAAAGGAAACCCCATGAAGATCTTTGACAACTACGCATCACGGTATGAGCGGACACGGGAAGAGGAGTACTCCCTGCAAGAATATCTGGAATTGTGCAAACGCGATCGACTCGCCTTCGCCACTGCCGCCGAGCGCATGCTCGAAGCAATCGGTGAACCCGAACTCGTTGATACGCGTCACGATCCGCGACTCTCGCGCATCTTCGCCAACAAGGTTATCAAGATCTATCCTGCGTTCCGTGAGTTCTACGGCATGGAGGAAGTCATCGAGCAGGTCGTTTCCTATTTTCGTCATGCAGCGCAAGGCCTGGAAGAGCGCAAGCAGGTGCTCTATCTCCTCGGCCCGGTCGGCGGCGGCAAATCGTCGATCGCCGAAAAGCTGAAATCACTGATGGAGCGCGTGCCCTTCTACGCGATCAAGGGTTCGCCCGTGAATGAATCACCGCTCGGCCTGTTCGATGCGGATGAAGACGGCGCGATCCTTGAAGAGGATTACGGCATTCCCCGCCGCTACCTCAAGACTATCCCCAGCCCATGGGCGGTGAAGCGCCTGCACGAGTTCAACGGCGACATCAACCAGTTCCGCGTCGTGAAGCGTTATCCGTCTGTATTGAAACAGATCGCGATTTCAAAGACCGAGCCGGGCGACGAAAACAACCAGGACATCTCTTCGCTGGTGGGCAAGGTCGATATCCGCAAGCTGGAAGATTATTCGCAGGATGATCCGGATGCCTACAGCTACTCCGGCGGCCTGTGCCTGTCGAACCAGGGCCTGATGGAATTCGTCGAGATGTTCAAGGCGCCGATCAAGGTGCTGCATCCGTTGCTGACCGCGACGCAGGAAGGCAACTACAAGGGCACCGAAGGTTTCGGTGCGATTCCCTTCGACGGCGTGGTGCTGGCGCACTCGAACGAGTCGGAGTGGAAAGCGTTCAAGAACAACAAGAACAATGAAGCATTTCTCGATCGTATCTACATCGTGAAAGTGCCGTACTGCCTGAGAGTGTCCGAGGAAATCAAGATTTACGATAAGCTGGTTCGCACTTCATCGCTGTCGCAGGCGCCTTGCGCGCCCGGCACCTTGAAGATGATGGCGCAGTTCGCCGTGCTGTCGCGTTTGAAGGAACCGGAGAACTCCAGCATCTTCTCGAAGATGCAGGTGTATGACGGTGAGAATCTGAAGGACACCGATCCGAAGGCGAAGTCGCGCCAGGAGTACACCGACTACGCCGGCGTGGATGAAGGCATGAACGGCCTCTCGACGCGCTTCGCATTCAAGATCCTGTCCAAGGTCTTCAACTTCGACAACACGGAAGTCGCGGCCAATCCGGTGCACTTGCTCTACGTACTGGAACAGCAGGTCGAGCGCGAGCAGTTCCCGCCGGAGACCGAGCAGAAGTACATGTCGTACATCAAGGAGTACCTGGCGCAGCGCTACGTCGAGTTCATCGGCAAGGAGATCCAGACGGCCTACCTCGAGAGCTATTCGGAATATGGTCAGAACATCTTCGACCGTTATGTGACCTTCGCCGACTTCTGGATCCAGGACCAGGAATTCCGCGATCCGGATACCGGCGAGAGCTTCGATCGCGAAGCACTGAACAGCGAGCTCGAGAAAATCGAGAAGCCCGCGGGTATCTCCAACCCGAAGGACTTCCGCAACGAGATCGTCAACTTCGTGCTGCGCGCGCGCGCCCAGAACAACGGCAAGAACCCGGCCTGGACCAGCTACGAAAAACTGCGCACGGTGATCGAGAAGAAGATGTTCTCGAATACCGAAGAGCTGCTGCCCGTGATCTCCTTCAATGCGAAGGCGAGTGCCGACGATGCGAACAAGCATCAGGAATTCGTCGGGCGCATGGTGGCCAAGGGTTACACCGCCAAGCAGGTACGTTTGCTGTGCGAATGGTATCTGCGGGTGCGCAAGTCGTCGTGATGCAGATGTAATGCCTGCCGCTTCGCGGACCGGCGCCTTCCCCCTCCCAGGGGGAAGGTTGGGATGGCAGTAGGGCGGTTGAGCGGTCGACTCCGCTGGATCGATCTCTCTACCCCCACCCTGGCCCTCACCCTGCAAGGGGGAGGGGACTGGTGCGAGGAGGTGGGTACACCTCACTCCGTTCGCGGAGGAGAGGTACAACAAACGCCCATACAGAGTTTCAGGAGGCACTTTGGCTTACCTCATCGACCGGCGTCTGCAAGGCAAGAACAAGTCCGCGGGCAACCGCGAACGTTTCCTGCGGCGTTACAAGTCCCAGATCAAGGATGCCGTTGCACGTGCCGTCAAGGGCCGCTCGATCACCGAGGTCGAGAAAGGCGAAAAGATTTCCATTCCCGTCAAGGACATCAACGAGCCCACCTTCGGCCATGCGCATGGCGGCGTGTGGGAAACGGTGCGGCCGGGGAACAAGGAATACCAGAAAGGCGACCAGGTCCAGCGGCCGAAAGGCGGCAATGGCGCCGGCAAGGGCAAGGCAGGCAACAGCGAAGAGATCACCGAAGACGACTTCGTGTTCGAGCTCTCGCGCGAAGAGTTCATGAACTACTTCTTCGAAGACCTCGAACTGCCCAACCTCGTCAAGACACAACTCACTTCCATCACCGATTTCAAGCAGCAGCGCGCCGGCTACACCATCTCGGGCACGCCGACCAACATTCATGTGCTGCGCTCGATGCGCGGCGCGATCGGACGCCGCATCGCCGTCGGCGCCAAGTCGCGCAGGCGCCTGAAGGAAGCCGAAGCGGAAATGAATGAGCTGTTGAAGACCTGCTTCGAGGATGATCATCGCATCCTCGCGCTGCGCAAGGAGATCCATCACCTGCGCGCCAAGCTGGCCGGCATCCCCTTCCTCGATCCGATCGACCTGCGCTACAGCAACCGCATCAAGGTGCCCAAGCCGTCCACGCAGGCGGTGATGTTCTGCGTGATGGACGTCTCGGGCTCGATGGACCAGGCGAAGAAGGACGCCGCCAAGCGCTTCTTCATCCTGCTCTACCTGTTCCTCGAGCGCGCCTACGAGAAGATCGAGGTGGTGTTCATCCGTCATCATACGCAAGCGACCGAAGTCGACGAAAACGACTTCTTCAACTCGCGCGAGTCCGGCGGCACGGTGGTGTCCTCGGCGCTGCACCTGCTGGACAAGATCATCAATGAGCGCTATGCGCGCGGCGACTGGAACGTGTATGTCGCGCAGGCTTCCGACGGTGACAACTGGGATAACGACTCCATCACATGCCGCGAGCTGCTCATCAACAAGATCATGCCGCTGGTGCAGTACTACGCCTACGTCGAAATCACCGATGGCGAGCCGCAGAACCTGTGGCATGAATACACCCAGGTTCCGGACGTTCATCCGCACTTTGCGATGCAGAAAATCGAGTCGCCGGCAGACATCTATCCGGTGTTCCGTGAACTCTTCAAGAAGCAACCGAAATGACGACGACTGAGCTCAAGAAACCGGCAAGGAAGCCCCGCAAGAAGGCTGTCAAACCGTTCCGGCTGCCAGAGCAGTCGGAATGGACCTTCGAACTGCTTGAACAGATCCACGATGAAATCCATCGGGTGGCCGGCAACTTCGGCCTCGATACCTATCCGAACCAGCTGGAGGTCATCACCGCCGAGCAGATGATGGATGCCTACGCATCGGTCGGCATGCCGGTGTCTTACAGCCACTGGTCCTTCGGCAAGCATTTCCTCGCGACGGAAAAAAGCTACAAGCGCGGCCACATGGGGCTGGCGTATGAGATCGTGATCAACTCGAATCCGTGCATCGCCTACCTGATGGAGGAAAACAGCCTGACCATGCAGGCGCTGGTGATCGCGCATGCATCCTACGGCCACAATTCCTTCTTCAAGGGAAATTACCTGTTCCGCACCTGGACCGATGCGGATGCGATCATCGATTACATGGTGTTCGCGAAGAAGTACATTGCGGAATGCGAACGGCGCTACGGCATCGAAGCGGTCGAGCTGCTGCTCGACTCTTGCCACGCGCTGCAGAACTACGGCGTGGACCGCTACAAGCGTCCGGCCAAATTGTCGATGGCGAAAGAACGCGAGCGGCAGGAGGAGCGCGAGCGTTACCTGCAGTCGCAGGTCAACGAGCTGTGGCGTACGCTGCCGCGCAAGCCGGAAGTGGTGCAGGAAGACACTCCCAACCGCTTCCCGGCCGAGCCGCAGGAAAACCTGCTGTACTTCATCGAGAAATACGCACCGCTGCTGGAGCCGTGGCAGCGCGAGATCGTGCGCATCGTACGCAAGGTCTCGCAGTACTTCTATCCGCAGCGCCAGACGCAGGTGATGAACGAAGGCTGGGCGACGTTCTGGCATTACACCATCCTCAACCAGTTGTACGACGAAGGCATCGTCGGCAACGGCTTCATGATGGAGTTCCTGCAAAGCCACACCAATGTCGTCTACCAGCCGCCGGTCACGAGCAAGTACTTCAACGGCATCAATCCGTATGCACTCGGGTTCGCCATGATGCGCGACATCCGCCGCATCTGCGAAAACCCGACGGACGAAGACAGGCAGTGGTTCCCGGACATTGCTGGCAGCGACTGGAAGAAGACGCTCGACTTTGCGATGCGCAACTTCAAGGATGAGAGTTTCATCTCGCAATTCCTGTCGCCCAGACTGATCCGTGACTTCCACTTCTTCTCGGTGCTGGATGATGACAAGAAGGACAAGCTGGTCATCTCCGCCATTCATGATGATGCCGGCTATCGCTACCTGCGCGAGCAGCTTGCCGGGCAGTACAACATGCACAACCGCGAGCCGAACATTCAGGTGTGGTCGGTGGATACGCACGGCCATCGCGCACTGACCTTGCGCCACAACCAGTACCTGCGCCGTCCGCTCAATCAGCAGACGGACGAAGTGTTGAAGCACGTGGCGCGGCTGTGGGGTTTTGACGTGATCATGGAGACTGTCGATCCGGATGGAAATGTATTGAATATTACTGAACAAAAATGCGAGAAGAGACAGCGATAGCTGAAGACCGGTCATAGAAAGGATTGCGAGGACGCCGCTCGGAAAGGGGAGCGCCGCAAGGCGCAGCGGCGTCCATCGCAACCCGTCTGCAACCGTCTGCAATCAGTGTGGAGGCGCTTCTTGCAGGCGGCAATGGCCGCTCTTCTGTCATGGGCGCTTGTCGGAGCAATCCGGCAAGTCTTGATGCCAAGGCGAAAGCCTTGGCATTTTTTTGTCTGCGCACTGCCGATGCCACGCCGGCGTGCGCTGCGCGGCAACACTTGCTGTAAATATTGCACCCCCTTGTAGTCTCTTCCATGGCAGCACCGCGCATCACCGCATCCTTCACGGTTTCGCGCTCTGGCATGCACATTGCCTGACTTCGGATGCGTCGCATTGATGCACTTTGTTGGCTATTGCCATCATCTTCCTGAAGGAGACTTGAAATGGAAAAACGTCATCACCTGAACCGCCTGCTCAGCGTTGCTGCACTGGCGCTGCTGTTCGGCGGCACCTCCGTCTATGCGCAGTCCACCACACCGGACGCGTCCGGCATGACGAAGGAAAACAAGGCGGGCAAGATGAGCCCGACCGGCCAGAATGAAACGTCCAGCGCCAAGCCGCCGGCCAGCGGTTCGTCCGATACCGGCAGCAAGTCCTCGGCCGGCAGCAGCGGTTCATCCGATACGGGCAGCAAGTCCTCGGCCAGCAGCAGCGGATCGTCGGACACCTCGTCCAGTGCGAGCACGAGCGCGGGCGGCAAGACGCTGAGCAAATCGGACCAGAACCTGATGCGTGAAATCGCCCAGTCGAACCTGGCCGAAATCGAGGCGGCGAAAGTCGCGCAGAGCAAATCGAGTAGCCAGCAGGTCAAGGATTTTGCGCAGAAGATGATCGATGACCATACGCAGGCGCAGAAGGACCTGGAGCAGCTGGCCCAGTCCAAGGGCGTGACCCTGCCGACAGAGCCGGACAAGAAGCATCAGGCTGAAATCAAGAAACTCGGCGCGCTGGAAGGCAGCAAGTTCGACAAGCAATATATGGCCAAGGGCGGCGTTTCCGATCATCGCTCGACCGACAACTTCCTCAAGCGGGCAGAGCGGCGCGCGAAGGACTCCGACCTGAAGGCGTTGGTGGCGAAGATCAAGCCGACCGTTGACCAGCACCTGGCGATGGCCAAGGATATCGCCAGCGGCAAGGGGACGGCTTCCGGATCGTCAGCCGGATCAACCGGCAAGTCCGCATCGGGCAGCAGCTCTTCCGACACATCGGGTTCGGGCAGCAGCACCGGCAAGAGCAGCACCGGCAACAAGTAAGCCCGTGTTTCAAGCCGTATCCGCCATGCGTCTCCGCTCCGCCGCGCGGACGTACGGCGGCCGGCGCCTGCCACGCCTACTGGAGCGGACATGGACAATGATGAAGTGATCTCCACGCTGAACAAGCTGATCGAGACCAGCAAGGACGGTGAGGAAGGATTCAAGACCTGCGCCGATAACGCGAGCGATCCGCAGCTCAAGACCTTCTTTGTCAATCGCGCACAAACCTGCACCGCCGCCGTCATCGACTTGCAGCGCCTGGTGCGCGCTTACGGCGGCGACCCGGCCAACAGCAGCGACCTTGGCAGTGCGGTGCACCGGCGCTGGGTCGACATCAAGGGCCTGGTCACCGGCAAGGACGACAGGGCGGTGCTGAAGGAATGCGAGCGCGGCGAGGATGTCGCGGTGTCGAGCTACAAGAACGCGCTGGACAAGAACCTGCCAGCGGACGTGCGTGGCGTCGTGGAAAAGCAGTACCACGGCGTGCTGAAGAACCATGACCAGGTGAAGAGCCTGCGCGACCAGTACCGCAGCGCATAGCGCAAAGCGGGATCAGTGCGGCGGCCTTACCGGCTCATGCTGCACATTTTCCGCGCCGGGACGCACCAGCTTGTCAATCACGAACTCGACCATCGGCACGCGGCGTGCCGCTTCCAGGGCTGCTGTACGCTGCTGCTCGGATTCGATGCAGCCTTCGAGCTTGACCCATTTGTGCTCCGTCGATACCCAGATTGCCGAGCGCTGCAGTCCGGGCACGGCTTGCAGTGCCTCGACCACGTGCCTGTTGATCTCGGGATCGTGCATGTAGGGTCCGCCGGGTTCGCAAAGCCCGTTCAGCACGCAGGAGTTGCCGCGCTCGATGCGGTGATGCGCGTCCGCCAGGGCTTCCGCTTTCGTGCGCAGCGGGCCGTTCACGGTGCCGCATTGCGCTATCGCGCCCGTCGCCTGCTCGAACGGGTCGTTGTACCAGTTCTTCCTCTCCTCCGCATGCGCCATGGCCGATGCAAGAAGCAGCAGCGCCAGTGCGGTTTTCACCGTGCGAAGCGAGATCGGCAGTGTATCCATCATTCCTCCACGCGCAGTTGTTGCGAAGAGATTACCTGAACAAGGTCCGGGATGACAAAAATGCCACGGATCAGCCCCTGTGCCGTAGAGTAAAATAGCGCCCTTCCCACCGCATTTCTCTCACGCACATGCTGCGACTGACCAACGTCATCCTCCCGCTCGACCATCCCGCTGCCGACCTGCAAGCCGCCATCCTGGCAAGGCTGAAGATCGCGGCGGACGACCTTGTCCGCACCACCATCTTCCGGCGCGGCTACGACGCACGCAAGCGCAGTGCGATCACGCTGGTCTACACGCTCGATGTCGAAGTGAAGAACGAAGAGGCGGTGCTGACGCAGCTGAAGGACGTGCCGAATGTCAGCATCGCGCCGGACACCAGCTACAAGTTCGTCACCCATGCGCCCGAGCAGTTCAGCCAGCGCCCTGACGCGGCCCGTCCCGTCATCATCGGCTTCGGTCCCTGCGGCATATTCGCCGCGC
The DNA here is from genome assembly GCF_035254685.1 of Noviherbaspirillum sp. Taxonomy (GTDB): domain Bacteria; phylum Pseudomonadota; class Gammaproteobacteria; order Burkholderiales; family Burkholderiaceae_D; genus Noviherbaspirillum. Next base: position 126,732 of record NZ_DATFAI010000041.1, on the reverse strand, counting down.
TGATCCTCGCGCAGATGGGCTTCCGGCCCATCATCCTCGAACGCGGCAAGGTTGTGCGCGAGCGTACCAAAGACACCTGGGGCCTGTGGCGCAAGCGCGAGCTCAATCCGGAATCGAATGTGCAGTTCGGCGAAGGCGGCGCCGGCACCTTCTCGGACGGCAAGCTGCACAGCGGCATCAAGGATCCGAAGCACTACAGCCGCAAGGTGCTGACCGAATTCGTGAACGCCTACGCGCCGGAAGAAATCCTGTACGTCAGCAAGCCGCACATCGGCACCTTCCGCCTCGTGAAGATGGTGCAGGCGATGCGCGAAACCATCGAATCGCTGGGCGGCGAATTCCGTTTCGAAGCGAAGGTCGCCGACCTCGACATCGATCAGGGGCAGATGCGCGGTGTGGTGCTCGCCAGCGGCGAACGCATCGTCTCCGATCATGTCGTGCTCGCCGTCGGACACAGCGCGCGCGACACCTTCCAGATGCTGCATGAGCGTGGCGTATATGTGGAAGCGAAGCCGTTCTCCATCGGCTTTCGCATCGAGCATCCGCAGTCGCTGATCGACCGCGCGCGCTTCGGCAAGTTTGCCGGCCATCCGCTGCTCGGCGCCGCCGACTACAAGCTGGTGCATCACTGCAGCAACGGTCGCACCGTCTACAGCTTCTGCATGTGCCCCGGCGGCACGGTAGTCGCCGCCACCTCGGAACCGGGGCGCGTGGTCACCAACGGCATGAGCCAGTATTCGCGCAACGAGCGCAATGCCAACAGCGGCATCGTGGTAGGCATCACGCCGGAAGACTACCCGGGCGGGCCGCTCGCCGGCATCGATCTGCAGCGCGAACTGGAATCACGTGCCTTCGTGCTGGGTGGGGGCAATTACGACGCGCCGGGGCAACTGGTTGGCGACTTCATCGCCGGCAAGCCCTCCACCGAAGTCGGCGCGGTGCTGCCTTCCTACAAACCCGGCGTACACCTGACCGACCTCGCCCCCTCTTTGCCCGCGTACGCGATCGAAGCCATCCGCGAAGCGCTGCCCGCCTTCGACCGCCAGATCCGCGGCTATGCGATGCGCGATGCCCTGCTGACCGGCGTCGAAACGCGCACCTCATCGCCTGTGCGCATCAAGCGCCAGGACAATTTCCAGAGCGTGAACACGAAAGGTCTGTATCCCGCGGGCGAAGGCGCCGGTTATGCGGGCGGCATTCTCTCTGCGGCAGTGGACGGCATCAAGGTCGCGGAGGCGGTGGCGCTCAGCATGGTCGGTGCGGCCGATGCGCGCGGTGGGGCGCAGGCGGGGGAGCAGATTTATTAGGAAGTGGATTGGTCCACGAAAGACACGAAAAACACGAAAACAAGCATTTCATGTTTTTCATGTTTTTGGTGGACCGAATACTGCAACATTCGTCATCCGAAGGTTGGGCTGCAAAGCCCAACATGTCAAAAGATCAGCTTCAACACGCCGGTGACGACAAGCAGGCCGATGATGAAAATGATGGCAATAATCCACAGCAGTATTTTCAAGATTTTTCTCCATTGCTAGTGACATGAGCGGCGGCTTCGCAGGCCGTCGGTTCGGGCGTCGTCGTGCAGCGTGAGTGGTGCAGGGCAGAAGCTCCTGAAAGCTACACTCGCTTGTCGCTCTGCCCATGCTGCTCGACCTTGTCTCCGAGCATGTCTTCCACATACCACATCCTGACGATCACCATGCCGGCCGCCGTCAGCGGCGTTGCAAGAATGATGCCGAGCACACCGGCAAGGGTGCCGAGCAAGACCTGCATGGCGAGCAGCAGTGCGGGCGGAAGATCGACCAGGTGCTGTTGCAGCAGCGGTGTCAGGAGATAGCTCTCGAAGATCTGTACAGCGATGTACAGCAGCAACACATAGAAGGCTTTTTCCGGGCTCTCGAACAGAGCAATCAGAGCGGCCGGAATTACCGACGCGATCGGGCCGAAATTCGGAATGAAGGACAGCATTGCGGCGATGAAGCCGAGCACGAGTGCCAGATCGATGCCGAGCAGCCACAGGCCGAGCGTCGTCAGCACACCAATGGCCGCCATGGCGGAAAGCTTTGCAATCAGCCAGCTACGCAGCGTCGCCCCTGTCGCATTCGCGATAGCGCGCGCCCTGCCCCGCTTGTCCTTGGGAATCAGGCGCATGCTTCCGTGAATATACAATTGCGGCCTCACAGCGAGAAACAGGCCGACAAAGACGGCAAACACCAGGTTGCCCAGCGCGTTCAGAGAGGACGACAGCACACCGGCAATGGCGCCCACGCCTGACGACGATTCGGGCATCCACTGCTGCAGGCGCTCCCTGCTTGCCCACAGCCGGTTTGCCCAGTCGAATTGCAGAACGTATTGCTTCAGTGCCTCGACCGCGCGCGGCAGGCGATCCGCCAGATCGCTCGCCTGGTCCGCGACATCCGGCACGATCAACCAGCCGCCCACGCCAAGAACCGCAAGCGGAACAAGAATGGAGAGCGCAAGCGACCATTCTTCGGGAAGGCCGGTCTTGTGCGCAGTCCACGCCGACATGCCGTGAAGCAGGACGGCGAGCAGGATGCCCGCATAGATGACCAGCAGCACCTGCACGGCGTTCAGCAGCAACAGGATGAACAGGATGACCACGCCATACATGCTGGCCTGAATCAGTGCTCTCAGTGCTACCGTCTTGCCATCCACGAAACGCCTCCGATGCGCATTGCCATGCCATGAATTTGCCTGCCGCCCGAGGAGGCAAGCCGCATGCCAAGTGCCGGCAGGTACGACCCGTGGCGGCGCTTCCATGTTTCGCCCGCCGCGCGGTCAATCTACTGGTAGGGAAGGCAGAAAAGGCAGGATGTGCTTTGCGCATCAAACCGATTGCCACCCGATTCGCGATTCCATCGCCGATAAAAGGATGGCATGGTGACGTGTGAAAAACACGCCCTGCGTGTGCTGCCGCAAGACCAGGTTCAGAACGGCAGTGGCAAATGGAGCGGCAACGTCAAGGAACGTTGAACGTAAGCGTCAGGAGAACTGCACCAGTTCACCCGCACGGTCAAACGCCAGGAACCGGGCGAGCGAGCCCTGCTCGATCGCACTGATCATTTGCTTCAGGGCTTGCGTGGCGGAGTCGCTGGAGGGCACCACACCGCTGCGTCCGGACAAGGAGGCGGCGAACACGATATCCCAGTGCTGCCCGGTGCGCTTCGATTCCTCCACCAGGCCGGCAAAATCCTCGGCTTCGCCCGGCAGCTTGTCGACGCACATGATCGGCGTCAGCGTGCCGCCTTGCTGCGCGCGGAAGCTTTGCTTCTGGCTTTCGGTCGCATTCGGCGGCAGCGAGGATTCGGCAAAGACAAACAGCAGGCGCTGCGGCTCCGGCTGTCGTTTAGCCGCGGTCACAAATTCCGTGTAACTGGTGATATTCATTTGACGGGTTCCTTCCAAAGATGCGCGGTGCACATGGGCAAGCGCCGGGCGACATCTTACCTCCGCCGACTGTCGCCCGGCATCAAATTCTTTTTGGTCCACGGAAAACACGGAAGACACGGAAATAAAGACCGGATCTTTCCGTGTCTTCCGTGTTTTCCGTGGACCCTTTATCCGCCTTAATGCACCACCAGCCGCCGCAGCCAATCCAGCAGCACCGCCGGCAGCAGCTCCGGACTCGGCAGGAGTGCGTACTGGTGCGCGCCGAAAATTTGCGGCAGGTAGTTCGCGGCCTGACGGTCGATGGTCAGGCAGAACGGGAAGATGCCTTGCAGTTTCGCTTCCGTGACTGCCTGGCGCATGTCTTCCACGCCGTATTTTCCCTCGTAGTAGTCGAGGTCGTTCGGCTTGCCGTCCGATAGCAGCAGGAGCAGGCGATGCCGCGCTGGTTGCTGCATGAGCGTGGAGGTGACGTGGCGTATCGCCGCGCCGGCTCGCGTGTAGCGCTCCGGCTCCAGCGCGGCGATACGCAGCGCGACGAGATCGCTGTGCGGCTCATCGAAATCCTTGAGCGTGCGCAGTGTGACCCTGCCCGGTCCTTCGCCGGAGAAGGCGTGCACCGCGAAGGGTTCGTTCATGCCGTCGAGCGCGAAGCAGACCAGCAGCAGCGCCTCGCGCTCCACGTCGATGATACGCCGCCGCGCGGAGATCCAGCCGTCGGTGGAGCCGCTGATGTCGATCAGCAGCGCAATGGCCATGTCGCGCCGGATCATGCGCGAGGTCTGGTACAAAGCCTGTGCCATCGGCCGCCCCGCGCGAAAATCGGCGCGGCTCTCGATATAGGCATCGAGATCGATGTCTTCGCCGTCGATCTGCTTGCGCAGGCGCAGGCGGTCCGCGCGCAGCAGCTCGAAGCGTCGCCGGATGGCGTCGAGCATCGCGCGGTGTTCGGACAATGTGTTCGCCACCCATTGCGGCGAACCTTGCTGCGGCGGCAGCAGGTGCACGTGCGCGCCAGGCTCGCGATAGGCGTGGATGCGGTAGTCCCATTCAGGGTAGCTGAAATGTCGCTGTCCATGCTCAGGGCCGGAAGCCGCTGCCCTGGCGAGGGATGGCAGCGGATCATCCGACAGCAGCACTTCCTTCGGCCGTCCCGGCGTGGACACAAGACGCGCTTCCGGCAGTTCGGAGAGCGAATCAGCGAAATCCTCTGCAGCAGTCGATGCGTCGCGATCCGTCGGGCGCTGCATGCCGACCGGGTCTTCCGCGTGCTCCTGCGGTTGCGCGGTCTGCACCATCCACGCCCCGGTGCGCTGGTCGTCTTCATCCTCCGCCGCTTCGCGTACCTCGGGCCGGCGTGCGAGACGGGCACTGCGCGGATTCCTTTCATCGGGCTGCGCGGCGGTTTCGTCGTCCGTGCCGCGCATCGCAGTGCGTGGCGGCGGCGTTCGCAGCTCGCCGGTCCACATGTCCTTGCACAGCGGATGTCGGATGCGATGCAGTGCCGGTTCCGACTCGCGCGCGATGGCAGCGGCAAGAACGCGTGCCTGCTGCCACGAGCCCGCCGGCGTGCGTGAGATTGTCATGCCAGGTGGTGTCGCACGACAATCGGCTTGCAGTATCTTGCGCAGCAATTCCTCCACGTGTTGCCGTCCCGCTCTGAAGCGATTCATTGAAGGACGCTGCGACAATGCGTCGCGGCGCAGTGCATTCAGAGGCGCTGCAAGACCCGGCAGCAAACACGTCAATGCATGATCGGCGGCCACCGCTTCGAGCAGCAGGTAAATGTCGCGTTCCAGCGGCGTTGAACCCGGCGCACGCAAACCTGCGCTGCCGCGTGCGGCCCGCATCGCCTGCTGCAGCGCGAGGATGCGATAGCGCTCGATGGCTGCGTCGGAGGCGTTCAACTCGGACGGCAACCAGATCGCCTGCCCGTCGGTGACAGGCAGCGCAGATTGCGCAGCGGGTTGCTCATGCCGCCGAAGCAGCGCGCGCAACAAGGTCGGCGGTGCGGGAGCCTGCGCGACATGCAGCGGCATCGCATCGCCGAAAACAGCGGCGAGCAGCAGGCTGATGCGTTGCGCGACATCGGCCAGTCTTACCGAAGGTGTGGCAGTGGCCGCACGATGCCGTCGCCACAAACCCTGTGCGTAGGCAGTAGCGTGACGCGCCACATCCTGCAGAACATCTTCCGCTTCGGCCATGATCAGATGAGAAATGCAGGGCAAAAAACCATGTCCACGGAAAACACAGAAAACACGGAAAAGTTTTTATTTATTTCCGTGTTTTCTGTGTTTTCCGTGGACATCTCTTACGCTCTCGTCAATTCGACTGACTACACGAACGTCGCATCCACCAGGTCGCGCATCGCTCCCACAAGCGAGGCATCGTCGGAGAGCGGCGACACGAGCGCCGCGTAGCAGGCTTCCCGCGCTTCGATGCCGCTTGCGATCAGGCGTGCGGCGGCGATCAGGAGGCGTGTGCTGGGCACTTCGGCGAGGCCGCGATCCTGCAGGCTGCGCAGGCGCTGTCCGAGCGATACCAGCGCATGTGCCGTCGGGTGATCGGCGCCGCTTTCATGCTGCACGATGCGGATCTCGCGCTCTGCGCGAGGAAATCCGAGGTCGAGCGCGACGAAGCGCTGGCGAGTGCTTGGCTTGAGGTCCTTGAGCATGCGCTGGTAGCCGGGGTTGTACGACACGACCAGTTGAAAGCCGGGCGCCGCCTCGATCAGTTCGCCGGCCTTGTCGAGCGGCAGGATGCGCCGGTAATCGGTGAGCGGATGCAGCACCACGACCGTGTCCTGGCGCGCTTCGACGATTTCATCGAGGTAGCAGATCGCACCTTCGCGCACCGCGCGGGTGAGCGGACCGTCCTGCCATACCGTGTCGTCGTGCCGGATCAGGAAGCGGCCGACGAGATCGCTTGCGGTCAGGTCGTCGTGGCAGGAGATGGTGATGACGGGGCGGCCAAGCCGCCACGCCATGTGCTCGATGAAACGTGTCTTGCCGCAGCCGGTCGGGCCCTTGAGCATGACGGCCAGCCTGCGCGCATGGCATTGTTCGAAGATGCGCACTTCATCGCCCGATGGAACATAGAACGGTTCATCGTCGGGACGGCTCGCGGCTATCTGCATCCTTTGTCCGCTCCACTACAGTGTTGCCGTGCCGGCGCGGCCCGGTATCACCGGCTCCGGCTCGACCGCTTCGCTCGGTTCCAGGCGCGGTGCGTAGCGGAAGAAGTCCCAGATGAACAGGGCGACGCCGATCGTGAACAGCGATGCGGTGACGATCAGCATCAGGAAGTGCACCTGGATGCGCAATTGCGTGTCGAGATAGCCGAGGCCGAGGATGCGTTCCAGGTAAACCTGGGCTATGCCTGCGGTGGCGAAGGAGAGGGTCATGCCGAACATGCCGGCGAGTTGCAGCCAGAAGGCCCAGAAACCTACACTTGTTCCTTGCTCGGGCCGGTCGCGCGTCATCAAGGGCAGCGCGTAGCTGATCATGGCCAGTACGATCATGGCATAGGCGCCATAGAAAGCGGCGTGGCCGTGCATGGCGGTGATGAGCGTGCCGTGCGTCCACTTGTTGACGCTCGGCCAGGTGTGCGCCAGGCCGAGCAGGCCGGCGCCGAACATGGTGAACAGGGCGCTGCCCACGGTCCAGTGCAGCGCCAGCACGTTCGGATGCGCGAGGCCCGTGCGGCGAATGGCCGAATACGCATAGATCGCCATGCCGATCAGCGCCAGCGGTTCCAGCGCGCTGAAGAAGCCGCCGATCGGCAGCCAGTAGTGTGGCACGCCGACCCAGTAGTAATGGTGCGCGGTGCCGATGATGCCGGCGATGAAGACCAGGCCGACGATCACGTACAGCCACTTCTCCATCACCTCGCGGTCCGCACCCGACAGGCGGATCAGCAGGTAGGCGAGGAAACCGCCCTGGATCATTTCCCACACGCCTTCCACCCAGAGATGGATGGTCCACCAGCGGTAGAAGATGGCGATGGTGTAGTTGCGGAAGTCGATCAGCGACGGCAGATAGAGCACCGCTGCGCTCCCGAGGCCGATCAGCAGCACACCTTCGGTGGTGGTGAAGCGACCGGAATTTTTTATCGTCATGCCGATGTTGTAGAGGAACATGAGCATCACGATCACGATCACGATCTTGTGCGGCAGCGGCTGCTCGAGCAGCTTGTTGCCGGTACCGTAACGGAACAGGTAGCCGATGACGGCCGTCACGCCCATGATCACCCAAAGGATCAGCTGGATGTACGCGAGCTTCACGCTGTAGAGCTCGGTGCGCGATTCGTCTGGCACCATCCAGTAAGTCGCACCCATGAAGCCGGTGAGCACCCAGACGATCAGCAGATTGGTGTGGATCATCTTCGTGACGTCGAAGGGAAGGATGTAGAGCAGGGGATCGGGGCCGAGGTACTTGGAGGCGGACAACAGCCCGAACACGAGCTGCAGGCCGAACAGCACCATCGCCACCGCGAAGTACCAGTAGGCTACAGACTGGGAACGATATCGCATTGCAGTTCTCCCTTTATTTCAGGCTCATCAGGTAGGCGACCAGCTGGTCGACCTGCTCGGGCTTGAGTTCCTTGCTGTAGTTGTCCGGCATGAAGGACTGGCCATTCGCGGAGAAGGTCGGGCCGGGCACAAGATAGGCGCTCGGCTTGAGGATCGACTCGCGGATGTAGCCGGCCGCATCCTTGGCCGAACCCTTGTACTGGCCGGAGCCGACCAGCTGCTGCGCGCGCGTGGCGACGCCGGAGAGCGACGGGCCGACCAGGTTGACGCCGGGCGCGACCGAGTGGCAGGCGAAACAGCCCGGCGGCGAGGAATGGAACAGCGTCTCGCCGATCGCGACCGGATCGTCGCCCGACGTGACGGGGCGAGCGCCCGGTGTCTTTTGCGCGCCGCCCGCCGGCGTACCGGCCGGGTTCTGCTGCTGCGCCGGTGTCGCGCTGGTGCCCGGGATGCTCGCGCCGGTCACCAGGATCGGGCGCGGCGGCCAGTTCTGGTTGTCAACCTTGCTGACCCAGTCGAGGAAGGACAAGAGATCGTTGATTTCATTGTCCGACAGGTTTTCCTTCGGCATCAGGCGGCGGTGGCGCTGCTCGTTGTAGAACTTGGACGGATCGTGCAGGTAGGCGCGCAGGTAGGGCGTGCCGCGGTACTGCGTAATCTTGGTCAGGTCCGGCGCATAGTAGGCGCCTTCGCCGAACAGCGTATGGCAGTTGATGCAGTTGTATTTGTGCCAGACGTCCTTGCCATGGATCACTTCGGGCGTGAGGTTTTGCGCATTGGTCAGCTTGTCGACCTGTCGATGCGTATCGATGGTCATGCCGAGGAAGGCCACGCCGATGATGGTGGTGGAGACGATGGCGAAGAGGCGGCTTTGTCGTTTGTTCATGACTGGCCCGCCCCGTCAGACGCCGATGCCAGACCAGTAAGTCACCGAGATGTAGCCGCCATAAATGATGGCGCACAACATCAGCAGCAATACAAGGAAACTGAGGAGCCTGAGCGGAGCATACAACGCGGAGCCGTGCATGAGCGATTCCTCCATTGTCGGGATACCCGGGCATAGCAAGCACGATGCCACGATCCTTGGGGCAAGCCGGTATCGCCGCCGCCTCATACATATTGGGGTGGCCGCCGGATCAGGGCAGCAGAACGCTCCGGCATCGCCCTGGATGCCGGGTGCTTTTTACCGTTCCTTGCAATTCTTACGCGGCACTTTTTTCAAGGGCCGGAAGTTTTTGCACTGTCGACATTTTTCAGCTCGGCCGTACGTTCCATCACCCGCACCGGCTCCAAGCGCACGCCGAGCGATGATAGTTTCCTGTTCATCGACTTGACGGCACGCTCCACCGAGGTGCGCGAGGGATCGAAAGTAAAAGCCAGGGCGGGGTTGTCGATGGACACGCGCACGCTGCCGTGGTCCACGCCCTGCGCACTCTCGGCTGCGCGCGTCAGGTCATGTTGAGTGGCCTCGCCGGGCGGCAGGTTGCCCTCGATCGCGCAGAAGGCGACGTGATGGTGCGCCGCTTCGGCGCGCAACAGTTCCGCATGGTCATAGACCACCGCCACCTTGTCTTCGACGCAGTGGCCGCAAGGCAGCGCTGCGGTGCAGGACGTCGCAAGCGCCAGCGCGACAACGATTCTCCGGATCATGATTTTCCTTGCCCCGCAGCGGCCGGTGCGGGCGTAGCCGGATTCGAATCGACCCAATGGAAATACTTGATGAGACCGTTGATTTCCTTGTCCGACAGGTTCTGGTTGGGCATCGGCAGGTTGTTGTGTTCCTTCAGCAATGCCTTCGCATCCGGATCGGTGGCGAGCATGTCCTCGGGCGACTTCAGCCAGCGGCGCAGCCAGTCGTCGCTGCGGCGCTTGGTCACGCCGGCCAGGTCGGGGCCGATCTTCTTGCCGCGACCGCCCACCAGCGCATGGCAGGCGAGGCATTTCGATTCGAACTGGAGTTTCGCCTGCGCCGCGTCGGGATCGGTCGGCGTCGGCGAGGCGGCGATGTTGTGGTGCTCCGTGGCATTCTCGCCGGCGGCGCCGGTGCTCAGCAGGCCGACCGCGCCCTGCGATGCATTGGCGAAGTGATGGTCGACCATCACATAGGAACCTTCTTCCGGGATCATGAATTCTACGATCGCGCTGTTGGAGGAGCCGAGCAGCACCGTCTGCATGCCGCGGAACTGGTTGTCGGGATTGCCTTCCATCCAGACGCGATCGAAGATGGTGCCGACCACGTGGAAGCTGGAGGTCTTGCTGGGGCCGACGTTCAGCACATACAGGCGCACCCGCTCGCCGGCCTTCACCGGCAGCGGATTGCGCATCATGCCGTTGTGCACGCCGTTGAACACGGTATACGTCGACTGCGCATTGCGCAGGCGGTCGCCGTCCAGCACATACAGCGGCACGCCTTCCACCTTGGCATTGCCCGGGGCCGGCTTGACGTAGAACTCGCTCTGGATGATGACGTATTCACGATCGACCTTGGTCGGGTAGCCCTCGCGCGGCTCCACCACGACCGCGCCGTACATGCCGGAGGCGATGTGCTCCAGCGTCATCGGCGTGCCGCAGTGGTACATGAAGACGCCGGGGTAATTGAGCGTGAATTCGAATTCGATGGTCTGCCCGGGCGCGATCGAGCGGTACTTGTCCTCCGGCGACACCATCGCGGCGTGAAAGTCCATCGAATGCATCATAGGAGCTGCCGTCATCCTCGGGCCCGGCACCGGTTCGTCACTGCGGTTGGTCATCGAGAACTTGATGCGGTCGCCCACCCTGGCGTGGACTGTCGGGCCCGGCACCTGGTCGCCGAAGGTCCAGGCGCTGAAGCGCACGCCCGGCGCGATTTCGATGATCTTGTGCGTGGTGTCGAGGCGGATCGTTTTCACCGGCGACGGATCCAGCGGCTTCAGCGCTGCCGTCGTGCTCAGCGCGCTGCCTTCGGCGTAGACGCCGCTGTGCCGCTCTGAGGTGACCTTGGCGGGCGCCGGCTTGAGATCCATCTTCGCCGTATCGTAGCGCGAGGCGGCGGGGGAGGAGGCTTGCGCTGGCGCGGCAGGAGCGCTGGTTTGCGCGGACGATGTCGAGGCTCTTTCGCCGCAGGCGGTTGTAAGCAGTGCAAGGCTGAGCACGGCAGTGAGAGATGCAAGGGATGCGAAGCGCGGCAAGACGATTGCGTTCATGAAAGTCCTTTTCGGGCGATGGAAGACATTACGTTACCATGCGGAAAGGCGTGGCATATCCATCGAGAATTTCGGCCACGCTTCGATGCAATCGTCGTGCCGGAATTGATCCTGCGCCGCTAATCCACTTCCAGTGCCTGCAATTCGATACGGGCGCTGCCGTCCTTGATATGAAGAAAGCCGAGCGAGATCGGCAGTTTGAAGCGACGCGGCCCTGCGCTGCCGGGATTGACGTACTGCACGCCGCCCTCCCTTTTCACGGAGGGCCGATGCGAGTGGCCGCTGATGATTACGTCGATGCCCGCGCTTTTCGGATCGAGGTCGAGGTCGGCGATGTCATGCACCACGTGGATCTTCACGCCGCCGATGTCCAGCGTTTCCCTTTCCGCCAACGCTTCGGCCCAGGCACCACGGTCGTTGTTGCCGCGCACCGCAACCACCGGCGCAATCTCCCGTAGCGTCTGCAATACCTTTGCGTCGCAGATGTCGCCGGCGTGAATGATCAGGTCCACGCCCTTGAGCGCCAGCAGCGCTTCCGGCCGCAGCAATCCATGCGTGTCCGCGATCAGGCCTATGCGTTGTGTATTCATGTCCTTGAATAATGGTGGGGCGCGCACGCCCTGCGCCGAGATCTGCAAAATATGCTTTAATGGCTGGGACTGACGTGAAGGCGCACGGTGTTGCCATCCATTCAGTTTCTTATTCTTCCATTTTGACGTATGCGCGAGCCAGTTGTTTCATTGCTGATGTGTTGTTGCCGGCGGCCGGAGGGGCTTGCCGACTAGCGTGCGCGTTTTTCGTCAGATTCCAATGGCCGCAGTGTTGAAAAACCTGCGGCCATTTTGTTTCGTGCATGTTTCATGCGGCCAGGCCGCAAGCGAGAGGACTGCCATGAAAGCTGAAGCCCAGATTATCCACGCAGCGCCCCGCGTTGCATTGGTCCCATCGGCGACCGGGGACGAGGGCGCGATCTGGCGCGGCATTCGCGATGCCGCGCAGGCTGTCGCCCGGCGCGAGCCGATGCTGCGCATGCGCGTGAACTCGCTAGTGCTGTCGCTGGCTGCACCGGCATCGATCATTGCGGCCGTGCTCGCGCGCCGGCTGGCCTGCGAAGACCTGCAGGAGCCCGCGCTGCACGCCCTGATGGAAGACATCCTGCGCGACCAGCCGCTCATCCTTGCGCAAGTCACGGACGACCTGGCGGCCGTCAGGGAGCGTGATCCGGCATGCCCCGACTCGCTGCATGTGCTGCTCAACCTGAAGGGCTTCCACGCCTTGCAGACCTATCGCATCGCGCATGCGTTGTGGCAGGCGGGACGCACCGAGCTCGCCTTTGCGCTGTCGAACCAGGCTTCCGCGGTGTTTGCGGTCGACATCCACCCGGCCGCGCGCATCGGCAGCGGCGTCATGCTCGACCACGGCACCGGCATCGTGATCGGCGAAACCGCGGTGGTCGAGGACAAGGTCTCGATCCTGCAGAACGTGACCCTCGGCGGTACCGGCAAGGAGCATGGCGACCGCCATCCGAAGATCCGCCAAGGCGTGATGATCGGCGCAGGCGCAAAAATCCTCGGCAATATCGAAGTGGGAACGATGAGCAAGGTTGCGGCCGGCAGCGTGGTATTGAAGCCGGTACCGCCGCATTGCACGGTGGCCGGCGTGCCTGCGCGCGTCGTGCGGCATCATCGGCCGGAAAGCTGTCCCTCGGTGGAGATGGACCAGACGCTTTGAATGACCGCTGGTTGCATGCTGGCGCGAAACCGCCGGTTCAAGACGAGCTGATGATTCTGTCAGCACTTGTTAATGCGACTTTACACAATGCAGCATTGCAGCCGGTGCGAATTATCCGAGGGCAAAATCCAGCGAAATTCGCCGATTTCCTCGGAATTTTTTTTCAAAACTGCAACTAAAATGACCGGGATCAATTTATCTCGCATCCGGCGCGCATTGCCGACAGGTCGCTTTGCTGTGCCGGAGAGAGAAGGAATCCGAACCGGTCATGCGCAAGATTTTCCACAAACTACAAAGGGTTTCGAGGGTTTCGCCATCTTTTCAGCTTCTGGCAATTGTCGGCGCGCTGATTGCTGTCCTGTGGGGCGCGATCTGGTTCGATCTTGAACGTGGTCGCGAGGAGTCGCTCGCCAGGAGCCGCAACGACCTGACCAATCTCGCGCTAGCCTTCGCCAAGGAAATCGAAGCGTCCGTCAGGATGATCGACCTCACGCTGCAGGACCTGCGCGAGCACTGGGAAGCCGACCGGGATCGCTTCTCGGCCGTGGTACGTCATCGGCAGGACTACCTGGAGCGGGAAGTGGGGTTTCAGGTCGCAGTCATCGACGCTGACGGCATGCTGGTCTATTCCAGCATCGACCAGCCATCAAGACCTGTGAATCTTGGCGACCGCGAGCACTTCCGCGTCCATCGCCTGCGAAGCAGCGACGAACTCTTCATCAGCAAGCCCGTGCTGGGCCGTGTCTCGGGGCGCTGGTCCGTGCAGTTCACGCGCCCCATCTATGACAGGAACGACAGGTTCGACGGTGTGATGGTGCTTTCCGTGTCCCCCGAATATTTCTATCGGTTCTACCGCTCGATTGCACTTCCACGGGACAGCGCCGTCTCGCTAATGCGCGGAAACGGCGAGATCCTCGCGCGCTTTCCGGTGCCCGACCTTGCGCTTGGCCGGAACATCACGCACTCGCCTTTCCTCGACAGGCTGTCGGCGACGGCCGGCATCTTCCAGAAGATTTCGCAAGTGGACGGCATCGAACGGCTGTACGCCTGGCGCAAGCTCGAAAGACATCAGCTTGTCGTTTCCGTCGGATCTTCCATGCAGGCCATCTCGGCACCATACGAGCGGCAGAAGTCGCGCTCCATGTTCGCCGGCATCGTCGGCACCGCGCTGCTGCTGTTGACAGGATATCTGAAGCTGATCGCGATCAGGCAGCGGCAACGGGCCGATCGCGAACTCGCCACGAACGAGGAACGCTGGCGCGTCGCGCTCGAAGCCGTCGGCGATGGGGTATGGGACTGGAACATCGAGCGGAACCGGGTCGATTTTTCGGATGGGTGGAAGGCTATGCTCGGCTATCGACCCGGCGAAATCGGCAGCGACCTCGAGGAATGGAAGTGCCGGGTGCATCCGGAAGACCTGCCACAGGTGATGCGCAATATCAACGCACACTTCAGTGGAGAGACCGGTTTCTTCGCCAGCGAACAACGCATGCAGTGCAAGGACGGTAACTGGAAATGGGTGCTGGCTCGCGGCATGGTGATCCAGCGCTACGACCACGGCGCTCCCCGGCGCATGGTCGGTACGCATACGGACATTTCGGACAGGAAGGAACTGGAGAACGCGCTGCAGAACCTGGCCACCACGGATCCTTTGACAGGACTTTGCAACCGGCGCCAGTTCCTTGCCCTGCTGGAGGGCGAAATGGCACGCGCCGTGCGCTATCCAGGCAATAACGTCTGCGTGCTGATGGCAGACCTGGACCATTTCAAGCGTGTCAACGATGCCTTCGGCCATGCCGTTGGCGACGCCGCGCTGAGACATTTCGCGCAGATTCTGCGCAGCACGGCGAGGCAGACCGATTTCGTCGGACGTCTCGGTGGGGAGGAGTTTGCCGTTGTGCTGACGGAAACGAACCTGGAGGCTGCCGAACTGTTCGCCCGGCGACTGTGTTCAAGCCTGCGCGAAACGCCCTTGCAATTCGACGAGGTGACGATCCAGATGACAGTCAGCATTGGTGTTGCCACTTTGGAAGGGCTGGATGTTGCAGCGGAACATGTATTGCGTCGTGCGGACATGGCCCTGTATCAGGCGAAGGCTGCGGGACGGAACTGCGTCGTCACGAAATGCGGGTTATCGCAAGTGTAGCGGGGCGTGCGCCTGCTAGCGCTTGTTATAATGCGTAGCATACTTTTGGTACATACTTGCCGTATTGCCACTTCGTCTTTACTCTAAGCTCCTTTCATCTACGCACCTTTCATTGACATGAACGCCCGTCGCGTCCTTGCGCAATTCGCCTTCGTGCTCCTGCTGCTTTCGCAGCAGCTGGGAATCACGCACGCGATTTCGCACCTGTCGTCGGCGGCGGCGTCAGGCAAGGTGCAGGACAAGCAGCTGCCGGCGGAACTGCAGTGCGAGCAGTGCCTGGCCTTCGCTGCGATCGGTGCCGGTCTTGTCGGTTCGCCGCCGCAGGTTCCCCTGCTGGCTGCGCCGGCCGAGACAGGGATCGCCATCCCGCTCGTTGCGCAACTCCCTCCCGTTCCGCGCGCCTTCGATTCGCGCGCTCCTCCCATCCACGCCTGATTGCTGTATTGCCTGGTCGCCGGCCCGCAATGTGCCGGTCCGATCCCTATTTCTGAATCAGGATAGAACATGATGAAACGACCCGTCCTGGCGTCGGCAGTGGCCGTCGCCAGCCTGGCTGCATGGTGCGCGCCCGCCGCGCCCGCATTTGCGGCTGGCGCTCCGGCGGCCAGCGCCCCGGAGCTGGCGCAGATGCGCGAAGAGATCCGGCAGATGAAGCAGGATTACGAAACGCGCATCCGCGCGCTTGAAGAACGCCTGCAGGCCGCGGAAGCGCAGGCACAGTCCACGCAGGCCGCACAAGCTGCTCCAGCTCCAGTTCCAGCTCCAGTTCCAGTTCCAGCCCCGGCTCCAGCGACGGTGGCAGCCGCGGGCGCGAGCGCCTTCAATCCCGAGGTGTCCCTCATTCTCGGCGGCACGTACGCCAATCTCTCGCAGGATCCGCAGCGATACCGCATCCAGGGTTTCGTGCCCGGCGGCGAGGAAATCGGCCCCGGCAAGCGCGGCCTGAACCTCGGCGAATCGGAGCTGACGCTGCGCGCCAACGTCGATCCGCGCTTTGCGGGGCAGCTGACCTTTGCGCTGTCCCCCGACAACACCATGAGCGTCGAGGAAGCCTTCTTCGAAACGAAGGGCCTGTCGAGCGGCGTGAACCTGCGCGGCGGCCGCTTCCTGTCTTCGGTCGGCTACCTGAACGGCCAGCATGCGCATGTCTGGGACTTCGTCGATGCGCCGCTGGCCTACCAGGCCTTCTTTGGCGGCCAGTTCAAGCCGGACGGGCTGCAGCTCAAGTGGCTTGCGCCGACCGATCGCTTCTTCGAACTTGGCGCGGAAGCCGGCAGCGGCGCCGCCTTTCCCGGCAACGACCGCAACAAGAACGGCATCGGCTCGGCGGCACTGTTCGCGCACCTGGGCGATGACATCGGCGACAGCGCAAGCTGGCGTGCCGGCCTGTCCTTCCTGCGCACCGGCGCCAGCAACCGACCCTACGACGACACCGACCGCACGGGTGCGAGCGTGCGCAACGCCATCAGCGGCCACGCCAACATGTGGATTGCGGATGCCGTGTACAAATGGGCGCCCAACGGCAACGCGACGCAGACCAACTTCAAGCTGCAGGGTGAATACTTCCATCGCAAGGAAAGCGGCACGCTGACCTACGACACGCTGGCGCAATCGCTTGGCACCGCCGCCGGCGGCTACGCCAGTGCGCAATCGGGATGGTATGCGCAAGCTGTCTACCAGTTCATGCCGATGTGGCGCGCCGGGCTGCGCTACGACCGGCTGCATTCCGGGATGCCGGCAATCGGTCTGGTGAACGGCGGCGCGCTGTCGAACGCGGACTTCCGGCAACTGGCCTCGTACAATCCGGCGCGCACCAGCATCATGTTCGACTACTCGCCCTCCGAGTTCAGCCGCTTCCGCCTGCAGCTCGCACGCGACCGCTCACGCCCAGAAGCGACTGACCACGAAGTTTTCCTGCAATACATCATGAGCCTGGGCGCGCACGGCGCCCACAGCTTCTAGGAGCCCGACATGAAAAAAATTCTTTTCGGTTTGATCGCGGCGCTTGCGGCTATCGTCGCATCGCCGGCATTCGCCACCGTCAACATCCTCGCCTGCGAACCCGAGTGGGCATCGCTTGCCACCGAAATCGGAGGCGACAAGGTGAAGGTTTCCAGTGCCACCACCGCGATGCAGGATCCGCACCGCATCGAAGCGCGGCCGAGCCTCATTGCGCGCACGCGCAACGCCGACCTGCTGGTATGCACCGGGCTGGAGCTGGAAACCGGCTGGCTGCCGGTCCTGCTGCAACAATCCGGCAACGCCAGGATCATGCCCGGCCAGCCCGGCTACTTCGAGGCCGGCAGCGTCGTGCCGCGGCTGGAAGTGCCAACCCATGTCGACCGCAGCCAGGGCGATGTGCATGCGTCGGGCAATCCGCACATCCAGCAGGACCCGCGCAACATCGCGCGCGTCGCCGATGCGCTCGTCAAGCGCCTGAGCGAGATCGACTCGCCTAATGCAGCCTTCTACCAGTCGCGCTACAAGGACTTTTCCGGCCGCTGGACGGTTGCGATGAAGAAGTGGGAGCAGCAGGCGGCGCCACTCAAGGGCACGCCGGTGGTGGTCCATCACAAGAACATGATCTATCTGCTGAGCTGGCTCGGGATGCGTGAAGTGGGAACACTCGAACCGAAGCCGGGCGTGGAGCCGAGCGCAGCGCACCTGTCCGAGCTGGTCGCCCAGCTGCAGCGCCAGCCGGCGAAGATGGTCATCCGCGCAGCCTACCAGGACGCCCGGCCCTCGCAATGGCTGGCTGAGCACGCCCACATTCCAGCAGTGACGCTGCCCTTCACAGTGGGCGGCAGTGATGCGGCGAAGGACCTGTTCGGCCTGTTCGACGATAGCCTGCGTCGCCTCCTGGAGGCATCCAAATGAATGCTGATGCCATCGATTTTTCCATCATCGGGCCCGCCTTCCTCGCCGGCCTGCTGGTCCTCGCCACGCACGTACCGCTGGGTGCGCAGGTGCTGCGGCGCGGGATCGTGTTCATCGACCTCGCGATCGCGCAGATCGCCGCGCTCGGTGTGATCGTCGCCGGGATGGCGGATTTCGAGCAGGCTTGGGCGGTGCAGGTGGCGGCCGGCATTGCGGCCGTGCTGGGCGCCTTCCTGCTGACCTGGACCGAGCGGCGCTGGCCGGAAGTGCAGGAGGCGCAGATCGGCGTGGTCTTTGTCCTCGCCGCAACCGGCAGCCTGCTGCTTCTCGCGCACAATCCGCATGGTGGCGAACACCTGCGCGACCTGCTGGCAGGGCAGATCCTGTGGGTGCGCTACGATCAGCTGCTCATGCCGGCGATCGCGACCGCCGTGATCGCCTTCGTCATCTTCCGCTTTCACAACCACCTCGGACGGCTTGCGTTCTACCTGCTGTTCGCGCTGGCAGTCACGATCTCGGTGCAGCTCGTCGGCGTCTACCTGGTGTTCGCCAGCCTCATCGTGCCCGGCCTCGCGGTGCGCAACTATTCGGCATCGCGGCGCCTGCCGATCGCCTATGCAGTCGGTATTGGCGGTTATGCAGCGGGACTCGTGATATCGACGGTGTACGACCTTCCTTCCGGCGCGTTGATCGTCTGGTGCCTGGCGGTGCTCGCCGTCGCGGTGTATGGTCTCGGGCCGGCCGCCCTGCGCGACCGGAAAATGCCGGTGGTGGAAGGCTATTGATGTTGCGCTTGCGCAGCGAGGCAGGCCCGCATCGCTGCGCAGGATCGGATCAGATCGACGTGGTGTCGTCGTCGAAATTATCGACGTCGATGTTGTTCACATCGTCGAAGCTGTTGTCGGAGGATGAATCATTGTCAGCGACATCGCGCGGCTGTGTGTTGCCTTGCCCATCGCCTTCATAGAAGTTGTTGACGGTGAGGTTTTCGGTCGGCTGGCCTCCCAGCAGATCATGCCCCATGAAGCCTGAGCCGTGATGGCCCAGCAGGTTCTCGATGCCTTGGAACAGGAAGGCGCCGCCGGCCACGCCCGCCGCCGTCGCCGCCATGTTGCCGAGGAAGCTGCCTCCGCTGCCGCCGAAAAATCCGGGGCGCGATGCCGTTGCCACTGGCGGTGGCGTATAGCCGGGTTGCGCGTACCCGGGGTGCGATGGCGGCATCGTGCTGCCCGCCGGAGCGGCATGCGTGGTGGGCGCGCTGGTGGCGCTTCGTCCCCAGCCGGATGCGACGTCGTCGAAAAAGCTGCCGCTCGTGCCCTGGCCTGCGCGTGCGGTTTGCAGCTCGCCTTCCAGTTGTGCAATGCGCGATTTGGCATTGTTCAATGCCTGCTCGAGCAGGATCGCGCGCTGCACGAGGAGATAGGCGGCATCCGGTTGCTGGGCAAGTGCGCGTGAAATCATCGCTTCAGCCTGCGGGTCCTTGTTGACCCCGCGCACCTGTGCAAGCTGGTTGAGAAAGTCCTGCAGAATCTGGGTTTCCTGCGCATTCATTACATTCTCCTTGATAAGGCTCTCACCACATATTGCGTTTGCGGCACTGAATTCAAGGGGACGTTACATCGCGTAACAGGATGGGCTCATGCAGGCTCAGGACTCCTTCTGCTTTTCCTCGATGGCAACCGCTTCGCGCCTGAAATGCTTGGACACTGCGTGATAGAACGGATGCGGGCTGAACTGGCGCGATACGAAGGATGAGATCAGCGTTGCGGCCAGCAGGTAGAGCATGGTGTCCTGGCCGTGGGTCATCTCCATGACGATGACGCTGGCGGTGATCGGCGCCTGCGTCGCGCCCGCGAGGAACGCGGCCATCGACAGCAGCACCAGGATGCGCGGCTCGGCGATGCCATGCAACAGCAGCGCCACGTAGTCGCCGATGCCGGCGCCGATGGCCAGCGACGGCGTGAAAATGCCGCCGGGTATGCCAGCAAAGTAGGACACGACGGTGGCCGCCCATTTTGCGATGCCGAAGAAGTGGTTGTCCGCGACATGGCCGTTCAGCAGCGACGAGGCCTGTTCATAGCCCGTGCCGTAGGTGGTGCCGCCGGCCAGCACGCCGAGCATGGCGACGACCAGGCCGCAGCAGAAGGCGGAACGGATCGGATACTGCGCGGGCAGGCTGCGGAAACGGTTCGGCAGTAGGCCGGGTATGCCGCGAATGAGCGTGCTGGAAAACAGGCCGCCGAAGACGCCCCCGGCCAGCGCCGAGGCGATGACCGCGGCCCATGCGCCGTTCAGGATCAGGATCGGTGCGTCAAGGCGGAAATAAGAATAATTGCCGAACAGCGCCAGCGACAGAAAGCCGGCGGTGAGCACGCCGGACAGCACGATCCTGTCCCAGCGCACGGCGCTGCCGCGCCCCAGTTCCTCGATCGCGAACACGACGCCCGCGAGCGGCGTGTTGAATGCCGCAGCCAGGCCGCCGGCCGCGCCCGCCGCGATCAGGGCCTCGGAGCGGAAACCCGGGCCCATGCGCATTTTCTCGTGCCAGAAATCGCCCCACGCCCACATCACGGCGGCACCCACTTGCACCGACGGGCCTTCACGGCCGATCGAGGCGCCGAAGAGCAGCCCGGCGGCGGTGAGCACGATTTTCCAGAGCGACTGGAGCAGCGAGACGAGCACGGCCTGCGCCCGGCTGCCGGCAGGCAGGGTCATCGAGGCAATGATCTGCGGAATGCCGCTGCCGCGCGCCTGGAGCGCGTAGCGGATCGTCAGCCAGCGCAGGCCGGCAAGGCCGAAGGGCAGCACCAGGAATGCCAGCCACCAGTGCGCATGGAAAAGACGTGTGTTCCATTCGAGCATCAGTTCCGCGAGCCGCGCAAAGCCAAGTGAAACGAGCGCGACGCAGGAAGCGCCGCCAAGGAAAATCGCGTAGCGGAGAGTGTGCCGTGAAATCCTTCCCGTCTGCCGCACTCTTTTGGCCACGGAAAGCTTTACCTGGTTCTTTATTTTTTCAATCAATTGGATTCACCGTTCGCATCCCCGGCGAAGTGCGCCGCGTGCCGGCATGACCGGCCGCTGCCGAAGGGGAGGGTACTGATGGAATTCGCGCCGCCGGACGAATGCGTGCACGGTGCGGGCGGCACAGCGCTCTGGCGCGCAAGCGAGTGTAGCACGCAGCCCCCAGTCCCGCGCTGCGCTTCACGCCATCAGGCGTGTGCGGCCCGCGAATCCTGCCTGCGCAGCAGTTCCGTCAGCGTGTCGGCGGACACGGCCGGGCCGTAGTAATAGCCTTGCGCCGCGAGGCAGCCGTGGGATCGCAGGAACCTGACTTGTTCCGGCGTCTCCACGCCTTCCGCCAGCACCTTCAGGCGCAGGCTCTGCGCCATGGAAATGATGGCCGTGACCAGTGCCGTGTCGCTTGGGTTCTCGCCGATGCCGCTGACGAAGGAACGGTCGATCTTCAGGGCGTCGACCGGAAAGCGCTGCAGGTAGGCGAGGTTGGAGTATCCGGTGCCGAAATCGTCGATGGACAGCTTGATGCCCATATCGCTCAAGGCGTGCAGCGTGGACATGTTGTCCTCGGTGCGCTGCATGAGGATGCTTTCCGTGATTTCCAGGTCGACGTTCTCGGGCGACACGCCGTTTTCGTCGAGGATGCGCTGGATGCTTCCGTGGAAGCCAGGCTGGAAGAACTGCCGCGGCGACAAGTTGACCGCTACCACCAGCCGGGGGAAACCGAGCTCGTGCCACTTGCGCAACTGCCTGCAGGCTTCGCGCAAGGCCCACTCGCCGATGGGCAGGATCAGGCCGGTCTCTTCCGCGATCGTGATGAACTCGTTGCAGGCGATCGGGCCTTTGCCGGGGGACGTGCGCCAGCGCAGCAGCGCTTCGGCGGAAAATATCTTCCCGGTTTCCAGGTCCACCTGCGGCTGGTAATGCAGGACGAGCTCCTCCTTCGCCATCGCGTGCCGCAGCGCATTCGTCATCGCATGCCTGTGCTGCGCGGCCCGGTTGAGCGAGGGCGTGAAGAACTGGTAATTGCCGCGGCCTTTCTCCTTCGCGTAGTACATCGCCGTGTCGGCGGCACGCATCAGCGTCGCGACATCGTTGCCGTCATCCGGATAGACGCTGATGCCTATACTGCCGGACACATGCAGGTCGTGGCCACCCCAATGATAAGGCTCGGCCAGCACATCGAGCGCCTTGCGCGCCACCACGGCGACATCGGATGCATCATCGACCAGCGGCAGCACCAGCACGAACTCGTCGCCGCCCGGGCGCGCCACCGTGTCGCCTTCGCGCACGCAGGACAGCAGCCGCCCGGCTGCCATCTGCAGCAGGCCGTCGCCGACCTGGTGGCCGAGCGAATCATTGATGTGCTTGAAGTAGTCGATATCGATGAACAGAACGGCGACCTGGTGATCGTTGCGATGCGCCTGTGCGAGGGCCTGTTGCAGCCGGTCCTGCAGCAGGGTGCGGTTGGGCAGGCCGGTCAGCGCGTCATGGTCGGCCATGTAGCGGATGCGCTCTTCGGCCTGTCTGTGCCTGCTCATATCCAGCACGAAGGCGATGCCTTCCTGCTGCGATTCGTCGAGCAGCGCGGCGCCGATCAGTGCCGGCACCCGGCTGCCATTCTTGTGGAGGTATTCCCGTTCGAAGGGCGTCGAGATTCCCTTCCCTTTCAGCTCTTCCAGTGCGCGCCGGGCCTGCTGCACGAATTCCGGCGGCAAGATGTTCGCCAGCAGCACCTTTCCTGCCTTCAGGTCCTGCTGCGTATAGCCGAGCAGGTTCAGGAATGCATCATTGGCTTCGGTGATCCTTCCATCCATGCGCCAGAAATAGATACCGACAAGGTTCGATTCCACCAGCCGCCGGATGCGCGCATTCGCCCGCTCCACTTCGGCCGTGCGCTGCCCGACACGCTCCTCCAGCATCTCGTAGGCGTGCTGCAGGTGCGATTCGATCTGGCGGCGCAGCCCGACTTCCTTTTCCAGTTCGCGATTCTTTTCGCCCAGCATCTGCTGCAGGGAACGAAGCGCCAGTTGCGTGCCGATGCGCGCGAGCACTTCCTCGACATGAAAGGGCTTGGTGATGTAATCGGCCGCGCCGGCATCAAAGCCGCGCCGCTTGCTGCTGTAATCGCCCAGCGCGGTCATGAAGATGACGGGGATGTCGCGCAAGCCTTCTTCCGACTTGAACCGGCGACAGACTTCGAAACCGTCCATCTTCCGCATCATGGCGTCCAGCAGGATCAGGTCGGGATGCACGAGGCGGGCACGCTGCAGGGCTTCCTCTCCTCCCTGCGCCACCACCGTCCGATAGCCATGATCCTCCAGCACATGCGCCAGCAGCGCGAGATGGGACGTCGTGTCGTCCACCATGAGGATGCTTGCGCCAGTGCGCGGTGCAGAGCTGGCCTGGTTCATGCCGCACGCTCCATGCCGCAGGCGAGGTGCGAAAAGACACCGTGGAAAGAGGGGAGCGTGGCGGTGCGCATGGTATTGAATGGCGCTGGTCTGGAGATCGGGCAAGCCCTGCGATATAGATGCATGCAGCGATGCACGATGCAATGCACGCAGCAATAAAGTTTTGCAGGGGCGTGCCGCAAACGGCAATGCAAATTAGACGGACGGCAGGGAAGCGAGTTCAGGTATTCATGTCCCGAGGAACTCTTTCTTTTCTTCAGCGCCTGCCACGCCGGCCGCACCACCGTCGCCGACGATCACGCTCATCATGCTGATGGCCCCGAGTTCGATGCCGTCCACCGGGATCGAAACCGTTTCGCCTTCACGCCGTGCGCCGAGGATGTAGAGCAGCGGCAGGAAGTGTTCGGGCGTGGGCACAGACAGGTGCGCGTCCGGTCCCCATTGCGGATAGTCAGCCAGGCGCTCGACATCTCCGCTCAGCAAGCAGTCGCGCACCGCGTTGTTGAAGCGTTCGGCCCAGTCATGGGCGGCGCCGCCGTTCCAGTTCATCATGCGCAGGTTGTGCACCACGTTGCCGCTGGCCATGATGAGCACGCCTTCATCGCGCAGCGGGGCGAGGCGCTGGCCCATCTCGAAATGGAAACGGTGGGGACGAGTGGCGTCGATGCTGAGCTGGACGACAGGCACGTCGGCATCCGGAAACATTTTCACCAGCAGCCCCCAGGTGCCATGGTCGAGGCCCCAGGACTGGTCGGCTTGTACCTCGACCGGCGCGAGCAGTTCGCGCACGCGCGATGCCAGTGCCGGCGAGCCGGGGGCGGGATAGCGGATATCGAACAGCGCCTGCGGAAAGCCGCCGAAATCATGGATCGTCGCCGGCTCCTCTGTAGCCGTGACGTGCGTGCCGCGCGTGGTCCAGTGTGCCGAAATCGACAGGATCGACTTCGGTTTCGGCATGCCCGCGGCGATCTGTTGCCATGCGCGGGTATAGGCATTGTCCTCAAGGACATTCATCGGACTGCCATGGCCGAGGAAAACGGCCGGCATGCGGGAAGGAGTTGGCTGTGGCATGTTGTTCCTCTGAAAGGCGCGCTACTCCTTGTGCTGTCACAAGCGGCGCGGCCGCGATACGTGTAGTGTCGGGCAGAGTGCCATGACGGGCCTTGCGCCATGACAAGCGGAAACGGCCCGCCCGGTTAGTCGATGACTGAAAGTATAGATCCACGGCGCATTTGTTTCAGCGCCCGCTGTTGCAGAGCATCGGAGAGGCAAGCATGTCGAACCGCACCATCGATCTGAACGACGCGCTGTATCAATACCTGCTCGACGCATCCCTGCGCGAGCACCCGGTTCTCGCGGAACTGCGCGCGGAAACCCACCGCCATCCGCTCGCCAACATGCAGATCGCGCCGGAGCAGGGTCAGTTCATGGCGCTGCTGGTGCGGATGCTCGGTGCACGGCGCACGCTGGAAGTCGGCGTGTTCACCGGCTACAGCGCGCTTGCGGTCGCCCTGGCGCTGCCGGAAGACGGACGCGTGACAGGCTGCGACATCAGCCGTGAATACACCGATGTGGCGCGGACGTATTTCGACAAGGCCGGCGTCGCGCACAAGATTGAATTGCGCATCGCGCCGGCGCTAGAGTCGCTGGACGACCTGATCGCACAAGGGCAGGAGGGCGCGTTCGACTTCGCCTTCATCGACGCCGACAAGACCGGCTATGACGCCTATTACGAGCGCTGCCTGCGCCTGCTGCGTACCGGCGGCGTGATCGCGGTAGACAATGTGCTATGGGGCGGGCGCGTCGCCGAGCCGGCGACGGACGAGGACACCGCCGCGATCCAGGACTTCAACCGCAAGCTGCACCAGGACCAGCGCATCGACCTCTCCATGGTACCCATCGGCGACGGCCTGACGCTGGCAAGGAAGCGCTGACACGAGACGCTCTTGGTCGGAGCGCTATAGATGTCCACGGAAAACACGGAAAACACGGAAAACATCAACGACATCAACGACATCAAAATCAACAAGAATTTTTCCGTGTTTTTCGTGTCTTCCGTGGACAAGGTTTTTCAGCAGGTCAATGAATCCCTTCTATCCGCGTCGCCCTACGAAAGTCTGTGCCGCGTCTCGCTCACCGCACGATCCAGGTCGTACTTCCGGATCTTCTGGTACAGCGTGCTCTTTGCGATGCCGAGCTGGGCTGCGGCGCGGGTGAGGTTGCCGCCGCTGAAGGTCAGCGCGCTGCGGATCGATTCGGCCTCCGCGGCTTCCAGCGAGCAGACTTTGCCGCCGGCGGGCAGGCCCGTGGGCTGTGGCGCGCAGGCCGAAGCCTGCATGGACGCGACAATCTCGGGCGGCAGGCTGTCCGGCGTGATCACACTGCCCTGTGCCATCAGCAGCGAACTTTCGATCACGTTGCGCAGCTCGCGCACGTTGCCCGGCCAGTCGTAGTTCGCGAGGCTGGCATAGGCTTCGTCGTCGAAAGAGGCGGCGGGCAGGCCGTAGCGTTCGCACAGGTGGCTCAGCCAATAAGCCAGTAGCGCCGGCAGGTCGGCCTTGCGCTCGCGCAGCGGCGGGATGAGCACATTGGTGACGGCGATGCGGTAGAACAGGTCCATGCGGAATTTGCCCTGCGCGACGTCGTCCTTCAGGTTGCGGTGCGTCGCCGCGATCAGGCGGAAGCTCACCTTGCGCGGTGTGTTCTCGCCGAGGCGGTAGATCTCGCCTTCTTCCAGCACGCGCAGCAGGTGCGGCTGGATCTCGAGCGGCATTTCGCCGATCTCGTCGAGGAACAGCGTGCCCTTGTTGGCGGCCTCGATCTTGCCGGCCGCGCCCGACTTGCGTGCGCCGGTGAAGGCGCCTTCCGCATAGCCAAACAGTTCGCTGGCCAGCAGGTCCTTCGACAGTCCGCCGCAGTTGAGTGCGACGAAGGGGCCGTCTGCACAAGCGCTCGCCTGGTGGATGCCTTGCGCGAACAGTTCTTTGCCGACGCCGGTTTCGCCGAGCAGCAGCACCGGGACTTTTGACGGCGCGAGATGCTGCGCCTTCTGCACTGCCGTGCGCAGCACCGGGCTGTTGCCGATGATGCGCGAGAACGCCGGCTGCGCACGGTCGCGCACCTTGACCGCGTCGGCGGACAACTGTGTCGAGCGGTAGGCAGGTGCCGGGATCACGGCGAGGAAGCCGAGCACCTCGCCGTTTTCGCGGATGGTCTCGATGCGCGCCTGGCGCAGCCATTCCGGGCCGAGCTTCGCGGCGTCGTGGCCGGCCAGTGCGTCCGGGCTGGCGATGGGAAGCGTGCTGTTCACCTGTTCCGACACGCCCAGCCGCGCCAGCACTGACGCCGCCTTGGGATTGGCCTTGACGAGGCGGCCGCGGTCATCCAGCACCAGCACCGCATCGTCGCGACCCGAGGCGCAATAGGCCATGCAGCGGTCCAGCAGGCGCAGGCGGCGCTCCATGGCGAGCTTGGCCAGCCGGCTTTCGATCCGTCCCGCCATCGAGACGGTGAGCGCGAGGCTGTGCTGGCTGTAGGTATGCGCCAGCCCTGATACATCGATCGCGCCGAGTATGCCGCCATCGAGCGGATCGCGGATCACGGTGGCCGAGCAGGTCCAGCGCTTGATGCCGGCGCAAAAATGTTCGGCACCGTGGATCTGCACCGGCTGCTGCAGTGTGAGCGCGGTGCCGATCGCATTGGTGCCGGCGTTGAATTCGGTCCAGTTGCTGCCGGGGATCAGGCGCACTTCGCTGGCCGGGCCGACGATGCGCGTATCGCCTTCGAGCTGCAGGATCACGCCTTCGGGATCGGTGAGCAGCATGATGGTGCCGGTCTGCGCGAGGATATCGCGTGTCTGCTGGATCAGCGGTTTGCTGGCATCGAGCAGGCGCGCATTCTTCGCGCGACAGGCCATCAGGCGGCTTTCATCCAGGGGCGGCGGCGCGCGGTCAGCCGTGGGGTCGACGCGGCTGCTCAGGCAACGTCGCCAGGAATCGTCAATCACACCACGCAGGTCGGTTGCGCGCTCTGCCTTGCCGCTGATCAGGTGTTCCCATGCCAGAAGGATATCGGCATCGTGATCCGGACGGGAAAACCAGTCCATCGGAGTGCCTGTCTCTTGCATTCCGTATCTCCTCTTTGGCCCGGGTGTTCCGGGCTCTCTAGATTTGTTCACTCCCTGACTGCTTGATGGCGTGCCCTTGGGCAAGTACCCGGGCATCTTGTCGCCTTATCCTACTCCAATCATCCGACTGCCGTATTGATCAAAAGATGTTGGGATGACAACTGAGCAAGGCATGTGCCAGAGAAGGGGTGCAAGCACCGCGCGATGGCTTAGTGCGTCGGCCATGACAGGCCTTCTCTCTCTCAATCGCATGGCCGGCTTGGGGCATCCATCCCGGCATCCGCCCCGAAAATTCCCACCTACAACAACATAAAACGTCCGAAAACAAAACGGCCGTCCGAAAATCGAACGGCCGGCAATCGAACCACTGAAGTCATGCTTCAGTCACATTCGTCCACGAAAAGCACTAGGCGCGCCCCACTCGGGACCCGGGCAGGAAACGAACGTTGCCCGTTTCCTGCTGCTACTTTTTCGTGTTTTCCGTGCTTTCCGTGGACAAGGGTTTTACATCAATCCACCCGCTCAGGCACTGGCAGCTTCACCCATTCCTTGTAGAATGCCTCGATGTCCGGTTCGAAGTCGTGGATCACCGGATACCATGGGGTCGGTGCTTCCACGTCATGCATGGTGCCGCATTCCGGGCAGTAGTACTCGCGGTATACCTGCCAGCTGGTGTCGGGCGCCATGAGGCGCGGATACACCTCCGTCATGGCTTCCTCGTTATCGCGCACATAGACGTTCGCGTGCAGCTTCCAGTTCTCGCGGTAGTCGCAGAATACGTGTCCGCAGTCGCATTGCGTGACCCACTTCTTCGTCTTGGCCTGCTGCACGATGTACATGTGCGGGCCCAGTGGCAGGACGATGCGATCGTTCCAGCCCAGCTTCTTCTGGAGGGTATCGACATACATGCGGAAACGGTCGCCGTCCTTCGGCATCGACAGCATGCGCAACGTGGTGTCCCAGTCCAGCTTGCCATCGACCAGGTTCTTGATTTGTTCACTTGTGTACGTAGACATCTTGCTTCCTTTCGTGTGTAGTGTGGGCCGGATTACTCTTCGACCAGCACGACAGTCTTGACATCGGGCATCTGCGACAGGTCCATGCGGAACTTCGAACCGTAGGTCGGCACATCCAGTTCATCCTCGGTCAGCGTCCAGGAGGCCGGCAGATCCCAGAACTTGCGGAACTGCTGCTCGAACTTCGTCGACATGCCAAAGCTGGAGGCGAACATGTGCTGCACCTGCGTCGAGGCGTGCTTGACCAGGATGCGGTCGCGCTCGCCCTTCATCCATTCGCGCGTCGGTTGCGAACGCGCCAGGCGCTGCTTGCGGATCTCCAGGCGCATCAACGCAGTCTTCTTCGCATCGACCGTGTAGATGCCGTTGGCGTCCTTCTTCGCCACTGCGCCGTATACCTTCTGCGCATACTCCGGCAGCAAGAGCGCATTGTTCAGGTCGCGCTCGATGCCATCGATCTCGCGGTCGAGCGGATCGCCGAAGCCCGGGCCGCCGCGCAGGTAGTTCAGGTACAGGTCGTAGTTGTCGTAGCAGTCCTCGGTGGTCATGCACTGCTTGTCGCGCTTGACGGTCGCACCCGCGTTCAGGTGGTTCTCGTAATCCGGCAGATCCGGATTCGCGTCCGCGCCCAGCGGCAGCGTGTCGCCGGCGGCGATGCGCTCCTTCAGGCCGGTCTTGTGCGCTTCGAAGCGATAGCCGGTCGCTGCCGGATAGCCGCCCATCAGGCCCCAGTCGCTGTTCATGTAGCCGTTGCCCATGAAGAACATGGTCCAGTCCTGTGCCTTCCACACCATGCGCAGCGTTTCGAAGCCGCAGCCCCCGCGATACTTGCCGTAGCCGCCGGAGTTGGTCTTCACGTTGCGGCCCAGGTAGAGCAGCGGCTCCGCCATTTCCCAGATCTCGATGTCGCCCATGTCGCCTTCGGGATTCCAGATCGCCGCCGCGTGATTCAGGCCATCCTTGATCGCGCAGGCGCCAGTACCGCAGGACGAGGCTTCGAAGCTGTTGACCGCATGGATGTCACCGTCCTGGTTGATGCCGCCGCCCTGCAGCCAGTTCGAGGTGTTGGCATTGCCGGCATTGACCTCTTCCAGATAGCCGCGGCTGAAGTAAGCCTGCGACAGCCCGCGCCACATCGCGCTCCAGCCCGACACCAGGAAGTGCCATGCATAGGCGTGCCCGGTGCGGCGGTCGTCCGGATTCATCCAGCTGCCCTTGGGCAGGTGGAACTCGGTGCCGAAGTAGGCGCCGTCGTTGATGCGCTGGGTCGGTACCAGAGTCTGCGTCATCATCACCCAGATGCCGCTGGTGAAGGCCACCTGGTGCGCGTTGTAGGAGTGCCAGCCCCATCGGCTCGCGCCTTCGAAGTCGAGGCGCCAGGAGCCGTCCTTGCGGATCTCCATTTCCACCGGCGAGTGCATGATGGAATCGAGCTTGGCGAAGGCGTTGGAGGTCTGCACATCCTCATGCGCATAAGGCACGTCGACGAAGGCCACCTTGCGGTACTTGCCCGGCAGCGTCATCGCCTTGATGCGGGTCTGCAGGCCGCGCCGTCCTTCCTCGATCACTTCGTAGGAGAACTGCTCATAGGCTTCCAGGCCTTCTTCCTCGATCACTTCCTCGATCAGGTCGCGGATCATGTGGCAGCCGGCGATGCGGGTGCGCTCGTCCAGGATCCAGTACTTCGGCGTGCGCACCGAGCGCTGGCTTTCGTGCAGCCAGTCGCGCAGCGGCGTGTCGTTCACGCCAGTCTTGCGGCAGGTGATCATGTAGCCGTCGCCGAAGCGCTGCGTCTGGCCGGTGGACATCGAGCCCGGCGTGACTGCGCCGGTATCGATCACGTGCGTGACGCCGCCGACCCAGCCGACCAGCTTGCCCTGCGCGAAGATCGGCACGATAGTGGCGATATCGCACGGGTGCACGTTGCCGATCGAGCAGTCGTTGTTGGTGAACATATCGCCGGGATTGATGCCGGGATTGGCTTCCCAGTTGTTCTCGATCATGTACTTGATCGCCGCGCCCATGGTGCCGACGTGGATGATGATACCGGTCGAGGTCAGCACGCAGTCGCCGGCGGCGTTGTAGAGCGTGAAGCACAGTTCGCCTTCCTGCTCCACGATCGGGCTGGCCGCGATCTTCTTCGCGGTTTCGCGCGCATGCACCAGGCCGCCGCGCAGTTTCGAGAACAGCTTCTCGTAATGGATCGGATCCTTCTCGCGGAATTCGAGGCGCTCCAGGCCGTTGTAGTGGCCCGTTGCAGCGGTGCGTTCGAGGATACCGTCGCGGAATTCCTTCAACGTCTGGCCGGTCTTGAGCAGGTCGGCGAAGCCGACTTCCTTGCTGGACATCATATTCATGGTCTGTCTCCTTACTTGACTTCTTTCAGGTGGAAAAGGCGATGCTTGTCGAGCGTGGTCGAAAAGCCGCGCGGCACGACGAAGGTGGTGGCATCGGATTCGATGATGGCGGGGCCGACGATCACGTTGCCCGGCTTCAGCGACTCCATCTTCCACAGCACCGCTTCATGCCACTGCTTGCCGCGATACAGCGGACGGGTGCCGATGTGCGCTTCCTTCGGCGGCTTGCTGTCGCCTTCCGGATCTTCCGGCAGCACCGGCTTCTGGGTCATCACCATGCCGCGCATGATCGCGCCGGTGACGGAGAAACCGAGTTCCGGCGAGCGTGCCGAACTGGCGTACACACGGCCATAGGTTTCCTCGAATGCATCGACGATCTTGTCCCAGTCCTTCGCGGTCGCGGCACTGCCAATCGGCGAGCTGATCTCGAGGTCGTTCAATTGGCCCATGTACTGCATGCGATAGCCGGGGCGCAGGATCACGTCTTCCGCCTTGAAGCCGTTGATCTTGAATTCCTCGATCACCTTGGCAGCCAGGTCGGCCCATGCGTTCTGGATGGTCTGCGCAGCCTGCACCTTATCGGCATCATTGGCATGCTGCGGCACGGCCAGGTCCACGCTCTTGTCGTAGCGGTATTCGAAATCCGCGCAGGCGCAACCGAAGGCCGAGAAGCCCGCCGCCCAGGCCGGCACGATCACGTCCTTGAAGCCCAGCCCTTCGGTGTAGCCGTAGGTGTGCACCGGGCCGGCGCCGCCGTAGGAGAAGCAGACGAAGTCGGTCGGGTTGTAACCCTTCGCGCTGACGTTGGAACGCAGGTACTCGCGCAATTGCAGGTCGAGCAGTTCGATCACGCCGGCCGCCGCATCTTCCACCGACAGGCCGAGCGGATCGGCGATCTGCTGCTTGATGTGCTGGCGCGCGCGGTCGACGTCGAGCTTGATCGCACCGCCGAGGAAGTTGTCCGGATTGAGGTAGCCGAGCACAACGTGGCAATCGGACACCGACACCGTATCCAGTCCGCTTTCCGGCCAGCAGGTGCCGACGCGGTAGCCGGCGCTGTCGGGGCCGAGCTTGATCGCGCCGCTGTAGGGATCGAGGCGCACGAAGCTGCCCGCGCCCGCGCCGACGGAATCCATCGTCACCAGCGGCAGCGACAGTACCAGGCGCGCCATGTCCGGATCGGAAGCGATCGCGAAATTGCCCTTGGTGATCAGGGCCATGTCGAAGGAAGTGCCGCCGATATCGGAGCAGGCGATGTTGTCATAGCCCAGCGCTTCGCCCAGCAGCTTGGAACCGATCACGCCGCCGATCGGGCCGGACACGATGGTGCGTGCCAGTTCCTTGGCCTTCCAGCTGATGGTGCCGCCGTGCGTCGCCATCACGCGCAGGTCGAATTTCGCGCCGTGCTTCTTGAAACGGTCGCTGACCTTCTTCAATGTCTGGCGCGACGGTTCCGCCGCATAGGCTTCCAGCACGGTGGTATTCATGCGATGGCTTTCCTTGCGCTGCGGATAGTAGTCCACCGAGGCGAACACCGGGATGTCGCAGTTCATCTTCTTCAGTTCGTCGCGCGCGACATCGCGGGCACGCTGCTCGCTGCTGCCATTCTTGTGCGACTGCAGGAAGCAGATCACGATGGCCTTCGATCCCGCTGCCACCAGTTCCCGCGTGGCCTGGCGTACTTCATTTTCGCGCAGCGGTACCACGACCTCGCCCTGCACGTCGGTGCGCTCGGTCACGCCACGGGTGCGCGACAGCGGCACCAGCGGCTCGTCATAGCGGTGGGTGTTGAGGTGGATGCGCTCTTCCAGCGCATAGCCGAGATAGGACTGGATGGCGCGTCCCATCGAGTGCACATGCTCGAAGCCCTTGTTGACCATCAGGCCCACATCGAGGCCCTTGCGCTGCACCACGCGGTTCAACATGGCCGTGCCGGAATACACGCAGGTCAGCAGCTCGGGGTACACATCATCGACGTCGCGCTTCCAGTGCGCTAGCGCATCCTTGGAGGAATTGAAGATCGCGAGCGATTCATCCTCGGGATTGCTCTGCGCCTTGCCGACGACGAAGCGGCCGTCGGAGCGAACGAAAAAGGTGTCGGTCATCGTGCCGCCGGCATCGATACCCATCACCTGCACTTGTGATTGCACTTGCATAGCCTATCTCCTTCCGTTGTTGTCTCTCACGGATGCCGTAACACGGCGCCGTAACCAAAACACACCGCATTGACCACGATGGTTCGAGCCGTATTTCGCAAGCGCTGTGCCAGCAAAGGTGATTTGTGAAATTCCCTTATCGCTCAAAGGCTTGGCGCGAACGGGAGAAAAGACAGGGGAGGGGAGGCTGCGTGCGACGTCCAGAATCCGGACGTCCGAAGCGTTCGATTTCCGAACTACGGAAGAAGGGCGGTCGCTGCCTTTGCTGCAGCGACCGCGAGGAAAGATGATTAGCTGTGGCCGACCACCGCGTGCGGCACGTAGGGCTCTTCCAGGCGCTCGATTTCTTCCACGGTGAGATTGATGGACAGCGCCGCGACGGCCTCGTCGAGATGCTGCATCTTCGTTGCGCCGACGATGGGCGCGGTGACAGGCGACTTCTGCAGGACCCACGCGAGCGCGATCTGCGCGCGCGGCACGCCGCGCTCCTTCGCGATCTCGGCGACCCGCTCGACTACCTTGCGATCTTCGTTCGCAGTGTTGAGGTAAAGCCCCTTGCCGAACTCGTCCGTTTCCATGCGGGCACTTTGCTCATCCCAGTCGCGCGTGAGGCGTCCGCGCGCAAGCGGGCTCCATGGAATCACTGCGATGCCTTCCGCGCGGCACAGCGGCAGCATCTCGCGTTCTTCTTCACGGTACAGCAGGTTGAGATAGTTCTGCATGCTGACGAAGCGCGTCCAGCCATTCATCTCGGCGACATGCAGGGCCTTGGAGAATTGCCACGCATACATGGAGGACGCGCCGATGTAGCGCGCCTTGCCGGCCTTGACCACGTCATGCAGCGCTTCCATGGTTTCCTCGATGGGCGTCTTGTAATCCCAGCGATGGATTTGATAAAGATCAACATAGTCGGTGCCGAGCCGACGCAGGCTGGCATCGATCTCCGCCATGATCGCCTTGCGCGACAAGCCCTGTCCGTTCGGTCCGCGATGCATGCGGCCATGCACCTTGGTGGCGATGACAACGTTGTCGCGCGAGGCGTAATCCTTCAGCGCGCGGCCGACGATTTCCTCGCTGGTACCATCCGAATAGATGTTGGCGGTGTCGAAAAAATTGATCCCGAGATCGAGCGCCTTCTTGATGAAGGGGCGGCTCTGCTCCTCGTTCAGCGTCCAGGGATGGGAGCCGCGCTGCGGCTCGCCGTAGCTCATGCAACCGAGGCACAGGCGCGAGACATCCATGCCGGTGCGGCCGAATTTGATGATGTCCATGATGGCTTCCTTTTCTTGTTGTTCAGAATGGGATGACGGGCTGCACCGCTATGCTATGCGCAAACGGGAATTCCTGCCTTGAGGGACTACCGGCGCCGCTGTTCCTCGCACGCGCGCATCGATGCGGGCACAAGCTCATGCACCAGCACACCGGCACCTTCCGGCGCATCAGCGCGCCAGGCGCCGTGCTCGATCGCGCGGCAGGCGTCCTTGTAACCCTGTTCCCAGCGCCACTCGATTGAGCCACGCGAGAAGTTGATGTCCTTCGAGGCCATCTGCCAGTCGCGCCCCGCGTAGGCGAGCCGAACGATATGAATCGTGCTGTCGGTGCCGACCTTGTCCAGCTCCGCGCGTTCCTCCGCGCTTAGCATGTCGTCGGGCACCTTCTCTCGCAGCAGTCGCACCAGACGCCGCAGCCGGTGCCCGCGCAGGTAGGCATCGATATGGCGGCGCGACCGCGATGCGTACAGCACGTCCTTCTGGCGCGTGTGTACCTGCTCCAGCGTCATCGGCTCCGGACCTTGCGGGCTCCACAGGTCGACCATGAAGCAGACCGTGTTGACGCGCGGCTCGTCGGCCAGCACGGTTTCCAGCGGCGTATTCGAATACAGGCCGCCGTCCCAGTAGAGTTCGCCGTCGACGCGCACCGGAGGAAAGCCGGGCGGCAAGGCGCCGCTGGCCATCACGTGCGGGATGCCGACATGGCGATGCGCGGTATCGAAATTCTCGAGAAGGCCGCAGGTCACCTTGATCGCACTTACCGTCAGGCGGATGCCGCTGCAATCGTTCATGCATTCGAGGTCGACCAGGCGGGTGAGGGTTTCCTCGAGCGGACTGGTGTCATAGAAGCTGGCGCTTTCCGGCGGCACGGGAAGGCCGGCGAAGAACGGGTTGAGCCAGCGCAGCGCATAGAAACCCGGCACGCCGCGCGTGACCGAGTCGATGGTGGTCAGCATGGTGTTCAGGCGCCGCGCCGCATCGGGAACGCGGCGCATGTCGATCAGGTCGTTGTGCGCCACCTCATCCCAGAAGGCGTGCAGCCGGGTGAGGCGGACCGAGCGCTCGTTGCCCGCGATGAGCGCCGCATTGATGGCGCCGATGGAGGTGCCGACCACCCAGTCCGGCGTCAATGCATGTTCATGCAGCGCCTGGTAGACGCCGGCCTGATAGGCGCCGAGCGCGCCTCCGCCTTGCAGCACCAGCACCACGCGCGGCCTGGCGCCATCCGGTTTTATCCTTGCATCCATGGGCATGCGATTGCGAGGGAAACGGCATTGCAGACTATTCCTTGATCAGCCCCTGCGCCACCATGGCGGCATGCACCGTCGAACGGGCCGCCACGCGCTGCTGATAAGCCTGGACCGCGGGCCAGCGGGCGAGGTCGAATTTCAGCGGCCTGGCCCAGCCCAGCACGGTGATGAGATAGGCATCCGCCGCGCTGAATTGGTTCCCCGCGATATGCTCATGCTTCTGCAATTGCTTCTCGACTATGCCGAGGCGTGCGGCCAGGGTTTCCCGTGCCGCCTGCTTGGTTTCCTCCGGGCCCGGATGGAACAGTACGCCGAAGCCCTTGTGCAATTCGGTCGAGATGAAATTGAGCCATTCAATCAGGCGGTAGCGTTCCATGGTGCCGAATGCGGGCGCGAGCTGCTTCTCCGGCGCGAGGTCGGCAACGTACTGCACGATGGCCGGCACCTCGGTCAGGATTTCGCCATTGTCGAGCTGCAGCGCCGGCACATAACCCTTCGGATTGATGCTGGTGTAATCGATGCCGTCCGCGGTTTTCTTGGTCGCGAGGCTGACCTTTTCCGTGTCGAAGGGCAGGCCAGTTTCCAGCAGTACGATGTGCGGTGCAAGCGAGCAGGTTCCGGTGGCGTAATACAGTTTCATGAAGGCGTCTTTCGTGAAGTGGATGGAGTGCATGCAGGCGGCCGGCATCGGATTGACGCCGGTCAATTGTGAACAACTTTACATTCGCGATGGTAGCTCACGGTGCAAAATCGTGCAGGACGCAGCTCGTGCAAGATTTCAGCCACGAACTATAATCAATTGCACTACTACAAGAACGAAAGAGACAATGAACACCACCCACTACCGCTTCTGGCCGGAGGGCCTTCCGTACTCGATCACGACGCCGGAAACCAGCGTCTATGTGAACCTCGAAGTCTCGGCGCGCCGCTATCCCGACAAGCCTGCCATCATCTTCTACGACACGGTGCTCAGCTACCGCCAAGTGCACGAGGAAGTGCTCGCTCTCGCCGGCTACCTGCAGCGAGTGTGCGGCGTGCAGCGCGGCGACCGCGTGCTGCTCGACATGCAGAACAGCCCGCAGTTCATCATCGCCTTCTTCGCCATCCTGCGTGCCGATGCGATGGTGGTGCCGGTCAACCCGATGCTGGTGACCGATGAGTTGCGGCACTACGTGAACGACAGCGGTGCCAAGGTCGCGTTCGTCGCGCAGGAGCTGTATGGGCGCGTCGCGCCGCTGGTCGGCGAGGGCGGCCTGTCACATGCCATCGTGGGTGCGTATTCCGATTACCTAATTGCACCGACCGAACTCAACGTGCCGGATTTCGTGCGCGCGCCTTACAGCATCGCCGCGGCGCCCGGCGTGGTGGCATGGAAAGCGGCGGTGGCGGAAAAGCGCGAGCCGCGCTCGCACGAGGCCGGCCCGGAAGACCTCGCCTGCATGCCCTACACCTCGGGCACGACGGGCAAGCCCAAGGGCTGCGTGCACACGCACCGCTCGGTGATGTTCAATGCGGTGGCCAGCCCCGCATGGTCCGGACCCAATGTACCGGACCATGTCACGCTCGCGGTGCTGCCCTTCTTCCATGTCACTGGCATGCAGTCGGTGATGAACGCCATGATCTTCTCCGGCGGCGGGATCGTCGTGCTGCCGCGCTGGGACCGCGACGCCGCGGGCCAGCTCATCACGCGCTACAAGGTCACCACCTGGACGCTGATCCCGACCATGATGATCGACTTCCTGTCCAACCCGCGGCTCACCGAGTACGACATCTCCGGCCTGAAGCGTGTTTCCGGCGGCGGTGCCGCCATGCCGGCGGCGATTGCGCAGAAGCTGCTGGAACTCACCGGCCAGGAATACATGGAAGGCTACGGCCTGTCCGAGACGATGGCGGCAACGCACATCAATCCGCCCAAGCGCATGAAGCAGCAATGCCTCGGCATTCCGTATCTCAACGTTGATTCGCGCATCGTCGATCCGCATACGTTCAAGGAAGTGCCGCAAGGCGAGACCGGCGAAATCTGGATCCACGGCCCGCAGGTATTCCAGGGCTACTGGAACGATCCGAAGAAGACCGAGGAAGCCTTCGCCGAACTTGGTGGCAAGCGTTTCTTCCGATCCGGCGACCTCGGCTACATGGACGAGGAAGGTTTCTTCTTCTTCACCGACCGCCTGAAGCGCATGATCAACGCCAGCGGCTTCAAGGTGTGGCCGGCGGAAGTGGAGTCGATGATGTACCAGCATCCGGCGGTGCAGGAATGCTGCATCATCGCGGCGCGCGATGCCTATCGCGGCGAAACGGTGAAGGCGGTGATCGTCAGGCGCGCCGGCGTCGAAGCCAGCGAGGAAGACATCATCAAGTGGGCGCATGACAAGATGGCCGCGTACAAAGTGCCGCGCGTCGTGGAATTCGTCGACACGCTGCCAAAATCCGCTACCGGCAAGGTGATGTGGCGCACCTTGCAGGAAAAGGAAATGGCGAAGTAAGTCTCCCGTCGCCCTGTCCTCTGATCCCTCCCGGCCGGCGATCGCAATGCACGGTGCATTACGATCGCTGGCAGCATCAGCAGCTTCATTAGCAGCTTCATAAGCACTCCCACCGACTCTCGGTAACAAGCGCATTGCCGCTTTGTTCATTACCGTTGGAATTTTGCATCGCGCTCCATCGCGCTGAGCATTTCTGCTTGCGTTGCGTCAACTATCTGGCGCAATATTAAATGGCACACAACTCTTCGTCGGACCGCGGCGAGGGTCCCGCCACGCCTCCAGGAAGTACCATTCCATGAACATTCGAAACATGAAAGTCGGCACGCGCCTTGCGCTCAGTTTCGGCAGCGTCTGCATTTTGTTGTGGATCATCCTGTCGGTCGGACTCACCCAGCTTTCCAGTCTCGACGACGGCACCAGTTCCATTGTCCATGACCGCTGGCCGAAGATTGCAGCGTCAACGGACCTCCTGGCGCAAACCGACCGGATTGCCATCGACATCCGGAACATGATGCTCACCGACAGCAAGGACGACCGGCAGAAGCAGATCGACGAGATTGCGCAGGCGCGCAAGTCAACCACCACCGATCTCGACAAGCTGGAACGAGTGATCGTCATACCCAAAGGCAAGGAGTTGTTGCGCCAGGTATCGGCAGCGCACGAAAGATATGTCGCCGGACAAGACAAGCTGATCGCGCTGATCAACGAGGAGAAGGTGCCGGAAGCAAAGGCTTACCTCGCGACGGAATTGCGCCCGGTCCTGGACGCTTACAAGGCAAGCCTGAATGCCTTGATCCAGTTCCAGGTGGAACTGATGGATGCATCGGGCGTCACGGCGAACCGAACCTTCGCCAATGCACGCACCGTCATGCTTGCGCTTGGCGTTCTCGCCATCCTGATCGCCGGCGGTATCGGCTTCCTCATCACGCGCGGCCTGCTGAAACGGCTCGGCGGCGAACCGGAATTCGCGGCTGCCGTTGCCACGCGTATTGCATCGGGTGATCTGCGTGTGGATATCGATCTCCGGCAGAACGACGACGCCAGCATGCTGCACGCCATGCGTGCGATGCGCGACAATCTCGCCGGCATCGTCACGCAGGTGCGCCAGGCGACGGACACGATTGCGACCGCGTCGAGCCAGATTGCCTCCGGCAACCTCGACCTGTCCTCGCGCACCGAAGAGCAGGCCAGCTCACTTCAGCAGACCGCATCCTCGATGGAGGAACTGACCTCGACCGTCAAGCAGAACGCCGACAATGCGCAGCAGGCGAACGCGCTCGCGCTCTCGGCGTCCGATGTGGCCGGGCGCGGCGGCATGGTGGTGTCGCAGGTCGTGGACACCATGGGCTCCATCAATGAATCGGCAAAGAAGATCGTCGATATCATCAGCGTGATCGACGGCATTGCATTCCAGACCAACATCCTCGCGCTCAATGCCGCCGTGGAAGCGGCGCGTGCCGGCGAGCAGGGCCGCGGTTTCGCGGTGGTGGCGACCGAAGTGCGCAACCTTGCACAACGGTCCGCGAGCGCGGCAAAAGAAATCAAGGCATTGATCAACGACTCGGTCGAGAAGATCCATGTCGGCGCCAAACTCGTCGATGATGCCGGCGCAACCATGGGCGAGATCGTCGACAGCGTGAAGCGGGTCAGCGACATCGTCGGCGAGATCACGGCCGCGTCGCACGAGCAGACTGCAGGCATCGAGCAGATCAACCAGGCCATCGCGCAGATGGATGAAGTGACGCAGCAGAATGCTTCGCTGGTGGAGGAGGCCGCCGCCGCGTCCGAAGCGATGCAGGAACAGGCGCAGCAACTGGTGCAGATCGTCGGCGCATTCCAGGTGGATGTCACGCGTCTCGCGGCCGCTGCACCAGCAGCGAGATCCGCAGCCAGACCGCGCCCAAGCCCGTCGCCCGTACCGGCACGACGCACGGCGAAGAAGCTCGCGGCCAGCCGGCAGGAGTCCGCACCGCGCACCCGGCGCATCGCCGCGCCACCACCCGCCGCAGGGAGTGAGTGGGAAGAGTTCTGATGCGTGGCGCGAGCCGGGTGCACGACATGCCGCATGACAGGCAATAAGGCCCCGCATCACCACAAGCCGTGCGCACGACGCACGCTACCGGGTAACTCTTCCGGCTGCCGATGCAATCACGGCGCGAAAGAAATCTACCAGCGCCGGCACATGATGATCGAACGTGAACAGGTGCCGTTGCTGCCAGACCCGTTCGCGTACCGCCTGCATCTGCTGCCGGTCCTTCAGCCGTTCGGCAAGCTCCTCGACCGTATCAAAGAACACGCCGATGCCATGCCGCCGAGTGAATTCTTGCGTGGCGACGATCGCGCCGACATTCGCCTGTTGTAGCATCGGCAGGCCAGCTGCGGCAAGCGCGCTCATGCGGGCGGGATAGTTCAGGTCATCCCAGTTGGCGCGCCGGATCTCGCCGCCGTTGGCGCTCTGGAAGACATGCAGCCAGCCTGCGTCATAACGCGATAACTCGCTCGTCCACTCCGCATGCCCCACGTTGCGATGCAGATGCACATGGTGCGGCGCCAGTGCCTGCGTTTTCTCAATCCATTCCAGCCACATGCCATGCGTGATCTCGCCATAAAAGTGCAGGTGAATGCCGTGGCGGGCCAGTGCGGCGACATGCTGCGGATGCAGACCGATCGGCCGGCCCGGCGATACCGTGTGCAGTTCGCCGTCCGTCTCGGACAGCAGCGGCGTGCGCTGCTCTGCGAACCAGTCGCGCTTGGGCAGGTCGCCGTCCAGCACGTGCGTCGGCTTGCGGCCTGACAGGCCAGGGACGACGGTATCGAACCAGTCCCGCATTTCCGGACTGGAGAAGATCTGCCCGTCGGCCATCCGGTGCAGATCGATCAACTGCGGCCATGTTCCCTTTTCCATGCAGATGAACGGGCCTTCCTTGAAATGCCAGATGAAAGGGATGCCGCGCGTCGCCAGCATGACCTCATGGGCGAAGGGCACGGCCTGCCAGTTGAGCAGCGCATAGATCACATCCGGCTGCACCCGCCGGACCGCTTCCTGCCAGTTGTCGCGCGGCA
The DNA here is from genome assembly GCF_035254685.1 of Noviherbaspirillum sp. GTDB lineage: Bacteria > Pseudomonadota > Gammaproteobacteria > Burkholderiales > Burkholderiaceae_D > Noviherbaspirillum. Next base: position 85,703 of record NZ_DATFAI010000041.1, on the reverse strand, counting down.
GATCCTCCACATGGCCGAACGGCAAAGGGCCCACGGTGTTGTACCAGTAGGGCCGCTGCATCCACAGGCCATACAGCGTGTGCCCCTGTTCTTCCAGCGCGAGAATGCGGTCCGCGTTGTAGGCCAGCTCGCCGACCAGCAGTATCCTCAGGCCGTCGCGCGCCTGCGGCGTGTCGGGCCGCTCACGCATGGGCCGGTAATGTGCCACCTCATCGATCAGATGGCCGACTGTGCTGTGGAAACGCAGCGGTTCGCTGATGCGGTAATGGGAACGAAATGTGCTGATCCCGCCCTCCGGCTCGCGCATGAGCCGATGGCGCTGTGCCGGATGCGACACCCATTCACAGCTGATGGTGCCGCTGCCGACAAAGGCGCCGAGAGGCCGCAGCAGCGACCAGTAGAGACGTTCGAGATCATTCGACTCCAGTTCGGCGCGTTCCACCCATCGTGCATCGCATTTGCGGTGCATGCACTGCACCAGTTGCAGCGGAAAGCCTGGCACCTGGCCGGCGGCGTGGCGATTGTAGTGATGGCGCACGCCGGAATACGCAAGGGCCGCATCGTGGTTCGCGTCCAGGCAGGCTTTCAGATGGTCGAGGTGGTTTCGATAGTAGACGTCGTCACTCGGCAGGTAGGCGATCAAAGGCGCGCGTGCCCTCGACAGCGCTTCATTCAAGGCGTGCCCCAGGCCCGTATTGCCGGATAGTCGGTGATAGCGAATGCGCGCGTCATCCATGAATGCGGACACAGCTTCCGCGGTGCCATCCTCCGAGCCGTCATCGATGATGATCGCTTCCCAGTCGATCAGCGATTGCGCCTGCAGACTGTCGAGCCCGCGTGCAATGAAGTGTGCCTGCTCGAACGTCGGCACCAGTACGCTGACCGATGGTGTATGTGTCTCCGCCATGTGTGATCCTTTCGCCACATGATCGCCGGCGTGCAGCGATCCTGGCGGTGTTTGTTGTCTGCGTGCCATGATGTCGGACAACAGGAGGCGCATTGTTGATGTGGCACGACTCTCTTGCGCAAGCGCGCCGTGTCGTCTGCCTGATCGGGATCGCCGCGCCGTGCCGATCAGGAATGGCAATTTTTTGTTGATGCTGTTCTTGCATCAGCCAATGCATGCGGATATTGCATCAAGTCTCCATCTGGAAACTTTCCTCGGATCATCTTGTCTTTCTCTCGGTCATCCTGCCCATTGGCTTGGCACAATGATATTTGTCCTTTGGCACTAGTCGCGTCCGCCCACGTGCGTGACGCCGGGCAAAGTCGTTCCTGAGTCTGCCGGGCTCACGCATTCCTGGGGCTTAACATGAAACTACCCGCATTCCTCGCCGTTGTTCCATTCCTGCTCGCTGCTTGCGGTGGCAATGGCGGTGACGCCACGCCATCGAGCAATCTGCAATCCGCCGAAACGGCGGTGGTGTCGCAGCAGTCCGCAGTGGCGCCGGTCGTTGCCGTGCCTGCGCAGGCGACAGTTGTTCAGGCAGCACCGGCGCAGCCGCCATCAACACAAGCGCCAACCACGACGCCGATCCAGGATGCAGCACCGGCCAGCGCAAGCCCCGCTCCGAGCAATCCGGCCCTGGTTGAATACTATGGCGATTCCATTGTCTGGGGATGGATGCCGAACACCGACTGGGGGCGTGTCGACAGTCCCGCGCCGGCAGCCTTCGCGGCCGATACCGGCCTGAACGTGCAAAACATGGGCAGCCCCGGCCGCCTCGCGGAAAACGCGCTTGCCGGCGACAGCGTCTATCCGGCATGGACCCAGCAAATGGCACAGTCCAAAGCCACGCACGTCATCATCGAATACCACTCCCACGACACAGTAACGAACACGACTGCACGCGTGCGCCAGTTGATCCAGATCGCCAAGGCCAATGGCAAGAAAGTCATCGTCGAAACGATCGGGCCGGGCAATCATCCCGGCGAGCTGAGCTATGACCAGATCACACAGGCCCAGCGCGACGCAGCCGCCGCCGAGAACGTCCCGGTCATCGACCAGACGGCGTACCTGAAGCAGTACCTCGCCAGCACGGGCAAGGGCGTGTGGGACATTTGCGGCGATGGCCTGCATCCCAATCCGGATGTCTATGTCATGAAGGGGCACTATGCCGCGACGCAGTTTGCGTCGATGCAGTGAGGTGCGTTGGTGAGCGATGCGGGACAGTAGGCCGGGATTGCATCCCAGCCTACTTCGTTAGTATTGAAGCGGCGTATGTTGCCACGAGGTGATTGTCAACTCAACATCAAAAAGCGGGGCAACACAACCGGCTGCAAGCCGTAGGCTGGGATGCAATCCGAGCAAACATCAATTCAATCAAACCATGCCGCAATTGCATCCCAGCCTCCCCGCCACCAAGGCAAACCGCCCACCTTGCCCACAAGCGTAAAATACGCCACTCACCGATTCACGCAACCCTCCCATGACCATCCTCCTCGCCACGCTCAACGCCCGTTTCACCCACGCATCGCTCGGCCTGCGTTACCTGTACGCCAACATGGGCGACCTGCAGCCATCGACGCGCCTGGAAGAATTCGTGATCGGCACAAAAACCACCGACGTGGTCGAGAAGATACTCGAGCATCGCCCGCGCATCGTCGGCCTCGGCGTCTACATCTGGAATGCGGAAGAGGCGGCCAAGGTGGTGGCCGTGCTCAAGCGCGTCGCGCCGGACATCGTCGTCGTGCTCGGCGGGCCGGAGGTGTCGCATGAGACGGAGCAGCAGCAGATTGCGCAGATGGCCGACTACGTCGTCACCGGCTGGGGCGACGCCACCTTCCCGAAGTTGTGCCGCGAGATCCTGAACGGCCCGAAGCCGTTGATGAAGATCCATGCCGGCGTGCAGCCGCCGATGAACGAGATCAAACTGCCCTATGCGTTCTACAACGAGCACGACATCGCGCATCGCACGCTCTACGTGGAAGCCTCGCGCGGCTGTCCATTCAAGTGCGAGTTCTGCCTGTCCTCGCTCGACAAGACCGCGTGGCCCTTCGACCTCGATACGTTCATGGCGGAACTGGAATCGCTGTATGCGCGCGGCGCGCGGCTGTTCAAGTTCGTCGACCGCACCTTCAACTTGAACATCAAGTCGAGCCTGCGCATCATGCAGTTCTTCCTCGACAAGCTGGCGGCCCGTCCGGAAGATCCAGTGTATGCGCATTTCGAAGTGGTGCCCGATCACTTGCCGGATGCGCTGAAGGAAGCGATCAGGAAATTTCCGCCGGGCACGCTGCAGCTGGAGATCGGCATCCAGACCTTCAATCCGGAAGTGCAGACCACCATCAGCCGCAAGCAGAACAACGAGAAGGCTGCTGAAAATCTGCGCTGGCTGTGCGAGCAATCACACGCGCACTTGCACGTCGACCTGATCGCAGGCCTGCCGGGCGAAGACATCGACAGCTTCGCGCGCGGCTTCGATCACCTGGTGAAGATCAATCCGCACGAGATCCAGTTCGGCATCCTCAAGCGCCTGCGCGGCACCCCCGTGATCCGGCATACAGAGACCTGTGGCCTGGTGTTCGACCCTTATCCGCCCTACACCATCCTCGCGAACAACTGCATCGACTTCGCGACCATGCAGCGCCTGGTGCGTTTCGCGCGTTACTGGGACATGATCGCCAATTCCGGTCGCTTCGCGAACACGCTGAAACTGATCCTTGGCGAGACGCCGTTCGCCGGTTTCATGGCACTGTCCGACTGGATCTATGAAAAGGCCGGCGCCACGCACCGCATCGCGCTCGAACGCCTGACTGCGCTGGTGGGCGAATGGCTGCGCGAGCGCGGCCACGATGCGGATGCGGTGGCGGCGACGCTCGACAGCGACTACGCCGGCCAGATGCAGAAACGCGAAAACCGCCTCAAGGGCGCGACGCAGGTCAAGAGCGACGCGCTGCAGCGGCAGACGCGACACCTTGCGGCTTGATGCGAAGGCGCTGTGACGCGGTGAGATGAATTTGCAGAGACCGTGATGGATGTCCACGGAAAACACAAAAAACACGGAAAGCATTGGGATCTCTCAGAGGAAAAACAGTGTTTGCGCTCCACCGGCGAATGGAACCAATTAAGATCGATGCAGGCCACCAGGAACATTTCCATGCTTTCTGTGTTTTTGTGTTTTCCGTGGACGATGGGTTTCAAACCAAACACGAATTCGACTATGCTTCATTCATCAGATTTCTCCAAACGCTTTTATGACGGATTCACCCTCCGCAGCTTGTCCGGATTGCGCATCACATAGATTGCACTGATGACGTTGTTCACGCCGATCTCCAGCGCTATCGTTTGCACCGGTTCGCTCTGTGCAGTGAAGAGTACGAAACCCGGCAGGCCGTTGATGCGCGCACGGCGCATGCGATAGAGCGCCGGATCGTACAGGCGTGCGAAGCCAATCAGCACCTTCGCGATCTGGTCACGCCCATGTAGCGGTTTTGGCACCGCCGTGACACGCCCGCCGCCATCCGACACGAAGCGCGCATCCTCCGCCAACGCTTGCGCCAGCGCATCGACGTCGCCTTCGAGCAAGGCGCGCACGAAGGCGCTGGCCAACCGCTGCTCCACCTCTGGCGCCACCTTGACGGCGGGTCGGTTCGCGCGGACGTTCGCGCGTGCGCGCGACGCCAGCTGGCGGCAGGCGGCTTCGCTGCGCCCGAGCGCAGCGGCGACCTCACCGAAACCCATGTCGAACACATCATGCAGCAGAAAGGCCGCGCGCTCCAGCGGCGACAGGCGTTCCAGCGTCAGCATGAAGGCGAACGACAGGTCGCTTGCGAGTTCATGCGCCGCTTCCGGTCCTGGCTGGAATTGCGCCTCATCATCCACCACCGGCTCCGGCAGCCACGACCCGACATACACCTCACGCTGCGCCTGCGCAGACTTGATGCGGTCCAGGCACAAGTTCGTCACCGTGCGCGACAGAAAGGCGCGCGCATTGTCGACACTGGCGCGGTCGGCCGAATGCCAGCGCAACCACGCATCCTGCACGACATCTTCCGCCTCTGTGCGCGAGCCGAGCATGCGATAGGCGAGGGCGCGCAGATGGCGACGATGCGGTTCGAAGTCGCCTGCCTCAGGTGCATTCGCGGCCTTCATGCCGCCGACTCGCGCAGCGTTGCGGAATATCTGGTCACGGGCGAGTGCCGCACCGAGGCAGTGAAGCGGGTCTCCTTCCGCATGTAGTTCGCGTTATGGTGAAAGGCCCGCTCAAAGGTCTGTTCAATGGCGGCGAGCGGGCGCCGCGCGATCCATGTCAACATCGAAGTTCTCCTTGGTTAATGTTTTCCGGCTCGGTAAGGTCAGCAGGGCCATCAGGGATACGCCGGGCGGAACATGCATCAAATGATGCGCTTCGAATCCGCCAGTCAGCAAGTCGCCAGCATGCACCAGCGAGTGCAACACCAGAAATGCTCCGCCAGCCTTCGCCGCGAGCAAGAGGAGGGCAAGGGATTGCATGGGTTCCTCATTGTGTTGCCTGTCTTGACATCAAGACGAGGCAGCAGACCAGAACGTGACACGGAAGATGCAGACAGGCCATCGCCCGCGGATGTTCATGACAAGCATGGCAACGCCGGCATCGTCTGGGGGCTCGCGGGTTCGAATTCAAGCCAAATGTCCTTTATTGAACTCTTGTAAAGACATGTCTGCAAGGAACTGTTGACATGGATTCATGCCTGGCCTGAAGGGGCGGCATAACATATTGCATGAAGGCGCCGGCGCAGCAACGCACCTGGCTGGCCATGCTATCCTTCACATCCCCCGGTGATGCCGCAAGACACGGCGAATCCAGCCGGGAACGCTTTCCAACGGATATTCCCATGACCTACCTGAACAATGCATGGCGCAAGTACTGGCACCTGTGGCTGGCGCTTGCGCTTGCGCCGATGATCTTCTGGCTGTTCGAAGCGACACCGCTCGACCGCACGTTGATCGGCTGGTATTACGACGCGCACGCGCATGGTTTCCCGCTGCGCGACAGTCCGTTCATGCAGAACGTCATGCACACCGGACTGAAGATGGTGATGGTCGTGTTCGGCGCGGCGGTGCTCATCGCCTTCCTGCTCACCTTCATCCGGCCGCAGTGGCGCGCGCATCGCCGCCGGCTGCTGTGGCTGTTCGCTGCGATGGCGGGTGGCCCGATGCTGGTGTCGCTGTTCAAGGCCACCAGCCCGATGCATTGCCCCTGGGACCTCGCGGAGTACGGCGGCTACGCACCTTTCAACGGCCTGTTCGAGCACCTGCCTGCAGGTATCGCCGCGGGCCACTGCTTCCCCGGCGGCCACGCCTCGGGCGGCTTTGCACTGATGGCGTTCTATTTCGCCTTGCGCGATACCCACCAGCGCGCGGCGCGCCTGTTCCTCGTGATCGGCCTCGCCGCCGGCATGCTGATGGGATGGGCGCAAATGATGCGCGGCGCGCACTTCCTCTCGCACAACGTGTGGTCGGCGTGGGTGGTGTGGGTGTTTCTGTCGGTGTTTTATTACTTGTTGCCGCCGGTGCCTGCCGGCGACGCGAAGGTTGTTTCTGTGGGGCGCGTGTAACAATCCGCGCAACGCTACGGCATGTACGGTGTCAATCCACGCCCGGCCCAAAGGCCGGGCAACACAAACCTCATAAGCCAGCCGCTTGCACTCTTGCCAGTTTCAATCCACGCCCAACCCCAAAGGTCGGACGACACGCGCGCATGAAGCTGCCGTATGGCTCGGGCATCTGGGTTTCAATCCCCGCCCAACCCAAAGGTTGGGCGACACTGACAGGCCGGCTACCGTGCGAAGCAAACTCGCGTCGTTTCAATTCACGCCCAACCCAAAGGTCGGGCGACACCCGCGACAAGCCCGACGCCCGCCGCCGATGACGACGTTTCAATCCACGCCCAACCCAAAGGTCGGGCGACACCGTTTGCGCGACCCATTTTCGCCCAGCCAGGTCAACGTTTCAATCCACGCCCAACCCAAAGGTCGGGCGACACCACCGCGACCGCGCCTATTTCGATTCGACGATCCGCGTTTCAATCCACGCCCAACCCAAAGGTCGGGCGACACCTTCGATCACTGCCGCCGATGTCCTCAAGTGGCGGTTTCAATCCACGCCCAACCCAAAGGTCGGGCGACACAAAACACCTCCCGCACCTCACGGCTGCGGATGCGTCGGTTTCAATCCACGCCCAACCCAAAGGTCGGGCGACACGCCGCTGTCGTCGCAGGCTTTGCCGAGATGATTTCGTTTCAATCCACGCCCAACCCAAAGGTCGGGCGACACGGCATAAGTGCTCACGATGGCGATTGCTCCGGCATAGTTTCAATCCACGCCCAACCCAAAGGTCGGGCGACACCGTAGGCTCCAGGTAGGCATATTTGCGCCCGGTCGTGTTTCAATCCACGCCCAACCCAAAGGTCGGGCGACACGATTTTGTCCCGCGTGGCGGCGCATCGCCTTGTCCATGTTTCAATCCACGCCCAACCCAAAGGTCGGGCGACACCCCGTTTTTCGCCTATCGGACGCTGGCTAATGGGCAAGTTTCAATCCACGCCCAACCCAAAGGTCGGGCGACACTCTACCTGCATAACTCCCTCAATCGAAAGAAGAATTCCGGCCCATTCCGCGAACCACCTTGCAATAACTTGCATACATGCCCATTCAGCGCAGCATGTCCGTAAATCCCCATAAAAATCATGTCCTTGAAAATAGCGCGAATGCACGGCGGTGATCCCGCCGATTGCGTTTCGCGCTTACGCAATGAGCGTTCCTTCAAAATCGGTCGAGCGGAAGCAGCCATACTGTTTTACCCGGAGGCTCACGGGCTCCGTAATGCGGTAGAACCGCAGATTATCGCGTTCCACGTCGATCTCTGCCAGCAATGCACGTTCGAGGCGCTCGAATTGCATCTCGTCGACGTTGCATTCAAAAACGGATTTCTGGACGCGCTGGCCCATGCTTTCGCACACCTTCGCTACGCGCCGCAACCGCTTCCGGCCGGCGGCAGTCTCCGTCGAAACATCGTAGGTCACGATGATCAACATGCGGCGTTCTATCGTGCCACGTACGGCAGATAGCCTTCTATTTCGCCGCGTATGGTACGGGCCATGAAGCGCGCCTGGATCAGCGGAATCACTCCCACGGCCATCCTGGTTTCGGTAAGCGGATGAACCAGCTCTTCATGCTTGCGCTCCTGCCATGCGGCCACCACCGCGCGGCGCCCCTTGTCGTTTAGCATGACGGCGCCGCCTTCATGTTCGTCGAAATCTGCCGGTGTCACCTGTTCGCGGTTGATCAGGGTCAGTGCCAGTCTGTCGCTGACAACTGATCGGAACTCCTCCTGCAGGTCCAGGGCGAGTGCAGGGCGGCCGGGGCGAACGGCGTGCAGGAAGCTGAGCTGCGGATCAAGTCCTGCGGCCTCGCATGCGGAGCGGCAGTCATTCAGCAGCATCGCGTAGAGAAAGGAAAGCAGGGCATTGAACCGGTCGAGTGGCGGCTGGCGGGTGCGCCCGTTGAGCGAGAATGCAGGACGGTGCTGCGGGGTGACGATCAGGTTGAGGCCCGCAAAATAGTTCTTCGCACCTTCCCCCTCGATGCCGCGCAGCACGTCCAGGCTGCTGGCGCCGGCCGCGGCGCGCAACGAAGCCGCGAGGTCTTCTGCTATGCGCCGGAGCGCGGCGACATCCTCAGGATTGGAGGCATCGCGTGCGCCGCGCTGGATCGTTGTCCTGCTGTTCTTGAGCTTGCCCGCCACAATCGCTCGCGCAAATTCGAGACTGAATGCGGGATCAGCGGCCATCCGGTAGTGTGCCTGCCGCAAGAGGATATTCCCGGAAAGAGGCCCTTCGAGCCGTGCCTTGAAGCGGCCGGCGTCAGTCAGCAGCACAAGGGACTTTCCCTCGTCCGCCAGACGGTGCATCAGGGCAGGCGAGACCATCACATTGCCGAAGCAGACCAGGCCACCCACGTGGTGCATGGGAACGCAGAGTTTCTGCTCATGGTCGACGTCGATCCGCACCGACGAATTCTCCAGGTGGGCGTAGGCATTCGGTGTCATGACGTACAAGGTGTTCTGGACAGTGAGCATGCTATGCCTCCGGATCGAACAGGCGTTCCCGCTGCTGATGCAGCCTTGCCCGTTGGTGCAGCGCCTCGGGCTGGCAAATATCCTTCAGCGAACACTCGCGGCATCGCAAGTCATTCACGGGAGGTGGCAAGATCTCCGACGCGAGCATGTCACGAACGCACTTCGCTGTTCTGATGGCCAGTTCCTTGAGCTCCGCCGTGACGAGAACTTCCCGCCTTCGATGGCTGCTGGCATGATAGATGGCGCCTTTCGGTACCGCACGGCCCAGCATCTCTTCGAGGCATAGTGCCTGCGCGGCAAGCTGGACATCGTCGTGCAGCTTACCGCGCTTCGTGCCATGCTTGAACTCCACCGGGTAAGCCGTGCCGTCCGGATGAAACTCGACAAGATCGGCCTTGCCGGTGAGGCCATGCCGCTGTGACCGGAGCGGCATGGCACGCACGACGCGCATTCCGGGCCTGGACTCAAATCCGGGCGTATCGACGAGACGATACACCGCATGTCCGCGCGCGGTATGAATGTTGTCCGCGAACGTCTGTTCGAGATAAATCAGTCCGCACTGACGAGGGCAATACACCCAGTGCTGCAATGCGGAGAGGGCAACGGTGATGTCATCGCCGGCGGAAGTCGTCATCTACGTCGCGGACTCGCGCAACCAGAATGGATACATCGAATGCATGGCTAGCATGGCATGCTCAGGAACGTCACACCGGATGGAAGGCTGGCATCGTGGATGCTGATCTTGTAGTCATCGAAGCCGCGCGGGGCAGTCACGCCATCCCTGAGCTTTGGCTGGATGCGCGAGAGCAGGACATGCGCCGGCGCATTGCCAAGTTCCGAATCATGCTTGAATACATACAGGCCGCGCGTGCTCATTTCCCCTCTTGCGGCGGAGCGGTCATGGTCGAACATCAGGATCAATGCTTCCCAGAACAGGTTCAGGTCGTCGTTGGAAAAGCCGGTCTGTTTCGCCAGAAAACTCGAGACGAATCCATGCGCCACATAGAGGCCATACGGGACCGTATGCTTGCGGCCCATGGTGCGGTTGTCCCCTTCCTGTTTCTCCGCTTCGGCCTCGGTGGCAACCGCCATGCGCGTAATGGCATGCTCCTGCGCGATGATCGGATCCACCGAGCGCGCAAACGTCAGTTGCACCGGACCACGCACCTGGCCGCAGTTGATTTCGGTGGACATGACGGCGCCGAAGGTGCGCACATCGTAAAAATTCCGGCACATCCACTTGCGCGCATCGTCCACCGCGTCGCCACCCTTGCGCTTCTTGCCCTCGTCCGCGAGCATGTCCTTGCGGTCGATGCCGATGTAAGCGCGCTTGTGCTGGTTGTTGAGGACGGCCTTTTCCTTGACATAAATTTCATAGGGCGGCTTTTCGCCTTTTACCATGCCGACGAAATTGCGCACCTTTCGCTTCAGGCAGACGTCGGTCACCAGGCCGTGGCCGGTTTCCGCATCCAGACGCGGCAGGTTGCCCGCATCGGGGTCGCCGTTGGGATTGCCGTCCTTTACATCGAAAAGAAGTACGAAGTCATAACGGTTGCTCAGGCTCATTTGGATTCCCCTTTGTGATCGGCATGTTCGGATTTTGTGAAGAGGGCTTGTCGCTGGTGGTAGTAACCGAGGGCGAAGCGCCCCTGGTCGGGCAGGGTGAGGACGCGCGGGAAGTCACAAATACCATCCATGATTTCGCCGGCCAGCTTTTCCATCTGTACGGCACGGCCCTTGTGAAGCTTGGCGAGATGATGGTTGTGAAGCCGCAGCAATGTCGTGAATACCGCGACGGGTGTACTGGAAGCGGCGCTGTAGAAGCGGTCGCGTATCGTGGCATTCAGGCCGGGGCTGGCTTCTTCCTGCACCTTTTCCAGGGTGGCAAAAAGCCGCCCCAGGCGATACGCCGTGTTGGGGTTGGCCGGGTCAAGCATGATGTCGAACTCCTTCTCGGGATGGGAAGTGGTTGAATGGTTGCGGCGGATCAGCCGGTTCAATGACGCCTTGATTGCCGATGCGCGCCCGTAGGTCGGCCCTTGCTCGGCGCGGCAGCGCTGGATGGCGAGCGTGAGCAAGGATGACGGATAGGGCAGTCCCGTCAGGACAGAGCGCATGATTTCTCCGCCAAGTCTGGGTGGGATGTTGTCCGCTTTTCCTTGCGCAGCCACCGAGGTCAGCAGGCGGAACATCGACAGGTGCTCGGGATCGTGCGGTGCGCGAACGATCCGGAGGTCATCAAAATGCGCCGAGATGCGCCGAGCGAGATCGTGCGCGGTCGCGGTTTCCCAGAACCGGATGGCAATGCGTGCTGCATTAGGGGCAAGGCCAAGCACATGGAATCGTGTCGTTGCCTTGCCGCGGGAGAACTTTCCGGTTTCGACGGCCTTGTACAAGGCCCTCAGCGCATCGGTCCCTCTGTCAGGATCATCCTTCTGCGGCTCGCCGAACAGGTCGTGAAGCGTGGTTTCCAGCGCATGCGCTTCTTCCGCCCAGAACACCGTTGACGCGTCGCCCACCTGGACATGCTGCCTCGACTCGCGTGACAGCAGGTGGTTGAGCGCAGTGGTGTAGCTGAACGCGACCGCCTTTCCGACCGGTGCGTTGGCGCCCTGCGCTTTGCCATAGGAGTTGAATGCGGGCAGGTTGAACGAGACAATGTTCGCGCCGGAGGTCTGGGCATTCCAGACACCCTTGATGGCAGGATGGAGCCGTTCGATGGCAGTGAACTCTCCGCTGACAAGGCATTGGCCTTGCGCCGTATCATTCGCTGTTTCATGGGTGACGGCAGCAATGATGGCGGGGCGCTGGCAAACCAGTTCGTCGTCGCCGTGCAAGCGGAAGCTCACGACCGCATTCGTGGAAATGAGATCGGCCCAAGCCGACTGCTTCTCAAGTTGCTGTGGCTTGGCATGGGCAAGGAATGCGTGGACTGCCTGCACCCCCGCGTCATGGAGCGCCCTGGGCGGCAATGCGTCGATGCGCGCGCAGAATGCCGCATGCTGTTCCGCGGCGCGTTCGGGTTTCCCCCTGGTCGTGATGCCGAACACGTATTCTGCGGAATCCCACAGCAGGTTTGATGCAACACCGGAGGTTTTTTTCACGCCTTGGGGCACGAGGAACCGCTGGCCTGCTTTTCGATTTCCGTCCGGTACCCGAGTGTCCGCGATGTTAACTAGCCGCCCCTTCGCATCAAGCTCGATCACAAAGGGAATTTCCTTCAGTTCGAAGCCGAACGCGGGCAGACGGTCCTTCGGATCGGGCGAGTGCTGGCGGCGCAGGTAATAGGCATGCAGGGCTTGCAGGATCATGCTCGCACCTCCTCGCTGTTCCACGGCGGGACATGGACGACGCCATGCTCCAGTTGCGCTCGGAAGAAGCGCGGCGACGGATCGTGGGGCACCGCGAAATTCAGGTCGTGCAGCATGAAACCGAGGTCCCTGCTTTCGGCGATGGGAGGCGGTCCCTTTTCGGCAGCGGACACCAGCCGAAATTGCGCTGCGAACTCCCGGCATCCAAGATACGGCTGGTTGATGCATTGGCCCCGCCTCGCACGCCGTTCGAACATCTCATGGAATTTCGTGGCATGCGAGGATCGGTCGCGCTCATGAAAAAATTCCATGTCGGCGTGAACCCGATAGGCCACATCGCGCAGGAACAGCCCGGCACGCTGCTGGCGCTCGTCCTCGATATGCAGCCCGAGAATGCCGTTGCCGTTGTGCATGGCGAGCTCGACATTGCGAACGGAGATGATGCCGGCGACCTCATTGCGCCGCAGGTTAATCCAGCGTATCGGCTTGAGGACTTCGATTTTTCGGATATGCCATCGTATTGCCGGCTTCCACAGGATGGCTTCAAAACAGGCGCGCGCGGCGGAGGGCGTCATGACGTCATAGCTCACGCGTTCGACCTTCATTTCAGGCCGGGTGAAGCAGGCGAAATCACCGGCGAGTTCAAGACAAAAACGTTTCATGCATCCTCCATGTCCGAGATTGAATCTGTCACACGATGCTGCCGGCGGAACCGAGCGGCCTCCCATCCGGAAGAAGGCCGACATGACTGTCATACAGCCAGTCGCTGACCTGGACGAACAGGCCGGGGAACAATTCTTCGATGTCGCCCTGTTCGAGAAGTACCTTGGCTTGCCGGCGAGGTATGCCCACCGCGTAACGCTGAAGCTTGCGCATCAGCCAGCGTTCCGGGCCGTCGCTGCGCAGGCTTGCCAGCAGCCGGTCGACCGTGTCGTCCCGCGCATCTTCTCCGCGATAGCGAACGATGACCGAGATGCCGTCGTCGTCCGGAATGAGCCGGAACCTGTCGGCGGCGGTTCGGAAGTTGACAGCAAGGGTGTTGCCGTCAACGGCAAGCAGCTGCGTGATGTGCTGCGCGTCAAGATCGCAGGCGTGATAGAACAGCTCGAAGTAGCGGGTGAACAGAGAGCGGGAAAGGGGATTGCCGGCGTCGCCATGAAGCAGGCTGCGGCAGGTATCTTCTCCCTTGCGCAAGAGACCGGGCGGCGCGGGCTGCGGGGGAATGAACACAACGACTTCGCCGAGCCGGCCTTGTTCCGCCAGCCGCCCCTCGCGATTGCAGCGTCCTGCAGCCTGCGCGATGGAATCGAGGCCGGCAAGCGCGCGGTAGACAACAGGGAAATCGAGGTCGACACCAGCCTCGACCAGCTGTGTGCTGACGACGCGCGTCGTCACGCCATCTTTCAGCTGCGCCTTGATGCGTCGAATCGTACGCGAGCGATGTTCTCCGCACATCAGTGCCGAGAGACGGACTGTCCCGGTTGGCATGCGCTGCCACAGCTCGCGCGCATCTCGCCGCCTGTTCACGATGGCCAGCACCGAATCCTGCCTTGCAAGCTTCGCTGCAAGCTCGTCCCAGCCTGTGCGTGCGTCCCAGTCGCCGGGCAGGTGAATACGGACGCGTTCCAACGCGGCATAGAGCGCATCGGGGTCGTGCACGATCTCCCGCACATCTTCCAGCCCGCGCATGTTGTTTCTCGCGTCAAAGTAAGTGCGTGTCGCCAGCGCAGGCTGCGTTGCGGTTGAGAGCACGAAGGTGACGCCATAGTGACGTGAAAGCAGGTTCAGTATGTCGAGGATGGGTTGCAGGAATTCCGGCGGCAGCATCTGTGCTTCGTCCAGCACGACGATGGAATCGACGATGTTGTGCAGTTTGCGGCACCGCGATGTGCGCGCGGCAAACAGGGATTCGAAGAACTGCACGTTGGTCGTCACCACAATGGGTGCATCCCAGTTTTCGCAGGCGAGCCGCGTCTTGTGGTTTTCCCTGTCGGGATCGGCATCGGTATTGCTGTGGTGCTCGATGAGAGCGTCGCCGAAAATGCCGCGGAATGCATCGGCGGTTTGCTCGATGATGCTGGTGTACGGAATGGCGTAGATGATGCGGCGCTTGTGATGGTGCCGGGCATGCTCCAGGGCGAAAGCCATGCTCGAGAGGGTCTTGCCGCCGCCCGTCGGAACTGTCAGCGAGAACAGCCCCGGCGCGTCGTGCGCTTTGACGCGGCATTGGCGCAGAACGTCGTTGCGCAAGGCATTGACAGCGGTGCGAGGGGCGTCGCCAAGTTTTGCGAACATATGGCGATTGAACAGGTCGAGCAGATGCGGGAGATCCGGCCAGTCGCCACGCTGTCGTGCACGCCCTGCATCCATGTAGCGTTCCGTATCCAGGAAATCCGCATCGACAAGGCAGGAGAACAGGATGCGCACCCAGAGCGCAAAACCATCCTTGCCGCCCGGCGTGGCGCGAAGATCGGGAATGAACCCGGCATGATCGATGACATCATCAGGGGGATGCGCAGACAGGCTTTCCTTGAGTTCGGTGCGGCTTTCTTCTCGTTCTAGGCGTTCGTCGAGGCCGCCGAACCAGTCGCTCAGCCCCGCGTGATGTCCGGCAATTAGGTAGGCGAGTACGCGACCCGTGGTCGTGAACCTGTCGCAGGCGAGCATGGCGCCGGCGGTGGAATGCGGCGTTCTCCCGGCCTCGCCGGCGATATGGGCATCGGGGTCGAAACCGCTTGCTTGTCGAATGTACTGCTGGAAGCGTGGGCGGTATTTTCCAAGGTCATGCCACATGCCTGCCAGGTATGCCCAGGGGCCGCTATGAAACCGGTTTGCAAACTGTGATGCCAGGTCCGCTACGGAACGCAGGTGATCCGCGAGGTCATGCGCCTCGCGCCAATTGCCGTTGGCATCCCTCGCGGCATGAGCAATGGCCCGACTGGTGTTCATCGGTGGTGCCTGCTTTCCCCTTCCGATCAACCTGCTGCGCTGCCTTTAGCCCGAGCAAAAAGAAAGACGACACTGGATTGCGGGCGCTGCGCCGGGTGGAAGCGCTCAAGAATTCAACGCCCGCGCGACGCGTGCAGCATCGATCACTGTTGCACGAATCGTCGTGGCTTGGAATCCCATGAATGGCATAGGGAACAGGACACCCGGCGGCAGGAGTGCGACGCCGTCGGACATGGAAGGAAATTGCTGCGGTTGGATTTTCCGCGTGTCTTACAGACCTTGGCGGCCTTGGCGCAGGACGCGATGGCGGATGTTGCACTTGCCGCCCCGCAGCATGGAGGAAGCGTGTTTGCCGAAGACGTCGCGTTAGCGCTTCATCAAGAAACGCTCCAGCCGCCCCACCCCATCCTCCAGCCGCTCCAGGGAACTCGCGAAGCACCAGCGGATGTAGCCTTCGCCTTCCGGGCCGAAGGCATTGCCCGGCGCGAGGCCGAGCTTCGCTTCGCGCACCAGTTTCTTGCACAGGTCCAGCGTGTCAAGCGTGCCCATTGCCCCCTGCACACCTTCGATGCGGAAGAACAGGTACATCGCGCCTTTCGGTTTGGGTGAGGTCACCCCGGGCAGGGCGTTCAGGCGGTCGTAGAGGAAATCGCGCGCGGCCTGGTAGCGTGCGACGGTGTGTGCGATCACTTCCTCGCCGCGTTCGATTGCAGCAATGCCGGCGCGCTGCACAAAGCCCGGCGCACAGGAAGTGTTGTACTCGATCAGCTTGCCGAGATCGGCCATCACGGTCGGCGGCGCGACCACCCAGCCGAGCCGCCAGCCGGTCATCAGCCAGGACTTGGAAAAGCTGTTCGCCGACACGATGCGGTCGTCCGGTGCGGCGATGTCGAGAAAGGACGGCGCGCAGGCTTTGCCGCCGGGAGCGATGTCATACACCAGCCGTTCGTACACGTCGTCGGCAAGGATCCAGATGCCGTGCTTGCGGCAATGCGCGAGGATCGCTTCCTGCTGCGCGCGGGTGATCACCCAGCCGGTCGGGTTGTTCGGCGAATTGAGGAACACTGCCTTCGTGCCGGGCGTGAGCGCATCGAGCAGTTGCTGCAGGTCGAGCTCCCAGGTCTGGCCGAATTGCAGCGGTACATCGACTACTTCCGCACCGAGGATCTTCGGGATTTCCACCAGGTTCGGCCACAAGGGCGTCACCGCCACCACGCGATCGCCGGGATTGAGGATGAGCTGCGACAGCAGCATCAGCGCCGAGACGCCGGAAGAAGTGACGGCCACGCGGCTCACGTCAATCGGGCCGTGCAGTGACGACACATAGGCGGCGATGGCTTCCCGCAGCGGCAGGATGCCGAAATTGTGCGCATAAAACGTATCGCCGGCATCGAGCGCTTGCTTTGCTGCGTCGCGGATGAAGGCGGGCGTGACTTCATCGGGCTCGCCGAACCAGAAGGGCAGTACATCGGGAATGCCGATGCCTGCATTGGCGACTTCGCGGATGCGCGAGGCACCCAGGTCTTGCACGATGGGACGGGCGAGCGGGGCGGAAGGAGTCAGAAGCATAGGATGATGCGGTTGGCGAGATCGACAATGAAGGAAGGGCGCAGGTAGGCGACGAACACGACTGCCAGCACCGCCACCACGGCGGCGCCAAGCAGCAAGCTTTTGATGCGTTCGCGCATGACCGGATTCAGGCGGCCGCGACGCGGGTGCGCGCGATGGCTTTTTCGTTGATCGGCAGGTTCACCAGCGCCGCGAACACGCCGAGCACAATCGTGATGCCCCACACGGTGTTGTAGTTGCCGTCGCGGGTGAACAGGTAACCGCCGAGCCACACGCCGAGGAAGCTGCCGACCTGATGCGAGAAGAACACGAAGCCCGACAGCATCGACAGGTAGCGCACGCCGAAGATACCGGCGATTACACCATTGGTAAGCGGCACGGTCGACAGCCACAGCGCGCCCATGACGCAGGCGAAGATGTACACCGACCACGCGCTAAGCGGCGCCAGCAGGAAGATCGCGATCGCCGCGGCGCGCGTAATGTAGATGGCGGAGAGCAGGTAGCGCTTCGGCAGGAAGCCGCCCAGCTTGCCGGCGTAATACGAGCCGAAGATGTTGAACAGGCCGATCAGCGCGAGCGCCATGACGGCCACGCCCGGATCCATGATGCCCTTGTCCTTCAGGTAGGACGGCATGTGCACGCCGATGAACACGAGCTGGAAGCCGCACACGAAATATCCCGCGATCAGCAGCAGGAACGGGCGATAGGCAAAGGCTTCCCTGATCGCATCCGACATGCTCTGGTGATGTCCGGCCGCTTTTTCATGTGGCAGTTCGCGCAGGCCGAAGGCCATCGGCAGCATCACGACGGCGACCAGGGCGGCGAGGATGTAGAAGGCCGTTTGCCAGCCGGAGTAGGAGATCATGTGCTGCTCGACCGGCATCATGAGGAACTGGCCGAAGGAACTGGCGGCGGAGGAAATGCCGAAGGCCCAGGAGCGCTTCTCGTCGGGCGCGACACGCGCGATGATGCCGCTGACCGCGCCGAAGGCCGTGCAGGCGAGCGCCGCACCGATCAGGACGCCGGAGCCGACCACGAACAAGGTCGGCTGGCTTACCGTTGCCATCCACAGCAGGCCGCCGGCATAGAACAGCGCGCCGACAATGACGACCCGCGCCGTGCCGAGGCGGTCGGCTGCCATACCGGCGAACGGGCCGAATACGCCCCACAGCAGATTTTGCAGCGCCATCGCCAGCGAATACGTTTCGCGCGTCCAGCCATGCGCCTGCGAGATCGGCTGCAGCCAGAAACCGAAGCCGTGGCGCACGCCCATGGCAAGCGTGAGCACCAGGCCGCTGGCGATCAGGACGGTCTTCAGTTGCGGGGCGCGGGTGGCGGTGAGCATGGCGGAACCTCGATGGGACAAAACGAGCGATCGAGTGTAGCGTAAAGCCAAAAAACGTGTGGCCCGGTGGTCTGGCCGGGCCGGCAGTCGGAAAAGTCCAGGTGCAAGAAAAAAGTTCTATTTGACACACATGCGATAACACATTGATCTTCGCAGGCGGGCGATTGCCTGAGCAATATGCTTACCGCTCTTCGTCGTTCCCACCTTCACCGGAATGACGATGATGTGAGAGGCGAGGGGCCAATACCACCAAAAAACCTTTGCCTTTCTGGAAAGATGCCAATCAACCCGCGAGGAAATTGCGCACCAGCGAAATCTGCTCCGCCACATTCAGGGCAGGCGCATGACCGCAGCCGGGGATCACCGCGACCTGCGCCATCGGCCCGCGCCGCTTCATGTCGTCCGCAGTTTCCTGCAGCAACAGGTCCGAATCCGCGCCGCGCAGCACCAAGGTCGGCATGTCGAGCGCATCGTACTCGTCCCACAGTTCGTAATCGTCCGGATGCACGATGAACTGCCGCACCATTGCCGGATCGTAATGCGGCGTGACTTTTCCGTTCAGCATGCGGCGCGTGGAGGTTTCCGTCATGTGCCGCCATTGCGCATCGCTTTGCCAGCCATAGGGCTTGTACACCGTGCGGAAGAATGCTTCGAGCTCTGTCACCGTATCGAACTGCGGCGGATTGCCCGCATAGGACTTGATGCGCTCGATGGCCGTGGCTGCGAGCGAGGGGCCGTTGTCATTGAGCACCAGGTGGCTGATCCGTCCCTTCAACGTCGTCGCGCCGGCAACGGTGCCGATCGCGCCGCCCATCGACGTGCCGAGCCAGCGCACGCGCGCCAGGCCAAGTTGGTCCACCAGCGACTGCGCAATCTTTGCATAGAAGGCAAGACAGTATTCCTTGTCGGGATCGGGACTCCATTGCGACAGGCCGCGGCCGATGGTGTCCGGGCAGATGATGCGGTAGGTGTCGGACAGTTCAGCGGCGATGTCGTCGAAGTCGCGGCCGGTGCGCGCCAGTCCGTGCCACATGATCAGCGGCGGCGCGTCCTTCGCGCCCCATTCGACATAATGGATTTCACGATCACAGCAGCGCAGGTAATGGGAAGCGGGAAGCATCACGTCCTCCATGTGCGAAGTTTGCCGACGATGCCCGTCGGGAAAAAGTAGACCGACAGGATGAACAGTATACCCAGCCACAGCAGCCAGCGATCGGGTGACAGCAGCGCGGACAGCACCGGCACCGATTGCGTCGCCTCGGCCGCCAGGCCCATCAGGTCCTGCAGGTAACTCTGCGCCAGCAGGAACACCGTCGCGCCGCAGATCGCGCCGTACATGGTGCCCATGCCGCCGATCACCACGATCAGCAGGATGTCGATCATGATCTCGAAGGAGAGCGAGGTATCCGGCCCGTTGTAGCGCAGCCAGATGGCGAGCAGGCAGCCGGCGAGGGTGGCGAACACGGCGGCCAGTACATTCGACCAGGTGCGGAATACGACGGTACGATAACCGATCGCCTCGGCGCGGAAATCGTTTTCCCGGATCGCTTTCAGCACGTGGCCGAAGGGCGAATTGACGATGCGCAGCATGGCCAGGAACAGCACGGCCGCACAGACGAACACGAGGTAATAGGTGATGAAGCGGCCGTCGAGGTAAGTGCCGAGGAACGGGTCGTCGCCGATCTGGAACGAGGGCGCCAGCACTTCCGGAAGCTTGAAGTTCAGGCCGTCCTCGCCGCCGGTGATTTCCGAGAGCTGCGAGGCCAGCGTCTGGAATGCGGAGGCCACAGCGAGCGTGATCATGGCGTAAAAGATGGCGCGTACCCGCAACGAGAACAGGCCGATCACGAACGAGAGCAGGAGCGACAGCAGCATCGCGCCGAGCGCGCCGACCAGCAGGCTGCCCCAGCCCGGCCCCATGCGCGAGCTCGCGATCGCAATGCCATAAGCACCGATGCCGAAGAACATCGTATGCGCGAAGGACACGATGCCGGTGTACCCGAGCAGCAGGTCGTAGCTCGCGACCAGCACGATGAAGACGAGGATCTTGGCCGCCACGTTCATCGGCTTTGCGCCGTGGAACAGGAAGGGCGCGAAAGCCAGTCCGAGAACGATCAGCGTCAGGATCACCGCCAGCACGCGGCTGCGCGGCATGTCATGCGAGAGTAGGCGCGTCATCATTTGCTGGTCACCGGATAAACGCCCTGCGGACGCCACAACAGGATGGCGATCATCAGGAGGATATTGGAAAAGAGCGCGATCTTGGGCGCAAGGAAGCCGGTGTAATTCGCCAGCAGCCCGACCAGCAGCGCGCCAAGGAAGCAGCCGGCGGTCGAGCCGAGCCCGCCGATGATGATCACGATGAAGATCAGCACGTTCACTTGCGCGCCCATCTGCGGGATCACGTTCTGCTGGTACAGCCCCCACATCACGCCACCGAGGCCGGCCAGCGCGGACCCCGCGATGAACACGCCGATGAACAGGCGGCGGATGCGATAGCCGAGGCTCTCCACCATTTCGCGGTCCTGCACGCCGGCGCGGATCAGCAGACCGAGTTTGGTGCGGTTGAGCATCAGCACCAGCGCCGCGAACACGACCAGTCCGACCACGACCGCCATCAGCCGGTATTTCTCGATCGCCGCATCACCCAGGAACACGGAACCCCGCAGCGCCGGCGGCAGCGGCAGCGGAATCTGCTGCGGTCCCCAGAACACTTTGATCAGTTCTTCGCCGACCACCATGCCGCCCATCGTGATCAGAATTTGCTTCAGGTGCTGGCCATACACCACGCGCACCAGCACGCGCTCGAACAATGCACCAAGCACCCCAGCCACGAGCATGGCCACCAGCATGGCCGCGCCGAGCGCGCCGACGTTCTGCAGCAGGCTTTCCGCATTCGACCATTCCGGCATCGCACCCATCACCGACACGGCAACGAAGGCGCCGAGCGCGATGAATACGCCATGGCCGAAATTGAGCACGTCCATCAGGCCGAAGATGAGTGTGAGGCCGGAGGCGATGACGAAGACAATCATGCCCATCGCCAGCCCTGCAGCGGTCAGCGTGATCCAGGTGGAAGTCGAGTCGATGAAAGGCAGCGCGGCGAGTGCGAGCGCAGGCACCAGTGCGAGCGGCAGCCAGTCGATCTGTTTGCCCGCGGGAGGTGCGGCCGATTGTGTTAATGCTTGTGCCATTCGTAGTCTCTCAAAAGTGATCGGCTGCTTGTTCCCTCCCCCTTGCAGGGGGAGGGCTAGGGTGGGGGTAGTGAGGTCGAGTTATCTAGGGCGCTTGCTCGACCTCACTACCCCCATCCCAACCTCCCCCCTGCAAGGGGGAAGGAACCTGTTCTCTAATGATGCGCCGCCAGCGACAAGCCAAGCAGCTTCGTCTGCAGCGCCTCCTCCTCCGCCAGCTCCTGCATCAGGCCACGATGCACGATCCTGCCGTCGTCCATCACCGCCACCGTATCACCGAGCTGCTTCGCGAAATTGAAATTCTGCTCGACCAGCAGGATGGTCGTGTCGGTCTGCTTCAGTTCGCGGAAGGCGGCGATCATGTTGGCGATGATGGCCGGCGCGAGACCCTTGCTCGGTTCATCGATCAGCAGCAGCTTGCGCGGTTCCACGATCGCGCGCGATACAGCGAGCATCTGCTTCTGCCCACCCGACAGCTTGCCGGCCGGATGCAGCCAGAATTTCTTCATCGCCGGGAACAGCGAGAATATCCATTCCAGTCGCTTGCCATCGATATCCTCGATGCGCCGCGCGGAACGCGCTGCGAGCAACATGTTCTCCTTCACCGAGAGGTCGGCGAAGATGCCCATGTTCTCCGGCACGTAAGCAATGCCGCGCTGCGAGATGTCGGGCGTCGCCTGCGCGGTGATGTCCGTGCCATCAAAAGTGATGCGTCCCTGCGAGGTCTGCCACAAACCCATGATGGTGCGCAGCGTCGTCGTCTTGCCGGCGCCGTTGCGGCCGAGCAGCATCGTCAGTTGCCCACGCGGGACTTCAAGATCGACACCGTGCAGGATGTGATACGCACCGATATGCGTATGCACGCCTTCGAGTTTCAGGAGCGGGGCATTCATGCGGCTTCCTCCACCGGCGCGAGACCGAGATAGGCTTGCTGCACCACCGGCGAGGCGATCACCGTTTCCGGATCGCCGTCGGCCATCAGCGTGCCGTTGTGCAGCACGATGATGCGATCGGCCAGTTCGCGCACGACATCCATCTTGTGCTCGACCAGCAGGATCGTCTTGTCGCGCCGCGCCTTCAATGCGCGGATCAGGTCCAGGATCACCGGCACTTCATCCACGCTCATGCCGGCAGTCGGTTCGTCGAACATGTACACCTCGGGATCGAGCGCCATCAGCAGGCCGACTTCCAGCTTGCGCTGATCGCCATGCGGCAGCGCCGACGCGGGCATGTCGCGCTTCGTGGTCAGGGCCACGCTTTCCAGCAACTGGTCCGCACGCTCGATCAGGGCGCGATGACGGTTCCACACATTCCACATGTCGAGCCCGATGCGCTGGCGCGCCTGCAGCGCGAGCCGGACGTTCTCCATCACGCTCAGGTTCGGGAACAGGCTGGTGAGCTGGAACGCGCGACCCAGCCCGGCGTGAGTACGCGCCGGAGCCGAGAGCGAGGTAATGTCGCGTCCGTTCAGCAGGACCTGGCCTTCGCTCGCCTTGAGCTGGCCGGAGATCAGGTTGAAGTAGGTGGTCTTGCCCGCGCCGTTCGGGCCGACGATGGCGGTCAGCGTGCCCGGCGCGAAGGCGCAGGAGACGGTATTGACCGCCACGTGACCGCCGAAGCGGATGGTCAGGTTGCGGGTTTCGAGCGAACCGGCGTGGTGCGGTTCGGTGTGATGCAGGGGCATGGAGATATCTCCGCTGTCAGTACAATGCAACTACGCATTCCCTCCCCCTTGCAGGGGGAGGGTTAGGGTGGGGGTAGTGAGGTTGACCTACCGCAGAGGTGGATCCTCGCACTCTACCCCCATCCCAACCGTCCCACCTCGCAGCTTGCAAGCTGCTCGGATAAATGCGGCGCAAAGCATGCTTTGCGAAACCCCGCATTTATCCCCCTGCAAGGGGGAAGGGGTCATGTAGATGCTTGTTCGACAGTAGGTGAGAAAGACAGAGAAAGATGCGACAACCGCTCAGCGCTTGTTCCTGATCGGAATCTGCATCTCATCCATCTTGATCTCGCGCACCAGCTCAGGCACGCCCCACGGGAACGCCGGATCAACCTTGATCTTGAAGTGGTACATCGACTGCAGCGCCTGATGGTCTTCCTTGCGGAACATCATCTTGCCCTTCGGCGTCTCGAAGCTCATGCCTTCCATCGCGGAGATCAGCTTTTCGGTATGGGTGTCGCCGTTGGTCTTCTTCAGCGCTTCCACCAGCGCGATGCCGGCCGCCATGCCGCCCGCAGTGAAGAAATCAGGCGGGGACTTGTAGCGCTTGTAGTGCTCGGTGACGAGCCAGTTGTTGGCCGGGTTCTTTGGGATGGCGAAGTAGTAGTAGGTCGCGCCTTCCATGCCGGGGAAGTTCTTGTAGGCCGCCATCGCCGGCAGGATGTTGCCGCCGGTCGCGATTTCGATGCCGTAGCGCTTCGGATCGAGGTCGGCGATCTTGAACGGATTGCCCGCGCCGGCCCAGATGATGAAGATCACCTTGCGGCCTGCCTTGCCCTTGAGCGAATCGAACAGGCGTTGCGCGCCGGCGGTGAAGTCGGTGGTGTTGGTCGGCAGGTATTCCTCGTGCACCACCTTGGCCTTCTTCAGCGCTTCCTTGAACGCCTTCACGCCGTCGCGGCCGAAGGCATAGTCCTGCGCCAGCGTGGCGATCGAGACGCCTTCCTTGTCCAGCGCGACCGCGTTCGAGATGGCATCCTGCGAAGAGTTGCGGCCGGTGCGGAAGATGTAGCGGTTCCACTTGTCGCCGGTGATGGCGTCGGCAACGGCCGGTTCCACCAGCAGGATCTTCTTGTATTCCTCTGCCACCGGCAGCATCGCCAGCGCCACGCCGGAACTGGTCGGACCGACCGCGATGTCGGCCTTGTCATCGGCGAAGGCGGAAGCCAGCTGCGCCTTGCCCACGTCGGGCTTGCCCTGGTTGTCTTTCTCAATGACGACCAGCTTGTTGCCGTTGACCTGCATCGTGCCCTTGGTCGCGTAATCCAGCCCCATCATCAAGCCAATCTGGGTCTGCTTCGCATAGGCTTCCAGCGCGCCGGTCTTGTCGTACACGTGCGCAATCTTGATGTCTTTCGCGTGGACTGCTGTGGTGCAGCATAGCGCGGCGAACGCCGCCATCAGGTGGTGTCTCATTGCGTCTCATCCTCTTGTTGGTTGTTGTCGGGCTGGATGGCCTGTGCATTGCGCAAGACGCCCGGCAGACCAACCCGGGACGCAGGAGCGAAGCTCCATTGACGACACACAAGAAATCCGGCTTCGGCCAGATTACTCCAAGCTTGTATAACAGGAAAGTAGTAGAACTACGATAAGCGCTCCGGTGCGGGTGGAATCATGTCCGAAAACGGCTAGACGCCAAGGGAAGCGGCGCGTATAACGACGCCATGGACACCTCTCAATCGCATTCCGGATCCGCCGTCCTCGACCACGCCAGCTGCTACCGGGCGCTGGCTGCAAGGGACACGCGTTTCGACGGCATCTTCTTCACGGGCGTGACCAGCACCGGCATCTATTGCAGACCGGTGTGCACCGCGAAGACGCCGCGCGAATCATCCTGCCGGTTCTTCAGCAGTGCGGCCGCAGCCGAAGCCGCCGGTTTCCGCCCCTGCCTGCGCTGCCGCCCGGAACTTGCGCCCTATGCGTTGCAGCAGAATCTCGCCCACGCCGTCTGGCAGCGCATCGCCGCCGGGGCGCTCAACGATGGTGATATCGAACGCCTCGCGACCGACGTCGGACTGTCGTCGCGCCAGTTGCGCCGCGTACTGCTGCAGCACTTTGGCGTCACGCCCGTTGAACTGGCGCAGACGCAGCGTCTGCTGTTCGCGAAAAAACTGCTGCAGGAAACGCGGCTGCCGATGGCCGAAGTGGCATTCGCTGCCGGCTTCGGCAGCGTGCGCCGCTTCAACGCGCTGTTTGCGCTGCGCTACGGGATCGCCCCTGGTGCGATCCGCCGCGCAGCCGGCTCGGAAGACGCCAGCGGGCAGGACGCGCTCACGCTGCGCCTGGCATACCGCCCGCCTTATCACTGGCCGCGCATTCTTCATTACCTTGCAGGCCGCGCGATTCCCAGCGTGGAGGCGGTCGAGACTGATGGGCGGGACGGCGCGTACCTGCGCAGCGTGCGCATTGGTGATGTCAGCGGCTGGCTGCGCGTGACGCATCGCGCGGAGAAGCACCAGCTTGAACTTGAGGTCGCACCCACGCTGGCGCCGGTGCTGATGCCCTTGCTGGCACGCGTGCGCACCCAGTTCGACCTGGATGCCAATCCGTCCGTGATCGAGACGCACCTGCGCCAGGACCCGCTGATCGCAGGCCGTATCGATGCCTTGCCGGGCCTGCGCGTTCCGGGCGCCTTCGACGCCTTCGAACTTGCGATCCGCGCAGTGCTCGGCCAGCAGGTGAGCGTTGCGGGCGCGACCACCTTGTCCGGCAGGCTGGTGCAACGCTTCGGCGACGCGATGACCGCGCCGCATGGAACGGTCGCGCATCATTTTCCGCGCGCCGAACGTCTTGCGCAGGCGGACGTGTCCGAACTCGCTGCCATCGGCCTGCCCCAAACGCGCGCGCAGACCATACGCAATCTCGCGCAATTCGCGGAGCAAGGCGGTTTGCACATGCCGCCGGGGCTGTCGCTCGACGACGCGGTCGCGCGCCTGCGGACCGTGCGCGGCATCGGCGACTGGACTGCGCATTACATCGCACTGCGCGCATTGCGCTTTCCCGATGCGTTCCCCGCCGGAGACCTCGGCCTGCAGAAGGCGGCGGCCGAAGGGGAAAGCCGGCTCACCGAAAAACAGCTTGCCGCGCGCGCCGCTGCCTGGTCTCCGTGGCGCGGCTACGCGGCAATCGCATTATGGATGGCCTGATCATGATCTATTACACCGAACACCCCAGCCCGCTCGGCACGCTGCTGCTGGCGGCCAGTGATGCCGGCCTGTGCGGCCTGTACTTCGACGAGCACAAGTACTTTGTCGGCCCGCAGGAATGGACGCGCGACGATGGACACCCCGTGCTGCGCCAGGCCGCGACGCAGGTCGATGAGTATTTCGCCGGCGCGCGCAAGACATTCGACCTACCGCTCGACCTGCGCGGCACGCCTTTCCAGCAAGCGGTGTGGAAGGCATTGCAGGAACTGCCTTTCGGCGCCACCTGCACTTATCAGGAAATCGCCCGTCGCATCACCAATCCGCGAGCAATACGCGCGGCAGGCACGGCCATCGGACGCAATCCGGTATCGATCGTCGTTCCCTGCCACCGCGTGCTCGGTGCATCGGGAGACTTGTCTGGCTATGCGGGAGGGTTGGAGCGCAAGCGCTTCCTGCTGGCGCTTGAACAGCGCGCTTGAATGCTTGCGTGTGCAGGGAAGAGGTGATGCCAGTGAGCTGCCCGGCGGAAGCGGGCCGCGTTCATGCCGACGGCAGTCTCACGGGCGATCGGCTTACTTCGAAGTAGAGCCGGAAGTGGATGAGCCGGTGGAACCGGAGGTGCCGGAGCTGCTTGATGTGCCGCTCGAGTCCATGGAACTGCCGGAAGATGTGCCGGAGCTGGGCGTCGACGGAATGTTGGAACCGGAATTGCTGTTCTCGTTCGGCGAAGACATGGAAGATGTTCCGCTGCTGCTTGGGCTGCTCGGGCTGCTGGAGGTGCCGCTTGCGCCAGTGCCGTAGCTGCCGGAAGCACCGGAGCTGGGCGATGAGGACATGGTGCCCGACGCGGAGCCCGAACCGGAACCCATGCCGGAGGTTGAACCGGACGTGGTTCCCGTGCCAGTGGTACTGCATGCGCCCAACAGCAGCGCGCACGCCATAGGGATGGTCCATTTCATCATAAGAATTCTCCTTTAGAAATCATGCCGATTCATTGAAACGTCACAGACTGTTCATGCCAGAATTGCATGCATGCGGTTGAGTAGAATCCTTTCAATTAGTGAAAGTTCCGGCGCAGATCGGGCTTGATACATTGTGTTTCAACTTGGCTGGCGGCCACTTCGCGCCGGCAATTTCCACGCATTTCGATTTCCGCTGGCGCAAAGGAAAGCACTCTCGCTGCAGTAATGCGTCTGTCCGCTGCAAGGAGCGAAGGACTTGCACGCAAGCGAAACAGCAAGTAATGTGAGGCCGTCGTTTTCCTTTTGATAATTCCATGTCCTCCCATTCCGACGGTTCTACCAAAGCGATTTTCTATGCGCTCGGCGCCAACGGTGGCATCGCTGTCGCCAAGTTCGCCGCCTCGCTCTACACCGGTTCTGGCGCGATGCTGGCCGAAGCCATCCACTCGCTGGCCGATTGCACCAACCAGGTCTTCCTGCTGATCGGCCTGAAGGAAGCGAAGAAGCCGGCCGATGAATGGCATCCGATGGGTTATGGGCGCGTCGTCTATTTCTGGGCGATGATGGTGGCGCTGCTGCTGTTCTTCCTCGGTGGCGCATTCTCCGTCATGGAAGGCATCAAGCATTTCAGTCATCCCGAGCCCTTGAGCAATCCGGTCGTCGCCTTGTCGGTGCTCGGCATCTCGGTCGCGCTGGAAGCCTTCTCGCTGCATGGCGCGATGAAGGAGATTCGCAAGATCGCGCAGGGAAAGCCCTTCCTGCGGTGGTTCCGCGAAACGCGCCAGTCGGAATTGCTGGTCGTCGCCGGCGAGGACATCGCTGCGCTGGCAGGCCTGAGCTTCGCGTTCATTGCCGTGCTGCTTGCGGTCGTGACCGGCAATCCGGTATGGGATGCGGTTGGCTCCATCGCAGTCGGCGTGCTGCTGATGATTGTTGCCGTGTTCATCGTGCGCGAGGTCAAAGCGATGATCACGGGCGAGTCCGCCGCGCCGGAAGTGCATGATGCGATCAAGTCGCATATCGAGGCGCGGCCGGAAGTGGAGCACGTGATCCACCTGATCACGCTCCAGTGGGGCGAGCAGCTGATGATCGCGGTGCAGGCGAAGATGCGGCAGCAGCCCTCCGATGCAGCGCTGGTGGATGCCATCAACGCAGTCGAAGACAGCATCCAGCGCACGTGGCCGCAAGCCAAATGGTGTTTCTTCGAACCGGATGTCGTGGCGGGGAAGGACTAGTGGCCGGCGCGCGGAATGGCTGCGCGCCGGATGCTTCTACTTCTTCGGTTTGGTGACTTCGTTACCGATCAATCCGCCGACCGCCGCACCGCCCACCGTGCCCAGCGTACTGTCGGTCAGCACATGGCCCGCCACGCCGCCGAGAACGGCACCGGTGCCTATGCCTACCTGCTGGTGAGTCGGCGTGGTGCCGCAGGCGGACAGAACCGTGGCCAGCGTCATCGCGCTGGCGATCGACATCAGCTTGCGTGTATTCATCTTGCCCTCCGGAAGATCAAGTCGAAACCTGTAAAGGAAGTGATGCGTAATCAGTTCGACTGTTGCCCTGCAGAGGGAGTTCCGGCGGGTATTTCCGAGCGGGAATTGCGCTGTGCCGGCGCTGGCGTGGAGCAGGCGTTCAGCTGACGAGGCGCAGCGTGAGCGGATAGCGGTAATGCCTGCCCCTGGACGCCGACACGGCGCCGAGGATGCTGAAGATGAAGTTGACGACGATGATGATCGGGAACAGCAGGAAGCCGATCAGGAGCAGCTTGAGCATCACGCTGGCGGCCAGTGCGATGGCAACCGTGATCTGAAAATTCAGCGCTTCCCGCGCTTCTTCCGCAACAAAGCCGGGCTCATCCTTCTTCACCAGCCACAGGATCAGCACGCCGACGAAGCCGGTGAACGCGCCGAGCAGATGCGCCAGCATCGCAAGATTGCATTCGTCCTTGTCCGGGCTGCCAGGAATGACACTGTTCATGATCGGCTCCTGATTCTGCTGCAAGACTTCGGCGTCTTCCACGGCGCCATCGCGGCGCGCGGAAATTCAGTGCGAGGCGAGCGAAAGATCGCTCGCCGAACACATACAGCAGCGACGCAGACGACGGTCAGGCAGCCTTCTTCGTCACTGCCTTCTTCGCTGCGGCCTTCTTCACAGCCGGCTTTGCAGCGGTTTTCGCTGCAGTCTTCGCTGCAGTCTTCGCTGCCGTCTTTGCCGCCGGCTTCTTCGGTGCTTCTTCCTGCGTTTCTTCCTTGGCGTCGGCCTTGCCCTTGGCGGGCGCCTTGGCCTTGCGTTCCTCGAATTCGAAGCTCACCTTGCCGCTCTTGTCCTTCACCAGGAAAGCCTTGAACGGCCGGCGCGTGCGCTGCGAGATGAAACCGGGCAGGAGGTCGGTGCGCCCTTCGTTGAGCAGCTTGGCCATCTGTTCGGGCACGATCTCCTGCTGCAGGATGATGCGTCCGCTGCGGAAGTCGCATGCCTTCGGCTTGGCGACCGTGTTCTCGCACACATAGGCCAGGCCCATTTCGTAAACACCGCCGCCGCATTTCGGGCAGACGCCAACCGGCGTCTGGTTGGAGAAATCAACGCCTTCGCTGTCCTCTCCCTCGTCCTGCGCCTGGCCGAAATCGAACTCCAGCTTGTAGTTCTTGATCTCTTCGTCGCGCACGATCTTCAGGATCGCCGCGAACGGTCGGCCCATCTTGGAGCGGAAACCCTGCAGCGGGCCGATTTCGCGCTTGGCAAGCAGTTCCTCGACTTCCGCGATTTCGAACTGGCGGCTGCCGGGGACCTTGGTGATCGAGAACTCGCACTTGGTGCAGGCAAAGCGCCGGTAGTTTTCCTTCACCACGCCACCGCAATTCGGGCAAGGCGTCTTCAGCGTCGCGTAGTCGCCGGGGATGGTGTCCTTGTCGTATTCCTTCGCGCGCTTGACGATGATCTGCGTCATCTGCGCGATCTCGCGCATGAATTCCTCGCGGCTGATCTGGCCGCGCTCCATCTGCGCCAGCTTGTATTCCCACTCGCCAGTCAGTTCGGGCAGGGTCAGTTCGTCCACGCCCAGGCCCCGCAGCAAGGTCGTCAGCTGGAATGCCTTGGCCGTCGGGATCAGCTCGCGACCTTCACGCAGCAGGTATTTTTCATTGAGCAGGCCTTCGATGATGGCCGCACGGGTGGCCGGTGTGCCCAAGCCTTTGCCCGCCATCGCTTCGCGCAACTCCTCATCCTCGACCAGCTTGCCGGCGCCTTCCATCGCCGACAGCAGCGTCGCTTCGGTGTAGCGCGCCGGCGGCTTGGTGACCAGTTCGTTGGCGGTGACCTTCTCGGTCTTCACCTTCTCGTCCTTCGCAACCGGCACCAGCGTTCCGGCGTTTTCCTTGTCGTCGTCATTCGCCGCTTCCCGGCCATAGATCGCCAGCCAGCCCGCATTGGTCATCACCTTGCCTTCGGTCTTGAAGGTGTGGCCGGAGACTTCGGTGAAGCGCGTGGTCACCTGGTATTCGGCGGCGGGGAAGAACACCGCCATGAAGCGGCGCACCACCAGGTCGTAGAGTTTCTGTTCCGGCTCGG
Organism: Noviherbaspirillum sp.; assembly: GCF_035254685.1. Lineage (GTDB taxonomy): Bacteria > Pseudomonadota > Gammaproteobacteria > Burkholderiales > Burkholderiaceae_D > Noviherbaspirillum. The sequence goes on along the minus strand of NZ_DATFAI010000041.1, from coordinate 54,875 downwards.
ACAGGCTCTTTGGTGCTTGCAGGGTCGGGATGATCGCAAAGTGGTCGCTGATCTTGCTGTTGTCGAAGATGCGCTTGTTCGGCTTGACCCAGTTCTTGTTCAGGATCTGCTTCGCGAACTGGTGATAGTTGTTGTTTTCTGCGACGACATCCAGCGTTTGCCGGACGGTGTTCATGTAGTCTTCCGGCAGATGGCGCGAATCGGTACGCGGATAGGTCAGCACCTTGTGCTTTTCATACAGGGCCTGCGCCAGCCCGAGCGTGTTCTTGGCGGAAAAGCCGAAGCGGGCATTGGCTTCGCGTTGCAGGCTGGTCAGATCGAACAGCGCGGGCGAGAGTTGCGTGGCCGGCTTCGATTCTTCGGTGACCGTACCCTGCTTGCCGCGGCAGGCAGCCACGATGGACTCGGCGGCGGCCTTGCTCCACAGCCGCTCCGCGCGCTTCTCCGGATCGGTTTCGTCCTTCTTGAACTTGGTGTCGAGCCATCGGCCTTCATAGATGCCGGCGGCACACACGAATTCGGCACGCACTTCCCAGTAGTCGCGCGGCACGAAATTCTTGATCTTCTCTTCACGCTCGACCACGATCGACAGCGTCGGCGTCTGCACGCGGCCGACGGTTGTCAGGTAGAAACCGCCATCCTTGGAATTGAACGCAGTCATTGCCCGCGTGCCGTTGATGCCGATCAGCCAGTCCGCCTCGCTGCGGCAACGTGCGGCATCAGCCAGCGGGAGCATGTCCTTGTCGTTGCGCAAACGGGAAAAGCCATCACGGATCGCGGCGGGCGTCATCGACTGCAACCACAGGCGCTTGATCGGCTGCTTGGCCTTCGCGTACTGCATGATCAGCCGGAAAATCAACTCACCTTCGCGGCCCGCGTCGCAGGCATTAATGACGGCGGACACATCCTTGCGCTTGAGCAACCTGGTCAGTACTTTCAGCCGCGATTCCGTCTTTGCGATCGGATTGAGCGCGAAATGCGGCGGAATCATCGGCAGGTGGGTGAATGTCCACTTTCCGCGTTTGACGTCGTATTCCTCAGGCACGGCGATCTCGACCAAGTGGCCGACGGCGGAGGACAGCACGTACTCGTCGGATTCAAAGTACTCATCGTGCTTGGTGAAGCCGCCGACGGCCTTCGCGATGTCGTTCGCGACAGAGGGCTTCTCTGCGATGATGAGGGTCTTAGTCATATATAGATGATCTCGAAAGTGGCGCCAATGCCTGCGCCATACAAAGCGTGTGTGCTTCCCGGAATGCTTGCCAAAACGAAATAACTATTAATATAACAACGATCCGGGGGATTTAGCGGCCAATGATAAGCGGGTTGCGGCGAAAACCGCAAGGAGGAGAAAAACTAGTCGCTGTGGCGAGACGGCTTGGCGATTCGGCAACTGGCGCGGGCGCGCGAGGTGAAATTGATATTAATGCAATAGGCGCGGTTCGTCGTCGTCGTCCGAGAACAACTCGTCGAAAATTAGCGCGTCCGGCTCCTTGCCTTGGCTCCAGAGTACCATCAGGACAATGACCTTGATCTTGTCGAGCGATACTTCGGTCTCGCTGACCGCCAACGCGCGTTCAATGATGATCTCGCGCTGCATCGGATCGATGATCTTGGCGGATTCCAGGAATTGCAGGAAACCAACCGCTTCCGTGCCCAGCACGTCGAGTTCCCGTTGCGCATAGATACGGATGCCAAAGGGGAACGCGGTTTGCAGGGGGGAGCGATCGCAATATTCGCTGGCGGATTCGGCGAGGTCGGTCAGCCATCCCAGCGCCTGGGAGATTTCATCTTCCTCGAAGCCGACAGCCGACAGCTTCTTGACCAGTACATCCGCATCGGGACAGGCATCGGGGCGGTAGTAGGTTTCGTAAAGGTAAACGAGAACGTCAAACATGATTTACCGTAGCGTGAAGGTCCACGTGCCACAAGCGACATCGCGACCAGGTTTCGAAAAATGACACTCTCGTGATTCAGTTTTCCTTACCTGCGGCATTGTGTCAAGCAAGAAAAAGTGTCATGCCGGCGACAGTACAACGTACATCGAGCCCTCTTTTACAGGATATCCGAAAAACGCAGCGCTGACAGCAATAAATGCGTATCAGGATGTAGCCACACGACGGACAGTGCCGCCCGGCAGCATTTCTATCAAGCCTTCCAGTTCAAGCGTTAACAATTGCGCATTGACATTGGCAATATCGAGTTCGCAACGCGTCGCAAGCACATCCGGCGCGACCGGATCGAAGCCCATGGCGGTGAGAAGCGGAGATGGTTTTGTTGCCGGCACGATAGCTGGCGCAGAGGGTGGGGGAAGCGGCTGCCTGTCGTGATGCCTGATTTCCTCCAGCACATCTTGTGCAGATTCAACCAGTTTCGCGCCTTGCTTGATGAGCAGGTGGCAACCTTTGGACAGCGGGGAATGGATCGAGCCGGGGATCGCAAACACTTCACGTCCTTGATCCGCCGCCATGCGCGCGGTGATCAGCGAACCTGATTGCGCCGCAGCCTCGATCACAAGAACTCCGCGTGCGAGCCCGGAAATGATGCGGTTGCGGCGCGGGAAATTGGACGCGATGGCCGGTGTGCCGAGTGCATATTCGTAGATGATGCAACCTTCTGCCGCGATCTGGTGTGCCAATGTTCGATTGCGGGCAGGATAAACAATGTCGGCGCCGGTGCCGATCACGGCCACTGTCGAACCCGGACCGCGCAGGCTTCCCTGGTGTGCCGCGGTATCGATCCCGAGCGCCATGCCGGAGATGATGGTCAGGCCCGCCTGGCTCAATACCTCGGAAAATTTTTCTGCGTTGAGCACACCCTGCGTGGTCGCGTTGCGGCTGCCGACGACAGCTAGAGAGGGTTGCGACAGCAGATCGATCCGCCCCTTCGCATACAGCATCATGGGTGGGTCGGGAATATCGAGCAAGGCTTTCGGATAATCCGCGTCGGCGAGCGTGAGGATGCGATTGCCGGGCTGCTCTGCCCAGGCGATGGTTTTGTCAATCAGCGCCGCGAGTTCTTCGGACTGCGGCGTGAGCAAGGCTTGTGCGACGCGCTCGGAAACGACTTGCCGCAGGACAGAGAAGCCAGCAGTGAAAATATTTTCCGGCAAGCCAAAATGCGCGAGCAGCTTGCGCGCGGTCTCGGGACCTACGCCCGCCGTCTGCTCAAGCCTGATCCACTGCGCAAGCTCCTGCGCCCAATCGCGTTGCGTCATCAATGGTGTGGCTGGCTTATTCTGGTGACTTCGCGAGGTCGCCGATCTGGACGGAATCCGTCACCTGCATCACCAGGCCGTACGAAATATTGTCGAAGGCGCGGAAGATGAACAGGCCGCCGTATTGATTGTCCGGCAGTTTCACCTTCGGACGACCAAACGAACCAAAGGCCCAGAACGAAGTCTTGTCGGTGCGATCCGTGACCACGGGGCCAAAGCGATACAGCTCCAGCACGGTGCCGAGGTCGATGCCGTCCTTCTTGCCGCGATTGATCGACACGATCTGGTTCTGGCCGGCCTGCGACACGCCGCCGTAGACGGATACGATGCGGGCATTGACCGGGTGGTCGGGCGGATGCGGTACGTAATTGAGGATCGGCCTGGGCGGCACCGGAAGCAGGCGATCGCCAACGGCCATTTCTTCCTTGACGCTCACGACCTTGAAGACATGCGCTTCATCCGGCGACGTAGCGGGGCGTTCCAGCTTGATAGTGCCGAGATAGGACGCCTCATGCGCAATGACCTTGCCCGTCTCGGGATCCTTCAGGGCATTGCCGGGACGGAACACCTGGAAGGACGTACCTGAGCCCAGGTCGCCGCGCACATAGGCCTTGTCATCCTTGCCGAGCATGACACGGTTTTCCTGCGTCGCCACGATGCGCGCAGCATGGTCCAGTTCGTCTTTTTCAATTACGAGCGGTTGCGACAGGAAGGGTTCGATCGCATTTGCCGGGATGGCGGGCACGGCTTCCTGGCCCAGTCCTTCCGTGCGCAATTGCGGTTCCAGCTTGATGGTCGGAACGCCGCGGCCGTCGGAGCCGGCACCGGCGTTGCTGCCGCCGGCGACCGGCGTACCGAGCCGCAGCCGGCCCGCGGCGCGGTCGAGGTACACGATCTGGCCGGGATAGATCCAGTGCGGATTGTGGATCTGTTCCTTGTTCATTCCCCACACTTCGGGCCAGCACCACGGGTGCTGGAGGAATTTGCCGGAGATGCCCCACAGGGTATCTCCGCGCACGACGGTATGCTGGTCCGGCGCATTCGGAAGGAATGCACAGCGCGATGACTTCGTGGCTTCCTCGCCTGTGGCCGCGAAGCTGCTGGACGCGGATGCAAGAGCGAGAATGAGGGCTGCTGTGCTAAACTTTTTCATGTTCTGTCCGGTGAACGTGGCTCGAATACAGACAACAATGATCGCCACAGCGGGTTGCCAGCATGTAAACAATTGCCAGGCAAAACTTGTCAAATTGAATCAAATTCTGCACATAAATCCTTGAACTAGCAAGAGAAACGACGCTCCAATATCGTTGGTTTGTTGCACAAAAGCCGTATGCCCTTATTAAATATTCTGCGTTATCCCGACCCGCGCTTGCACAAGATTGCCAAGCCGGTAACCGTTTTCGATGATCGGCTGAAGAAGCTCGTTGCCGACATGGCGGAGACCATGTATGCCGCACCCGGTGTCGGTCTCGCGGCCACCCAGGTCGACGTGCACGAACAGCTGGTCGTGATCGATACTTCGGAAACGCATGACGACCTGCGCGTCTTCATCAACCCCGAAATTCTCTGGGCCAGCGAAGAGCGGCAGGTGTATGACGAGGGCTGCCTCTCGGTGCCCGGCGTGTACGACGGCGTCGAGCGTCCGGCGCGCGTGAAGGTCAGGGCGCTCGATCTGGAAGGCAAGCCATTCGAGATCGAAGCAGATGGCTTGCTAGCCGTTTGCATCCAGCATGAAATGGATCACCTCAAGGGCAAGGTCTTCGTCGAGTACCTGTCGCCGCTCAAGCGCAACCGCATCAAAACAAAGCTGTTGAAGGAAGAACGGGAAATGGCGCGTGAGAAGAAGAGGACCGTCGCGGTCGCGCGCTGATCCCTCTCACAAGTACTTCGTCTCGCATTTCCCTGGAAAATGCGACATGCGCCGGGACTGCAACAAGATCAATAACAACCATGAAAATCATTTTTGCAGGGACGCCGGAATTTGCCGCCGTCGCCCTGAAATCCCTGCATGACGCAGGCTTCGACATCCCCCTCGTCCTGACCCAGCCTGACCGTCCGGCCGGACGCGGCATGCAGCTGCACGCGTCGCCGGTCAAGCAGTTCGCCGTTGCGCACGACATTCCGGTCGCGCAGCCGGTATCACTGCGTCTCGATGGCAAGTATCCGCAAGTCGCAGAAGAAGCGCATGCCCTGCTGCATGCCACGCCGCACGACGTCATGGTGGTCGCCGCCTATGGCCTGATCCTGCCGCGCAGCGTGCTAGAGATTCCGAAACAGGGTTGCATCAACATTCATGCCTCGCTGCTACCACGCTGGCGTGGCGCCGCGCCGATCCATCGCGCGATCGAAGCGGGAGATGCGGAGACTGGCGTGACCATCATGCAGATGGAGGAGGGCCTCGACACCGGACCGATGCTGCTGATGGAGCGCATCCCGATCAGCGGAGACGACACGACTGGCAGCCTGCACGACAAGCTTGCCGAACTTGGCGGACGGATGATCGTCGACGCATTGCGCAAGCTTGAACAGGGCGCGCTGTCGGCGACGCTGCAGCCGGACGAAGGCGTTACCTACGCGGCAAAGATTGCGAAGGAGGAGGCTGCGCTCGACTTCAATCTGCCGGCCGAAACCTTGTGGCGCAAGGTTCGCGCATTCAATCCCTTCCCTGGTGCGTTTGGGACATTCAACGGCACACCGGTCAAATTCTGGCGCGCCGAATTGGCGGCCTCCGAAAAGGCGGCCGCCCCCGGCCAAGTGTTGGCGGCGAATGCGCAGGATGGTGTGCTGATTGCCTGCGGACAGGGCGCGCTGCGCATACGAGAACTGCAAAAGCCCGGCGGAAAGCGCCTGCCGGCAGCGGAATTCCTGAAGGGCTTCCCGCTCGACGGCGGACAATTCTAGGAGCCCGGATCTTCGCAGGCGGGCCATTTCCAGAGCATTGCTCTCACCTCTCCCTGTCGTTCCCGCGAAGGCGGGAATCCATCAGTCAGTTGATGGCACAGATTCACTCTGGATTCCCGCCTTCGCGGGAACGACGATTTGAGAGGAGAGGGTTCAATACTGGCAAAAGACTCTTGACCCCGTGCCTAGACGTGGATCTGCCGCCCGCCGGCAAACGACCAGTTCTCCCACGTCGTCTCCTTGAAGCAGACCATCACGTTCTCCGGATCGATACCGGGCGAACGTGACAGGTGCGTCGTGATGTCGGCCAGGATTTTCTTCTTCACCTTCACACTGCGGCCGACCGACAACAGGATCTCGATGAGGACAAAGTTCTCGTCGCGCGGCGAAGCGGCGTCCGGATAGCTGGCATCGAACCGGAAATCATCGGGCTCGAGCTCCAGCACGCGCTGGAAGCGGTCGGTCTCCGGAACGCCGGATGCAACCAGTGCCGCGTGCACGCCATCGAGCACTGACGACTTGAATTCGCGCGACTTCCCCTTGAGGGTCGTCATGGTCACCAAGGGCATGGCAATCTCCTTTCAATTCACGGCAAGCGCCGTGATCGCATCCGTCCGCAATACCTCGGCAAAGCTGTCCGACAAGGCGGTCAATGCAGCCCGATGCAATTCCGCATGTCCGACCACGCCGCTGTCCCACGCATCGATATCGCGCGTCGCACAGGCATCGCCGGCCACCAGTACCTGATACCCCAGCGGACGCGCATCTCGTGTTGTCGTCGACACGCACATGTGCGTCATCAGGCCGCAAATGATCAGTGTCTTGATGCCGCGTACCTGCAATTGCTGATGCAGGTCCGTGCTGGCGAAGCTGCTGGCCGTCGTTTTCTGCACGAGGACATGCTGAGAGCCAGGGGTCATGCCGGGATGAAATGCCGCTTTCTCGCCGCCCTTGGCGAACAGCGGCCCGTTGGCCGGGCCGAGGTGCTGCACGTGAAAGACCGGCATGTCGTGCGCATCGGCAAAGCTGACCAGCCGTTTCGCTTTCGACATTGCCGCGGCCCCGTCTGGAATGAAGAGCCTGCCTCCTTCGAAGTACTCCAACTGGAAATCGATGACGATCAAGGCAGTGTTCTTCGCCACGAGGGTTTGGGTTGCGGGGGCGCCACTGATGGCGCGCATGGTGGGATGTGGCATGCTGGCTCCTTGGAGGTGAATACGCAGGTATCGTAGCTGCAAGGCGCGGTCGGGGGAATTGGATGTCATGCACAGGATTTGTGCGGGTAGCGCACAAATCGTTGCCTCCGCCGGGGATGGGTTGAGGCGAGGGACGACGACATGCCAGGAAGAAAGGTGTTTCAAAAAAAGCAGGCAAAGGTGGCGTCGGCTTGGAGGAAGAAACAACGTTGACCGTAGTGGTAATGGCTCCGCGGCCAATGCGCAAGCCCTTGATTGGACGTATAATTTTGATTGCGCCGATTTGATTGAAAAGTCAAAACCAGCTTGCGGGCGCCGTGGCTGAGATGGCCATGAATAAATACAGCTAAAGCGGACAAGGAATGACCCGGTCTCGCTTTCAGACCGGGTTTTTTGTTTTTGAGAGAGAAAAAATGAAACGCGAACCGATTTCCTCCACCGAAGCGCTGCTGCGCGACCTCCTGGCTCAACGCATCCTCATCCTCGACGGCGCGATGGGAACCATGATCCAGCAGTACAAGCTGACGGAAGAGGATTATCGCGGCGCGCGTTTCGCGGATTTCTCTGTGCCGGGCAAGGAGTTGTTCGTCAAGGGCAATAACGACCTGCTGGTGCTGACGCAGCCGCAGATCATCGGCGAGATCCATGAGAAATACCTCGCCGCCGGCGCGGACCTGATCGAGACCAATACCTTCGGCGCGAACAGCGTGGCGCAGGAGGACTATCACATGGGGCATCTCGCATACGAGATGAATGTGGCAGCTGCCAAACTCGCGCGCGCTGCGGCCGACAAGTACTCCACCCCGGACAAGCCGCGCTTCGTCGCCGGCGCGCTCGGCCCGACGCCGAAGACCGCGTCGATTTCTCCCGACGTGAACGATCCCGGCGCGCGCAACATCAGCTTCGACCAGCTTGCTGCTTCCTACCTCGAGCAGACGCGCGGCCTGGTCGAAGGCGGCGTCGATGTGCTGTTGGTCGAAACCGTTTTCGATACGCTGAATTGCAAGGCGGCGCTATTTGCCATCGACACCTACTTCGAAGAGTCCGGCAAGCGCCTGCCCATCATGATTTCGGGTACCGTCACCGATGCATCGGGCCGCATTCTGTCCGGCCAGACCGTGCCGGCTTTCTGGCACTCGGTGCGTCACGCGAAGCCGCTGACCATCGGCCTGAACTGCGCGCTCGGCGCCGCCGTCATGCGCCCGTATGCGGAGGAACTGTCGAAGATCGCAGATACCTTCGTGTGCATCTATCCGAACGCCGGCCTGCCCAATCCGATGGCCGAGACCGGTTTCGACGAGACGCCGGATGTCACGTCTTCGCTGCTGAAGGAATTTGCGCAGAGCGGCTTCGTCAACATCGCCGGCGGCTGCTGCGGCACAACGCCGTCCCATATCAAGGCGATCGCCGAGTCGCTGCGTGACGTGGCGCCGCGCAAGCTGCCGGAGCCGGACCACCGCATGAAGCTGGCCGGCCTCGAGCCTTTCATCATCGACGACACATCGCTCTTCGTGAACGTGGGTGAGCGTACCAACGTCACCGGCTCGAAGGCCTTCGCGCGCCTGATTCTCAACGAGCAGTACGACGAGGCGCTGTCGGTCGCGCGGCAGCAGGTCGAGAACGGCGCACAGATCATCGACGTCAACATGGACGAGGCGATGCTGGATGCCGTCGCTGCCATGACGCGCTTCCTCAACCTGATCGCTTCCGAGCCGGATATCGCACGTGTGCCGATCATGATCGACTCGTCGAAATGGGCGGTGCTTGAAGCTGGCCTGAAGTGTGTGCAGGGCAAGGCCGTCGTCAACTCGATCTCGATGAAGGAAGGCGAGGAAGAATTCCTGCGCCAGGCCAGGCTGTGCCGCCGCTACGGCGCTGCCGTCATCGTGATGGCTTTCGATAAGGAAGGCCAGGCCGATACCTTCCAGCGCAAAACTGAAATATGCGCGCGCGCCTACAAGCTGCTGACGGAGCAGGTCGGCTTCCCGCCGGAAGACATCATCTTCGATCCGAACATTTTTGCGATTGCCACCGGCATCGAAGAGCACAACAACTACGCCGTCGACTTCATCAATGCGACGCGCTGGATCAAGGAGAACCTGCCTTACGCGAAGATCAGCGGCGGCGTGTCGAACGTGAGCTTCTCCTTCCGCGGCAACGACCCGGCGCGCGAAGCGATCCACACGGTGTTCCTGTATCACGCGATCAAGGCCGGCCTGACCATGGGCATCGTCAATGCCGGCATGGTCGGCGTGTACGACGACCTTGCACCGGAGTTGCGCGAGCACGTCGAGGATGTGGTGCTCAATCGTCGCCCCGATGCGACCGAGCGCATGATCGAATTCGCCGCGACATTGAAAGCGGGCGACAAGAAGGAAGAGCAGAGCCTCGCGTGGCGCAGCGAGCCGGTGGAGAAGCGTCTCGCGCATGCGCTGGTGCACGGCATTACCCAATGGATCGTCGAAGACACCGAGGAAATGCGTGTCAAGACGCTGGAAGCCGGCGGCCGCCCGATCAACGTGATCGAAGGCCCGCTGATGGATGGCATGAACATCGTCGGCGACCTGTTCGGCCAGGGCAAGATGTTCCTGCCGCAAGTGGTGAAGTCAGCGCGCGTGATGAAGCAGGCAGTTGCACACCTGATCCCGTTCATCGAGGAAGAAAAGCGCCTGGAAGAGCAGCGGACCGGCGTCGCCTCCAAGCCGAAGGGCAAGATCGTGGTGGCGACGGTGAAGGGCGACGTGCACGACATCGGCAAGAACATCGTGTCGGTGGTCCTGCAATGCAATAACTTCGAAGTGGTGAACATGGGCGTGATGGTGCCGTGCTCCGACATCCTCGCCAAGGCGAAAGCGGAAAACGCCGACATCGTCGGCCTGTCCGGCCTGATCACGCCTTCGCTGGAAGAGATGGCGCATGTGGCGAAGGAGATGCAGCGCGATCCGCATTTCCGCATGCTCAAGATTCCGCTGCTGATCGGCGGTGCCACCACCAGCCGCGCGCATACCGCGGTGAAGATCGCGCCGAACTACGAAGGACCGGTGGTCTATGTGCCGGATGCATCGCGCTCGGTATCGGTTGCGCAATCGCTGCTCACGCCCGAGCATCGCGACCAGTACCTTGAAGACATCGATCGCGACTACAAGCGCATCCGCGAACAGCATGCGAACAAGAAAACCGTGCCGCTGATCACGCTGGCCGAAGCGCGCGCGAACAAGGCGAAGCTGGAGTTTGCGCCGGTCAAGCCGAAGTTTATTGGCCGTCGCGTGTTCAAGAACTACGACCTCGCCACGATTGCACAATACATCGACTGGGGCCCGCTGTTCCAGACCTGGGACCTGGCCGGAGCCTTCCCTGCGATCCTGCAGGATGCGGTGGTCGGCGAGCAGGCACGCAAGGTGTTCGAGGAAGGCCAGGACATGCTCAGGAAGATCATCGAAGGCCGCTGGCTGACGGCGAACGGCGTGATCGCGCTGTTGCCGGCCAATACGGTGAACGATGACGATATCGAAATCTACACCGACGAGACACGCACGAAGGTCGCCTTCACCTACTACGGCGCGCGCCAGCAGACGGTGAAGCCGGTGATCGACGGCGTAGCGCGGCCGAACCAGTGCCTCGCGGATTTCATCGCGCCGAAGTCATCCGGCATTGCCGATTACATCGGCCTGTTTGCCGTCACCGCCGGCATCGGCATTGAAAAGCATGAGAAGCGATTCCTGAGCGAACATGACGACTACAGCAGCATCATGCTCAAATCGCTGGCAGACCGTCTCGCTGAAGCCTTTGCCGAACACCTGCACGAGCGCGTGCGCAAGGATTTCTGGGGCTACGCGTCGGATGAATCGTTGAGCAATGAAGATCTGATCAAGGAAGCTTACAAGGGAATCCGGCCTGCGCCTGGCTATCCGGCCTGTCCCGAGCATACGGTGAAGGGCGACGTGTTCAAGCTGCTGCAGTGCGACGAAATCGGCATGCATGTCACGGAGTCGTTCGCAATGTTCCCGGGCGCATCGGTGTCCGGGTTCTACTTCGCGCATCCGAAATCGAAGTACTTCAGCGTCGGCAAGATCGGTGAGGACCAGGTGAACGACATGGCGGCACGCCGTGGCGCGAGCAAGGAAGATATCGAGCGCTGGCTGGCGCCCAATCTGTGATTCGGCAGACACTCAGATAGCGGGGCAGGGCGAGCCCCTGCGCACCATCGCGGAGGCAGCAAGCGTGCCGGTGTATCGCGCGCCCTGCCTTCTTCAGGCGCTAATGGGTGCAGCGCGCGACGTTGTCACTCCATTCGAAGGCGACGACCTGCAGTTTGCAGATGTCGTCGCTGGAGAGGCGGAAGCGCGTCACAAGTTCACCGATCTGTTCGCCTTCCTCTTCGATGCGCTCCATGTGTTCGACCAGTTGCAGCATCTCGCCGAATTCTCCCTTGCGGTGCAGCAGAGCATCGCTTACGGCATCGACCACTGAAACCTGCTCCAGGATCTCGGACATCGGAATGCTGAACAGGGTATCCATCAGCGACATGATGCCGACCGTGAATGCTGTATCGGCCACTCCTTGCTTGTCCGGCGCATAGCGCTGCGCGATCAGTTCGAGCAGTTTGCCGCGCGTCGCCGCCAGCGTCAGCAGTGGCGTCATCGCCTGGCCCTTCTTGCACGGCTCGGCGTACAACATGATCTGCAGCCAGCGCTGCAGCTGGCTGCGGCCGAGCAGCAGCAGTGCCTGACCGATGGAATCGATGCGGCGGCGCGCCCCGACCGCAGGTGTGTTGACGAGACGCAGCATGTTGAAGCAGAGCGACACGTCCATCTTGATCGCGCGTTCGATCTCTGCCGTATCTGCATCCGAGGTAATCAGCGTCATCAACTGCATGATGGACAGTTGCGACGGCGAGAGCTTCTTGCCGCTCAGGATCACCGGCTTGGCGAAGTAGTAACCCTGGAAATAATCGAAACCGAGTTCGAGACAGGTCTTGAATTGCTCCTGGTTCTCGACCTTTTCTGCCAGCAGTTTTTTATTCGCCATCCTGAAGCGCGGCGTGAGCTTGAGCAGCGCCGACAGCGGCATGTCGCGCAGGTCGAACTTGATGATCTCCGCCAGCGGCAACAGCTGCTGCACGTCCTCGCTGTCGGTGATCACATCGTCCAGCGCGAAGCGGAATCCTTCCTTCACCAGTTGTTCGATGCGTGCGAGGATTTCCGGCGTGACCTTCATGGTCTCGACGATTTCCAGCACGACTTTTTCCCGTGGCAGGAACTGGAAGATGTCGCTTTGCAGGACAGCGGCATCCACATTGACGTAGCCGAGCGAATCGCCGATCACTTTCTCTATGCCGAGCTGCGACGCATGCGCGATCACGGAGGCAGTTGCCGACAAATCGCTGGTGACATTGGCCGGCCCTACTGCCGCGTTGCGAAACAGCAGTTCGTACGCCACCAGTGCCTGGCTTCGATCAAGGATGGGCTGGCGCGCAAGGAAGAATTCCCGTACCCGGAGCGGGCGTGAAAAGCCGGTGTCCGGCATGGATGGGGATGCCATCACAGACATGTCTTCCCTTTGCTTGTCTCACTTTGTTGTTTGTGTTGCGCGTCGTCCGGCTGGAAAACCCAAATGCGTACAGGTCGTATGGGTCGCAGTCAAGGCCACGGCGGGGCGCTCTCTCGGGCGCGGTATTGTCCGCGACTTGAACTGCAACGCATACGGCCTGTGCGCACTTGGCGAAGGTAGGGCAGGCGTCGCGCTTTTTCTTCACTTTAGCGCAATTTTATTTCTGTGTGGCAACTTTCGATTGTGCAGTGCAAAGCGCTCCCATGCATCTGGCAGGGCAGCTGCCGTAATGTTCAGAGCGGTTTCACAGCGGTTTCAGAGCGCTAAAGGGGCGCCGTCGACGAATACTTTCAGTTCGCCGGAAGCAAACGGGATCCAGCGCTCGTTGCTGGTCAGTGGGCTGGTCACGATGACCGCGACGCGGTCGTTGGGTGTCGTGACCTTGGAGAAATCCACGCTCAGGTCTTCATCCGAAAGCTCTGCCGTGGAGAAAGGATGCTGCCGCACAATGTAGTGCAGTTGTGTCGAGCAATGCGCAAACAGCGCCGTGCCGTCGGACAGCATCATGTTGAATGTTCCGTGCGAGGCAATCCCGGCGGTCAGCTCGCGCATGGCGGCGGTCAGGTCCGGCAAGGCCGGGGGCGTGTCACCGAAGCGCTTGCGCAATTCCTGGAGCAGGTAACAGAAGGCAAGCTCGCTGTCGGTCGTGCCGACGCGCCGGAATGCGCCGGTGAGTTGCGGCGAGAAATCCTTGAGGTCGCCATTGTGCGCGAAGACCCAATAGCGTCCCCACAGTTCGCGCACGAAGGGATGGCAGTTTTCCAGCGCTACGCGGCCCTGGGTCGCCTTGCGGATATGCGCGATGACATTCTTCGACTTGATCGGCCAGCGCTTGATCAGCTCTGCTACCGGTGAGGCGATTGCCGCTTCGTAATCGACGAAGTGGCGCACGCCAGCACCTTCAAAGAAGGCGATGCCCCAGCCGTCGACATGTTCATCGGTGCGGCCGCCGCGCGTGGCGAAGCCGGTAAAGCTGAACACGATGTCCGTCGGGACATTGCAATTCATTCCGAGTAACTGGCACATGAGCTTGGGGAAATTGCTGCTTGAGGTATCAACATAGCACACTCCCGGATGGGGAGGGCTGGCGCGGTTTCACTTCTGAAGCCATGGATCGGTGTCGGGGCGCGGGTACTGTTTCGTGATGAAATCCACGAAGGTTCGCACCTTCGCCGAGAGCAGACGCCGGCTCGGATACACCATCACCACCGACAGCTTGCCCAGTTCATGCTGAGGCAGCAGGCGCACCAGCCGACCGGCAGCGAGATCGTCGCCCAGCGCGAATGAAGGTCGGAGCACGATGCCCATGCCGGCAAGCGCGCACTGGCGCAACAGGTCGCCGTTGTTGGAGATCACTTTGTTGGTGATCGGTATCTGGATCATTTCGCCGTTCTCTCCCCGCGCGGGCCAGCCGTGTCGCACCTGTTCGTAGGAAAAATTCAGGCAGGCATGCTTCGAAATGTCCTCGCGCGTGCGCGGTGCTCCATGCTTCTTTACATATTGCGGCGAGGCGCACAACACGATCTCCGAGACGCCGAGCTGGCGCGCGACCATGCTCGCATCGAATTTCTGGAAGTCGACGAAAAAGCCGACGTCGAACCTGTCCTCGACGAGGTCGACGGTACGGTCCGAGACGGTCACATCGAGGGTCACCTCGGGATATTGCGCAGCGTAGGCCGGCAGCAGCTGCGCGAGCTGCAATTGCCCGAAGCCGAGCAGCGAATAGATGCGCAAGGTTCCGCTGGGCTTCCTGGCATGCGATGAGGCGATCGCCTCGGCGTCATCGATCTCCTGGAGGATCTGCGTGACCCGCTCTAGGTAGGCATGCCCCGTTTCGGTCAGCGACAGGCGGCGTGTCGTGCGGTTGAGCAGGCGTGTACCGAGATGCTCTTCCAGATCTGCGACATGACGCGTCACGACAGCGTTGGAAATATCGAGCGCCTTCGCGGCGCCGGCGAAGCTGCCTTGTTCGACTACCTTGGCAAACACCCGCATTGATTGCAATCGATCCATTAGGCAGGCCTCATTGTTTCGTGGCACGAAATAGTGGCCTGCAATTATTCATTCTTTTTGTTCGCGACGCAATCCGGCGATTCCTTGCATCGCCAAGCCTGCGATACGCATGGCTCGCATTGGTGCATGCCATGCGCGGCTGATACGCCGTTGGGACAATCGAGGACGGAAAACGCGGAGGATTTTTCGGCGACGCGGAAATGGACTGATGAATCAGGCGCTTATGGAACTGGCACATGACTTGCGAAGGAAGGTGCAACGGAAGCAGCGCGGCTTCATGCAGAAGCGCTGACGCGTTTGCACCGGCAGACGCAATGCTTCCCCGTAGCGAATACCTTCCTTTTCCTCTCCGGTTCCCGCCATGGCTTGCCTCAGCAGGCGTGGCGGGTTTTTTCTTTTGCGCTGCGTTTCCCCCCGGCCCCGCCATGCGGCCCGGATGGCATCCGGGTGATCTGCGTGACGACGCCTGCGTGCTGTTTTCCCTTGGCATCGCTGCCCTTTACAGATTTTGACGACGTCAAGGCAGCTCCCGATGAAGCTGCCCGTGCAGTCCATGCCCTTGCAGTCGCAACGACGGTGACACTGCTCTCCCTATGACGGCGGCGCCTTTCCGGCTCAGCGCACTTTGCATGTCAGGACTCCGATGCGAGCGTACGACGCTGCAGTTTCCCTTGTTGAACAAAGCACGCACCGCGCGTGATACAGCAATGGACAGGCAAATGCACCCGTAGCATGGAAGTGTAGAAAAATCAGTGGCTTGCGGCACGGGCGTAGATTTTGCAGGAAGTCCGCGCCCACTGAGCGCGACAGGCTGCGCGCTCATGCCATGCAAGCGGAAGGCTTCCTGATTGCTGTGCACGCGGCAACGAGACAGATCGGGACAGACGGCGCTTGTCTGCACAGCCAAGTAGCAACTGGCAAAGGTACATGAAGGTACATGAAGGTACACAAAGGTACGCAAAGGGAACAAAGATGACGCATTCACGAAAGCATGCCCCGGACCAGAAAATCAGGAGAGATGGTGGACGGGCCATCTATCGCTCGCGCGCGCATGACCTCCAGAATATTTACGTCAGCCTCAAGCAATGGCGGATATTCCATGCTGTCATTGACTGCGGCGGTTTCGCCGAGGCCGCCAAGACCCTCCATCTCAGCCAGTCCACCATCAGCTATACCGTTGCCAAGCTGCAGGAACAGCTCGGTACGACGCTGCTGAAGACCGAGGGTCGCAAGGCCGCGCTCACCGTCGAAGGGCGTGCCTTGCTGGAACGCTCCCGCCATGTGCTGAAGGAAGCCATCGAACTCGAAACTTTTGCGCGGAACCTCGGGCAGGGATGGGGCGGCGATGTGCGGCTGATGGTGGACCACAGTTTTCCCTCGACGCTTCTGATGCGCGCGTTAGGCTATTTCTCGCAGGCGGGCCGCGGTGCCGCGCAGGTCAGGCTGAGCGAGGTTGCGACGCTGCAGGCCGAGGATATGCTGCGCGATACGACAGTGGACCTGGCCATCACCGGGCGCGTTCCGCTCGGTTTCCTTGGCGAGCCGCTGCTCGAGGTCGAGTACGTTCCGGTGGCTCATCCCGACCATCCCTTGTTGCATCTTGGCCGCGATGTTACCTCCGCCGATCTCGGCCAGCAGACGCAGATCGGCATCGGTCATCCGCAGGAGCGCGAACGTGGCGGGTCGGGCCTGCAGCGCTGGCTCATGAGCAGCATTGATAGTGTGCTCGAGGCAGTCTCGGAATGTCTCGGCTATGCATGGTTGCCGCAGCATCGCATCCAGCGCTGGCTCGACGATGGCAGGCTCGTCCGCCTTCCCTTGGGGGACAAGCGCGTGAACAAGTCGATGCTGTATCTGATTCATGGGAGGCCATGGGCCGCCAGCCCTGCGGCGGGACGTCTCGCTGACGTGCTGAGAAGCACGGCGGTGGCTGCCCATCATGATGCTGACCGGTCGGGCTGAGACCACATCCGATCTGCCGACGACGCACGCGCCTGCCTTTTTGCAGGCGCTCAGTGCGTCACTTGGGCGCTTCGATGTCCGGCGCGCTTCCGCCAAGGAAGGGCGGCCGGGCCGCCGCCATCATGTCGGGGCGGATATTGTATTTTTCGATGAGACGGTACAAGGTGACACGCGATACGCCGAGCAGCGACGCGGCGCGCGAAATCTGGTTGCGTGACTGGGACAGCGCGCGCCGGATCATTACGCGCTCCGCGGCGGCGCGCGCATCTTCCAGCGACATCAGCGGTGACTGCTCATTGCCGCGATCGAGGCCAAGGTCTTCCGGCTGAATGAAGCGGCCTTCCGCCATGACGGTCGCGCGTTGCACGCGATTGACCAGCTCGCGCACATTGCCTGGCCATGAATGGCTCAGCATGGCATTCATCGCCGCCTTGGAGAAGCCGCGCAGGCTGCGGTTGTGCATGCTGGCGAACCTGGCGAAATAATGCTTCGCAATGTCTTCGATGTCCTGCCCGCGGTCGGCCAGCGGTGGCATGCTGATGCATACGACATTGATGCGGTAGTACAGATCCTCGCGGAAGCGCCCCTGCTTCACCGCCTCCGCCAGGTCGATGTGGGTTGCCGCAATGACGCGCACGTCGATCTCGAGCGTCTCCGTGCCGCCCACGCGCTCGATGGTTTTCTCCTGCAGGAATCGCAGGAGGTTGACCTGCATGTCGAACGGCATGTCGCCGATTTCGTCAAGGAACAGCGTACCGCCCTGCGCGGCTTCGAGGCGGCCGATCTTGCGCTGGCTGGCGCCGGTGAAGGCGCCCTTTTCATACCCGAACAGTTCGGACTGGAACAGCTGCGGAGCAATCGCGCCGCAATTGACGGCGACGAAAGGCGCGTTCCTGCGAGCGGACTGACGATGGATCGAGAGCGCGGCGATTTCCTTGCCGGTGCCAGATGGGCCGGTGATCAGCACAGAGGCATCGGTGCGCGCGACCTTCTGCAACTGGTTGAACAGCTGCTGCATTTGCGGCGTCTTGCCGACCATCGCGAAATCGGCGCTGCTTGCTACCGGGGTCGTCGCTGCGCTGTGCTGCTCGTCGCGCATGAATGCCATGCCCCAGGCGTGGCGCAATGTCAGCACGATGTGGT
The DNA here is from genome assembly GCF_035254685.1 of Noviherbaspirillum sp. Lineage (GTDB taxonomy): Bacteria > Pseudomonadota > Gammaproteobacteria > Burkholderiales > Burkholderiaceae_D > Noviherbaspirillum. The sequence continues at coordinate 36,833 of NZ_DATFAI010000041.1, read as the reverse complement.
CGAGGTCGGCCGGGATGGTAATGAAATTGAACAGGTGCTCACCGATGAACTCGCGCATGCGCGGCATCGCGATCAACTCTTGCGCAACCAGTCCCACCCAGGAGATCCGGTTGTTGCTCACGAAGGATTCATATTTGTCGAGCTGCGCGAGCTCGGCTTCCTGAGTCACGATCAGCAGGCCCACGCGGCAGCCGTTCTGCACGGCGTCCTGGGCTGCTTCAAGTGTGAAGCACTCAATCAGGCTGAGTCCATGTTCCTTGAGGTTTTCGGTGCAGGAGGCTGATTGTCCGCTGCGATTGCTCAGGCGCAGGACAAGAACAGGTTGAACCGGGGCGGAGTCGGAGACACGAAGCATGTCGCATTACCTTTATTGTTGATGCGCGTCCATTATTGTCGATACGTGTCGAGTTTCCGGGACTGCTTGCGAACGTGTTTGCAGGATGTTTCGCGGCGCGCATTGGCTGCCTGATCTCATCATCGGAAGGGCTCGTTGCGGTGCACGGGAGTCCGGTCAAGACTTGGTTACAAGTCGAGATTACAGGCTTTTAAATGGTCGAACAATGCCATAAATAGGGGAGGCGACGACAACCGGACTCGCGTTTGTGCTTCGTCAAACCGTGATTTCTAGGGTGAAATCACGAGGGAATGAGCCTTTCCAGCCAAAATCGAGCGGAAAGCGGCATGGATGCTCGATGTCGTAAACTGTAAATTTGAAAAATGAATTCCCTTAAGGCAAAAGCCGTGTTTGTCCGGTTGCTGTGTCCGGGTTTGTCCTGCAACGCCATAGGGCATGTCCAGAAATCATGTATTTCTTTTCGAATGGCGTCACGGGGGAATCCGGCACATATTCCTCGCACTGCACGCGCAAACCAGTCAATTGCACGAGGGCAGCAGCAAATTCTTCCACGTAGATGCGCCAGTTGCTGCGGCATTCCAAGATGCCGCCCAGCGCGACGATCGTGGGAAACACGGGATGCCCATGCCAGCGCCGCCCGAGCTGGCCGATCTTCGGCCAGGGATTGGGATAAAGGAGGTAATGCCGTTGCGGATGCACACCGGCTTTTAACATGAGGCGCCAGTAATCGACCAGGTCGGCGCGCACACACAGGAAATTGGAGGGCAGGGGCCCTTCCCAGGCAGTGTTGCGTGTCAGCCGGTGCGCGGACTGATCGACGCCGATCACGAAATGGTTCGGGAATTGTGCAGCGAGATGCCGTGTCGACAGGCCGACGCCGCAGCCAGCGTCGAGGATGAGGGGACGTTCGCCCGCCTCCCGCCATGCCGTCATGCTGCGTTCGAATGCTTCCTGGTTGTAGGGCATGACCGGCTTCAGGAAGCGGGTGCCGGCGTGGTTGGCGACGACCGATGCGAGGCGTTCATGGATGGTCGTTTGCGCGCTGGTGACAGGGCGGGAATTGGCGTACATCGCTTTCCTTGACAGGCACTATGCCCAGGCGGGCGTCCGGTACATCTCGGCCGCGAAATCGATGAAGGCACGTACCTTGGGCGAGAGATGACGGTTATGCGGATAGACCGCATACACCTCGCGCGCCTGGAGCGGATAGCCAGGCAGTACTGCTGTCAGGTCGCCACGCGCGAGGTCGCCATGCACGATGAAGGAGGCCGTGGTGGCGATGCCGACACCGGCCAGGGCCGCGTCGCGCAGGGCGATGCCCGTATTGGCCTGGAGCGTACCGCGCACCGCCACAGCCTTGTATCCGCCACCGGGCATTTCAAACATCCATTCGTTCGGCTTGGGCACCAGCGAGTAGGTGAGGCAGTTGTGGTGCACGAGATCATCAGGCGTACGTGGCACCCCATGCCGCTCCAGGTAGGCCGGCGCCGCGACCAGCAGGGTGCGAGTGGTGGCCAGCCTCTTTGCCATCAGCGTCGAATCCGGCATCTCGCGCGCGAGGCGCACGGCGACATCGAAACCTTCCTCGATCAAGTCGACAAAACGGTCATTGCAGACCAGGTCCACTTTGAGATCCGGGTAGCGCGCCATGAAGCGCGGCAGCCAGGATGCCATGTCCAGCGTGCCGAAGGCCATCGGTGCATTGACGCGCAGGACACCACGCGGTGCTGCGTGATGCTGCGTGACTGCGAGATCGGCTTCCTGCAGGTCGTCGAGGATGCGTCGCGCCCGCTCATAGTAGGCGGTGCCGACCTCGGTCAGCGCCAGCTTGCGCGTGGTCCGATTCAGCAGTTGCGCGCCGAGCAGGGATTCCAGATGCTGCACCTGTCGAGACATGACAGTGTGGGAGATGTTGAGCTGTGCCGCTGCAGCGGAAAAGCCGCCGGCTTCCACGACGCGGCAGAACGCCTTGAGGGCGCTGAATTGATCCATCGGTGACCTCGATGATTGCCCTTCCTCGCACACATGACGACGGGTCATCGGCATGACCGGATCGCTTGTATCCGGTCATGCCATGGTGTTGGACGGGGAGTCAATTGAAATGCTTGCCATCATGCCATAAGCCGGCATGGAGGCGCAGTGCAGGGAAGCTTTCGGTCGAGGTCGGACGACCACAGAATGCGGACCATGTATTCTGTGGCGAGGTTTGTAAAAAACGCTAGTGCAGGGTTACGGGCTGGCGCATCAGCGCGTCATACTTGCCCAGGAAATCATCGATTTCTTCGACGCTTGGTTCGGTCGCGATCAGGTTTTCCACTTCTTCGCGGAATGACTTGGCAAGCGTACCGCCAATGAAAATTTCACGCTTGCCCGGCTTGTCCATGATCTCGTATCCGCCAAAGCGCAAGGCCTCGCGGCCATCGTCGGCCCCGAACTCCACCACGCTGTACTGCTCGCTGTTGTAGATCAAGTTCATTTTGCGCTCCTTGTGCCACCGAATAATTGCGGGTAACTCACTACCCTTGGATGCAAAAATGGGGCCAGCTGTCACCTTTTCAAGTCGTTGCGGTGGAATTGCAAGGAATTGACAAGGCTTTACTCAGAGATACTGCATCATGCGTGCAAGTCTTCGCTGAGCTGGAGCAAAGTGTCGTAGGGTGCGTGCGTCAGAAAGTCGCGGATGCGCTCCAAATGTTCGGAGGTTGCCAGTCCGATATACATGCGATCGGGACGGCGGCGCAGCAGACGGTTGAGCGTGACGCGCATGGTGAGGTTGCCGGTGCAGCACAGGCAACCGGGCGCGATGCGTGTGATCTGCAGCGCCGGCGTGTCAGCCATGTCGTCGAGAGGAGATTTGCCGTTCGGCAAACCTTCAAGGATCAGCGCGGTGCTGATGCCGGGCTCGATCAGGACGGCGATCGCCGCTTCGCGACTCGCCGCGTTCGCGCCGGTGACGACGGTGGCAAGCGTCAAGCTTTTTTCGACAGCTTGCCTGGCTCTACGCCAAGCTGCTTGAGCTTGCGGTACAGGTGGGTACGCTCCAGGCCGGTTTTCTCGGCCACACGCGTCATGCTGCCGCCTTCGCGAATCAGGTGGTGCTCAAAGTAGGCACGTTCGAAGGCGTCGCGCGCTTCTCGCAGCGGCAGGTCGAACGACAGGCCAAACAGCTGCGTGTCGGATGGCATTGCCGGTGCTGCGGCTGGCGCCGGTGCAGTCACGCCCGCGGGCACATTCGCGGACGCGTAGGATGGCGCAGCGGGTGTATTCGCATGCTCCGGCGCCGTTACCGATGCGGGCGCCGGACGCTGGTACATCGACACAGGCCGGATTGCCTCTTGTCCACGCGACAGGCCTTGCTGGACTGCCTTGAGCAGCTTTTGCAATGCGATCGGCTTTTCGAGGAAATTGAGCGCGCCGATGCGCGTCGCTTCCACAGCGGTGTCGATGGTGGCATGGCCGGACATCATGATGACCGGCATGGTGAGAAGACCGTCGCGCTGCCACTCCTTGAGCAGGGTGACGCCGTCGGTGTCCGGCATCCAGATGTCGAGCAGGACCAGGTCGGGCGTGCCTTGCGCGCGCATCTCGCGTGCCTGCTGGGCGTTCTCCGCCGTCGTCACGGCATGGCCTTCATCGCCGAGGATTTCCGAGAGCAGTTCCCGGATACCCATTTCGTCATCGACTACCAGAATGTTTGCCATATGCTTACCTTAATTACTTCCGTTGTCGCGTATTTTGTCTCGTCCGCGCCGAAGGTGCGGCAAGAGAGTTGTCACGATTTGTTTCAAGCTGCCATGTTTTGATGATGGAAAACGCAATGCGTCCCGGTGCTTCGCTTTCCATGCATCATGTCCGGTCCGGCGCTAACTTTAACAGCAAAATCGATACTTTTGCGCCGGCCGCGGTTGTCCGGTTCTTGATATCGATGCGCCCGCCGTGCTCGTCGATAATCTTTTTCACCATGGCAAGTCCCAAGCCGGTACCGCGCGACTTCGAGGTAACGTACGGCTCGAAGGCGCGTGCGAGAATTTTCGAAGAGAACCCGGGGCCATTGTCGGTGATCGACAGGCGCACTGCGGTACGGCCTTCGCCGTCGGAGTCCTGATAGTGGATGGTTTCGGTCACGACGTCGATGCGCGGCTTGTCGGTGCTTTGCGGGTGATCTGCCACCGCGTCTTGCGCATTCTGCAAGAGGTTGTGGACCACTTGCCGAAGCTGGGTCGCATCGCCCATCACTTGTGGCAGGTCGGGCGCCAGCGACGCGTGAATGATAGCGCGTTCGTCGCCGCCGACATAGAGGTGCAGGATCTCTTCGATCAGGTCGTTCAGGTTCAGCGGCGACAGCACGGCGGGCGGCGTCTTCGCGTAGTCGCGGAAGTCGTCCACCATGCGCTTCATGGCGGCGACCTGGTTGACGATGGTGGTCGTGCCCTTGGTGAGCATCGTCGCGTCCTGCCCGGCCAGCTTCGGCTCCAGTTTCATCTGCAGGCGTTCGGCGGACAGCTGGATAGGCGTGAGCGGATTCTTGATTTCATGCGCCAGCCGGCGCGCCACTTCGCCCCAGGCAACCGAGCGCTGCGCCGAGATCACGTCCGAAATATCGTCGAACACCACGATGTGGCCGACGCCGCCGGCCACCGGCAGGTAGGAGCCGCGCGCCAGCAGTGTGATGTCGCTCTCGCCTTCCGACTCCGGGCTGCGGCGCGGCACTTCGATCTGCTTTTGCCAGTGCAGCTCACCGGCGCCGCCGCCAGCCGACTGCGCGCTCTGCTCGGAAAACGCCTTGGTGATGGAATGCGCCAGCGGCTCCAGCCCCTCAATGGCGTTGAGCGGCTTGCCAATGTGCGGATCGAAATCATGGTGCAGGATGCGCTCGACCGATTCATTGCAGGTGACCAGTCTGAACTGTCCATCGAGCACCATCACGCCCGCCGACATGTTGGCGAGCACCGACTCCAGGTAGGCCTTGGCATTCTCCAGCGCCGCGCGGTTGCGCTCTACCGAGGCGCGCGCTTCCGACAGCTGGCGCGTCATGGTGTTGAACGACTGGGTCAGCGTGCCCAGTTCGTCGGAGGTGGCCACGATAGGGCGTGGCGAGAGGTTGCCCTCCGCCACAGCCTTGGTGCCTTCGGCAAGCAGCAGCAGGGGCTGCGCCAGGTCGCCGGCGATCAGGAAGGCGGCGGCGATGGCGCCGAAGATGGCCAGCAGCAGGGTAAGCGTCAGCGTCACGATATAGATCTTGCGCAGGCCGGTGCGTGCCAGCGAGCGCTCCTGGTATTCGCTGTAGGCAGCACGTAGCGCTTCCGCATTGGTCGCCAGGTGCTCGGGAACGGGCTGCAGCAATTGCAGGAAACGCGATTCGCTCTGCAACGACAGGCCATTGTTGGATGCCGGGATGGCAACGACGACGCGCAGCCGCAGGTCGGCAGCCTTGGCTTGCCCGTCCGTGGCGGTGTTGTCCTTGCTGGCGCTGTCGTGAAAATCGAAACCTCCTTCAATCGCGGAATAGCCACGCGTCATGCGTGCCTGCCGCAGCATTGCGGGGCTGGGCAGGTCGGGCATCAGGGCGCCGATGCGACCGCCCACGGTGGCGACGATTTGACCATTGGCCGTCACGATAGTTGCTTCCTGCATCTGGCTTTGTTCGCGCAGCCGCGACAGCAGCGTGACCTGCGCCGAGTCTGACAGTTCCGACAACTCCAGGGCCACGTTGCGCGCCTTCGCGGCGAGGTCGGCCAGCGAGGCATCGAGCGCGGTGCGGCCGAGGGTCAGGCCCGCTTCCAGCGCGGATTCGACGTGCACGTCGAACCAGGATTCGATCGAGCGCGACACGAACTGCACCGACACCGTGTAGATCACGGTGCCGGGCAGGATGCCGACAAGGGCGAACAGGAGCACCAGCCGCGCCATCAGCCGCGAGCCGAACTCGCGCCGCTTGTAGCCGCGGTACAGGCGGGTCAGCAGCAGGATCACCAGGCCCAGCAGGGAGATGGCAATCAGGCCGTTGAGGACCAAAAGTTCGGGATAGTGTCGGTCGAAGAAGGCCGAGTTTTCGGAAGCCGAGGCGAGCAGGAACAGCAGGATGCTGACGACTGCGCCGCCGACAACCAGGAAGTAACGCAAGAAACGCTGCACGTCTATTCGGCCTTGTAAATGAAGTGTTTCCAGTCGGACGTGAAGCGCCAGTCGGAGCTGTTCAGGGCATGCACCTGGAAGGGCTTGGGCAGGCGCGTCACGTCCAGTCCCATGCGGACCGCCACGTTATAGGTCGCGCCGACCTTGAGCGCGCCCTTGTCCGCGATGACCCAGCGCGGCGGACGGCGCACCAGTGACATGGCATCGTCGAGCGAACCGAAGCTTTGCTGCAGGCCGCCGCTGATCGCGGCATGATATTGATGCGTCAATACGTTATAGGAGATGCGGATGGTTTGCGAGGCGCTGACCGCCTTTTCGTCGAACCAGTACCAGCGCGGCCGCGTGAGCTGGACCTCGGTGGTGAAATACAGCGGGATGCCGCGTGTAATGGCATCTTCCAGGCCGCGCGTGAGGTCGAACGCGAAACTGACGGCCAGCTTGTAGCCCTCATCCGTGTTCTCCACGGCAGCCGACGTGATGTCGACGCCTTCGGCCCGCGCCGTGACGGGCATCGACGTAGAAAGGATCAGCAGCGCGGCCAGCAACAGGCCGGCAAGCCAGCTGGAAAAAAGGTGCGGGATTCGGTCACTCACTCGCAGGCGGCGTGGATCGATGGCGAAGGCTGTCACTATGTCCGATCAGGAATTCTTGACCTGAAACCGGCGGTCTCCTGCCGCCGCGCTCCAGTGCCGGTTCTTTGCGTTGGAAATAAAGAAACTCGAGCAAATGTTTGTTTTCATACGCCTTTTCAGCATGCCGTTGCCTCGAACGATACTATCAGACGGGCGCTTTTTGGAATAGCGCATAGAACAAGCCGTCATGGTCTTGCCCGGCGGCGACGGTCGGCAGCAGCTGACCCGGCGCGGACAGGCGGATCGCCTGATGACGCGCTGCGAAAGCGGCGGCCTGCATCTCCGACTCCTGCGGCCATAGCGAACAGGTAACAAATAGCAATTTACCATCGGGTCGCAGCATCTGCCAAAGATTGTCAAGAATTGTTGCTGAAACTGTTGCAAGCCGCGCTGCATCCTCCTTGCGCCGCAACCAGCGTATGTCCGGATGGCGCCGCACGATGCCGGAGGCGGTGCACGGTACGTCGGCCAGGATGCGATCGAACGGCTGTCCGTCCCACCAGCCGCTGCCCGCAGCATCGCCGGTCTTCAGGGACGCTTTCAGCTGCAGGCGTTGCAGGTTTTCCTCAATCCGCGCGAGGCGCTTCGGATCGCTGTCGAGCGCCAGCAGATCGACTTCCGCGCTTTCGAGGATATGCCCGGTCTTGCCGCCGGGCGCGGCGCAGGCGTCCAGCACGCGCATGCCGTCCCGCAGGTCGAGCAGGGGCGCAGCGAGCTGGGCGGCGGCGTCCTGCACCGACACCAGGCCCTGTTCGAATCCAGGGATCTGCGTGACCGGAATCGGCCGCTCCAGGCGGACCGCGTACGGACCGATCGTGCTGGCGGCGATGCCCTTGTCCGTCAGGATACGCAGGTAGTCGTCCATCGACGTCTTGCGGACATTGATGCGCAAGGTGAGCGGCGGATTGGCATTTCCCGCCCGCAGGATCGCTTCCCAATCGCCGGGATACGATTTCTTCAGCGTGTCGGTCCACCAACGGGGATAGTTCCAGCGCGCCTCTTCCCGCTTCAGCGCCTGCTGCAGCAGCGCCTCGCGCTCGCGCAGGAAGCGGCGCAAGACCGCGTTGACCATGCCTTTGGCGTGAGCCATGGAAAGGTCTGCCGCGCAGGCGGTGACTGCCTGGTCGACCACGGTGAAGTCTTCATAAGGTGCATCCCCGCGTGCCGTGCTGTCATCGGAAACCAGCGCCAGCGCGCAGCACAGCAGCGCATGCAGTTCGGCTGGAGAGGGAGGCTTGTTTGCCAGCAGGGCGAGCAGCGCTTCGGCGCGGCCGAGCCGGCGCATGGTGCGGTAGGCGATGTCCTGCATCGCACCGCGAGCCTGCGGCGGTGCGCCGGTTTGCGCAAAGGTCGCAGCCAATGCCTGCGGCAGGGCGGTGCCGGTCTTGACCTGCGCCACGGCGCGCGCTGCGCCGAGCAGGGTGAATGCAAGGGAGTCGGCTTTTAGGTGTGTTTTCGACACATGAGCCTGCGCAGCCTGGCCGCGCAGTCCTTGAAATTGAGGGATTAAATTAAGGGATTAATTCCGGCTGAGGGCAAGCCGCGCACCGAGCGCGATGAAGGCGCCGCCCACCGTGCGTTCCAGCCACAGTCTGACGCGCGGGCTGCGGCCGGCACGGCGTGCCAGCGTGCCGGCGAGCATGGCCGTGCCGCTGTTCCAGCACATGCTGATCAGGGCGAACATGACGCCGAGCAGCAGGAAGGCTGTGGTCTTCTGGCCTGCATCGGCTCGCACGAATTGCGGGATGAAGGCAAGGAAGAAGAGGATGACCTTGGGATTCAGTACGTTGGTCACCATCGCCTGCCAGAAGATCGTCCGGCGTGAACGGACATCACGTGCCGCAGAGCGCTCCTGCGCGTTTCCCGGCCTGGCGAGCGCCATGCGGATGCCGAGGTAGACCAGGTAGGCGCCACCGGCAAGCTTGATGAGCATGAAGGCGGTCGCTGACGCAGCCAGGATCGCGCTCAGGCCGACGGCCGATGCGACGGCGTGAACGCAGCAGCCGGCGGAGATTCCCATGGCCGACATTAGGCCGGCGGCACGGCCCTGTGCCACACTCCTGCCGACGATATAAGCCGTGTCCGGTCCGGGTGTTGCGTTCAGCAACAGGACCGCGGCAAAAAACAGGCCGAAATTCGAAATGCCGAAGATTTCCATGTGCATTGGCACCGCAAAACGGTGCGGGAGAGGGGGCGGAAACGTGATTGTAGCCGCAGTGTCGGGTTTTTTCGGCAGAACCCGTACGGCTGTTCGACGCGCGGTTTGCGCCAGTGACGTGCCGCGTTGCCGCATGCGGCCGGCATCAGACGCCCCACATCACCTCGTGCCCTTCTTTCTTCGAGGCGCGCATCATCTCCAGCAGGGGATAGGCGCGCGTTGCAAAGCTGACATATTCGACCGGCTCATGCTCATTGTCGTCCCAGTCCTCACCGTGATGCGCCAGCACATCGCGATGCACTTCTTCCGATACCGGATGCAACCTGCTTTCCGCAATCTCCGCTTCGACGCGGGCAATTGCCTGCGGCAATTCGGCGGGCGTCAGGATGCCCATTTTCACATCCTTGTGCAGCAGGTCGAGGATACGCCTGGCATGCTCCTCGTACATCATGACCTCAGCCGCAGATTTTGATTTGAACGTAACCAACTTGTCCTCCAATCTTCCAATCCCATGAATAAACCATAGCATGAGTTAAGGAATTTGCTACACGCCAAATCAGACCGCGACTGGCCTCGTGCGGTTCATCAAAAAGATCGCAAGTGAGATTACCTGGCAGGCGAGGCAGAGCGCAAAAGCCATGCGCATGGCGTTGGCGGCCGACGCGCCGTGCGCCTTGAACAGGTCGATCAGCAATCCCACGCCCCATTGCACGACGAAGGCACCGACGAAAAGCAGCAGGTTGTATGCAGTATTGGCGCGGCCGGTCAATGCGATGGGGAAAGAAAGGCTCACTTCGGTCTGCACCAGCGTGGCGACAGTGATGCATATCGCCATCATGATCCAGAAGATCCAGGACCAGGAAGCGGATGTGGCAAGCATGCCGGCCTGCGCGAGGATCGCGCCGGTGAGGCCGACGGCAATGACGCGCATTACCGGGACGCCGCGTGCAGTGTTGCTGCCGTGTTGAGACAGTACGTGGCGCGGCGCCCACCATGACATCACGAGGTAAGCAAGCAGCAGGGAAAGATTGAACATGAACAAGACGCGCGCGGTCTGCGCCTTGTCCAGGCCGAGCACGGTGATCATCCAGGGGCCGGCCCACAAGGTTTGCAGTGCAACGAAGCTGCCGTGGTTGACGGTGCCGAGCAGCGACATGCGGCGGAAGAACGGGTTGCCGAATACCTGCTTATAGCCGCCGCTGGAAGAGGCCGCGTGGGACGCCGGCTGCGGATGCGCCGCTTCCATTTTTTTCAGCAGGAAAAAGATGGCCGCCGCGGATGCGAGGATCATCGCGCTCATGATCCAGAACACGCCGCGCCAGCCAATCAGCGGCAGCGCCGCGTTGACGGGCACGGTGGCCGCGAGCGCACCCGAGGTGCCGGCGACCAGCATCCAGCTGGCGAGCTGGCTCTGGCGCTCGGGCGCGAACCATTGCCGGTAAGCCTTGATTGGTGCCATCAGGCAGGCCGACACGCCGACGCCAATCAGGGCTCGGCCGAGCCAGAGCCCGGGAAGCGAATCGCTGCTGGCAAAGAGCGCCGCGCCGACCGCGGCGAACAGGAGCAGTGCGGATTCGGTGCGCCGCGAGCCGTATTTGTCGAGCCAGATCCCGAGCGGCAACTGCATGCAGGCGAAGCTGATGAAATAGGCAGACGACAGCAGGCCGAGATCGGCATTCGTCAGGCCGATCTCGTCGAGCAGTACCGGCGCGATTACCGCATTGACCGAGCGGAATGCGTAGGAGAGGAAATAGCCGGAGGCGAAACTGAGAAAGACACGTATCGCGAGTGTGACGCGTATCGTCGGTATCGCAGTCATCTCAGTTCAGCTTGAAGGAATTGAAAAAGGTGTCGGCGGCTTCACGCGACACCTTGCCTTCCTTGCCGAGCATGACGACCTGGTAGATGCGCTTGTCCTTCGCGAGGAAGCGCGCGATCAGTATGCGCGATTCGGTGCCGGTGGCCTCGACGTCAACCGTCATCGGCACGCTGCCGGCTGGCGAAACCTTTTCCTGCCTGACGGTGCCACTGATGTTGTGCACCAGCGCCGTCTTCATTGCAGCCAGCGCTTTGGGGGCCTGCGATTCATCGGGCAGCTCCGCGCTGCCCACCGCGTACATCACCTTGTCGACTTCCGCAGCCGTCATGGTCATCGATACCTGCAGTCCGTCAAGATTCACGGGGCGTGTATAGGAAGCGGGTTTCGCCGGCAGGAGGACGACAAACGGCGCATTGCTGCCGCGCGTCTCGCGCCAGTCGAGTTTCGGGCTGCAGGCGGCAAGCGGCAGCATGCAGGTGATACATGCCGCCGCGCGGATCAGGGTGGATGGGAATATAGTCATGGACGAAATGGTAACAGCTGCGCCCGCTTTCGTCCGGCGGCATTACTCTGCGTTCGGTGCGGCCCGCGACAACGTTTCCGAATGGGCTGGCGCCTTGTGGAACGCGCGCAGGCCGAGTGTGACGCCGATGCAGAGCAGCACGACGCCCGCGATGACCAGCAGTGAGGGCGCTGCGCCGCGCCAGAGGAAAGCATACAGCAGCGCGGACAAGGTTTCGAACACGATGAGCTGGCCGGCGAGCGACGTCGGCAGCCGCTGGCTGGCCTTGTTCCATAGCATGGTGCCCAGCCAGGAGCAGCACAGTCCGATCGTGAGCATCAGCGCGATGAACGGCCACGGCCGCGGCCCCAGGGGATAGTCATACACACCGGGCCGCAGGCTTGCATACACACCGTAAGCAATGAAGCCGATCAGCGCCAGCGGCAGCGTCGCCAGGCCTTGCACAGTGGCCCAGGTGGAAGATGCAATGTGCGGATTGCGTTTCATGTGCCGCGCGTTCATGATCGGGTACCAGGTCCAGGCCGCCAGCGCACCCAGCGTGATGAAGCAGCCGAGCGCGTATTCCGATGTGGATCGCCTGCCATCGAGATGCCCCAGTTCGCTCGCATTCACCAGCATCAGGCCGGTAAAGATGATCAGGAGCGAGGGCACGAGGCGTCGCCAGGCGACCGCCTCCGAAGGATGCCCCGGCGCCCAGTTGGAGCAGATCGAAATGACGACCGGCAGCGTGCCGATCATCATCGTCGGCAGCGGTGCGTCGGCCAACTGAATGCCGGTGGCGAGCGCGGCGTAATACAGGATATTGCCGACCAGCGCGAGCTTGAGTGCAGCGATCCAGTCTGCTTTCGACAGGAGTGCGATGCGGCGGCGATCGAAATACGCGGGGACCAGCGCAATCAGGCCGAAGCCGATATAGCGACCGAATGACAATACCAGCCCGGGGTAGTCGCCGAGCATGAGCGGCGCCACGAACACCAGCCCCCACAGCAGGCCGGCGCCGAGCGCACAGGATAAACCGATGAACATGATGCCAATACCGGAAACGAACAAAAGTCCATGCACCTCTGCATGGTGGATGCGATTATCCGCGCTTCCCTGACGTCGGTCTTGTACGGATTTGCTGTTGGTACTGCGCCGGCGTCACGCCATAGGCGCGCTTGAACCAGCGGTTCAGGTGGCTCTGGTCGGTCAGGCCTGCCGCCACGGCCGCATCCGAGGGGCTGGCGCGTTGCGCGAGCAGCGATTTCGCCCGCGCCGCGCGGCATGCCTGCACGTACTGGTGCGGCGTGGCATGGAACATCGCGGAAAAGGTCCGCACAAAATGGAACACCGACAGGCCGGCCTCGGCCGCCAGCATCTCCACGCTCAGCGTCTCGTCCAGTTGCGCCTCGATGCAATCCAGTACGCGCCGCATGGCTGCCGTGCGGCGTGCTTCGCGCGCTGTCGGCGCGTGCAACGCCTTTGCATTCCTGCCGTAGCGGGCCACGATGGCGTCGACGAGCTGCGTGAAGTCCGAGACAAACGCGAGATCGTCCGGCGCGTTCCACATGCGCCGGAACGTCTTGCGAAAGGCAGCAGCCAGTTGCGGATCATGCGTCGTCGCGTCAGGAAAGAAGGCTTCGCTGCCGGTCATCGCGCGCAGCGTTTCCGGTTCGATGTACAGCATCTGGTAGGTCCACCCGCCATCGACTTCGGCCTGGCCGGTATGCAGCTCATCGGGATTAAGCAACACCAGCGTGCCGGCAGGCGCCAGATGCTCCGTGCCCTGGTAACGGAAACGCTCCACGCCGGCTTCGATGGCGCCCAGCGAATAGCCGTCATGCAGATGCGGCGCGAATGCGTGGTCCACGAGGCGCGCCGAATACAGCTCCACGCCGGGCAGGTGCGGCGTGGCTTTGAAGGTGACGAATTCGGAGGGGTGATGGAACATGGCTGCCATCATAAATCTTTATCGGCGCGGCGTGGGAACGGCTCAATTCCGCTCCCCTTCATCGGGGGATGGCAATCTTCCTCGGATCCACGAGCGTGCTGTGGACGCTCGAGACCTCGACCAGTGTCAGCACTAGCACCAGCATCGCGATCGAAGAGCTGTAGCTTGACTTGCGGATCTATCCTGACATCAAAGCCTCGTCGTCGTACTGTGCTTGCATAATCCGCTCGACAGCATCACGCCTGATGCGCACAAGCAGGTTCCCGCTGCGACTGTGCGAGCAGAACGACATTGCCCCGAGCGAGGACGATACCTACGGCGAACCGGCCGACGTCAATCTGTCGCTTGCTGTCCTGAAGGCATAGGGTCGCAGTGGCAACGTCACCGAGACTAGTTGCGTAATGTTCCTGCAGCAAGTGTGGCTAGCGGGGCGGACATTATTGATGATGGGGCGCGAGGTCAAGGATAAAACGTCTGCCCTTCGCGGACGATTTTTTCCTTGATGTCCGGATTGGAAAGGCGATTCCAATGGAGGCTGTCGACCTTGAACACGAGCGGTAAGGCATCGATTTCGTTCCAGAGCTTGGTGAACCTGTTATCCGGCATGGTTTCCGAGAACACGGCGAGATCGATATCGGATCCGTCTTTCCAGGAGTTCTTGGCGCGCGAGCCGAATATCGCAACCCGTTCAATTTCCGGATATCTGGCGAATACTCCTCGCAAGTCTGCTACTACGGCTGGCGAGAGGCCAAACTTCAACTGTTCGTTTGCCATGATGCGGCCTCTGTTGCCAGTTGCTGAAACAGCCTTAATCCATCCCGAACAATGTAGGAGTAGACCTCATCACCAAGCTTTTCATCGTAGGTGTGGCTGGTAAGGTTGCGCTTCTTTTGTGCTTCACTCCAGCCATTCCCGTCATGGATGAGGCCTGATGCAAGCGCTTCGCGAAACACGTCGCGAGGATTTAGTGCTTCGATGCCGAGTTCCTGAAGGCGCAGTCTGAGCGCCTTCCATGCAAGTTCCCAACAGAATTCGAATCGTTGGATGACTGCGTCGCGAATAAAGGACGAGAAGGGCTGTGCACAGGCTTCTTCCAGGCGCGTGACCGCCTTCAACAAATCATTCTTGCGTTCAATCAGGCGCTGTTTATCCATGTTGATTTATCCCCTACGCTTGTGCATTTAAACGTCAATAGTGCAAGGGCGTGAAAGTTTAATGCTCCCGCAACGCCCGCCGATACTGGATCGCCTCCGCCACATGCGCTTGCCCGATCGTCGTCGCGCCTGCCAGATCGGCAATCGTACGTGCCACTTTCAGTACGCGGTGATAAGCACGTGCGGACCAGTTCAGGCGTGACATGGCATTGCGCAGGAGCTGTTCGCCGGCATCGTCCGGCCTGCAATGCGCATCGATCTCGCCGGTCGACAGGCCGTGGTTGCCCTTACCCTGGCGCTTGACCTGCCGTTCGAAGGCACATTCCACGCGTTCCGCAATCGCGTTCGATGGTTCGCCGTCGGCCTGCTTCAGCAACTCGTCGTGCGGCAGCGCACCGACCTGGATCTGCATGTCGATGCGGTCGAGCAGCGGGCCGGAGATCTTGTCCTGGTAGCGTGCCACGCCGTCTGGCGTGCAGCGGCAACGGTTGGCATGATGTCCCAAGTAACCACATGGGCACGGGTTCATCGCTGCCACCAGCTGGAAGCGCGCGGGGAAATCCGCTTGCCGTGCCGCGCGTGAAATGGTGATGTGGCCGGACTCGAGCGGTTCGCGCAGGACTTCCAGCACCTTGCGGTCGAACTCCGGAAGCTCATCGAGGAATAGCACCCCGCGATGGGCAAGCGAGATCTCGCCGGGACGCGGTGTGCCACCGCCGCCGACCAGTGCGACGCCGGAGGCAGTGTGGTGCGGTGCACGGAATGGCCGAGCTTTCCACTTCGAAATGGTGAATCCGCTCGTGAGCGATTGCACCGCCGCTGATTCGAGCGCTTCCTCATCTGTCATCAACGGCAGGATGCCGGGAAAGCGCGCCGCCAGCATCGACTTGCCCGTGCCCGGGGGGCCGACCATCAGTACGCTGTGCCCACCGGCGGCCGCAACTTCCAGCGCACGCTTGGCCTGCGCCTGGCCCTTCACGTCGGCGAAATCGGGATAGGCGGGGCGCGCGGCAGCGGCCCGGGCCTGGTGGCGCGCGAGCCTTGCTTCGCTGTCGGTTGCTGCGAAATGCGCGCAGACCTGCAGCAGGGAGTCGGCCGGAACGATCGCGGCATCTTGCACCAGCGCCGCTTCATCGGCATTGGCGCGCGGCAGGATGAAGGAGCGCTCCTTGCCGCTGGCGTCGCCGGCGCGATGCATGGCATAGGTCATCGCCAATGCGCCCCGGATCGGGCGCAATTCGCCGGACAAGGACAGCTCCCCGGCGAATTCATACTTGTCGAGTTCATCGGCGGGCATCTGGCCGGAGGCGGCGAGAATGCCGAGCGCGATCGGCAGGTCGAAGCGGCCGGATTCCTTCGGCAGGTCGGCGGGGGCGAGGTTGACGGTGATGCGGCGCGCGGGAAACTCGAAGCGCGCGTTCTGCAAGGCCGCACGCACACGGTCTTTCGATTCCTTGACTTCCGTCTCCGGCAGGCCAACGATCGTGAAGGAAGGCAGCCCGTTGGCCAAATGGACTTCTACCGTGACTTCCGGCGCCTGCATGCCCGCAAGCGCGCGGCTCTTCAATACGGCAAGGCTCATTGTTCAGGCGCTTTTTTCAGAAGCGCCTCGAGTTCCGCCACGCGGGCTTCCAGCGCTTCCAGCTTGGCTCGGGTCTTGGCCAGCACCTGTGCCTGGATATCGAATTCCTCGCGCGTGACCAGGTCGAGGCGGGAGAAGCCTTGCGTGAGCATCGCTTTCACATTCTTTTCGATGTCCTTCGCCGGCGAGTTTTCGATGGCCTGGTTGATCTTCGACTGGAGGTCGTTGAGGAAGTTGCTTGCGTTCATGTTGGATTCCCGAGTGGATGAATCGCCCATTGCTGGTGCGCCGCGCCACGGTGGTGCGACTGCTTGTGGTGCATTGGCTGAAATCGGTGCGGCGACAAGGGCGATTTGTGATTGCCGATGGTGATTAAAGCAGTAGAACCGGCCTGAAATGGAAAAATGATAACGCATCCCGGCAGGAAAAAGGATGGCATGAGTCCTGCTATGTCGTTGGAAAAATGCAATACGGATCATCCTTGTTCCAACATCGAAGGGAAACGCCATGAAAAAACTGATTCTCGCCAGTGCCGTGTTCGCCGTCTTCTGTGGCGGCGCGCAGGCGGAAGAGAAAAAGCCGGACAATGAATTCAGCTTCAATGCGTCCGTCGTCAGCGACTACCGTTATCGCGGCATTTCGCAAACGCGCCTGAAGCCGGCACTGCAAGGCGGCGCCGATTATACGCACAACCCGAGCGGATTCTACGCCGGCACCTGGCTGTCGACCATCAAATGGATCAAGGACGCGGGCGGCGACAGCGATGTCGAGTGGGATATCTACGGTGGCAAGCGCGGCGAGATCGTGAAGGACGTCACATACGACGTCGGCCTGCTACGTTACCAGTACCCATCGAACAATCTCAATCCGAGCGCCAACACGACTGAAGTCTACGGCCAGCTCGGCTATGGGCCCGCGTATGTGAAGTACTCGCATGCACTGACCAACCTGTTCGGATTCACCGACAGCAAACGCAGCGGCTACCTCGACGTGGGTGCCAACGTCGAGGTCGGGCAAGGCTTGACGCTGAACCTGCACGCGGGCCACCAGAAGGTGAAGAACAGTTCCGCGTTCAGCTACACCGACTGGAAAGTCGGCGTGACCAAGGACTTCGGCATCGTCACGGCGTCGGCTGCACTGGTCGGCACCAACACCGACAACTATGTCGGCCCCGGCGGCAAGAACCTCGGCAAGAATGCGCTGCTGGTGTCCGTTGCCAAAACCTTTTGAGCGAGACCGCCATGAAAATGATCACTGCGATTATCAAACCATTCAAGCTCGATGAAGTGCGCGAGGCGCTCTCGGAGATCGGCGTGCAGGGCATCACGGTGACCGAGGTCAAGGGCTTCGGCCGCCAGAAGGGGCATACCGAACTGTACCGTGGCGCGGAGTATGTGGTCGACTTCCTGCCCAAGACCAGGATCGACGCGGCGGTGGACGACGCACTCGTCGAGCGTGCCATCGAAACCATCGAGCGCGCGGCCCGCACCGGCAAGATCGGCGACGGCAAGATCTTCGTGTACGACCTGCTGCAGGTCATCCGTATCCGTACCGGTGAGACCGGCAACGCTGCACTCTGAAGGAGGAGTGAAATGAAAAAACTCTTTGCAGGCATTCTTGCGTCCGGCGCGCTGCTGTTCGCGTCATCCTTCGCGCTGGCCGACGATGCACCTTCCGCCAAGGCGGAAGCGATCGTGGCGCAGGCTTCTGCGCCCGCAGCCGGCGAATCTGCTCCGGCCGCATCTGCCCCGGCGCCCGCCGTCGCCCAGGCGGCTCCCGCGGCCGCTCCTGCTGCTGCTTCGGCTGCTGCTTCGGCTGCTGCTGCGGCCGCCGTGCCTGCCGCAGCCCCGGCTCCTGTCCCGAACAAGGGCGACACCGCCTGGATGATGGTCGCCACCGTGCTGGTGATCCTGATGACGATCCCGGGCCTGGCCCTGTTTTATGGCGGCCTGGTGCGCTCCAAGAACATGCTTTCGATCCTGATGCAGGTCTTCGTGATCTTCGCCCTGATCATCGTGCTCTGGTGCATCTACGGCTACTCGCTGGCGTTCACTGAAGGGAACAGCTTCATCGGCTCGTTCGACCGCATGTTCCTGAAGGGCATGACGCCGGATACCATTACCGGCACCTTCAGCAAGGGCGTGGTGATTCCGGAGTTCGTGTTCGTCGCCTTCCAGGCTACGTTCGCGGCGATCACCTGCGGCCTGATCGTGGGCGCGTTTGCCGAACGCATCCGTTTTTCGGCCGTGCTGCTGTTCGTTGTCCTCTGGTTCACCTTCTCCTATCTGCCGATCGCGCACATGGTCTGGTTCTGGCCTGGACCGGATGCCTTCACCGATGCTGCCGCAGCCGAAAAGGCGACGGCTGCCGGCGGCTGGCTGTTCCAGAAGGGCGCGCTCGATTTCGCAGGCGGTACAGTGGTGCACATCAATGCGGCCGTGGCCGGGCTGGTCGGCGCATTCGTCATCGGCAAGCGTATCGGCTACGGCCGCGAGTCGATGGCGCCGCACTCGCTGACGCTGACCATGGTGGGCGCGTCGATGCTGTGGGTAGGCTGGTTCGGATTCAACGCCGGCTCCGCGCTGGAAGCGGGCGGCACCGCTGCCCTGGCATTCCTCAACACACTGCTGGCAACCGCCGCCGCCACGCTGTCCTGGACCTTCGGTGAATGGATGGAAAAGGGCAAGCCGTCCATGCTGGGCGCGGCGTCCGGCGCTGTCGCCGGCCTGGTGGCAATCACGCCGGCAGCCGGCTTCGTCGGCGTGATGGGCGCGCTAGTGATCGGTCTGCTGGCCGGCATCGTCTGCCTGTGGGGTGTCAATGGCCTGAAGCGCATGCTGGGCGCTGACGACTCGCTCGACGTGTTCGGCGTGCACGGCGTCGGCGGCATCCTCGGTGCCCTGCTGACCGGCGTGTTCGCCGCGCCCTCGCTGGGCGGCACCGGCATCTATGACTATGTCGCCAACAAGGTCTCGCCCGACTATTCGATCGCCGGGCAGGTATGGATCCAGTTCCAGGGCGTGCTGACGACACTGGTCTGGTCCGGCGTGGTGGCGTTCGTCGCCTACAAGGTGGTGGACCTGCTCATCGGCCTGCGCGTGCCGGAAGAGCAGGAGCGTGAAGGCCTCGACATCGCCAGCCATGGCGAATCGGCCTACCACTCCTGAGCCGCCATCGGCATGCCGTTTCCCCTTCCCGCCTCGGCCGTGGCGGGATTGTTCAAGGCGCTCCGGACGGAGCGCTTTTTTTGTTTTTGGCCTTTAAAATCGGCGGGTGCGCCCGCATCTGAGGCATGTCCGTCATGGACGCCGGGCATGCATTGCCATTTGTGAAATGCCGCGTCCGGCAACAGCCTTCCTCTGACAACATCCCGCACACGCAACAGGACGATTGCCGTTAGAATTCTCCTATTGCAAAAATGCTTATAGCTAGAAGGTTTCTATGGTTCCGCACCTCGTCACAGCTCTGAACGGTCCGCTACTCGACCTCGAAAAGAAAATCCTGTCCGCCACGCCGTCCATCGAGCGCTGGTTCCGCCTCGAGTGGCAGGAACATACTCCGCCGTTCTATTGCTCGGTGGACTTGCGCAATGCCGGTTTCAAGCTGGCGCCGGTCGACACCAATCTTTTCCCGGGCGGTTTCAACAACCTCTCGCCGGAAATGCTGCCGCTGGCCGTACAGGCCGCGATGGCCGCCATCGAGAAATATTGTCCGGATGCCAAGAACCTGCTGCTGATTCCCGAGCGGCATACGCGCAACGTGTTCTACCTGCAGAACGTCGCGCGCCTGATGCAGATCTTCCGCCAGACCGGCCTGAATGTGCGCCTCGGTTCCCTGTCCGAAGATGTCAAGGAACCGACCAACATTGATCTGCCCGACGGCAGCACGATCACGCTCGAACCGCTCGAGCGCTCCGCCAACGGACGCAGGCTCGGCCTGAAGAATTTCGACCCCTGCACCATCCTGCTGAACAATGACCTGTCGTCCGGCGTTCCGCCCATCCTGGAAGGCCTGCACGAACAGAACCTGTTGCCGCCGCTGCATGCCGGATGGACCGTGCGCCGCAAGAGCAACCACTTCGCAGCGTACGATGAAGTGGTCAAGAAATTCGCCAAGATGGTCGATGTCGACGGCTGGATGCTCAACCCCTATTTCGCCCGATGCAGCGAGATCGATTTCCATGAACGTACCGGCGAAGAATGCCTTGCTGCGAGCGTCGATTCCGTGCTGGCCAAGATCCGCAAGAAGTACAAGGAATACGGCATCAAGGAAAAGCCTTTCGTTATCGTCAAGGCCGACGCCGGCACCTACGGCATGGGCATCATGACCGTCAAGGATGCCAGCGAGGTGCGTGACCTCAACCGCAAGCAGCGCAACAAGATGTCGGTGGTGAAGGAAGGCCTGGAAGTGTCCGACGTGATCATCCAGGAAGGCGTGCACACCTTCGAGCACATCAACGATGCGGTGGCCGAGCCGGTGGTCTACATGATTGACCGCTACGTGGTCGGCGGTTTCTACCGTGTGCATGCAGAGCGCGGCATCGACGAGAACCTGAATTCACCCGGCGCGCATTTCGTGCCGTTGGCCTTCGCGCAGCAGCACGCCCTGCCTGACCTGCAAGCCAAGCCGGGCACCGCGCCGCCGAACCGGTTCTACATGTATGGCGTGGTCGCGCGCCTGGCCTTGCTGGCCGCGTCGATCGAGCTGGAAAAGACCGATCCGAATCCCGAGGTGTACTGACACATGAAATTTGCTTTCCTCGCCGATCCGCTCGACCATTTCAAGATCTACAAGGACACCACCTACGCAATGATGGCCGAGGCGGCGCGGCGCGGCCATGCGATCTACGCCTTCGAGCAGAAGGACATGGCGTTCCATGCCGGCCTGCTGACGGCCAATGTCGCCCGCGTCAACCTGACCGGCGACCCGAAGGACTGGTACCACGCCGAACCGGCGACCGCGATGCAGCTCACCGAGTTCGACGCGGTGGTCGTGCGCAAGGACCCGCCCTTCAACATGGAATACATCTACCTCACCTATCTGCTGGAGGTGGCCGAGAGGCAGGGCGCGCGCGTGGTCAACCGGCCGGAAGCGATCCGCAGCCACAATGAAAAGCTGGCGATCGCGCAATTCCCGGAATTCACCTCGCCGACCCTCGTCACCAGCGACGAGAACCGGATCCGCGCTTTCCATCGCGAGCAGAAGGACATCATTCTCAAGCCGCTCGACGGCATGGGCGGCATCGGTATTTTCCGGGTCCGGGAAGACGGCATGAATCTCGGCTCCATCATTGAAACGCTGACCGAAAATGGCATGCGCACGATCATGGTCCAGCGCTTCATTCCGGAAATCAGCCAGGGGGACAAGCGGATTCTGCTGATCGGCGGACAGGTCGTACCGTATTCGCTGGCGCGCATTCCGCAGAACGGGGAGGTGCGCGGCAATCTTGCCGTCGGCGGCCTGGGCGTCGCGCAGCCGCTCTCGCAGCGCGACCGGGAAATCGGCGAGGCGCTTGCGCCAGCTCTTTTGACGCGCGGCCTGTTGCTGGTAGGATTGGATGTCATCGGAGATTGCCTCACGGAAATTAATGTCACCAGTCCGACCTGCTTCCAGGAAATCACGCAACAAACGGGTTTCGATGTTGCCGGAATGTTCATTGACGCACTGGAGAAGCAGTGCCAATAAAAAGGAATTCGCGTTGCGGGATGCGGGACGATCGCATGAGGCTGGTGACGCCCGACGACAATCCTTTGCATCATCCGCCAACGGGAAGCATCCCGCATAAACCAGAAAAATCATGATCGGCATCCTTCTCCTGACCCACGCACCGCTCGGCAACGCCTTCATCGAGGCGGCAACCCATGTCTTTCGCGCGCGGCCGGAAAGGATGGAAGCGATCGACGTGCGCGCCGACCAGGACCCTGCCGAAGTCAACCGGCTTGCGGTGGAAGTGATCAAGCGCATCGACGATGGCTCCGGCGTTCTCGTCATCACCGACGTCATGGGCGGCACGCCTTCCAATTGCACGCTGCGTCTGTGCAGCCCGGGGCACGTCGAAGTGATTGCCGGTATCAGCCTGCCGATGCTGCTGCGCGCGCTGACCTACCGCAACGACACGCTCGATATCGTCGTGGAAATGGCGCTGGCCGGCGGACAGAGCGGGGCGGTCAGGGTGGATAACCGGGTTCGGGTTTCATAAGAAAAGAAGATCGGCGGGAAATGATTCAACAGGAAATCGAAATCATCAACAAGCTCGGCCTGCATGCGCGTGCCTCGGCCAAGCTGACACAGCTCGCGGCAAAGTATCAGAGCGAAGTCTGGCTGACGCGCAATGCGCGGCGCGTGAATGCCAAGTCGATCATGGGCGTCATGATGCTGGCAGCCGGCAAGGGGACGACCGTCCTGCTGGAGGCCGAAGGCGCCGACGAGAAGGCGTGCTTTGACGCGCTCGTCGAGCTGATCCAGAATAAATTTGGCGAAGGCGAGTAAAGAACGCGATGGCTTCTTTTACGCTTCATGGGATTCCGGTGTCACGCGGCATTGCAATCGGCCGCGCGCACCTGCTCACCCCTGCAGCACTCGAGGTCAGGCATTACATCATTCCGCAGGAACAGGTCGAGGCGGAAGTGCAGCGCCTGCAAAAGGCCATCGCCACCGTGCACAGGGAACTGCAGGCCATCTGGAACGACCTGCCGAAGGATTCGCCGGCTGAGCTTGGCGCCTTCATCGACGTGCATGCGCTGATCCTGTCGGACCCGATGATTGCCGAAGTGCCGCTCGAGATCATTCGTACCCGGCATTACAACGCCGAATGGGCGCTGGTCAGCCAGATCGACGAGCTGTCCGCGCAGTTCGACGAGATCGAGGATGCCTACCTGCGCGAGCGCAAGGCTGACATCCTTCAGGTCGGCGAGCGCGTGCTGAAAGTGCTGACGGGCACCTCCCATACGCTTCCTGCCGGCGATGGCTCGGACGAACCGGCCGGGCGCATGATCGTCGTCGCGCACGACATCTCGCCGGCCGATATGCTGCAGTTCAAGAACCGTGCCTTCGGCGGCTTCGTGACCGATCTCGGCGGGCAGAACTCCCATTCTGCGATCGTCGCGCGCAGCCTCGACATTCCCGCGGCGGTGGGCATGTACAACGCGTCAGCCCTGATCCAGCAGGACGACTGGGTCATCATCGACGGCGATGCCGGCGTGGTGATCGTCGATCCGACGCCGGAAGTGATGGACCAGTACCGCGAGCGTCAGGCGCGGCTGATCCGCGACCGCAAGAAGCTCAGCAAGCTCAAGAAAACGCCCGCCGTCACGAAGGATGGCATCGAGGTTTCGCTGCTGGCGAATATCGAATTGCCCGACGATTGCCCCGCCGCGCTCGACGCCGGCGCGATGGGCGTCGGCCTATTCCGCTCCGAATACCTGTTCATGGGGCGCGTCGGCCTGCTCCACAAGCTGCCTTCGGAAGACGAGCAGTTCGAGTCCTATCGCCAAGCCGTGGTCGCGATGAAGGGCAAGCCGGTCACCATCCGCACGCTCGACATCGGCGCCGATAAGCCGCTCGATGCGGCCGAGCAGACCTCCCTCAATCCGGCGCTTGGCCTGCGCGCGATCCGCTTTTGCCTGACCGAGCCACAGATGTTCCTGGCGCAGTTGCGCGCGATCCTGCGCGCCTCGGCCTACGGGCCGGTCAAGCTCCTGATCCCGATGCTCGCACACGCCTTCGAGATCGACCAGACACTGGCGATGATCGAGCAGGCCAAGTCGCAACTGCGCGAGTCCAACAGGAAGTTCGATCCGCAGATCCCGGTGGGCGCGATGATCGAAATCCCGGCCGCCGCGCTGACTCTGCCGATGTTCGTCAAGCGCATGGATTTTCTGTCCATCGGCACCAATGACCTGATCCAGTACACGCTGGCGATCGACCGCGCCGACCATGAGGTCGCGCATCTGTACAACCCGCTGCATCCGGCGGTGCTCTACCTGCTGTCGACCACCATCGCGATCGGTTCCAAGGCAGGTGTCCCGGTGTCGGTATGCGGTGAAATGGCGGGCGATACCCGGCTGACGCGCCTGCTGCTGGGCATGGGGCTGCGCGAATTCTCCATGCATCCGTCGCAGATACTCGCCGTCAAGCAGGAGATCCTGAATACCGACCTGTCGGCCATCGTCCCGCGCACGAAGAAGATCCTGCGCTCGATGGAGCCGAACGACATCGTCGAGGCGGTCGAGCAGTTGCGCACGCTGTGATCGGACGCGATGGCTGTTTGACAAGCGGGTTTGACGGCGGCAACCGACTTGGTTATTCTTATGCAATGCGCCGATTTGATAATCAGCTTGCGGGCGCGTAATAAATACGGCTAAAGCGTGCTTGCAATTCAAGCCTGAACTTAGCCCGATAAGCTGACCGCTTCTCGGGCTTTTTTGTTTTCTGCACATTTATCTGCACCTTCGGGATCGTCATGTCATCCTTGGGAATCGTTTCGCCGCAGTCGATGCACTTTTCCGAGCCCCTGCCACTGAGCAGCGGCGCGTCGCTGGCGGACTACACGCTCGTCTATGAAACCTACGGCAAGCTCAATGCCGACCGCTCCAACGCGGTGCTGGTCTGCCACGCACTGAACGCCTCGCACCATGTCGCCGGCATGTACGAAGGCGCGGACGGCAGCAAGAGTGTCGGCTGGTGGGACAACATGGTTGGGCCGGGCAAGCCCGTCGATACCGACCGCTTCTTCGTCATCGGCGTCAACAATCCCGGTTCCTGCTTCGGATCGACCGGACCGATGCACACCAATCCGGCCACCGGCAAGCCCTATGGCGCGGACTTTCCGGTCGTGACCGTGGAAGACTGGGTGCGCGCCCAGGCGCGACTCGCGGATGCGCTTGGCATCGAACAGTTCGCTGCCGTCATGGGCGGCTCGCTCGGAGGCATGCAGGCGCTGTCCTGGAGCATCATCTATCCCGAGCGCGTGCGTCATGCCATCGTGATCGCTTCCACGCCGAAGCTCACCGCGCAGAACATCGCGTTCAACGACGTCGCGCGCCAGTCCATCCTGACCGATCCCGATTACCACGGCGGCCATTTTTACGAGCACGGCGTGGTGCCCAAGCGCGGCCTGCGTGTGGCGCGCATGGTCGGGCACATCACCTACCTGTCCGACGACAGCATGGCGGAAAAATTCGGCCGCGACCTGCGCAACGGCACGTACCAGTTCGGCTATGGCATTGATTTCGAGATTGAATCCTACCTGCGCTACCAGGGTGACAAGTTTTCCGAGTACTTCGATGCCAACACCTACCTGCTGATCACCAAGGCGCTCGATTACTTTGATCCGGCGCGCGAGTACGGCAACGACCTGACCAAGGCGCTCGCCAGGACGGAGGCGCAGTTCCTGCTGGTGTCCTTCACCACCGACTGGCGCTTCTCGCCCGAGCGCAGCCGCGAAATCGTGCAGGCGCTGGTCAACAACAAGCGCCGCGTGAGCTACGCCGAAATCGCCGCGCCACACGGGCATGATGCCTTTTTGCTGGAGGACCCGCGTTACATGAATGTGGTGAAAGCCTATTACGACCGCATCTGGCACGACATCAGCAAGGAGGTGCGCAAATGAATTTCCGTGAACTGATCGCCCTGCGGCCCGACCTCGCCTTCATCGCGCACTGGGTCGCGCCGGCATCGCATCTGCTCGACCTCGGCTGCGGCGACGGCGTGATGCTCGACTATTTGCAGACCGATAAACAATGCCTCGGCTACGGTGTGGAGATCGATGATCGCAAGATCCCGACCTGCATCAGCCGCGGCGTTTCTGTCATCCAGCAGGACCTGGAGGCGGGACTGGCGATATTCGCCGACGATGCCTTCGACACCGTGCTGTGCCTGTCCGCGCTGCAGATGATGAAGAACGTCGAGGGCGTCCTGCGCGACATCGCGCGTGTCGGGCGCGAGGCCATCGTCTCCTTCCCGAACTTTGCCTACTGGCCGCACCGTTTTGCGCTGCTGCGCGGGCGCATGCCTGTATCGAAGTCGCTGCCGTATGAATGGTATGACACGCCCAACGTGCGTTGCGCGACGATCAAGGATTTTGAGGAACTTGCCAACCGGGTGGGACTCGAAGTGCTCGAATGCGTCGCGTTGCACGACGGCAAGCCCGTTTCCTTCCTCCCAAACTGGCGTGGCAGTCTGGCCGTGTTCCGCTTTCGAAAACGATAACCTGGCAGGTCGTTCAGACGTTAATGGGGCATCCTGGACATTGTTTATGTCCACGAAAAACACGAAAAACACGGAAAGATTCTTGAATTTTTTGTTTTTTCTGGGGCACGCCGAGTGCTTTTTGTGGGCATCTATGATGTGTCTGCATTGAGCAGAAACTTGTGTCCACAAAATACGCAAAAAAATGGAGATGTTTTCCGTGTTTTTCGTGTTTTCCGTGGACACCGATCGGGTTCTTGCCGCACCGTTAAAATTCGTCTGCACGGACCTCATGACACCTACCACCACGCGAGCACGACATGACCCTGGCAGCGCCATCCGCTACCGAACCCACTCCTGAACCCGAAGTCAAGGCCAAGCCGGGCTGGCGTCATTACTTCAGTCGCCAGATGCTGATCTGCGTCTCGCTCGGTTTCTCCTCGGGCCTGCCGCTGTTCATCCTGTACAACCTGTTGTCAGCCTGGCTGAAGTCGGAAAACGTGGACCTGAAAGCCATCGGCCTGTTCGCGCTGGTCGGCTTCCCCTACACCTGGAAGTTCGCCTGGTCGCCGCTGATGGACCGCTTCCATATCCCGCTGCTGGGGCGGCGGCGCGGCTGGATGCTGGTCACGCAGATCGCGCTATTGGTCGCGGTTGCGGCCCTGGGCCAGTTTTCCCCGAAGACCGACCTGACAGCCATCGTGTTCCTGTGCGGCGCGGTCGCCTTCCTGTCGGCCAGCCAGGACATCGTGATCGATGCCTACCGGCGTGAACTGCTGACCGATGAACAACAGGGTTCGGGCACCGCGCTCTTCGTCAATGCCTACAAGCTCTCCACACTGGTGCCAGGTGCGCTCTCGCTGATCCTGTCCGACCTCATGAGCTGGCAGTCGGTGTTCATCATCACTGCGCTGTTCATGCTGCCTGGCATTGTCACAACGCTCATCATCGCCGAACCGAAAATCTACGGCCAGCCGCCGAAGAACCTGCGCGAAGCGGTGGCGCTTCCGTTCAAGGAATTCATCCATCGCAGCGGCTGGTCACATGCACTGCTGGTGCTGGCCTTCATCTTCCTCTACAAGCTCGGCGATTCGATGGCGACCGCGCTGGCTACGCCGTTCTATATCGACCTCGGCTTCACCCGCACCCAGATCGGACTGGTGGCCAAGAACGCCGGCCTGTGGGCCAGCCTGTCCGGCGGCATTCTTGGGGCGATCTGGCTGGAGAAGACCGGCATCAACCGCGGCCTGTGGATTTTCGGCGTGCTGCAGGCGCTGGCCATCCTCGGTTTCGCAGCCCTCGCGCAGACCGGCGTCAGCACCGGCGAGCATGCGACCCTGATGCTCGGCGCCGTGATCGGCCTCGAAGCCTTCGCGGTCGGACTGGGCACGGCCGCCTTCACGGCCTATATCGCCACCACCACCGATCCGCGCTACACTGCGACCCAATTTGCCTTGTTTACCAGCCTGGCGGCCGTGCCGCGTACCTTCTTCAACGCGGCAACGGGGTACATCGTGGCGCAGACCGGCTGGTTCACATTCTTTCTTGTATGCTTTGCGCTGGCGTTGCCGGGCATGATGATGCTGCCGAAGATCGCCCCCTGGAATGGCGACAAGAAGTAGCAGCCCGGCGAACACCGTTCTTGTGGAGGGACCCATGAATCGACTGCTGCTTGCTCCGTTCTTCATTGCTGCCTGCTTTTTCGGCATGCACCCGGCTCATGCGCAGGACCGTGTGAACGAGGCCGACGGTGGCGTGAAGGTAGGCAAGCCGTCCGCCCTGCGCAAGCTCGTGCCGGAAGACCAGGTCGAGGCAAGCGCGCTCCAGCAATACACCGAGGTCAAGCAGCAGGCGAATCGCAAGGGAGCGCTCGTGCCAGCCAGCGATCCGCAGGTCGCCCGCCTGCGTGCGATTGCCAGGAACATCATTCCCCATACCACACGCTGGAATGAACGCGCGACGCAATGGCAGTGGGAAGTGAACTTGATCGCCTCCAGCGAGGTGAACGCTTTTTGCATGCCCGGCGGGAAAATCGCGTTCTACACCGGCCTGCTGGATACGCTCAAACTCACCGATGACGAAGTCGCCATCGTGATGGGCCATGAGATCGCCCATGCCCTGCGCGAGCATGGACGCGAGCGTATGGCCAAGGGCACGTTGCTCAACCTGGGAACCGCACTGGGTTCCGCCCTGCTCGGCCTGAAGGATACGGGCCAGATGCTGGCGGGGCAGGGTGCGAAACTCGTCATGCTGAAGTTTTCGCGCAGCGATGAAACCGAAGCGGACCTGGTCGGACTGGATATCGCCGCGCGCGCCGGCTACGATCCGCGCGCCGGCATCGCGCTGTGGCAGAAGATGGGCATGGTCAGCAAGAACGCACCGCCGCAATGGCTCTCCACCCATCCGGCCGGCGGCAGCCGCATCGCGGACATGCAGCAGCATCTGCCCGAGGTGATGCCGCTATATGCAAATGCCAAGGGAACAACGGTTGATGCCTTGCCACCCTATCGGAGCAACGCCAAGGGAATCGCGTCTATCCGCTGATGAAGGAGGATGCGCCGTCGTACTCTACGACGAGCGGCGCATGGTCGGAAAAGCGCTCGTCCTTGTAGATTGACGCCCCGCTTGCTTTGGCCGCGATGCCCGGCGTGGAGACGTGGTAATCGATGCGCCACCCGACATTGTTCGCCCACGCCTGTCCGCGATTGCTCCACCAAGTGTACGCTTCGCCGGTCGTCTCCGGATGCAACCGACGGTACACATCGACCCAGCCCACCTGGCTGAACACCTGTGTCATCCACGCGCGCTCTTCCGGCAGGAAGCCGCTGTTCTTCTGGTTCGATTTCCAGTTCTTCAGGTCGATTTCCTTGTGCGCGATGTTCCAGTCGCCACAGATGACGACTTCGCGGCCGGATCCGATCAGCTGTTCCATGTGCGGCAGGAACACGTCCATGAAGCGGAACTTCGCCTGCTGGCGTTCCTCGCTGGAGGAGCCGGAAGGGCAGTAGAGCGAGATCACGCTGAGTTTGCCGAAATCGCACTGCACATAACGGCCCTCGGCATCGAACTCGTCATTGCCGAAACCCACCTGCACCGCATCCGGTTCGAATGTCGAATAGACGCCGACGCCGGAGTAGCCCTTCTTTTCCGCGTAATGGAAATGGCCATGGTAGCCGTGCGGGCGGAGGAATTCCGGCGTCATGTCGGCGGCCTGCGCCTTCAGTTCCTGCACGCAGACGATGTGCGGGGACTGTTTGGCCATCCAGTCGAAAAACCCCTTTTTGGCTGCGGAGCGAATGCCATTGAGGTTGGCGGATACGATCTTGATCATGCGTTCACCAGGAAAAAACGAGCGGCTAGCATAACCGAAATTTGCGGCGCCGATCGGGCCATGCGAAAGGCATATCCCATTACAATGCCTGTTTGGCCGGCCGCTGTGCCGGCATTGTCAATCTATACATTTCGAGGGCATCTTGAGCAAGCTACGTCAGGAATTCATCGCGTTTTCCGTCTCCGCGGGTGTGCTGCGCTTCGGCGAGTTCATCACCAAGGCGGGCCGCACGTCACCCTATTTTTTCAATGCCGGGCTGTTCAGCGATGGCGCCAACCTGGGCAAGCTGGCCGAGTTCTATGCGCAGACGCTGCTCGATTCCGGCATCGAATTCGACATGCTGTTCGGACCGGCCTACAAGGGCATCACCCTCGCCTCGGCCACCGCCGTCGAATTGGCGCGCAAGGGCCGCAATGTCCCGTTTGCCTTCAACCGCAAGGAAGCCAAGGACCACGGCGAGGGCGGCACCATGGTGGGCGCCAAATTGCAGGGCAGGGTGGTCATCATTGATGACGTGATCTCCGCCGGCACCTCGGTGCGCGAATCAGTGGACATGATCCGCGCCGCGGGCGCCACTCCCTGCGCCGTCCTGATCGCGCTCGATCGCATGGAACGCTCGGGCAAGGACGGCGCGCTGTCCGAACATTCTGCGGTACAGGAAGTGACGAAAACCTATGGCATGCCGGTGATTTCTATTGGCAATCTGGATGATTTGCTGGAATATATTTCGAAGGCGGACGCCGGCCAGGAGCTTGCCAGCTACAAGGATGCGGTCGCCGCCTATCGAAGCCGCTATGGCGTGATGTAGTTCCGTCGTGTAGCTCGTACCTGCATTCGGGAGGAGGTGCGATGAAGAGTTCATCGAAAATTGCCGGAGCCCTGGCACTGCTTGTCATCCCGTGGATGGCATCGGCGCAGATTTATCAATGCAAGGATGCTTCCGGACGCACCCTCACCTCCGACCGGCCCATTGCCGAATGCGCCGATCGCGTCATGCGCGAGCTCGATTCGAAAGGCCTGGTGCGGCGTGAGATCCTGCCACCGCCGATTGCCGAACAGAAGCAGCAATTGCGTGCGCAGGAAGCGCAGCGCAAGGCAGACGAGGCGGCGGCCGAGGAGCAGCGCCGCAACGACATGGCCATACGCGCCCGCTACCGCAGCGAATCGGATGTCGAACTCGCCCGCAAGCGGGCAATCGAGCCGGTCGAGGAGCAGATCAAGCGCGAGAAGCTGTTGCTCGCCAACGCCGAGAAGCATCAGCAATTGGCCCGGTCCGAAGTGGATACGACCAGGAAAAAGAATGCGACGGTGCCGACCGTCATGCAGCGCAAGCTGGATGACGCTGAACAGGCCGTCAGTACATCAAGGAAGCTGCTGCTCGACCGGGAGGCGGAGGTCGTGCAGATCAATGCGAAGTTCGATGCGACGCTGAAGCGCTACCGCGAACTGGTAGGCGAGGTCGCTGCAAAATAGGCGACCGCTGTAATCAGGTGTGGCCGGCGAGGTGTAGCCGGCGAGGTGCGGCCGGCTTGCACGCCGGTCGCCCTGGAAATGACGTAGCCTTATCCCGCCAGCTTCTTCTTCAGCAATTCCGTCAACTGCGCCGGATTCGCCTTGCCTTTGGTTGCCTTCATCGCCTGGCCGATGATCGCATTGAAGGCTTTCTCCTTGCCGGAACGGTATTCCTCGACCGATTTCGCATTCGCTGCCAGCACTTCGTCCACGATCTTCTCCAGTGCCCCGCTGTCGGAAATCTGTTTCAGGCCCTTGGCTTCGATGATGTCGTCGGCAAGCGTCGCCTTGTCGGACGGTGCTTCCCACATCGCGCCGAACACTTCCTTGGCAATCTTGTTCGAGATGGTGCCATCGGCAATCCGCTGCAGCAGCACGGCGAGCTGTTCGGCCTTGACCGGCGCGTTCGCGATATCGACGCCTTCGCGGTTCAGCGTCGACGACACGTCACCCATCAGCCAGTTGGCCGCCGGCTTGGCCTGCTCCTTGCCGGCCTTCGCGACCACGGCTTCGAAATACGCGGCCATCGCCTTGGATTGCGTCAGGACCGCCGCGTCGTATTCCGGCAGGCCGTAATCCTTCGCGAAGCGCTCCCGCATCGCGCCTGGCAGTTCCGGCATCGACGCCTTCACGCGCTCGATCCACTCCTGCGCGATCACGAGCGGCGGCAGGTCGGGGTCGGGGAAGTAGCGGTAATCCGCCGCCTCTTCCTTGCTGCGCATGGAGCGCGTTTCCTTGCGATCCGGGTCGTAAAGGCGGGTTTCCTGCACCACCGTGCCACCGTCCTCGATCAGCTCGATCTGGCGTCGCACTTCGAAATTGATGGCGTCTTCCAGGAAGCGGAAGGAGTTCAGGTTCTTGATTTCGCAGCGCGTGCCGTATTCGTTCTGGCCCATCGGCCGCACCGAGACGTTGGCGTCGCAGCGGAAGGAGCCTTCCTGCATGTTGCCGTCACAGATGCCGAGCCACACCACCAGCGAATGCAGCGCCTTCGCGTAGGCCACTGCTTCAGCGGCGCTGCGCATGTCCGGCTCCGTGACGATCTCCAGCAGCGGCGTGCCGGCACGGTTGAGGTCGATGCCGGTCATGCCGTGGTAATCCTCGTGCAGCGACTTGCCGGCATCTTCTTCCAGGTGGGCACGGGTCAGGTGCACGGTCTTCATTTCCGTCTTGCCATCCTTTTCCAGGACGAAGGAAAGCGTACCGCCTTGCACTACCGGGATCTCGTACTGGCTGATCTGATAACCCTTGGGCAGGTCGGGGTAGAAATAATTCTTGCGCGCGAAGACCGAGCGCGGCGCGACGGTTGCGCCGACTGCGACGCCGAACTGGATGGCGCGTTCCACTGCGCCCTTGTTCATGACGGGCAGCACGCCGGGCAGCGCCAGGTCGACCGGGCAGGCCTGCGTGTTAGGCTCGGCGCCGAAACGGGTCGCTGCGCCGCTGAAAATTTTCGATTGGGTCGAGAGTTGTGCGTGTGTCTCGAAACCGATTACGACTTCCCACTGCATAGTAGTGTCCTCACTTATTCTTCATAACGGCACTTGCCGGTCTTCAAATCCACCGATAGTGCCGTGAAATTGCTGCGTGAACCGCACAGGGCCGGGCAGCTCGGCTTCACAGCCAGGGTGTCGCCTTCGCGCTCCAGCCGGATCGTGCAATTCATCCTGCGGTCGAACGTGTAGCCGCGCCGCTCGCGCGCTGCGTGGGCATCAGCCAACGAAATGCGCCATGTCGTCCTTTCCTGCTCGGCCCTGACTTCGGCGAGCAGGCCGTCGCCCTGGTCGATGCTGCAGTCAAAGCCATGCGTGGTGCGGAACAGCGACGATTCCCAGGAAAAGGCTTCGATACGGTTGCCGTCCAGGCGGAACCGGGCAGTGTCTGCGTAAGTCACCTTTTCGCCATCTTCGTCGCGCGCCGCACTGCAGGAAAAACGCGCATCCAGCTTTTGCGCGGCCGCGCTGCCGGCCAGGCAGAGCAGCATCAGCATGACGGCGCGGCGCGGCATCGTCACACCCCTTCCGGCTTGCGCTGGTGCCAGTCCGTCACGCGCTGGTACTGGTGCGCGACGTTCAACAGGCGAGCTTCGTTGAAATAATTGCCGATGATCTGCAGGCCGACTGGGCGCTTCGCATTTTTGTCGCCCTGACCGAATCCGCAGGGAATCGACATGCCCGGCAAGCCTGCAAGGCTGGTCGACAGCGTGAAGATGTCGGCAAGGTAGTTCGCGACGGGATCGTCCGCCTTGTCGCCGATATCCCAGGCGACGGTCGGCGATACCGGTCCCATGATCACGTCGCATTGCTTGAAGGCGTCCTGGAAGTCCTGCGCGATCAGACGGCGGATCTTCTGCGCCTGCAGGTAGTAGGCATCGTAATAGCCGTGCGACAGCACATAGGTGCCGACCAGGATGCGGCGCTTCACTTCTTCGCCGAAGCCCTCCGCGCGGGACTTGCGGTACATGTCGGCGAGGTCCTTGTAATCCTGCGCGCGATGGCCGTAGCGCACGCCGTCGAAGCGCGACAGGTTGGACGATGCTTCCGCCGGCGCGATCACGTAGTACACCGGGATCGACAGCTCTGTTTTTGGCAATGAAATATCGACCAGCGTCGCGCCCAGCTTTTCATATTCGCGCAATGCCGCGCGCACCGCCTGTTCGACGTCGCTCGCCAGCCCTTTGCCGAAATATTCACGCGGGATGCCGATTTTCAGCCCCTGCAGGCTCTTGTCGAGGTCGCGAGTGAAATCTTCTGTCGGGCGTTCCAGGCTGGTCGAGTCCCGTGGATCGAAACCGGCCATGGCGTTCAGGAGCATGCCGCAGTCCTCGGCAGTCCGCGCCATCGGGCCGCCCTGGTCGAGCGAGGAGGCGAAGGCGATCATGCCGAAGCGCGAGACACGGCCATAGGTCGGCTTGATGCCGGTGATGCCGCACAGCGATGCCGGCTGGCGGATGGAGCCGCCGGTGTCGGTTGCGGTGGCGGCCGGGGCAAGGCGCGCTGCGATTGCTGCCGCTGATCCGCCGGAGGAGCCGCCAGGGATGGCAGCCTTGTCCCATGGGTTCTTCACGGTGCCGAAGTGCGAGTTCTCGTTGGAAGAACCCATGGCAAATTCGTCACAATTCAATTTTCCGAGTGTCACAGTACCTGCCGTACGGAACTGTTCGACGACAGTTGCATCGAAGGGGCTGATGTAATTCGCCAACATTTTCGAACCGGCGGTCGAACGCCAGCCGCGCGTAACGAAAATGTCCTTGTGCGCGATCGGAATTCCGGTCAGCGGCGTGGTGTCATTCCTGGCAATGCGCGCATCGGCTTCGGATGCCTGCTGCAGGGTCAATGCCTCGTCCACATGGACGAAGGCGTTGAGGTCGCTTTGCCTGATGCGTTCGAGGAACAGCTTGGCCAGCTCGGTCGCGGATATCTGCCTGGCATGCAGGGATGCGGAAAGTTCTTTGAGGGTCTTGGTATGCATAGGATGGGTGACCGCGTGGACGCTTTGTCCGGCGTGCTGACGGAAAGGGGTTATTCGATGACTTTCGGAACCAGGTACAAACCGTCCTGGGTTTCCGGGGCGACCTGTTGGTACTCGTCGCGGCGATTCGGCTCGGTCACCGCGTCATCGCGCAGGCGCAGGGCAACATCGTCCTGGTAGGCGGCGATCGGATGATTCAGGGGTTCCACGTTGCTGGTGTCGACAGCGCGCATCTGTTCAACAAGGGCAAAAATACCGTTGAGCTTGTCCAGGGTCTTGCCGGCCTGATCTTCGTTCAGGTCGAGCTGTGCCAGGCGGGCAAGGCGTTTAACATCGGTGAGGTCGAGTGACATGATAGGGTAGTTTGGGCAGCTGTTGACGGTTTGTATTTTTAAAAAGCAAAGGGTGTTTTAGTTCTGGCAAAAACTTGTCGAAACGCTTGAAACGCCTTGTATTTACGCCGCATTTTTGAAGTTGCCGTCGACTAATTTCAGCTAAATTATAAGGTAGAATGTCGGGTTAATACCTCGCTGGCGCCGAAGCGTTTGAGCCGCCGCAGGAAGGCCGGTTTTAACCTCTAATGTTTAAGCGCGCCACATTGCGCATCAGGACAATACATGTTTGGATTTTTACGCAGTTATTTTTCTAACGACCTGGCCATTGACCTGGGCACTGCCAATACGCTGATCTACGTGCGTAACATGGGCATCGTGCTGGACGAGCCGTCGGTTGTGGCGATTCGTCAGCAGGGCGGCCCGAACGGCAAGAAGACGATCCAGGCTGTCGGCAAGGAAGCCAAGCAGATGCTCGGTAAGGTGCCGGGCAACATCGAAGCGATCCGCCCGATGAAGGACGGCGTGATCGCCGACTTCACCGTCACCGAGCAGATGCTCAAGCAGTTCATCCGCATGGTGCACGACTCCAAACTGTTCAAGCCTTCCCCGCGCATCATCATTTGCGTGCCTTGCGGCTCGACGCAAGTCGAACGCCGCGCGATCCGCGAATCCGCCCTCGGCGCAGGTGCCTCGCAGGTCTACCTGATCGAAGAACCGATGGCCGCCGCGATCGGCGCCGGCCTGCCCGTCTCGGATGCGACCGGCTCGATGGTCGTCGACATCGGCGGCGGCACGACCGAAGTCGGCGTGATCTCGCTGGGCGGCATCGTGTACTCCGCCTCGGTGCGCGTGGGCGGCGACAAGTTCGACGAGGCGATCATCAACTACATCCGCCGCAACTACGGGATGCTGATCGGGGAGTCGACCGCCGAGCAGATCAAGAAGCAGATCGGCTCCGCCTTCCCCGGCAGCGAGGTGCGCGAGATGGAGGTGAAGGGACGCAACCTCGCCGAGGGCATCCCGCGCTCGTTCACCATCTCCTCCAACGAGATCCTGGAGGCGCTCACCGACCCGCTGAATTCCATCGTCTCCGCCGTGAAGAGCGCGCTCGAGCAGACGCCGCCCGAGCTGGGCGCCGACATCGCCGAGAAGGGCATGGTGCTCACCGGGGGCGGAGCGCTCCTGCGCGA
Source organism: Noviherbaspirillum sp. (assembly GCF_035254685.1). GTDB lineage: Bacteria > Pseudomonadota > Gammaproteobacteria > Burkholderiales > Burkholderiaceae_D > Noviherbaspirillum. The sequence continues at coordinate 518 of NZ_DATFAI010000041.1, read as the reverse complement.
GCTCGACCGCCTGCTCATGGAGGAAACGGGGCTGCCCGTGATCGTCGCCGACGACCCGCTCACCTGCGTCGTGCGGGGCTCGGGCCGCGCGCTGGAGGAAATGGACAAGCTTGGGACGGTCTTCACCAACGACTGAGGCGCCTTTCTTGGAGTCTGGCCTTCAGGCCATGAGCGAATCATCGGGGACAGGCCGATTTGCGTCGAATGATTCGCCGGCAAATCGTTAGCGCCCGTCCCCGATGATTCGCGAACCGCCTCCGTTCTTCCATCGCGGGCCTTCGCCGCTCGCGCGCCTCACGTTCTTCACGCTGGCCGCGATCGCGGTGATGATCGCCGACCACCGCTTCCACGCGCTCGAGACGGTGCGGCTGTCGCTCTCGGTCCTCGCCCATCCGCTGCAGGAACTGGCCGTGATGCCCGGCGAGGCCCTCGGGCGCGCCGCCGACTACTTCGCGAGCCAGGAGCGCCTGCTGCGCGAGAACCGCGAGCTGCGCGTGCGCCTGCTCGAGCAGTCGGCC